>CAVYSK010000001.1:0-210931 GCA_963771155.1 uncultured Chloroflexia bacterium
GTAGGTCGTTGATCCATTGGCTCATGGTCAGCATGAGCCGGTTTACTGCGTGCCGGGAGAGTTGACGATTTGTAAAGTCGGTCCCAACCCGTGCACATCGTCGGTGGCAGATCTGCAGCCGCCTGTTGTAGAATGGTTGCGTAAGTAACCATCAACAAGCGAACTGGATGCCCGCACCTTCGTGATCAATGACCATCATTTCGGACATGCAATGACGGCTAATGCCACCTTTTGCTGTGCGATGATTATGGGCGCCGAGCCCGGCACCGGGGGGAGGCCCGGGGCGTCATATCGGCGCGTACCGCCGGCTGTGGCGTCGCCCACAATCGACGCCCTCCTGCCGACGGCCTCCTAGGACGGGGCGAGTTCTCGGTCGCGTAGGGGCTTGGCTGCGGTGAGGAGCCAGTCGAGGGCTTGGCGGAGCTCGGCTGCGGTCGGTTTGGGGCCTGCGGCGGCGAGGTCGCGTTCGACGTCGTCGACCGCGCAGGCCAGGACGTAGAGCTCGTCGTGGAACTCGTCGAGCGTCGCCTTGGCGATCACCAGCTCGCCGTCGCTCAGCTCGAGCTCCGGCGCCCGCTGCCGGGAGACCCAGTCCCACTGGCGACAGCGGGCCGAGCAGAACTCACGCCGGCGGCCCCGACCGGTCCGGGCGGGCAACGCACGCCGGCACCACCGGCACCGGGCTAATTCCGTCATGACGTAATTGAAGCAGGTCGGGACCGCGCCCCGGGCGATCAGCCGGCGGGGACCCAGTTGCCGTGGAAGCCCATCGGCACCCGCGCCGGGAGCTTGACCGTGGCCACCGGGCCGGCGAACGGGTCGGCGGCGGCGAGCACGACGAGGTCGCTGCGATCGACGGCGGGGTCGTAGACGAGGCTCATCAGCCAGCCGTCGTCCTCGGCGGCGCCGGCGTGGCGGGGCACCATGACCCACTCCCCCGACCGCCGGCCGGGACCGAGGTCGATCGGGACGGCGTCACCCGACAGCGGCGTCGATGCGCACGAGCCGCCCGCCGAAGCCGTTGACCCGTCGCCGCGGCCGACCTCGGTGGCGTAGCCGTAGCGGTGGCGGCGGCCGACGAGGCGCTCGTCGACCCGGGGGAACTCCAGCGGGACGTCGGTCAGCTGCTCCTCGCGGACCTGGCCGGTGACCGTGTCGATCGTCCAGCGCCACAGCTGCGGCGCGCCGTCGTCGGGGCCGAGGCGGTGGGCGTCGAACATCTTGGGGTAGCGCACGAGGTCGAGGACGACGACGGTCGCCGTCGTCGTGGGCGTTGAGGGGGTGGAACGAGTAGCACGGGGCGACGTCGAACCAGCGCACGTCGCTCCCCCGCCCGCCGAGCGGCACGAGGCCGACCGCGGGCGCCGTGGGTCTCGCTCCACGAGTACGGGAAGCGTGACGCCGTGCATGGCGTCGTCGAGGTGGAACACCACCGGGCAGGTCGTAGACGACCATCCACCGCTCGGTGATCGAGCAGTCGTGGACCATCGGCCCGTCGGTGACCTCGATCGGCTCGACCTGGCGGACGAGGCCGTCGGCGCCGATGACGATGTACTCGAGGTGCGGGAGCGCCCAGTGGTAGGCGATGGCGTGCACGTCGCCGGTGGCCGGGTCGACCTTCGGGATGGGCGGTGTAGCCGTGCGGCAGCGTGCCGCCGAGGTCGCAGCGGGCGACGGTGTCGAGCTCGAACGACAGCTCGAACGGGCGGGCGCCCGCCTCGACGATGGCCAGCGTGCGCCCGCCGATCGCCGATGACGTTCGTGTTGGCCGTGTCCATGCCGCCGTGGATCTCACCGGGCCGGTGCTCCTCCCCCAGCGCGTCGGCGACGGCGTCCGAGCGGACCCAGCGGTTGCGGTACCACTCGGCCCGCCCGTCGCGCAGGCGGACGCCGTGGACCATGGCGTCGCCGGTGAACCAGTGGTGCGTGGCCGGGTCGACGGGTCCCAGCGGGTTCGGACCGTTGCGCAGGTAGCGCCCGTCGAGCTCGACGGGCAGCTCGCCGACGACCTCCAGGTCGATCGCCGTGACCTCCTCGGTGACCGGTGCGTTGAGCCCGGTCAGCCACTTGTTGGTGGTGGTGGTGTCGCTGGTCGTCGTCGCTCGTCGATGGTCACGTTGCGTCCTCTTCCTTCGATTCGTTGGATGACACTGTTATCTATAACGATGTGATGTATGGTTGTCAAGTGCCGCGCGCGAGGAACCCGGAGGTCGCCGACCAGCTGCTCGAGGCGGCGGCCCGGGTGCTCGCCGAGGAGGGGCCGGCGGCCGTCACCGCCCGCCGGCTGGCGACCGAGGTCGGCGCGTCGACGATGGCCGTCTACACCCACTTCGGCAGCATGGACGAGCTGCTCGTCGCACCTCTGGCGCCTCGGGTTCGCCCGCTTCGGCGAGGCGCTCGACGGCCCGGCGGTGACCGGCGACCCGGTCGCCGACTGGGTCACCCAGGGCTGGGCGTACCGCCGCTTCGCCCTCCACAACCGGCACCTCTACCGGGTGATGTTCGACGACGGGCTCGTCGCCTCCAAGGTCGGCGACGCCGCCGACCAGGAGGCGGCGATGGCCACGTTCGTCTCGCTGCTGACGCGGCTGCAGCGCTGCGCCGACGCCGGACGCTGGGTCGATCGACGACGTCCACCTCGCCGGCGAGGTGGTGTGGGCCAGCGTCCACGGTCACATGTCGATCGAGCTCACCGGGCTACTTCCGGGACGTCGGGCCGCGACGCCGAGGCGGCCTACGGCGAGTCGCATGCGCCGACTGGCCCTCGGGCTTCGGCGACGACGCCGCGCGCTCGCCCGCTCGCTGGCCGTCGCCCGCCGCCGGGCCCGCGCGCCGGGACGCCGCGGCCGATCAGCGGTCGGTCAGCGTGGACGCCCTCGGCCCAGGCCGTCTCGACGCGCTGAAGCCGATCGGCGGCCGAGTCCTTGAGGCGCTCGGCCGTCAGCCCGACGAGCAGGTCGAACAGGGCGAGCGTGCCGACGTGGCTGTCGAACGGCGAGACCGACGCCGCCGAGATGGCGAACGAGTGGTGCGGCGCCCATGGCCAGCGGCGACAGCAGGCCGTCGGTCAGCGCGACGATCGTGTGCCCGGCGCCCTTGCCCTGCTCGAACGCGTCGAGCACCCAGCGCTCGTAGCGCCGCAGGTCGACGACGACGAGCGTCGAGCCCGGGCGTGCTCAGGGCGAGCTGGCGGCGGACGGTGACGTCGCTGCCCGCGACGATCATCGACACGCCGGGCCGCAGCGCGCCGAGCTCGGTGGCGAACTGCGTGCGCCACGCCCCGTTCGGCGTCGCCGGCGAGCACGAGCACGTCGCGGTCGAGGTCGGCGAGGAGCGAGACGACGGCGTCGAGCGTCTCGGGGTCGACGGCGTCGAGCGTGGCCTGGACGTTCGACAGCTCGGCCGAGCGGTGGCGGGTGATCGGCTGGTCGCCGCCGAGCTCGCGGATGCGCTCGGCGGCCGGCCGCAGCTGGCGCGAGAGGTCGTGCTGGATCGACGACTGCAGGGCGCTGAAGCCGTCGAAGCCGAGCTTGGCGGCCAGGCGCACGACGGTGGCGGCGCCGGCGCCGGCGGCCTCGGCGAGGTCGGCGACGGTGCCGAAGCCGACGAGCTGGGGTCGCTCGAGCACCACGTGGGCGACGCGCCGCTCGGCCGTCGTCAGCTGCGTGCCGGCGTTGCGGACCCGCTCCTCGACCTCCATCTCGGACATGGCGCCGAACAGTAGTGGAAGGCGTGCCCTCGATCGGGAGTCGCGGCACGTCCCTTCCGGCGCGGCATACTGGTGGCGACGTCGCCGGCGTGACCGTTGCCACTGAGGCAGTTGCCTCAAAGAATTGACCGGGCGATTACTTCGCCCTAAGATGACACCGACGTCGCGTTCGTTCGAACGCGAGATCCAGCCGAGGGGGTTTCTGGATGGCAGCTGTCGAGTACGTCGGTCTCGAACCGGTGGATGACGACTGGATGCACGCGGCGGCGTGCAAGGGGCTGACGCACCTGTTCTTCCCGTCGTCGGCCGAACGGCCGCAGGCCCGGGAGCGACGAGAAGCGACAGCCCGCCAGGTGTGCCGGACGTGTGCCGTGCGCTCGTCGTGCCAGGAGTTCGCCCGCCACAACCACGAGTACGGGTTCTGGGGTGGCGAGAGCGAGGACGAGCGGCACGCCGCCGGCTACCGCCTGATCGCCCCCATCGGCGTGCGCGCCCGCGCCGTCTGACGCGCACCGACGCCGGCTCAGTGGCGCGCCAGGAGCGCCGCCCAGCCCTCCCGGGTCGACCGTCTCGACGACGTGCATCGGCGCCAGCGCCGTCGCGCACGTGGTCGTGTGGCGCCGTCGAGGATCCCGCTGACGATCAGCGCGCCCGACGGGCGCGACACCCGGCGCAGGTCGGCGCCAGGTCGACGAGCGACCGGCGCCAGCAGGTTGGCCAGCACGACGTCGAACGTGCCCGTCGACCTCGGCGAGCGGACGGCGTGCTGGCCGAGACCGCCGCCGGCGACGCCGTTGCGCTCGGCGTTGGCCAGCGTGGCCTCGACGGCCGCCGGCGAGATGTCGATCGCCTCGACGTAGGGCGCGCCCATCCGGGCGGCGACGACCGACAGCACGCCGCTGCCGCAGCCGACGTCGAGCACGGTGGCGCCGGGCCACCAGGTCCGGCGCAGCAGCGCGCAGCGTGAGGACGGTCGTGGCGTGGTCGCCCAGCCCGAACGCCGCGCCCGGGATCGATGTCGACGCGCATGCACGCCGGTCGCGGTCGTCGAGCGTCCTTCCACGCCGGGACGATGACGAGGCCGGCGTCGACCCACGACGGCACGGCATGGGCCCGCCAGCTGTCGGCGACGGCCGGGTCGATCTCGACCGTGCGCCAGCGCCAGCGGTTCGGGAACGCCTCGGCGGCCGTGGTGATGGCGTCGACGTCGCTCGCCGAGCGACGTCCACAGCTCGACGAAGTGGTCCTCGGTGTCCGGGTCGTCGACGCCCGACGGCCCGCTCCTCGATGGCCGCCACGCCGAGCGCCCACAGGGCGTCGCTGGCCAGCTCGGCCTCGCTGGCCGGGACGGTGATGACGAGCGCCAGCATCAGTCGATCCGCCGCAGCGTCGTCGCGGATACCGGCGGCTGCGATCGACGTAGCCCTCGGCGCCGTGGATGATGCCGTCCGGGCGGGCCCGGCCGGGCTTGATCGTGGCCGGCGCGCCGACGGCCAGCGCACCCGGCGGGACGTGGACGTCGTTGAGGACGACGGAGTTGGCGGCGACGATCGGCGCCGGTGCCGACGACGACCCGGTGCAGCACGATGGCCCCGTTGCCGACCATCGCGCCGGTCCTCGATCGTGCACCCCTCGAGGTGGACGATGTGGCCGATCACGCAGTCGTCGCCGACGACCGTCGGGTGCTCGAGCGTGGTGTGCAGGACGCTGCCGTCCTGGATGCTCGTGCGGGCGCCGATGCGGATCTCGCCGTCGTCGCCCCGCAGCACGGCGCTGGGCCACACCGAGCTCTCGGGCCCGATGGTGACCGAGCCGATGATGACGGCGTCGGGGTGGATGTAGGCGCTGGCGTCGATGTCGGGCACCTGGTCCCCGAGGGCGTAGATCGGGCATGGCGCCGACGGTAACCGGAGCGTCCCGCGCGCATCCGGTGCGTACGGAGCGGAGTGATCCGGGGGCGACCCTGTAGGTTGGCAGGCCATGTCCATCCGCATCGAGATCGAGCTGACGAGCTCGGCCCCCGACGGCTCGTGGACGTGGCGCGCCGCCGGGGCCCGGGAACCGCGAGGCGTCCTCGACGGCTCGATCCTGCCCGCAGGGCGCCGCGGTCGGCGACACGCTGCGGGTCGAGACGGAGAAGGACATCGACGGCACCCGCGTGCTGTCGGTCGTCCCCGGCAAGGAGAAGGCGGCCCGCTCCGACGTGCTCAGCTGCTGCCGAGCGACAAGCCGTTCGAGCCCGTCATCCAGCAGCGCGTCACCCGTGACCGCGACGACGGCCGGCCGCGGCGCCGCGGCCGCGACGGGCCCGGCGGCGGCGACCGCCGCGACCGCCACGACCGTGGCCGCGCCGATCGCGGGCCGCGACGCGACGGTGAGCCGGTGGAGCGACCCGGCGGTGATCGTCCCGGTGGCGGCGGCGGCCGTGGCGCGCCGCGGGCGACCGGCGATCGCGGTCGTCGGCGGCACGGCGCGACCGCGGCGGCGACGACCGGCGCCGTCAGCGGCCCCACTTCACGCCGCCGCCCGAGGTGCCCGCAGCGCCCCAAGCCGAAGCGCCTGCGCCCCGGCAAGCAGCACCGCACCGAGGTCCTCGAGTCGCTGCCCGAGGAGCAGCGCCCGATCGCCGAGCTGGCCCTGCAGGGCATCGCCGCCGTGCGCCAGCGGCTGCGCGAGGACAACGTCCGCCTGCAAGGCCGAGGGCAAGCCGGAGATGCCGGAGGCCGGCCGTGCTGCGGATGGCCGAGGAGCTGCATCCCGCGCCTGCGCGTCGCCGACTGGCTCGACCGCGCCGACGCCGCCCAGCGCCAGCTCGAGCACCTCGACCTGCGCGACCTGCGCAGCGTCGTGGCCGCGTCCGACGATCCCGTCGGTCGCCCGCGACGAGTCGACCCGCGAGCTGGCCGACGGCGCTGAAGGCGGCCCTCGTCACGAAGCAGGACGAGGAGCTGACGCTCTGGCTGGCCGACGTCGAGGCCGCGCTCGACGTCGGCCGGGTCGTGCGCGCGCTGCGGCTGTCGTCGGTGCCGCCGAAGGCCGGCGTGCCGTTCCCCGGCGGCGCTGGCCACGCGGCTGGCCGAGGCGACCACGGCGTCGCTGCAGCCGGGCGACGGCCCCGACCGCTGGTCGGCCGTGCTCGAGGCGGCGGCGTTCTCGCCGGTCCGCTCGCTCGTACCCCGGCGGCCGCCGCCGGAGCAGCGCAGCGACGAGCTGGTCGCCACGGTCCGCCGGCTCGGTCCGCTGCTCCCCCAGGTCGCCGCGCTGTTCGAGATCGAGGTCCCCGCCGGCGCCGCCGGTGCCCAAGCCGCTGCGCCCGACCACCCGCCGCCCCGAGGCCAAGAAGGCCGCCGCCCAAGGCGGCGCCCGCGCCCGCCGGCCCCGCGCACCCAGATCCCGCCGCCGCCCAGCCAGGCCGAGCGCGACGAGCCGCCGCCGACGCGACGCCGCCGCGACCGCCGAGCCGCCGCCGCCGAGCCGGCCGAGCACCGAGCCGGCCGCGGACCGGCGAGCCGACGCAGCCGGTCGAGACCGCCGACGCCGCCCGCCGAGCCGAGCCCGCCGCGACCGAGCCGAGCCGGTCGCCGACGAGCCGCGTCGCCGACGACCGCGCCGAGCCGCCGCAGCCGGCCGACGCCGGTCGAGACCGCCCGCCGCCGAGCCGTCGCCGACGGCGGAGCCGCGCACCGCCGGTCGAGCGCGCCGACGCCGGTCGAGCGACGCCGGTCGCCGACGAGCCGCGTCGACGTCCACCGCCGAGCGGACGCGGTCGGCGACAGCCCGACCGTCGACGCCGATCAGCGCCGAGCCGACGCCGTCGCACGCTCGGTCGCGCGCGATCCGTATCGCGGCGCTGACGCGCCAGTCCGAGACGGTCGCGCCCGGTTCGGTGGCGGCGGCGGCGCGGTCCGTACCATCGGCGGCCATGTCCGAGATCGTCACCTACGAGGCCGACGGCCGCGTCGCCGTCATCACGCTGAACCGCCCCGAGGCCCGCAACGCCGTCAACGGCGACGTCGCCCGCGGCCTCGAGGCGGCGGTCGACCAGCTGGAGGCCGACGACGAGGTGTGGGTCGGCATCCTCGCCGCCAACACCGAGGGCCAGGCGCGGCCCGGTGTTCTGCGCCGGCGCCGACCTCAAGGCCGTCAACGCCGGCAAGAGCGACCTCGGCACCAAGCGCGGCGGCTTCGCCGGGTTCGTCTACCGCGAGCGGCGCAAGCCGATCATCGTCGCCGTCGACGGCCTGGCCACGGCCGGCGGCTGCGAGATCGTGCTCGCCGCCGACCTCGTCGTCGCCACCACCCGCTCGTCGTTCGGTCTCGCCGAGGTCAAGCGCAACCTCGTCGCCGGCGCCGGCGGCCTGTTCCGCCTGCCCCGGGCCATCGGCCAGGCGGCGGCCATGGAGGCGATCCTCACCGGCGAGCCGATCCCGGCCGAGCGGGCCTACGCCCTCGGTCTCGTCTCCCGCCTCGTCGAGCCGGGCGAGGCGGTCGCCGAGGCCCGCCGCCTGGCCGACCAGATCACGCTCAACGGCCCGGTCGCCGTCTGGGAGAGCCGCGCCGTCGTGCGGGCCGCGGCCTCCGAGGACGACGAGACGCTGAAGAAGATGACCGACGACGCGATCGCGCGCGATCATGGGCTCGGAGGACCTCAAGGAGGGCCTCACCGCGTTCATCGAGAAGCGGGCCCCGCAGTGGAAGGGCCGCTGACCGCCGGTCAGCGCAGCCGGCGTCGACACGGTGATCAGGCGGGCCGTGATGCCCGGCCCGCTCGTAGAGGTTCTTGGTGTTGCGGTCGCCCGGCAGGGCGTGGCCCTCCAGCACGTCGGCGCCGGCCGGCGCGGGCGACCTCGGTCGCCAGCTCCAGCAGGGCGTCGCCGAAGCCCAGCTCGCGCGCCTCGGGCGTGACGTACACCTGGTCGACGTGGGCGATGGCGCCGTCGACGTCGAGCACGAGGTAGCCGACGACGACGTCGGGGTCGCCGGGGAACGCCAGCACGGCGACGAACACGTCGCGCGCGGCGACGGCGTCGGCCCAGCCGGGCGCGATCGTCGGGTGCTCCTCGAGCCAGCGGTCGCCGCCGCGGGCGTCGACGAGCGCGGCGCGGGCCTCGCGCCTCGAGGACCGCCAGCGGTCCGGCGTCGCCGGCGCCGGCCCGGCGGACCACCGGATCGATCATGTCGGAGCGAGCAGCTGGTCGATCTTGCCGAGCACCGTCCGGCGCCCCCGATGATCGAGCCTCGAAGCGGCGCACCGCGCCGAGCTCGTCCGGGGTCAGCGACGGCAGCCGGGCCACGACCTGGCTGGCGGCGAGGCTCTCGTACTCCTCGATCGGCAGGTCGGCGGCGTCGGCCGTGCCGGGTCGACCGGCATCGACGACTCGGCTCGGCGACGCCACGCCGACCGGCGACCGCCGGGACGGCGCCGTCGGTCGCGGCCGGGCCGGCGGCGACCGCTCCCGCGCCGGCCGACGGTCGAACAGCGACCGGGCCATGCGCACCGGGCGGGCGACCCGATCGCACGACGGCGCCGACCTGTCGGCGCGTAGCGCACGACCGCGTGCGCCCGATGACCAGCGCGCGGCGGCCAGCACGTCAGGTCGACGATGGCGTGCAGCCGGCGCTCGACCTCGGCGCGGATCGGGTCGTCGGCGGCGGCGGTCGCCATGTGGCGACCGGATCACCCGAAGATCGGGCAGGCGTCGTCGCCGACCGGGCAGCCCGGGGCGGTGGCCCGGACGAGCAGGAAGCAGTTCGGGCACAGCTGCTCGTCGGCCCGCTTCGGCTGCAGCCGATCGCCCGGCTCGCTGCGGTCGTCGGGCTCGTCCTCGTCCTCGTCCTCCTCCTCCTCGGCGGTGACGAGGCGGTCCTTGAGGATGCGGTCGAGGTCGGCCTCGACGTCGTCGGGCGAGACGATGTCCTCGTCGTCGTCCTCCTCCTCCTCGCCGGCGGCCGGCGTGCGCCGCTTGGTGCGCGTCGTCGGCGCGTCGTCGGCCTCGTCCTCTTCCTCCTCCTCGACCTCCTCGTCGACGACGACCTCGTCGTCGTCCTCGAGGTCGGGGAAGGCGTCCTCCTCGTCGACGAGCTCCTCGGCGTCGGGCTCGACCTCGAGCGTCGGCCTCCTCGTCCTCGTCGAGGACCTCGGCATCGACGTCGTCGGGCTCGTCGGTGGTGATCTCGTCGTCGTCGTCAGCTGCCATCGTGTGCTTTCTCGCCAGATCGTCGTGCGGTGGACCCACCGGTCGGCGGTTCGCGGGCGGAGCCTAGGCGGACGGTTCCGCCCGGCTCCGGCGGTATCGTGACAACCGTCACATGTCAGCGCGAGCGGCGGGCCTCGGCCTGCCGCTCGGCCGCGAGCCGCTCGAGCTCGGGCGCCTCGGTCGTCAGGTGCGTCATGGCCTCGGCGACGGCCCGGTGGCCGGCCTGCTCGGCGATCAGCCGGTGCATCTCGAGCGCCACCCGGCGGTACGCCGGATGGCCCTGGGCGCCCGAGCGCAGCTCGAGCAGGTGGATCGCCTCCCGGGCGTTGAACTGCATCACGTAGCGCAGGCGGTAGGCCATCGACACGGCGTACGGCGGCCTGCTCGCGGGAAGTCGTCGTGCATCGCCTCGTACAGCCGGCTGGAGCGGCGCATCGCCTCGTCGAACACGCTCGGCCTGCCCGGCCTCGTCGACGAGGTCGGGGCGGACGTAGCCGTGGTGCGGCGTCAGCGCCTGCCACTCGATCGTCAGCAGCCGGTGGCGCTGGAGGTCGCGGAACGCCCCGTAGTCGGACAGCACGTCGAAGCGGTAGTCGATGCGCTCGAAGGCCCGGCCGGGCTTGTGCCGGCGGTTCTCCCGCTCGCCGACGTAGGCCCGCACCAGGGCCAGGCGCTCGGCCGCGCCCGAGCCGGGCCACGCGGTCGAGCAGCTGGTGCTCGGGCAGGTGCGAGTGCGGGTAGCAGATCGCCGCCAGCAGCTTGTCCTCGGCGTCGGGATCGAAGTCGACGAGCGTCACGGCCGGCGCCGTCGTCGGCGACGTCGTCGGCGAACAGCGACTCGACGAGCTCGGCCGTGCGGTCGCGGGTCGTCGGCCAGGTAGGTGCTCCAGCGGCCGCCGCGCTCGGCGATGTCGACGCGGCGCAGGAAGCTGGGGATGACCTTGCGCAGCTCGTGCAGCATCAGCTCGCCGTAGTCGCGGGCCTCGGGCAGCGGGTGGGCCCGCAGGCGCAGCAGCAGCGCCTCGAACGACTGGCCGCTGCCGTAGATCCCGACGTTGGACAGCGCCGCCGACGGCAGGATCCCGCGGACGGCGTCGAGCGCCTTGGCCCGGGTGGCCTGGCGGAACACGAAGTCGCTGTCGTCGGGGTGGCGCTCGACCGTCGCCCGGACGTGATCGGTGACGGCGGCCGAGCGCCTGGCTGTAGGCGTCGAACAGGCGGTCCATGTCGCCGACGTAGCGGGTGCCGAGGCGGCTGGCCAGCACGGCCGGGTCGCGGTAGAAGCGGTAGCGGCCGCCGAGCCGGGCGTCGTAGGCGATGTAGCGGGTGCTCTGCTCGAGGTAGCTCATCAGCCGGCCCCACTCGAGCACCTTGGTGAGGATGTTGGAGGCCTGCTCGCAGGCCAGGTGGACGCCGCCGAGCTGGGCGACGGAGTCGTCGCCGTACTCGACGAAGACCTTCTCGTAGAGGTCCTCGGCCCGGCGCAGCCCGACCGTGGCGTCGATCGTCTGGTCGCCGGAGATGTCGAGGTCGCCGACGAACTCGTCGAGGAACAGCCGCCGCAGGCTCTTCGGGCTGCGGCTGTAGCGGGCGAACAGGGCGCCCTTGACGACCTCGGGCAGGTTGACGAGGGCGAAGACCGGGCCGTCGAGGTTCGTGAAGTACCGCCGCAGGACGTCGGCTTCCGTCGGAGTCGAACTCCTCGGGGACGTAGGCGGTCACGAGCGGGCGATCCTACGAGAGCGGCGTCACCGCCACGGGGGATGGCCGCGACTGACCGCCTCGTGCCGACGCGGTCGACCGATCCGTGCCGGAGCGCCGGCCGAGCCGCGTCGGCGCGATCCGGCGGCGCACGTCAGGTGTGGACGGTCAGCGGCGTCGGGCTCGACGGTGACGCGCAGCGAGCGCGACGGTGCCCCGGTCGACGCCGTCGACCCACAGGCCGAGCGGGCGGTCGAACGCCACGACCGCTCCGCGATCGCGCGGCTGACGCGGATCGCCGGGTGGGGCACGTGGGTGCCGCTGGGCAGCCGGCGGCGGGCCTGCCCAGCGGGCCCGCAGCCCCATCGCCGCGTCGACCTCGACGACGTCGGCCCGGCCGTCGTTGGGGTGGGCCCGCGGGGCGACGTCCCACGGACCCCGCCGGTCGACGTTCATCACGGCGACGATCGGGCCCCGCCACCCCCGCGAGCGGCCGTCGTGGGCGACGACGTGGGCGACGGCCGTGCACCGGCCCGACCGTCGGCCTCGACCCGCAGCACGTCGATCGGGAACCGCAGCAGCCCGGCGCCGGTCGACGGGCCGCCGAGCGTCCGCAGCAGGTCACCGCCGTCAGACGCGACCGGCACGCGGGTCGCCGGCGTCGAGCGTGGGCGGCCAGCGCGGCGTCGGTAGGCGACTCGACGAGGTCGGCCGGCGCCTCGACCGCCTCGCCCCACGTCTCGCCGGGCCGGATCGTCATCGGACCGGCCGGGTCCGGTGCCGGTCGGCGCGGCCGGGCGACGACGCCGTCGGCGACCACGCCCCGGAACGCCCGCTCGGCGACCTCCGCGGGCCCGCCGCCGGGTCGTCGGGTCCGGGCGCGACGAGCGCCACCTGGCGGGCCAGGTCGATCAGCTGCTTCATCGTCCGCACGAAGTCGCCGCCGGTCAGCAGCTCGTCGGCGACGACGTCGGCGAGGTCCTCGCCGAGCACCCAGGCGTGGGCGGCGGCGACGAACCCGGGGTCGGGCGGACGGTGCTCGCCGAGCCCGGTCGAGCGCTCGTCGGCGGCGAGGTCCTCGCTCGTGGCGACGATCCGCCGCCAGCGGTCGCGGACGTCGGTCGACGGGAACCACGGCGGCGGCGCCGGCTCCGGGCTGCGGTGCTCGTACACGAACACCGACAGCAGCCCGGCCAGCTCGGCCGCGTCGAGCCCGTCGAAGCAGCCCGTGCAGCAGGCACTCGGCGACGAGGAGGTCGGACTCGTGGAAGACCCGGGCCAGCACCGCGCCGTCGGGCGTCAGCGACCAGCGTCGGCGTCGACGTACCCGCGCCGGTCGAGCACGTCGAGCACCCGGTCGAACTCCCGGGCCAGCGACTGGTTGTGGCCCGTCGACGCGACCGGCCAGCTCGACCAGCTCGCGCTCCAGCCGCTCGGCCTGGCCGGCGGCCCGCATCCGCTGGCGCAGCTCGGGGTCGGTCTCGACGGCGTGGGCGCCGGCGCCGACCGGTGCGGCGCCCTCGGCCGCGCTGGCCGCCGCGGAGCTTGGCGTTGCCGCAGCGCCCGGGCGACGTCGCGCCGGTACTCGGCCCGGTTCGGGTTGAACACGTTGGGCAGGCGGATCGTGCCGACGGCGCGGGGCACCTCGTCGAAGTCCTCGGCCGTCAGCAGCAGCAGGTCGGCCCGCTTGGTCACCGTCGTCAGGCGCATGCCGCCCTTGCGGTGGGCGCTGGCGACGACGGCGACCGGGCCCGCGGTAGCGACCCTTGGCGGCGTGGACGACCTCGCCCGGCCGCAGCCGGGCCATGCCGACGGCCACGAGGTCGTCGCGCCCGCGCCGCCGGGCCCGGATCTCGTCGAGCGAGCGGCGGTACTCCCAGATGTCGCCGTACGGGCTGACGGCCTGCTCGCGGGCGACGGCCAGGTTGGCCCGCACCCGCTCCAGGCGGGCCTCGATGCGCACGACGTCGCGATCGGACTGGTACTGGGCGAACGACAGGTTGAGCAGGTGGTGGGCCTGCTCGCTGGTGTACGTCCCGACGAGGTTGGCGGCCATGTTGTACGTCGGGCGGAACGCCGAGCGGAGGTGGAACGTGCGGCTGCGCGGCCAGCGCGGCGACCTGGTCGAACGGCACGAACGGGCTCCACAGCACGATGGCGTGGCCCTGGTCGTCGATGCCCCGCCGCCCGGCCCGACCCGGTCAGCTGGGTGTACTCCCCCGCCGTCAGCATCTCGTGGTGGTCGCCGGTGAACTTCGTCAGCTTCTCGATGACGACCGTGCGGGCCGGCATGTTGATGCCGACGGCGAGCGTCTCGGTGGCGAACACCGACCTTGATCAGCCCCTCGATGAAGCAGGCCTCGACGGCCTCCTTGAACGCCGGGACCATGCCGGCGTGGTGGGCGGCGATGCCGGCCTCGAGCTGGGCGAGGAACTGGCCGTAGCCGAGCACGTCGAGGTCCTCGTCGGCGAGCCCGTCGAGGCGGGCGTCGACGATCGCGCGGATCCGCTCGCGCTCGGCATCGGTGGTCAGCCGCAGCCCGGCGGCGAGGCACGACCGGGCCGCCTCGTCGCACTGGTTGCGGCTGAAGATGAACACGATCGCCGGCAGCAGGCGGCGCGCGGTCGAGCAGCTCGACGGTCTCGACCCGGCCGGGCGTGTACAGCACGCGCCGGCCGCTGCCCCGCACCGGCCGGTCGTGCGTCGCGCCGGTCGGCCCGGCCGTGCGCACGGCGGAGGCGTCGAGGCGGGCCGCGTCGGGGTTGGGCCGCCCGCCGACGAACGTCTCCAGCAGGTGCATCCGGTCGTTCGTGCGGTCGCCGACGAGGTAGCAGTCGTCGAGGCGGATCGGCCGGCGCAGCTCGACGACCGGCGTCGTCGGGCCGCGCACGGTCTGGATCCACGCCGCCAGCTCGGCGGTGTTGCTGACCGTCGCCGAGAGGCAGACCAGGCGCACGTGCGGCGGGAGGTGGACGATGACCTCCTCCCACACCGGGCCGCGGTACGTGTCCTGCAGGAAGTGGACCTCGTCGAGCACGACGAGGCCGAGGTCGTCGAGCGCCGACGACCCGGCGTAGATCATGTTGCGCAGCACCTCGGTCGTCATCACGACGACCGGCGCGTCGCCGTCGATGGCGTTGTCGCCGGTGAGCAGGCCGACGCCGCCGACGCCGTAGCGCTCGCGCAGGTCGCGGAACTTCTGGTTCGACAGCGCCTTGAGCGGCGCCGTGTAGAACGCCCGCCGGCCGTCGCGGCGGGTCGTCTCGATGCCGTACTCGGCGACCACGGTCTTGCCGCTCCCGGTCGGGGCGGCGACGACGACGTGGTGGCCGGCGTCGAGGGCGTCGAGCGCCTCGAGCTGGAAGTGGTCGAGCGGGAACGGGTAGCCGCCGACGATCTCGGCCCGGTCGGGGCCGCACCGGTCACGCTCGCTCAGCTCTGCTCAGTCGGCGCGCGCGGCCGGCGGCGCTTGCGGCGCTGGAAGAGCAGCCCGATGAGGAACGAGATGAAGTAGAGGATCGTCATCGGCACGGCCAGGGCGGCCAGCGAGATCGGGTCGCCCGACGGGCGTGATCACCGCGGCGACGACGACGATGCCGACGATCGCGTAGCGCCAGCCCTTGATCAGCTGCTGGGGCGTGACACGCCGACGAGCTGGAGGAACACGAGCAGCACCGGGAACTGGAACCCGATGCCGAACGCGGCGACCATCAGCCCGACGAGCCGGACGTACTTGCTCGACCTGGAACAGCGCGCCGACGTCGGTGCCGGCCCAGGAGATCAGGAACTCCAGCGCCTTGCCCAGCGTGAGGTAGGCCAGCAACGCCGCCGAGCAGGAACAGGAGCGACCGACGACAGGATGAACGGGATGGCGTAGCGCTTCTCCTTGGCGTGCAGCGCCGGGACGATGAAGCGCCAGATCTGCCACAGGACGACGGGCATGGCCAGGATCAGCCCGCCGTAGCTGGCGATGCGCAGGCGGGTCGTCAGAGCCCGTCGACGGGATCGAAGATGAACAGCGCCGGGTCGTCGCTGTTGGCGTCGAAGCCGCAGAACGACTCGCCCTCGGCTGAGGCACAGGTCGATGTACGGCTGCGGTCAGGAAGTCGAGCACCTGGTCGTAGAAGGCGACGATGAGGATGGCGCCGAGCGTGATCGCCAGCGCCGAGCGGATGATGCGGACGCGCAGCTCGCCGAGGTGCTCGGTGAGCGTCATGACGTCGTCGGGCGTCTTCATCGCCGGCCGCTCCTGGCGGCGCCGGAACGGCAGGCTCATGTCGTCGGGGGCTCGTCGGCGTCCGCCGACGCCGGCGCGTCGCCGTCGTCGGCCGTCGGCGGTGACCGAGCCGACCGCCGTGTCCGGCATCACGGTCGGCGCGGTCGCCGCCGCTGAGCGTGCGGTTGACGAGGTCGGCGTCGAGCTCCTCGGCCGGGATGACGTCGACGACGGCGGCGCCTCGGCCGTCGGCGACGTCGGCGTCGGCGGTCGCGGCGGCGCGCGGGCGTCGGCCGACGGCGAGCCGACCGCGGCGGTCGCCGTCGGGGCCGGCGTCGCCGGGCCGGGTCGCCGGTGCCGTCCGGGCGTGGCGCCGGCGTCCGGTCGTCGGTGAAGTCGGCCGCCTTGCGCAGGAGGTCGGCGGTGTCGCGCATCTCCTTCATCGGCTCGTCGAGCGCGCTCTTCACCTCGGCCTGGAAGCTGTTGCCCATCTTCTTCAGCTCGGCGTACGTGCGCCCGGCCCGCCGCAGCGCGTCGGCAGCTTCTCGGGCCCGAGCACCACCAGTGCCAGCAGCAGGATCACGACGATCTCGCTGCCCGACAGGTTGAACACGCGGCGAAGTCTACGGTCCTGCCATCATCGGACGTTGTGCAACAACGGCTCCCGTCGCTGCTCGAGCAGCCCGATCGCGTTCGCCCACCGGGGTGCCCGCGCCCATGCCCCCGAGAACACCTCGAGGCCTTCACGCTGGGCCTCCGCCTCGGCGCGACCGGTCTGGAGAGCGACGTCTGGCTGACCGCCGACGGCGTGCCGGTGCTCGATCACGACGGCGTCGTGCGGGTCGGTCGGCGCCGGCGGGCCATCGGCGACGCTCGCCCGGGCCGACCTCCCGGCGCACATCCCGACGCTCGCCGAGCTGCTCGGCGCGGTGCGGCACGCGACTACCACCTGTCGCTCGATCTCAAGGGCGCCGACACCGGTCCGGCCGTGATCGACGTCGTCCGCCGGGAGCGCGCCCGGCGCTGCTCCCCCGCCTGTGGCTGTGCCACCCCGACGTCGACGTGCTGGCCGCGGCTGCGGCCGTACGACGACGACGGTCCGGCTGGTCAACTCGACCCGCCTGTCGCGGATGAAGGAGGGCCCCGAGCGCCGGGCGGCGATCCTCTCGGCGGCCGGCATCGACGCCGTCAACCTCCACCACACCGACTGGACCGGCGGGCTGACGACGCTGTTCCACCGCTTCCGGCGGGTCTGCTTCGGGTGGGACATGCAGTTCGAGCACCTGCTGCGCCCGGCGCTGCGGATGGGCATCGACGGCGTCTTCAGCGACCACGTCGACGTGATGGTCGACGCCTTCCGTGCCGAGCTCGGGAGCCGATCTGACTCGCGGTCGAGCCGCTAGAGCCACTGCCAGTCGGCACTGCGGCCAGAACACGACGAAGGCCCGGCCGACGAGGTCGTCCTCGTCGATCGGGCCGATGGCCCGGCTGTCCTGCGAGCCGCCGCGGTTGTCGCCCATCACGAACACGTGGTCGTCGGGGACCGTGATCGGCGCCAGTCGTCGCCGCCGCAGTTGCCGGGCGTGACGCACCTCGGGGTCGAGGTACGGCTCGTCGAGCACGCGGCCGTCGATGAGCACCTGGCAGCTGCGGACCTCGATCGTCTCGCCCGGGCAGGGCGATGACCCGCTTGATGAGGTCGCGCTCGGAGGCGCCCGGTGATCTGGTGGAGCACGACGACGTCGCCCCGGTTGGGGTCGTGCAGCCGGTACGAGAGCTTGTTGACGAACACCCGGTCGCCGTCGTGCGAGCGTGGTGTACATCGACGTGCCGTCGACGACGAAGTGGGCCAGCACGAACGTCCGCACGACGAACGCCACGAGCAGGGCGACCCCGATGACGACGACCCAGTCGACGAGCGCCCGCCGGCGCCGGGCCGTGCCGCTCGCTCGGACCGTCGCCTCGGCGTCGTCGTCGTCGTCGGTCGACGTCGCCGTCGACGGCGTCGGTCGTCGTCGGCCGGTCGCGACCGTCGCCGTCGGGCTCGACGCGTCGATCGTCGTCGGCTCCTCGATCGCCGGACGCCGTGCGTCATCCATCCGCGGCTCCGTCACAGCGATTCGATCAGCTTCTCGACCCGCTCGTCGCGGCTCTTGAACGGGTCCTTGCACAGCACCGTGCGCTGGGCCTGGTCGTTGAGCTTGAGGTGGACCCAGTCGACGGTGTAGTCGCGCTTGCGCTCCTTGGCCCGCCGGACGAACTCGCCGCGCAGGCGGGCCCGCGTCGTCTGCGGCGGGACGTCGGTGGCCGTCTCGATGTCGGCGTCGGTGCACAGCCGCTCGACCATCCCGCGGTCCTGCAGCTTGTAGAACGGGCTGCGGGCCCGGGACACGTCGTGGTACTGGAGGTCGAGCAGCTGCACCCGGGGGTGGCCGAACGGCAGGCCGTGGCGCTCGCGGAACGCCTCGAGCAGCTTGTACTTGATGACCCAGTCGACCTCGCGGTCGAGCTTCAGCGGGTCGTTCTCGATCGTCGTGACGCAGTGCTCCCACATCTCCAGCGCCCGCTGCTCGAGCGGCGGGAAGCCCTTGGTGTCGGCGTAGCGCAGCGCCCGGTCGAGGTACTCGCGCTGGATGTCGACGGCGCTGACCTCGCGCCCGTTGCCGAGGCGCACGGTGCGCCGGCACGTCGGGTCGTGGCTGATCTCGCGGATCGCCCGGATCGGGTTCTCCAGCGTCATGTCGCGCAGCACGACGCTGCGGTCCTCGAGCATCCGCAGCATGCACGCCGCCGCGCCGACCTTGAGGAACGTCGTGTACTCGCTCATGTTGGAGTCGCCGACGATGACGTGGAGGCGGCGGTAGCGCTCGGCGTCGGCGTGCGGCTCGTCGCGGGTGTTGATGATCGGCCGGCTGCGGGTGGTCGCCGAGCTGACGCCCTCCCAGATGTGCTCGGCCCGCTGGGCGATCGAGTACGTGGCGCCGCGGGCGGTGTGCAGGACCTTGCCGGCGCCGGCGTAGATCTGGCGGCTGACGAGGAACGGGATCAGCACCTCGGCGTAGTGGCCGAGGTCGTCGTGGCGGCTGGTGCAGTAGTTCTCGTGGCAGCCGTAGCTGTTGCCGGCCGAGTCGGTGTTGTTCTTGAACAGGTAGATCGTGCCGCGGATCGACTCCTCGGCCAGGCGCTGCTCGGCCGACTCGACGAGGCTCTCGAGGATCCGCTCGCCGGCCTTGTCGTGGACGACGAGCTCGTACAGCGAGTCGCACTCCGGCGTGGCGTACTCCGGGTGCGAGCCGACGTCGAGGTACAGCCGGGCGCCGTTCTGCAGGAACACGTTGGAGCTGCGGCCCCAGCTGACGACCCGGCGGAACAGGTAGCGGGCGACCTCGTCGGGGCTCAGCCGGCGCTGGCCGCGCAACGTGCACGTGACGCCGTACTCGTTCTCGAGGCCGTAGATCCGCCTCTCCATGAGGCGAGGCTACAGCTGCCAGCCCGGAACCGGCGTGGCAGCGGCACGTCGCGGCGGCGGTCAGGCGTTCTTGGCCGCCAGCTCCTGCTCGTGCTTGGCGACCATCTCCTCGACGGCCTTCATGTTGCGCTCGGCGAGGTGCTCGCGGCCCTCGCGGGCCCGGGCCTTGGCGGCCAGCGTGCTCGCGCGACTGGCCCTGGAACTCCGGGAACACGCGCTGGGCGATCAGCTCGTAGCTGCGCTTGGTCGCCTCCGGGTTGGCCCACTCGTGGGCCAGGCACATGTAGCACCCGAACCCGCCGGACTGCTTCTGCAGGCGGTCGATCTGCTCGCACGGCCATGTCGGCGGTGCCGATCGAACCCAGGCCGGAGTCGTTGACGAAGTCGATCATCTCCCGCGCCGCGTCGGCGCTCGCCCACGTCCATCTGCGGGAACGCCGCGGTGTGCTGGAAGTAGTCGAACCACTGGCGGATGCCGTACTCGACGTCCTTGGCCGCCTGCTCCTTCGTCTCGGCGATGTGCATCATGCCCGACGAGGCGCCACTTGGCCCGGTCGGCGAACGTGCCGAACGTCGCCGCCCGCTCCTCCATCACGTCCCAGTGCAGCCCGAGCACGTCGAACCCGGCGGCCTGGGTGGCGCCGATCGACAGCAGGCCGACGCCGTGCTTGCCGGCCAGGCGTGGTCCCGACGGCGAGGCCACCGCCGGCACGGCGATGTCGAACAGCGGGTCGGAGTACGGCCGCAGGTGCAGGCGGGCGTCGACGAGGTTCCACACCTTCGTGTGGCTCGTGACCGGCTCCTCGGACGTCAGCAGGCGCATGATCACGTCGAGGCCCTCCTCCAGGAGCGGCCGGGTCTCGGTCGGGTCGAGGCCGAGCATGATGGCGTCGGTCGGCAGCGAGCCCGGCCCGACGCCGAGCATGAAGCGGCCGCGCGTCATGTGGTCGAGCAGCACGGCCCGCTCGGCGACCATGTACGGGTTGTGGTACGCCACGCTGATCACGCCGGTGCCGAGCTTGATGTGCCGGGTGCGCTCGGCGGCGGCGGCGATGAAGATCTCCGGCGAGGCGATGATCTCGGTGCCGGCCGAGTGGTGCTCGCCGATCCAGGCCTCGTCCCAGCCCAGCCGGTCGAGGTGGGCGACGAGCTCGAGGTCCCGTTCGATGGCCAGCGTCGGGTTCTCCCCGGCCTGGTGGAACGGGGCCATGAAGATCCCGAAGCGAAGACGGTCGGACATGTGCGTGTACCCCCACGTGGTCGTCGTACCCCCGCGCCTCAATGTAGGACGTGGAAGCGCAGCGCCGTGCCCGGGCGGGCCTGGACGACGGTGGACAGGTCGCCGCGGTCGACGACCGCCAGCACCGGGTAGCCGCCGGTGGTCGGGTGGTCGGCGAGCATCACGACCGGGCGACCGTCGGCGGGCACCTGGACGGCGCCGAGCAGCAGGCCCTCGCTCGGCAGCTCGGTCGTGATCCGCCGCTCGAGCGGCGGCCCGTCGAGGCGGACGCCGACCCGGCTGACGTCGGCCGAGACCGTCCACGCCGTCGCCGGCCAGGCCGCTCGAGCGCGCCCGGCGCGAACCAGTCGACGCGGGGTCCGGGCCACACGCCGACGACGTCGGCGGCGCCGGCGGCGGCGGCGCCTGGTCGACGACGAGCGGCGTGCCGGGATCGGCGCCGACGGCAGCCGGTCGCCGGCGAGCCGGCGACGGCGGGCCGAGCCCGGACCGGGAGTCCCGGCTGCGCGAGCCGAGCACCGGTTCCACGGCGATCCCGCCGCGGACGGCGAGGTAGCCCCACAGCTCACCGGCCGCCGGCTCGACGTCGACGACCTCGCCGGCAGCGACGGCCCGGGCCGCCCGCTCGGCGCTCGTCGCCACCACCGCCGCCGTCGACGCGCTGGACCCGCAGCCGGCCGAGCGTCTCCAGCACGGCGGCGTCTCGGTCGTTGCCGACGAGCCGGTTGAGGAGGTCCCGCAGGTCGGCGTCGAGCGCCCCGCTCGACCGGCACGCCGACGTCGGCGTGACCGGGGCGGCCGCGCGTCCTGCACGCTCGTCGCCCACCCGGCCTCGACGACGTCGAGCTCGGTCATCGGCACGGCCACGAAGCGGACGCGCCGTGCCCGGACGGATCAGCGCCGGCTCGGGCCGCGACGGCATCCCACAGCACCGCGTCGGTCGTGCCGAGCAGGTGCCAGCCGCCGGGCGACGGCGACGGGTACACGGCGCTGTACTCGGCGGCGATGGCCACGGCGCCGGCGGGCACCCTGGTCCGCGGCGTCGGCCGCCGCGGCAGGTGCAAGCGCGGGGTCGAGTCCGGTGAGGTAGGCGAAGCCGGGGGCGAAGCCGCAGAACGCGCACTCGGTAGCGACCGGCCAGGTGGCGGCGCGACGACCTCGTCGATCGTCAGCCCGCACGCCGCGCGCCACGTCGGCCAGGTCCTCGCCGTCGTAGACGACGCGGGATCTCGACGATCGGCGCCGTCGCGTCGGACGCCGTCGGCCTCGGGCTCGATCGCCGCCAGCCACGCCGGCGACCTGTGCCCGGTCGGCCGCCGGTCGGCCAGCTCGACGAGCACCGTGCGGGCCGCCGGCACCACCTGGGCGACGGCGCGGTCGGCCCGCTCGCCGGACGGCCGCGGCGAAGCCGACGACGTCGTCGGCCGCCAGCTCGACGAGCCACCCGCGCGGCCCGTACGGCAGCAGCTTCGGGCGTCACGCCGTGAACGGGTGGAGGGCCGACGCCGGCGGCGTCGAGCGCGTCGCGCACGGCGCGGGCCAGCTCGACGGCGCCCGGCGTGTCGCCGTGGACGCACAGCGAGCGGCCGGCACCCGCACGACGGTGCCGTCGATGGCGACGACCTCGTGGTCGACGGCCAGCCGCACGGCCCGGGCCGCCACCTCGGCCGGGTCGGTGACCACGCGCGTCGGGCTCGGAGCGGGGCACGAGGCGGCCGTCGCGCAGGTAGGCCCGGTCGGCGAAGGCCTCGGCACCGGTTCCAGCCCGGCGGCCTCGGCCGCCCGCAGCAGGCACGAGCCCGGCGCACCGAGCACGGCCAGCGACGGGTCGTACTCGGCGGCGGCGGCGACGACGGCCTCGGCCTGGGCCGGGTCGTCGATCGTGGCGTGGTACAGCGCGCCGTGCGGCTTGACGTAGGCGATCTCGGCGCCGGCGACCTGGGCGAACGCGTCGAGCGCGCCGAGCTGGTAGAGCACGGCGTCGCGCAGCTCGCGCGGATCCATGTCGATGTAGCGGCGCCCGAAGCCGACGCAGGTCCGGGTAGGACACCTGGGCGCCGATCGACGACCTGGTTGGCGACGGCGCCGGTGCACACCGCCCGCAGCGTCGACGGGTCCCCGCCGTGGAACCCGCAGGCCACGTTGGCGCTCGTGACGACGCCCAGCATCGCCTGGTCGTCACCCAGCTTCCACACGCCGTAGGACTCGCCGAGATCGCTGTTGAGGTCGATCGACGCCATCGGGCCAATGTACGACGCCGGCGCCGCCCCCGGAGGGAGACGGCGCCGACATCACGTCAGCAGCTCGGTCGTCGTCACTGCGGGACGTTGGCGAACGTCGCCCAGCTCACCCTCCCGGGAGATGGGATCGCTCACCGGGACGAACGCACCGAACACCGTCGGGTCCTCGACCTGGTACTGCACGATCACGCCGCCCTCGTTGAGGTAGGCGTCCTGCATGCCCTCCATGTGGTTGGTCAGGCCCGTCGATGACGAGTGGCATCTTGCCGTCGAACGACCGGTTGGCGATGAGGATGTTGCGGCCGGTTCAGGCCACCCTCGAACGTGCTGGCCAGGTTGAGGAACTCGGTCATGTACCACCCGAAGAGCCAGCCGGTGGCGTAGGTCGTCTGGCCGGGGTCGAGGCCCTGGGCCTCGGCCACTTCCTTGAACAGCTGGACGACCGGGTCGTCGGCGTTCGCCGCTTCGTTGACGTCCTTGACGTAGGGGACGAGGTGGGTGTCGGCGCCGGTGAGGCCCTGGTCGATGAGCGGCTGGAAGAACTGCGACAGCGACTGGCACGTGCCGGACATCATCACCTTGGGCTTCCACGAGCCGCCTGCTCGATCTCCGCCATGGCCTGCGTGCAGAACGAGCCCGAGGTCTCGATCAGGAGCACGTCGGCGTCGCTGGCCGCCAGGCTGGTGAACTGGTTCGTCAGGTTCGGGGTCGCCGCCTCGTGCACCTCCTGGGTCACGACTTCGATGTTGGTGCCCTCGATCGCGCTGGCGAAGCCCTTCGAGTAGCTCTGCCCGAAGTCGTTGTTGTACGTCAGCTCGGCGACCTTGGCGCCGTCGGGGAACTCCTCGGCGATCCAGTCGGCCCACAGGCTGGCCTCGGTGAAGTAGTCGATCTGCATGCCCGTCGTCCACGGGTGGTTCTCGACGTCACCCCACTGGGCGGCGCCCGTGCCGTTGAGCAGCTGCGGCATGCACTCCTCGTTGAGGTCGTCCCAGATCCCGAGGTTGTTGGCCGTGCCCAGCACCGCCATGAACGCGGCGTACTCGCCCGACTGCAGCATCTCGTCGACGTTGGACTTCGTCTCGCGAGGGCTCGTAGTTGTCGTCCTTGACGTCGAGCGTGATCTGGCGGCCGTCGATGCCTCCATACGTCTCGTTGACGTAGTTGAAGTAGCTGGTCATGCCGTCGGCCAGGAGGCCGAACCCGGCGAACGCCCCGGACTTGGGCAGGCTGATGGCGAGCTTGATCTCGTCGTCGGTGATCCCCTGCAGCGGGTCGTAGTCGCTCGGGCACTCGGCCAGGTCGAGCTCGAAGTCGCCGGCGCCGACGTAGATGTTCTCGTCGTCGGGGCTCTGACCGTAGGGACCCTCGCCGCTGGCCGTCGCCGTGCCGAAGCCGGATGCGTCCCCGCCGGCGGCGCCGCCGCCGCTCGCGGTCGTCTCGTCGGTCGTCTCGTCGGTCTCGGCCGCGGTGGTGTCCGCGCCGCCGGTCGTCTCGTCGGTGCCGGCCGCGGTGGTGTCGGCGCCGCCGGTCGTCTCGTCGGCTCCGGCGGCGGTCGTGGGCGCGGCGTCACCTTCGGTGGCCCCCGGCGCGTCGCTGGCGGCCGGCGTGTCGTCGGCATCGTCGTCGTCACCGCAGCGGCGGCGAGGACGAGCCCACACGCAGGCCGCGATCGCCGTGAGGCGTCGTGTTGATCCCATGCTTTGTCTCCCCTGGTTCTTCAATTGATGATGTTCGAGCTGACGGTCTGGGCGTCGTCGACGACGACGTCGTCGTGCGTGACCCCCTCGAGCGGCGCCAGCCGCTTGACATCGCCGAGCCACGAGGGCCTCGGCGCGACCCGTGATGATCCGCGCGCGCAGCTGGCGAAGTCCGTTCACGATGCCGCCCGGGAGGACGAACACCAGCACGATGAGCAGGATCCCGAAGAAGATGCCGGCGATCTGCCCTGCCCCCGGTCGGCCCTCGAGCCATTCGAACATCGGCCGGGCGAGCTGGCGGAGCCCCGGCGGCATGCCCTCGGGATCGCTGCTCCACTCCGAGGTGTACCACGGGATGAACACGATCAGCCACGCCCCGGGAACGCGCCGACAGCGTGGCCGCACCCCGGCCACCAGACCGACGACGAGGAAGATGGCGAGGTTGACGTTGAACCTGGTGTCCGTGGCGAACGGCTCGAGCATCATGAACATGCTCCCGGCGATGCCCGCCGTGGCGGCGCTGATGCCGAAGATCAGCGTCTTGTAGACGGGCACGTTGATCCCGCTGACCGCGGCGCTCGTCTGGTTGTCACGGATGGCGATGACGGCGCGCCCGGCCCGGCTGCGGATGAGGTTGCGGGCGAGCAGGAACACGATCGCGGTGATGACGAGCAGGAAGAAGAACAGGTACGCCGACTCGCCGTAGCGCGTCGTCGTCGAACGGCGTCCACGACGGCGGCAGCAGCTCGCTGTCCGCCTGCTTCCCGTTCGGTCCTCCGGTGAGCGACTCGTACTTGAGCACCAGCGTCGGGAACACGTAGGCCAGGGCCAGGGTGACGACGGCGAGGTACAGGCCCCTGATCCGCAGCGCCGGCAGTCCCAGGAGCACGCCGACGACGAAGCACAGCGGGATGGACACCAGCAGCGTCGCCAGGAGGGCCAGTTGTAGTCGGCGACCAGGATGACCGTGGTGTACGCCCCGATGCCGACGAAGGCGCTGTGGCCGATGGAGATCGCGCCGGAGAACCCGGTGAGCAGGTTGAGCCCCATGATGGCGACGGCGAAGCAGAGCACCTCGCCGAACTGGTGGATGCGGAAGGGCTGCCCCACGTACGCCGGGAGCAGCAGAGGCGAACGAGCAGGACGCTGCCCCAGCCGAGCAGCTGGTACAGGCGCCGGTGACGCGACGCGATCGTTCCTTGACGCGAGATGAGGGCCATCAGACGCGCTCCACCTGCTTGAGCCGAACAGGCCGGTCGGTTTGACGACAGGATCGCGATGATGACGACGAGGGCCATGACGACGGACAGCTCGGCGCCGATGGCGTCGACGTAGCCACCGAGCATGGTCTGCAACAGCCCGACGATGAGACCGCCGAGGATGGCGCCGCCGAGGCTGTCGAGGCCGCCGAGCGTGGCGGCGGCGAACGAGAAGATGAGCACGCGTCCCATGAAGTTGGGATCGAGGAAGCTGCCCCGGGCGACCAGGCAACCGGCGAGGGTGCCGACGGCGGCGGCGAGCGCCCAGCCGAACTGGAGGGTCCGGCCGATGTGGATGCCGACGAGGCGGCTCGACTCGAGCGTGGCCGACACGGCCCGGAAGGCGAGCCCGATCTTGGTCTTCTTCAGCAGCAGCGTCACGAGCAGGACGACGACGATGACGGTGACCCAGATGCCGATGCTCTCGTAGCGCAGGCGGGCGCCGAAGACATCGATGTAGTCGTCGGCGGCGCCCGGGAACGGCGTCGGGAACGAACGCGGGTCGAAGCCCCAGATCACCCCGGCGAGCGCGTTCATGCTCAGGAACAAGCCCAGGGTCACGATGACGATGGCGAGGTGGTTGGACGGGATCGAACGGGCGGATGAGGGTCCGTTCGATGCCCGCGGCGACCACGCCGGAGATGGCCATGGCGAGCGAGGATGCCCGGCCAGATCGGCGAGCCCCTGCTCGACGATCAGCACGTAGGCGACGAACGTGCCCAACATCGCCATCTCGCCCTGGGCGAAGTTGACGATGCCGGTCGCCTTGTAGATCAGCACCAGCGACAGCGCGACGGCGGCGTAGATGAAGCCGTTGTTCAACCCGTCGAAGACACGCTGCAGGAGCAGCGAGAAGCCCTCCTTGAGACCGAGGTAGATCGCCAGCACGACGAAGACCGCCAGCCCGATGCCGAAGTTGCGGAGGCGCTTGGCACCGATGCGCTCGAGCGCGGCGTACCCCTTGCCGATGTCCTTGTTGGCCTGCTCGACGGCCTGGTTGACGTTCACCGTTCCCCCTCAGTACCCGAGGTAGGCGCGACGGACGGCGTCGTCGTTGCGCAGGTCGTCGGCCTTGCCTGACAGCACGATCTCGCCGGCCTCGAGCACGTAGGCCCGGTCGGCGATGTCGAACGCCAGGTTGGCGTTCTGCTCGACCACCAACATGGTGATGCCCTCCTCCTTGTTGAGATCGCCGAGGCGACGGAACAGATCCTGGATGATGATCGGGGCGAGCCCGAGCGAGGGCTCGTCGAGCAGCAGGAGGCGGGGCTTGCCCATGAGGGCTCGGGACACGGCCAGCATCTGCTGCTCGCCGCCGCTGAGGCTGCCGGCCAGCTGGGTGCGTCGCTCGCGCAGGCGGGGGAAGACCTCGAACCAGCGCTCGATGTCGGCTCCGAGGTTGCGGTCCTTGCGGACGTACGCACCGACCTCGAGGTTCTCCTCGACGGTCAGGCTCGGGGAACGTGCCCCGGCCCTGGGGCACGTGGGCGACGCCGCGGCGGACGATCTCGGTCGTCGGTCGCCCACCGATCTCCTGGCCGTCGAGCGGACGCTCCCCTTCGTGTCGACCATGCCGCGCAGCGGCCCGCAGCGTGGTGGTCTTGCCGGCTCCGTTGGCGCCGAGGACGACCACGACCTCGCCCTCGTCGACGGAGAAGTCGAGCCCGCGCAGCACCTCGACCGGGCCGTAGGCGGCGTGCAGGCCGTGCACGTCGAGCAGGGTCGTGGTGGGTGGAGCGGCGGTCATGCGGCCCTCCGAGGTAGGCCTCGATCACCTTGGGGTCGTGCGCGACACGTCGGGGACGCCCTCGGCGATCTTGCGGCCGAAGTCGAGCACGACGACGTTGTCGGAGATGCCCATCACCATCGCCATGTGGTGCTCCACGAGCAGCACCGTCACGTGGTAGCGGTCGCGGAGGGTGGTGATCGAGCTGCCCGAGGTCGTCCACCTCGGCGTGGGTCAGCCCGGACGCCGGTTCGTCGAGCATCAGCAGGCGGGGCTCGCCGGCGAGCGCCCGGGCGAGCTCGATGCGCTTCATCGTGCCGTACGGCAGCCCGGCCGCCGGACGAACGCGAGCGTGGGCGAGGTCGAGCTCGTCGAGGATCTCGTACGCCCGCGATCGCCATCTCGCGGTCCTCCCGCGCGGCGGGCCGAACCCGAGCGGCGCGGTGACGAAGTTGACGCTTCCCTTGCGGTGGGCGCCGACCATCACGTTCTCCAGCACGGTCAAGCCCGGCCAGAGCGCCAGGTTCTGGAACGTCCGGTAGATCCCGAGGCGGGAGATCGTGTCGGGCCGTTCGTCGAGCAGGTCGTGACCGTCGAACGTGATGCGCCCGCGAGTCGGCTGGTAGATGCGGCTGATGACGTTGAACATCGTCGTCTTGCCCGCGCCGTTGGGACCGATGAGCCCGCAGATCTGGCCCTCTTCGAGCGTGAAGCTCAACAGAGTCGAGTGCACGATCCCCCCGAAGCGAACGCCGATTTCTTGCACCTCGAGCAGTGCCACGTACAGATCCCCCGTTCCTCACGCACCCCGGCCGGGACACGCGTCACCATCCCGGGCGAAGCTAGCAGGGCGGCACCGGCCCGTCGCGTGATCCCTGCGATCGCGGTGCCAGCCCCCCGGCGGGCCGCGCGTCAGACCGGCGTGTCGAGGAGCGCGACGACCTGCTCGTCGGTGAGCCGCCGGAAGCAGCGCCGACCGTTGCCGCGGGCGAGGAGCGCGACCTCGAGGTCCGTGGCCGGCAGGACGCGGTCGGGACCGGAGAGCGCGGCGGTGCCGGCTCTCACGGCCGCCGCCGCGTCGAGCTCGTCGTGGTACGTCTCCGCGATGCGGGCCGAGATGGCGTCGGCATCGCCCCCGAGCACGGTGTGGTTGCGATGGTCGAAGACCGTGCCGTCGTAGAGGATGTGGAACATCTGGTCGTCCTCGGGCCGCAGCCCGACCTCGGCGACGAGGATCTCGACCTCCATCGGCTTCATCTCGTGGGTGAAGATCTGCCCGAGGATCTGGGCGTACTGGTTGGCCAGGCTGCGGGCGTCGACATCGTCACGGCTGTACTGGAAGCCCTTGAGGTCGGCGGCGCGGACCCCGGCGACGCGCAGCTGGTCGAACTCGGGGTACTTGCCGACGCCGGCGAAGGCGATGCGGTCGTAGATCTCGCTGACCTTGCGCAGCGTCTCCGAGCTGTTCTCGGCGACGATGGCGATGCCGTCGGCGTAGCGCACGGCGACGAGCGCCCTGCCCCTGGCGATGCCCTTGCGGGCGTAGTCCGCCCGGTCCTTCATCACCTGCTCGGGCGCGACGTAGAACGGCATGTTCATGGTCGTGCCTCGTGCGAGCGACCGAGCGCCAGCGACGGTGCGCCGCGGCCTGCGTGGCCGGGGAACGCATGAACGGCATGTTCATGGTCGAAGCGCTCCCGGGCGGACGCGGTCGCTGCGGTAGCGCTCGGCCAGCTCGTCGTCGCCGACGCGCAGAACCCGTCGGCGGTGATGGTGGCGATGATCGGGTAGATGCCGCGCAGGGCATCGGGACCGCCGGTGGCCGAGTCGGCGTCGGCCGCCTCCCACAGCGCCCGGCAGGCCAGGTCGACGGCCGTGTCGCGGTCGATCCCCTCGCGATAGCCGAGCTTGATGACCGTGCCGGCGTGGAGGCTGCCGGAACCGGTGGCGACGTACTCGCGCTCCTCGTAGCGGCCGCCGGTGATGTCGAAGGCCCACAACCGGCCGACCTCGCGGCGCAGGTCGTAGCCGGCGAAGATCGGGACCACGCCGAGGCCCATCATCGCCGCCTGCAGGTTGCCCTTGATCATCATCGAGAGCGCAAGCCAGTCCGGCTGCGCCCAGCGCTGCCGCGCCCGCGGCGAGCCCTGCCAGGGCCGCGGCACGGCGGCTCGGCAGGGGCGGGGAGGGGCCTGCGCTCGGTTTGGTCATATCCACCATGGGACCGTACAACGATGAAGATCGTACGAAGGCCGTATCTTCTGCACAGTCGCGTCCTGAGCCGACGGCCCGAGCGGCCCTCTATCATCGGGCAATGGCGGACCGGATCGACCTGCGCTCGGACACGGTCACGCTGCCTGGACCGGCGATGCGACGCGCGATGGCCGACGCCGAGGTCGGCGACGACCAGTACGGCGAGGACCCCAGCGTCAACCGTCTCCAGGAGGACGTTGCCGCGCTGCTCGGGACCGAGGCATCACTGTTCATGCCGAGCGGCACGATGACGAACCAGGTCGCGCTCCGCACGCTCACCCGCCCGGGTGACGACGTGCTCGTTCCGACCGAGTCCCACGTCGTGCTCCACGAGACCGGGGCAGGTGCCGCGAATGCCGGCGTGCAGTTCAGCCCGATCGGCGAACGCGGCCTGTACGACGCCGATGCGGTGCGGGCCGCGGTCAAGCCCGCCGGACACATCGTCTACCCGCCGACGACGCTGCTGGTGACCGAGAACACGCACAACCGCGGCTGGAGGCATCGTCTTCCCGGCCGATGCGCTCGCCGCGGCCGTGGCTGTGGCACGCGAGCACGGCCTTGCGACCTACCTGGACGGAGCCCGGATCCTCAACGCCGCCATCGCCAGCGGACGACCGCCCTCGGCGCTGGCGGACGGCTTCGACCTCGTCGGGATGTCGCTGTCGAAGGGTCTCGGTGCGCCGGCTGGCTCGATGCTGGCCGGGTCCCGGAGACCTCGTCGGGCGCGCCCATCGCTATCGGCGCATGGCAGGCGGCGCGATGCGCCAGGCCGGGATCCTCGCCGCGGCCGGCTCCTACGCCCTGGCCCACCACGTCGACCGACTCGCCGACGACCACGCAACGCTCGGCTGCTCGCCGACGAGCTGCTGCGTGGCGATGACATCGAGATCGACCTTGACACCGTTCAGACGAACATCGTCGTCTTTCGTCTCGTGGACCGCCGCGGGGTTCCGGATGCCGCGACCTTCGTTGACCGCTGCCGGGAGCGCGGCGTGCTGCTCAATGCCTTCGGCCCGCGCGTCGTGCGTGCGGTCACCCACCTCGACGTCACGGCCGAGACTGCCGTGCGGCGTCGACGGTGATGCGCGCCGTCGCCGACGGCCGATGAGCGTCCGGCTCCTAGACCTGCTCCATCGGTTCGACCTTCGCCGGGTCGAAGTCCAGCGAGGCCGAGTTGATGCAGTACCGCAGCCCGGTCGGCTGGTCGGTACGCGTCGTCGAAGATATGCCCGAGGTGTCCGCCGCAACGGGCGCAGTGGACCTCGGTGCGGGTCATGAACAGGGAGCGATCCGACTCCGTCTCCACAGCGGTCGATTCCACCGGCTGGTAGAACGACGGCCACCCCGTGCCGGACTCGAACTTCGTGTTCGCGTCGAATAGCTCGGCGCCGCACCCGGCGCACCGGTACACGCCGGTGCCGTGCTCGTCCCAGTACTCCCGGTGAACGCCCGCTCCGTGCCCTTCTCGCGCAGGACGCGGTACTGCTCCGGCGTCAGCGACTCACGCCATTCAGTTTCGGACTTGTCGATCTTCTCGGTCATGCACACAGCGTACGACCGATGACGCCCTCTGCCCAGCGGCCCATGGCCGCGTGGCCGATTGTCGGACATCGCTGCCGGATCATCGGCCGTGGTGCCGGCAAGCCGAGCGGTGCACCGTGTTCCCATGGCCATACAGCGCGCTCCGATGCCCGCGCCCCTCGATCGATCGGTCCCGACGGTCGTGACCGGCCTCGCCGCCCTCGCCCTGAGCGCCGGGCTCGCGTCGGCGCTCCTTCTGCACACTCTGCAGCCTGGCCTGGGTCCTCCTGCGCCGCCGCCCAGCTCGCCGGTCACATCCGAGCACCCGACGGCGTCACCGACGCCCACCGCATCGCCCCGACCCACGCCATCGGCCACGCCGCGGCCCACCCCCACCCCGACGCCGGCGCCGACGGCGCCACCGACGCCGCCACCGACCCCGTGCCGACGCCGGAGGCCACGCCGGTCCCGCCGCCACCGGGGACGGGCAACGTGCTGCCCCCATGCGCCTACATGGACGTCCCGGCCCTGCACCAGGACTACCCCGACTGGCCGATCACCCTCCTCGACACGATCTACCATCTGCCGGCGACGTACGCTCCTGCGGACCTCGTCGACAGCGCCGCCGCCGGGGTGAACGGCGGCTATCCCCTCCGAGCGCTCCTGATGGACGACCTTCGGCGGCTGGCGACTGACGCCCGCACTGCCGATGCGCCGATCCGCCTGGTCAGCGGCTATCGCAGCCACGCCCAGCAGCAGGCGACGTTCGACTACTGGGTCAGCGTGGGCGGGTACGAGCAGGCGCTCCGCACGAGCGCGCGCGCCGGCCACTCGGAGCATCAGCTGGGCACGGTGATCGACGTCACCGGCGAGGCCGACGCCGAGCCGTGGACGTACGCCGACTGGGCGAGCACGCCGGCCGGGGCCTGGATGGCTGCGAACGCGTGGCGCTACGGCTTCGTGATGAGCTATCCCCGAAACGCGTTCGGCGTGACCTGCTACGACTACGAGCCGTGGCACTACCGATACGTCGGCCGCGCCCTCGCGGCTGACATCACGGCCAGCGGGCTGGCGCCGCGCCAGATCCTGTGGACCCTGCAGTAGGCGCCTATCCTTGGCGCCCATGAGCGCCTCACGCATCGTCCTCGGCCCGGGGGCATCCGGCACGATCGAGCGTCTTCACCCCACCGCGATGGCCTGGTCGCCCGTGGCTTCGAGGTCGAGCTCGTCGCACTGCCGAAGGGCTCGGCCGAACGCGCGCTGCCGGTCTACCGCGACGCGGTGCCGGAGGCGGAGCGCGCGTCGGTGGCGATCGGCGGGCACTCCTTCGGCGGGCGGGTGGCCTCGCTCGTCGCGGCCGAGTCACCGCCGGCCGCGCTCATCCTGCTCTCGTACCCGCTCCACGCCCCGGGCCGCCACGACGCATGGCGGGAGCGCACGTCGCACTGGCCGGCGATCCGCTGCCCGGTGCTGCTGCTGAGTGGCGAATCGGACCCGTTCGCGCGGACCGACCTGCTGGCCGAGGCCGTCGCGCGGCTGCCGGACGCCACGCTGCGGACCTGGCCCGGCGTCGGCCATGGGCTCAACCGCGTGCTCGACGAAGCGCTCGACGTGGTGGCCGGCTTCATTCACGAGCGAACCTGACGAGTCCTGTCAGGATCTCCGGCGTATCCTCCGGCGTATGCGAGCCTCCCGACTCGTCCAGCTGCTGCTGCTCCTCCAGGCGCGCGGGCGCATGACCGCGGCGAGCCTGGCCAATGAGCTCGAGGTCAGCGAGCGCACGATCCACCGAGACGTGGAGGCGCTCAGCGCCGCGGGCGTGCCGATCTACGCGGAGCGCGGCCCGCACGGCGGGATCCAGCTGGTTGACGGCTACCGGACCCGCCTGACGGGCCTGACCGGTGACGAGGCGGAGGCGCTGTTCCTGTCGGGACTCCCCGGCCCGGCGGCGGAGCTGGGGCTCGGCACCGTCGTGGCCGCCGCGCGGCTGAAGGTGCTCGCGGCCCTGCCGAACGAGCTCCGTGCCCGCGCATCGCGGCTGGTCGAACGCTTCCATCTCGACGCGGCCGGCTGGTTCCATGCCTCCGAGTCGGTCCCGCACCTTGGCGTTCTCGCGGATGCCGTCTGGGAGGCCCGTCGCGTGACGGTCGGCTATCGTCGAGCTGGAGGCGAGGTGGATCGGATCCTCGACCCACTGGGACTGGTCCTCAAGGCCGGCGTCTGGTACCTCGTGGCCGCCAGCGACGGACAGGTCCGAACGTATCGGATCTCGCGCTTCAGCCGGGTCTCGCCTACCGACCGGACATTCGAGCGGCCGTCGGACTTCGACCTGGCCAGCCACTGGCGCGAGTCGATCGAGGCGTACGAGGCATCGACGCCCCGGATCGAGATCACCGTCCGGGTGGACCCGCGCGCCATCGGCGTGCTGGCCGATCTGGTTGGCGAGCGATCGGTTCGCGACGCGGAGCGTATCGGCGACGACGGCCCGGACGGATGGCGCCAGCTGCGGCTGACGGTCGACTGGCCCGAGGAGGTCCCGGCGCGGCTCGTCGCCCTCGGCGATCGCGTGGAGGTGGTCGCGCCGGCCGAGATCCGCGACCAGGTGCGGACGACCGCCGAGCGGGTGCTGTCGCGCTACGCCGTCAGCTAAACGCCCCGAACACCGTCCCGAGCGCGGACGCCAGGAGCCAGATGCTGGCGATCAGGATCGCGAGGATCGCGCCGACCACGGCCAGCACCGCTGCCCATTCGTCACGCGTCGAGCGGTCGGGCCGCTCGAGATGACGCCGCATCAGGTCGAGGTTGCGCGTGTTGGACTTGAACCAGAAGTCGAAGACGTCGCCGACGAACGGGATGGCGCCGAGCGTCATGTCGATCAGCGTCGTGATCAGCATGCGGGCCACCACGATGGTCGGCAGGCCCATCCGTGAGGCTCGCCACACCAGGAGAAGCCCGATCAGCCCGCCCACCAGGTCGCCGATGCCGGGCACGAGTCCGATGACCCCGTCGATGCCGAAGCGGCGGCCGCCGATCCCGGGCAACGTGAGGCTCCGGTCCAGCAGCCACCCAAGCGTCTCCACCTCGGCAAGCGCGCGGGCGCGGCGGTCGGAGGTCCGATTCGTGCGAGCCGGGAGGATCCGGGTGCGAGCGAGCATGCCGGCTCGCCATGCAGGTTGGATGCCTCGATCCAGACCCTGCGACAAATGACGTATTCGGCAGGCCGCCATTCCGACGTGTCCAGTGCCTGCGAGCGGGGGGAAACTGTCGGGCATGACCGCCCTGCCCACCGCGACCCCGTCGCCGATGTCCTCCAACCCGAGCGTGCCGCTCATCGGCATGCTCCGCGTGCTGCTGCTCGTCGAGGCCGCGGCGACCCTGGCCCTGGCCGTGCTGCTGAGCATGCTGGCCGGTGGGACCGCCGACTTCCTGGGAGCCGACGTCGGTGCCGGAGCCGAGACGTCGCTCCGCTTCGCGGCCGGCGCGTCCTTCCTGTTCGCAATCTTCGCGGCGGTCGCCTCGCGCGGCGCGCGGCGCCGACGCCTGTGGGCCTGGACCCTCGCCGCGATCCTGCAGGTCGTCCTGGCCATCGGCACCGGCGTCGCGGTGCTGGTCGCCGAGTGGCATCCGGCATACCTCATCGGATTCGCCATGGCCGCAGGGGTGATGACGGTGCTGTCCACCGGACCGGTGCGACGCGCTCTGGGGCAGGCCTGACCCTCGATTCACACCGGCGGGGAGTTCCTGACGGCTTCTGTCCGGAATTCGGCCTAGCATGGGTCGATGACCGAGGGGAGTCCCCACGATCCCGGCCCGGACCTCGCCGGACGCCGCGGTGAGGCACACGCAACCGCCGCACGGGAACCGCTGACCGACGGGACGGCGACGATCCGCATCGGCACCGCCTCCTGGACGGATCCGACGATGACCGCGCCGGGCGTCTTCTACCCGCCCGATGCCGGGACGGCCGAGGACCGGCTCGTCTACTACGCGAACCAGTTCCCCATCGTGGAGGTGGACGCGACGTACTACGCGCTGCCGGCGCGTCGCACCGGCGAGCTCTGGCTGGAGCGAACGCCACCCGGGTTCACGTTCGACATCAAGGCCCACGCCCTGATGACCGGCCAGCCGTCGGAGCCGAAGCGGCTCCCGAAGGACCTGCGGGAGGCCCTGCCGCCCGAGCTCCTGGATCAGAAGCGGGTCTACGCCCGTGAGCTGCCGGGCGAGATCGAGGACGAGATCTGGGCCCGCTTCCTGGATGGCATCGAGCCATTGCGCAGCTCCGGAAAGCTCGGGGCGGTCTTCCTCCAGTATCCGCGCTGGTTCTTCCCGACCAGCGAGTCCCGCGACGAGATCGTCAAGGCGAAGGATCGGCTGGGCGACACACCGTTCGCGGTCGAGCTGCGCCACGCCTCCTGGTTCAACGAGAAGAACCGCGACCGAACGCTGGCGTTCCTCGAGAAGTACGAGATCCCGTTCGTCATGGTCGACGCGCCGCCCGGTACGAAGTCGTCGGTGCCGCCGATGACGGTGATCACCTCCCCCGGCTGGCGGTGGTCCGCTTCCACGGACGCCGGACCGAGACCTGGGAGGCCACCGGCATCCCGGTGGTCGAGCGCTTCCGCTATCTCTACGACGAGGCGGAGCTGAGCGAGTGGGTCCCACGCATCCGGGAGGCGGCCGGCCAGGTGCCGGAGATCCACGTGCTGATGAACAACTGCTACGCGAACTACGGGACGACGAACGCCCGCGAGATCGCCGACCTGCTGGCCGCCAGCATCCCCCGTCTCGACCGCTGACGCGGCACCGGCGCGGAGGCGCTACCCTCTCCCGCGCCATGACCGCGCCAGGGGGACCTACGCCGACTCGACGCCGATGGCGGCTGCTCGCCGCCGCCTCTGCCGGGCTCCTCGTCGCGGGCTGCACGTTTCCGGAGCTCGCCACACCGAGCCCCACGCCCATCACCGACCCCGTCACCCACCGCCAGCCCGACCCCGACCCCCGAGCCGGCGACACCGACCGCGTTCCCGACACCTGACCCGGCCGCCATTCCCGACTTCACCGCGGGCGACATCGTGGCATCGCTCATCGACGGACTGCGGGTCCGGCAGCGACCGGGCGTCGATGCGCAGATCTCCACCGGCCTGCTGCCGCTGAACGCGGAGCTCCAGGTGGTGATGGGTCCGTTCCCGCTCGATGGCTTCGGCTGGTACCTCGTCGCCGACGCCGATCCGAACGAGCCGCAGTTCGAGGAGGGTTGGGTCGCGGCCGGCTACGAGCCCGAGCCGTTCCTGACGGCGACCGGCCGAACCGTGGAGGACTCCCTCTTCGTCGCGTCGATGTCGGGTACCGGAGATGCCGAGCAGGGACCGATGGAGATCGGTGACGAGGATCACGCGATCCGCTGGATCGCCACCGACCCCGAGGGACGAGGGTGCACCTTCGCCGTCTCGCTGGCACCGGGAGGCGAGGAGCCGGTGCCGGTCATCCGCGCGACCGTCGGCGGCGGCGTCGATCGCGGGACCCTCCAGCCGCAGACATTCGACGCGCTCGGCGTGCGGGGCACGGCGTTCGCCAGCGTCACCTCCAACTGTGCGTGGGCACTAGTCATCACGCGGGTGCCGCCATCCGGCTCCGAGCCGAGCCCCTCACCGGACGACTGACCGTCGCGACCGCCGAGCTGTCGTGAACCTCGCTACGCTTCAGCTCATGCGGGGGTCTTCCGGAGTCCGATGCAGCTGATCGACGGCGCGCCCGTCTTCTCCGCCACCGACCTCGTCGGGTACCTGGCGTGTGAGCACCTGACCGCCCTCGAGACCGCGGTGCTTCACGGGGACCTGGAGCGCCCCCACCGGAACGACCGGGAGCTCGACGTCATCCGCAAGCGCGGCTTCGCCCACGAGGCCCGCTATCTCGCCGAGCTCCGCTCGGGGACGGCGACGATCGTCACGATCGAGCGTGACGATGAGGAAGACCACGCCGATCGGATCCGGCGGCAGGCCGCGGAGACGATCACCGCGATGGCCAGCGGCGCCGATGTCATCTACCAGGCCACCTTCTTCGACGGGCGCTGGCTCGGGTACGCCGACTTCCTGCTCCGAGTCGACGACGCGGACCGGCCATCCGTGTGGGGGCCGTATCACTACGAGGTGGCGGACACGAAGCTCGCGCGGCACGTGAAGGCCGGCGCGGTCATGCAGATCTGCTCGTACGTCGAACAGCTCGAACGGATCCAGGGAGTGCAGCCGGCCCACATGAAGGTGGTGCTCGGCGGGAGCGCGCGCGAGACGGCCGTGCTGCGCACCGAGGACTACATGGCGTACTACCGCGCGGCGAAGCAGCGGTTCGAGGTGGCCGTGCTCGAGGACGAAGTGCTGCGGCCAACGTCGCCGTCGACGACGTATCCGGAGCCGGTCGAGCACTGCGACGTCTGCCGCTGGGCGGCAGCGTGCGCCCAGCGCCGGCGCGACGATGACCACCTCTCACTGGTGGCCGGCATCACCGGGCGGCAGCGGACGGCCCTCGCCACGCGCGAGATCGACACCGTGGTCCGGCTGGCGAACGCTCCCCTGCCGTTCCGTCCCCCGCTGGACGGCACCAGCGCGGCGAGCATCGAGCGGGTGCGCGAGCAGGCACGGATCCAGGTCGCCGGGCGCGCGCTGCCGAAGCCGATCCACGAGCTCATCCTGCCGCAACCGGGGGAGCAGATCGAGCCGGAGCGCGGGCTGGCCACGCTCCCGCCGCCCGACCCGGGCGACCTCTTCCTCGACCTCGAGGGTGATCCCTACGCCTTCGACGACGGCGTGGACTACCTGTTCGGCGTGCTCGACACGTCGGACGCCTTCACGCCGATCTGGTCGTTCGACCCGGAGCGACCCAGCGAGATCAGCCTGGCCGGCGAGAAGGCGGGGTTCGAGACGCTCATCGACATGCTCATCGATCGGCTCGAGCGCCACCCCCGGATGCACGTGTACCACTACGCCAGCTACGAGCCGACCGCGCTGAAGCGGCTCATGGGGCGGCATGCGACGCGGGAGGACGGGGTGGATCGCCTCCTGCGGGGCGGCGTCCTGGTCGACCTGTTCCGCGCGGTTCGACAGGGCCTGCGCGCGTCGGTCGAGAGCTACAGCATCAAGCGCATCGAGCCGCTGTACGACTTCGAGCGGGCCGTCGAGCTGCGCGATGCCGGATCGAGCATCGTCGCCTTCGAGGAGTGGCTCGAGCTCGGCGAGGGCGGTCGGCCGAGCTCGGGCATCCTGGATGAGATCGCGGACTACAACCGCGACGACGTCGTGTCGACCGCGCGGCTCCGGGACTGGCTGGAACGCCTCCGTCAGGATCTGGCCGCGGCGACCGGCCAGGAGGTTCCGCGCCCGACGCCGGTCACCGGCGACGCCCCCGTCGAGCTGGCGGACGCGGAGGCCCGCGTGGCGGAGGTCGCCGATGCGCTGACCGATGGCGTCCCGGTCGATCCCACGGCGCGCACCACCGACCAGCGGGCGCGGTGGCTGCTCGCCCAGCTGCTGTCATGGCATCGGCGGGAGAAGAAGGCGACGTACTGGGAGTTCTTCCACCGGATGGAGCTCGACGCGACCGAGCTGACCATCGATAAGGGGGCGCTGGGCCCACTCGAGGTCGTCGGCCGCGTCCGCGAGCCGTTCCTGCCGACCCCGAAGTCGAAGCTGCTCCGCCAGGTGTGGCGATACCGATTCCCGCCGCAGGACTACGACATCGGATCGCGCAGCGAGCTCTATGACCCGGCGCTGCGACAGGCCTCGCCCGACGGTGGCATGAAGGCCTGGAAGATGAACGCCGCGATTGTCGACGTCGATGCCGGCGACAGCACGATCGACGTCGAGTGGAAGGGCGGCGAGGAGCCCATGCATCCGGCCGGGATCGTGCCGCTCGACGTCTTCCAGGACGGGCTGCACCGGGCGGCGCTGCTGCGCCTGGGCGGATGGGTCGCCGACCACGGCATGGATGCGGATGGGCCGTGGCGCGCCGCGCGTGACCTGCTGCTGCGTCGCGCACCGCGAGCGGGCCAGGCTCCCGGTGAGGCGCTGTCTGGCCCGAACGAGACCGAGCTCGACGCAGCACGCCGGCTGGCGGTCGCCCTCGATCGAACCACGCTCGCCATCCAGGGACCGCCGGGCTCGGGCAAGACGTACACCGGGGCGCGGATGATCGTCGCGCTCGTGGCTGCCGGGAAGCGGGTGGGGATCAGCGCGAACAGCCACAAGGTCATCGGCAACTTCATCGATGCCGTCCGCGTCGCGGCGCGGGACGCGGACATCACGGTCCGCATCGGACAGAAGATCACGGAGGACGGACAGGGCGTCGACCACGATGACGTGGTCGTCACGAAGGACAACGGCGTCGTCCGCGACGGCCTCAGGCTGGGCACGCTCGACGTCGTGGGCGGCACGTCGTGGCTCTGGGCCTCCGAGCACAGTGACGGCCTGGTCGACGTCCTCTTCGTCGACGAGGCGGGCCAGGTGGCGCTCGCGAACGTGCTGGCCACTGCCGGTGCGGCAGAGTCGATCGTCCTGCTCGGGGACCCCCAGCAGCTCGACCAACCGCTCCAGGGCTCGCACCCGCCCGGTGCCGATCGGTCGGCGCTCGCCCACCTCCTCGACGGACGGCCCACGATCCCCGACGATCTCGGGCTGTTCCTCGAGCACACGTACCGCCTCCATCCCGACGTCGCCCGCTTCACGTCCGAGGCCTTCTACGAAGGCCGGCTCGAGTCGCGGTCAGACCTGGAGCTCCAGCGCATCCACGGCCCGGCCCCGCTGGGTGGCAGCGGGCTGCGCTACGTGGAGGCCTCCCACGTCGGGGCGGACAGTGTGTCGCGGTCCGAGGCGCTCCAGGTGGCCGGCGTGGTCCGCGCGCTGGTCGACAGCGGATCGACGTGGGTCGACCGCAGCGGCGACGAGCACCGCATCGGCTACGGCGACGTTCTCGTTGTCGCCCCGTACAACGCGCAGGTCGGCCAGATCGCGAGCCTCCTGCCGTCCGGGGCACGGGTCGGCACGGTCGACAAGTTCCAGGGCCAGGAGGCGCCGATCAGCATCTACTCGATGACGAGCAGCTCACCGGACGATGCGCCGCGCGGCATGTCGTTCCTGTACTCGCGCAACCGCCTCAACGTGGCCACCTCGCGCGCTCGCTGCGTGGCGATCGTGGTCGCCGAGCCGGCGCTGCTCCGCGTTCGCGCGCGCACCCCCGATCAGATGCGACTGGCGAACGCGCTCTGCCAGTTCGTGGAGCTCGCGCAGAGCACCGCTCAGCGGCCGGCGCCCTCGAGCGAGGAGGTGAGCTCGACGTTGGCCGAGTTCGGATCTCGCCATCCACGGGCTCGTAGAGGTAGCACACGTACTCTCGGTCACCGTCGTCCCATGACCCCTCCGACGGGGTGATCATGCCGGCGTAGATCGCTGACGTGGCGTAATCCGCGCCAACGTACGCCTTCGAACGCCGACACGCAGATCGAGTCGAAGATCGCGTCGAACTCGGCCTCGGTCGGATACGTATCGCCTTCACGATCCTGGACGACGTAGACCTCGTACTCGTGCGACTCGTCACAGGGCACGCCGTCGACGTCGCTGATCTCCTCCTCGTCGGCGCTCGTGTTGAAGCAATCGCCAGGCCGCAGGTCGGTGACCGACACCGTGCCCGCCTCCGTCAGGGCGCCGCCGTCGTCACGCCGGGCCGCGGTGAACCAGCCAACGCCGAGGGCGATCAGCACAACGGGAATCCACCAGAACCGGATCCAGCGGCGCCACGCCGGAGGCTCCGGTGCGGGACCCGGGACGCCTGCGGCGGTCGCCCAGGCCTGCTGGTCGGACAGCGTCACTTCGCTGCCGCGCGTCAGCCCGCAGCGGGCGCACGCCATCGCCGCGCCGTCGTTGTCGGCAAAGCAGCGCTTGCAGACCCATCGGTCGGTCACGCCGCGCACCCTAGCCGATTCGGGGCCTTCGCGTCACCCCCGAAGCGAAGGCGTGCACGAACGCCAGCTGCGCCTTGGTCTCGACAGCCGTCGGGTGCCGAACGCGCCGCACCTCGGCGATCGCCTCGTCAGCGCCCCAGCCGGACGCGATCAGCGCGCACGCGGCGATGGTCCCGGTCCGCCCGACGCCGCCCATGCAGGCAACAGCGACGTCGCCGCGTTCTCGTCCGACTGCGGCCGAGGCGAGGATCGACTCCGCTTCCGCGACCGATGCCGGCGGGCTGCCGTCGGGCATCGGCCAGCGATCGACCTCGATGCCGTGCGCAGCCGCCTGCTCGACGATCCGGGGGTCACCCCATGCGTCGAGCTCCCCGTCCTCGACCAGGAGCAGAAGCCGCCGGACCCCTGCCGCCGCGAGCGCCGCAAGGTCCTGCTCGGTCTCGCGCTCGTACACGCGGCCCGGGTACCGCAGCGAGGCTCCGTGTTTGCCGGGGAGGATCGTGAGGCCGAGCCGACCGGAGAGCCCGTCGCGCAGGCTGCTCGGATCGAGCCAGTCGACCCGGATCGGCGCGGTACCGGCGTCGTCGGCCCGAAGGCTCACCTAGTTGAGCTGCCCGTTGTCGCGCGGGCAGAAGTGCCCGGTCGGATCTAGCGGCTGACCGCAGAACGGGCAGGCCGGACGACCGGCCGAGACGAGCGCCTCGGCGCGGCGGACGAACCCGCGGGCGTCATCGGGACGGATACGGACGCGCAGGAGGTCGGGTCCGTCGTCCGCATCATCCGGAAGCTCCACGTAGTCGCCGCTCTCGGTCGGCGTCTGCGCCTCGATCACGACTGCCTCGCGATCGGGATCCCAGGCCAGCGCCATGGCGCCCACGCGGAACAGCTCGACGACCGGCTGCTCGAGCGGATGGTCGTCCGGCGCCTCCGGCGCGGGGGACGGCGCCTCCACGGCGTCGAGGAGGTCCTCCATGCGAGCGGCAAGCGCCGCGACCTGCGCCTTCTCGAGGCCGACGCTCACGAGCGCGCCGCCCTTGCGTGCCTGGAGGAAGAACTCCCGATCACCGGGCTCACCCATCGTTCCGGCCACGAACCGGTCGGGGTCGTCGAAGATGAACAGTCGTCGCGTCATCGGCCATGCTAGCCGCTCCGAGCCGGGCTAGAGTTGTGGTGCGAATGGGCACCAGCTCGAATCGGAACCAGGCGCACGGGGTGCAGCGGCGGCTCCGGCCGCTGCGCGCTCGTGTCATGGCCCGCAGAGCGGGATTCGACCGACGGTTCAGCCTATCCCCCGGGAACGCCGCATCCTCGGATGGGTGGTTGCCGTCGTCCTCGTCATCGGCATCGCGGTCGTGGTCGGCCTCCTCGGTGGCGACGCGGACGGAGTGCCAGCCGGCGGCGGCAGCAGCCCGTCCGCGACTACCGCCTTGGAGATCGCGTTCGGAACCGCCATCGATCCGGGGACCGGCGAGGTGGCCCTCGATGGGCGCACGACCCGATTCGCATCGCCGGACACCTTCGCATACTCCGTCCGGCCGGCCGGAACGGTGCCGGCGACGATCTTCGTCGAGGTCGAGCGCACCGGAGGCGGCACGCCGGAGGTGGTCCAGTCAACCGGCGAGGATGGACGGCAGCCGATCGCCCGCGGATCGACGACGATCGCGTTCACGGTCCCGGCGGCCGACCTCCTTGCCGTGTTCGGTCCGGGGGAGTACCGCATGCGGATGTTCGAAAACCCGAGCGACCCGCCGTTCGCGCAAGGCGCGTTCATCCTCGTCGGCGACCCGGTGCCGACGTCGGGGGCACCGAGCGGGTCGCCCTAGGCAGGGAAGCCCGGACATGGAAAGGGATCGGAGACGTGCCCCATCTCCGATCCCGTCAGGCAAGCCGGCGTGCCCATCCGACTCGTCAGGCGCAGGGTACGGTTCGCGCACCGTACCTGTCAACACTTAATTGACCGTGAGCGCCTCGCTGGTTAACTCATAGGCGCCGCGATGGTCGCCCCGCTCCGCGCGGAGATCGGCCCATTCGCGCAGGACCTCGCGAAGCCGATTCGGCACGCGGCTCTCGCGGGCGGTCCGAGCCGCCTCTCCGAACCGCTCCTCCGCCTCGCCGATCCGACCCGCCTGGCGCAGGGCGCGGGCCTCGGTGATCATCGAGACCAGCTCGACGTACGAGTTCCCCCGCGTGCCGCGGTCGCTCGGGCAGCCCCGGTCAACCTCAGCGCCTCGTCCACGTCCCCACTGGCCAGCGCCACCTGCGCCTCGGTGTCCAGCACGGCGGCGAGCCACCGCTCGTCGCCGGCCTCCTCGATCTGGCGTCGCGCATCGGCCGCCAGGTCCCGCGCGCGTTCCACCTGCCCGGTGGCGAGGTACGCGAGCGCCAGGTCGTTCTCGATTCGGGCGGACTCGAAGATTGCTCCGGCCGCGCGGTACAGGGCCATGCCCTGGGTCCCTGAGCGGATGGCCGCCTCGAAGTCGCCGACCTCGCGGTAGCCGATGGCCAGGTTGAACAGGAACGCGGCGCGCCGGCGATCGTCGAGGTCGGCGGCCAGACCGCGAGCCTCTTCGAGGTAGGTCAGGGCCCGTGCCGCCTGCCCGGTATGGGACTCGACGGCCGCCAGCGAGGTGAGCAGGCGCATCTCGAAGTCCGGCTCGACCTGGAGGCCGCCGCGGACCTGCTCGAGGAGCGCGGTCAGGACGCTGCGCGCATCGGGCTCGTTGTCGGACTGGTACAGGCCGTAGGCGAGCCAGTAGCGCGCCAGTGCCGCATCGGACTCGCGTCCGGCCTCGGCGTACAGGCGTGCCGCCTCCGAGGCCGCGGCGATCGTCTCCTTGCCGCGGTCGAGCCGCGCCGAAGCCTCGGCCAGGCCGCGCAGGAGGTCGGCGCGCACCGTCTCGTCCGTGGCGTCGTCGAGGAGCGATGTGTATCCGTCGGCGGCCTCCTGCCACTCCCCGGCGGCAAGCCGCATGTCGACCTCGAGCCGCGTCCAGGCAGGATGCGCCTCGTCGATGAAGTGGCTGGCCGGAAGGTTCAGTCGCTCCGAGAGATAGCTGAGGGCGACCATCGAGGGCCGGGCGATGCCCGTCTCCAGGGCACTCACATACGCCTTGGTGTAGCGCTCCCCGGCGAGCTGCTGCTGGGTGAGCCCGGCGCGGTGTCGAGCCTCGCGGATTCGCTGGCCGATGCGTCGCGCGAGCTCACGGTCCTTGTCGGTTGCGCGGGCACTCGTCCTGGTCCGTGGCATGGCGGCAGTGTACAACGCGATGGCAAGCGTGAGTTGACCGACTGAGTGCACGAAGGTACTCCCACGCTCCGAGCGAGGCAGGACCGATGGGTCATTGCGGGCTGGTCCCATTGGCGCGACGGTGCCTGTACGCGGCCGCTCACCGACCAACCGGGCCGCCCCTAGGAGCAGGACCGATGCGATACACGCGAATCGCCCGCACCCTGATGATCGCCGGCACGACCGCGGCGCTGAGCATCCTCAGCATCGTCTCGACCGTGTTGGCCGCGTCGGGTGGCGGAGACTTCCCCCGCCTTCGCTAGACAGCGGATCTGATCCGGGCCCTGCCGAGCCGGGCCCCCGTTGGCGGGCGCCCCCGATACCAGTACTGGCTAGTGCTCGTGCTGGTAGTACGGGTTGGCGCCTGACTCGTGATCGGTCACGTCCACGATCGCACTGATCGAGGGAACCGCGGTGCGGATGGCCGTCTCCACGCCCTGCTTGAGGGTCACGTCCACCGCCGCGCAGCCCTGGCAACCGCCGCCGAACCGCATATACGCGGTGCCGTCGCGCACGTCCACCAGGGTCACCATCCCACCGTGGGACCCGACGCCAGGGTTGATCTGGCGGTCGATCACGTCCTGCACCGCGCGTGCGACCGGGTCCTGCCATCCTTCGTTGGGATTGTCGATCTTCAGGCCACCGCCGGTGACCATCGGGTCCAGGTCGACAGTCGCGCCGGCCACGTCGGCCGCGGTGAGCGGGTCGAGTACCACGGTCAGGCCGTCGAGGTCCACCGCGAGGTCGTCGGCGCCGCGATCTCGGGGATCCTCGAGCGCGATCTCGTAGTGGAATCGCGGGCCATCCTTGGCGGTGACGCGGATGCGCAGCACCGCCTCGGGGAAGTCGTTGAAGGTTCGGACGCCGTCGATCTTCGTGCGGGCGTCCGGGGTGACGGTGAGCAGCGAGTCAATCATCGGTGCCATGGTAGCCCACGCCGGCACATCGCCCACGCCGGTCAGATCGGCGGCAGCACCTGGTCATCGGTGAGGACCGCCCCGAAGTCGTCCGCGACTTCGGAAACGCGGTCGAGAGCCGTGCGAATCGTCCATCGGTCGGGCCGCAGGTCGGGGTCGTCCAGCTCATCCCAGCGGATCGGCATGCTCACCGGGGCACCGGGCGCCGGTCGCGGGCTGTACGGCGCAACGAGGGTCTTGTTGATCGCGTTCTGCGTGAAGTCAAGCCGTGCCTTGCCCTTCCGCGCCCGCTTCGCCCACTCCCAGCTGACGAGGTCGGGCACGGTCGAGCCGACGGCGCGCGAGAGGCCCTCCACCCAGTCGCGGGTTTCGTCGAAGGTCGGGCCGCGGCGAATGCCGATCCAGACCTGGATGCCCCGCTTGCCGGTGACCTTCGGATGGCCGCGCACGTCGAGGTGCTCGAGCGCCGCGCGGTAGAGCCGCGCGAGGGTCAGCAGCTCCTCCCAGGTCGTGTCCGGTCCGGGGTCGATGTCGATCAGGGCATACGCCGGCCGGTCGGGCGCATCGGTCCGGCTCGTCCACGGATGGAGCTCGACTGCGGCCTCCTGTGCCAGCCAGGCCAAGGTCGCCGCGCTGTCCACGACGGGGTAGTCCTTCGGCCCCTCCTCGCGATGGTGGTACGTCCAGCGCTTCACCCACTCCGGAGCATGCTTGGGCAGGTCCTTTTGCCAGAAGCCCTTCTGCTCGGTGCCGTTCGGGTAGCGCTGGACGGTCAGCCCTCGCCCATCCAGGAACGGAACGAGCACGGGTGCCACCGAGACCACGTATCGGAAGAGGTCGCGCTTGGTGACCGGGTCCTCGCCCTCACGGGCTGGGAACAGGACCTTGTCCAGGTTCGTGACCCGGATGTCGTGGCCCCCGACGGTCCAGGTGCCCTCCTTCTCGAGGGCGTCGAGGGCCGCGAGCTCGTCGTCCTTCCTCGCCATCGCCCGCGAAGTATGGGCGCGCTCGGCCTCCTCCGTGGCTCGCGCGGTCGACACGGCTCGCTCGCGACGGACGTCGCGTGGATCCTTGCCCGGCTCGACGCCCTTGTAGGCTGCCTGGCGCAGCAGTCCGTCCGCGGTCCACTCGGCGAACTCGACCCGGATCACGAGGCGCGGCTCGACCCATCGGGCGCCCTTCAGCCGCGGCACGGGTTCCAGGGGCGAATCAGCGCGCTCGATCTCCTCGAGCTGGGTGCGCAGGTCGCGTCGGGTCCGCGCGTCGAACCCGCTTCCCACCTGCCCCGCGTGCACCCAGCGGTCGCCGGTGCGCACGGCGAGGATCAGCGAGCCGAGATCGACTGCGCTCCCCTGCCCCGGCAGCCACCCGACGACGACGACTTCCTGCTCGAGGCGCACCTTCAGCTTGAGCCAGGACTTGCTGCGCCGATCCGGCTCATACGGCGAGCGTCGCAGCTTGGCGACGATGCCTTCGACCTCCTGCTGGCGCGCCGCCCCGAAGAAGGCGATGCCGTCGGTCTCGACGTGCCCCGCAAATCGGACCATCGGATGCGGCCGAAGGCGGTCGTGGAGCAGCCGCTTGCGCTCTTCGAGCGGCACGTCGAGCAACGAGCGACCGTCCAGGTAGAGGAGGTCGAACGCCTCGTACACGATCTGGGCCGGTGTCCCACGCCGCTTGCCGCCCGGGCTACGGCCGGTCCGGATCCCGGTGTGGTCCTGGAGCAGGCTGAAGCGCGGCCGGCCCTTGTCGTCGAGCGCCACGACCTCGCCGTCGACGATCGCCTCCCGCGCTTCGATCCAGCCGCTCGCGGTTGCGAGGTCGGGGAAGTACTGGGCAGCGTCCTGCCGGCGCCGCGTCCAGATTCGCACCGTCCCGTCGCGCACGACCGCCTCGACCCGGTAGCCATCCCACTTGACCTCGAACAGCCAGTCCGGATCGGTGAACGGCTCCGTGGCGAGGGTGGCCTTCATCGGCGCGATGAAGTCGGGCATCGGCGCGTCGGTGGCGGCCGACAGGTCGATCTCGCCCGGCGGCTTGGGCGGCGCCTCCTCGAATGTGGCCGAGACGCCGTTGAGCACGTCGTCATTCGTGCGGCCCGTCTTCACGCTCGCCGGGTGATCCTCCGCGTCCCAGCCGTCGACCGCGAACTCGTCACGTTTCTTGAGCAGCAGCCAGCGCTCGCGACCGTCGTCGGAATCGGTGCGCACGATCGTGTAGCGGCCACCCAACCGCTTCCCGTGCAGGATGAACTTGACCTCGCCCTTGCGAACGGCCTTCCGCGGATCCGGCGTCTCAGCTTCCGGCTCCCAGGTGCCCCAGTCCCAGACGATGACGTCCCCCGCGCCGTACTGCTTCTTCGGGATGACGCCCTCGAAATCGAGGTACTCGATCGGATGGTCCTCGGTCCGCATCGCCAGACGGCGCTGGTCCGGGTCGAGGGTCGGTCCCTTCGGCACCGCCCAGCTGACGAGCACCCCGTCGATCTCGAGGCGGAAGTCGTAGTGGAGTGCCGTTGCGCGGTGGCGCTGCACCGTGAAGCGGCCGCTGCGCTCGACGAGGTCCCCCGGCGAGGGCTCTGGGGTCGCCCCGAAGTCGCGCTTGCGCCGGTACTCCTCGAGTGGCATGGCTCAGCCCGGCAGCTCAAGCCCGCGGAGGGTGGGCAGCACGACAGCGGCGCCGGCCGATCGCAGCGTCCGCTCGTCCACGGCCGCGCCGGCAAGGACCGCCACCGGGTGCATGCCGGCCGCGACGGCGGCACGCATGTCCCAGGTCGAGTCGCCCACGTACCACGTGCGGCCCGGATCGACATCGAGCTCGTCGGCAGCCAGGAGCAGCAGGTCCGGCGCTGGCTTGGCGTGTGCGACCCGGCTGCCGTCGACGATGCGCGGCGGCCGGTCCAGGCGGAGCGCGGCGATCGAGGCCGCGACCTGCTCCGCGCGGGAGGAGGTCGCGACGGCCCATGTCACCCCTACGCGATCGAGACGTTCGAGCGCCTCGGTGGCGCCCGACAGTGGCCGGGGCGATCGGTTGTGCCGGTCGAAGCCCTCCCCGGCGAGCCGGTCGATGCGTTCGGCAGCCTCGTCGTCCAGCTCCACCCCCGCCTCGCGCGCTACCTCGCGTGCCAGGGCCCTGCCATCCATGCCGATCATCGGCTCCAGCCGGCCGTCGGCCACCGGGATGCCCTCGCCGGCGAACGTCTCCCGCCACGCGGCGATCCGTGCCGGCACGGTGTCCACGAGGGTCCCGTCGAGGTCGAAGATCACGGCTACGGGCCGATGGGCGTCCACGCCGTCATGCTAGTGGCGGCGTCCGCACTGCGTCGGGGATACTCCAGCCACCGTGCCGATCGACCCGACCACGCTCGACCCCGATCCGATTCGCCAGCTCGGCGCCTGGCTGGCCGATGCCGAGACCGCCGGCGTTCCCCTGGCCAACGCGTTCGCCCTCGCCACCGCCGATGGCGACGGGGCTCCATCCGTGCGCTTCGTCCTCCTCCACGGCCTGGACGCCGAGGGCCTTCGGTACTACACGAACCGCGGCAGCCGCAAGGGCCGCGACATCGCGATCAACCCCTGGGCTTCCGCCGCGTTCTGGTGGGCGGCGCTCGACCGCCAGGCGCGGGTCTCCGGCCCCGTCCGCCAGCTCCCCGACGACGCCTCCCTGGCGTATTGGCGATCCCGGCCGCGCGGCAGCCAGCTGTCGGCGGCGGCCTCGGACCAGAGCCGCGAGATCGGCTCGCGAGAGGAGCTCGAGTCCGCGGTGGCCGCGATCGCCGCACAGCATCCGGACGAGGTCCCGCTGCCGCCGTTCTGGGGTGGCTATCTGCTCATCCCACAAACTGTCGAGTTCTGGGAGAGCCGGTCCGACCGGCTGCACGATCGCGTCGAGTATCGCCGCGGTGCGGACGGCTCCTGGCACCCGCGCCGCCTGCAACCGTAACGGCGGGCTCGGCGCCCCCGCGTCCGGCATACTCGACGCATGCCCGCCGGCGTCTGCATCATCGGTTCCATCAACGTCGACCTGGTCGTTGCCGCTGACCGCCTCCCGGAGCCCGGCGAGACCGTGCTGGGCGGGCGCTTCGCAACCCACGATGGCGGCAAGGGTGCGAACCAGGCCGTGGCGGCGGCACGCGCGGGCGCCCGGGTCGTGATGATCGGCGCCGTCGGTCATGACGCATACGGGCAACGCGCCCTCGCCGCACTCGAGTCAGAGGGCGTCGACGTGTCCGGCATTCGCCAGGTCGAGGCCGAGCCGACGGGCGTCGCGATCATCGCCGTCGGCCCGCGGGGCGAGAACCAGATCGTCGTCGCACCGGGCGCCAATGCAACCCTGGAGCTCGATGAGGCCGATCGCTCCCGCGTCGCGGATGCGGCGGTCGTGCTCACGAACCACGAGGTGCCGAACGAGGTGGTCGTTGCGGCGCTCACGGTCGCCCAACGGGCCGGAGCGACCGCGATCCTCAATCCTGCCCCGGCACGCGCCCTACCAGCCGACGTGCTCCGACTGGGACCGATCCTCACGCCGAATGAGCACGAGCTCGTTGTCGCCATCGGGAATGACGAGACCGATGCGGCCCTGGACGAGCTGGTCGCTCGCCACGCCGGGCCGATCGTGGTCACCCAGGGGCCGGCCGGCGCCTTGCTGGCACACGGCGACCGGCGCGAGCGCTACCCCGGGCGGGTCCCGCCCGGGCTGATCGATACGACCGGGGCCGGTGACACGTTCAACGGCGTGCTCGCCGCCTGGCTGGCGTCCGGCGCGGCGCTCGAGGCCGCCATCGAGGCCGCCAATGCCGCCGCGGCCCTATCGGTCGCGGCGGCAGGGGCGCGGGGCGGCATGCCGACCCGCGAGGCGATCGAGACCTACCTCGCGGACGGCTGACGCCGCATCGGCTACCCGATGGCCTTCGCCTTGAGGGCCTGGAACTCCTCTTCGGTGATCGTCCCCGCCGCGCGCAGCTGCTCCAGCTTTGCGATCTGGTCGGCCGGCGTCACCTGGGCCGCGGCCGAGTAGGCCGCCTCCGCCCGGGTCATCTGCTCGATGTCGCTGGCGGTGACCTTCGGGCGAGCGATGATGTAGATCAGCGCGCCGAGGAACGGCAGGATCACCAGCAGGAAGATCCACCCGGCCTTGCCCCCTCCGGACAGGTCACCTCGCCGGAAGATGTCGCCGAACAGCGAGATGAAGATCCAGATGAACATGAACCAGAAGAAGAAGATGATCATCGACCAGACCACGTCCCAGAACGTGAGCGAGGCCGATCCGACGTCCGCGCATCCTGCGAGCAGCAGCGCCACGAGGGCGAGTGCCGGCAGGGCGCGCCGCGCCGGCGGGACGCGAAGAGACGCGAGAGCTGTCATGGGCTTTCCTCCGAAGTATTCGAACCGCGCTGGTCGCTAGGGCGGCAGAGCCCTGCGCCAGCCAACGGACACATCATCGCATCCCGTGCGATCCGGGATCGGCGGTCTGTCGGCCTTCCCTGATACGACCGCGATTGCGCGGCTGGATGCCGACGGCCGGATCAGCTGTGCCCGTTGTGGTCTGGATCACCGGAGTCCGGGGCAAATTGGGCCTTCGAGGCCTCGACGGCCACCGCGACGTCAATGATTAACGATAGAACCTGCAGTTCGGCGGGTCAGGTGCCTAACGCCGGGCCGAGACCAGCCGTTCCTACCTACGGCCCGGGTCGTGGGTTGGAACCGACACGGTTCCAGGGCAGCCCCACGATCCGGGTCGTCGGCTGGGGCGGCACGCATGTTGCTGCAACTCTGCGCACGAGTCACACAAGGTGGTACACCGATGCGAGCCGTCGACTGTCCCTGCGGCGAATTCTTGGAGGCGCGGAGCGACGCGGACCTGCTCGAAGTTGCCAAGCAGCACTCGGATGAGGCGCACCCAGGCCGCTACTCGGAGACCGAGCTGCGGATCCTGATCAACACCACGGCCTACAACTCTGCTCGGGCGGCGAGCGGCTAGGGTCCACCCGCAGCCAGAGCGATCGACGCTGCAGCCGGTCTAGCCACGCCCAACAGGAGTGGGTAGCCCTACGCGGCGGCCTCGCATGCCACGCACGCGCCATCCGCAGGTCGCGTGCTGACGATCGGTCCGTCGGGGGTGAAGACGTGCCCGCACGCCGCGTGAACCTGCGCGGGCGGCGCATCCGCTTCAGGGTTCGGGGGCGTCTGCACGCGATGCCAGTGGAAGTCCGCGGTCGAGCGTGCGTACCCAAATGTCGAACTGAATGCCATGTCGCGAGCATACCTGAGGGATTCGCGAACGGCACATGTTCGCGGCATCGTCGCCATCGGATCGACAGACGAAGACTCCCGTATGGGGGTCATCACTTGTGCGCAGGACGGGAGTTTGGTGGGCGACACTGGACTCGAACCAGTGACCTCTTGCATGTCAAGTATCGCCATGCCAGCGCAGTGGCGTGAGCGCGGGGATCGTAGCGAAATCGGCCTTGTTATGGCGGTGTGCCTCGGGCGCTTGACCTCTTGATCCCGGCTAAGCAGTCAGAGCGCATCAGGCAGTGAAGACGGGGCCGCCTGCACGCTACCGATCACCCACCCCTCCGCCAGCGTGCGGGAATGTCACCCCGAAGACCGAGAGCTACCCAGGCGCCCGTGTGGGACAGTGCTTGGGAGCAAACGGAGGTTCTCCATGCAGACCCGCTCGTTCCCCCTCACCTCCGATGCCCGCTCCCCTGCAGGGGCAGAGATCCGGTACCTGATGGAAGGCGAGACCGGCAACATGATCCACTCCACCGTCCCGCCAGGTCAGGTGAATCGGGCGACCGTCCACGCCACGGTCAGCGAGTTCTGGCACGTTCTCTCGGGCGAGGGGCAGATCTGGCGACGAGACGGCGCAGGTGAAGAGACAACCGTTCTGGAATCAGGCGTTTCCATCGACATTCCGGTCGGGACCGCATTCCAGTATCGCTGCACCGGTGTCGACCCGCTCCAGTTCCTCTGCATCAGCATGCCGCGCTGGCCCGGCGACAAGGAGGCGACGGTCATCGAGGGGCCCTGGAAAGCGACTGCTCCCGAAGGTTGACGCCGGAGGTTGGCCAGCTGGATCTGGCGGCTATCGCGACCTAATTGCTGATGTGCTCCTCGGGCACGACGATGAACGTCGTGTCCGCCACGCCCTCAGCGTACGGTCCAGCATTCGGCAGGCAACAGAGGGTGAAAGCGCCCGGGCGAGCCAGGTGGCTGCTCCGGGCGAACCCGAGGATTTCGCCCGCGTCATCGAACGCGATGACTGCGGCGATCGCCACGTCATCCCCATCCCATTGAGCGATCGCATGGACGAGGATCGAACCATCCCCGACGCCCTCAAACCCGCGGGGCGTGACGGTTGCCTGCCACGCTGGGGGTCCATTGGCCGCGACCGACTGGGGAGCGAAGTCGACCAGCATCACGTCCTCGGCCGAGGCGGCCGACGGTTCGCCGGCAGCGAGGTAGTAGCCGATCTGGCCGGGTGCCAGGCGTCGTGGGAAGCCGCTGAACCGAAGGCCGTCCTCGTCCGACACGATCACACCCGACGAGCTCTGCAGAGTACCGCGGAGCGAGGCTCCCAGCTGGGGGTCATTCAGGAAGACCCAGTCGTCGCCTGTATTGCGCACTTCCACGACCACCTGCACGCCACCGCCCGCATCGTCCACGACCTTGGTGCGCAGGACTTCCAACGGCCCGTCGCGCGTGTCCAAGGGACTCGGCTGCGACTCGACCAGCGAAGGCAGGCGCACCAGTCCGCTCCCGATCGCGATTGCAGACCCAAGCATCGCGACGAGGAGCAGGATCGCGGCAAGGAGAACCACCAGCCCGCCGGGGACTCGCCGACCCTCCCCGCTACCGATGCGAGGAGCGAGCCGGCCGACGGCAGACTCGAGCGATGACGCTGCGAGAGCGGCTCGCCGACTCTCGTCATCGAGGAATGCGCCCAGTCGGTCGTCGAAGTTGCCGGTCATGACTCGTCCTCCCCGAGATCCGCCTTAAGCCGTTGGCGGGCCAACCGCAGGCGAGAGCGCGTCGTCTCGAGCGCCGCGCCCATGAGCTCGGCCGTCTCGGCGATCGAGTAGCCGAGATGAAGGTGGAGCACACAGGCAGCCCTCTGTTCAACTGCCAGCGCCCCGAAGGCGGCACTCAATGCGATGCGCTCCGCGGTCATCTCTGGCGAAGGGTCCGCGAGCAGTTGCCCCTCTTCGTCGGTCGCGCGCGAGGACAGCCGCGTCCACCATGGGCGCCGGTTCATGCGGATCGCTTCGCGAACGACGATCCGGTCGAGCCACGCACGCATCCGACCTCGGTCGACCAGCGAGGCGCGTCGGCGCCACGCCTGTTCCATCGCCGCCTGGACGGCATCCTCCGCGGGTACTCCGACATGGCAGATCAGGGCGGCGAGTCCCGTCATCCGCTCGTAGTGCGAACCGAAGAAGTCCGCCAGTTGATCTTCGAGGCTCGGCGCCTCACCCGCGACGAGCTCGGTCGGGGTTGCCGGCATTGGCTCGATTCTCCTACCCATCAAGGAGATAGAACCCCAGCGCGAGGGTAACGGGTCAACATTGACATCTCGTTGCAGCAAGGCGAGAGCGAGCGGATCATTGCCCGGTCGGATCGGTGGGCAACAGAAGCCGCCGCTATCCCGAATTGCTGATCCGTCCCGCGAGCAGGGCGGCCTACGCTGGACGGCAGGCGTAGTCTGGAGGTTCTAGTCGCGTCGGTCACGTGGGAGGTGAGGCTTGCTCATCTTCAAGGCGCTCCACGTCCTGTCGATGTTCGGAGCAGTGACGCTGCTGGTTGGCGAGGCGCTGATCTACGCCCGCGCTGTTTGGCGAAGTGACGTTCCGGGGCTCGCCGGCGCCCATCGTCTGGTGGGCGGCAGACCGGTGATCGGTGCTGCACTCCTCATGGCGGGCATCGTCTTTGGTCTGCTGACCGCTTTGACCGGAGGTTTCAACTTCCTCGCGGGCTGGCTGATCGCGGCCTACGTTCTCGTGGTGGCGCTGCTTGCGCTCAACGCCTCGCCCTGGGTTCAGCGACTGCCCCGGCTTGGCGCTGAGGCGGCCGACGCCGAAGCGGGACGACGACCACCGGAAGATGTCATCGCCGCGATGGTCGCGATCCGGAACAGCACGATGATCGTCGTGGGCCTGAATGTGGTGCTGTTCGTGGCGATCATCCTCGACATGGTCCTCAAGCCGTTCTGAAGGAGGGCCATGTGGCGGGCATAGCGAAGCCGCCGCTTCCCGACTTGCCGATCCGTTCCGCTAGCAGGGCGGTCGCAGACGTTGCCGGGCTTCGCGGCGGCTCCGCTGTACCGTGAGGCACCAAGACCGAGTTAGCAGGTGTCCACTTGCCTGATCCGTGGGTGTGGTTCACGGCCGCCGTACTGGCGGCAATCATCGTGGTCGTAAGGAGCGCTCTGAGCTGGTTTGACAGGCGGCGACGGTAAGGACGCGGAAGCCGCCGCTACTCGGGCGCGAGGCTCATCGTGCCTAGCGGCGCCCTCGAAAGGCGAGGAGCGACGTGAGCACCAACAGCAAAGCGGCGAGCCCGACGAGGAGGAGCTGCCAGGCGGCGGGCGAGGCGACATCTTGGCCCGCTCCCGAGCCGGGAGGCCGCCAAGCGGCCGCGACCGCAGAGGTGGTCATCCCGCTGCCGTCGCCGAACTCGATGCAGAGCATGCGCGCCATTCTCGGTCCGCTGGGACGCTGATCGGCCGTGACCCAGATCATGCCGACGCGGTTGGCATCAGGCGTCGAGAGGTCCGACAAGCCAAGGGCCGCCATTGAGGTAGTGCCGACGTAGGCGTACGCATCCGCCACGCACTCTGGAAAGGGCGGTACCGCGGCGTCGGCCGCGTCGAACGGCGCCCGGAACTGCGACGGCGCAGCCGCCGAGCGCGGCGGCGAGGAGGCCGGCGAGGAGGACTCGCATGGTCATCTTCCGCCGACTGTCTAGACGCACACACGAAGCCGCCGCTATCCCGACTTGCCGAACCGTCCCGCTAGCGCTCAGGAGGCGGGTAATGGGCTTCGCGGCGGCTCGAGCGTTAGGGCGGAGGTGTCTTCAGGTCTGAGCGAAACAGGCAGCCAGATCGCCGTGGAACTCCGCGACGTGGCTATAGACATTGGCCCCCGCCGGTCGCGAGTTGTGCGCGAAGTCCTGGGCCACCGCCGAGCGATGGGTCCCGCCGCCACCGTGCGCGAAGAAGGACGAGAACTGGCCCACGCAGCCAGCGCTGTCACTTATCGCTAGTGCGGACGCCGCACTTGCGAGCATGAGGGCTGTTGCCAACAGGATTGCCGCGAGCGTCTTTCGCATGGCTCGAACTCCCCTACGCAGGCGGGTCGGGTTCGCCAGTGGCTCGACGCGGTCCCGGCGGCCATGACTGTAGGGCCGCGCGTCAGCGCCTCCCGTCTCTTCGTGTCGGCAACTTATTCCCACAGGTCAAGCAGGCAAGCACCAGAGCCGCCGCTATCCCGACGCACCCTCCCCACCGAACAATCCGGGCTATCGCGGAGTGTGGTGTAGCCAGGCGGGACTATCCTCGTCGCATGGATGCGTCCCCGAGCGCAACCGGTGCAGCTGGCATCGAAATCATGAATCAGATGATCGATCGGTGTCTGACGGCGATCGACGCGCTGGACCGCAAGCTCGCCCTTGTCCCCGCTGCACTCGGTGTTCTCGCGGCGCTCCTGCTACCCGATCCACTGCGCCATCCGGTTCAGTTGCAGCTTGCCGCCGGCGGCGGTGTTCTAAGTGTCGTGGCAGTCGGCTTCGCGCTCTTGGGGCTCTCAGGACGTCAGGTGAGTGTCGGACCGGACCCGGCAGGACTCACGGCTCGTTTCGGTGACACGCTCGAGCAGTTCTATGTCGACGTTGCTGGGGCATTGACCGTGACCCTGGAGGGACTGCGAGACTCCACGGCCGAGAAAGCCTGGCATCTCAACATAGCGCTCGTCGCCTCGTCCGCCGCAATGCTCCTGTTTTTGAGCGCCCGCCTGCTAGCTCTCTAATCGAACGAGGAGGAAGCGAGAATGCCACCCGAGCCGAAGGAGAAACCGAAGCCGACTCTTGGTCCCAAACGCCCGCCACTCGAGACCTTCACCATCACACGTCACAAGCCCTTGAAGCCCAAGACTCATTAGTCGTGGCGACCTTCGCCGACGGCAAGATCATCGGCCTTAGCGAGCCTTACACCCCTTAGGGAGAGCCGCCGCTATCCCGACTTGCCGATCACCCCGTTAGCAGGGCGGCCGGAGACGTTGCCGGGATTCGCGGCGGTCGGACCGGAGTTGGTCAGAGACCCCTTGTCGAGCGGCTACTTCTTCGCTTCCTCGACGTAGGGTCTACGCCAGTCCGCCGCTTAAGGGCGCAAAGTAGGAGTCTCGCGCCAGATCTTGCCATCCCGCACGATGACTAGGCCAACGAAGTGCCACAGCCCGCCGTCCGCGTAGGTCACGGTGCCCGTCACCGTGAACTCGTCGCCGGACCCCGTCAGGTGCACAACCGACCAAGCCGGCCAGCTTGAGCGCGGGACGAACTGGTCGTCGGTGCCGGTAATGTGGCCGACCGATGGCCGGATGACCGCTTCCTCTCTAGCCGGATACCCCTCGAGAACGGCTCTGCGGTTCGTCCTGCCTCGGATGTGCTCGCCCGATTGCGGGTAGTGGAGGACATAGTCGTCGTGAACCAGGGCATCCTGTGTGTCGAAATCATCGACCGAGGTCGCCTGCGCGTAGCGCTCGACCAGCTGGCGGTTGCCCATGTGTCCGCCAGTCTACCGACGGGGGCAAGCCAGCAGGAAGGCGGGCCGCGACGGATGCGGGCCGCTATCCCGACGCACGTCCCCGGTCCCCTAGGCCCCCCGACGGACTACTTGCCCAGCTTCGCGGCGGCCCGGAAGCGAGGTTGCTTACGCGGCGTTTACCGCACCCTTGCTACGGTGCGGACGAGCCGGCGGTTCAGCTGCGTTCCCCCCGCAGTCGGTCCGCCGGCTCATTCGTTCCCCCCGAGTGCCGACTGGAAGTGCACCGAACGTGCCGTGGTGAGGCGTTGGGCGGACACTAGGCGGGAGCCGCACTGCCTGCTTGACAGCGGTGCGTATAGTCACCATCCGGCTCGTGCCCCGACAAGCCTGCCGCCGTAGGTGCCCAGTTGGGAACGGGTCATGGAACTCCTGGTCTTGCGCCAAGCGGCGATGCTGTTGCTCTTGTTCGCACTCATTGCGCTGACCTTCGTGGTGATGCGCGTGACCCAGCGATGACCCTCCGAACGCTGCGGCTGGAGTGTGCCGACTTCTGGGTCGAGGTCCGCCTGGCCACTTTCGACGGTCGCTGGATGGCCTCCGCCGACACGCCAGACGGTCCGAGTCTGGGGCTGGGTTGGCAGCCGCTCGAGGCGTTGGAGATTGCGCTCGATCCATTCGACTGCGTGGTCCCCGAACTGCTCGGCAGCCTGCCTGACGTGCTGTATTGGCGCTAACTCGCCTGTACCCAATACTTGCTCCATGGCAGGAAAGGGACTGACCGAAGCATGGCGTGGGGCGATGGCCGCCAAGCCGTCCGACTGGACGGCTTGGCGGCGTCGTGTGCGGACCGCGAGAGGTCGTGCTCAAAAGCGTGTTGTGGTGGGCGACACTGGACTCGAACCAGTGACCTCTTGCATGTCAAGCAAGTGCTCTAACCAGCTGAGCTAGCCGCCCAGGAGCAGGTCGCGATCGTATCAGACCTCCTCGCTGAGCGCGAACCCCGACACATGGTCCATTGCGCTCGTTGTCACGACTTCGCGAGCGATGCCTCGAAGAGCTCCCAGCTCCCAGGCACACCTCGCAGGACGACCGAACCGAGTGGGGCGAAGGCAAGATCCGTCCCGGTGGCGAGGTCGCGCACCGTCCGCGTGACGAGGATCTGGCCCGAAGATGCCGTGCCGAGTACCCGGGCGGCAATGTGGACGCCGATGCCCCCGATGCCGTCCTCGTGGCGCTCGACTTCGCCGGTGTGAATGCCGGCCCGAATGTCGATGTCCAGCTCGCGCAGCGCGGTTAACAGATCGAACGCGCACTGCAGCGCGCGGGTCGGGGTATCGAAGGTGGCCATGGCGCCATCGCCGGTGAATGCGAGGTGCTGGCCCATCCACCGGCTCACCTGGGTGCGAACGATCTCGTGGTGGCGGTCCAGCAGCTTGCGCCAGGCGCGGTCCCCGATCGTGGCCGCCCGCCCCGTGGAGTCCACGACATCGGTGAACAAGATGGTGGCAAGGATTCGTTCGACGTCTTCGGCCGCCTGGAGCGAGCGCACCTGCTCGTCCGTCCACGAGAACTCCTCGACATACGGACCCGTGGGGATCTCGTGCTCCGGCTGGTACGTCAGCAGCACGACGCCCGAGCTGAAGGTCCGCGAACCAACGAGGCGAAGGTGGTGGGTGTCGATCCGATCGCCGAAGAGCCGCTTCCCGCTGCCCAGGATCACCGGGTAGACCAGCAGCCGGTACTCGTCGACGAGGTCGTGCGTCAGCAGCTCGTCGACCAGCGTGGGGCTTCCGTAGACCAGCAGGTCTCCGCCGGTCCGCGACTTCAGATCGGCGACATGGCTGGCGACCTCGCCCGAGATGATCGTCGAGTTGTTCCAGGCAGCGCGCTTCAGCGAGTTGGACACGACGTACTTCGGAATGCTGTTCACGCGCTCGGCCAGGTCACCGGTGACAGTCGGCCAGAAGGCAGCCCAGGTCTGCCATGTCCGACGACCGAGCAGGAAGGCATCCGCGGAGGCGACCTGCGCCGTGTTGAAGGCCTCGTCTTCCTCCTGCTGCACGCGCAGAGCCCACGCATTGCGTCCATCCCGGTGCTCGTCGAAGCCGGGGGCCTCGACGATGCCATCGACGGTCACGAACGCGGTGACGACCAGCCTCACTGAGCAAGACTACCCAACCCGCAGCGCCGGGCCCACGCCTTCCACGCTTGCTCAGCGCCGCTGCACAGGTGGGCGGATCCCACGTTAGGTCAGTTCAGCCGAACGTGAAGCAATACACCTCAACGCCGGCGCCCAGGAACTCGATCTCGAATCGGCGCTCCATGATCGGGCCAGGCTGACGAATCAGCTGGTAGGTGCGCTGCTCGGTCAGGCTCCCGCGGCCATCGGGTCCGACATCGGTCCCATGAGCGCCCTCGGCGATCTCGCCGTCGAGGAAGACCCGGAACCCGATGGCGTCGCTCTTCGACGCCGGTCCCATCACCAGGTTGACGTCACGAGCGTGAAACTCGATGGCGACGCGTCCGCCGGGCTCGCTCAGGATCGAGGCGTGACCGGCCACGTTCCAGGATCCGGAGAGGTCCCAGTGATTCAGGGGTAGCTGCCCCGCGGAAGCGTACGCGTGGGTCTCGTCGAACCTCGCGACGCCCGCCGAGGCGAAGCCGACGCTCTGGCGGTGGCCGAGATACGTCTCCGGCGATCGCACCGACCGCCAGTCGGCGGCGAGTTCCAGGCCGCGAGGCTCGACGTCGACCAGGTCCTCGCCGATGGCATCGGCGCCGGATTCGAGCAGGAGCTGCTGGATCGCCATCTCCGTCATGGCGTACTCGCCCTCGCCGAAGTGGTGGTACCGAATGCGCCCATCCGCGTCGGCGAGGTAGACCGCCGGCCAGTAGTGGTTGGCGAAGGCGGTCCACACGCCGTACTCGCTGTCGACCGCGATCGGGTAGACGACGCCCAGCGCGCGCGATTGGGCCACGACGTTGTCGATGTCTCGTTCGAAGCCGAACTCGGGCGTATGGACCCCGACCACCGTCAGCCCGTTGTCGCCGTACGTCGTGGCCCACGCGCGAACGTACGGCAGGGTCCGCAGCCAGTTGACGCAGGTGTAGGTCCAGAAGTCGACGAGGACGACGCGTCCGCCAAGGGCGTCGGGCGTCAATGGCTCGGAGTTGAGCCACCCGGTTGCCCCTTCGAACGACGCCAGCCGTCCCTCGACCGGCAGGACAGGCTCGTCACCGGCGAGCCGATGGGCGACCGAGCGGATCAGGCTGGGTCGCTCAGGACGCGCGGGATCCGTGTTGTTGTCGCGCATGCTTCAGGACATCCGAGCCCGCTGCCTCGGACCGATCCGGGGTCAGCGCTGCCAGTCTCCGGCGTGAGGGACCGCTTCGGACATCACTCGCGCGATCTCCGCGCGATAGCGGACGCCAGAAGGGTGACGCGCCAGCCAGCGGAGGTAGTCGGGATCGATCGCGGCGAGCTCGGCGATCGTGCGACCGGCGTGGTGCCCGAAATCGAGGCGGGTGGCGTCGAAGGTCGAGTCGCGACCGGGGCCAACGGGGACGCTCGGATCAGACCCCACGTCGAACGCACGGTCGTCGCGATCGGCCACCTCTGCCTCCGGATAGGTCGCTCGGTTGGCGAGCATCCTAGCGCCGATTGGGGCCGCGCGGCAACGACATTCGTCAGTCCAGCGAGATTCCATCGACCCAGGTCTGAGTGCTCCGGACCGCACCGAAGTCCACGTCATCGGCCAGGAGCGACTCGAGGCCGACGGAAAGCACCGCCAGATCGGCCCGCGCGCCGATCCGGAGGTGTCCCTCGTCGGCAACGCCGAGGGCATGCGCGGGCCCGAGGGTGTAGGCACGGAGCGCCTCGAGCACCGTCAGCTTCTGAGCCGGACGCCAGTCGTCGCGATCGTCGTCCGGGAAGCGCCGATGCAGCGCGGCGAAGACACCGAGCCACGGGTTCACAGACTCCACGGGGGCATCCGATCCGGCGGCCAGCAGGGCGCCGGCCTCGATCAGGTCACGCCAGGCGTACGCATCGGCCTGGCGTCCGTCCCAGCAGGCCTCGACGAGGTCGCGGTCGGCGGCCGCGTGGATCGGCTGCACGCTGGCAGTCACGCCCAGTCGGGCGAACCGTGCACGGTCGGCCGATCGCACCAGCTGCGCGTGCTCCATCCGATCGTTCGGGCACCCCGGGAGTCGCTCGGACGACCGTTCAACGGCATCGAGCACCTCCGCGGCCGCGCGGTCGCCGATCGCGTGGACCGCCAGGCCGATCCCAGCCGCGCGGCCGGCTCGGAACAGGTCGTCGAGCTCGTCGGCGGTGACGCGCATGATTCCCCGCTCCCCCGCCCCGCACGTGCGCGGCTCGAACAGGGCCGCGGTGCCCGAGCCCAGGGCACCGTCGGCATACTCCTTGGCCCATCCGAAGCGCAGCGTGTGGCGGCCGGCCAACGGCGCTCCAGTGCGCAGGCCGCGCGATGCGGCCGCCGCGATCGCATCGGCGGGGATGCCGAGCGTCATGCGCAGGCGCCCGTCGAGCGCATCGGCCAGGTCGGTCAGGGTCGAGTACGAGTCGCCCAGGTCCCCATCGGCACCGATGCCGTTCGCATCGGTGTAGTCGCCGGCTTCGGTCGCGCCGGTGAGCCCGAACGCCAACATGTCGGCGACCGTTGCCTCGAGTGCCGGACGCAGCGCCTCTCCCTGGGGGCGCGGTACGACGCGGGCGACGAGGTCGAGCGCCGTCTCGCGCAGGATGCCGATCGGCCGCCCATGAGGATCCCGCTCGATCCGGCCGCCGGGCGGATCATCGGTGTCGTCGGTGACCCCGGCGGCGCCTAGGGCTGCCACCGAGGCCCAGGCCGAGTGCCCGTCATGGCTGGTCACGAACGCCGGCCGGGAGCCGACGGCAGTATCGAGGGAGCCGGGAGCGAGGGACGCGATCTGCGCCTCGTTCCAGCCGCGTCCCGTCAGCCAGGCGTCGGATGCCATGGTCCCGGCGTGCCGAGTCAGACGCTCGAGCACCGCCATTCCGTCCGGCGCGGCGTCCAGGAGCACGCCCGATCGCGTGCGCGCCAAGCCGACGAGGTGGAGATGGAAGTCATGGAGCCCGGGGATCACCGCCGCCGGCCCAGCGTCGACGATCCGTGCGCTGGGGAGTGCTGCATCGAGCACGTCGGAGCGGGAGCCGACCGCTGCGACCCGCCCGTCGGCGATGCCGACAGCCTCGGCGCGCTCGGGAGCATCGGGCTCGGCGGCCACCAGCACCTCGCCGATGATCACGACGTCCGAGCGCGCGGTCATCGCTCCGTCCCGGTGAAGCGAGGCGTCTGGACGAAGCCGCCGGGACCAGGCCCGAACGCGATGCGGACCAGGGCCCAGGGGACGACCACGAGCCAATGCGACAGGAATAGCGCACCGCGCAGCGCGCGCCCGGCAAGGGGAAGGCCACGAACGCCGACAGCCCACAGCCCGCCCAGGGCGAGGAGGAAGATGCCCAGCCCGTAGCCGGCGAACAGCGAGGCCGGCACGCTCCAGTCGGCAGGCCGCGGCAATGGGATCGTCAGCAGGCTGGCCACGATCGTCGTGGCGAACAACGGCGGCAGAAGGAACTCGGCGGCAAACGCGAGGAAGTCGGCCTTGCGGCCGACCGGCTGGGGACCCGCGAGCAAGCCTGGGCCGTGCTCGAGCAGGCGCCGCAGGCTTCCCTCGGCCCACCGCAGGCGCTGCTGCCACAGCGCCCTCGCACGCTCGACGGCCTCCTCCTCGACCGCAACCTCGGGCGCCAGCGCCACGTGGTGCCCGGCCGCCGCGAGCCGCGTCGACAGGTCCAGGTCCTCGGTCAACGCGGGCGGACGCCACCCGCCCACGGACTCGAGCGCCGCGCGTCGCACGAACATCCCGTTGCCGCGCAGCTCGGCCGTCCCGTCGGTCGCCCGTCGGCCGCACTGGCTGGCGAGATCCATCAGCTGCTCCTCCGCCTGCGCGCGTGTAAGCCATGACGCCGACTCGTTGCGCGGATGTCGCGCGACCTGGATGGCGACGGCCTCCGGGTCCCGCACCGTCCAGGCGCGCATCACGCGCTCCAGGAACGCGGAACCCACCACGGTATCGGCGTCGAGCACGCCGATCACTTCACCGCGCAGGTACGGCATGGCGAAGGCCAGGACCGATGCCTTCGTGCGCGGGCCCACCTGCCGATCGCGTCGGACGACCCGGGCATGAGGCGCCTCGCCGATCGCATCGTGGGCAACATCGGCCGTCGAATCGGTCGAGGCGTCGTCGACGACGACGAGCTCGAATGCCGGCGTGCCGTCACGGCGCACATAGGCAAGCGAGACCAGCGAGCGGACGGCGGCACCGATCACCCCTGCCTCGTTGCGGGCCGGGAGGACGAGCGACACGAATGGGAGGTCCGCGGCCAGGCCGGTCGGCTCAGCCGCCCCGGATCGGCCCCAGGCCATCGCGTCTCGCATGACGCGCGCGCCCCGCCAGGCGAGGTACGCGACGTACAGCATCGAGAAGAGGATCGAGAGCTGGAGCACCCGGGCGGCGAGCGGGACGGTGATCGTGACCCAGGCAACGAGCCCCGCGGTCACCAGAAGTGCGGCGGCAGCGGCCCTAGTCCGCATCGGCCGGACGGCGACGGCGACGGCGATGACGATGCGGAGCCTCGCTGTGCTCCGCCTGGTCGATGTCGTTCGCGGCGTCCGGCGTCTCCGGTGCCGTCTCTGCGGCGACGGCGCGACCCGGCCGGGCGGTCCGGTCATGGTCGTGCAGCCCGGCATGCGAGTTTCGGCGCCACGAGGCGACACCGGCCCACAGGGTGAGGAGCCCGAGCACGGCCATCGCCACCGGGATGCCATACCCAGGGAAGAAGATGTTGATCACGTCCGCGGCGACAGGAGCAAGGAGAACGGGCAGGAACGAGGCGACCGACAGCAGAGAGTTGAGGATCCCGAAGATGCGACCGCGTACATCGGGAGGCAGCTCCTCCTGGAGGGCGGTCTGGGAGGGAATGGCCACGAACGCGTACTCGAGTCCCGCGAAGACCGCGATCACCACCACGACCGCGATGAGGCTGGTGAGCGGTTCGATCGACGGGAACACCTCTTCGATCGGCGCGACGGCAAACCCGAACATCGCGGTCACCGGACGGACGAGTGCGAGCAGGACGAGGGTGACGCCCATGGCGATCAGGCCGATGTCGATCACCAAGCGCTTCGGCAGCGCCTTCCCGTACGAGTTCAGGAACAGGATGCCGATGACCGCCCCAAGCCCGGCCGGTCCCATGATGAAGAAGAAGTCCTCCGCGGTCAGCCGCAGGACGTCGGTCGCGAAGCCCGGCCCGATGGCGCCGAGCACGCCAATGAGGCTGGCGGCGATGCCGAGGTAGGTCAGGCTCCACGCGATCTCGCGATGGGCACGAATGAAGCGAATTCCCTCGGCCATCTGGTCGAACAGCTCGCGGGCAGCGCGCCCGGCGGCGTCAGCGACGTCGGGCACCGCATGATCCGGGCGAACGGAAGGCAGTGGAAGGATCGCCAGCGCGGCCAGGCCAAACATGGCGGCCACGAGCACGTACACCGCGGTCGGGCCTAGGACGTTGAGGACCAGCGGGCCGAGGACCCCGAAGCCGATCGCGAACGTGGCGTTCACGGTCAGGATGAAGATCGAGTTGGCAGCCATCAGCTGCCGCCGATCGACGATGCGCGGAATCGAGGTCAGCTCGGCCGGCGCGAAGACTGCGGTCGCCGTGGCGATGAAGAAGTTGATGAGGTAGACGAGCGGCACGTTGGCCGTGCTCGTTGTCGGCGCCACGAAGATGAACAGGACGGTGCCGGCCGCCCGCACGAGATTCGTCGCCAGCATGATGACCTTCGCGTCGCCGCGCTCGACGAGGACACCGCCGAGCGTGCTGAACAGCACGGCCGGCACGAGGAATGTGAGGATCAGGACCGCGTTCGCGGTCAGGGAGCCGGTCGTGGTCACCACGGTCGCGATCAGGGCGGCGAGCACCATGTTGCTCGCCAGCTGGCTGAGCGCCTGCGCCGACCAGAGGTAGACGAACGGGCGGTTCTTGAAGACCGAGCCGGCTTCGCTCAGGTCGCCATCGCCGTCGCCGGGGAGATCGAAGTGGGCCGCCACCGGTCAGCTGCCACCGTCGGCGCCACGCGCCAGGTACTCGGTGAAGCGACGCTCGACGTCCAGTCGGTCCATCAGGATGCGGTGGCCACATCCGTCGCAGACCAGGCCGATGTCGGCCCCCAGCCGGACGACCTCCCAGTCCCGGCTCCCGCATGGATGCTCCTTGCGCAGCCGGAGCCGATCACCGATGCGGAGATCCAGCGGCCGGGCCACCGTCACGCACGGCCCTCGGCGGCGGTGACTCCCGTGAAGTTGAACGACCCGAGGTGCAGCGCGGGACTGCGAACGGCACCGAAGAACTCGCCCGGCACGAGCTTCGTCTCGCGCCCGGCGGCCCGGACGTCACTGAAGGCCTCGGGGATCGACTGGGTGAACCGGAAGTTCAGCAGCGGGCGTGACAGCGTTCCGTCCTCGATGAGGAACGTGCCGTCCTTCGTCATGCCGGTCAGAATCGCCTTCTTCGGGTGGACCGGGTTGATGTAATGGAAGCGCGTGACCCACACGCCGCGCTTCACGCCGGTAATGAGCTCGTCGCGCGGCGTCGTGCCGGGACCCATGAAGACGTTCAGCGGCAGCGGTCCGACCAGGTTTGGGGCCGGCAGCGCGTGCCCGGTCGAGCCGGTCCCGGCGCGCGCACCGGTCGCGGCGTCGTGGGCGACCGCGTTCGCCATGCCACCCGCGATCAGGTCGACGCGCTTGCGCACGACGCCCTCGAAGTCGATCGGGGACGGAAGCCCGGTCTCGTCGGCCCCGTCGTCCCAGATCGAGACGTTCTCCCCCATCACCCGCGTCCCCAGGTCCATGAACGAGCGGCCCTCCTCGTGGGCCAGGCCGGAGAAGCCGATGTAGGACAGATATTCGATCAGCCCGGCGACCGCGTACTCCTCCAGGATGACCTCGTACTCGCCCGGCTCAAGCTCGCCGGCGCCGCGCATCCGATCCCCCTTGTTGGCGGCCTCCGCACCGAGCGCCTCAGCATCGATGGTGCGGACGTCGGGCGCGCCGGCCTGTGCGTACCCCGACGCTGCGCCAGATGCGAACCCGTCCATCATCACCGTGAGCAACGTGGCCCGGGTCGAACGGTGCTGGGCGCGGATCCCGTTCGTGTTCGCCACGGCAATCGTCAGCACCGATGTCGCAAACGAGCCGGAGCTCTCCAGGCCCTTGGCCTCACCGGCGGCGATGACCGCTCGCGCTCCGTCCGCGCGCAGGTCCGCGCCGGCATCCGCGGTGGCATCGACAAACCCGAGCTCCGGATCGTGCTCGCGGCCGTCGGGCTCGGGCAAGACCGAGGCGCGCGGATTCGGGGCGGACCGCGCGGCGATGGCCGCGGCGCGCTCCACGACGTCGCGGACGCCCCCCTCGTCCAGCCGGTTCGTGGCCGCGACCCCGATTCGGTCATCGCTCTCGATGATCCGGACCTGGAGTGAGGCGTCGTGCTCACGGACGTTCTGATGGATCTGGTTCGTGGCAAAGCGCGTCAGCGCAGAGTCCTGGCCGAGGAAGATGACCTCGGTCTGTGGCGCTTCCGAGAGGGACAGGACACGGTCGAGCAGCTCGCCGACGTCGTCGCGAGTGGCTACCATCGGCCCACTCCCACCTGAACGCCGCGGAAGCGGGCCGGCGCCGCGCCGTGCCCGACGTGCCCGGTCTGCACCGGCTCCCCCTTGCCGCAGTTCGGGAGTCCCCACAGCGTCCATTCATCGGGGCCACAGATCGCGTCCAGGCTGCCCCAGAAGCGCGGCGTGATGCCGGTATACGTCGGGTTCTTCACCAGCTGCGTGCGCTTCCCGTTCTTGATCAGCCAGCCGGCCTGGTCGCCGAACTGGAAGTTCAGGCGGCGATCGTCGATCGACCAGCTCTTGTTGACGCTCATGAAGATGCCCTCGCGGGTATCGGCGATGAGGTCCTCCAGAGAGCCCGCGTCGCCGGGCCGCAGGTTGATGTTCGTCATCCGGATGAGCGGGATGTGGCTCCAGCTCCACGCCCGCGCGCTGCCCATGCTGCGCCGCCCGATCCTGGGCGCGGTCTCCCGGCTGGTGAGGTAGCCGACGAGCACCCCGCCGGACACGAGCGGCACGTTCTGGGCCGGCACGCCCTCGTCGTCATAGCCGAACGTGCCGAGCCCTCCGGGGGCGGTCGCATCCGCGTCGATGTGGACCAGCTCGCTGCCGTAGCGAAGCTCGTCCAGCTTGTCCGTGGTCAGGAACGAGGTCCCCGCGAACGAGGCCTCCGTGCCGAAGACCCGGTCCAGCTCGGTCGGATGGCCGCACGACTCGTGGATCTGGAGCGCCACCTGGGTCGCGTCCAGGACGAGGTCCATCTCGCCGGAGGGGCATTGCGGGGCATCGAGCAGGGCCACCGCCAGCTCGGCCGTTTCCTGGGCGTGCTCGACGAGCTCGATCCCTCGGACGGCCTCGTACCCGCCGGTCACCACCTGCCCGCCGAACGAGTTCGGGTAGGACCGCTGCTGCATCTCGGAGTCGTTGACCGCGGTCGCCTCGATTCCGCCACCGGCCTCCACGATCTCCTGCTCGATCCACGCCCCGGCGTTCGACGCGAACGTCTTCCGCTCGCGCCCGGCCACCAGGTTGCTCTCGCGAATTGCGACGCCGGGCACGCGGGCCATGGCCGCATCGGCGTCCATGAGCAGCCGCAGCTTGTCGTCCAGGCTGACGGCGAACGGATCCTCGGTGTGCGGGGTCCGATACGAGTCGGTCACCGGCGGGGTGTCATCCAGCTCGATCGGCTGGTTCTGGGCGCGGCCCGAGGCCCGTGCGATCTCCAGCGCCTCGGCCGCCACCTTGTCGGCCTCTCCGGGATCCAGCGCACGGCTCGAGCTGAAGCCCCAGGCTCCGTTGACCATCACGCGCACGCCGAATCCGGCGCTCACGTTCGAGGTGGCCGCCTCAAGCGCACCATTCTTTACCGTCAGCTGCTCGGTCTCGCGCTCCGCGACGCGCACCTCGGTGTAGGCGGCACCTCCACGCTCGGCGGTATCGAGCGCACGTTCGATCAGCTCCTTCACGGCATCATCCTGTCGCAGCAGTGTGGGCGGGCATACAGGCTACTCGACCGACACCGCGGCCTGCGGTGTGAGATCGCGACCGGTCGCGGGCACCTCCATCGCGGTCAGCTGCTCGATCTCGTACTGGAGGCCGATCGACTGCTCGAGCAGGGTCAGGACGCCGCCCGGCCGCTCCAGTGCCGACTCCAGCCCAGCCGGCGAGCCGATGGCCCAAACCTCGACCGTGCTGCCCAGCGGCACGCCGTCGATCTCGATGGCGCCGGCTCCCTGGACGCCGACCGAGCCCGCCGTGATGCGAATGTCGTCCACCGCGATCGCCTCCGCCCCCGCACCGCGCAGCTCGTAGATCAGGTCGTTCACGGCGGTCGCATCGAGCGGGCCCTCGATCCGCAGCACGATCCCCTGGCCCTCGACCGCACGAACCCCTCCGAACGCCTCGATCCGATGGAGCTCCGCCTCGGTCAGGTCGAGCGTGGACTGCCCCTGCACCTCGGCCAGCTCGTAGCTTCGGATCTGCTCACCGAGGTCGGCGAGGGCGTCCCGCAGCTCGACGTTGCGCGCGGAGAGCGTGTCGATCAGGGTCGAGAGCTCCTGGGGCGTGAGGTTCGAGAGCTCGATCGGCCGGGCCTGCGAGCGAAGCTGCCCGACCAGGAGGACGCCGATGATCAGCGCGACCACGAACAGGCTCAGCTGCGCGATGCGTCTGGCCACTACTCGGGCTCCTCGACGACCGGGGCGCCCCATCGAAGCCGAGTGTTGCCCACGAACTCGGGGAGGAACACCTCGTCGCGGGCCTCCCACGCGAACTGCAGGCCGTAGGCGGTGATGCGCGGCTCGACCCGGGCCAGGTACGCCGGATGGGCGAGGAATCGGTCAGCCAGTCCGTCCGGCCCGATCGCCTCGATCCGGTACGGGGGGGACAGGCGGGTCGAGTTCACGAGAATGGCCGGCCCGGCGCCATCGATGGAGGTGCTCGCCACCATCCGTTCGGCGGGCACGCCACCCGCTCCGCCGCCACCGGCGATCGTGATCGCCTCCGCCCCGGCGCCCCACAGCGCGGTCACGATGTCGCGCAGATCGTCGACGACCACGTAGTCGATGACCCGGTCGTCGCCGGTGGTCGGGTTCAGCGAGTCGGCGATCTCGATCACCATTCCCGGCCCGCGCACTTCGGTGAGGCCGGTCGCCAGCCGAGCACCTGTCAGGTCCTCGTTGAGCTGCCCCAGGACGGCCTGCGAGCCCGCGTCCGCCTCCTGGAAGTCCTGCAGCCGGTCGTTGGCCACCTCCAGGTCCGCGCGCAGCTCCTCCTGCTGTTGCTGGAGCTGCTCGGCCTCCGTGATCAGGACCCGCTGGGCGGAGGTGATGAACTCCTGCCGCGCCAGCGAGCTGTTCCACTGGGCAGCGCCCACGAACCCGATGACCCCCAGCCCAATGGCGATCGAGATGGCCCACTGGGGACGGCTGAGCCGTCGCCGGGGCGGCAGGCGCCGGCTCACGTCCCGTTCCTCCGCGCCGTCCGGCGCGCGACGACCACCGCCGCGCCCACGGCAAGTGCGGCGCCGACGCCGATCAGCAGCAGCGGGCCGATCGGAACGGCATCGGAGGCGTCCTCCGCCGGGCTCGCATCGTCGGGCGGACGCTGCGGCTCGCCGGGCTCTCCGGGCTCGGCGCTGGAACCGGGCTCCGCATCCGGATCCACCCCGCCCTCGTCGATCTCGCCGACCGCGGGCCGATCGACGCTCGAGGGAGCGATCGGGTTCGCGGGCACCGGCTGTGGCGCGTCAACGCCGAACTCGGCGTAGAAGTCGGCATACAGCTGCTCGGCCGGGATGCCGGTCCCGGCTTCGAGCGCATCCGCATCCGATGCCCCGTCGCGGTACGCGGCCGCGATCTCGGCAACCGCGTCCTCGCCGTAGCGGTCGACGATCATGTCGATCATCGTCGTTCCTTGCGCGTACGAGAGGCGACCGCCGCGCTCGCCGATCGGGAACTGTTCGGTGATCGCCTCGAAGGCGAACAGCCCGCCGCCCGACGCCTCGAGCTCGACGATCGCGCGTTCATCGGCCCCGTCGCCGGTCTCCGACCAGGTGGCGACCCCCTCGTTCAGCCAGCGAGCCGGCTCGTGGAAAGGGTTGTTCGTGGCGTCGTAGAACACGATGTGCGTCAGCTCGTGCAGCATCGCCACCTCGAGGTACGAGGGCGTGCCACCGCCGAGCCACATGAAGATCGTCCGCAGCTCGCTGTAGGCCGCAGCCCCGGTCCATTCGCGCGCCCCCGGCCCGAGCGCTCCGAAGAACTCGTCGCGTGAGTCGTAGACGAACACGTCGACCGGCCCTGCGAGCTCGGTTCCCAGCAGCTCCTCCGCGCGCGCCACGCCCTGGGCGGTCAGCTCACCGAAACGCATCGCCTGCCCCTCGGCCTCTCCATACCAGTGGACGGTGGCCGCCCCGAGCTGGGCCGACTGCCAGTCGAGGCCCGGCCGATCGTCCTCGTACCGATGCGTCCCCTCCTCCGACAGCGTGACCGTCTCGCCGTCGGTGGCGCGCCAGCGGTACGTCACGAGCGTGTTGGGCACCATGTAGTTGACCGACGTATCCCACACGTACGTTGCGCTGCCGCCGGACGGCTCGACCGGAAAGACGCTGGATGTGTCGTCGCCGGGGGTCCGGACGACGAGCTCCAGCCGATCGGGAGCGGCACCGTTCAGCCCGACCTCGAGCCGGACCTCCTCTCCATACGTGGAATCGGCCTCCATCTCGCCGAAGCCGTCGAAGCCGAGCACCGCGTCGGCGCCGAGAAGGCCGAGCGTGGCCGCCAGCGCGCACGCCGCCAGCCAGCGGATCACTCCTCCCACGACACCCTCCCGAAGTCGATGAGCCCGACGGTCAGGTTGCCGAGGCCTCGCAGGCCGTCGGCGACGAGCCACCACGTCTCGCCGTAGGCCCATGGGATCACCGGCGCCTGCTCGGCCACGTAGGTCTCGACCGCGTCGTACGCAGGCCCGAGCTCATCGATCGGGGCCGCCGCAGCCGCCTCGAGCAACTCGACGAAGGCCGGGTCACGCCAGTCGCCCCAGTTGCTCGCCGCTCCGGTGTCGAGCAGCAAGCCGTACAGCGCGTGCGGAGACGAGTAGTCGGCGATCCAGCTGATGGTGAACAGCTGCGGCGGTCGCGTGTCGAGGACGTCGAGGAAGTCGCCGAAGGTCATGCTCTCGACCGCGATGTCGACGCCGAGCTCCTCTCGCCACGTTTCGACCGCCGGTCCCACGCCGAGGCCGCTGCCGTTGACCACGATCGTGCCGAGGTCGGAGCGATCCGCGTAGCCGGCCTCGTCCAGCAATGCACGCGCCTCGTCGGCATCGGTCTCGAGCTCCGGCGAGAACCCCTCCGGCCAGATGGCTGGCGGAACGAGGCTGGCGGCCGCCTGCGAGGACGCTCCCTCCGCCAGCGGGACAAGGTGCTCCCGATCCAGCGCCAGGAGGAAGGCGCGCCGCACGTTCGCGTCGTCGAACGGTGGGCTGGTGGTGTCGAACCCGAAGTAGCTGGTGACGAGTGGCTCGGCCGCATGCAGGTTCGGCCCGAGCTCTGGGTCGTAGGCGATCCAGGTCGCATCCCAGCCCGGGACGCCGATGAGATCGACCTGCTCTGCGGCGAAGGCCGAGGCGGCGTCCCCGTCGATCCCCGCCACCCAGCGGACCTCGTCGATCGGCGGCGGTCCGGCCACGTACCGCTCGTTCGCGCGCAGCACCAGGTCGGCGCCCTCGGTGCCGTCGACGACATACGGGCCGCTGCCCACGAACGCATCGGCCGTCTGCCAACCGTCGCTCGCATCCGCGTCGGGCGGCACGACGAACGTCGCCGGCGTGGCGACGATGTCCAGGAAGTACGACGCGGGATGACGCAGCTCGACCACGAGGGAGGTGTCATCGGGCGCCGAGACGCCCACCTCTTCCTCGCCAGCGGACCCGGCCAGCCGTTCGGCCGCGCCGCGAACGACGCTGAGCACGTCGGGCGCCGTGGCTCCCGTCGCCGGATCGAGCAGACGCAGCCACGAGCGGCGCACGTCCTCGGCGGTAAGCGGCGAACCGTCGCTGAACTCGAGGCCCTCGCGGAGCTCGAACTCGTAGGTCAGCCCATCCGCGCTGATCTGCCACCCTGACGCCAGCGACGGGTACGGCTCGCCGGTCTCGTCGAGTCGCGTCAGGCCGGCGTACAGCTGGAGATGAAGCTGCACGTCGCCGGCATCGGCGATGAATGCCGGATCCAGGGTGGTGGCCGGACCGGCCAGGTAGCGAAGGGGCGGTCCGGCGGCGGACGTGGGCGACCCAGACGGCCCAACCGACACGACGAGGACACCCGCCGCGACGGTCGCGGCCACCCGGGTCAGACGTCGCATGCGGGCTGCGTCTCCCGGAGTACCACGGGGTAGGCTCGGCGCACGGCGGCTAGTATACGGTCGCCGTGCAGCACGTTCATGAACACCGATTCCGTCCTCAGCCGGCGGGCAGTCTGACGCTGCGCCAGTTCGTCGAGTCCATTCGCCGCTGGACGCCCGAGATGCGTCACGTCGTTCAGATCGCCCTCACCCGCACAGAGGCAGAACGCCGGCAGTACGTCCAGCAGTTCCATGCCGGGCACCATGACCGACCTTCGGGCCCCATGGACTCGTTCATCCGCTGGGCGTACTCCGATCCCCGCCTCGACGACGTCCCGCTGCTGCTGGCCGAGCTCGAGCTCGGACCCGATGCGTACACCGGCGCGATGGACCACGAGGCCGACGTTCTCGTCCGGCAGCGGGCCGAGGGAAAGACGCAGGCCCAGCGCGTCGCGGACTACCTGGCGCTGCTCGGCATGGAGAACAGCGAGCGGGTGCGCATGGCAATCGGCAGCCTCCTGCCGGCTGGCACGCCGGACGCGGCGGTGGCCGCGACCGTTCGACAGATGCGGCGTCGCTGGCTCGAGCTCTACGGCGACGACCCGTTCTTCGCAGAGGACTGATCGGGCCGATGCGCATCTCTCGCCGCACGACGGGGCTGCTGCTGATCGCCTACGCGATCGTCGGGTTCGCGCTCGTGGTGCTCGGTGCGGTGATCGGTCTCGAGCTGGCCAACCGGGTGGAGCGACTCTCCGGCACCGCCGATGCGGCACTGTCGTCGGCGGCGAGCGCCACGGCGGCCGCCGCCGAGTCGTTCACGGCCGTCGACGCCAGCCTGGCCGATGCGGAGGCGTCCGCCGATGCCGCGGCGGCCCTGGCGCGTGAGGCGGCCGGCTCCCTGCGCTCGCTGGCGCTGGCGATGGACGTGACGATCCTCGGCAGCCAGCCGCTCCAGAACCTCGCGGCGGGCTTCACGGCGAACGCGGAGCAGGCGGAAGGACTGGCGACCACGCTCGACGCCGTTGGCAGCTCGCTCGGCGACACGCGCACCGAGATGGCGAGCATCGGGCCGGAGCTCGAGGCGCTCAGCGACGACCTGCGGGCGCTCGGCGTCGAGCCGGAGGCTTCCGGCACCGGGCCGGGCCTGCGCCTGTTCGTGCTCCTGCTGCTCGTGTGGCTCGTCATGCAGGCGGCTGGGAGCCTGGTGGCGGGGCTCGTCCTGCTGCGGGCCCCGGCGACGGCCTGAACCGGCGGTCAGTCCGCCCGGCGCAGCACGCGGCGCAGCCGGATCAGCGTGCCGACGTACAGCACCACGCCGATCAGCGCCAGGGCCCCAAGGCTCCACTGGGCGGTGACCGCGCCGCGCAGCATGAGCTCCTGGAGCGTCGCGATCCCATGCGTCACCGGAAGCAGGTAGGCGATGTACTGGGTCCACTCGGCGAAGTCGCTGACCGGGAGCACGAAGCCCGAGAAGAAGACGCTTGCCAGCAGGATGAGCATCGATAGCTGGACCGCCTGGCGCTCCGAGTCGGCGATCAACGAGATGAGCAGACCGACGCCGAGCGAGGCGAACGTCAGCAGCAGCACGATGCCCGCGAACATCGGCCAGCCGCCGAGCAGCGGTACCCCGAGGACACCGACCAGCAACGCGCCGACGATCGCGGTCACGATTCCGCTGAGCACGGCATACGCGACGTACTTGCCAACGAGCAGCTCCATCGACGACACCGGGGCGACCCGGAAGCGATCCATCTGGCCGGACAGGCGCTCGCGGACCATGGACAGGGCAGTCAGCGTGATCGCCAGGTGCTGGATGACGAGCGCGAACACGGCCGGCCCGAAGAAGTTCAGCACCGCGGGATCGGTCGGCGCCACGTTGTCCGTCTCGGCCGTGGTGGGCCGCGCGATGACTTCCGGCGGGATGTCGGCCGCAGCTGGGCCGAGCTCGCTCTCGGCGAACGCGATGCCCTCCGACGCGGCCCGCTCGATGATCTCCGAGTTCAGGCTGCTGACCAGGATCGAGGTCGCCAGGACGGCGAGCTGATCGTAGACGGGGTCAATCTGGTTCCACTCCACCCGGATCGTGGTCTGGTGTCCTGCCCGCAGCTCGGCGGCGGCGTTCTCGGGCGCGACGATCAGGAGGTCGATCTCGAGGTCGCGGAGCCGCTCCTCGGCGGCGGCACCGTCCGCGCTGACGCCGACGACGTCGAGACGGCCGGGTGCCAGCTGCTCGTAGTACTCCGCATCGGTCGGCAGCTCGCTGCCCTCCGGAATGACGATCTCGGTAGCGAACGGCTCGCGGTAGCCGGAGTAGCCGAGCCCGAAGATGAACATGATCGCGAACGGGCCGACGATGAGGCTGAGCAGCACGCCCGGTCGCCGCAGCACCTCGCGCAGCTCCTTGCCGGTGAAGGAGCCCATCCGCACCAGGCTGTGGACAAAGTCACTCACGGGTCGCGGCCCTCGGCTCGCTCGTGTCCTCGTCGATCGTTCCGCGCATCGCGCGGCGCTGCTCGACGAGCCCGGTGAACACCTCGTCGAACGTCGGCTGGTGCTCCTGGATGCCGGCGACCTCGACTCCGCCCTCGCGCAGGGTGTCGATGATCGTCGGGGTCAGGGACCCCGCGTCATCGGCCGTGACGATCAGCTGCCGTGATGCCGTCTGACGGACGTTGCTGACACCGGCAACGGACGTGAGCATCTCCGGGTCGACCGCCCGCTCAGTGTCGACCTCGAGCACGTCGCCGCCGAACACCATCTGTCGCAGCGCGTCCGGCGTGTCGAGCGCAACGAGCTCGCCGTCGACGATGAGCGCGACCCGGTCGCAATACTCGGCCTCGGCGACGTACTGCGTCGTGACGAGCAGGGTCCGCCCCTCGTCGCGGAGCGCGTGCAGCTCGTCCCAGATCGTCTGGCGCAGCATTGGATCGATGCCGGCGGTCGGCTCGTCGATGAACAGCACGTCGGGGCTGTGCACCAGCGCACAGGCCAGCTCGAGCCGCCGCTGCATGCCCCCGGACAGGTCGCGCGCCAGCTTGTGCCGCTCGCCGTAGAGGTCGACGACCTCGAGGGCGCGCCGGATGAGCTTGCGTCGCTTGAACGGGCCGATCCCGTAGAGCGCGGCGACGAAGCCGACGTTCTCCTGGGCCGACAGGTCCTCGTACAGGCTGAACAGCTGCGGCATGTACGCGATCTGGCTCCGAGCGCGGCGCGAGAAGCGCATCGGGTCCTCGCCGAGGACGGTGACATCGCCGGACGTGCGACCGAGGGTGCCGGTAAGCATCCGAACCGTCGTGGTCTTGCCCGAGCCGCTCGGCCCGACGATCCCCAGGATCGTGCCGGGCAGCACATCGAAGGTGACGTCGTCGACCGCCACGCGGTCCTCGAACACGCGGGTCACGCCCCGCGCCGTGATGATCGGGTCGCCGGCCTGACTGGCGGTGGTTGAAGGTACGGGCGCCGGCGGCATGGCCGTCGCGGTGGGCGTGGGCATTGTCACGTGAGCGCCCAATGCAAGTCATGTGCCCTGCCGAGCAAGCGCTTGCCGCCGGCGAGCCTATGGGACCACTTCGGCATGCGGCATGCCGTAGCTCTGTGCAGCCGCACCGAAAGGAGCGATTCATGAGTGAGCTCACGAGCGACAAGCGAGACGATCTCCGAAAGAACCAGTTCGCTTACGTCGACCGCGACGGGGGTGAGCACCTTCCGATCCACGACGAGTCGCACGTCCGCAACGCGATCGCGCGCTTCAACCAGACCGACTTCGAGAGCAAGGCGGCCAAGGAGCGCGCGCGGAAGAAGATCCTTCGCGCCGCCGAGCGCCACGGCATCGACGTCGATGAGAACAGCAACGTCATGCAGCCGGTCGGCTGAGCTTTGCCAATGCGAGCGATCTGGAAGGGGGCGATCACGTTCGGGATGGTCACCATCCCGGTCAAGCTGTACACGGCCACCGAGCAGAAGGACGTGCGCCTCCGCATGCTCTGCAAGAAGCACGAGGCGCCGATCCAGGAGAAGCGCGTCTGTTCGGAGGGTGGCGAGGAGCTGACCTGGGAGGAGCTCGCCCGGGGATACGAGGTGAAGAAGGACGAGTTCGTCGTCCTCGAGACCGAGGAGATCGACGCGGCGAAGCCCGAGTCGAGCACGACCATCGACATCGGCGACTTCGTCGAGGCCGCCGAGATCGACCCGGTCTACTTCGAGAAGAGCTACTTCCTCGAACCGACGGAGGTCGGAGCGAAGCCGTTCAGCCTGCTGAAACGTGCACTGGAGGAGACCGAGCGGGTCGCGCTGGCCCGGGTGACGATCCGGACCCGGGAGCGCCTCGCGACGATGCGTGCCTACGACGAGACGCTCATCCTGGAGACGATGTTCTGGCCGGACGAGATCCGCCCCACCGGCGCGCTCGACTTGCCGGAGGGCAGGGAGACGACCGTGCGGGCCAAGGAGCTCCAGATGGCCCGGAGCCTCGTGGAGAGCCTGGCCGACAAGTTCCGGCCGGAGTCCTACACCGATGCGTACCGGGAGGCTCTCGAGGAGCTGATCGACCAGAAGATGCGCGGCGCGACCCGCGCCGCCAAGCGTCGCAAGCCCGAGCCGAAGGTGATCGACCTGATGGAGGCGCTCAAGGCCAGCGTCGACGACGCAAAGAAGGCCGGTCCGGCACGCAAGCAGACCCGATCGAGCCGCACGAAACGGTCGCGCACCGGCACCAAGCGACGCGCGTCCACTAGGCGCCGGGCCGCCTGACGGCTAGAACCGCTCCTCCGATTCGCTGAGCTCGTCGCCGCCGACGCGAGGCTCCGCGTCGGGGAACTCCTGATCACGGGGCGAATCGGGCGGCGGCGCCGGAGCCGGCGGATGGGTCTCCATGCGGTACGCCGGGTCGTCCGGCGCCAGGCCGTGCTCGGAGCCATAGCCCGAATCTCGGTCGGCCATGTCCGTCGCGCCTCCGTCGACGTCCTCGCCGGCAGGGTCTCCGACGTCGCCGCGCTGGGCGGGCGCGCCCGCGCCCTGGGTCGCGGTCACGCGGGCCTGGCTGCCCGGATCGGCAATCTCGCGGAGCTCACCCGGCACGAAGGGCGCATCCGTCTCGTCGGGCGTGAGGTCCCCGGTGGCGCCGGTCATGCCGCCGCCACCATGATCGATGCGATCGCTCATCGCTGTAGCGGCGCCTCGACCTCGCCGCGCCACGCGCCGGTCTCGGCGCCACGGCTCTCGATGAACTCCTTGAAGCGCTCGAGGTCGCCTTTCACGCGGCGATCGAGGAAGCCGAGGAATGTGCCGAGGTTTTCGACGACCCCCTCGGGTTCGACGTCCATCTGCAGCGTCACGCGGGTCGTCCCGTCATCGATCCGATGGAACGTCACCACGCCGGCATTCGCGGCTCCGCTCGTCGCGCGCCAGGCGACGCGCTCATCGGGATGCTGCTCGGTGATCTCGGCATCCCACTCCTGCTCGTCGCCGGCGATCTCGGCGACCCAGTGCGCGTGGGTGTCATCGATCTGGGTCACCGACTTCACGCCCTCCATGAAGCGCGGGAAGTCCTCGAACTGGGTCCATTGGTTGTACGCGGTGCTCACCGGCACCGTGACGTCGATGCTCTCCACGACGGATGCCATGGTGTCGATCTCCTCAGGCGTGACGGAGTGTGCTGCGTTCCTCCCGTGCAAGCCCTGCGCCAGCCCGGCACGCCCGACAGGAACGCCGCGAGGAGGGTGAGACGAAGCGCGACTGCAACGACTGAGCCGATGGGGCCGCGTCGGGCTCAGTCGCCGAGCAGTCCGTCCCGGATCACGCCTGCGTTGTGGACCAGCATCGCATCCAGCGTGTCGGCGCCCGATCCCGGCGGGCCGAGGGAGTCGGTGTAGAGCGGCTCGGTCACGAGCCGGGCATCGGTCTCGTAGGCCACGGCCTCCGCCAGGCGCGGATCCACGGTCGACTCGGTGAACATCGCGCGGACCTCCTCGGACCGAATCCGCACCACGAGGTCCTCGATGTCCTGGGCGCTCGGCTCCGCCGAGACATCGAGGCTCGGGAAGATCGACCCGACGAACACCAGGCCATACTCGTCGATGAAGTACCCGAGCGCGTCGTGGTCGGTCACGATCCGCCGCTCGTCGGCCGGCACCTCGCCGATCAGGTCTCGCACCTCGGCATCGGCCGCGTCCAGGCGCTCGATGAGGCCGGCCGCGCGATCGGCGTACCCATCGGCTCCGTCCGGGTCCACTGCGACCAGCGCATCGCGAACGTTCTCGACCATGATCATCGCGTTCGGCGCGCTGAGCCAGTAGTGGGGATCGACCTCGTCCCCGTCGTCGCCACCTGACGCATCCGGCGAGCGCAGGGGAACGCCCTGGCTAAGGTCGCGGACGCGGTCGCTGGCGCCCACGGCGTCGATGGTGTCGGTGAGCCAGTCCTCGAGCCCCGCCCCGCTGACGAGGATGAGGTCGGCCCGCTCGAGGGCCGCTCCCTGCTCGGGCGTCATCTCGAAGTCGTGGGCCTCGACGCCAGGCGCCATGAGCGTCGTCAGCTCGACGTCGTCGCCGCCGATCTCCGCGACCACTGAGCCGACGTGCGTCGTGGTCGCCACGACGTTCAGACCCTCGCCGTCGGGGTCATCGGTCGTGGAGGCGCACGCCGTCAGCACGAGCATCGCCGCCAACGCCGCGGCGGCGCGGTTCGGTTTCATATGAGATACAGTATCATCTAGTCCTCTGGTCGGTCAACGTCCGTATACTCACGTCGCCACCGTCCGCCAGCCCGTGCCGCGCCCGCGGAGGTCCCCGATCCCGATGTCCTCCCCCATCGCCTGCCGCCCGCGCTCGCGCTTGCCGTTGGCGGTGCTCCTGGCTATGGGCGTCGCGCTCCTGGCCCCGTCGACCACGTCGGCGCACGCCGAGCTGATCCAGGCCACGCCGACCCCGAACGCCTCGCTTGCGGAGGCGCCCACCGAGATCACGATTGCCTTCTCGGAGCCGATCGATCCCGATGCCGCCTTCATCGACCTGCTGGACCGGTCGCAACGCCGCATTGAAGGCGTCGGTCCGGTCGAGGTCGAGGCGGATGGGCGGCTCGCTCGGGCGGCGTTGCCGCCGCTCGACCCCGGCACGTACACGGTCAGCTACCAGGTGATCTCGGCCGTCGACGGGCACGCCACGACGGGGCGGTACGCGTTCCTCGTCGATCCCACTGGCGCCACGGCGCCGCCGACCACACCGGTGACCTCGACGTCACCCTCCGTCGATGCGCTGACTGTGGCGGCACGCTGGCTGGCGCTCATCGGCCTGCTCGTGGCCGCGGGGAGCCTGATCGGGTGGTGGCGCGCGCGACCGGTCCTCGCGGCGGACCTACCGGGCGGGACGGGGCCGCCATGGCGCCTCGTCGCCGCCAGCGCGACCGTGGCGGCCGTCGGCGTGGTCGGCTACCTGTGGCTGGCCGCTCGCCCGATCCGCGACGCCCTCGGCGGGGACGCGGCAGGGCTCGGGATCGACCCCGCCGGCGCGTTCGGCTGGAGCCCGTTCGCCATCGCCATGCGGCTGTCGCTCGCCGCGGCGATCGCCACGGTGATCCTCGCGCTCCTGGCGCGTGGCCGGACCGATGGTCGCGGCGCGCGAGCCGTGGGCGCGCTGCTCGCCGTTGCCCTGGGCGGGATGAGCGTCGCGGCCCACGCCACGTCATATGGCGGGCCGGCGTTCGCCGTCCTCGACTGGCTCCACCTGCTCGCGGTCGCGGCTTGGCTCGGCGCCCTGCCATCCCTCTTCGTCCTGGCCCGTCGCGCGCGCGGCCACGAGCCGGGACCGCGCTCGGTGGGAGGCGCTCTGCTCCGTCGTCACGGCGGCATGGCCCTGGTGGCCGTGCCCGTGGTCGCGTTGACCGGCATCGCCAACTCGCCGCTGGTGCTCGGCACCCCGCGTGATCTCGTGGCCAGCGACTACGGCAACCTCGTGCTCGCCAAGGCGACGCTGCTGGCCGTGGCGGTCGGGATCGGCGCGGTCAACCACCTGGCCCTCCGGGGTCGCGGGCGAGCCGCGACAGCCGCGCTGATGATGACCGAGCTTGCGGTGGCGGCCGTCGCCGTCGGCGTGGCCGCGACCATGGTCACGATCCAGCCGGCATCGGCGAGACAGCCGGTCGTGCTCGCTCCGCCGGTGAACCCGGCTCACCTGTTCGCGGAGGTCGGCGACTCGGACGTGCACGCCACCGTCACGCCGCCGGCACCTGGGCCGCAGGCCATCCAGGTCTCCATCACCGAGCGCGAGACCGGCGTGCCACGCTCGGACGTGGCGGGCGTCGTCGCCGAGCTGGTCCCCGGACCCGGCGTCGCTGCGGAGCCGACGACCGTCGAGCTCGACGAGGCGGGCACGGTCCCAGGGCTGTTCGGGGCGACCGGCACGTTCGCGTCGGCGGCCGGTGACTGGCGCCTCCGGCTTGCCATCGGGCTGGATGACGGGTCAGAGGATCGGCTCGCGTTCGACCTTCCGATCGTCGACCCGGCCCCGCCAGAGCCGGTGCCGCCCTCGGTGACCGGGATCGCCGTGCCGGAACCGATCGCGGCGGTCTGGAGCGTCCTGCCGCGCGGGCCTGGCGTCTGGCTGGTCCCGTTGGTGGCCGCGCTGCTGCTGTTCGCGATCGGCCGCCGGCGATCGCCCGGCGTGGTTCGTATCGCCCGCCTCGGCCTGGTGGCGGTCCTGCTGGTCACCGGCGTCGGTGCCGCGAGCCGCTCGATCGTGGATGCGGCGAACCGGCCGACCGACGATCCCCTGGCGGCGACGCCACCGGCCAGTGGTGGCGCCGCCGAGATCGCCCGCGGCGAGGGCATCTATCTCGCCAACTGCGCCTCCTGCCACGGTCGTGAGGGCACCGGAGACGGGCCGATTATCACCTCGCCCCCAGCGGGAGATCTCCCCGAGGCCGTGCGGCGGACCAGTGCCGCCGACCTGTCGTACCGTATCGCGTACGGCGTGGCCGGCACCCCGATGCCGGCATTCGCCGGGGTCGCTTACCCAGGACGAGCGCTGGGCGCTCATCGCCTATCTCCGCGATCGGTGGGCGGAACCGTGATGGACGAACGAGGAGACCGCATGCGACCCGCGCTCCTGGCCATGGCGATCGCGTTGATCGTGCTGACCGGCTGCCTTAGCGAGAACCGCCCCGACGACTGCGACGCCGCATCGGTGACGATCGAGCTCACCCTTTCGGCCGATGCGCTCACCCCTTCGGACCCCGCTGCCTGCCAGGACCAGGACGTCACGCTGCGGATCGGCTCCGACGTCGACGGCTTCATCCACATCCATGGCTACGAGGATGCGGTCTCGGCCACCGAGGTGAAGGCCGGGGAGGAGCTCGACTTGACGTTCACGGCCGTGCGCGCCGGCCAGTACCCGATCGAGCTCCACCCCGCCGGCGACCCGGAGGGAATCAGCGTGGGCGTGCTCACCATCCATGAGCCGTAGGGCCGGGCTCGTCGGGGCGGCCGCGCTCCTCGGCCTCGCCCCGCTGCTGGCGGCGCCCGGCGCGGTGCTCGCGCATGCCATCGGCGGCACGTACCAGCTCCCGCTCCCGCTGTGGCTGTACCTGGCCGGCGCCGCGGTCGCCGTGGCCTCCTCCTTCGTCGTCGCCGTCCTCGTCGCGCGCGGTGAGCCACGCAACCCTCCCGCCTACCCGACGCGGCCGGTGGCGGCGGGGGTGGCCTCGGCGTTCCGCCTGGTCCTGCGCGTCCTCGGGCTGGCCTGGTGGTATGGGGCCATCGGCGTCGGATTCGTCGTCGGCGATATCAGCCCGATGCCGGCGGTCCTGTTCTGGATCGGCATCTGGGTCGGCCTGCCCATCGCGGCCGTGCTCGCCGGCAACCCGTGGCCGTCGCTGAGCCCGTTCCGGACGACGTTCGCCGGGCTGGAGTGGCTCGCGTCCCGGGCCGGCATCCGAAGCCTGGACCTCGGCATCCGCTATCCCGCTGCGCTGGCGCGCTGGCCAGCCGTCGCCCTCCTGGCTGCCGGCCTGTGGGCCGAGCTCGTCCTTCCCAACGGTGAGGTCGCCGGGACGGTTGCCTGGCTGCTCGTCGGGTACACCGTCCTGACAGTTGCGGGCATGGCGCTGTTCGGCCAGATCGCCTGGCTCCGGCACGCCGAGCTGCTCGAAGTGGAGCTCGGATGGTTCGGCCGTATCGGGCCGATCGGACGGCGGTCGGCGAGTGCCGCGCTCTGCGCGGGCTGCGGGGAGGAGTGCGACCCGGCCCGCTGCGTCGACTGCCCGGAGTGCTCGGTCGCTGCCGAGGACGGCGAGCGACATCCGGAGCTGCGGCCCTGGGTCGTCGGGCTCACCGAGGTCACGCGGGCCGGCTGGTCCGATGCCGCCTTCATCGTGCTCGCGCTCGCCGGCGTGTCGTTCGATGGGCTGCAGGAAACCGCCGCGGGTGCCGCGCTGCTCTCGGCGCTGCTGCCACCGATCCAGGCGCTCTTCGGGCTCACGAGCACGACATTCCTGCTGCTCGACACGCTGGCGCTCGTGGTCGTGGCCCTCGCGTTCGGCGCGGCATTCGGGCTGATCGTGCTGCTCAGCCATGCCGTGGCCGACCCTGACCGACGCCGGCCACTGGCATGGACCGCGGGCGTGTACGCGTCCACCCTGCTGCCGATCGCCGGCGGTTACCTGATCGCCCACTACCTGACGCTCGTGGTCCAGGGCATCGTCTGGCTGCCCTCGCTGCTGGTCGATCCCCTGATGAGCCTCGCGCCCGCCCTGGACTGGATCCCGACCGGGCTCGTCTGGTACCTGAGCGTGGCCGCGATCGTCGCCGGGCACGTCGCGGGCATCGTCCTCGCGCACCGGCTGGCGCTGCGTGACGCGCCGCGACGCGCCATCGCGGCTGGCCTGCCGCTGGTCGCGCTGATGATCGGCTACACCGTGCTCAGCCTGTGGATCATCGCCCAGCCGATCGTGGTCGAGCCCGGCGTCACCCCGGCCGCCTGACACGCGCCCAGCGACGGGCTAGGCTCCGACGATGACCGACGTCAGCCTGGCGGTCGCGTTCGCCGCCGGCGTCCTGTCCTTCCTGTCGCCGTGCGTGCTGGCGCTCGTGCCGGTCTACCTCGCCTTCCTGGGCAACGCGGCGGTCGGCGCGACGCTGGATGGCAGCGAAGCGACGGCTGCGCCACCGGGAGCCGCGATCCTGCCCCAGGCGCTGCTGTTCATCGGCGGATTCAGCCTGGTGTTCGTCGTGGTCGGGACCTCGATCGGACTGATCGGGGCGCCGCTGTTCGCCGTGCCGGAGATCCGGCAGCTCGCGGGCATCGCCGTGATCGTGCTCGGCGTGCTCACGATCGGCGTCTTCGGGCCCGTGCTCGACCGCTTCAGCGTCGGCGTGGACCCCGCGGCGCTGCCCGCCGCGCGCGGCATCCGTGCGGCGGCGCTCGGGGCGCTGGTGGCGATCGGCTGGACCCCGTGCATCGGTCCCGTGCTGGGCGCGATCTTCACGATGGGCGCCTCGTCCGGCTCTGCACCGGCGGTGGCGCTCCTGCTGACGGCGTACTCACTGGGTCTGGCGGTCCCGTTCCTGGCGGCGGCCGTCGCCTTCCCCCGGATGCGTCCGCTGGTCGACTTCCTGCGACGCCATCACGGCGCCGTGCGGGTGATCACCGGACTGCTGATCGTGGCCATCGGCGTCCTGATCTACCTGAACGCGTTCGCACGGCTCGCCAGCCTGTTCACGTTCGCTCTCTGACGCCGCGACCGATGGCACGGCATCTGCGGCGGATCCGTACCGGACACCAAGAGGAGACTCTCCGATGCAGCTTGACGGACTGAAAGTTGCCGTCCTGGTCACCGATGGGTATGAGCCATCCGAGCTCACCGAGCCGATCCGCGCCCTCCGCGAGGCCGGTGCCGAGGCGACGATCGTCTCGGACCACGACGGCACGATCAAGGGCAAGACCGATGCGGACACCGCGACGGTGGATCGCACGCTGGATGAGACGCGCCCCGAGGAGTACGAGGCGCTGCTGTTACCCGGTGGCGTGAAGAACCCCGACACGATGCGACAGAACGTGCGCGGCGTGGCATTCGTGCGCCATTTCGCCGATGCCGGCAAGCCGATCGCGGCGATCTGCCACGCGCCGTGGATGCTCGTCGAGGCCGACGTCGTGCGCGGCCGTCGGGTGACCTCCTACCCGTCGCTGAGGACCGACCTCCGCAACGCCGGCGCCGAGTGGGTCGACGAGGAGGTCGTCACCGACCGCGGCCTCGTCACCAGCCGCACGCCACGGGACCTGCCCGCGTTCAACGCGAAGATGATCGAGGAGTTCTCCGAGGGGATCCACGCACCGCGGACACCGAGCGGCGCCACCGCCACCTGAGACCCGTTGCCCCTTGCGCACCCTGCCCCGGACCGCCTCCGGGGCAGGGCTCTTCGCGGTCAGTCCGGAACGACGAGATGGACGATCGTGTTCACGATGCCGAGGACGATCGCACCGACGACCGCGCCCGTCAGCGTCGCCACGGTGAAGAGGTCGGGCGGGAAGTCGCCAACCTGGAAGCTGATGTCGAGGGCTCCGGCGATCCACGCGACGACGAGGAGCAGCGCGGCGTTGATCAGAAAGCCGATCAGCCCGAGGGTCACGACGGTGAGCGGAAGGGCGAACAGTCGCACGATCGGACCGAGCAGACCGTTCACGACGCCGAAGATCAGCGCGAGACCGATCAATCCTGCAACCTCACCCTCGTAGGTCATCAGGCCCGGAACGAACGCGGTGACGATCCAGAACGCGGCCGCGGTGGCCAGGAGCGAAAGGATGAAGCGAAGCATCTCGATCCTCGTGCTGCTCGGGACCTCGCGGCCGCGGGTGCGCCCTGTGGGACCGGAGCACGGACACGATACCCGATGCGCCACAGTCCACCGAGCTCCGCTCAGCGACGGCCAACGTGATGAGCCCGTTGCCGGTGTAGAGTGGATCGAGAACGACTCCTGTCGTGCATCGTTCGCGGAGCGAAGGACACCCGTGCGGGTCCTCATAGGGTGCGGCATCTGATCACGTACCGGTATATGGGGAGCAGCAGCCATGGCCCGCATCACCGTGGTGGACGACTATCCCGCCTTCCTCGAGATGATGGAGGCGATGCTCGGTTCCGCCGGGCACGAGGTGTTCGGGTTCGACGGCCAGGCGGCCTCGATGCGCGAGATCAGCGACACGCGGCCTGACCTGATGATCATCGACGTGGCCGTGAAGGAGGAGGGCACCACCGGTTGGGACATCCTGGCCCTCGCTCGGGTCGATCCCACCCTTCGCGAGCTCCCGGTGATCGTGTGCACGGCTGACGTCATCCAGACCCGCGAGCGGCAGGAAGAGCTGAACAGGCTTGGCAACATCCGCGTGCTCGAGAAGCCGTTCAGCGCGGACGAGCTGGACGCGGTGGTCCGCCCGATGCTCGACGGAAAGGGACCGCCGGCGAGCTAGCCGGCCAGGGCGGTCCGGGCAGCCCGCAGGACGTTCAGGAGCTCCGGGCTGAGCATGCGAGCGTCCTCGAGGGCGTTCAGGAGGGCATTGCCCCGCGCCAGCGTTTCGTCCTGGAGCCGGTCGCGCGTCGCCGGGTCGTCTCGATACATGCGCGCGATGTTCGCCATCCCCGACTGCGTCGTCACCACGATGCACCGGATCGCATATCGATTCCGGGCCTCAGCATCCACGCGCAGTCCTCGTAACGGACGAGTCCACCGTACGTGCGGATCGCAATCGCATCGGGTGGCCACCCTCGCCTGCCAGTCAATCCCGCAATAACTGTGCCTACAGACGAACGAGTCGCGCTGACCGGATCCTGGCGCCCCCGGAGGGATTCGAACCCCCGACGCCCGCCTTAGGACGGCGGCGCTCTATCCACTGAGCTACGGGGGCGGCGCCGGCACAAGCCTACCGTATCATCGGCGCCATGCCCCCTCGTCCGACCCTCTATGTTCGCGCTGGCTGCCACCTCTGCGAGGACGCGGGCGTCCTGCTCGACGAGATGCTGGGACGCGATGGCTGGGTCACGATCGACATCGGGACCGATGACGACCTGCTCGTGCGCTACGCGCATCGCATCCCCGTGCTCGTCGTCGACGGACGGGAGGTCGCTGAGCTGACCATCACCCGCCCGGACGTCGAGGACGCCCTGCGCGTGCGATGATCGACGCCCTTCGCCGCCGCCGCTGGAGCCTCGCCTGGCTGCTGGTGATCCTGGCGCTCGCCGTGGCGCTCGTGTGGCTGGCATCGGTGCCGCTGCTGCGAGGGGATCCCGATGGTCGGAGCGGCTCCCGCGTGGGCGAGCCGGCGCCGGACCTGGCTCTGGTCGACCTGGACGGCCGCGCGTGGTCTCTGGCCGATGCAGACGGACGCCTGGTGTGGGTGAACTTCTGGGCGACCTCGTGCGAGCCATGCCGGACCGAGTTGCCCGCCATGCAGCGACTTGCCGAGGAGTACGCCGACGAGCTGCTGATCCTCGGGATCGACTGGGGCGAGGCGCGAGGTGGCGTCGAGGACTTCGTCGCACGATACGGAGTCGACTACCCCATCCTGCTCGACCCCGGACTGGACACGTACTACCGCTGGGCTGGCACCGATGGGCTGCCGCGCCACTACTTCATCGGCGCCGAGGGGACGGTGCTGCGCGAGATCGTCGGTCCCCTGGATCCGGCGCGGATGGTGGCGATCGTCGAGGATCTCCTCGCGCCATAGCGCCGTGCAGCACGAAGCCCGGCCCCGCTCGAGGCGGATGCCGGGCTCCCGGATCGCGGTGAGATCAGCCCTCGACGACGATCGTGCCGTTCATCTCCGGGTGCACGTCGCACATGAAGTAGTACTCGCCCGGCTCGAGGGCAGGCACGGTGATCGTGGTCTCGGCGTCCGGGCCGGTGATCACCTCGCCGGTGACGATCTCGTCGCCACCCTCCTCGACGTCCACCGCCACGTTGTGGGGCTGCGACTCGAGGTTGGTGAACGTGATCGTGAACTCCTCGCCGGCCGGCGCCTCGATGACCGAGGCACTGAACTCGAGGTTGTCGGCCGACAGGTCGACGTTGCCGTTCTCGACGGTGACGGTGGCTCCGCCCGAGGTGCCGCCGCTCGCCGCCGGAGAGCTGTCGTCGTTGCCGCTACAGGCGGCGACGACGAAGGCGAGCGCGAGGATCAGGCTGAGCGCCGCACCGCGGCGCAGCGCGAAGGAAGTCAGGTTCATGAGGAAATTCGTCCTTTCGACGAAGTCACATTGGCTTCGGGAGTGGCAGGGCCATCCTACCCCGCGGCCGCTGCCCCGTCGAACGCACGGAAGCCGCCGCGGTCGGTGGCCTCGATCCGGACCGGCATCGGCCCCGGATCATGTGTGAAGTAGCACCACCATCCCTCGGTGGCGGCTCGGGACACGAGCTCGTTGCGGACCTCGATCGCCTCGATTGGATAGTCGTCATACGCGCTCGTCCAGCGCACGGGAATCTGCCAGCGGGTGGGGATCAGGTCGCCCCAGAATATGGCGCGGTCCGCCGGGTCGCCGGCCCGTCGCGGGGTGCGCTCGCCCCCGATCAGGACGGCCTGCGAGCCCCGCGTGTGCCCGCCGGTGCGCACGATGCGGACGCCCTCGACCAGCTCGACCTCGCCGCTCACCTCGGCAAGCTGCCCCGCGGCGCGGACCGCGTCGAGCTGCTCGACCTCCATGATTCCCTGGACCCGCAGCTCGTCCCCGTGCGAAGCCTCCACCTCGTCGCGCTGGACGACGTACCGCGCGTTCGGGAACGCCGTCCGTCCGTCGCGGCCAAGCATGCCGCCCGCATGGTCATAGTGGAGGTGGCTGACGACGACGAAGTCGATCGAGGCGGGATCCTCCCCGACCGCGACGAGCGCCTCCGCGGGCTCCCCGCCCTCGACGCCCTTGATGTCGCGGTCCTTCTCCGTCATCCGGGAGCCGGTGCCGGTCTCCACGAGGATCCGCTTGCCGCCGGCGTCGATCAATAGCAGGTTGAGGCGACAGAGCAGCCTTCCGCGCTCATCCGTCTCGACGAAGCGGCTCCACAGCGGCCGGGGGACGACTCCGAAGAAGCCGCCCGCATCCGGCCGGAACCAGCCCGCTCGCACGACCCGGACGCTCGCGCCGCCGGCAAAGCGGCGCGCCTCGCCGATCTCGTGGAGTGACGGGCTCACCTGCGCGACAGGCGGCCGCGCTCGAAGTCGGCGTGGTAGCGGCTGGCGGTCGGATCGGTCTGGCCGCGGTACTTCGAGCCGATGCGCGAGTCGCCGTAGCCGAACTCCACCGCCGAGGACAACCGCTGGAAGCTGATCTGGCCGATCTTCATGCCGTCGTACAGCTTGATCGGCAGGTTCGCCACGTTGCTGAGCTCGAGGGTCAGCGTCCCCTCCCAGCCCGGGTCGACGTAGCCGGCGGTCGAGTGGATGAGAAGCCCGAGTCGACCCAGGGAGCTCTTCCCTTCGAGCCTGGCGACCAGGTCGTCAGGGAGGCCGACGCGCTCGAAGGTCGCACCGAGCACGAACTCGCCCGGGTGCAGGATGAATGGCTCGTCACCGACGATCTCGACCAGCTCTGTCAGCTCCGGCTGCTCCTGTCGTGGATCGATGACGGCAGTGCGATTGTTGCGGAAGACCCGGAACCGGTTGCCGAGGTGAAGGTCGACGCTCGACGGCTGTACCGCATCGGCAACGAACGGCTCGATGACGATCCGGCCGGCGTCGATCTCGGCGCGGATGTCGCGGTCGGACAGGATCATGTGCCGCGGAGTGTAGGTGAGCGCCTACTCCTCACGCTGCCGAATGAGCCGATCCACCTCGCGCTGCAGGGTCTCGATGTCGTCGTAGGCGTGGTAAACCGATGCGAACCGGATGTACGCCAGCTGGTCGAGCTCGCGAAGCGATTCGGTGGCGAGGCGGCCGACGTCGGTGGAGGGAATCTCGGCATCACCGCGCGCACGGAGTGCGGCCTCGATGTCGTCGACGGCGGACTCGACCTGGTCGAGGGTCACGGGGCGCTTCTGGAGTGCCTTGAGCAGCCCGGCGCGGACCTTCTCGCGGTCGAAGTCCTGCCGGCTGCCATCACGCTTGACGACGACCAGCCGCGCCCCTTCGGGCCGCTCGTAGGTGGTGAACCGATATGCGCACGTCTCGCACTCGCGACGCCGACGGATCGTGCTTCCCGCCTCCAGGTCGCGGGAGTCGATGACGCGGGTGCCGGTCGCCTCACATCGGGGACAGCGCATGTGGCTCCTCGATTCCGGATCATATACCACGGGTGGTGGTATACGGCACGATACCACAACATGTGCCACTGACACGCAGCCAGCGTATATACCCGATATACGCGGACCCGGGCACCCGCCTCACCAGTCACCGGATGCGGCCCAGGAATTGACCGGTAACAGCCCAGGCTTCCCGGAGGGAAACCGTGGACTACCGGCCGCCGCTCGCGCGCCGAGCGCGCGCGCGCCGCTTCCCCTCGTGCATCGCCTGCACGCGTGCCGTCGGGATTGCCTGGCCCTCCTCGATCAGCGTCGCCGGAAGTGCCTGCGGCTCCGGCATTTGGTCGGCCCAGGGGTCGCGATCCCTGAGGAGCCCGAGCGCGGTATGAAGGGTGAAGTCGGCGGGCGAGATGGCATCGAGGTCCTCCCAGCGGACGGGAAACGACACCGGGGCGCCGGGACGTATCCGGGGGCTGTAGGCCGCGACGACGGTCGCGCCGCCCACGCGGGTCGCGTCCACGAACACGCGACCGCCCCGGTTCTCCTTCATGAACTCGGTGGTTGCGATCTCCGGGTCGAGGGCCGCGGCGCGTCCCGCGATTGCACGCGTCACGGCCGCGGCCGCGTCTAGCGTCGGCCCGTGGTCGATCGGCAGGTACACGTGGACGCCCTTTGATCCGCTCGTCTTCACCGCGCCCGCCAGGTGCACGTCGGCGAGCGCCGCCCGGACGAGCTGTGCCACACGTGCCGCCATGTTGAAGGCGCCGCCGCCGGGCGGATCGATATCGATAACGAGGTACGTTGGATGCTCGAGGCGGTCTGCGCGGACGAGGGTGGGGTGATACTCGACCGCTCGCTGGTTGGCGAACCAGAGGAGCGTGCGCCGGTCATTGCACAGCGCGTAGTCCACGTCCCGCCGCGAGCTCTCCGACCAGAGGCGGATCCTGCGCACCCAGTCCGGGGCGTAGCGCGGCAGGTTCTTCTGCATGAAGGCCTCCTGGCCGCGGTGCACGCGAATCACCGAGAGCGGCCGATCGGTGAGCTCGGGCAGGATGCGGTCACTGACCGCGTCGAGGTAGCTGACCAGGTCCCGCTTCGTCGCTCCGGCACCCTCGAACAGCGGCTGATCGAGGTTCGTCAGCGGGACGCCCTCAATTGCCTCTTCGGACGTCATCGGTCGAGACTAGCCCATTGGGCAGCGAGGGTCCCTGGTCGTGGATGGTCGCCGGTTCAGGCCAGCGCCCGGAACTCCCGTCGCAGCCGTCGCTCCGCGCCGCGGCGGGCAACGCCGAGCTCGTCGAGGCCAAGGAGCGCGGCACCGAGGACCGGTCGATCCCGGAGGCGCGTCACGGCCGCGTTCGGCATGTGCGACGTGATGCGCTCCTCGAGCCGGGCGAAGAAGGCCGCATCGGTCGTCCGAAACACCCCGCCCGTGAGCACGACGTCGAGCGGCTGTCGCACGACCCGCAGACGACGGGCGATCGCGGCGGCCATGACTGCCAGCTCATCGGCGAGGCGGTCGACGATGGTCCGCGCGACCGTGTCGCCGGCCGCCGCGGCTTCGAACACGAGCGGAGCGAGCTCCTCCAGCCGCCGAGCGTCGAGCCGGCCGTCGTAGAAGGCCCGTGTGACGTCCGCCGGGCGTCGCAGTCCGAATCGTTCGGGCACGAGCTGCGCAAGGCGGGTCGCCTGGCCGCGGCCGTCGCGCGCTCGCACCGCAACCCCCAGCGCCTCCCTGCCGATGCCGTAGCCACCGCCCCAATCCCCGGAGAGATCGCCGACGGCCGCCAACCGTGCCGTGCGACCGTCGGGGCCGGTGCCGAGGGCGTTCACCCCGGCGCCACAGATGACCACCACCCCCCAGCCGCGAGGGGCGCCGGCGCGCAGTGCCCCGAAGCCGTCGTTGCGGATGTGCACGCGGTCGGCGACCGCCGCGGCTTCGAACGCCCGTCGCAGGGCTCGCACATCCGCCGGGTAGTCGGCGCCCGCGACGCAGAAGCTGGCGAGATCAGCGCGGGACGCCGTCCCGGCCTGCCTGCCGGCCTCCGCGGCCAGCGCCGTCAGTCGCTCGGTCGCAACCTCGATCGGCACCTGCTGGTGCGACGTGGTCGGCCCGGAGACGAGCGCGAGCAGGGCGCCGCCGCGGGAAACGAGGGCCAGGTCCGTCTTCGAGTTGCCCCCGTCAACGGCAAGGACGGCGGGGCGCCGCCGGCTCACGCGGTGGATGCCGCCACGGGCGGGCGCGGGGAGCCGATCGGCGAAAGGTCGCGCGGCAGGTCGAGCTCGTCGACCCGGACGAAGCGCATGTCGCGGAGGCGGAGTCCCTCGACGATCGGAGCGAGCGCCGGCGCGACCGGGTCCGGCCAGGTGTGGAACAGGACGATCGCGCCGTCGCCGTGGCCCGCACATTTCTCGACCGCGCGCTGAGCGATCTCGTCGGCGGTCCGTCCCGGATCCCACTCGTACAGCTCGGCATCCCAGCCGACGTGGCGGTACCCGAGCGCGGTGAGCCGGCCGACGATGGCCGCGTCGTCCGCACCCGCACCGAACGGGAAGCGCAACCAGGGGTGCGGGTCCACGCCGGCGACCTCGCGGATGACGCGCTCCGCCTCACGGAGGTCCTCCTCGAAGCCCGCCTCCGTCAGCAGCGGCATCCGCGCGTGGTAGAAGCTGTGGCTGCCGACGAGATGGCCCTCGTCGGCAATCCGGCGTGCCAGTGACGGGAACGCCTCTGCCCAGCGCCCCTGAATGAAGAAGGTGGCACGGACGTCCAGCCTCGCGAGCTCGTCGAGCACCCAGGCCGCATGCTCGCCGTGATGGGGTCGATCCGGGTGCTCGGCGTCGAACGTGAGGGCGACGCGCGGCGCATCGGTCACTTCTCGACGCCGGTGATCACGATGCCGCGCATGAAGAACCGCTGGCCCATGAAGAAGATGATCATCGGGATCACGATCGTCATCAGCGTGGCCGCCTGGACGAGCTGCACCTGCTGCGAGTATTGAGTGTTGAAGCGTGCCAGGCCGAGCGCGATCGGCTGCAGGTCGGGCTTCGACGACAGGTACAGCAGCGGCTCGAAGTACAGGTTCCACGTGTAGACGATGTGGAACACCGCCACGGCGACGACCACGGCCCACGACTGCGGAAGGATCACCGACCACAGGACGCGGAATGGTCCGGCACCGTCGATCTTCGCGGCGTCGTCGAGCTCGCGCGGGAGGGTCATGAAGTACTGGCGCAGCAGGAAGACGTCATAGGCGTTGGCGAAGAACGCCGGCACCAGGAGCGGGAGCCAGGTGCCCACCCAGCCGAGCTCGACGAAGATCGTGTACGTCGGAATGAGGGTGACGGTCGCGGGAAGGAAGATCGTCGACAGCAGGACGAGGAACAGGAAGTTGCGCCCGGGGAATCGGAAGCGCGAGAAGCCGTACGCGACCAACACACAGGAGAGCAGCGTCCCCAGCGTGCCGATGAGGGCCAGGAGCGCGGTATTGCGAATGAGCAGCGGGAAGTCGATGATCGTCCACGCCTCGCCGAAGTTCTCCCAGTGCGCATCGAGCTCCCATGGGCGCTCGAGCGCCCGCCACGAGCCCTCCCAGTTGATCGGCTCAGCGTCCGGGTTCGCCGGATCGACGAAGACGCTCGACTGCCGCCCGGGCTCGAGCAGGGCGAGCTCGGGCGACGTGCCGTCCGGCATCGGGACGATGTAGACGTCGAGCTCCTCGCCCTGGTACTCGAATGTCCCCGGCGTGGCTGGCCAGAGCGGAGCGTTCGTGGCGCCGATCTGCTCCTGCGTCTTCAGCGCCATCATCGTCGTTCGAAGCAGCGGCGACAGGAAGGCCGCGAGAACCACGACTGCGAAGAACGTGACGCCGAACGAGCGAAGGATCCCACGCCGGTCCACCGGCCGGCGCGCGACGCGCTCGTCGATGGCCTGGATGGGCGGAGCGGCCAGGACCTCGGTGTCGGTGGCCATCTACTTCGTCTCCCCCGCGTAGTAGACCCAGTAGCGCGCGCTCCAGAACAGGACGAGGGTGAAGACGAGGATGATGAGGAACAGGAACCAGGCCAGCGTCGCGCCCTCCGACATGTTTTGGAAGGTGAAGAACGTCTTGTAGATGTGGACGTTCATGAAGTACGTGTTGCCGGACGGCCGGCCGTCACCGCCGTTGAGGACGAGAGGCACGAGGAAATACTGGAGCACGCCGATCATGCCGAGCGTGATGCTGTAGAAGAGGACAGGCGACATCAGCGGGATGGTCACGTGCCGCAGCTGGCCCCACCAGCCGGCGCCGTCGACTCGGGCGGCGTCGTAGAGCTCGGTCGGCACGTTCTGGAGGCCGGCCAGGTTGATGATGACCGCGCTGCCGATGCCCCAGATGCCGATGAGGACGAGCGCCGAAAAGATCCAATCGGGGTCGTTGATCCAGTCCCGACCCTCGAGCCCGATGAATTCCAGCAACCCGTTGATCCAGCCGGTCTGCGGGTTGAGCATCCCCGCCCACGCGAACAGGGCCGCGACGAAGGGGATGACGAACGGCATGAAGAAGAGCGCCTGGAAGTAGCGCGACCCGCGCAGCGAGCTGCTATTGAGCAGGAGAGCGATGGCGAACGGGATGAGCAGACCAATCGGAAGCGCGACTGCCGCGAAGCGCAGCGTGACGCCGAGCGCGTCCCAGGTGCGCGGGTCGCCGAACATCCTTTCGTAGTTCTCGAGCCCGACGAACCGGAGCGGCTCGTCACCGGTGAGCGTGATGTTCGTGAAGGTGAACACGAGGGTGGCGACCATTGGGATCGCCGTGAGCAGCATGAAGCCGACGATCCAGGGCGAGATGAACAGGTACCCCCAGATCGCCTCCATGCGCGCGAGGCTGAACCGGGGCTCACCGGCACCTGGAGCCCGGGACGACTCGAGCTCCACGATCGCCATCAAGGCTAACCTCGTGGTCGCGTGGTGTGGGTGCGGCCCACCCGCCACGGATGGCGGGCGGGCCCGTTGATCACTCGTCTGCTGACGGTTCAGCTGAGGCTACTCCTGAGGGTACCGGCGTGGCCGGTGGAGCCTCGAAGATGGCCTGCAGCTCCGCTTCGAAGTCGTCGATGGCCGCGTCGATGTCGAGGCTGCCATCGGTGCGCATCGTGTCGCCCCATGTGACGATCGATGCGAAGGCTCTCCTGGTAGTTCGGCATCCAAGCCTCGAAGCTCGGGTTGTCGGCGAACTCGACGCCGTCCCTGGCGACCTGCCAGTTGACGCCCTGCGTCCAGCGCTCATCGAGAGCGGCGAAGAACGGATCCTGGTCGGCCGTCCGGGCGGGCATGCCGCCGTAGATGCCGAGCAGGTCCTGCGACGCATCACCGATGAGGTACTCGAGAACCGTGAACGCCTCCTCCGGATGCTCGGTATCGCCCCAGATCCGGAAGGTGTCGGCGTTGAAGTTCGCCGTGGTCACGCCATCGTTCGACGGCACGACGGCAATGTCCCAATCGGGATCGATCGGATTGTTCTCCTCGTCGAGCGCGTGGTCGCGCAGCAGGTGTACCACGTGTGCGAGAGCGCCATCGCGGCGCGCAGCGCGTTGAACGGGTTCCCGTTGCCGAACTCTGGCGCATCGCGCAGCGCCAGGTCCATGGTGACGTGCTCGGTCCAGATGTTCTCGTAGTGCCAGGTCCAGGCCTCGCGCCATGGATCCGGAATCTGGGCGGTTTCTCCGTCGTCGGCGACGAGCGAGCCAGAGCCGAAGTAGGAGCCGATGGCTCGGGCATCCTGGAAGATCGGGTCGTACCCGTACTGCTCGATCTGCTCCGGGTCGAAGTCAGTGCTGGTAGCGTCATTGCCGTTGATATCGACTGTCAGCCGCTTCGCGACTTCGCGAAGCGTGTCGAAGTTCCACTCGACCTCCTCGCCATCGAGGACATACGGCTCACCATACTCCTGCGGCGGATACTCGAGGCCGGCCTCGTCGAACATCGAGCGCTGGTAGAACAGCATCGACGGGAAGATGGCGAACGGCAGGCCAACCTGGCCCTGCCCCTCGACCTGGTAGAACTCGACCGACCCCGCCGAGTACTGGGACAGGTCATGGCCCGACGACGCGATCAGCTCGGTCAGGTCGAGCCATTCACCCTCGAACGCGGCGGATGCCAGTGCCACCGACCGGCCCGAGGATATCGGGCGGATTCCCACCCGCGATCTTGACGGCAAGCGCATCGTAGGCGTCGTCGTAATCGATCATCTCGAAGATGAGCTCGATGTCGTCGTGCTCCTCGTTGAAGGCCGCGACCACGGCCTCCTCCGTGGGGACCTGCGTCTCGACGTCGTCGCCCGCACCGAGGCAGCAGAACCAGGTTATCTCGACGGGCTCGCCGCTGGCCGCTTCGCTCTCGGCCGCGGCGCCCTCGGCGCTCTCGCCCGGCTCCTGGGACTCGCCGCCCGTGCCGCCACAAGCAGCCAGCACAACGACAGGATCACGAATAACACGCCGAATGCGTGGGATGGTGCTTCGCATTAATCTATCCTCCAAACCCCAATGGCGTCCACATCCTGGAATCGAGTTCGTTCAGCCGCTCTCCTCCTCCGCCCGATGCGGCTGCTCGGCTCGCGGCGGCCGACTCCGGCCACGGCGGCCGGGATCCGCTCGGAGTCAGCGAGCCAATGGGCTCGAACCACATCGCGCTCGAGGTAGTACCGAGTGCGGTCTCCCCGCACGAAGCTCCGAGCGGTCTCGACGGGAGTCCCGTCGGCCGCGAACGCCATGCCGTCGATCCTGAGCGCGAGTGATCGCGCCGGCACGCCGAGGAGCTGGGCGTCGCGCCCACGGAGCTGCACGGGCTCGACCGATTCGCGTGCGCGAACGATGGGCGTCGCGTAGCGATCGGCGAGGATGTCGTACAGGGAGCGACGCTCGAAATCGAAGCCGAGCAGGCCGGGGAATCGCTCGGCCGGCAGCCGTGCCTGCTCGAGCAGCAGGGGCTCGCCGCCGCCGAGGCGGACCCGCTCGAGGTAGACCACCGGGTCCGCGCGGTTCAGCCCGAGCTGGGCGGCGACCGCCTCGCCGGCGGGCTCGATCTGAGCGGTGACCACCTGCGTCGCGGGATCCAGACCGCGACGCCGCATCTCCTCGGCGAAGCTCATCCGGCCACCGATGTCCCGTTCGATGCGCGGTGGCAGGACGAAGGTCCCGCGCCCACGCGTTCGCTCGATGCGGCCTTCGCGCACCAGCTCGCCGAGGGCGTGACGGACGGTGATCAGGCTGCAGCCGTAGCGGGCCGCCAGCTCGCGCTCGGTGGGCATGCGCCCGCCTGGCGCCCACTCCTGGGCGTCGAGAGCCGCCCGCAGATCGCGGAAGACCTGGTGGTGCAGCGGGATGGGGCCGCGCTCGAGCTGGAACCGCGCCATCGATGCCCTCAAATGCTCAGGTCCGGTATTGACCGGTCCTGCTCATAACGTTATAAGCAATGTGTCAATACCCGTGCGAGCCCATCGATATGAAGGTCGCGGTCATCGGCGGTGGCAGCACGTACACGCCAGAGCTCATCGACGGCCTCGCCGCGCGGCGGGATCGCCTGCCGATCCGCGAGCTGGTGCTGCACGATCTCAGCGAGGAGCGCCTGGCGGTCGTCGGCGGACTTGCCGGCCGCATGCTGCGCCGGCTCGAGTGGGACGGCGACCTCCGGCTGACCACGAATCCCGAAGAGGCGGTCGACGGCGCCGACTTCGTGCTCGTGCAGCTCCGCGTCGGCGGGCAACAGGCGCGCCTGGTCGACGAGACACTCCCCCTCCGCTTCGGCACCATCGGTCAGGAGACGACCGGAGCGGGTGGGCTGGCGAAAGCCCTGCGCACCGTGCCGCTCGTCCTGGACCTCGCCGATCTCGTGCGCAGGCGGGCCGCGCCCACCGCCTGGATCGTGGACTTCACGAACCCGGTGGGAATCGTGACCCAGGCCCTGATCGACGCGGGGCATCGGGCGATCGGCCTCTGCAACGTCGCAATCACCCTCCAGCGCGGGCTGGCCAGCCGCATCGGCGCCGACCCTGGCGAGCTCCAGCTGCAGCATGTCGGCCTCAACCACCTGAGCTGGATCACCGGTGTCCTGCGCGACGGCCACGACGTCCTCCCGGAGATCCTGGCCGCCCACGCCGATGACATCGGCCGCGAGCTCAAGCTGCCCGCGGACCAGATCCGGGAGCTCCGCGCGGTGCCCTCGTACTACCTGCGCTACTACTACCGCTTCGACGATGTGATGGAGGAGGAGCGCTCGGGGTACCGACGCGCCGACGAGGTGATGAGCCTCGAGCGCCAGCTGCTCGAGATGTACGCCGATCCAACCCTCGACACGAAGCCTGCCCTGCTCGATGACCGGGGTGGCGCCTGGTACAGCGAGGCCGCGGCTCAGCTCCTCGCGTCGCTGAACGACGGCGCCGGCGACGTGCAAGTCGTTGACGTTCGCAATGGCATCGCGATGCCCGATCTCGCACCGGACGATGTGGTCGAGGTGCCGTCCCGGATCGACCGTGACGGAGCCCATCCGATCCCCCAGCCGCCGATGGCACCGGCGATGCGTGACCTGGTCCTCCGGATCAAGGCCTTCGAGCGGCTCGCCATCCGGGCCGCGCAGTCCGGCGATCGCGAGGACGTGCGGCTGGCCCTCGAGGCCCATCCCCTGGTCGGCGACCGCATCGGTGATGTCGGTCCGCTCGTCGACGCCCTGCTGGAGGCGAATCGTCCCTACCTCGCCGTCGGGGACGCCGCCGGGTGACCTCGACACCGGCGACGCAGATGCGTCTCGAGATCGGGCAGATCCCGGCCACGATCGAGCGCATCCTGACCAACGCCGACGAGGTCGATGCCGTCGCCTCCGAGGTCCACCGCGCCCGACCGCGTTGGGTGGTGATCGCCGCGCGTGGCACGTCCGACCACGCCGCGGTGTACGCGCAATACCTCATCGAGACGCACCTCGGCCTTCCGACCGGCCTCGCCAAGCCATCGGTGACGACGCTGTACGGGGCTCGGCTCGACGTGGGGCGACGGGTTGCTGCTCGCCATCTCCCAATCGGGCCGCAGCCCGGACATCGTCGCCGTGACCGAAGCCGCGCGGACCGGCGGCGCAACCACGATTGCGATCACGAACGACGAGCACTCGCCGCTGGCGGAGGCGGCCGCCCATGTGCTGCCCTGCCACGCTGGGCCCGAGCTGGCGGTGCCGGCCACGAAGACGTACGTCGCGGAGCTGGCGGTGACCGCCGCCCTGGTGGCCCGCCTGGAGGCTGAGAAGACACTCGGCGACGGGCTCGCACGCCTGCCCGACGCCCTGCGCGAGGGCGAGGCCGCCACCGACCGCTGGCTCGAGGGTCCGGGTGCGGCGGCGATCGACATGCTGGCCACCACCGAGCGGGCGCTCGTGGTGTCGCGCGGCTACAACCTGGCGACGGCGCTCGAGCTGGCCCTCAAGCTGAAGGAGACATGCGGGCTGTTCGCCGAGCCGTACTCCACCGCGGACTTCGCCCACGGACCGGTGATCCTGGCCGGTCCGGGAATCCCGGCGCTGGCGGTCCGGCCGGACGGCCCGGTGGGGCTCGACGTCGATCGGGCCGTGGAGACGATCGAAGAACGCGGCGGGCGCCCGGTGCTGATCGGGGGACCCGAGCTCGCCGGCCGGGCTGGCGCCCTCGCCGTCCCGCTGCCCGGACCCGAGGCGTTGTCGCCGATCGCCCTCGTCGTGCCCGGACAGCTGGTCGTCGAGGCGACCGCGCGTCGCCGGGGCGTCGACCCGGACTCGCCGGTCGGGCTGGGCAAGGTGACGCTGACCCGCTGAGGCTCAGGAGCGGGTGGACTGCTCCCGCTGATGCTCCATGCGCGCGGCGACCGTCGCCTCGGCCGGCTTGCCAGGCTCCCAGTTGAGGAGCACCTCGACGATCTCCGCCATCCGCATGCGTGCGTGGGTCACGTTCTGGTAGCCGCGCTTGTAGTACGTGTATGGCTCCTCGTCCTCCGGGGGCCGGTGCGGCAGCCGGGTGATCCCGCAGCCGCGTTCGACGGTCACGATGCCGCGCAGGGCGCGCTCCAGGTTCGCCTCGTACTCCATGTGGAGCCCATGCAGCTCCTCCGGCGCAAGCATGTCCTGCAGCGCCTCTGAGTCCGCGTCGAGGGCCTCCTCGTGTGCGCTCAGACGCTCGACGGTCTCGTCGGGTTCGAGGTCCCGCCGCCGCAGCGCGTCGATGTCGTCGGCCACGTCAGAGAGGCGCGCGTCGATCTGCTCGGTGCGCTCGCGCAGCTGAGCGCGATAGTCACCGAGCTCCCGGCCCGTGCCGAAGACGCTTCGTCGCCTGCCGCCGAACAATGAGCGCATCACCGGTAGCGTACTCCTACGCGCCTTTGCGCCGACGGATCTCGTCGGTCAGGGCGGGCACGATCTGGAACAGGTCGCCGACAACGAACAGGTCTGCGAACTCGCCGATCGGCGCATCCGGGTCGCGGTTGATGGCCACGACGTGCTCGGCGGTCTGCATGCCGACGCGGTGCTGGATCGCGCCGCTGATGCCGGCACCGATGTATAGCGACGGCTTCACCACCTTGCCGGTCTGCCCGATCTGGAGCTGGTACGGGATCCAGCCCGCATCTGCCGCCGCACGCGAGGCGCCCACCGCCCCGCCGAGCGCCGCGGCCAGGTCACGTAGCGGGCCGAAGCCGTCCTCGCTGCCGACTCCTCGGCCGCCCGCGACGATGATGGTCGCTTCCTCGAGGTTCACGACCTTGGCCTCGGCCTCGTGGCGCTCGGCGACCGTCGCCTTCGCCAGGGCCGATTCCTCCACTGCCGGCGCGTCGATCACCTCCGCGGTTCCCATCCCGGCGTCGCCGGGGGTGAACGTGTTGGCAAGCACCAGCACGACGGCCGGCATGGGAGCGCCGTCCGCGGGCCGCGACGTGGTGATCACCGATCCCTGGAGGGTCGCCTGCTCGGTCTCGAGCACCCCGTCGCTGACGCGCGCGGCGCGGACGGGGCCGAACGCGGGCAGGCCAAGGCTCCCGACGAGTGCGGCGGCCAGGTCGCGTCCGTTCGGGGTGGCCGGCGCAAGCACGGCGATGCCCGCGTCGCGGGCGGCAGCCACCGCGGCCGGGGCGTAGGTAATCGCCGGGCGATCCTCGTCGCCGAGCACGATGGCGCGGGCAGCGCCGTGTTCCCCCAGGGCCGCGGCGCCGGATGCGGCACCCGAGCCGTAGGCGAGCGCCACGGCGGACCCGCCCGACTGGGCGGCGAGCTCGGCGGCACCGGTGGCGAGCTCGAGCGCCGAACGGGCCGGCGCACCGCCAGCGAACTCGGCGAGGAAGAGAACGTCGTTGGTCATCGGTCTCAGATCAGCTTTCTCTGCGCGAGCCATTCCGCGATCTTCGCGGCCGCCTCGGCGGGTGGAAGGTTCTCGATCCGCTCCGTCGGCGGCTTCGCCTCCGGCGGACGCGCCCCGGTGACGGTGGTGAGCGCCGCGCCGCGCAGATCCTCGGTGGTCAGTCCGAGATCGGCCAACGACCAGGTCTCCATCGGCTTGCGCTTGGCGGCCATGATGCCCTTCAGGCTGGCGTAGCGGGGCTCACCGACCTGGTCGGTCACGCTGGCGACCACCGGCAGCGGTGCCTCGATCCAGTCGAAACCGGTTGCCGACAGCCGCCGCACGCGCGCCGAGCCGTCGGCCAGCGCGAGCTCCGCCCCGTACGAGAGCAGGGACACGTCGCGCATCGCGGCAACGGCACCGGGCACGAGGGAACCGCGCGCGTCGTCGGACGCCATGCCCATCAGCGCCACGTCCGGCGCGAGCTTGTCGAGCGCCGCGGCGATGACCTTCGCGGTCGCCCATTCGTCCGATCCGGCGAGGGCCGGATCGGTGACGAGGACGGCGTCGTCGCCGCCCATGGCGAGTGCCCGACGCAGTGCCTCGGCGGCCTGGTCCGGACCCATCGACAGGTACGTGACGCTGTCGACGGCGCCGGCGTCGACCAGGCGCAGCGCCTGCTCGATGGCGTACTCGTCGAGCGGATTGATGATCGCCTCGGCCGCCGCGCGGTCGAGGCGCAGGTCATCGGTATAGCGCTTGTCGGCGCCGGTCGCCGGGACCTGTTTGATACAGACGACGATCTTCACGATCCGCGTGCTCTGCTCCTGGTGGGTGGCTCAGCCCCGCGTCGCCACGCCGGCCCGCTGGAGGAGCTGGCGCGCGACGATGAGGCGCTGGATCTGCTGGGTCCCCTCGTAGAGCTGCGTGATCTTCGCATCGCGCATCATGCGCTCCACGGGGTACTCGGTGATATAGCCGTATCCGCCCAGCACCTGGACGGCGTCGGTCGTCACCTGCATCGCGGTGTCGCCGGCCACGAGCTTGGCGCTCGACGTCCAGTACGGGAGGTCGGCCGCGCCGGCATCCACGCGTGCGGCAGCCGCGTAGGTCAGCTGGCGCGCGGCCTCGGTCTGACTGGCCATGTCGGCGAGCATCCACTGGATGCCCTGGAAGTCGACGACGCGCTGTCCGAACTGCTCCCGGTCGGCCGCGTAGGCGACCGCCGCGTCGAGGGCGCCCTGGGCGATCCCCACCGCCTGCGCGGCGATCCCCAGCCGCGAGCGGTCGAGCGTCTCCATCGCGATCCGAAAGCCGTCGCCGTCGTCGCCGAGCCGGTTGGATAGCGGAACGCGGACACCGTCGAACGTCAGCTCGGCGGTCGGCGAGCCGCGAATGCCGAGCTTGTGCTCGACCCGCGGAGCGGCGAAACCGGGCGTATCGGTCTCGACGATGAACGCGCTCATGCCCTTGCGTCCACCCGCCTCCGGATCGGTCAACGCGAAGACGGTCAACAGGTTCGCCACGCTGCCGTGGGTGATGAAGCGCTTGCTGCCGTCCAGCACATAGTCGTCCCCGTCGCGAACGGCTCGCATTCGGTTCGACGCGACGTCGCTGCCGGCCGCCGCCTCGGTCAGGGCGAAGGCGACCAGCCACTCGCCGGAGGCAAGGCGCGGGAAGTAGCGATCCTTCTGCTCGTCGCTGCCGGCCAGCAGGATGGGCAGGGCGCCGAGCTTCTGCACGATCGGGATCAGGCTCGTGGTCGCATCGGCCCGCGCGACCTCCTCGATGAGGATCGATTGGGAGACCGTGTCGAGTGCCGTGCCGCCGTGACGCTCCTCGAAGCATGTCCCGAGCAGGTCCTGCCGCGCCAGCAGCTCCTTGAGGTCCCAGGGGAACTCCTGCTTCTCGTCGATCTCCGCAGCGCGCGGCGCGATCCGTTCCTCGGCAAGCTCGCGCACGACGGCGCGCAGCTCGTCGTGATCGGCGGTGGGCAGGTAGGTCACGCGGGCTCCTCGGACACGGCGTGCGAGATGGCAGGGCGCTCGGGACCTCGAAGTCTAGCCGATGGGCCTCTCAGCCCGCGGTCGGCGGCTCGGGTGGGGTGGGCGGTACGGGCTGACTCGGCGGCGCGGGTTGCGCCGGCGGCTACGGGTTGCGCCGGCGGCCACGGGCGCGGCGGCCGTCGGACGCTGGTCCACGAGCTCGATCTCCGCGCCGCCGGTGATCGAGGCGGCCAGGTTGTAGAGCAGGCAGAAGATCGCGGTGAAGACCCAGCCGATGATCGCGTACACGAACGGCAGCAGCAGGAGCAGGAGTGGCGACAGCTCGACGGACGTCGTGTTCCCGAACTGATCGGTGACCGTCATCGGCCCCGCCGTGGCCAGGATGAGCGCGAACGGCAGCAGGATGATGAACGTGAGCAGGAAGTAGACCAGGGCAGCCACGGTGCTGGTTGCGACGACGCCCAGGCGACGGATGCGGAACACGGGCGGCCTCCCCTCGTGCGGTGGGATCGCGACGAGTGTAGCCGCGCCGAACCGGCGTCAGTCGTGTGGGCCCTGGAGCTCCACCTGGTCACCGTTGATGCGGGCCCGGTACGAGACCTGGCGGGAGCTGGCCGGGCCGTGGACGACCGACCCATCGGTGAGCCGGAACACCGACGCGTGCCATGGGCACTGGATGGTGTCGCCGTTCAGCGTGCCCCCGGAGAGCGGGCCGCCGGCGTGCGAGCACGTGTCCTTCAGCGCGTACACGACGTCCCCGCGACGGACGAGGACCAGCGCAGTCGATCCGAAGCTGGCCTTGGTCGGCGTGTTCTCCGGCAGCTCTGCGGCCGGCAGGACCGGGGTGAACTCCTTCGCCCGCTTGCCGCGGCTGAAGGCGTTGTGGTCGACCATGTAGCCGTACTTGAAGACCACATGACCGCCGATGTAGCCGCCCACGCTGACGACGAGGTAGCCGATGAGCAGCGTCCAGAATGCGGCATCATGCGCGTCGCCCAGGCGCTGGATGAATGACACCGCGAAGAAGACGGTGGCGACGATGTTGATCAGCCCGTGGAGGCCGGTGACATCGCGCTCGCGACTGCTGGGCGATGTGTCCTTGTAGTCGGTCAGGCCGGTGACGATCGCCCCGAGGGCCGCCAGGCCGGCCAGGCCGACGACCCACGTGGTCGCGATCTCCAGGCCATCGACACCGAAGAAGACGCGCAGCAGGTCAAGGAGCAGCGCCGCGGTCGCCGCGCCGATGACGACATCCACCAGGACGGCGTGCAACGAATGGCCGAGCCAGGAGCCGTTCAGGAAGTCCTGGAGGAACTTGCCGGGCCGCCCGAGCACCCCGTAGATCCCGTCGACAACTCCCGCGATCCCGTTCGACAGTCCGCGCAGCGGCCGCGCCATTCGCTCGATCATGCCCTACCTCCTGCCCTCCACATACGCGCCTCGTTGCGGGAAAACAGCACGCGGCGGACCAGATCAGGCGGTGAGCTCGGCCGCGAACTCCCCGAAGACCTCGACGTAGCGGTCGATATCCGACTCGTCGTGCTGGACCGACAGCGTCCACTGGTCGTCCGGACCGGGCGGAAGGAGGATGCCGCGGTTGGCCAGGTAGAAGAAGCTGGCCGCCCACAGCTCGGCATCGAGGCCGATGAAGTCGCGGTAGTTCGTCACCCGGTCTGGCGTGAACATCACGCATCCCTTCGGCCCGACGTTGATCGCGTACCCGGGAAGGCCGTGATCGTCCACGACCGCCTGACTACCGGCTGTCAGCCGCTCGGCGAGGCCGTGGAGCCGGGGATACGCGTCCCGGGTGAGGATCTTGGTCAGCGTCACGAGGCCAGCGGTCATCGACAGCGGGTTGCCGTTGAACGTGCCGAGGTGCGCGACCCGTGTCGCCCCACCGGGGATCGTCGAGTGCTCGATCCCGACCCCGCTCGCGTCCGCGGTGAAGGCCGGTGTACCGTCCAGCGTCTCGATGGCGGCCATGACCTCGCGTCGCCCGCCGAAGGCACCGATCGGGATGCCCCCGCCGATCGACTTCGCCAGGCAGAACAGGTCCGGCCGCACGCCGAAGTGCTCGTACGCGCCGCCCCACGCCAGGACGACCCCGGTCTTGACCTCGTCGAAGATGAGCACGATGCCGTGCTCGTCGGCCAGGTCGCGAAGCCGCTGGAGGTACCCCTCCCTGGGCGGCACGACGCCGATGTTGAACTGGACCGGCTCGACGATGATCGCCGCGACCTCACCGCGGTGCGCCTCGAGGATGGCGGCGAGTATCTCCGGCTCGTTGTACGGGGCGATCACCGTCTCGGCGATCCGGCTGCGCGGGATGCCGGCGCTGGCCGGGACCGTGTTCGGCGACTCGATCGGCCCCATGTCCTCCCGCGGCGGCTGGATGCTCACCAACACGTCGTCGTGGTGGCCGTGGTAGCCGCCCTCCATCTTGATCACCTTCTCGCGGCCGGTGTAGCCGCGAGCGACCCGGATGGCGTCCATGGTGGCCTCCGTGCCGGAGTTGCTGAAGCGCACGAGATCGGCGCCGAAGCGTGCCTTGATCTCCTCGGCCAGCGCGATCCCGTCCTCGACCGGGAACGTGTAACAGGTGCCGTTCGCCACCCGGTGCTGAAGCGCCTCGACCAGGATCGGGTGCGAGTGTCCAGCGGCGAGCACGCCGAACGCCATGTCGAAATCGATGTACTCGTTACCGTCGGCGTCCCAGATGCGGCTGCCGCGCGCATCGGTCATGAACAGCGGGTACGGGTCGTAAGCCTGGAACGAGCTGGCCACCCCGAGGGGGAGAGACTGGCGTGCGCGCGCGAACAGCTCGGCGCTACGGCGCGTCCGCTGCCGATACGACTCCTCCTCGCGCGCGCCGATGTCGGCAACGCGGGCACGGTTGACCTCGCGTCCGGTGAGCGTCACGGGTGGTGACCTCCTAGCGGGCTCCCCACTGGTAGCTCTCCTTGACGAAGCGCAGCTCCACGAGCGTCTCCGTCAAGCGGATCCCCTCGATGGCCGCAAAGCGATCGGTCAGCACGCGCAGCAGGTGCTCGTTGTCCTCGCACACGACCTCGCAGAACAGGTCGTAACGCCCGGCCGTGATGACGACGTACGTGACCTCCTCGAGCTCGGCGATCTGCTCCGCGATGCGGTCGAGCCGGCCGGGATCCACCTTCAGCCCGATCAGGGCCGGCTGCTGGAAGCCCATGGCCAGCGGATCGGTCACGCCGACCACCTGGACCACGCCGCGCGTGATCAGCCGCTCCGCTCGCTGGCGAACGGTCGCCTCGGGAACCTTGAGCTGCCGCCCGATCTGCGCGTACGGGCGTCTCCCGTCGAGCTGGAGCGCCTTGATGATCGCCTTGTCGAGATCATCGAGGACGGGGCGCCGTCCGCCCGACCCTTGCTGGATGCTACGCATGGCCATGCGGAGAGCGTAGCCGGGCGCCGTGTCGCGGGTCAACATTCCGCGGCCATCGGCGTCAATTTCTACGGATTCCGCGGCTCGCGACGGATTCCGTGGCTGCCTGTGGGCCGGTCAGGCCTCCGTGGGTGCGGCCTCCCCGGCCGCCGAGTCGACGGGGACCTGGCGCTCCCAGGCGCCGGTCGCATCGGCGAGCAGCTCCGCGACGTCGCGGACCCCCACGTCAGTGCGATCCAGGTCGGTCGTGCCGTCGCGCAGCATGATCAGGCAGAACGGGCAGGCGGTCGCGATCTCGTCAGGCTGCTTCTCGAGCGCCTGCTCGACGCGCTTGTGGTTGATCCGCTTGCCCTCACGCTCCTCCATCCACATTCGCGCGCCACCCGCACCGCAGCACATGCCGCGGCGGTGATGGAGGTCCATCTCCACCACCGACTGTCCCGGAACGGACTCCACGACCCGGCGGCCCTCGTCGTAGACCTGGTTGTAGCGCCCGAGATAGCAGGCGTCGTGATATGCGACGACAGCCTCGTGGTGCTCCGAGGGCACGAGCCGTCCCTCGGCGACGAGCCGATCGAGCAGCTGGGTGTGGTGGATGACGTGCACGCCCGTCAGGCCGAACTGCGGGTACTCGTTCTTGATCGTGTTGAAGCAGTGCGGGCAGGTGGCGACGATCGTCGAGATGCCGTGCTCGGCATGTGCCGCCGAGAGCGTTGCGACGTTCTCCTCGGCCAGCATCTGGAACAGGTACTCGTTCCCGGCGCGCCGGGCCGGATCGCCCGTGCAGGTCTCGGCGGAGCCGAGCACACGGAACGGCACGCCAGCCTGGCTCAGCAGCTGGGCCATGGCGCGAACGACCTTGCGGTTGCGATCGTCGAACGCGCCCGCGCAGCCGACCCAGAACAGGACGCCCCCCTCGAGCGGATCGCTCGAGGGTGTCGGCTCGTACACCGTGCGCCAGGGGGTGCCATGGCCGTTCGTCCGGCGCGTGGGCATCGGCCTCGCCGAGCACCGGAACGTCCAGGCCCTTCGCCCAGTCCAGTCGGGCGGACTTGGGCTGGCCCCACGGGTTGCCGGCGTTCTCCATGTTGCGGAAGGCCGCGTTCAGCTCCTTCGGGAAGCGGCTCTCCTCCAGGACGGCGTTGCGGCGGATCTCCACGATCGTGTCGACGTGCTCGATCAGCACCGGGCAGCCCTCGACGCACCATCCGCAGGTCGTGCACTGCCAGACCGCCTCCTCGGGAATGGCGTTGTCCATGAGGGGCAGGCTGAGAGCCTCCTCGGCGCGCTGTCGGGCGAGGGTCAGCGCGTCCTCCGATGCCGCGGCCCCGCCATTCGCTCCCCCCTTCCATGCGCGCTGGGCCGAGGCGGCCGCCGCGAGCGCCGTCTCGGCCACCAGGATCTGGTCGCGCAGGCCCTCCATCAGGTGTTTCGGGCTCAGCGTCTTGCCGGTCACCGACGCCGGGCAGAACTCCATGCATCGGCCGCATTCGGTGCACGCAAGCGGGTCGAGCAGGTGACGCCAGGTCAGGTCTCTCAGGCCCTTCGCCCCGAAGACGGGAAGCTCCTCACCTTCCTCCGGCTCGACCTCGAGGTCCATCTTCCGCAGCGCGCCGCGCGGCTCCAGGTTGCGGAAGTAGACGTTCGGCTCGCTGCTGATGATGTGGAGGTGCTTGGAGTACGCCAGGTAGGCGCCGAACCCGAGCACGAGCAGGATGTGCGTCCAGGCCATGACGGCGAAGCCGATCTCCGCCGTTGCGGTCCCGAGCGGCTCGAGTGCCAGGCTCAGCGGCCCGGCGAGGATGGCCCACGGCCGGGCGTGGTGGTCGGGCTCGAGGACGTAGACGAACGCGTCGCCGACGAGCTCCGTCAGCACGATGAAGAAGATCAGCCCGAGGATGATGAACGCGTCCCGGGTCAACGCCAGCCGGACGGGACGCGTCACCGTCCGACGCACCACGTAATAGACGACCGACGCGAGCACGAGTCCGATGAAGACATTCGCGATGACCGTGACCACGCTCCATAGAAACCCGCCGAACGGCCAGGCCAGGACCGTCTCGACAAGGCCATTCGTGATGTAGTTGCCTGTCGTCGCCAGCAGGACGATGAAGCCCCAGAAGACGAACGCATGCGCCAGCCCCGGTCCGAGGTCCTGGAGCAGCCGCCGCTGGCCGACGACGAAGACGCCCAGCCCCTTGATGCGCGAGCCGATGCGGTCCGAGCGTTCCAGCGGCCGTCCCTCGCCCAGCACGGCCAGGTGCCAGCGCGCCCGGCGCCAGAACATGAAGCCCGCCAGAACGACGGGCACGACGATCAGGGGGTAGAGCGGGATGGTGGCTTCCATGGGTCCGCGCCATGGTAGCCGCGGCCCCGTGATGCCCGGCGCTTCACTGGCGCGCGGTCAGGCGGGCGTTGACGGCACCAGGGCCTCGGGCGGCTCGCCGCGACTGCGCTTCCAGACGAAGTCCAGGACCACGCTCTGGACGAGGATGACGAAGATCGCTGCGATGGTCAGTGGCTCCTCGAGGAGCGTGGGAACGAACATGAGGAGGACGACGGCCGCGCCGAGAATGCCGAGGACCAGGATCGAGGCACGGGCCCCGGTCTCGTCTCGGATGCGCAGGTGGCCGATGCCGATGAAGCTGAAGATGACCAGCGCGACTGCGCTGCCGATCGATGCGATGGCGTTGAGGTCGAAGCCGACCGCCAGAACGGCAGACACGATGGCCGTCACGAGGAGCCCGACCGATAGCCGGCCCCCGAGTGGGCGGGCGAGCAGCGGCGGGACCTGGCCGATGGACGCGAGGTGCTCACACAGGCCGGTGGCGGGAAACAGACCCGCATTCGTGGCGCCCGCTGTGGCGAACAGCGCGGTGACGGTCATCAGCCAAAAGCCCAGCTGCCCCAGCACCGGTTCGGCGGCAACGGCGAGAGCGGTGCCGCCCGAGGCTATCACCTCGTCGACGGTGAGGGTCCCGAACACGCCGAGCGCGACGGCCACGTAGATCACGGTCGCGATGCCGATCGCCACGTACACCGCCAGCGGGAGCTCCCGCTTCGGTTGGGTGAGCTGCGCGGCCGTGAAGGTGATGACGCCGAATCCGAGGAACGCGAAGAATGTCAGCGCGACGCTCGCCACGATGTCGGTCACCGGCGGGTACTCGGACGGCGCGAGCAGCGCGAAGTCGGCATTCGCGAGCGTCGTGACCGCGAACAGCGACAGGATGCCGATCACGACGACGACGACGACCGATTGCACCCGCGCGACGGCCTGCGAACCGAACGCGTTGAGCACCGTCATGGCCGCGATGAGGAGGGCTGCGAAGGCCTTCGTCGCCCACGGGGCGTCCGCCCCGACGGCCGAGCTCGCATAGCTGCCGAACGAGACCGCGACCATCGCGGTGATGATCGCGTTCACTGCCAGCACGAGCCAGGCGATGACCCCGGTCACATGGCCGTTGCCATAGCCTTGGACCACGTACTCGAGAAGGCCGCCGGCCGACGGGTACCGTGCCCCGATCTTCGCGAACGAGTAGCCCTGCAGCAGCGCAACCGCGCCGGCCAGCAGGAACGACAGCCAGACAGCGGATCCGGCGACCTCGCCTGCCGCGCCGAGCAGGGAGAAGATCCCCGCACCGACCATTGATGCCACGCCGATGAACGCGGCCTGTCGGACAGATAGGGTTACCCGGCTACGAGACTCGTCCGTCACGGTCTATCCCTTGCGGAAATCCGGTGGTTGGGCCGCGCGCGGCGCATGACCGGATCCTACTGCGCCGGCCTGTCACGGGTCGTCAGTGATCTCCACCCGCGAGCTGTTCGAGCGCGTGGCGAAGGACCGGCAGCAGGGCGTCGAGCGACTCGGTCGCCCCCTTCGGCGAGCCCGGCAGGTTGGCGATCAGCGTCGCACCGCGCGTGCCGACCACCGCGCGGGACAGGGCGGCCATCGGGGTCGAGGCAATTCCTGCGGCCCGCATCAGCTCGGCCAGGCCGGGCGCCTCACGGTCGATGACCCGACGGGTCGCGGCGGGCGTCACGTCGGTGGGGGTGAGCCCGGTGCCCCCGGTCGTGAGTATCAGCCGATGACCGGCATCGGCGAGGCCGGCCAGCAGGGCGGCGATCAGCGCCTCATCATCGGGAATGACGATCGCGTCGGGAGCGACGTCGAACCCTGCGGCTCGCAGGCGCTCCACCAGCGCGGGTCCGGAGCTGTCGTCCCGCTCTCCGCTCGCCGATCGGTTCGAGCAGGTGACGACGACCGCCTCGTGAGCGGCGGGCTCGACCGGCGCATCCGCCTGCCAATTCCCCGAGCGGCCACCAGACTTCTCGAGCAGCCGGACGTCGGCGATCACGATGTCGCGCTGCAGCGCCTTCGTCATGTCGACGAGCGTCAGCGCGGCGACCGATGCGGCGACCAGTGCCTCCATCTCGACGCCGGTGCGCGCGGTGACTCGCGCCTCCGCGCGGATCGTGACGGTGCCGGCGTCACGATCGGCAAGCAGCTCGACGTCGACCCGGTCCAGCGGGAGCGGATGGCACAGCGGGATGAGCTCCGCGGTCCGCTTCGCGGCCCCGATGCCCGCGAGGCGAGCGGTGACGAACCCGTCGCCCTTTGGTCCCCCAGCGTCGAGGAGCGTGCCGAGGACGTCCGGCCGCATCCGCACCACGGCCTCCGCCGCAGCACGTCGGGCGGTGACGGGCTTGTCACCCACGTCGACCATGCGTGGGGCGCCATCGTCGTCGAGATGGGTCGGCTTCATCGGCCCGTCAGGAGGAGCGGCTCGAACACGATCGCCTCGTAGGTCTGCGAGACCTCCGCCGCGTCGGGTCCCTCGGGGACCACGAGCAGCGCATTGGCGTCCGCCATCGGGCGCAGCTGGCTGGACTGCTGGCCACCGGCCGGCCGCGCGTGGATCCCGCCGTCCTCCTGCCAGACGGTGACCCGCAGGAACGCGCGGCGTGACGCGTCCTTCGGCATTCGCTCGGTTGGCGTGGCGCGCACGCGGAGCCGCCCGTCGCCTCCCAACCCGAGCATCGCGCGGACGACGGGCCGCACGAACAGCTCAAAGATCACCAGCGCGCTCACCGGGTTGCCCGGCAGCCCGATCACGGTGGCTCCAGCCAGGGTGCCCACCGCCAGCGGCTTGCCCGGCTGAACGGCGATCCGCCAGAAGTCTAGGCTGCCGTGCTGCTCGAGCACGGCCCGGACGTAGTCGTGCTGCCCGACGCTGACGCCACCCGAGGTCACGATCAGGTCGGCGTCGCGGGCCGCCTCCACGAGAGTGCGTTCGATCGACCCGGCGTCGTCGAGCTGGCGTGGGAGCAGGCGCGGGACGCCACCGGCCTCGATGACGGCCGCGGTCAGCGCGGCACCATTGGCATCGTGGATCTGGCCCGGGGCCAGCGGCTCGCCCGGCCCGACCAGCTCATCACCGGTCGACAGGATCGCCACGACCGGGCGGCGTCGGACCTCCACGTCGCCGATGCCGAGCGACGCCAGGACCCCGATCTTCGGCGCCGTCAACGCCCCGGTGATAAAGATCTCGTCCCCGGCCCGCGTGTCGTGCGCCGCCGTGCGCACGTGCCGGCCGCGTACGACGGCGTCGGGAATCGTCACCGCGTCCTCGCCCTCGGTCGCCTCCTCGAGCGGTACGACCGTGTCGGCACCTGGCGGGATCGGCGCGCCGGTCATGATCCGGACCGCCGTACCGGGCTCGATCGTCGACGGCCAGGGGGAGCCGGCGCGCACCTCGCCCACGACCCGCAGGTCGCCGGGCGCATCGGCAGCCCGCAAGGCGAACCCATCCATCGCCGAGTTCGCGAACGACGGGACGTCCACCGCCGCCACCACCCTGGGCTCGACGAGGACCCGGCCGACGGCGTCGACCAGGTCGACGCGATCGCCGTCGGTCAAGTGGGCCTGCGCGAGCAACCGGCGATAGGCCTCGTCGAGCGACAGCATCGGTGTCACATCCCGAGCTTCATGCGCGCCTCGATGAGACGCAGGATGCCGCGGCGGGTGACTAGCCCGAGCGGGTCGCGGCCATCGGTCTCGATCACCGGCAGCTGCCCGATCTCGCGCTCCTGGATGAGGCGCAGCGCGTCCGCGAGGGGCGCATCGGGCCCGATGGTGGCGAGGTCGCCGTACCGCGTCATGATGTCGGTCACCCTCGCGTCAGGCCAGTGGTCACGCGGCAGGCGCCGGACGTCGCCGAGCGTCACGACACCCGCGAGGCCACCGTCGTCGTGGCGCACCAGGAACGATCGGTCCTCGCCACGCAGCATCCGCTCCTGGACGAGCTCGGACACCGGCTCGTTCGGCGACACGGTCGGGGGCTCGACCTCCATGGCGTCGCGGACCCGGACGCCGCGCAGGCTGCGCTCGACTCCGGCCTGGGCCATCGTGGCCTCCGCCGCGTTCGAGAGGAACCAGCCGATGAGCGCCAGCCACACGCCGCTGAAGATGCTCCCGCCCGGGCGCAGGGCCAGGATCACGCCGAAGCCGATGAGCACGTACGCGAACGCGCGGCCGACAAGGGCGGCGTTGCGCGTCGCCGCCAGGCGATCGCCACGCACGCGCCACAGCACCGCCCGCAGCACCCGTCCGCCGTCCATCGGAAAGCCGGGGATCAGGTTGAAGAGTCCCAGCAGCACGTTGATGAAGCCCAGCCAGCCGAGCAGCGCCCCAAGGTACGGCTGTGCCACGACGACGTCGGCGCCGAGGATCACCAGCCCGATCGCCAGGCTCGTGGCCGGCCCGGCGATCGCGATCAACGCCTCCTCGCGCGGGGTCCGGGAGTCCTCGTCGATCGTCGTCGCGCCACCGAAGATGAACAGGGTGATGCCCTCGACCTTCAGGCCCAAGCGACGCGCCACGAGGGCGTGGGACAGCTCGTGCGCAAGCACCGACCCGAAGAAGAGGAGCGCGGTTGCCACGGCAACGCCCCAGTAGGCGCCAGCGCTCCAGTCACGGTAGAGCGCGGGGAACTGGAACTCGGCCAGCGAGTACGTGACCAGGAAGGCAATGACCAGCCAGGACGGGTGGATCGCGAGCTCGATGCCGGCCAGCCGGCCGACCTTCCAACCGGGTCCCATGCCGCGAGTCTAGATCAGGCCGGCGTCGAGGGCGGTTCGCCGCTCCGCCAGCGGACGATCCCGATGCCCGTCACCACCAGCGCGGTCAGGATGATCGCGCCACCAGCTGCCAGAGCCGCGTCGAACCAGAAGGCCTCGGGGAACAGGGTGATGAGGTCCGAACCGGTTGCGAACAGGAAGGTTCCCGGCGGGAACAGCAGCTCGTGGAAGAGCAGGAACGCCGTGTCGAATGCGACCGCGAAGAAGATTCCCAGCAGCAGCGCCGTGGCGCCGATCGCCCCGGCCGCCATGATCATGATCTCGCCCTGGCGGCGCGGCTCGACCCGCAGGCGCACTCCGGTCACGATCGCAATGACCACGGCGATCCCGAGGATGGCGGCCAACAGCCGTACCAGCCCTGAGACGTCGCTCATATGCGAGCGCTCGTCCGCGTCGAGCAGCGGTTCGTCGCCGTCAAGGGAGGCGTCGAACGGCCCATCGAGATAGATGTCAACCAGGAAGGCGGTCGTGACCCGTTCGACCTCTTCCTGCGTGGTGTCGAATGCCGCAGCGACGTCGTGGCGGACCTGCAACGCAGAGGTGAAGAGCGGGTTGAACAGGAGGAGCGGCCCCGCCAGCAGGATCACCACGGCCAGCGATAGCCCGAACAGCAACCCGACGGGCCAGGGAGCGCGCTCCATATGCAGATCCGGGATCAGGCGGCGCGCCGGGTGGCGCCGACGACCATCGACAGGATGAATCCCACGATGCTGATCACGATCGCCCCGAGCAGTGCCCCGAGGAAGTCCTGGACCACAAGGCCCAGTGCGAGCTGATCGGAGATGGCGTCGGTCAGCAGGAGCATGAGCGCGTTGATGACGACCAGGAACAGGCCGAGGGTGACGACCGTGATTGGCAGGGTCAGCACCTGGAGGATCGGTCGCACTAGCGTGTTCACTGCTCCGAAAATGAAGGCCAGCACCAGGAACTTCAGCCAGGCGCCCTCCGCTTCGAACGAGAAGTCGAGGCCCGGCACGATCAGGACGGCAACGTACAGTGCCCCGGCGTTGATGAGCAGCTGAACGACCCGATCCACGGGCGACAGCCTAGCCGATGCCCTCGAGGCCCGGTGGACCGGCCAATGAGCGGCCACGCACCCACGCGGCGCGCACCATGTTCGGGTGCGGCCGGAAGACCAGGCGGCTCATCACCTCGTCCGCCGACTCGAGCGGCGGCTCATCGCCGGGAAGCGGCGTCGTCAGGCGCGGGTCGATCGCAACGAGGTCGGCTTCCTTGCCCTGTTCGAGCGACCCGATCCGTGCCTCGAGACCGAGCGCTCGTGCTCCGTCGAGCGTCGCCAGACGGAGCCACTCGGCGCCGGCAACCGCCAGCGCAGGGGTCGCCCGACCGGTGAGCTCGAGCACCCGTTGCGTGACGGCCCCGGCCCGCATCACCGTGAAGAGCGACAGCTCCGGGCCAGCGGCGACGTCGCTGCCCACCCCGATGGTCATACCGGCCGCGCGGTAGGCGGCCAGCGGCATGAGCCCGCTTGAGAGGAACAGGTTCGAGGCCGGGCAGTGCGCCACCCGGGCACCTGAAGCGACGATCCGGCCGATCTCGCGCTCCGAGAGGTGGATTGCGTGCGCAAGGATCGTGCGCGGGCCGAGCGCCCCGGCGCGGTCGTACACGTCGAGATAGTCGACGGCCTCGGGAAACAGGCGGCGGACCTCTTCGATCTCGCCGGTGTCCTCGGACAGGTGCGTCTGCACGTACGCGCCATGTCGGGCGGCGAGCGCCGCCGACTCGGTGAGCATGTCGGCCGTGCAGCTGACGGCGAACCGCGGCGTGAACGCGTATTGCAGGCGGCCGTCGTCCCGCCCGTGCCAGCGCGTGGCCAGGTCCTCCGACTGACGAAGGCTGGTCTCCAGGATCTCGTGCGGCGAGATCCGCTCGTCGTACGTGAGGCGGTCCATCATCACCTTGCCGATGACCGCGCGGATGCCGTGGGCCTCCGCCGCCTCGAACGCCGCGTCGGTGGAGTCTTCCCACACCGCCGCGTACGCGACCACCGTCGTCGTGCCAGCCGCGGCGAAGGCTCGAAACGCGGCAGGGGCCTGGCGTTCCGCGACGGAACGGTCATAGGCCCGCTCGAGCGGGAAGATGTAGCGGTCGAGCCAGGTCAGCAGGTCGAGCCCGCTTCCCAGCCCTGCGTTCGGGATCTGCGGCAGGTGCACGTGGAGGTCGACCAGACCGGGCATGACCAGCATCGGCCGCAGGTCCAGCGCCGGTGGGGCTCCAGATCCGGGCCAGCGCCCTGCACGAACGATCCGACCACCTGCGTCGACCTCGACGAGGCCGTCCAGCTCGTCCAGTACGCCGCCATCGGCCAGCGGCGACAGGAGCCGGGCACGCAGTGCGAACGGCGGGCGCGCGGGAAGCGCTGACATCGGGCCGATGCTACATGCCGGAGGGGAGTACCCTTGCGGTTCTACCGTTAGGAGGCCTCTCATGGCCAGTGGCACCATCAAGAAGGTCGTCGCCGATCGTGGCTTCGGCTTCATCACCGGCGAGGATGGCAAGGACTACTTCTTCCATCGCGACGGCCTTACCGAGTCGGTCGACTTCGATCGGCTCATGGGCGGCGAGCGGGTAACGTTCGACGTCGAGTCGAATCCGCGCGGGCCCCGCGCAACGAACGTTCAAGCCGAGTAGCGCCGCGCTCTTGGCATGAGGCGGTCGCTCCCGTCCCTCGGGACGTCGGGCGGCCGCCTCGCCGTGTCTCCGAGTCGGACGCGGCCATTAAGATCCCGCAATCTTTCCTCGTGGCGCGCGGGATCGGGCACGGAGGCTGCGAATGGTGCGGTGCTGCGCCGATGTGGCGCCCACACACCCGCAGGAGATCCGACAGCCTCATGAACCAATGGAAGACGCGCGGCGCCGCCGCGCTGCTGATCCTCTCGCTGGCCATCGCTGGCTGCCAGAACCAGGGCACCGATCAGAGCCTCGACACGCTGCCGAGCGTCGATACCGGCGTGCCGAGCGAGTCGATGGGCACCGACCACTCGATGGACATGACCAGCCCATCGGCCGAGCCCAGCGCGAGCGACGACATGTAGCGGTGCCCACCGTGGCACGCTTCAACGCCCCTTCCCGCGACACCGGGGAGGGGCGTTTCGTTCATCAGCGGGCGGTCCCGCCCGCCTACCCGGACAGTGAGGCGGCGTGCAGGTGCAACGCGCCGGCAACACCCTTGAGCTCGACCGGGCCGATGTCCCGGAAGACCACCTCCGCCCCGAGCGAGGCATCGCTGAGCTCCTCGAGGGTGATGCCAGCCGCCGTCAGGCTCACGAGCTCCGCGCGGCGGACGTCACCCGGTCGGTACCGATGCTCGGGGTCGGGCCGGATGATGCCCGCGTCGACCATGCCCTGCAGCTCATCGGTGCTGACACCGGCGCGGTCGGCGGTCTCGTCGTCCTCGTACGTCCGCACGAGCCGTACTGTAGCGGCAGGGCCTACCGATGACTTCCCGGCGGGTGGATCGTCCAGTCGTCAGAACGTGCTGCAAGGAGTGACGACATGAAGCTGATCGCCTCGATGATGGTAACGATGGATGGCGTGTACCAGGGCCCCGGGGGCCCCGACGAGGACCGACGCGGCGGGTTCGACCGGGGTGGGTGGACCGCGGCACACACCGACGACGAGATGTGGCCCTTCCTTACCTCGATGTTCGAGCGCGCGGACGCGTTGCTCCTCGGGCGCAAGACCTGGGAGATCTTCGAGGCCTACTGGCCGCACCACGACGAGGGCGATCCGGTCTCGCACGGCATCAACGTGCTGCCCAAGTACGTGCCCTCGACCACGCTGAAGGACCCGACGTGGGAGAACACTCACGTCATCGATGGCGACGTCGGGGCGGCCGTGCGCGAACTCAAGGCAAAGCCCGGGCGCGAGCTCCAGGTACATGGCAGCGGCGCGCTGCTGCGGTGGCTGCTCGAGCGCGACCTCGTCGACGAGCTCAACCTGCGCCTCTACCCCGTGGTGGTGGGCGACGGGCTTCGGCTGTTCCCGGAGCGCGGCCAGACGCACGACCTGACGCTGGTCGAGTCGCGGTCGACGCCGTCCGGCGTGATGCTCCTCACCTATCGACCGGCCGGCCGCGCGACCTTCGGGCCCGCCGGCTGACGACGGGGCTGCTGGCGGAACAGGGCGCTGTTCCCCCTAGTTCTTGATCTCGTAGCGCAGAATCGCCACGCCGTTTTCGTACGCGGTGGCCTCGACCAGCATCAGGTCATGCCGATCCTCGAACACGCGCGTGCCCTTGCCACGCGACGCCGGGCAGACCAGCATTCGGACTTCGTCGACGACGCCGGCGTCCAGCATGGAGTGCATGAGCTTCAAGCTCCCCCACAGCCAGATGTCCTTGCCGCTCTGCTCCTTGAGCTCCCGGATGGTGGCGGCCGGATCGCGCGTCACCGTCGCGGCGGGAAAGTCGCCCCAGGGGGCGTCATCCATCTTCGACGAGGCGACGAACTTGGTGAGCTTGTTGAGCTTCTCGCCGTACTCGCCCTGTTCATCGGCGTGCGGCCAGTAGTCCTTGGACTGGGCGTAGGTATTCGCGCCGAGAATCATCGTGTCGACCGAGTCGATGAACCCCATCAAGCGTGCCTTGAACGCGGGGTCGGTGGTCTCGGAAAAGGGCTCCGCGGACACGAAGCCGAGCCCACCGTCCTCCTCCGCCGCGATGTTGTCGACGGTGACCCACTGCTGGACGATGAGCTTTCGCATGGCGCCAACTGTAGCCCGCTCGCGCGGAACGCCGAGGGGCATCCCTCGCCTCACGTTCGTCGTCGACGCCGTCGACGACGTCCTCGACCGCCTGCGCGCCCACGGCGCCGAGCATGCGTGGCTGCTCGGTATGGCCGCGCAGAAAACCGACGATGTGGTACTGGTCGGGGCCGAGGGAATCAACCCGGTACCAGACGACGAGTTGTTGTGCCCTTGGCCATGTCGATGCGCTTTCAGCCGCGTGAGCGGCTTGGCACTTTGGCGCCGGGATGCGCTGCCCTTTGGGCCGGGCTTCTCGACGTTTTCGGGCACATCCCCATGAGCGGCGCGTCAGGATCCGGGCCAGCGCTCCAGGACGATCTCCGCATCCGCCGAGTCCATGCGATACCCGCGCGCGTCAGGGTCCCAGGTGATCAGGTCCCGCCGAGCAACTCGTCGCATGACCTTGTTGGGGCCGGCCACGATGCCCGCGAAGGCCGTGTTGGTGCGTTTGCCGTAGCGCTGCGCCAGGTCGGCGTCGAGGACGAGCGCGGTATTGCGAGTGGACAGCTCCGCCACCTCGCGCAAAAGGCGACGGCTATCGGTGCCACGGATGGCGTTGAGCACCTCGCCCAGCTGGCGTCGCCGGAGATCCTCCTGGTCGGCCGTCTGGCCGCTGCCGCCTGCGAAGGCCGGCTGCCGTTGAGGTCCCATCACCCAGCGCCATGCCAGCGCCAGGAGCTCCTCCTCGGAATCAGCCTCGAATTCGATCCGTGGCATCCGTACGATCCTGTACATCTATGTAACGAATTCGCCGCGAATATATCACAAGAGGATATGTGCTAGACTACGCCCAACGGCTGCAAGGCTGCGAAAGATTCCTCTGGCCCCTCGACCGACGGAGAGCCATCGCGTATCCGCTTCGTGTCGACTTGGCCGCATGGGGGCAGAGGAGTAGATATGCGTTACACTGGAATCTCGACCTACGACATGACCAAGGGCACCTTCGACGAGCTGACCGGCATCGCCGAGAAGGGCATCCTGCCGACGTTCGCCAACCTGCCCGGTTTCCTGAACTTCGGCCTGGCCGACATCGGCGACCACAAGGTCGTCTCGATCAGCGTCTGGGAGAGCCGCGAGGCTGCTGAGAAGTCGGCCCTTGTCGCCGCGAGCTGGATCAAGGAGAACGTCTCCGACCGAGTTCGCCTGGTGACCGGCTACGTGGGCGAGCTCGCGCTCTTCCGCGGCGTGCCCGTCGCCGCCTAGATCCCGTTCCAGGCGGTCCTCGCGGCCGGTCGGCCTACCCGCCGGGCCTCCGAGGACCCCACATCGATCGCCCTGGCTCCTCGCCGGGGCGTCTTTGTGTCCGCCGTCAGTGGCTCTGGGAGACCTGGGACTGGCAGTCCGAGCAGACCTGCTCGAGGCCCTCGAGGTCGCGCTGCTCCACGGACGCCGGGTAGTTGCGGCCGCAGAAGGTGCGGTGACCGATGACCTGGCCGTCGCTCCAGCGTTCCGCCCGGGCGATGTGCCAGATGTTCTCGTGGGCACCCTGGAGGCCGAACGGTGACTCCGGGCGCATCTCCTCTGCCATCGCCGCGAGTCTACGCGTGCCCGCCGTGGGGCGGATGGTCGGGGCGAGAGGATTCGAACCTCCGACCCCTTGGCCCCCAGCCAAGTGCGCTGCCAGACTGCGCCACGCCCCGACCGAGCGAGGATCGGGCCAAGTATACGGGCGGCCGATCCGGACGTCACGGACGCAGCACTGGCGAACCTGTCGATCTGCGCAGTCTCCAAACGTCGATGTGTGTGTAGGGGGCCGATGACGGCATCGGTCCAGGAATTCGACCGAGAGGAGATCCGCTCATGGCAGACAAGATCGTTCACGTCGAGGTGGCCGGCACCGACGGACCGAAGCTGCAGCGCTTCTACAGCGACGTGTTCGGCTGGGCGCTCGACACGAACAACCCGGGCGGCTACGGAATGCTGCGGCAGGGCGAGCTCAGCGCCGGCATCGGCCCGACACAGAACGGCGGTCCCGGCCACGTCACGTTCTACGTCCACTCCGACGATCCGCAGGCCACGCTTCGCAAGATCGAGGAGTCGGGCGGCACGATCATCATGCCCCTGACCGAGGTGGCGCCCGAGACGACGATCGCGCTGTTCGCCGATCCGGAGGGCCATGTCGTCGGCCTGATGTAGGCCTTCCCTCAGCCGCCGACCCGTTCCCGGACGGCTGGCGCCACCTCTGCGGCAAATCGCCGCACCTGGTCGGCGTCGCCGTCCTCCGGGTACATGATGAACGAGTCGATCCCGATCTCGTTGGCCCACGAGGACAGCGTCGCCACCCAGTGATCCGGTGGCCCGGACAGCGGCGTCTCGCCCGCGCGCTCCTCGCCGATCAGGCCGTTGAAGTTCAGCAGCCGGCTGATGTCATCCGGATCCCGACCGGATGCCCTCGCCTCCGCGTCGATCACCGCGGACGCGCGCTTCAGCTCCTCGAGGCTGGCGTAGCCGAGTGACGGGATCCAGCCATCGGCCGATCGGCCGACCAGGCGCAGTCCACGCGAGCGGTACACCCCGAGCCAGATGCCGATGCGGTGAGCCGGTGGCGGGCCGGCCGGATAGCCTGGGATCGGATAGAACGGCCCCGCCCCCCGCACTACCCGGCGCTCGGTATCGACGTCGAGCGCGGCGCGGAGAATCGCGATCGCCTCCTCGAGCGCCGCGAAGGCCTCGCGGTTCGTGCGGGTCGGGCGCCCCATGCCCTCCACCGCGTTCCAGAAGTTGCCGGCGCCCAGCCCGAGCTCGAATCGCCCGCCGCTCATCGCGTCCATCGACGCGGCTGCCTTGGCGATCATGGGCGGATCGCGCATCGCGAGGCTGGTCACGTCCGGGAAGAATCGCAGTCGCTCGGTCCGTGCCAGCAGATCGGCGATGAGCGAGTACGTGTCGAGGAACCGGCGCTGGTACGGGTGATCCTGGATCCCGACGAGGTCAAGGCCGCCCTCCTCCGCGGCGCGGACCTGCTCGAGGATTCCGGCATGGGCGGCTGCGTAGGGCACGACGCTGATCCCGAAGCGCAGCGGCCGCGCCATCAGTCGTCCAGCTCGTCCTTTGTGCTGCGCGACATCAGCTCCGCCACGGCCACGAGCGGCGGCCGCTGCTCGAAGACCACGGCGCGGACCTGCTGTGCAATCGGCATCTCCACGCTGTGTTCGGCCGCGAGCTCGAGGGCCCCGGCGACCGTGGCGGCGCCTTCGGCGACGCCGGAGAGACGGCCCTGCGCCTCCGTCCACGGGACGCCCGACGCGATGAGCTCCCCGGCGCGTCGGTTCCGCGACAGCGGCGACATGCAGGTCGCGATGAGGTCGCCAACTCCCGCCAGGCCGGCGAACGTCAGCGGGTGCGCTCCCGCCGCCACGCCCAAGCGCGTCATCTCGGCCAGGCCGCGGGTGATGATCCCGGCCTTCGCCGAGTCGCCGAAGCCGAGCCCGTCGACCATCCCGGCGGCGAGCGCCACGACGTTCTTCAGCGCGCCGCACAGCTCGACCCCCACGAGGTCGGGATTCGTGTAGACCCGGAAGCGCTCGGAGGAGAGCACGGATGCCAACTCGGCCGCGAGTGCCTCATCGTCGGAGGCGATCACCGATCCGGCCGGCTTGCCGGCGGCGATCTCGCGGGCGAGGTTCGGCCCGGACAGGGCCGCGACGGACCGGTTGGGCAGCTCATCGGTCACGACCTCGCTCATCCGCAGGTGGCTGCCCTCCTCGATTCCCTTGACCACCGAGAGGATCGGCGCGGCCGCGTAGAGGTGTGGGGACAGACGTGCCAGCGTCGCCCGCGCGTAGGACGACGGGACGGCCAGCACGTAGAACCGATGCGGCTCGGACAGCTCCGCGTCGTCGAGCACGACCCGCACGTTGGGCGGGAATACGGTGCCCGGCAGGTACCGCTCGTTCGTGCGCTCATGGGCCAGGCGCTCGGCGGCTTCGGACGTGTGGGCCCACAGGCTCACCGGGCGCTCGTCCTGGGCGAGCAGGACGGCGAGGGTCGTTCCCCACGCGCCCGCGCCGAGGATTCCGACCTGGTCGCTCATCGGCTGCGTTTTCCTCCCGCAGCACGCCGTGGACGGGTGGAACGCCGTGCAGCCTCCTCCGACTCGCGCTGGCGGAAGATGAGCCGGATCGGCGTGCCCAGGAACCCGTAGGCGTCGCGAATCCGGTTCTCGAGATAGCGCTTGTAGCTGAAGTGGATGATCTCCGGGTCGTTGACGAAGATCACGAACGTCGGCGGCGCGACGCCGACCTGGGTCGCGTAGAAGACCTTCGGCAGGCGGTTCCGCACATGCGACGGCGGATGCGCGCGAACGGCGTCCATCACCACGCGGTTCAGCTCCCCGGTCGGCACGCGGCGGTACCGCTCCTCGGCCACGCGCAGAGCCTCGCGCAGGATGCGCTCCACCCGCTGGCCGGTGAGCGCGGATGCGAACACGATGTCCGCCCATGCGAGATACGGCGCATCCCGTCGCAGGCGCTTCAGCCACCGGTCGGCGGTGTGCTCGTCCTTCTCGACCGCGTCCCACTTGTTGAGCACCAGCACCACGCCCTTGCCGGCCTCGAGGACGTAGCCGACGACGTGCGCGTCCTGGGCGGTATAGCCCTCGGCCGCATCGGTCATCACGATCGCCACGTCGGCCGAGTCGATCGCCTTCATGCTCCGCAGCACGCTGTAGCGCTCGATCCCCTTCTCGATGCTCCCCCGCCTGCGAATGCCGGCGGTGTCCACGAGCACGAGGTCGTGGTCGCCGAGCCGGATGGCGGTGTCGATCGGGTCGCGGGTCGTTCCGGGCACGTGCGACACGATCATCCGCTCCTCGCCGAGGACGCGGTTCACAAACGTCGACTTGCCGGTGTTCGGCCGCCCGACGATCGCGACGCGCGGGGCCCCGAGCTCGGTCTCGGCCAGCTCGGCCATCTCCTCCTCGGTGAGGTCCGTCTCCTCGGAGACCGATGCTGCCGCCTCCGCATCCGTCGGCGGCGGAAGGCCCTCGACGATGAGGTCGGCGAGGTCGCCGGTGTTACGGCCGTGCTGGGCGCTGATCGTGATGGCCGGGTCGATGCCGAGCGCGAAGAACTCGACCGCATCGGCCTCGCGCGCCGGGTTGTCGCCCTTGTTCACGACCAGGATCACGGGGGCGTCGGAGCGGCGCAGCCGATCGGCGAGCTCGTGGTCGAGCGGTGCCAGCCCCGCGTGAGCGTCGACGATGAACAGGACGAGATCGGCCTCCTCCACCGCCACGCGCGCCTGGTCCTGGACGCGCTCCTCGATATCGGTGCCCGGCTGGAGCTCCAACCCTCCGGTGTCCACCACCGTGAATGTCCTGCCGTTCCACTCGGCGGTGCCGTATACGCGGTCGCGGGTCGTGCCGGCGACGTCGGAAATGATCGCCAGGCGCTGGCCGATGAGCCGGTTGAAGAGCGTGCTCTTGCCGACGTTCGGGCGCCCGACGATGGCAACCACGGGAAGGGAGGACATGCCGGGAGTGTACCGGGATGCCGCCCGCGACCCGGATCGGAGCCGATACGATCACCCCACATGCGGATCGGGATCGTCTCAACGCGGCTGGCCGGGGTCGACGGCGTGACGTACGAGGTCGCCAAGTGGGAGGAGGTCCTGGTCCGGATGGGCCACGAGGTCCGCCTCCTGGCCGGCGACGTCGACGCGCTCCGACCGCACGCCCAGCTCGTGCCGGCCATGCACTTCGCCCATCCGCCGGCCGCACGGGTGACCGCCGCGGCCTTCGACCCGGACAGCGATGCCACCGCGGTGCGCGTGGAGATCGATCGGCTCGCGAACCAGCTCATCCCGGTGATCGAGACCTGGATCGACGTCCAGCGCATCGGGTTGTTGATCGTCGAGAACGCGTGGGCCATCCCGATGCAGCTGCCGCTGGCGGTCGCCCTGCGCCGCGTCGTGCAGTCGACCGGGGTGCCGGCCATCGGCCACCACCACGACTACTGGTGGGAGCGGCCACGGTTCGCCGGATCGATCGTGCCCGAAGTCCTCGAGCAGGCCTTCCCGCCCGACCTGCCGGGCGTCTTCCATGTCAGCATCAACTCGCTGGCCGCACAGGACCTGCGCCGGCGCCGCGGAATCGCCTCGTCGATCATCCCGAACGTCTTCGACTTCTCGGCGGGCCGCCCCCGGCCGCATCCGGCGATGCGCCGCCAGATGCGCAGCGAGCTGGGGATGGGCACGCGCGGGCTGCTCGTCGTGCAGCCCACGCGCGTGGTACCGCGCAAGGGGATCGAGCTGGCCATCGAGCTCGTCGGGCGCCTCCGCGACCGTCATGCGGTCCTCCTCATCACCAGCCCCGCCGGCGACGAGGGGCTCGACTACCTCGTCGAGATGGAACGACTGGCCGAGCAGCACGGGGTCGACATGCGCTACGCCGCGGACCGGTTCGCGCCGGATCACGAGGGCAAGCCGCTGCGGCCTGCCCACTCGCTCCACGATGCGTACCTGGCGGCCGACCTCATCACCTACCCCTCGCTCTACGAGGGCTACGGGAACGCCCTGGTAGAGGCGATCTACTACGGCAAGCCGATCGTCGTGAACCGCTACAGCGTCTACGAGGCCGACATCAAGCCGCTCGGCTTTCAGTTCATCGAGATCGACGGCGCGATCACGCCGGCCACCCTCCGCGAGGTGCGCCAGACGCTCGCCGATCCTCGCCGCCATGCGGCCATTGCGCGGCGGAACTTCGAGATCGGCCGCGAGCACCTGTCCTACGAGGTGCTGCAGCGGCGCCTGGCCCGCTTCATTCGGAAGCTGACAACAGCTCCCGAGCCCGTGCCTGCTCACGTGGAGCGGCGACGAGCTCGAGGGTAGCGAGCGCGGACTTCGCGACGTCGGCGGCCTCCGTTCGCCGATCGAGCGCGCGAAGCGCATCAGCCAGGTGCAGCTCCGTCCGTGCCCGGTCCCATGCGCCACCGAGCCGGTCCAGCGTGTCCCGGGCGGCGCGGAGCCGCTCGACGGCGGCCTCCGGGTCGCCGGTTGCGAGCAGCATCCGACCCTCCAGCCGATCGGCGAAGGCGGGCAAGGCCAGCAGGGAGCCGTGGGCCGCCCAGTCGCGGGCGGCCGCCACGATCGCCGGCGCCTCGGACCAGGCGCCTTGCTCGGCGAGGAGCTCGGCCCACGCCTCGTAGGTCAGGTCGAGGTTCTGGCGGTCCCGCGACGGATCGGCCACCTCGAGCCGCCGGCGAGCCTCATCCAACCGGCCGCGGCGGACGAGGATCTCGACGATCCAGAGCCGGGCCGCAGATACGCCGGTGTCGCCTCGGGTCTCCTGGCTGAGATCGAGCTCGGCGACGAGCCGATCCGCCTCGGCGCCGTCGCCGGCCAGGTCGTGGAGGTATGCGGCCGCCGCGTACAGGCGCATCAGGTGGTACGTGATCGGCCTGGCGTGGTCGACGGTCGCGTCGATGTCGCGGTACGCCTCCCAGAAGCGATCCCACTCACCGAGGCGCCAGAGGGCGATGGCGTGGAAGGCGAGCTTGGTGCGATGCCCGATCAGCGGCAGGTGGAGGCCGTATCGCTCGGTGAAGGTGCTCGGCTCGAGCTCCGTCGCGCGTCGGTACTCCCCAATGTGCATGTAGTGCCAGGCGAGGGTCCCGATGATGTCGGCGATCTCGGTCGGATCGTCGAGCTCCGGCACGAGGTCCAGGCGCTGCAGCTGGTACTCGTTGGCGAGTCCGTAGCCGCCGAGCTCCTGGGCAACCGCGCCCGCCGTGTCGAGCGCCGCCGAGAGCAGATCGGGCCGGCCCATCCGGCGGGCAAGCTCGATCGCCTCCTCCGCGGTGGCGCGGTACTCCTCGGTCCGAGCGGGGTCGCGATCGGCCTCCGCGAATCCCCAGCCCCAGGCCGCCTTCGCCAGCAGGAGGCCCATCCGTTCCTCGCTGTCCCCGGGATCCAGCATCGAGAATCCCAGCTCCAGGTACGGCGCCGCCTCCTCGCGCGAGGGCAACGTCCGCAGCAGGCCCGGCCATCGGGTGGGCATCGACAGCAGGTGTCCGCACATGCGTGCGACGGCTCGCCGATCCACCGGTCCCGGTGCCGCCATGCGCAGGTCGACTGCCTCCCGCGCCGCGCGCCAGGCCTCGTCACCATCATCACGCCACAGCGCGAGCCGGGACAGCGCTTCCAGGCCACGAGACTGCTCGACCGGGCCACTCGCCAGCTCCAGGCCGGTGGTCACGCGCTCCATCGCCCGGTCCATCGCGAAGAGCCTGCCGGCCTCGTCGGCCGCGTCGAACAGGAGCGCCACGGCTCGGGCCCGGATCTCCTCGCGACGATCGGGCTCCACACGGCCCCACGCGGCGGCCCGTTGCGCCGCCGTGTAGTGGTACGCGAGCAGCTCCACCACCTCGCGCCGGCGGTCGCCGACCGCCTCTTCGATCCACCGCACGATCTCGAGGTGGGCCATGGCGCGGTCCCGTTTCGGAATGCTCTCGTACGCCACGTCTCGAACGAGGGCGTGCTTGAAGATGAACTCGGCTTGGCCGCGCATGCTGGAGTCGAGCCGCGAGAGGACCAGGTCGCGCGACTCCAGCCCACGGAACAGCTCGGTCACCCCGGCGGGCGTCGTGTCGAGGTATCGCGCCACCGGAGCGGGCCAGAAGATGCGCCCGACCACCGCGGCCGCCTGGAGCGCGCGCTTCTCGTCGGGCCGCAGGAGGTCGATGCGTGCCGCGATGACCGCCTGGACCGTATCGGGGATGGGCATGGCGGCCGGTGCGTCGCCGTCGTCGGACGCTCCATCGGGCGCGGCGCTGCGCCGATCGATGAGGTGGCGGACGATCTCCTCCGCGAAGAACGGATTGCCGCCGGCGCGTTCCACGATCCGGTCGTGGAGGTCACCGGGGAGGTCCTCCACCTCGAGCAGCATCGTGACGAGCCTGCTCGCATCATCGCGCGGGAGCGGGTCGAGGTAGATCGCCGAGAAGCTCGGCCGTCCACCACCCCATGACGGGCTGCGGTCGACCAGGTCCGGCCGAGCCGGGCACAGGAACAGCACGCTGCCCTGGACCCGCGTGCCGAGGTCGCTGAGGATGTCGAGCAGCGCGGGCTCCGCCCAGTGGATGTCCTCGATCACCGTGACGATCGGCTCGCGCTCCGCCAGCGCGGAGAAGAAGCTGCGCCATGCCTCCAGGATCTCCGCCCTGAGCGCCTCGGGGTCGAGGTGCCCGAAGTCGTATCCCGGCAGCGTGATCCCGACCGTCGACCCGAGAAGCGCCGTCGTCCGCCGCGCATCGGCCAGCGCCGCGGCTCCGAGGCGATCTGCCAAGGTCTCGAGCTTCCCGAGCGCGGCCTCCGGAGCGTCGCCGTCGGCGATGCCGGCCTCGTGCTTCAGGATCTCCGCCAGCGGCCAGAAGGTGACGCCGGAGCCGTAGGACAGACATCGGCCCCGCAGCACGCGCGGCGGATCGTCCCGTCGCGCCAGCAGGTCCAGGAACTCCCCGGTCAGGCGGCTCTTGCCGACTCCCGGTTGCCCGTACAGGGTGACGAGGTGCGGACGACGCTCGCGGGCCACCCGGTCGAAGATCGAGGTGAGCAGCGTGAGCTCATCCTCGCGCCCCACGAGCGGGGCCCGGACGTGCCGGCGCCGGACGCCGACCGGCCCGCCGTCGACCGCCAGCAGCTCCGTCACGTCGACCGGCCCGGCCTTTCCGCGGATCGACTGCGCATGGGCCGGCCCAAATCGGAAGTCCGACGCCGCCGCTGCCGTGCGCCCCGTGACGAGAATCTGGCCGGGCTCCGCCAGCTGCTGCACCCGAGCGGCAACGTTCACCGCATCCCCGGTGACCATCACCTCACCGGGTCGCACCGCGCCGGTTGACACGACCTCTCCGCTGTTGACGCCGATGCGGACCTCGAGCTCCGGCCGCTCACCCGCGGCGTCCCTGGCCCTCATCTCTCCGAGTCTGGCCCGAATGGCCAGCGCGGCATGGAGCGCCCTCGATGGATCATCCTCGTGGGCCACCGGCACGCCAAAGACGGCCATGACGGCATCTCCGATGAACTTCTCGACGGTGCCGCCGCGAGCCTCGATCTCCTCCCGTGCGATCGCGAAGTACGCGGCCATCAGATCGCGTACGACCTCGGCGTCGAGGGTATCGGCCAGGTGGGTCGACCCGGACACGTCCGCGAACAGGACGGTGACGAGCTTCCGCTCCTCGAGATCAGCCGTGCTCGTCACCGCTGCTCCGCAATGCGGGCAGAAGGCGAAGCCATCGGCGACCTCTCGGCCGCAGCTCGGACAGGCGATCACGCCACGAGTCTACGCGGGCCACGCCTCGGGCCGGGAAGGTCGGGCGGCGACGCCCATGTGTGCAGGGACGCGCGTCCCTTGTCGGTGGGACTTCGCGACGGTCAAGGTCCACCGCACACGGCGAATGACGCCGTGCCAATCCTTGATGGGGGGCGGCAAGAGGTGGTCGTGGATGTCCGAGCTTCGTGACCAGGCACAATCTCCGCGGAGCCAATGGGAGCGGCGAGTCGTCGTGAACGCGCAGATCGGCCATCCGGTGGCAGACGTGTTCGCCCACCTCGCCAACCCATCGCGTTGGCACGAGTTCGCGCCTGCGGTCGCGTTCCGGAAGCCGATCGGCGACGGACCGGTGCGCGTCGGATCGCGGTGGATGTCCACCGATCGCATCGGCCCGTTCAGGATCCACTTCGTGGATGAGCTCGCTGCCCTGGAACCGAACCGGCGCGTCGTCTGGCTGTCCTCGGCGCCGTGGAACGCGCGCGTGGAATACCACTGCAGCCCCGATGGCAACGGCACGCGGATTCGCGCCACGTACGAGGGCACGCTGGGCGGCACGCTCCGCTGGCAGGTCGGCTGGCTGCCTTCGTGGGCCACCCACTGGATCCTGGCGCAGGACTTCCGGCGTTTGAACCGCCTCCTGACGCTCCAGGCGAAGGAGGCCCGCCGCTGGCACGACCGGCACCCCGGGCCGACGCTCCAGGTCACGGACTTGGCTCGAACCCTGGGCGAGCGCTCGAGCACAACCGGAGGCTAACGCCGCGCATGTACGAGCTGTTGCTCTTCCTCCACGTCGTGTGCGCGGTGATCTGGGTCGGGGGCGCCTTCTACGCCCAGATCCTCGCCGTGCGTGCCGCTCGGTCGGACGATCCGGGCGAGCTGCCGCGGCTGGCGCGCCACGTCGAGTTCATCGGATCTCGGGTGTTCATGCCCGCCGCGATCGTGCTGTTCGTTGCCGGCGCGGCGATGACAGTCCAGGCCTGGAGCTTCGGCCGAGCATGGATCGCGATCTCCGTCGGGCTGTGGGTGCTTTCGGCGCTGGCGGGTGCGGTCTACCTTGCTCCGCGCGCCAAGCGTGCTGCCGCCTTGTTCGACGCCGAGGGCCCGTCGTCGGCCGCCGGTCGGGCGCTGCTGGACCGGATGTTCCTCGTCTCGCGGCTGGAGCTGGCGAGCTTCGCGGTCATCATCGCGCTCATGGTGTTCAAGCCGGGAAGCTAGCCCGGCTCACCCAGCAGGGCGTGGATCCGGTCACGGGTCTCCTCGAGGTCCACCTCTGGCGTGGAGGTCCCGCCCGTGATGCCGATGCGCGGCTTGTCGCGCAGCCAGTCGGCGTGCTCGGCGATCAGCTCGTCCGCATCCGCGACGTGGACGGTCTCCGACTGGATCTCGCGGCACTTCACCGCCAGCTCCTTCGTGTTCGAGCTGTTCTTCCCGCCGACCACGACCATCGCGTCCACCTCGGCCGCCAGTCTCACGCTGTCGTCCTGGCGGGTCAGCGTCACCGGGCAGACCGTGTTCACGACGCGGAGGTCGTGGCATCGGCGCAGGCAGAATGCGGCGAACTCCTCCAGCTTGTTCGGCAGGATGGTGCTCTGCGACAGCACGCCGATCTTCTTCGTGCGCGGGACGCGATCCCACGTCGATCGGTCCATGTCGTCAACGACGACGTGCTTGTCGCCGGCATAGCTGCGGACGCCCTTGACCTCTGGGTGGTCCTCGTGGCCGATGATCGCGACGGTGTACCCGGCCTCCGCCAGCTCGCGCGCGGCCTTCTGGCTCTGGAGCACCCACGTGCAGGTGGCGTCGATCACCTCGAGGCTCTCCTTGCCCCTCACCTGCTCGAACTCGGACCGCGGCACCCCGTGGGCGCGGATCACCAGGGTGCCGCCTTCCACCTGGTCGGCCAGATCGGCGGTTCGAATGCCGCGGTCGGACAGGTCCGCCTTGATGCCGGGGTTGTGCACGAGCTGGCCGAGGGTGGTGACCTCCTTGCCTTCCTCGCGGGCGTGCTTGGCCTTGTCGATCGCCAGGCGTACGCCGTAGCAGAAGCCGGCGCGCTCGGCGATGCGCACGTCGGGTCGGGTTGCCGTGGTCATCCGCTCAATTCTAGGGCAGTTCCGGCGTATATACGTATATACGCCGTAGCCGGATCAGCCGGCGCGCCGCTGCTCCGGCGGGAGCAGCTCCTCGATGGCCGACATGATCCGCTCGGTCCCGCTCGGCCAGCGCCTGGCGGTCGAGCCGACCAGACGGCTGGTGGGGCAGCGTGAACGGCTCGCCGATCCGGATCCGCACCTTCGACGGCCGCGGGAAGCGGGCGCCATCGGGAAAGATCCGCTGCGTCCCGCTCACGGCGGCCGGCACGATCTGCGCTCCGGAGCGCATGGCGATCAGGGCGGCCCCTGGCTTCCCCTCGCGCAGGCGTCCGACCCGCGAGCGGGTGCCCTCAGGGAAGATCGCGATCGGTCGCCCGTCGGCCAGCGCCTCGAGGCTGAACTGCTGGGCGGCGCGGTCGCGTTCGCCGCGGCGGACGAAATACACGCCGGACTGGGTCGCCAGCCAGCCGATGATCGGCCACCTCCGCATCTCCACCTTGGCCATGAAGTGGATGATCCGCCCGATCTGGTGGCCGGTTGCCCAGCCCATCATCGGCGGATCCACGTTCGAGCAGTGGTTCGCCACGAGGATGAACGGACCGGTGCGCGGCAGATGCTCGACACCCTCGATGGTGGCGCCCCACAGCAGCCGGGAGACGAAGCCGATGATCGCGCAGCCGGGGTGGTAGAACCAGCTACGCACGGAGCTCCTCCAGGCGCGCGACGATCGCGTCGACGCAGGCCTCGACGTCCAGCTCCCCGGTGTCGAGGACGAGCGCCCCGGCCGCCTGCCGCAGCGGTGCGACCTCGCGACCCGAATCCGCGGCATCGCGCTGCTCGATCTCGGCGAGGTACGCCTCGTACCGCTCGCTCGCGCCCATCTCCCCCGCGCGCCGAGCGGCGCGCACCTCGGGCGCCGCCACGAGGTGGACCTTGAGCGTCGCGTCCGGGAGCACGACGGTGCCGATGTCGCGCCCGACCATCACCGTGTCGCCACGCATGGCCGCCTCCCGCTGCATCGACAGCATCGCGTCGCGCACCGCCGCGTGACGGCTGACCGCGCTCACCGCGCGGTCGACCTGCGGAACGCGGACCGCGTCGGTCACGTCACGGCCATCGAGCAGAACCGTCTCGAGCCGGTCGGGGTGCTCTGGGCCGGGCCGCTTCACCTCGATCCTGAGGTGCGTGGCGAGCCCGCCGAGCGCCGCGCCGTCGTCGACGTCGATCCCCCGCTCGAGGGCGGCCAGCGTCAATGCGCGGTACATCAGGCCGGTGTCCACGAACGTCGCGCCGATGCGCTGGGCGAGCGCGTAGCCGACGGTCGACTTGCCGGCACCCGACGGCCCGTCGATCGCGATTCGGCGGGTCATCGCCGCCGCGCCCCGGACAGCTCGGCCACCTCGCGCGGACGGAGGCGCCGCCACTGGCCCTCGCGCAGCCCCGCCAGGGTCAGCGGTCCCAGCCGGGTGCGCACGAGACGCTCAACCCGCGTCCCGACCGTCTCGAACAGACGGCGCACCTCCCGCTTGCGTCCCTCGCCGATGCGGACGCGGAGCCACGTCCCGGACTCGCCGCGCTCTCGCGCGACCTCGGGCGGGGGCGGCGCATGACGGGCCGCCAGCAGGCGGGCCGGTCCGTCCTCGAGCACCACGCCGGCCCTGAGTCGATTGAGCTGCTGTCGCGTCGGAGGCGGCGACACGAGCGCAGCGTACTCACGCTCGGTGCCATAGCGTGGGTGCAGGACCCGGTTCGCCCACTCACCATCGTTCGTGAGCAGCATCAGGCCCTCCGACTCGACATCGAGCCGGCCGGCGGGCCACAGGCGCTCCCCACGGGTGTCGACCAGCGCCAGGACGGAGCGCCGCCCGCGCTCGTCCCGCGCCGAGGACAGGAAGCCACGCGGCTTGTGCACGGCGAGGTGAATCGGCGGTGCGGCACGCTCGAGCGGCCGGCCGTCGATCTCGATCCGGTCGTGGGCGGGGTCCGCCGCGTCGCCCACTTCTGCGCGCCGACCGTTGACGGTGACGCGGCCGTCGGCGACGAGCTGCTCCGCCGCTCGGCGAGAGGCCACTCCGGCGCGAGCGATGACCTTCTGGAGACGCTCAGTCGCCATCGCTGGCGGGGGCAGGCTCGGTCAGCGCGGCCAGCTGGGCCGCATCGGTGGTCAATGGCGGCAGGTCGTCGAGGGACGTCAGGCCGAAGCGCTCCAGGAAGGTGAACGTCGTCCCGAACAGGATCGGCCGGCCGGGCGTGTCCCGCCGGCCCACCTCCGCCACCAGCCGTCGGTGGAGGAGCGAGCGGATGACGTAGTCCGAGTCCACGCCACGCACGCGCTCAACGTCGCCACGCGTGCACGGCTGCCGGTACGCGACGACGGCGAGCGCCTCGAGCGCCGCCGGCGACAGGCGCGCTTCCTCGCGCGCCGCGTAGACGGCCAGGCGCGCGCCGACCTCCGGAGCTGTGACGAGCTGCCATGCGTCGTCGTGGCGCTGCACCCGGATCCCCCGTCCGTCCTCCGCGAGGCGTTCGGCCAGCGCGGACAGCGTCGCCTCCGCCTGCAGGCGAGGAACGCCGCCGAGCTCCGCCACCTCTGCCGTAGTCAGCGGCCGCTCCGCGATGAACAGCAGCGCCTCGGAGAACGCGTCGAGGTCGTCGACGGAATCGGTCACGGCCCGGCCTCCGCCGCGTTCTCGATGACGATCGGTCCAAACAGCTCGTGCTGCTCGGCGGTCACCTGGCGCCTCCGAACGAGCTCCAGCGTAGCCAGGAAGGTCACCGCCGCCTCGGTACGGGATCGGCAGCGGGCGAGGATCGTGTGCAGCAGGACGCGTCCGCCACCCGAAAGCGCGTGGCGGAGGACGGCGATCTGCTGGCCGATGGTGATCTCGCGCGGCACGACCTCCGGCGGTGGCGGGACTGGTTCGGGAATGGCCGCCAGCGCGGCGAGGGCGTCGGCCAGCACACGCGCGGATATCGGCTCGGCAGGGACTTCGGGCAGATCCGCCTCGCGCGGCTCGCGGCGCATCACCGGATTCATGCCGTCCCGCTCGCCGAGCGCGACCGCGGCGTCGCGCAGCGCCCGGTACTCGAGGATCCGGCGACGAAGCTCCTCCTCGTCCGGCTCGTCGGCGCCCTCCGGGATCGGCGGCAGGGGCTCGCTGGGCAGCATGCGCTTCGACTTCAGGTAGATGAGGTGCGCGGCGGTCGATACGAACTCGCCAAGGTTGGCCGCGTCGACCGGATGACGGGCGAGGTGCTCGACGTACGCATCGGCGACATCGGCTAGCGGGACGGTCAGGATGTCGAGCTGGCGCGACTCGATGAGGTGGAGCAGCAGCTGAAGCGGGCCCTCGAAGACGGGCAGCGCCAGGGAGAACGACCCACCCCCCACCGGGACCGCCACGGACCGCTCGGGCTCGACCGGGATCGGCTGCATGGGCTCAGGATGCGTCATCGGCCGAGGTCAGCGCTCGCTGGAGCCGCGCGTCCCCACCGCCCGCGTCACCCCGGATGAACGCGGCCGTCCGCATGCCACACCCGGCGGCGAGCACCATCTCGGCTGACAGCTCGGCGTGATGGAGGTAGAGGTGGAACGGAAACCGCCACGACCGCGGGTCGGAACCGGCGACCCGCCGGAGAAGCCCTGGGGCGACTGCCTCGAGGAGCACCCCGGTGACCCGGTGCCACAGCCGCATGCGATGGCCCTTGGCCGCGTCGTGGAGCAGCGCGGCCGCCAGCAGGTCGGCGTCGTCCTGACCGGCATCCAGCAGCCGGTGCGCCACGTCGAGGCCGTGCCGTCGATCGGCGACCGGCATGCGGTCGAACAGGTCGGCCGCGCCGGCGGGAAGCACCCGGTGGGCAAGGTTCACCTCGTCGTCCTCCACCGTCGCTCGGAGGTGCGAGGCGAACTGGCGAACCCTATGCACCGATCAGGACGCCGGCGATCAGGCTGGCGAACCCGAGAATCCAGCCCAGCGGGTCGATGGGGCTGCCGATGTAGTTGAGCACGACGAGTCCGAGCAGCACGAAGACGCCGTACTGACCGTACCGGCGGAGGAGCATAGCCTCGCGCGGCGGCAGGAAGGCGAGCGCCACGTTGTAGCCGTCCAGCGGTGGGATGGGCAGGATGTTGAAGATCGCCAGCACCATGTTCAACAGTACGACCCAGATGAGCACGGTCATCACGAATTGGTCTTCGAAGCCGGCGAGGTCGAGCACCCGGTACACGATCGAGGTGGCCACGGCCACCACGACGTTGGCCACCGGGCCCGCGGCGGCCACCAGGGCGAGGCCGGTCCGGCCGTTCCGAAGCGCCGCGGGGTTGATGAGGACCGGCTTTGCCCATCCGAAGCCGGCGATCACCAGCATGATCGCGCCTAGGGGATCGATATGCGGAAGCGGGTTCAGCGTCAGCCGGCCCATCGCTCGAGGCCGATGGTCGCCGAGGGAGTCCGCCACCGCGGCATGGCTGAACTCGTGGAAGGTGAGGCCCACGACCAGCGCCAGGATGGACCCGATGATCTGCGGGAGCGACGGGTTGCCGAATGCCATCTACGCGAGTCGCGGCAGGAGGTCGCCGAGCAGGTCGACCAGGTGCCTGGCGGAGATGCGGCCCATCTCGATCACCTCGTCGTGGGTGGCACCCTCCTCCACGTCGGCGGTTGCCTTGTTCGTGATCAGGCTGAATGCGAGCACGGTGGCGCCGGCGTGGCGGGCCACGATCGCCTCGTGTGCGGTGCTCATGCCGACCGCATCGGCTCCGAACCCGCGGAGCATCCGCAGCTCGGCACGCGTCTCGTATGACGGCCCGGCCAGCATCACGTACACGCCCTGCTGCAGCGCGAAGCCGGTCCGTGCGGCGGAGTCCAGGGCGGCCGCACGCAGCTCGGGGTCATAGGCATCGGTCATCGACGGGAATCGCGGTCCGAAGCGATCGAGGTTCGGCCCGAGCAGCGGGTTGTCACCGGAGAGGTTGAGATGGTCGGTGATCAGCATCACGTCACCGGGCTCGAAGTCGGGGTGGAGGCTGCCGGCGGCATTGGTGAGGATGACGGTCTTCGGTCCGAGCGCGAGCACGGCGCGCAGCAGCAGGGTCGCCTCGGCCTGCGAGTGGCCCTCGTACGGATGCGCCCGGCCGGAGAGGACGATCGCCGGTGTCCCGCGGATCGAGCCAGCCACGAGACGGCCGGCATGCCCCTCCACTCGGGTCGTGGGAACGTTCGGGATCTCGTCGTAGCCGATGCTGACCCGCGGCTCGGGATCGAGCAGCTCGACGACGTCACCGAGACCGGAGCCGAGGACCAGGGCTAGCCGCGGCTGATCCAGGCCGGGCGCTGCGGCGAGTCGTTTGCGAATCGCGTCCGTCGCCTCGGAGATCCGCCGATCGAGCTCGGCGCCCGCGATCGCCTCGGAGGGCGCCAAGCTAGATGCGCTCCAGGATCTGCGCCTTCTTGGCCTCGTACTCCTCGGGGGTGATCAGGCCCTTGTCGCGCAGGCCGGCGAGCCGTTCCAGGGTCGCGCTCAGCTGCTCGGGGCCCCCGGAGGGCGGTGCCGCGGCCGCAGGCTGGGCAGGCGCAGGCGCCGGAGGCGGTGCCGCCGCTGCGGCGTCATCGTCGTGCACGGCAACTCGGTCAGAGCCGGCCCGTGGAGGCATCGGTTCGGCGCGCTGCATGGCCGGCTGGTCAGCGGAGCGCTGGTAGCGCGGCGGGGCGAGGTCCGGGTTCTCGAGCATCTGCTTCTGGTCGAACATCGCCTTCTTGAAGCCCACGGGATCGGCAATCATCGGAAAGTCGGCGATGTTGCCGCCAGCGCTGAACTCCTCCGCGGCGGTCAGGATGTCGAGCGTCCCGAAGCCGAACATCCGGCCGAACATGCTTTGGTCAAGGCGAGCGTCATTGATCTTCTCCAGGCTCGAGTCGATGACGCTCTTGTTCAGCACCCCCTCAGCGCGGATCACGCGTCGGGTCGTGATCAGCCACTCCTGGTTGCGCCAGTCCCAGAGCACGAATCCGACCCAGGCGATCGCGAGGAGCAGGCCGACGACCGCCAGCAATGTCACGATCTGGTCGATCGTCTCGTTCACGAAGGGTTCAACGCCCGAGATCAGGAAGATCACGATGGAAAGGGCGACGACCGCCAGGACGATCCACAGCCACGTCCGCGCGATCACCGCGAACCAGTGCTGGCGGCTCTCGTAGACGACGTCCTCGCCGCGAGCGAGGAGGTTCTGCGCGTAGCTCATCGGGCGTTCAGACCCTCCGCTGGTGCTCCCGCTCAGGCCCTCGGGTGCGCCCGCGCATAGACCTCACGGACGCGCTCGCCGGTCAGATGGGTGTAGAGCTGGGTGGTGCTGATGCTAGCATGGCCGAGCAGGGCCTGGACCACGCGCAGGTCGGCCCCACCCTCCAGCAGGTGCGTCGCGAAGCTGTGACGAAACGTGTGCGGCGTCACTCGTTCGGTCACCCCCGCCGCCTCGCTCCATCGCTTCACCAGGCGCCACACCGATGCCCGCGTGAGGCGGCTTCCTCGCTGGCTGACGAAGACCGCCGGCGTCGGCCGCTTTGCCGTCCACTCGCTCCTCGGGCCGGTGCGGTACCGATGCAGCCGCTCGCGCGCCTCGTCGCCCATCGGTACCCGGCGCTCCTTGTTCCCCTTGCCGATCACCCGTACCTGCTGGCCCGTGCAGATCGACGCGATCGGTATCCAGGCCGACGAGCTCGCTGACGCGAAGGCCGCAGCCGTACAGCAGCTCGAGCACGGCCCGGTCCCGGACACCGACGGGATCGTCGGCCGGCGGCGCGTCAAGGACGCGGGCCACGTCCTCGGGCGCCAGCACGTCCGGGAGGTACGAGCCCGGTCGCGGGGCATCGACCAGCGCGGGGACGTCTCGCGTCGCGTGTCCCTCGCGCACCGCGAAGGCGTAGAAGCTGCGCACCGCCGCGCTCTTCCGAGCCTGCGTGCTCCCCTTCGCGCCACCGTCCTGGAGATCCTTGATGAACGCGTTCAGCGGCCCCGGATCGGTGCGCCAGCGGTCGCCGCCGGCATGCTCGGCGAACTGGGCGAGATCTCGGCGGTACGCGGCGATCGTCAATGGCGAGAGGCCGCGCTCCACCCGGAGCTCGACCAGGAAGTCGTCGATCGCGCGCTCCATCGGCGTTGCGGCGGCGTTCACCATCGACCGGTCCCGGGCGCTCTCGGCGTTCCGAGTCGGATATGGCGCGCCCGCTCACGCTCGGAGCGGTCCCGTCGGGGCGCCTCAGTCGACGCAACCCGCGCCATGGCGCTGGTCATCCCACTCCAGCGGTGGAGGCCGCCCGCAGGAGTGCCTCCGCCGTGGCGCGCGCCTCCTCGCCCGCTCCCTCGCCCGCGAGCATGGCCGCCAGCTCGCTGCGTCCGCTCGGCGGCTTCTACCACGCGGACCTCTGTGCTTGTCCGGTCGCCCGTCGACGCGCTTCCCGACGACGAGGTGCGCGTCGGCCCAGGCCGCGACCTGCGGCAGGTGGGTCACGCACAGGACCTGGTGAAAGCTGCTCAGCGCCCGCAGCCGCTCCCCCAGCGCCGAGGCGTTGCGACCGCCGACTCCCGCGTCCACCTCGTCGAACACGAGGAGGGGTGTCTCGTCGGCCGCCGCGAGCACGACCTTGAGCGCCAGGGAAAGGCGGCTCGCCTCGCCTCCCGATGCGATCCGGCCAAGGGGACGCGGCGGCTCGCCCGGGTTCGGGGCGAACGTGAACGTGACGCGGTCGGCGCCGCCCGGCCCGGCCTCGACGGGCTCGAGCTCCACGCCGAAGGAGTCGGTGGGGAGCCCGAGCGGCGGCAGCTCGGCGTTGACGCCCACCGCCAGCCGGTCCGCTGCCTCCCGGCGCGCGCGCGAGAGCTCTGCGGCCGACGTCTCGAGGGCCGCTCGCCGATCCGATTCCTCGGCTCGCAGCCGATCTCGTTCACCGTCCTGGTCCTCCAGTCGCGAGAGCTCGGAGGCGGCGTCCTCCCCGAAGGCGATGACCGCGTCGAGCGTGTCTCCGTACTTGCGGCGCAGGTCGTAGAGGAGGCCGAGGCGCTCCTCGGCCGCGGCACGGCTGGCGGGGTCTAGCTCGATCCCCTCCGCGGTCGCCTCCACGTCACGCGCCAGTTCGGCAGCCTCGGCCGACAGCGCCGCAGCCCGATCCGCCAGCGGCCCGAACCGCTCATCGTGGGCGCCCGCCGCGAGCAGTCCGCGCTCCGCCTCGGCCAGCCGATCGCCGGCCCCGTCGTCGTCCCGCAGGGCCGCCGCCGCCTCCGCCGCGGCGCGGGCAATCGTCTCGGCATGCTGGGCGGCGCGGAGCTGGGCCTCCAGCTCGGCGTCCTCGCCGGGGCGGGGTGCGGCGGCCGTGATCTCGTCTGCCTGGTGGCGCAGCAGCTCGACACGGCGCGCGAGCTCGTGGGCATCGGTCAGCAGCTCCGCGGCCGCAGCCACCGTGGCGCGCCACGCACGGTGCGCCTCGCCGACGTTCGCGACCAGCGACGCGTGGCCACCGAAGCCGTCGAGCAACGCCAGCTGGCGCGCCGGCTCGAGCAACCGTTGCTGCTCGTGCTGGCCATGGATCTCCCCGAGGCGCTCGCCGACCGATGCCAGCCCGCCAACCGTCACGCTTCGATCGTTCAGGCGGGCCATCGACCGGCCGTCGGCCGCGACCTCGCGCCGCACGATCGCCGATCCCTCGCCCTCCGCCACAAGATCGGCCATCGGGTCGTCGGCGGTCATCGCAGGCGCATCGAAGACCGCCTCGATCCGCGCACCATCGGCTCCGGCGCGAACCTGGTCGGTGCTGGCGCGGGCGCCGAGCGCGAGCGCGACCGCGTCGACCACGAGTGACTTTCCCGCCCCCGTCTCGCCGGTCAGGACCGTGAACCCCGGCGCCAGCGAGAGCCGAACGCGCTCAACCACGGCGAGGTTCTCGACCGTCAGCTCGCGCAGCGCCATGGATCCAGTATCGCCCTAGTACGGCAGGAGAGATGCCTTCGTGCGCAGCAGGTCGTAGAACGGCGTGCTGCCGGCCAGCTGGATCATCCGCAGGGGCTCCGCGAGGGCGCGGATCTCGACGCGGTCGCCGATCGCCATCGGCAGATCCTGCTGGCCATCTAGGCTGATCAATGCCCCGTCGTGCGACTCCCGCAGGGTGAGATGCACCTCGTGATCCTCGCCGGCCACGACGCTGTGCAGCGGCGACAGGTAGGCGGCCACCGGGAGTGATCACCATGTTGCGTAGTCGCGGGTCGAGGATCGAGCCGCCGGCGCTGAAGCTGTATGCCGTCGAGCCGGTCGGCGTGGCGACCACGACCCCGTCGGCGACGTAGGTCGCGAGGTGCGAGCCGGAGACCTCGACCTCGATGCGCAGCATCCTCACTCGTCTCCCGCGCGCGACGACGACCTCGTTGAGGCAGGCGTGCTCCTCGGTGCTGCCGTCGATGCGCACGAGCCGGGCCGAGATCCGGAAGCGATCCTCCAGCGCGAAGTCCCCGCTTGCCACCTGGTCCAGGGCGCCCTCGAGCCCGTCCGTCTCCACCTTGGCGAGGAAGCCGATGCGGCCGAGGTTCACGCCGAGCGCCGGCACGCCCGACCCGCCGATGGCGCGAGCGGTCCGCAGGAACGTTCCGTCACCGCCGAGGACGCAGACGAGATCGGTGTCGTTCAGCTCGGAGCCGATCTGGTCGCGCGCGTCACCGGGCGCATCCCAGGCCTCCACCCCGTGCGACTCGCACCAGGCGCGGCCACGACCCAGCAGCTCGGGAGCGCGGTCGCTAAACGGGTTCCAGGCGAAGCCGACGCGCTTCATGCGTCGCGGTCGGGGCGTTCCATGCGGTTCGCGAGGCGTTCGATCGTGTGGCGCAGCTCCGCGAGCTCGGCGGCCATGTCACTCGGCTCACGGACGGCCGCGTACGACCGGTCCAGCCCGGCCGCGATCAGGGCGCGCATCAGGCTCGACGGTGAGACGCCACGGGCCTGCGCCGCCTCCTCGACACGGGCGAGCAGCGCATCGGGCATCCGGAGGCTGACGATCTGGCGCATCGTGTCCGGGGACGGCTCCGCGGCAGCGGGCTCGACGACTTCGATCCCTTCGAAGCCGATCCCGAGCTGCTCGACCTGCTCGATCCGCGTCGCGGCCACGCCGCCCCTGCGCTTCATGTCAGGCGAGATCGTAGTACGCGCGTGCTACGGCCGGGGAGCGTTTGGGCGTGCACGGCGACCGCCGATCAGCCATGGATGGCTGCCGCGACGCTCTCCAGGTAGATCTGATCGGGGCCATCTCCACGCCCGACATCGACCAGGAACTCGACGTTCCCGTCGCCGCCCGCGATAGGCGAGCGGATGGCGCGCCGCGTATGGAGGCCGGCGGCGCGCGCATCGGTCGCGAGATCGACCAGGACGCGCTCCCACACTGCGGGATCTCGCACGACCCCGCCGCGCGGCACGTCCTCCTTGCCCGCCTCGAACTGCGGCTTGACGAGGGCGACAATACGGCCGCCGTCGGCAAGCAGGTCGCGCACCGCGGGCAGCACCAGGCGCAGGCTGATGAAGCTCAGGTCGAGCGTCGCCAGGTCGATCGGCTCCGGCAGCTCGCGGAGCGTGCGCAGGTTCGTGCGCTCCATGCTCACGACGCGCGGGTCCTCGCGGAGGCGCTGAATGAGTTGCGCGCGACCGACATCCACCGCGTACACGACCCGCGCGCCGCGTGCGAGCAGAACGTCGGTGAATCCGCCCGTAGAGGCTCCCGCGTCGAGCGCCGCGAGGCCCCTCGGGTCGACATCGAAGGCGTCGAGCGCCGCCTCCAGCTTCTCCCCGGCGCGGCTTGCCCAGCGCGGCTTCGCCACCAGCGAGACCGATGCGTCGCCGGCCACCAACTGGCCCGGCTTCAGGTTGCGATCCGGTGCCCCTTCGATCACCACGTCGCCGGCGTGGATCAGCGCCTGCGCCTCCGCTCGCGAGCGCGCCAGGCCGCGTTCGGTCAGCAGCTGGTCCAGCCGCACGCGTGCCATCGGCTGATCCTACCGTCACCCCGGCACACGTACCGCCGATGAACCTACCGCGGAACGATGGACCAAGGGACGCGCGGTGATCAGGCGACGCTCACCCGACGCGGCGAGGACGCTGGCACGCCGAGCGCCTCGCGCACCTGAGCCAGGATCCCGTCGGTGTCGATCCGCTGCTGGCGCCGCAGGTCATCGACGGCCCCGTGGTGGACGAACCCCTCGACGAGGGCGATCTTGTGAAGCGGAACGTGGATGCCGGCACGGTTCAGGGCATCGAGCACGCCGTCACCGAAGCCACCCATCGCCGCGGACTCCTCGGCGGTGACGACCAGCCGCTTGCCCGCGGCGTGCTCCGCGATCAGCGCCTCGTCCATCGGCTTCGCCCAGCGCGCGTTGATGACGGTCGCGCCCACGCCATCGGCATCGAGCTCGGAGGCCACCGCCAGGAGCCGCTGGACGACCGGCCCGAACCCGACCAGCAGGAGGTCGTCTCCGGTCCTGAGCACCTCGCCCTTCCCGATCTCGAGCGGCAGGCCATCGCGATCGTCCAGGTCCTGGCCGGCGTCGCGCGGGTAGAGCAGCGCCATCGGCCCAGGATGTCCCAGGGCGGTGACGACGAGGTCGCGCAGCTCCTGCTCATCCTTCGGCGACCCTATCGCCACGTTCGGCAGCGACCGCATCGCAGGCAGCATGAACATGCCCTGGTGCGACGTCCCGTCCTCGCCCACCAGGCCGGAACGGTCGAGGCCGAGCAGGACGGGCAGGTCGTTCTGGCAGACGTCGTGGACGAGCCCGTCGTAGGCACGCTGGCTGAACGTGGAGTACAGGGCGACCACCGGACGCAGCCCGGCCAGCGCCATGCCAGCGGCCATGGTCACGGCGTGCTGCTCCGCGATCCCCACGTCATGGAAGCGCTCGGGGAAATGGTCGCAGAACCGCTGGAGCCCGGTGCCGGTGGGCATCCCGGCCGTGATGGCCGTGATGCGCGCATCGGCCTCGGCCAGCCGGACGAGCTCCTCGACGAAGGTCTGGGTGTAGGTCTTGGCCTTGTGCTTCGGTGCCGCCTCCGCGGGAAGCGGCTCCTCGGTCGGATCGATCACGCACAGGTCGATCGGCGGCAGGGACGCACCATGGAAGCTCATCGAGTCATCCTCGGCGGGCTGGTAGCCCTTGCCCTTGATGGTCTTCACGTGGACGACGACCGGGCCGGCCAGCTGGAAGGCGGCCTCGAAGGCCTTCTCGAGATCCTCGCGGTCATGGCCGTCGAGGACGCCGATGTACGTGATCCCGATGTCCTCGAAGAACCCGACCTTGGCCCACGAGCGCTTGAAGCCCTCCTTCGCCCACGCGAGGAGGTCGAACGCCGGCTTGCCGATGACGGGGACGCGCGGCAGCGCACGCTGCGTGGCCGACTTCGTCTCCTGGTAGGCGCGCGACAGCCGCATCTTGTTCAGGCGCGTCGAGAGCCCACCGACGGACGGGCTGATGCTCATCTCGTTGTCGTTGAGGACGATGAGCATGGGATGCTTGACATGCCCGAGGTGGTTGAGCGCCTCCATCGTGAGGCCGGAGCCCATGGCCGCATCGCCGACGCACACCGCGATCCGTTGACGGCGGGCGGGGTCGGTCCTCGGACGCAGGTCGCGGGCAGCCGCCAGCCCGACACCGATGCTCACCCCGGTTCCGGCGTGACCGCCATCGAAGACGTCGTGGTCGCTCTCGCTGCGGCGTGGAAAGCCGCCGATGCCGCCCACCTGCCGCAACGTGTCGAAGCGGTCGAGGCGCCCGGTGAGCAGCTTGTGCGCGTACGCCTGGTGGCCCGTGTCCCACACGATCCGGTCCCGAGGCGAGTCCATCACCCGATGCAGCGCAAGAGTGATCTCGACGGCGCCGAGCGAGCTCGCCAGATGCCCGCCGGTCGAGTGGACGGTGCGGATCATCTTCTCGCGGAGCTCGGCGGCCAGGGTCTCGAGCTGCTCCGGGGTGAGGCCGTGGGTCTGCGACGGCTCGTGAATCGTCTCGAGCAAGGTCAAGAAAACGTGCCCTCTCTAGGTCGCATGAAAGTATAGGTCCGATCCGGCCGAGGGCCGGCGAGGCGGATGCGCCAGATGCCCATCAGACGAACGGCCCTACGAAGACGTGACGCGGCGTTAGCCCGGGCGGGCTGCCCGTCCGCCGCGCGCTCGATCGCCGCGGAGGCTCAGCCGCCGCCTGAATCGGCAGGATCGGCGGAGCCGGCGGCGCGGCGCCCGAGCTCGGTGATCTGCAGCTCGGCGGCCGTGAGCCGGGTCTCGCACGCGGCATGGAGCCGGAGCGCACGCTTGTAGAGCTCGATGCTCTCCTCCAGCCCGGCGTTCCCGGCCTCGAGTTCCTGGACCGTGCGCTGGAGCGCGGCCACGAGCTCATCGAATGGATGCTTCGCGAGCTCCTCGTCGGTCAGGACGGCCAGCTTCGCGTCGTCGATCATCGGAGCAGCTCCTCGGTGCCATCGGTGCGGGTGCGCTCGACACGGGTCTCCACCGTACCGCGCGCCACCGTCACGTGCAGGGCGTCTCCGGCAGCCACGCCGGTCGGATCACGAAGGATGCGCCCGTCGGCCGTGCGTGCCACGGCGTAGCCCCGCTCGAGGGTCGCGAACGGCGATAGGGCGCGGATCGCGTCGGCCGCTGACGCCAGCGTCATCCGACGCCGCTCCAGGCGATCGTCGAGCGTGCGGCCGCCACGATCGAGCAGATCGGCCGCCTGCTGCCGCGCCGCACCGATGTCCGGCGAGAGGCGCGCGAGGGCGCGGGCCTCTGAATCCAGGAAGCGACGCTTCTCCACCGCTCGGCCCAGGAGAGCGGTGGTCGCTCGCTCGCGGAAGCGGCCCAGGATGGTCGGGAGCTGGGTGCCGTCGGGCGTGGCCAGCTCGGCGGCGGCGCTCGGCGTGGGGGCGCGCAGGTCGGCGGCGAAGTCGCACAGCGTCACGTCCGACTCGTGCCCGACGCCCACGATGATCGGAACCGGCGCGTCCGCCACCGCACGCACGACCCGCTCGTCGTTGAAGCCCCACAGGTCCTCGAGCGAGCCACCGCCTCGCGCCAGGATGATCGTGTCGAGATCGCGTTGCGCATACAGGCGCTTCAGGGCGACGACGATGGCCGGAGCGGACGTCGCGCCCTGCACCGCGCTCGGGCTGAGGACAAGGTGCACCAGCGGATATCGGCGGCGGAGGACGTTGCCGATATCGCGCCACACAGCACCTTCGCGGGAGGTGACCACGCCGATCCGCCGCGGCCACCGAGGCACCGGCCGCTTGCGCTCGTCATCGAACAGGCCAGCGGCAGCCAGCTCGGTCCGCAGCTGTTCGTACCGGGCATGCAGATCGCCGGCGCCGGCGGGGGTCAACGACTCGACGTAGAGCTGGTAGACGCCCTGGGGCTCGTAGGCTCGGACCCGACCGTGGATGATCACGTTCATGCCGTGGGCCGGACGCACGGGCACCCGGGCGAGCTCCTCGCGGAACAGCGCGGCCCGGATCTGGGTGCTGGCGTCCTTGAGCGTGAAGAAGCAGTGCCCGCTGCCGGGGAACGATGGCTGGCTGATCTCGCCCTCGACCCAGATGTCGGCGAGGACCGCGTCGGCGTCGAGGAGGCTGCGGACGCGACGGTTGAGGTCGGTGACGCGCAGGATGCGCGGGCTGGGGCGGGCGACAGGGGCCGTCGTGGGCGGGGCGGGCGCGTCAGGCGGATCGGGATCCCGCGGCTCGTCCCAGAGCGTCGGCTGATCCGCGCTCATCGGCTTACTGCACCCGCGTGACGTACTCGCCGGTACGGGTGTCGATCCGGAGGATGTCGCCCTCGCTCACGAACAGCGGGACCTGGACGACGAGCCCGGTCTCGAGCGTGGCCTGCTTCTTCGCCCCGGTCGCCGTGTCGCCGGCGAAGCCCGGATCGGTCTGCCTGACCGCGAGGTCGACCGTCACCGGCAGGTCCACCGCGAGCACCTCGCCCTCATGGCTGCTGTAGATGACGTCCGTGTTCTCCTTCAGGAACCGCGCGTCGTCGCCGAGCATTGCAGCGCCGATCGAAAACTGGTCGTACGTCTCGGCGTCCATGAAGTGGAACGCGCCGGCATCGGAGTACAGGTACTGCGCCTTGCGGCTCTCGACGCGCGCCCGCGGCCATCGGGTGCCGGCCTGAAACGTGCGCTCCACGATGTCCCCCTTCCGCACGTTCTGGAGCTTCATGCGGACCTGCGCCGAGCCGCGTGCCATCTTGATGTGGCTCCAGTCAAGGACCTTCATGAGCTGCCCGTCGAGCTCGATGATGACGCCCTTCTTGACGTCGCCGGTGCTGATCAATCGCTGCTCCCCTTCATGGACCGATGCGCTGCGCGCGGGACAGGATACCGCGGGGGTCCCGGTGCGCCGCGTCAGCCGATGGTGATCGGGTCACGCGGCGAATGCGTGAGGAGACGCGGACCGGTCTCCTCGAGGACGACGATGTCCTCGATCCGGATGCCGGTCTCGCCGGGCACGTAGATCCCGGGCTCCACGCTGAAGACCATCCCCGGCTCGAGCGAGTACGCCTCCGACCGGCGCAGGCGTGGCGGCTCGTGGGTCTCCAGGCCGATGCCGTGTCCGAGCCCGTGTCCGAACGGCTCGACGCCCTCGCGTTCGATCCGCTCCCGGGCGACGGCGTCCACCTCCTGCCCGTTCACGCCGGGACGCAGGCCGGCCATCGCGAGCGCCTGCGCCTCCCTGACCGCCTCGTGGTAGCGGTGAACCTCATCGGGAACGTCACCGACGAACAGCGTTCGCGTCATGTCGGACCGATAGCCGTCGACGATGCACCCGAAGTCCACCAGCAGCACGTTGCCGCGTTCGATCGCCGCCGCAGAAGGTCGGCCGTGCGGCATGGCAGCCCGCGGGCCGGCCAGGACGATCGTGTCGAACGCGGGTCCCTCCGCGCCGTGCGTACGGAAATACGACTCGATCTCCCACGCCACCTGCTGCTCGGTCATTCCGGGGGAGATCCAGCCCACGAGGTGATCGAAGCACGCGTCGGTCAACGCGCAGGCGCGCCCGATGGCGTCGACCTCCGCGGCCGTCTTGCGGATCCGCAGCGGCACGAGCTCGTCGTCGACCGCATGGAGCTCGACGCCGGGAGCGGCCTGCGCCAGCGCGGCCCAGTCGGCGTGGCTGACGACGGCCGCCTCGAGCCCGAGTGCCTCGATCTCGTGGTCGAGCAGCAGCGGAGCGAGTGTCTCGTGCAGCGCGCCGGTGGTCGATACGACCGTCCAGTCCGGCGCCTGGAGCGCGGCCTGGGTGGTGTAGCGCGAATCGGCCAGGAGGAGGCGCGCCTCGCGCGTGACGAGCAGCGTGCCAGCGTATCCGGAGGTCGGACCTTCCGCGTCACCTAGGGCGAACCCGCTGTAGTAGCACTTGTTCGCCGTGCGCGACAGGAGAACCGCGTCGAGCGACCGATCGTCGAGCACAGCGCGCAGCGCGGCCACGCGCGCATCCGCCACGGCTGGGGCTGCCGTGCTCACTGGCCGGCGCACTCCTCGTTGGCTTGCGCGATGAAGGCGTTGTGCTCGTTCAGCGTCCGCGAGAAGTAATGCGACCCATCCCGCGTGCCGTCCGGGCAGCCGGCCACGAAGAACAGGTAGCCGTCGTCCACCGGTGCCGTGGCGACCGCCTCCAGCGACCCGGTGCGCGGCGCGGCGATCGGTGTCGGTGGCAGCCCGGGCTGGGTGTAGGTCTGGAAGCCGAGCAACGACTCCTCGAGCGCGACTTCGCCGCCGGGCACCATCAGCTGCGGCCACCACTCGACGCTCCCCCACTCATCAACCGGCGTGAAGCCGCCCTCCGTCCCCGCGATCAGCGGGTTGCCGATGGGACGCGCCTCCCCGGTCGTCAGGCCGTACTGGAGCGTGGGGTCCGCGTTCAGCAGGCCGACGGTCTGCGTGTTGTCGGGATTCAGGAACCGGTTGATGTAGACCGCGGCGATCAGGGGGCGCTCCTCGTCGATCACGGCCTCGCGCTCCACGATGCTGGCGATGATCACCGCTTCGTCGAGCGACAGCCCCTGCGCCGCAATTCCCTCGCGGATCTCGTCGGTCAGGTTTGCCTGGAACTCGGTGAGCAGGCTGCGGACGATGAACGCCGGGGTGGCTCGCTCCCCGCTGATCTCGAACTCGTACGTGTCGGGCGGGATGTAGCCCTCCAGCGACCGACCCTCAGGCAGATCGGCGAGGAAGTCGAACTCGTTGAGGATCTCGACCGGCGGTGCCTGGAGGATCGCCGCGAACTCCTCCATGTTCATCGTCATCTCGCTCTGGGCGAAGACCGCGACGACCTGCTCGATCCGCAGACCCTCCGTGATCGTCACGGTCGTGACCTCGCCGATGCCCTGGTTCTGGAGCGCGGCCACGATCTGCGACGGCTGCAACGTCGGAGAGAGGTCGAACACACCGGCCGCGATCGTCCCCTCCCGACCGGCGTTGATGACGGCGTACTGGAAGGCGATCTGGCTGCTGATCAGGCCCTCGTCGAACAGCATCTGGCTGATGGAGGTCTCGGTCGCGCCCTGCTCGATCTCGACCGTGACCCGACGCTGCTGATCCGACGCGGGCGCGTCGGCCAGGACGTCGGGCCGGTACCACCGCACGAAGTCCTCGACGAGGCCGTGCTCGATGGCGCCGGGGTTCTCCTCCACCCAGGCCATGACCCGCGGGGCGAAAAAGGCGTTGAAGCCGATGATGATGGCCACCACCAGGAGCGCGATCGTGCCCGCGATCCACGTGATCAGCAGAAGGGGCTCGATCCGTCGACGGCGGCGGACGGGCCCCTCGCGCTGCTCTCGCAGCCGGCGGATGCGCGCGTTGCGGCGCTCCTCGTACTCGTACGAGCTGGGAGGTCGGCTCATTCAGTCTCCTCGGCGGGTCGTCCCGGGCGGTGCCGGGCGTCCAGGTATTGTTGCAGGATCAGGCGGGCAGCCGCCGAGTCGAGCTCACCGCTCGTCCGCTCGGGACGACGTCCGGCATCGGCCAACCGTTGCGCAGCCTCCCAGCTGCTGAGCCGCTCATCCTCGTAGACCACCTCCAGGCCGGGCGCAGCCAAGCGCTTCCCGAATGCACGAGCCTCGTTCGCCTGGGGACCTGCCGAGCCGTCCATGTTGAGCGGCAAGCCGATCACGACCCGGTCCACCCCCTCGGCGGTGCACAGCTCACGCACGAGAGCCAGGTCGCGATCGAGGTTGCGTCGCTGGATCGCCTGACGAGCAAACGCCATGCCGGTTTCCGAGTCCGCCACGGCCACGCCGATGCGCCGCTTCCCATGATCCAGCCCCAGCAGGCGGCTCATTGGCCCACGGCCTCGGGGTCCACCAATCGGACTTCCACCCGCCAGTCCATACCGGGCACGGTCGTCACCCAGCCCGGCCACAGATCCACGGTCGCCTCACCGACATCGGCCAACGCCGCCTCGGCTTCGTCCGCGGGAAGTCCGGCGACGAGCGCGCGGACGTCATCGGGGTCGATCACGGGCGCGGCCCGGGTGCTGACGGTGGCCTCGACGCGCATCGACTCACCGTCGAGCGTCGCCTCACCCAGCGCGACGGTGGTCGTTCCCTCGAGCACCTCCATCCCTTCGGGGATCGCGTCGGGATCGTCCAGCAGCGCCTGCTCGGCCAAGGCGGTCACCTCGGCGGAGTCGGCGACCACCACCTCCCAGGCCTGTGAGCCCCGGATCTCCGTCGTCTCCTGGTCCTGTGTGCCGACGAGATCCTCGATACCCTCGATCGTCGGCTCGGCCGGCTCGGTGGCCGCGACGATTCCGTCGGGCGCCGCTGCGCCGGCATCCGCCGCTGCCTGCGCCACGTCCTCGCGAAGAGCCGCAACCGCGGCGTCCACGTCTGCCTGCATGACCTCCGGGCCGCTCGTGTCGACGCCCCCGCTCGTGGGCTCCGGATTGGTCACCAATTGCTGAGGATTGCTCGGGAATCCGCGCAGCTGTGCCGCGGTGCCGTCATCGATCACCGTGTCGATCTCACCGGCGGCGACGTTCGCCGCTGGCCCGGGAGCCGCCGCTTCAACGCCGACCGAGGCCTCGCCAGCCTGGATCGTGCCCTCTGACGTGAGGTCTCCTGGCGGGACGGTCACCGTGTCCACGACCCCGAACGCCTGCTCGCCCGCCGCGACGAACGTGCCGGCCGGAACCTCCACCGGGAAGAACGTCCAGTTGAACAGGACGACGGTTCCGCGCGCCGGCTCCTGGATGCTGTACTCGCCGGTGGCGACGACCTCCGCGGTCGCGGTAACTGTGCCCTCCAGGCGGGTCGGGTCCTCGACCAGCACCGAATAGTCGAGCGGGCCGATCGTCTCCGCGGTGGGCGCGATCGTGACGGTCGCCGCCGGCAGGAGCATCGCCCCTGCGATGACCGCGCCGGCGAGCAGGAGGGCAGCCGCAGCCAGGAGCGCGGCCGGGACCGGACGCGCCCGCCACAGGCCGCGGGTCGAACCGATACGGGTCGGACGGGGACGCGCTGGGGGCGCCGGGGCGGGCCGCACGACCGGGACCGGGCGGGTGATGTCGTCGACCGCCGCAGCCGCGGCGACGACTGGCACCGCCGCCAGGGTCGGAGCGGCGTCATCCGTGGCCGGGCCGCGAACGACATGGATGGCCGCATGCTTCGGCTCGGCCGTCTCCGCAGACGATGGATCGGCTCGACGCGCCTCGTCGAGGGTGGCATACCCGGCCAGACCGGCATCCGCGGCCAGCGACCGGGTCAGCGCGTCGCCAACGAGCGAGACCGTTCGGCCGTCCGCCTCCGCCGCGCGTGACAGGAGGCGAATGGCCACGACTGACGAGGTCGCGCGAGATCGCCCGGGGGCCACGAGGATCACCGGTCCCGGATCGGCCGCGCGCAGGCGGCGGACGACCAATGTGACCTCGTCATCGGCCTCCAGGTACAGGACCGTCGGTTGGGCCTCGCTCACAGCCCGAGCTCCCGCACCACGCCGCGCATCGCGCGGTCGACGGCCGATGCGCCGGCGTCGAGGATGAGCGCCTGGTGCGCGAGGGCCAGCGGGGTCACGTCCTGCCGCGTCGCGAGCCGATCGGTGGCGTCTCGCAGGCCGACGACCTCGTCCGGTGCGAGCGCGCGTACCTTCGGCCGGCGGGCGAACGGCAGGCGCGCCCACCAGTCGTCCTCTTCGAGGACCGCTCGAACCTGCGGGAGATCGGCGCCACCCCCGCACAGCAGGATGCGGCCCGGAAGCAGGTCCTCGCCGGCGAGCTCGCCGATCATCAGCTCGACACCGTCGCGCCAGATCCGCGCGTCGTCAAGCAGCGTGTCGGCCACCTCGGGTCGCGACTCGGCCTCGGTGAGCTTCGCCCGCTCCGCATCGGCGAACGAGACGCCCAGGCGCTCGACCAGGCCCTTCGTGAAGGCCCGCCCACCGAGGGCGAGCATCTTCGTGCCGCTGATGCCGCCACCGCGCACGAGCGCGACGTCCGTGGTCCCGCCACCGATGTCGACGAACACGGCCCCGGCGTCGCCGAGCTCGCCCGGATCCAGGCAGGTAGCGACCGCGTACGGCTCGGCGATCACGCCGAGCAGGTCGAGGTCCAGGGCGGTGGCCACCGACTGGAGCGCACCGAGGTGGACCATTGGCGCGAACGCGTTGAACAGGTGGAGCTCGACCTGCGCGCCGGTGAAGCCGATCGGGTTGCTGACCGGGTACCCGTCGATCCGCATCTCGACGATCGCGGCGTGGACCAGCCGCACATCCAGACGATCTACGCCGGACTCCCAGCGGATGCGCTCCTCTGCCTCCCGCAGGGCTCGCTGCTGGGCGTGGGCGACGAGACGCTCGAGCTCCGCATCGTCGAGCGGTCGCCGTGCATCGTCGCGCCGCGCGGTGGACACGCTGGTCGCACCCTTCACCAGCTCACCGGCGATGCCGATCACGGCGGCCATCGGCCGGCGACCGGCCATGGAACGCGCTTCGTCCATCGCGATCCGGCAGTTGGCCACCACCGCGTCGATGTCGGACACCGTGCCCGACTGCATGTGGGTCAGACCCTGCCGTTGACGGCCGCTGCCACGGACCACGCCGACCAGCCGCCCCTCGGCATCGTGCTCGACGCTCAGCACAAGCGCCTTGGCGACCTCCGTGCCGATGTCGAGGGAGGCAATCGCAGGTGGCGCGCCGCGACCACGGCCGGCGCTCCGGACGCGGTCGGTGACGCGGCTCCAGAGGTGCCCGACGGCCGTCACGGTCCCGCGGTCAGCTCGTCTCGATCCGCTGGAGCGCCTCGAGCGCAAGGCGGCCCGCCTCGCGCAGCGCCTCGTCCAGGCGGGCGGCATCCTTGCCACCGGCCTGCGCGAGGTCCGGGCGTCCCCCACCCCCACCCCCGATGATCGGCGCCGCGCCGCGCACGATCGCCGCGCTGTCGAAGCCCTCGGCGGCGAGATCGCGCGAGGCGGCGACGAGAAGCGATGGCCGTCCATCGCCACCGCCCGCCAGGACCGCGACGAACCGCCCGGTCAAGCCCCGCAGATCGTCGGCCAGGGTTCGGAGCGCGGTCGCATCGGCGTCGGGATACGCCTGAACGACGACCTTCGCCTTCCCGGCATCCTGGGCGTCGTGCAATGCCGCCGCCGCGTCCAGGCGCGTCGCCGCGGCCTTCGGAGCCTTTGACGCGCGCTCGGCCTCGCGGAGCCGGGCCAGCAGCGCCTCGACCCGCTGCGGGACGTTCTCCTCCCGCTCGCCGAGCGCCTGCGCCACCGTGCGCAGCGCGTCCAGCCGGTCGGCGATCAGCTCGGTCGCAGGCCCGCCGGTCACGGCCTCGATCCGACGGAGTCCGGCGCCAATGCTCGACTCGCCGGTGATCACGAACGCCCCGATCTGGCCGGTCGATGCGACGTGCGTGCCGCCGCACAGCTCCTTCGAGTAGCCGTCGACCTGGACCACCCGCACGGACTCTGGCAGATACTTCTCGCCGAAGAACATGTCGGCGCCGAGCGCCTGCGCGGCTTCCATCGGCATGTGCTCCGGGGCGACCGGCGCGTCGCGCCGGATCTGCGCATTCACGGCGCGCTCCACCTCCCGCAGCTCCTCGCGCGGGGTGGGCGACTGCGCCGGGAAGTCGAAGCGCAGGCCCTCCGGCCCGACCCACGACCCGGCCTGCTTGGCGTGCTCGCCGACGGTATCGCGGAGTGCCCGATGCAGCAGGTGCGTGGCGGTGTGGTTCCGCGCGGCCGCCCAGCGCCGATCTTCATCGACGCGTGCTTCGAACACCTGGTCGCCGGTGCCCAGCATGCCCTCCGCGGGGCCGATGTGGACCGTCGCGTCGCCGACGCGCTGCGTGTCCTCCACGGTCATCCGGCCCCGTTCGCCCAGCAACGTGCCCCGGTCGCCGATCTGCCCACCACCCTCGGCGTAGAAGGGCGTGCGATCCAGGACCACGGCCCATCGGCCATCGTCGAGCTGCTCCATGCCCAGGATCCGCAGGTCGTCGGCGCTGGTGACATTCGGATAGCCGATGAACTCGCTGCGCAGCCCGCCAAGCTCGGCACTCACGGCGGGACCGCCGCGCTTCGCGCCGCGGGAGCGCTCACGCTGCTCGGCCATCGCCGCATCGAAGCCGGCGCGATCGACACTCACCCCGCGCTCCGCCGCGATCTCGACGGTCAGATCGATCGGGAAGCCGAACGTGTCGTGCAGGCGGAACGCATCGGCGCCGGTGACCGTCCCGCCCGACGCGACCAGCTCGTCCAGGCGTGCCGATCCCGCCTCCAGGGTGCGGGCGAACTTCTCCTCCTCGGCGGCGATCGCGTCCAGGACCTCCTCGCGGCGCGCGGCCAGGTGCGGGTACGCATCACCCATCAGCTCGATCACCACCGCGCAGGTCTCGCGCAGGAATGGCCCGGTGATGCCGAGCAGGCGCCCGTGACGCACCGCACGACGCATGATGCGACGCAGGACGTAGCCGGGGCCCTCGTTCGAGGGTGTCACGCCCTCTGCGAGCAGGAACGTCATCGCTCGCGAGTGGTCGGCCACTACCTGGTAGCTGAACCGCTCCGACTCGACGGTCTCCGGATCGTGGCCGATGAATTGCGCGAGCCGCTCGATGATCGGGGCGAACAGGTCGGTCCGGTAGTTCGAGTCGACGCCCTGGATCGCCGACGCCATCCGCTCCAGCCCCATGCCCGTGTCGACGCTGCGGAACGGCAGCGGGGTCAGGCTGCCATCGGCGGCGCGGTCGAACTCCATGAACACGAGGTTCCAGACCTCGAGCCACCGTGGACAGTGCTCGGAGTGGTCCGGAACGCACTCCGGGCCCTCGGAGAGATGCGCGCCGCGGTCGAAGTGCAGCTCGCTGCAGGGTCCGCACGGCCCGGTGTCGCCCATCCGCCAGAAGTTCTTCTCGTCACCGGCGGCGATGTTCCCCCACCGCACGAGGCGATCCGGCGGGAGCCCGATCTCCTCGGACCAGATCCGGTGCGCCTCGTCGTCGTCGGTGTATACCGTCGCGGCGATGCGCGACGGGTCGAGCCCGAGCTCCTCGGTCAGGAGCTCCCATGCCCAGTGGATCGCCTCGGACTTGAAGTAGTCGCCGAAGGACCAGTTTCCGAGCATCTCGAACAGGGTCTGGTGACGTGGCGTCCGGCCTACCTCCTCGAAGTCGTTGTGCTTTCCCGCGACGCGCAGGCAGACCTGGGCATCCACCGCTCGCACGTAGTCGCGCTTCTCCTCCCCGGTCAGGACGCGCTTGAACGGCGCCATGCCCGAGTTCACGAAGAGCAGGGTCGGGTCGTCGACGGCAAGCAGCGGCGCGGACGGCACGCGCCTATGCCCGCGCTCCTCGAAGAAGCGCTGGAAGCGCTCGCGGATCTCGGCCGAGCTCATCGGCGTCGGCTGCGTCGGCTCTGTCATGCGTCACTCACGGCGAGAGCCGGCGACCCACCGGCTCTCGTTGCTGATCAGGCTCGGGTCGTGCGGTGCGGTTACAGGGCGGCGCCCTCGGTGGCTCCCTGGTCGGAGACCATCTCGGCGCGCGCCTGCTCGGCGGCGGCACGGCCCTCGTTGATCGCCTCGTCCCAATCAGCCCTCTTGCTGTCCACGAACTCGCCGACCTGCTCGCGGAACTCCTCACCGGTCCGCGGCGCCAGCAATAGGCCGAGCGCTGCACCGATCAGCCCGCCGATCACCACGCCGGCCAGGAAGCTGCCGAATCCGGAGTCCTTCATGCGTCCCCTTCGTCCTCGCGGGTTTGGAACGATTCTACCGGCCAACCCTCCGAGCGTCCCGGCGTCAGGGTCAGCTGGCCGCGATCCAGGCTGGCCTGAAGGGAGTTCATCAGATCGGTGAGCCGGTCGAGCTTGACGGCCGCGTCCTCGCTGAGCACCTCGACGTTGCTCGTCAGCTCGCGAGCATGGGCCAGGATCGGCCGCAGCTCGGTGTCGGTCGTGCGGGTCAGGCGACGGAGGTCCCTCGCCAGCGCCCTCGACTCCCTGATGAGCGGCGTCGTCTGCCAGGCGAGGTACACGAGCGCTCCGCCCGCTGCCAGGACACCCAGCCCGGCGCCGATGTTGAAGATCGCGAGCGCGAGATCCATGGTCTGGACTCTACACCGCCGACTCGCTCGCCTAGTCCTCGATGCGCACCGGGCCGAGGGCGCTCAGCAGGGTGACGGCGATCATGCACGCCTGGGCGGTCACCGATGCACCCAGGACGTTCATGTCGCCAATGCGCACGAGCTCGAGTCCCGTCGCGTCCGCGATCCGGTCACCGATCACCACGCCGATGACTGCCGCGGCAGCCAGGACGAGGACCGATCGGCCCCACCGGCCCCGAATGGCGACGAAGATCAGCAGGTTGATGAGGGCGAGCGCCGGGACCCAGATCAGCCACGGCGGGAGGATCACGGCCAGGCTCAGGCCGCGGACCGGCCGATGCGCCCCCCGCCAAGGCATTCGTCTCCGGCGTACAGGACCGCGGCCTGGCCGGGCGCCGGCGCCCAGACCGGCTCCGCGGTCTCGACCACGAAACGGTCGCGACCGACCATCGTCACCTCGGCCGGTACGTCCGGTGCTCGATGACGGATCCGGACGGAGGAATCGAAGCGCTCCGATGGCGGATCGCCCGCCGTGAATCGGGCTCCCTCGACGGGGAACGAGCGCTGCGCGACCTCATCGCGGCGCCCGATGACCACCGTGTTGCTGCCGGGGTGCACCTCCCGCACGTAAACGGCCTCGCCCAGAGCGACGCCAAGCCCGTGGCGCTGCCCGACCGTGTAGTGCGCATAACCGGTGTGCGTGCCGACCCGCGTGCCGTCCGCGTCGACGATCGGTCCGGGCTCTCCCGCGTATCCGCGCCGTTCCTCCAGGAGCTCGCGGTAGTCGCCGAGCGGCACGAAGCAGATCTCCTGCGACTCCGGTTTCTGCGCCGTGGGCAATGTCATCTCGGTGGCCATCGCCCTCACCTGGGGCTTGGTGAGGTCACCCAGCGGGAACCGGGTACGCGCCAGCTGCGACTGATCCAGCACCCACAGGAAGTACGTCTGGTCCTTGTCCGCATCGGCGGCGCGCATGAGGCGCCAGCGGCCGTCGCGGTGCTCGAGGCGAGCGTAGTGGCCCGTGGCGACCGCATCGGCCCCGTAGGCGGCGAGGCCGCGCCGCAGGAGCTCGTCGAACTTGATGTACTGGTTGCATGCCTGGCAGGGATTCGGGGTGGCACCTTCGAGATAGGCGTCGACGAACGCGTCGATCACCCGCGCCCCGAACTCGCGCTCGACGTTGAGGACGAAGAACGGGATGCTCAGCAGCTGGGCCACGCGCCGTGCATCGTCAGCCGCGTCCGGGGAGCAGCAGGACCGGCTGAGCTCGTAGCCCTCGGGCAGGTCGCCGTGGGTGCGCATCCAGACGCCGATGACCTCGTCGTCGCCCCGATCCTGCGCCAGCAGCGCGGCCGCGACCGACGAGTCCACGCCGCCGCTCATGGCGGCCACGATCCGGCTCACGCCGGAACCGGCTCGACGGGACGGACGGCGCGCAGGCGCCCGATGCAGGACGCCACGACCTCCACGGTGCGATCGACGTCGGCGACGGTCGTCTCGTGCCCGATCGTCATCCGCAACGATCCGTGGGCGAGCTCCGCATCGATGCCCATGGCCAGCAGCACGTGCGACGGGTCGACGCTGCCGGTCGTGCACGCGCTGCCCGTCGATGCCTCGATTCCCTCGAGGTCGACAGCCGCCACGAGATCGCCGCCCTCGACGCCCTCGATCACGACCGAGGCGCTGTTCGGCAGGCGCTCGGTCGGGTGGCCGGTGAGCTCCACCCCGTCGAGCGCGAGCAGGCTACGGATGAGCCGATCGCGGATGGACGCCAGCTGAGGCGGCCGCGCGTAGGCGATGCGCATCGCGCGGGCGAAGCCGACCGCGCCGGCCACGTTCTCGGTGCCCGCGCGCCGCTGTCGCTCCTGTGATCCCCCGTTGATCTGCGGCACCATCGCCGTGCCCTGCCGGACGTACAGCGCGCCGATCCCCTTCGGCCCGTTCAGCTTGTGAGCCGACAGGCTGACGAGCGTGGCCTGCCAGGCGTCCGGTGTGGGAGCAGCGAAGGCGGCAGTCTGCACCGCATCGGTGTGGAAGGCGACCTTCCGCTCGCGGCAGATCGCACCGATCTCGGCGACCGGCTGGAGCGTGCCTACCTCGTTGTTCGCGGCCTGGATGCTGACGAGCACCGTGGCATCGCTGATGACGGCCGCAACCGCGTCCGGGTCGACGCGACCGGATCGGTCCACGCCGACGGTGGTGACATGGAAGCCCTGGCGCTCGAGCATGGCAGCGGGGTTGATCACCGCCTTGTGCTCGACTGCGCCGATCACGACGTGCCGGCCCCGCGCGCTGGCCGCCCAGGCCACGCCCTTGACGGCGAGGTTGTCGGCCTCGGTCCCCGAGGCAGTGAAGACGATCTCGCGCGGTTTGGCGCCGATATGGGCGGCGATCTCTTCGCGCGCCTCGTCCAGCCCCTGCCGGGCACGGCGGCCCGAGGCGTGGATGCTCGACGGGTTTCCGTGGTGCTCCGTCAGGTACGGGAGCATCGCCTCGAGCACCTCGGGATGCAGCGGCGTCGTCGCCGCGTGATCGAGGTAGATCGCCATGGGCCGATGATAGCCCCGGGCGCGGTGAGCCGCCCCCGAGGCCCGCCGGCGAGATATCGGCGGTCAGGCGTACTCGGACGAATGCTTGTCGCGGTCGGCGGCCACGGTGCGGTCGACGATGTCGAGCGTCTCGCGCACCGATCGGCCGTTCTCGTCGGCAGCCTTCTGCACGTCCTCGTACGTGATGTTGGACTCACCCATCTCGAGATGGGCGTCCATGCAGCCACAGGTCAGACACATGCCGCTGCGTCCTGCAATGCGCGTGCCGTCGCACGGGTCGGTAGGCTGAGCCATCCGCATGGGAGCCGATCGATGCTGGTTCGAACCCTGGCCGACATCACCGATGGCGAGAACGACGTCCGCGGCAACGGCTGGCGCGCGCGCCGTCACTTCGTTCGCGCGGACGGCCTGGGGTTCTCGCTGTCGGAGACGACCGTCGACGCGGGACAACAGATGAACCTCTGGTACAAGCACCACCAGGAGGCCTGCTTCGTGATCGAAGGGGCCGCGGAGCTCACGGAGCGGGACACCGGCGTCGTGCATCGGATCGGTCCGGGCGATGCCTACGCCCCCGGTCATGACCGGCACACGATCCGCGTCCTCGAGCCGCTGCGCCTGGTGTGCGTGTTCAGCCCGGCGCTCACCGGACAAGAGAGGCACGATGCCGACGGCAGCTATGAGCTCTCCGACGACTGAACCCGCCACACCAAGACCGGTGCCGCAAAGCCCTTCAGCTCGCGGCCTCCGAGCGGCTCCGAAGACGTCGCCGTCGCGTTCGATGACCGGTCCACATTCGACGCCGAAGTGCACGGCCCTCATCCCGCTCTCGGGAGTGGTGAAGAGAAGATGGAGCAGCGCCGTCGCGGCTGCAGCGACATCGTCGAAGCGAATCAGCGCCCCATCCCGAGCAGCTTGATGACGCGGCCCTGGTGGGTCATCGCCGCCTTGTCCGCCAGGGTTTGCAAACGGGCGGCCGCGGCGACCGCGCGGGCATCACCCTCGGTCTCGGTAAGGCGGGTGTAGCCCACGAGGTCCGCGAGCGCGATGACCGGCAAGCGACCGAGACCGCCAATCCCGACCCCGACTTCGACGCCCAGGTCCAGGAGGAAGGCCTGGCGGTTCCTGGGCGATCCCACTCGAGGAAAGTAGGCGGCGAAGCTCAGAGCAGGACAGCGCCGGAAAGGTCTACCCCCAGCGCGCCCAGCGTGCGGCGAGCTTCCTCCTCGGAGAACTCGTCGATGGGCAGACCGAACCGGCGCCCCAGCTCGGCCCGGGCAAGGGTCAGCAGAGCCTTCTCATAGGGATCCTGGCGGTGCAGCGCCACCTCGAGACCCTGTCCAATCTCGCCAAGAGCCTCGATCACCAGACCCTCCGCCGCGAGCGCCCGGGCACGCACTCTGTGCAGGGCCGGGCCGTAAGCGCCCGCCGACGGGGTGTCGACCCCCGCCAGCTGATCGAGCGCTTTCTCAGGCAGGTCTGCCAGCACCAGGCATGACGCAAGCTCGATCGAGGCGTCGATCGCGGTGATCGATTGCCCCATCTCCTTGGTGCGCGACAGGGCTCCGGAGATCAGAGAAATAGCCGCGTCGAGGTCACCGCGTGCGGCCAGCACACGCCCCATCTGCAACTCGGCGAAGGCGAATGAATCGAGGCCGGCAGCCTGCAGCGTCGGCAACAGCTCCCTCAGCAGCGCTTCGGCGGGGACGATCTTGCGCTGATTGATGAGTATCTCGGCGATGTTCGCCGACCAGATGGCCGCCTGCACCTCGTTGCCGGCCCGCATCTGCGTCTCCCGGCTCTCCTCATAGAGTCGAAGAGCCTCGGTCCAGCGACCTTCGAAATAGGCGGCGATCCCCAGGTTCCCGATCAAGGCCGCCTTGCCGGAGAGATCACCCAACTCCTCGTACAGGTCGAGGGCCTGCTGCGAATAGATCGCCTTGTCGGTCTCCCCCAGCCACCGATAGGACGTGTCGAGCACCGAGAGTGCGGTGGCGAGCGCTTGGCTCTCCCCGGCGGCCTCTGCCTCGAGCCGGGCGCGCTGCGCCAGCTCGATCGCGGGTCTGTCCTTCTCCTGAGCCATCCTCACGAGCGCGCCGTGCGCCAGCAGCTGGGCGGTCATCCGGGCGGCCTTGGGGGAATGAGCAGTCTCCGTGAGCCGAAGCCCGGCGGCGACATCCCGCAGCGCTTGGCTGAAGGCTCCCTGCCGCATTCTCACCACCGACCGCTTCAGCTTGAGCTCGGCGAGTGCCACCGGATCGTCGGTCAGTTGAGTTGCCCGGCGATAGGCGTCCAGGGCCTGCGTGAACATGCCGGCCTTCTCCCGTACGTCACCCAGCGAGCTCAGCACCTCCGCCTTGGCGACTGGCTCGATCCCGGGGAGGAACCGCGCCGACTCTGTAGCGCGCTCGTAGAACAGCGCCGCGTCCTGGTTGGCGTAGATCTGGCTGGCGCTGTCGCCGGCCAACCGCGAGAAGTGCCAGGCGTCGCCCCAGCGCCGGGCTTCGAAGTAGTGCAGCGAGAGCAGTTCGGAACTCTTCTCCGGGTGGGCGGCCGCTGCCTCGCAGATCGAGTCGCCGACTCGGGCGTGGAGCTCCAGCCGGGTCTTGAAGGGCAGCTCCCCGTAGGCGACATCCCTGATCAGGGCGTGCCGGAATTCGAGCCAGCCACTGGGGCTCAACGTGAGGAAGTCGGCCAGCCGGCGAAACGCCCGAAGCCGCGCCTGCGGCTCCAAGGTGGGCAGAACCGAGGCGGTGTGCTCCGTCTCGAAGCCGTTGCCGAGCACTGCGACCCGTTGCAGCAGGTTGCGGTCGGCGGCGGGGAGACGGTCGATGCGAGCCGAGATCAGGCCATCGACCGACTGGGGAAGCTGCTCGACCGCTCCTCCCTGTCGCAGCGCGCTGAGCAGCTCGATCAGGAAGAGAGGGCTTCCGTCGGAACGCTCGGCCAGGGTCGCCACCTGGCGGGGCAGCAGGGGGCCGTCGGCGGTGGCCTCCCGGATCAACGCCTCGGCCTGATGCCGGGTCAACGGTTGCAACTCGATCCGCGTGGAGTGGGCTACCTGTGGGGCGACGAACCCGTAATCGCCGGGTCTGCGGGTCAGCACGAACAACCACGGCTGCCTCTCCAAACCCGTCAGCAGCCCGGCGAGCACCTCCTGCGACGCTTGGTCCATCCAGTGGGTGTCCTCGACCACAAACAGGGTCGGGGTGGTGACCACCGCCTCGAACAGCGAGCCGACCGCCGCCATGGTCCGGGCCGGACGAAACTGCTCGTCTAGCTGGGCGACTTCGGCGGACTCCTCGATCTCGAGATCGAGCACCACCCCGATCAGCGACAGCAAGGGGACGAGCGCCGGGCTGGCCGCCTCGACCTGGCTGGCGAGTGCCGCCCTCGCTTCCATCGGATCCATCCTCTCGATCCCGAGAACTTGTCGCAGCAGGGTCCGTATCGGGAAGTAGGGGGTTCCGGTCTGATAGAGCCGGCACTCGGCTTCGATGACCCGGCGCTCCCCCGACTGCACGAACTCTTGCAACAGGCGGCTCTTGCCCATGCCGGGCTCCGCCACCAACTCGACGAACCTGCCCTGTGAGATGACGGCCGATCGCCAGGCGGATTCCATCAGCTTGAGCTCGTGATCACGGCCCACCAAGGGAGTGCCGACATCGGGGGCGACACGGCTGCCGCACGGCTCACCCACGGTGAACGCCTGGATGGGCAGCTTCTTGCCCTTCACCAGAAACGGTTGACGGGCTTCCGTCGTGAACAGGGTGCGGGAGAGATCCAGGACCTCTTTGGTGGCAACGATCTCGCCCGGTGCCGCCTTGCTCATGAGGCGAGCCGCCAGATTCACCGTGTCACCCATCACCGTGTAGGTGCGCCGATAGCGGAGCACCACCGCACCGGTGAACACCGGCCCCCAGTTGACCCCGATATGGACTGGGAGCTCGAGCTGGGTGGAAGTGATGTCGTTTAGGGCAAGCAGCATCTGCTCGGCGTCGTAGCCGGTCGCCTGGGGGACTCCCGAAGTGAGTATGAACTTGCCGCCGCCGGCGGCGATGTCGGTGGAGAGGAAGGTCACCTCCCTCGCATCGCATGCCACCTGAACCGCTCGCGTCACCAGGTCGAGCGATGCCGCGGCTTGCTCCGGCCCCGAGTTGGCGACGAGCTCATCGAACTCGGAGAACCGGATAAACGCCACCACCGCCGGGCGATGCTCGGGCTCCATCTCGCCGGAGAGGAGGGGTTCCCGCAGCGCCGTGGGGATGAACTGGACCAGGTCGACCTTGCTCGGGGCGGGCTTCGTTTCGGCACGGACGGCATCGACCCGCCCGGCGAGGAGATAGCCACCATTCAGCTCCCTGCCGACGACCCGCCGCGGCAGCAGCGCGGCAGTGGCAGCGCTGATGACGATCTGGCCGGCTTCAGCGACGCCCTCCAGCCTGGTCGTCTCGGTAGCGGCCGGGCCGGCGATCATCAGCTCACGGTGTGAGCCACCGATCATGAAGAAGTCGAAAGCTCCCGAATGGACTCCCACGGACATGCGGAGGGCCACCTGACCCGCCGTGGTGTGGAACGCGCCCACGTCGCGCAGCGTCTGACGCATCTGGACGGCCGCGGCGCAGGCTCTCAGATGGTGGGCGTCTCCACGACAGAAGAGCAACAGCGCATCCCCGCCAAACTTGAGCAGCGTCGCCCCAAACGCATACGCCGCCGCGGTGAGGCGATCGAAGGTGGTGCCGATAACCTCGGTGACTTCCTCTGCGCCCACCTTCCCGTGTCGGGCGAGCCGCTCCGACATGCTGGTGAAGCCGGAGACATCGACGAGCACCATGGAGCCCTCCAGCGTCCGGTGCAGAGAACCCGCGGCTTGCTCGTCCCACTCTCTGGCCAGCCGCGACAGGTACGGGTGAAGCGCTGCGGAGGCCTCGGCCGACTTCAAGGTGCCGCGGTCGGCTTCTCTCCGATGGCGGTGACGGTGCCATCGCCGCTGGCGACGATCACCAACCCCTCCACCACCACCGGCGATGATCGCACCCAGTTTCCGGTCTTCCTGCTCAACCGCTCCCCACCGAGCCCATGGTGCCCACATAGACGATGTCGTCGGAAGCGACCGGGTTGGCCACGATCGTCGCCCTGGCGTCGAATGAGCAGACCTCGGACCCGGTGGCGGCGTCGATTAGGGCCGATCCCTGACTGTTCGATGAGCTCTTCGAGCCTCAGGCTCATGGCAGCTCATCCTTCTCGACCACCCGCAAATGGAGCTCCGCGAGCTGTTCGGGGGCAATCGGCGAGGGGGCGTCCATCATGAGGTCGGCCCCGGACTGAGTCTTCGGGAAGGCCATGACCTCGCGGATGTTGTCGACCTCGGCGAAGAGCGCGGCCCATCGATCCAGCCCGATCGCGATCCCGCCGTGCGGCGGGGCGCCGTACTCGAGCGCGTCGAGCAGCGCGCCGAACTGGTCACGCATGCCCTCGACGGTGTGCCCCATGAGCGCGAACGACTTCTCGAGCAGCGGCCGCTGGTGGATGCGGACCGATCCTCCTCCCGACTCCCAGCCGTTCAGCGCCAGGTCGTACTGCTGCGCCCGCGCTGCTCCCGGGTCGGAGTCCAACAGCGGAACGTCCTCCGGCAGTGGCGCGCTGAACGGGTTGTGGGTCGCCTCCCAACGCTGACCCTCGTCGTCCCAGCCGTACATGGGGAACTCGTGGACCCAGACATAGCCGAGCACGCCGGGCTGTCGCAAGCCGAGCCGATCCCCCATCGCCACGCGGACGTGCCCGAGCGCCTCGGCCGCGGCGTGACGATCCGCGTCGGCGACGACCAGCACCAGGTCGCCGGCGTTCGCACCGATCGCCGAGAGCAGCCCTGCCTCCCGGCCCTCGAGGAATTTCGCCGCGGGTCCGTGGAGCGTGCCGTCGGCCTGGACGGCGAGATGGACGAGCCCCTTCGCGCCGTGGCGTTTCGCGAGATCGGTCAGCTCGTCCAGCTGCTTGCGCGAGTAGTCGCCGCAGCCGGGAGCGACGATTGCGAAGACCGCGCCGCCGGCCGCGATCGGCTCGGAGAAGACGCGGAACTCGACCCCCGACACCGCGTCGTTGAGCTCGACGAGCTCCATGCCGAAGCGGACGTCCGGCTTGTCCGAGCCGTACCGGTCCATGGCCTCCGCGTAGGTGAGCCTCGGGAACGGCTCGGCCAGCAGCGGCCGATGCGGGAGCACCTCCTTCGCCACCCGCGTGACGACCCGCTCGACGGTCGAGATGACGTCCTCCTCCGTCACGAAGCTCATCTCGATGTCGACCTGCGTGTGCTCCGGCTGGCGGTCGCCCCGCATGTCCTCGTCGCGATAGGCGTGGGCCAACTGGTAGTAGCGGTCGTAGCCGGCGACCATCAGCAGCTGCTTCAGCTGCTGGGGCGACTGCGGAAGGGCGTAGAACTCGCCGGGCCGCAGGCGTGAGGGGACCACGAAGTCCCGCGCGCCCTCGGGCGTTGACCGGATCAGGGTTGGGGTCTCGATCTCGACGAATCCCTCGTTCTCGAGGGCGCTCCGGATGGCCGATGCCAGACGCGAGCGGAGGAGCATCCGCTGCTGCATCGGCGGACGGCGGAGGTCCAGGTACCGATGCTTCAGGCGGAGGCCCTCGTCGAGGCCGGGCTGCTCCTCGTTGATGTAGAACGGCGGCACCTTCGATGGGTTGAGAATCTCGACCCGGTCGACGGCGACCTCGATGTCGCCGGTCGCCAGCTCCGGGTTGGAGGTCCCGTCCGGCCGCTCCCGCACGACGCCTTCGACCTGGAGGACCCACTCGTTGCGCGCCGGATCGGCTGCGGCGTGGGCTTCGGGCGCGTCGTCGCTGCTCGTGACCACCTGGGTGACGCCATGGCGGTCGCGAAGGTCGAAGAAGGCGAGATGTCCGTGATCGCGGCGGCGATGCACCCATCCGGCCAGCGTCACGCGCTCGCCGACATCGGACGCGCGCAGCTCGCCACAGGTGTGGCTCCGGAAGGAGGTGCTCATGGGAGCGGCAATGGTAGCGGATGGCACGCCGGATGCCGGACCGATGAGTACGCATCACACGTTCCGTCTGAATCGATGTTCGACACCTCACAGAGGAGACACCCATGGCCAGACCAAAGCTGTATCCATGCCTGTGGTTCGATGGCAATGCGGAGGAAGCTGCCGCGTTCTACGCCTCGCTGCTGCCCGACAGCCATGTCGACAAGGTCTGGCGGTCGCCGGCAGACACGCCGAGTGGACCGGCGGGCATGGTGCTCACCGTCGACTTCACGCTGGCCGGCCAGCAGGTCCAGGGCCTGAACGGCGGTGACGACTTCCACTTCAACGAGGCCGTCTCGTTCGTGATCGAGTGCGAGGACCAGGCCGAGGTCGACCGTCTGTGGGAGGCGCTGACCGCCGACGGCGGCGAGCCGGGCCCGTGTGGCTGGCTGAAGGATCGATTCGGCCTCTCGTGGCAGATCGTGCCGAAGGCTCTCAACGAGATGATGGACGACCCGGATACCAACGCCGCTCGACGCGCGATGGAGGCGATGCTCCAGATGGGCAAGCTCGACGTCGCCGAGCTGCAGCGCGCGTTCGAGGGCGAGCCGGCTAGCGCTCGGTCCTGACGCGGCCGACGACCTCGTCGACCGCGAGCGTCTCCTGCTCACCGGTCGCCAGGTCCTTGAGGCCGATCCGTCCCTCGCCAAACTCCTCGTCCACGATCACGGCCCAGGCGGCGTCAGCCTTCGCGGCAGACTCGAGCTGCTTGCCGAGCTTACGGCTCGAGCCGTCGGGGCGGACAGCGAGGCCGGCCTCCCGCAGGGTGCCGGCGACCCGAAGGCGCTCGGCGGGATCGTCGCCGACGCCGAGGACCGCGACGAGTGGCCCCCGGAGCGGCAGCTCGACCCCCTGCTCCTGGGCGGCCAGCACCGTGCGGTCGAGGCCGATCCCGAAGCCGATTCCGGGCGTCGGGCGACCGCCGAGCAGCTCGGCAAGGCCGTCGTAGCGGCCGCCGCCCCCCAGCGCGTGCTGCTGACCCTCGCGGCCGGCGATCGCGAACTCGAACGCGGTGCGGGTGTAGTAGTCGAGACCGCGGACGAGCCGATGGTCGACGACGTGGCGCACGCCGAGCGAATCGAGCAGGTCGAGCACGCCGCGGAAGTGGGCGCGGCACTCGTCGCACAGGTGGTCGGTGCTGCGCGGAGCGCCATCGGCCAGGTCGGGCGCCAGGTCCTTGTCGTCGAGGACGCGCAGCGGGTTGACCTCCATCCGGCGACGCGAATCATCCGTGAGGCGCTCCACGTGGGCGCTGAAGTAGTCGATCAGCGCCTGTCGGTAGGCCGGACGGCACTCCCCGTCGCCGATGGAGTTCACATGCGCCACGACGTCGGTCAGCCCCACCTCGCGATAGAAGCGCATCGCCAGCTCGATGAGCTCCGCGTCCACCGCGGGCCCCGGGTCCCCGATGACCTCGACGTCCCACTGCGTGAACTGACGGTACCGACCGGCCTGGGGACGGTCATAGCGGAACATCGGGCCGAGGATCGTCAGGCGCAGCGGGCCGGGGCGAACGTGCATGCCGTGCTCGACGTAGGCGCGCACGATCCCGGCGGTCGGCTCGGGACGCAGGGCCCATTCGGCTCGCTCCTCGTCGCTGCCCCGCGCGCCGCCGACCCTGAACATCTCCTTCTCGACCGCGTCACTGCTCTCCCCCAGCCCGCGCGCGAACAGCTCGACGCGCTCGAAGAGCGGGATCTCGATCCGGTCGAACGCATAGCGGCGCGACAGGTCGCGCGCCACGGCCTCGACCCGATCCCATGCCGGAGTCTCCTCCGGCAGGAGGTCGCGCGTCCCACGCGGGGCTGTGATCTTGTTGGCCATCCGCCCGGAGTCTATCGGCCTCGCATCGCGATCGTGTGATACGCGTCGCCAACGAGGTCGCCGAGGCGCGCCCAGTCGACATCGACGTCGAGGTAGACACCGATCCAGCCGCGGTGGCCGACGTACGGCGGCACGAAGTACCGTTTCGGCTCCGCCTCGACCAGCGGATCGCGGGCTCCCGGCGGCGCCGCCAGCCAGACGGCGACGCGGTCGTCGTGGTGGTGATCGGCGGTCGTCGCAAAGCTGCGTAGGTCACGATGGAACCAGGTCGGCTCCCCGTGGCTGAGCCGTTCGGTCACCTCGGGCCACGCCTCGCAGAGCTCGCGGACGCGCTGGATGGCGTCTGGGGTCATCCCTCGGACGATCCGGCTCCCATCCGTCGTCGGGTGGAGACGTCGACCGGCTTCTCGGTGCTGCCCTCGTGGGCCGGGTGCTCGACGAGGGCGACCAGCCGGCTGGCCATGAACCGGCCGGTGCGCACCGGCGTGCCCGAGCGAGTGACCTCGGACACCTCGACCACGCCCCGCGCGGTGGTCACCTCGATGCGGCGGCCGGCCTTGGTGGCGACGATCTCGAAGGTCTGCGTGCCGCCCTGCCCGGTGTCCACGACGGCCTCGACGCGATCGCCCTTCATGCGCGGAGTGTACCCGCCACCGCCTCGGGTATATACATATATACGGCTGGGACCAGTACGCCTACCGCGCCTCGCGGGTGACGGAGGTGACGTCGCGGAGCCGCTCGATCTTCGTCAGCACCTTGGCGAGCTGCTGGAGCGACGTGACCTTGAAGGTCGCGGTGATCGTGGCGGTCGCATCGGCATGGGTGGCGACCGATGCGGCGACGATGTTCACCTTGTACTCCGCCACGACGTTCGTGATCTCGTTCAGCAGCCCCGGACGATCGAGCGCGGTGATCCGCACGGTGATCGGGTACGTGTTCTGCGCGGCGAGCTCCCACTCGACGTCGATGAGCCGCTCGATGTCGCGCTCGGAAAGGACCGATGGGCACGACGCGCGGTGGATCGTCACGCCCTTGCCGCGGGTCACGTAGCCGGTGATCTCGTCGCCGGGGATCGGCGAGCAGCACTTCGCGAACCGGACCAGCAGGTCGCCGACGCCCTTCACCTTCACGCCGGTCGTCGACGGCGCCGCCGGCGGCGCCTCCTCGGGCAGCATGATCGCCGCGTCGTCGTGGATCTCGAGCTTGCTGACCACGCTCGCCGACGACACGGCTCCGTAGCCGATGGCCGCGTAGAAGTCGTCGAGCTCCTTGTACCGATACTGAGCGGCGATCCCGGTCAGCGTCGCGCCGTCGATGCCGGCCAGCGTCTCGTGCGCCAGCCGCCGGAGCTCGCGGTCGAGCAGCTCCTTGCCCTGCGTGATGTTCTCGTCGCGCTGCTGGCGCTTGAACCAGGCGCGGATCTTCTCCCGCGCATGGCTGGTGCGCACGATGTTCAGCCAGTCCCGCGACGGGCCGTGCGCGGCCTTCGTCGTCACGATCTCGACGATGTCGCCGTTGCGCAGCCGGTAGTCGAGCGGCACCAGGCGGTTGTTGACCTTCGCGCCGATCGTGCGGTGACCGACGTCGGTGTGGATGCGGTACGCGAAGTCGAGCGGGGTGGCGTCGCGCGGCAGGTCCTTGACGTCGCCCTTCGGCGTGAACACGAACACCTGGTCCTGGAACAGGTCGAGCTTCAGGCCCTCGACGAACTCCGTCGGATCGGAGACCTCGTGCTGCCAGTCCATGAGCTGCCGCACCCAGGCGAGCTTCTCGTCGTACTTGCGGTCGCCCCGCGAGCCCTCCTTGTAGCGCCAGTGCGCCGCGATGCCCGCCTCCGAGACCTCGTGCATCTGGTAGGTCCGGATCTGGACCTCGAGCGGCTTCGCCTCCGGGCCGATGACCGCCGTGTGCAGGGACTGGTACATGTTCGCCTTCGGCATGGCGATGTAGTCGTCGAACTGGCCCGGGACCGGTCGCCACAGGGAGTGCACGACGCCGAGCGCGGCATAACAGTCCTTCACGTCGTCGACGAGCACACGGATGGCATGGAGGTCGTAGATCTCGGTGAAGTCGGCGCCCTTGCGCTCCATCTTCTTGGCGATCGAGTACAGGTGCTTCGGCCGGCCGCTGATCTCGGCGGTGATGCCGACCTTCGCGAGCTCCTTGAGGAGGATGCCGATGCTCTTGTTAACGAAGCTCTCGCGCGCTCGACGACGATCCGTGAGCATCTCGACCAGCTGGCGGTACTTCTCCGGCTCGAGGTACTTGAACGACAGGTCCTCGAGCTCCCACTTGATCTGCCACATCCCCAGCCGATGCGCCAGCGGCGCGTAGATCTCCATCGTCTGGCGCGCGATGCGCTGCTGCTTGTCGGGCGGCAGGAACTCGAGGGTGCGCATGTTGTGGAGCCGGTCGGCGAGCTTGATGATGACGACCCGGACGTCCTCCGCCATGGCCATGAACATCTTCCGGATGTTCTCGGCCTGCTGCTCCTCCATCGTCCGGGCGCTGCCGAACTTGCTCAGCTTCGTGACGCCGTCCACCAGGCGCGCGACCTGGCGCCCGAACCGCTTCTCGATGTCGGCGATCGTGAGCTCGGTGTCCTCGGGGACATCGTGCAGGAGCGCGGCCGCCAGCGTCTCGGCGTCCATCTGGAGCGTGGCGAGGTAGTGCGTCACCGCCACCGGGTGCGTGATGTAGGGCTCCCCGGATCCCCGGACCTGGCCCTCGTGGGCGATCTCCGCCGTCTCGTGGGCGCGGCGGATCAGCGTCTCATCGAGGTTCGGGCGATGCTTCTTCGCCTCGGCGACGATCTCGTCGATCGTGGGCGCAGGCTCGCCCACCACCTCCCCGCCGCGCGTGATGCGTTGCACGACGGCGGCCGGGGAGAAGCGTGCCAGCTGAGCCATGGGAGCGTGATGCTAGCACGCACCCCACCTATCCCCGGCTCGCTGCCCAGCCCTGAGACCGGTGTCCGGGCGCACCCGTCAATTAGGCCCACCTCCAATAGCCAGTACCGGCGTGGTACTCTCGTTCGACGCGATCGTACCGAGTTGCGGCACGGAGGTTCCCATGCGCCCGATAGTTCCCAAGCCTGTCCGAGTCCTGATCGTGCTCGCCACGATCGCATCACTTCTCACCCTGCCCTCCCTGACCGCCGCAGCTCCGAAAGGCAGCGGCGTGACCCTAGAGATCATCCGGCTCACGCCTGTCGTCTCGCCCGACCGAGATGCAGCCTTCGACGTGTTCGTCAAGAATGGCGGAAACGCGACTCTCAACGACGCCATGCTCACCATCAGCGTCACCGGGGCCACTGTCCAGAGCGTTCCCGGCGGTTGCAGCTCGGCGACGCTGGTCTGTGACCTGGGGACACTCTCCTCGGGCGATGAGCACACGCTCCGATTTGTCGTTGCCGCACCAGCGACGCAGGGCTCGATTGGCATCGCGGCCGACCTCCGCGTCGACGCCGGTGGCGGAAACCCGTCGCTGGATTCATTCCACCGGGAAGCGACGATCACGGTCAATGCGAGCAGCACCTTCTTCGGTGCGTGGCACGGTGCCGGAAGCGCGCTCAGCGGAGGCATCGACAACGGCCACCAGAGCGCATCGGTGACCGTCCCTGACGTCGGTTTCGACTACGCCGCCGCGCTGACGGAGGACACCGGACGCGTCTGCGGCGAGCGAGGCATCGGCACCGCGCTCGACCTCACCTTCGCGAACGGTGATCCGGTCTTGCCGTTCCTAACTGTCACCGTCAAATACGACGACGAAGCTCGCGGGAACCGCACTCCCGGCAATGTCGGGTTCGTCCATCAGAACGATGACGGTGACTGCACCTTCCTGGTGAAGGGATGCAACACGGCCGGCTGCTTCAACGCCTTCTGGGAGGGGAGCGGCCCGGGCAAGAAGCTCGTGGTCGTCGCGCTCCTCGCCAGCAACGGTCGCGGGCGCGGGATCTAGCGCTCGCTCGCGATCACCTCTGCCTCCGATGCGGCATGGGTGACCGCGTCGCGCGCGGCGCGGTTGCCCTTCGCCACGTGGAGATCGATCGCCGCTGCGAAGTCGGCGCCGGCCCCGTCGCGGCCGGCGGCGGCAAGCACGAGCGCACGGTCGACGAGGGCATAGGCGCGCATCACTGGCGCGGAGTCGCTGGTTAAGTCAACCGCCTCGGTCGCCAGGGAGACCGCCTCGTCGAATCGACTTTGCTCTGCGCGTCGCCGCGCAAGGGATCGGCGCCAGAGGACCTGGGCATCGAAGTCGTCGGGCCCGGCCATCTGACGAACGGCCGCCGCGATCACCTCTGCTTCCTCCCATCGGCCCTCCAGGACGAAGACGTACGAGAGGAGGCCGCCGATCGTGGACCGCAGGTAGGTTTCGCCGAGGCCCTCCAGCTCGTCGTAGTCCCGCCGCAGGTTCGCCTCGGCGGCCGCTAGATCGCCGAGGATCATCTCTGCCGGGCCCGAGTCGAGCGACGTCGACGCGCTCACGACGCTCTGCCCCAGCTTGACGAGCTTCTCGTGCGCGCTCGTATATGCGGCCCGCGCCGGCGCGGCCGCGCCGTTCATCGCGTGCAGCTGCGCGAGGGCGCCCTGGACCACGGCCTCGGTGCGTCGATCGCCCTCGAACGTCGCGATGAGCTCCTCGCAGCGCGCGATCGCATGGTCGACAGGCGTGGAGCCCTGGACCGCGCAGACCGCGTAGGCGACCGCCCCGCGGCGCTGCTGTCGAATGTCGCCGGCCGCTTCGGAATGGGTGATGATCCGTTCTGCGGCGTCGAGGCCGGCGTCGAACTCCAACGCGAGGACGTCGGCGTTGCAACGCACCCGCCAGGCCGTGGCGAGGCCGACCTGGTCGTCCGCGGCCTCGAAGACCGAGATCGCGCGCCCGACCTCGGCCCGAGTCTTCTCAGCCCAACCCTGGTCCTGGCCGGCGTAGAGGTCGACGTACAGCCGGACGAGGCGGCCGCGCGCGACGGGTGCGGCACAGGCCGGGTCGTCGCTCACGGCGTCGATCTCGTCCAGCACCTCGCCGGCTCGCTCGAACTCGCCGCGCTCGAGGAATGCCTCCGCGAGATCGGCGGCCAGCGCCAGTCGCGCCGGGTCGACGGGAGCCAGGGTGCCGATGGCCCGACCCAGGAGATCGGTCGCGGCCGGCAGGTCTCCCCGCGTGAAGGCTCGGCGTCCTGCGGCCCCCAGCCGCTCGGCGGCGCGCGATCCGAGCACGCTGACATGCTCGTCGACGCCCAGCTGGGTTCGGTAGCCGTAGGCCTCCGCGAGGTGGTATCCGACGATCTCGTCCAGCTCGACGTGCGCCTCGCCCTCGCCTCGTGAGCGCTCGAGCCAATCGGCGTAGCGCTCGTGCAGGTCAGCCCGCCCACGCTTCAGGATCAGCTGATAGGCGGCGTCGCGAACGAGAACGTGCTGGAACCGGTAGTCCGACCCATCTGCTTCGGGCACCGCCTCGTGGCGCACCAGGCGTTTGCGGGCGACGGCGGAGAGGTGCTCTGCGACCTCGTCACGCTCGCCCGGACTCGCCAGCTCACGAATCGCGACCGAGGGGAACGTCTGGCCGATAACCGATGCCGGGGCGACGACCGAACGCTCGTGCGCATCCAACAGGTCGAGCCGCGCCGAGAGGAGGGCCTGGATACTGGGCGGCACGGCCAGCGCGTTGATGTCGCGCGTCACCTCCATGCGGCCGTCGACCTCACGCAGGATGCCGGTGTCGATCATCATCGACACGAGCTGCTCCACGAAGAGGGGGTTGCCGTCGGCGGCCGACAGAATGCGCTCACTCGCCGAGGCCGGGAGCTCGACGCCCGCGAGGCGGTTGTCGAGGACGATTGCGGCGGCCTCTCCGGGAAGGCCCTCGAGAACCACCCGCGCGGCATACGGGCCCTCACTCCACGTGGGGTGGTCGTCGAGCATGTCCGGACGCGCGGTGCAGACGATCATGACCGACGCACCGCCGAGGCCGTCCAGCAGGTGCTCGATCAGCTCCAGGAGGGCGGGGGCCGCCCAGTGAACATCGTCGATGACCACGATGATCGGCCGCTTGGCAGCCATGCGCTCGAGCAGCGCGCGGACTCCCCAGAAGAGCTCGGCCATCGGCAGCTGCTCCTCGCTCCAGCCCATGGCCGACCCGACGCGCCGCGCAATCTCATTGTCGTCGGCGAGCGCCTCGAGGCGCCGCATCGCTTCGTCGGGTGCCTCGTCCGGTCCGATGCCTGCCGCGTCTCGCACGATCTCGAGCAGTGGCCAGAACGTGATGCCCTCGCCGTATGGCGGGCATCGGCCGCGGAGGATCATGGCGCGATCCTCGGCGTCCAACAGCAACTCGCGGACGAGGCGGCTCTTCCCGACGCCGGCCTCCCCGAACACCGTGGCGAGCATGCATCGCGGTTCCGAGATCGACCGGTCGAGCAGCCCTGTCAGGACGGCGAGCTCCTGCTCGCGGCCGACCAGCGGCGCGTCGTGCAGGCGACCGGACTGCTCATCACCGAAGACGCGGAGCAGTCGGTGCGCGACCACCGCCTCGGACTTTCCCTTGAGGTCCAGCGGCGGCATCGGCTCGCGTCTCGACCGCGCCACGCACCAGGCGGAGGGTGGGCTCGCCGATGAGGATCTCGTCTTCTCCGGCGGCCTGTTCGAGGCGGGCGGCGGTGTTGAGGGTATCGCCCGTGAGGACCTGCTGGTCGTTCACGGCAGTCCGGACCACCACGTCGCCTGTGTGAACACCGACCCGGATCTTCAGCGTGACCCCGTAGCCGGCGCCGAGCTGTTGGTTGAGACGCGCGAGCGCCACGCGCATGTCGACCGCTGCTCGAACGGCACGGAGCGCATCGTCCTCGTGGAGCACCGGGATACCGAACGCCGCCACGACGGCATCGCCGATGAACTTCTGGACCGAGCCAGCGTGACGCTCGAGGACGCGCGTCATGGCGGTGAAGTACAGGTCGAGCACCTCGCCGAGTGCTTCGGGGTCGAGCTGCTCGCCGAGCACCGTCGAGTCCTTCAGGTCGCAGAACACGACCGTCAGGACCCGGCGCTCCTCCTTCGGCTGCACTTGCTCGGCAAGGCTGCTTCCACAGAAGGCGCAGGCGCTGAACCGATCCGGATTCGACTCCCCACAGCTCGGGCACGCGCGCACCGCATCAGTGTAGAGCGACGTCAGCGGGTGACGGCGAGGCCTGGAATGACCCGCAGGGAGCCGACCGTGCTCAGCGCGGCCGGCGGGAGCTTCAGCTTCGAGGATCGATTCCCGCCACCCAGGATGATCCAGTCCGGCTCCATGACCCGGCTGTCCACGAGGACCGGCAGGCCGTCCGGGAGCCCGAAGGGCGTGACCCCGCCGATCTCCATGCCGGTCACGTCGCGGGTCGGCTCGGCGCGCGCGAACGACGCCTTGCGCACGCCCATCTCGCGGCGGACGACGTTGTTCACGTCGAGCGCCGTGGTGGCAAGCAGCACGCACGCGACGTACACGGGCTCCGCACCCTTCGAGGCCACCACGATCGTGTTGGCGCTTCGGTCGAGCGGAACGCCATAGGCCTCGACGAACGCGGCGGTATCGGCCAGGGCCGGGTCGCAGGGCATGACCTCGTACGTCACACCGCTCGTGTCGAGCGCGGATCGGGTCGCCGGGTGAAGCAGGTCCGCATCGGTCATCGACAGCGGCGGATGCTAGCACGCGCCGGTCCGAGCGCGGCCGACGCTAGGCTGTCGCGGTGACGACGAACCGGGCCACCCTCGCACAGCTCGGATTGCTGCTTCTCGCGAGCCTCGCGCTGCGGCTTTTGGCGCTCGACCTGGAAGGTCACAACGGCGACGTGCGCGTGACGTCGGGCTGGGCCGAGTACATGGCCGAGGTTGGGCCATGGCGCTTCTACGACGGATCGGGCTCGATCTATCCGGCGCTCCTGTACCCGCTCTGGGCGATGGGGCTCCTGCTCGACGGCGACGCGCTCTCGCTCGCGGTCAAGGGCATGTCGATCCCGTTCGACCTGGCGATCGGCGTCCTGCTGTTCTGGGTGATGCGCCGCCGGTCCGGCGACGGCATCGGGCTGCTGGTCGCAGGGCTGTACCTGCTGAATCCCGCAGCCCTTCTGGCCGGGCCGGTGTGGGGCCAGGTCGACTCTGCAGGAACGCTCGCCTACCTCGCCGCACTGATCCTGCTCGCGGCCCGTCGATACGGCTGGGCCGGGGCGTTGGGCGTCCTCGCAACACTCGTGAAGCCACAGTTCGGGCTGGTGCTGCTCCCGATCCTGGTGGTGGCGGTGCTTGCCGCCGTCCGAGGCGAGACGCTCCGCCCGGTCGTGCGCAGCCTGGGCGGGATGCTGGCAGCCGGCCTCGTCGTCTGCGTCCCGCTTGCCCTCCACCCGGTCCGCTACGTCGGGATGCTGGCCGACGCCGCGGTCCGCCAGCCGTCGACCTCGCTGAACGCGTTCAACCCGTGGGCCCTGCTGGTCGGGTTCAAGATTCCCGACGACCCGTACGTGGGATGGGGCAGCGCTCTGCTGATCGTGGGCGTCATCGGCGCGCTGCTGGGGCTCAGGCGCCGCCCTCGCCTGGCGGTCGTGCTGGGCGTCGGCGCTGTCCTGGTGCTTGCGTTCTACTTCCTCCCCACGCGCGTCCACGAGCGATATCTCTACCCGGCCATCGCCATGCTGGCGCCGTTCGCCCCGGCCGGCACCGGTCAGCTGGTGGCGTACCTCGCGCTGTCGGGCGCCTTCGCCGGCTCCCTGCTGTACGCGCTGCTCGACACGACGCCGTTCACGCTGCCTGAGCCGTGGGCGGCGTGGATTCAGTCCGACGCCGGCATCTGGGTCATCGGCGTGGCGCTCATCGCCAGCGGGGTGGCCTGGGCCTGGTTCCTGGCGGTCAGACGCCCTCGACTGCCTCCCCGCCCGCATCGCGCCCGAGCACCCTGAGCCGCGCCCGCTGCGCCACGGCGTAGGCCGGGATCGCCACGCGCAGGGCGGCGTCGATCGGCGCGCGCAGGGACAGGTCGCGGGCCCCCACGTACTCGATCTCCTCGCCGCCGAAGCCCTCCTTGAACTGGCGGATGCCGCCGGTGGCGAGGCCCCACATGTCGTAGACGGCAAAGCCCTCGCGCGCGAAGTCGGCGATGGCGGACCACTTCAGCAGATAGTTGGCGCGGGCGTCCGCGCCCGCATCGGTCATGCCGCCGTAGGACTCGACCACCCGTTCGCCGCAGGTGAAGTGGAACAGCGTGGCGACCCGCTCGCCGTCCTTGCGGGCGAAGCTCAGCCGAACCCGGCCGGTGGGAGCGAACGCCGACCAGACCCTCTCGTAGTAGAACGGCTGCCGGGCGACGAACCCCGCCCGATCGGCCGTCAGGCGGTAGATCCGGTTGAAGTCCTCCAGCGCAGGACCGATGACCTCCGGCAGCGCGAGTCCGTCGACGCGCTCGATCTCGATCCCCGCTCGCTCGGCCTTGTTCACGTACTGGCGGTGCTTCCGCTTCAGGTTCGCCCTGAGCACCTCCTCGCCCGCGGTGAGGTCGATCACCCGCGTGGTCGGCGGCTGTACCTTCGGCGCAGCGCGCCACGGTGGCTGAAGCAGGGCGCGCGCCGAAGGGCGTGTCGAGGCCGAGCCTCCGGATCGGCACGGACGGTGGCGATCCGCTCGTCCCGGCCCAGCGCGCGCAGCGCGTGACCGAGCGCGTCGCGGACTGCCGGGCTGGTCGAGCTGGCCGATGGGTCCACGCGGGACGTAGGCCAGGTGCCACCCGAGCAGCGGGATCCGACGGAGCAGCAGCTGCGCGCCGGCGACTGGCGCGTCGTGGGATGGGCCGATGGCCAGGCGAACCGGCCGCCAGCCGCCCATCGCGCGGACCTCACCCCACTCCCACAGCTGCGGGAAGGCGTGGTACGGCGCTCGCTCGACGAACGCATTCCAGGCCTGTGGGTCGGTCACGCGCCATGCACGTAGATCGGCGTTCGTCACCCTGCCGGCCATCCCGCCGCGGCCAGGGCATCGCGAGCCGCGCCCCGGTCGTCCCAGGGCATCGACTCGGCACCGACCACGATGCTCTGCTCGTGGCCCTTGCCCGCCAGCAGCACGACGTCGCCCTCGCGCGCCATGCCGATGGCGTGCCCGATGGCCTCGCGTCGGTCGTCAATGACCCACAGCGTCTCGCCATCGACGGCGCCGCCAGCGCGCGCTCCATCGGCGATCTGCTCGTTGATCGTCCGCCGGTCCTCGAGCCGCGGGTCCTCGTCGGTGACGACCACGAGATCGGCCAGCTCGGCAGCGACCCGACCCATTGGCGCGCGTTTGCTGGGATCCCGTTCGCCGGCCGACCCAAGGACGACGATCAGCCGCTCAGCAGTCAGTGGTCGAAGCACCTCGAGCACCTTGCGCATCGAGTCCGTGGTGTGGGCATAGTCCACGATCACGGTGAATGGCTGACCGGCGTCGACCCGTTCCATCCGACCGGAAACACCGGCCGTGGTGCGCAACGCCATCGTCGCGTGATGGACGTCGAGGCCGAGCGCCTCGACGGCGGCGAGCGACGCGAGCGCGTTGGCGACATTGAACCGACCGGGCAGGTTGACGCGCACGTCGCCGTGCCACCGCGGGGACTCGAGGTGGAACGTCGTCCCGGACGGATCCGGGCGCAGGTTGCCCGCGCGGAGATCGGCGGAGGTGTCGACGGCGTACGTGAGCACCCGGTCACAGGCCCGCTCCCGAAAATAGCCGATGCTCGGGTCGTCGGCATTGAGGACCGCCACCGGCGCCTCCTCGACGAGCCGGGCCTTCGCCGCGCGATAGGCCTCGACACTGCCGTGGAACTCGAGATGCTCGCTCGTCACGTTGGTGACCACGCCGACGTCGAAACGGCAGTTCCGCGTTCGCTCCAGCGCCAGGCCGTGCGACGTCGCCTCCATCACCACCGAGTCGTTGCCGGCCTCGACCATGCGGGCCAGGAGCGACTGGAGCTCGAGCGCCTCCGGCGTCGTGGTGCGGTCGAGGTTCGGCTCGAGCTCGTCGAAAATGCCGATGGAGACCGTCCCGATCTGGCCCGGGTGCCATCTGCAGCCCCACAGCATCTCGGCCGTCAGCGCGGTCACCGTCGACTTGCCGTCGGTCCCGGTCACGCCGACCACCGTCAGCCGCTCCGATGGCCGCCCGAACCAGGCATCGGCCGCATCGGCGAGCGCACGCCGCGTGCGGTCCACGACCAGCTGCGGCACCTCGAGACCGGGGATCTCGCGTTCCACCACGGCACCCATGGCGCCCGCCTCGACGGCCGCGCCGGCGTAGTCGTGGCCGTCCACGTGGACGCCGGGCACCGCGAAGAACAGCGTGCCGGGCACGACCCGTCGCGAGTCGTAGTCCAGCGCGCGAACCTCGCCCACCGGGATGCCGACCACCCGATCGGGTGCGACGACATCGGTGAGCGCACCGAGCCCCATGGATCGCTCGTCGGTCATCGGCTCCCCCGCCGGATCCATCCGCGGGCCAAGCCGATCGCCGCTCGCAGCCGATACAGCGTCGGGTCCACGACGATGTCCCAGCTGCCCGCCCAGCCGACCTCGCGACCGCCGAAGCCCTTCTTGAAGAGCCCGACCCCGTACCACGGATGCTCTGGGCCGGCGTCGGGCGGGGCCACGCCCCACAGGTCGTGCCGGCGAACACCGCGATCGCGGGCGAGGCGCAGCATCGCCCACTGGAGCGCGTAGCTCGCAAAGCGCTTCGGCTCGCCGCGCTCCTCGCGGCGGGACCCGCTGAACAGGTAGAACGACTGCGCCCCCTCGATGACGAGCATCCCAGAGGCAAGCAGGATGCCGTCACGGCGCGCCTCCAGGATCACGGCCCGACCCTCACCCGCCAGGGACTGCCACGCGATGCGATAGCGATCACGGGGCGGCAGGGGAAATCCCGCTCGCCGCTGGGTCTCGACGACCAGCTCGTGCAGGGCGTCGATGGCCGTTGTCTCGGATGCGTCGTCCGCGATCTCCACCACGACGCCCTCGCGCTCCGCACGGCGCACGGAGTAGCGCGTGTCCTTGTCGAACCCCGCGAGCAGCGCGTCGTCATCGGCGAGATCGACGACCCGGGTCTGGCCGACCTGGAGCACATCCGGCAGGCGCCGGAGGCCTCGTTGCTCGAGGGTGGCGATCCCCGGCTCATCGGCCGCCAGGCGCGGCTCGAGCTTGACGGCGACCGCCCCACGCTGGCGGCCGACCTCGCGGAGCCCTGCCACCAGGGCCCGGACCCACTCGCGGGCGCGCGGATCGTCGTAGTCGAGAACCGGCCCATGCGGCACGTACCAGAAGGTCCGTCCGCCCCACAGCCGTCGCTCCTGGGCGGCGACGAGGGCCACCACCTCCCCCGCCTCTTCGAGCAGGTACCGCCGCTGCGGCTGCCCGTCGAAGGCGGCGACACCCGCCCATGCCCAGTCGTGAAGGAAGTCGCCGAACGCCGTCGCGCCGAGCAACGCCTGCCAGGCGGCGGCATCCGCATCGGTGGCTGGTCGGAACTGGATCACGCCGGCCTCCGGCGGCGGCGCTTCACGTACTCGCGGACCTGCCAGAGCTCGGGGGCGCGCAGCGCGGCCGCCATCACCAGGTAGACGGCGATCCCCGCCGCCGAGAGCACGAGCAGGATCAGCAGGCGCCCGATCACGTTGTCGAATAGGCCACCCACCGCCGCCTCGACAGCCGTCAGCCCGCCCAGCATGACGAGCGCGGCGGCCAGGGCGGCAACCGAGGCACGCCCAAGCGACCACAGGATGGCGACGCCATCGATGGAGTCGATCCGCCGCTGGAGGCTCCACAGCAGGCCGAGCACCTCGAGCACGGCGCTGATCGAGAGCGCCAGTGCCAGACCGGCGACGCCCATGGGTCCGACCAGCACGACCATCAGGGGCACGTTGATCGCAACGGCCACGATGGCCCAGGTCACCGGCGTGCGCGTGTCCTGCATCGCGTAAAAGGTTCGCGTCAGCACATGAACCACGATGTGCCCTCCGAGCCCGATGGCGAAGAAGAGCAGCGCGTCGGCCGTCCGTTGGGTGGCTGACGGCGTGAAGGCGCCGTACTGGTAGAACACGGCGGTCAGCGGCTCGCGCAGCACGATCATGATCGCCATCAGCGGCGCGGCAACGAACAGCAGGACCCGGATGGCGGTGCTCACCTGGCGCCTGATGTCGCCAATGCGTCCCAGCGCCGCGTCCTGGCTCAGCGTCGGGAACATCGCCACCGCGATGCTGACGCCGATCACGCCGACCGGGATCTGCGAGAGCTGGAACGCGTAGTTGTATGCAGTCACGGAGCCTTCCTGCAGCCCCGAGGCGAGCACCGTGCTGACCAGGAAGTTCAGCTGGCCGGCGGCCAGGCCCAGCGTGCGCGGCCCCATCAGCCAGGCCACGCGACGCACGCCGGGATGCCCCAGGCCGATCGTGAGGTCATAGCGCTGGCCGACGCGCGAGATGCTAGGAATCTGCACCGCCAGGTGCGCCAACGAGCCGATCGCGACGCCGACCGCGAGGCCCTCGACGCCCATGAACGGGGTCAGGAAGATCGCCGCCGCGATGATCGCCAGGTTGTAGAGCAACGGCGCGATGGCCGGGACGGTGAACTGGCCATAGGTGTTCAGGATCCCGGAGATCACAGCGCCCATGCCGATCAGCACCGGGCTGATCAGCATCACCCGCGTCATGCGGATCGTGAGCTCCGTGGTCGGTGCATCGAAACCGGGGGCAACGATCGGCACGAAGAACGGCGCGAAGATCGCCATCACCAGGCTCAACCCGGCCAGCCCGATCAGGACGAGGTTGATCACGCTGCTGGCGAGATGCCACGCCTCGCGATCCTGGTCGCGGGCGCGGTAGCTGGCGAACACCGGAATCAGGGCGGCGCTGAGGGCGCCCGCGACGACCAGCTGGAAGATTGCATCGGGGATACGGAAGGCTGCGAAGTAAGCGTCCAGCTCCCGGCTCGCCCCGAACTGGGAGCCGATCACCAGGAGGCGGATCCAACCCAGCAGGCGGCTGGCGAGTGCCGCGACGGTGAGGATCAGGCTGGCAGTGACAAGCACGCGCCCCGTGGAGGCCGCGACTCCCCCACCCGGCCCCGGTTCGGGAGCCGCGGGCGGCTGGTCAGCCGTCGTCACCGTCCGGGACGCCCGCCGCCGCGGCCGGCACGCGGATGTGCGCCACGGTAGGCGGCGCGCAGCGCGGCATCGGAGAGGTGCGTGTAGACCTGGGTCGTCTGGAGGTTGGCATGGCCCAGGAGCTCCTGGACCACCCGCAGGTCGGCGCCACCCTCCAGGAGATGGGTGGCGAACGAGTGGCGCAGGGTGTGGGGACTCGTCGCACTCGGGGCGCCCGCGACGTCGACCCAGCGCTCGATCACGAGTCGGGCTCCGCGAGCCGTGATCGGCCGGCCGGCGGCGTTCAGGAAGACGGCGCTGCCGGGCTCACCGCGTGCCGCGAGCACCGGACGGGCCTCGTTCAGGTAGCTGCCCAGGGCCGCGGCTGCCGGTGCTCCGTACAGCAGCTGTCGCTCCTTGTTGCCCTTGCCGATCACCCGCAGCCGACGGTGCGGCAGGTCGACGCGGTCCACGGTCAGACCGGCAAGCTCGCTGATCCGCATGCCGGTCGCGTACAGGAGCTCCAGCATCGCCGCGTCGCGGCGGGCCAGGGCCTCGTTCCGGCGGGTCGGCACCCGCGTCGGCGCCGTGACGAGGGCAGCCGCCTCGTCGACCGACAGGACGCGGGGGAGGCGCGACGGCCGCCGCGGAGCGCGCACGCCTGCGAGCGGGTCAGTCTCGATGCGCCCGTGGCGCAACGCGTGGCGATACATCGCACGCACCGCCGCCAGCCGCCCGCCGACCGAGCTGGCGGCCAGGCCCCGGTCGGCCAGCATCGCGAGGTACGAGCGGACCGTCGCGCGGTCGGGCTTCCGCCAGTCGACTCCGCGCTCGGCGAGGAAGGCAAGGAACTCGCCGGCGTTGCGGCGGTACTCCGTCACCGTGCCGGCCGACGCGTTCCGACCGCGAAGGGACTGAAGCAGGGCCTCGAGCGCCCGGGACGACTCGGGTGGCAGCCGAAGGCCGGTCGCCGCGTCAGTCACGCCGCACGCCGGCCATGCGCGGGATCCCCGTCATGTCCGGCGCTTGCGGGCCGGCGCTCGCCGCTTCCCGGAGCCGCGTCCACCGCCGCTCCGCCCGCGCGTGGGACCGGCCTCCTCCCGGGCGCGGAGCAGGCTCACCGCACCGTCCAGGGTCAGCTCGTCGGCGACGGCATCCTTCGGCAGCGAGGCATTCGTGGTCCCATCGGTCACATATGGGCCGTATCGGCCCTCGATGAGCTGCACGGACGTGCCCGAGCTCGGGTGCTGCCCGAGCTCGCGCAGGACCTTGCGGGCGCCGCGACGCGTCGGCTTCTCCTGCTTGAACAGCTCCACCGCCTCGTCGAGCCCCACCTCGAACACCTGGGCGTCGGACGACAGTGAGCGGAACTCGTCGCCGCGCTTCACGTATGGCCCGAAGCGCCCGAAGTTCGCGACGATCTGCTCGCCGCTGGTCGGATCGAGGCCGACGAGCCGCGGCAATGCCAGCAGCTCGAGGGCGCGCGCGAGCGTCAGCGACTCCGGCGCGTCGTCCTTCGTCAGCGATGCGCGGCGCGGCTTCTCGGTGCTGCCGCGCTCCGGGCTCTCGCCAATCTGCACGTACGGGCCGAAGCGCCCGGACATCAGGTATACCGGCAGTCCGGAGGCCGGATCGGCGCCGAGACTTGCCGGTCCCTTCGCCCGCGACTCCGCGAGCTCGATCGCCGCCTGGAGCGTGAAGTCTGCCGGCGGCGTCTCGTCCGGCACCGAGACGTTGATCGCCTCGTCGCCCTCACCGACCTGGACGTAGGGTCCGAAGCGGCCGATGCGCACCACGACGGGCACGCCGGTCTCCGGGTGCGTGCCAAGTGGGATGATCGGGTACTCGATCTGCGTCTCGTTCTCGACCAGCCCACGGAGCCCCGGCCAGTCTGTTCCGCCATCGCCGTTGTAGAAGGTGGCGAGGAACTCGTCGCGAGCGCGCTCCCCCTTCGAGATCTCATCGAGGTTCTCCTCGATCTGGCCCGTGAAGCCGAGCTCCACGAGCTGCGCGAAGTGCTCCTTGAGCAGGTGCGTGACCGCGAACGCGGTGAATGTGGGCACCAGCGCCTTGCCCTGCCGCCAGACATAGCCCCGCCGCTCGATCGTCGAGATGATGGACGCGTAGGTCGACGGGCGGCCGATCCCGTCCTCCTCGAGTCGCTTCACCAGCGACGCATCGGTGTAGCGGGCTGGAGGCGACGTCTCGTGGCCCTTCGCCTCGAGCGCCCCGAGCGCGAGCTCACCGTCCGCCGTGATGGCGTCACCGGCGGTGAGCCGCGGCAGGATCGTCTCCTGGTCGCCCAGCTCCGCCGCCGGGTCATCAGACCCCTCGACGTATGCGCGCAGGAAGCCGGGAAACTGGACCGTCTTGCCCGAAGCGGTGAACACCGCCGGGCCGTCCGGGCCCTCCGCGGTGATCTCGACCGTGGTGCGAAGCAGGCGCGCATCGGCCATCTGCGACGCGACCGCGCGCTTCCAGATCAAGTCGTACAACCGAGCCTCGTCCCGTCCCAGTCCCTGACCGATCGTCTGCGGCGTCCGTCCGAAGTCCGTTGGCCGGATTGCCTCGTGAGCCTCCTGCGCGTTCTTGACCGTGGTGCGGAACTGCCGCGGCGCGCGGTAGTAGTCGGCGCCGTACAGCTGCCGGATGGCCGTCGCGGCCTCTCCCAGCGCGCGCTCGCTGAGCGTCGTGGAGTCGGTGCGGTGGTAGGAGATCACTCCCTCCTGGAACAGGCGCTGCGCCGCGTTCATCGTGCGGTCGGCCGAGAAGCCGAGCTTGCGATTCGCCTCCTGCTGCAGGGTCGAGGTCGTGAACGGGGCTGACGGACCCTGCGTGGCAGGACGCTCCTCCACGGACGAGACGGACCACGGCAGGCGTTGCAGGAGCGCATCACGCAGGTCGCCGGCCGACCCCTCGTCGAGCAGCTGCAGCCCGGGATCCTTCAGCGCTCCGGTGGCCGGGTCGAAGTCACGTCCAATCGCGACGCGCGCCGAGCCGACCCGCACGAGCGTGGCCGTGAACGAGGTCTCCGCCGAACGCACGGTTGCCTCGAGCCCCCAGTACGGGCTGGCGCGGAACGCGCGGCGCGCCTCCTCTCGTTCGACGACGAGCCGCACCGCGACGCTCTGGACGCGGCCGGCGCTGAGGCCGGTCTGGACCTTCTTCCAGAGCACCGGCGACACCATGTAGCCGAACAGGCGGTCCACGATGCGGCGGCTCTCCTGGGCGTCGACGAGCTGGAGATCGATCTCGCGCGCCTCGTCGATCGCGCGGCGAACGGCCTCCTCGGTGATCTCGTGGAACTCGATCCGGCGGACCGGGACGGTCGGCTTGAGCAGCTCGAGCAGATGCCAGCTGATCGACTCGCCCTCGCGATCGGGGTCCGTCGCGAGCAGGACCTCGGAGACGTCCTTGACCGCGGCCCGGAGGTCGCGGATGCGAGCGGCCTTGTCGCGGGGCACGACGTAGTAGGGGCGGAAGCCGTTGTCGACGTCCACGCCCATGCGACCCCACGGTTTGTCCTTGATCGCCGCCGGCACCTCGCTGGCGTTGTCCGGCAGGTCGCGGACGTGGCCGATGCTCGCCTCGACGCGGTACTCGTCCCCGAGCAGCCGCGCGAGGGTTCGTGCCTTCGCCGGCGACTCGACGATCACGAGTGGCTTCGGCATACGGTCAGCGAGTGTAGCACCGGCCCCGTCGCCCTCCGCGCGTCGCGGAGCGGATCGACAGGGCCGGTGATGGCGGTCGAGTGACGGGCAGCGCCCCCGCCCGGGACGTCAGTCCGTGAAGTCCCAGACGATGACGATCTTTCCACCCACGTTCGCGATCCCCACTCCCATGCGCCGTGCGTTGGGGTTGAGGATGTTGCCGATGTGGTTCCAGTGGCCCGGGTAGGGCTCGGCCATGAACTGCGCATGACACCAGTCGAGGGTCGACTGCTCGCTCATCCCGACGTGGTAGCACTGGTTCTCGCCCGCCCAGCCGAAGCTGACGCCCTGCGCGCGGAGACGATCCTCCTTGGTGCGGCCGTCGAGCGAGTAGTGGCTGAAGTACCCGTTGTACGCCTGGTCCCACGCGTGGGCAGCCGCGGCCGCCGATACGGCGGCGTCGAGCACCAACGGCGCGAAGCCATACGCGGCGCGCGCCGCGTTCACCTGGTTGAGGGCATAGCCCGCCAGGCTGCTGGCAGGCGCCGCCGGGGGCACGATCACCGACCGGGTGGACGTCGTGGCACGATTGAGAACCGCTCCGGCCTTGGTCTCGAACGACCACGTCGTGGTGACCGCGTTGCCGTCCGCGTCCCTGGCACCCTTCCCGAGGCTGACCTCGTACGTCCGCGGGCCCGCAAACGGCACGTCCGGCGCGTAGATCAGCTGGGTGGCGTCCTCGTTCCAGTTCAGGTGCCCGCCGACGAGGGCACCGGTCGAGGTGTCTTTCAATGCGAAGGCCGCGTTCGTGGCATCCACGTCCATCGGCTGGCTGAACCACATCTCGACGATCGCCGGCTCGACGCCGGTCGCATCGGCCTCCGGCTGGGTCTTGGTCAGCTGCGCGCCGGGCTGGATGACGAACGAGAAGTTGGCCTTTCCGCCGAGCACGTTGCCGCGAGTATCGTGGGCGCCGATCACGCTGATCGTGTAGCGCGTGCCCGGCTCGAGGCGGCCGGTGGGAGTAAAGACGAGGTCACCCTCGCTCCAACTGAGGTCGCCCTCGACCTCGGGTGCGATGGAGAAGTGCTCCTCGACATCGGCTTGGTCCATCGACGCGTTGAACGAGATCGTGATGGCACTGGTGGCGCTGACGTCGGTGGCCGTCTTCGTGGGTGCGTGTGAGCCAGGCGTGTCTCGTGTGGCCACGACCTCGGCGGCCAGGGCCTGCGTGGCCTCGTCGTCCGGCTGTTCCGCCTCGGCACCCGGCGCCAGCCGGACCTGGAAGTCCGAGACGGACGGCGGAGGCTGCGTGCTGAACATGAAGCGGCGAGTGCCATCGAGCGCCTCGCCATCGGCGGTGGCAGTAGAGCCGGCGACGACGACGACGTAGCGCTCGTCGGTCCGCCAGCGCCCGTCTGGCCGGATCGCCAGCTCGGTGTGGTCCGCGTTCCAGTCGAGCTCGACCTTGTGGGCCGGGAGGATCTGGAGCGCAGCCTCGACCGTGGCGGGATCCATTGCGGAATCGAATGTGATAGTGATGGCGTCGCCGCTTGGAACCGATTCGCCGACGCTCTGTGGCAGGAGCGATTCGGGGTTCAAAGGTGCCGGCTCTGGCCCGGCCTGAATGGGGGCCGCCTGCTGGCTGATGGCGACGATGATGGTGAACGAGAGGGCGGCCAACGACACGCGCGTAACGGCTCGGTGGCGGCTCAGCTGTGTGCCAAGCGACTCGAACGTGGTGGCGGACCTGCCCGCCAATGCGGTTCGGATCGGATGCAATAGACAAACTCCATAGGGGACATGGCCATCCTTGTGGGCACGCGGATGGCACAGTGAACGGCGCACAGGATAGCCCATGAGTACTGCACGTGTCGGGCCAGTCCTGCACGAAGTGTCAGACGGCACCACTAAGCCGCCTCGCCGCGAGCGTTGGGTGGAACGTGGCGCCGCCGAACGGGTTGACCAGTCCGCGCGCCTCCAACAGGGCGAGCGCACTTGCCACCGAGGCCGCCGGCTGACGGCTCCGATCGACCAATTCCTCGATCGATCCACTGCGCTCCAGGAGATGTCGGAGCAGCTGTCCCTCCACCTCCGAGAGGGCCTGAACGGCGGGCGGGCGCTCACCGAGCCTGATCCCGATCTGCTGGAGCAGCGCCGGGCTGGAGGTCACGATCGTGGCCTGGTGGTCCGCGATGAGCCGATTCGTCCCGCGCGACGCCATGGCGTCGATCGGTCCCGGGACAGCGTACAGCTCACGGCCGGTGGCGACCGCGGCGGCGGCAGTCAGGAGGGCGCCGGACCGATCGGGTGCCTCGACCACGACGACCGCTTCGGCCAGCCCGGCAATGACCCGGTTGCGCCGCGCGAAGTCTGGCCGGCCGATGGCGGCTCCGATGGGTATCTCGGTCACGAGGGCTCCCCCGGTGCGCACGATCTCCCGGGCCAAGGCCCGGTGGCGCGGTGGGTAGATCCGGTCCAGGGCCGACGGCAACACGGCGATCGTCGGTCGACCTGCGACCACCGCGGCCCGATGTGCGGCCCCGTCGATCCCGAGCGCCAGCCCTGAGACGACCACGACGCCCGCGGCGGCGAGGTCCGTGCCGAGCTCGGTGGCGGTCGCGAGGCCGTATCCGGACGCGCGCCTCGTGCCGACGATGGCGACCGCACGCTCCCCGAACGCTTCGAGCGCGCCCGCCACGTATAGCGTGGGCGGGCGCGGGTCGAGGGTGAGCAGCGCCTTCGGATAGTCGTCGTCCGTGCTGGTGAGCACGCGACCGCCGGTTCCTTCCGTGGCGGCGATCACCCGACGAGCGACGGACCGCGCACCGACCCGCTGCAGCTCGGCAAAGTCCGTCGCCGTCGACGATGGCAGCCGCGCGAGGCCGTGGAGGCCGGGTGCGCCGGCATCCCAGGCCGCCGCCGCGCTCCCGTGGTGTCGGAGAAGCTGTGCGAAGCCGGCCGGACCGATGCCGGGGACCAGCGACAGGGCGATCCAGTGTTCGCGCTCGGTTGCGCGGGACTCGCGCCCCGCTCCACCCGTCTGACGCGGGCCGGACGAACCGACGCCGATCATGCCGCGGCCTCCAGCGGGCGGTAGCAGAGAGCCTCGTCGAGGTGATGGGGCCGGACGTGATCCGAACCGTCCAGGTCCGCGATCGTGCGCGCGACGCGAGCCGCCCGATGCACGCGGCGCAGGGACAGGGCGAGGCGACGGCCGCGGTCGTCGAGCATCACCGCCAGACCCGCGTCGAATCCGCGGGCTCGGTCCAGCTCCGCGGGGTGGAGCTCCGCGTTCGCCCGGCCCTGCCGCTCCAGCTGGGTCGCCCACGCCTGCGCGACCCGTCGGGCGACGACGGCCGTGCGTTCGGGGCGCGCGCCCAGGGTGCTGCGCACGACCGGGTCCAGGCGGATGACGAAGTCGAGCCGGTCGTGCATCGGTCCGGACAGCCGTGCCTGGTACCGACGCCTGGCGCCGTCCTCACAGCGGCATTCCCGACCGCCGACTCCCCACCAGCCGCACGGGCAGGGGTTGAAGGCCGCCAGCAGCATGAACCGCGCGGGAAGTGAGAGGACGCCATTGACCCGCGCGATCGTCACGGCGCCGGAGTCGATCGGACCGCGGAGCGCGTCGAGTGCGTCGGACCGGAACTGGAGCGTCTCGTCGAGGAGCAGCGCGCCCCGGTGTGCGAGGCTGGCTTCGCCCGGGCGCACGCGCGGACCGCCGCCGACCAGCGCCTGGGTCGACACGGTGTGGTGCGGCGCGCGGAATGGCCGGCGACCACCAGTCCCGAATGCGTCGCGCGAGACCCCCGCGACCGAGTGGATCCGTGACACCTCCGCGGACTCGTCCTCCCCGAGCGGAGGCAGGATCCCGGCGGCGGCGCGCGACAGGAGCGTCTTCCCGACGCCGGGCGGGCCGGTCAACGCGAGGTTGTGGCGCCCGGCGACCGCGATCTCGAGCGCCCGGCGCGCCACCTGTTGGCCGATGACCGACGCGAGATCCGGAGCGTCGTCGCGGGCCGGGCGTTGCTTCGGTGGCGACCGGCGGGCGACGCCGAGTTGCTCGACGCCAGCGAGATGGCGAACCACCGAGCCCAGGGATCGAGCCGGATGCACGACCACGCCGCTGACTTCGGCCGCCTCACCGGCGTTGTCCTCCGGGACGATCGCGTCCGCCGCCCCGGCCGATCGCGCCGCAGCCACGAGGGCCAGCACGCCGGGCACCGGCCGCAGGCTGCCGTCCAGCGCGAGTTCGCCGATGAGCGCGGTGCCGGCCAGCCGCTCTCCGGCGAGCTGCTCCGACGCGACGAGCAGGCCGATGGCGATGGCCACGTCGTGGCCCGTGCCCTCCTTCGGCAGGTCGGCCGGGGCGAGGTTCACCGTGATCCGTCGCGGTGGCACCTCGAACCCGGAGTTCCGCACGGCTGCTCGGACCCGCTCACGGGCCTCGAGGACCGCGCTGCCAGCCAGCCCGACGATCGTGAGCCCCGGCAGGCCGAATGCCACGTCGACCTCGACACGGACCGGGACGCCGTCGACGCCGACGATCGACGCGCTCAGCGCGGTCGCGAGCATGGCACGGCCCTCGCGGAGGCGAGATCGGGAATCGATGACGGCGGGTGCCGGTCGCCCGCCTGCTCGCCTCCCTACTAACCAGCGGCGACCGGCGCAGCCAGCGTAGGGACGCGCACTTATCGGACGGTTAGCCCTCGGTTACCGGCCATCTGCCGGTCAATGCAGCCCGGTCAGGCGCCGGCCGTGGCGACCTCGGCGGCCAGCACCGCGTCGATCTCCTGGGCGAACTTCGAGACGTCGGTGCCCAAGGGGCCATCGGGGCGGGAGAACATGAAGGGCTCACCCGAGTTCAGCGCGCTGATGGCGCCGCGGTACTCGTTGATCACCTGGTAGTCGATCTTCCGGCCGAGGGCCGACTCCGCGTTGTCGACGTTGATCCCCGTGTACGCGTTCGATCGGTTCAGGACGAGCTGGACCTTGCCGCGCTCGTAGCCGAGCGAGTCCATCGTCTCGAGCACGAGGCGGACGTTCTTCAGGCACGAGAGGTCCGCGGTCATGACCACGAAGATCACATCGGCCTCGTCGAACAGCTGGAGGTTGAAGTCGTCGATCGTCTTCGCCATGTCGACGACCGTGTAGTCGTACGCGCGCCGCAGCAGTGCCAGGATGTTCGTGAGCGATGCCGGATCGGTCCGCTGCCGCTCGACCACGATGTCGGCCTGCTCCGGGTTCGGAGGAGCCAGCATCAGGTCGATCCCAGACCGATGCTTGACCATCAGCTTCTTCAGCAGGTCCGCGTCGAGATCGGGCTCGCTGATCGCGTTCACGATCGACGCCGAGTCGAGGCCGAGGTCGAGGAACACGCGCTCGTCGCCGAACTGGAGGTTGGCGTCGAACAGTGCCGTGCGCCGGCGGCTGCGCGTCGTCAGGGCGATGGCCGTGTTGATCGCCATCGTGGTCGTCCCCACGCCGCCCTTGGCGCCGTAGAAGCAGACCAGCCTGCCCATCGTCGGCGCATCGGTGCCCGTCTTCGGCTTGGCGGTCCCGCCGGAACGGGCCAGCAGGGCCTTGATGCGGGCGATGAGCTCCAGCGGGTGGAAGGGCTTGACGATGTCATCGTCCGCCCCGGCGCGCAGGCCCTTGACCCGCTGCTCCACGTCCGCCTCGGCGGTGAGCATGATGATCGGGACGCGACGTCCGTTCTCAGCCGCGCGGATCTGCTGGGTGGCCGCATAGCCGTCCAGCTTCGGCATCGCGACGTCCATGAGGATGAGGTCCGGCTCCACGGCGGCAGCCATCTCGACGCCGGCCTGTCCGTCCGATGCCACGTGGACCTCGAACCCCTCCTGCTTGAGGGTGAACACGAGGACACGCTGGATGTTCAGGTCGTCGTCGACGACCAGGACCTTGGTGGCAGCCATGCAATCCCCTGGGCAGTTGATCCGGTGGAGGTGGCCGGATTATACGTTCTGCGAAGGCGGTGACCCGATGCACCGATGGTCCTAGTCGCGCGGTCGAGCGCTATCCGAGGTAGCGCTCCAGGAAGCCGAGCACCCGGGACCGATACGCCTCGGGCGCCGTCGTGTACGCCTCGGCATGTCCGGCACCGGGCACGACGTACAGCTCCTTCGGCTCGCCCGCCGCGGCGAGCAGCTTCTGGCTCTGGTGCCAGCTGATCAGCTCGTCCGCCTGGGGGGCCACGAGAAGGAGCGCCCGCGGCGAGATGCGCCCGACGGCGCGGATCGGGTCCGGGAGCCGGGAGCGCGCGCGGAGCGCGCCACCCAGGACGATCGCGCGTGCCCCCAGGTCGGCGAGCGGGTATCCGGCCTGCTTCAGCCGGCTCGCGACCGGATGGTGGAGCTCGGCGAACGGCGCATCGGCGACCACGGCCGCCACCGGCAGGTCCGGCGCCGAGTTGATCGCGGTCGCGGCGCCCATGCTGATCCCGAACAGGGCGATCGGCCCGAGCCCGCGCGACTCCAGGAAGCGAACGGCGGCCGCGACGTCCCGACGCTCGTGGTTGCCGAGCGTGGTCCGTCCCGCACCGCTCTCACCGTGGCCCCGGAAGTCGAACTGCAGGACGTGATGGCGCTCGTGCAGCCACGGCACGAACGCGGCCAGCTCGGGCAGCCGATGCCCGCCGAAGCCGTGCAGCACCACGATGGCCGTGCGCGTCTCGCGGCCCGCCGGGATGAGCCAGCCGGAGAGCGTCACGCCATCCTCGGTCGTGAAGCGGACGTCCTCGTAGGAGAGCCCGAGGTCGGAGGGCGTTGCAGGCGCACCCTCACCCTCGGGCAGGAACGGACGAACCTCCGGTTGGACGAGCAGGCGTGAGCCACGAGCGCCGACGTAGACCAGGTACGCCCCGGCAGCGACGCCCACCAGGCGTCCGACGGCGCGCAGGACCGCGGCGATCATCCGGGCTCGGCGGTCCCGGCCTCGGTCGTCGCGGTCGGAGTCGTCGAGATCTCGGCCGGTTGCGGCGGGACGTCGAACCCGGCCGCGCGCATGGCATTGCTGATCGGTCGGGTCAGCTCGGACAGCTCCATCGGCACGATCCACTTCGTGCTGTCGCCGACGGCCAGCGCCTTGATGGCCTCGAGGTACTGGAGGGACATCGTCTTGTCGTCCACGCCGCGGGCGGCACCGAAGATGGTCTGGAGCGCGTTGGCGTAGCCCTCGGCGCGCAGGATCTGCGACTGGCGCTCGCCCTCGGCCCGAAGGATGTTCGACTGCTTGTCGCCCTCGGCGACGTTGATCGTCGCCTGCCGGGTGCCCTCGGACTCGGTGATGACCGCGCGACGGTTGCGCTCGGCGGACATCTGGCGGTTCATCGCGTCCTGGATGTCGCGCGGCGGCAGGATCTCGCGGATCTCGACGCTCGTGATCTTCACGCCCCAGCGCTCGGTGACCTCGTCGAGCTTGGCGCGCAGGATGTGGTTGATCTCCTCGCGCTTGGCCAGCACGTCGTCGAGCGGGATGTCGCCGATGACGGCACGCAGGGTCGTGGCCGCCAGGGCCTGTGACGCGCCGGTGAAGTCGGTGACGGCCGTGACCGTCTCGGCGGGGTCAAAGACCTTGGAGTAGACGAGGAAGTCGATGGAGATCGGCGCGTTGTCCTTGGTGATACAGGTCTGCTGCGGCACCTCGAGGAAGCGCTCGCGGAGATCGACCTTCACCGCCTGCTGGACGATGGGGATGAGCAGCACGATGCCCGGTCCACGCGAGCCCTGGAGGCGACCGAAGAAGAACACCACCAGGCGTTCGTACTCGCGCACGATGTGGACGATGCTGAACACCAGCCACAGGCCGATTGCGACCCCGATGGCGATCGCGACTGGACCGACCAGCTGTTCCATTCCGCCTCCCTACTCCTGCGCCGCTCCCCCGTCGCCGGCAGGTGCCGGCTCGACGATCAGCTCCAGCCCCTCGACATCCACGACTCGGAGCGGTGTGCCGGCCCCGATCTCGCGCCCGCGGCTGCGAGCCGACCAGCTCTCTCCGGCAGCATAGGCGATCCCCGTCGGGCCAATCATCGTCTGGGCGGTGGCCATGCCACCGACCAGCGAGCCGACCGGCCGGTTCGCAACGCCGCCCGTCTTCCGCATCTGCATGAGCGCGCGGACCAGCACCCACGCGTACACCACCCCCACCGCGACCACGATCGCGATGATCCACGGGCTGACGCTCACGTCGAAGGCGAACTCGCCGGGCTCCACGCCGGTCCACAGCGCGAACGCGCCGAGGACCAGCGCCACGATCCCGCCGACCGTCAGCAGGCCGTAGCTGGCCACGACGGTCTCCAGTGCCAGCAGGCCGATGCCGATGAGGATCAGCAGCAGCCCGCCCACGTTCAGTGGCAGCGCGTTCGACCCGATGAGCGCCACGACGATGGCGATGGCGCCGAGGATGCCCGAGAAGAAGTTCGGGTGGAACAGCTCGGCCAGGATGCCGTAGAAGCCGATGGTGAACAGCAGGAACGCGATGTTCGGGTCGCTCAGCAGGTGGAGGAACTGCTGGCCGGGATTCATCTCCAGGTCGCGGATCGTGGCGCCGGTCAGCGTCGGGATCGGCTCGCCGTTGTGCTCGTACGCACGCCCGTCGTCGCGCGTACCCGTGTCGATCTCGGCGAAGAGCGCGTCGGTGTCGGCGGCGATGAAGTCCGCCACCGGCGGCTCCATGGCCACGGCCTCGGTGGCGCTGATGCTGGCCGCTTCGCGAACCGCGTCCTCGGCCCAGTCCGCGTTGCGGCCGTGCTCATCGGCGAGCGACCGGATGCGCGCGACCGCGTCGTTCGTGATCTTCTCGCCCAGCGTCTCCGGCAGCTCCGCACCGCCACCACCGACGACCGATGCCGCGCCGATGTTCGTGTTCGGCGCCATGGCGGCCACGTCGGTGGCGAGCGTCACGAACGTCGCCGCGGAGCCGGCCCGGGCGCCCTCCGGCGCCACCCAGGCGATGACCGGCACCTCGCTGGCCAGGATCGCCTTCAGGATGTCGTCCATGCTCGTCAGCTCGCCGCCCGGCGAGTCGATCACGATCAGCGCGGCCGCCGAGTCGTCCTCGGCAGCGACCCGCAGCGCCTCCTCGATGTACGAGGCCATGACCTGGTCGATGACCCCGGTCAGCTCGATCCGCGCCACCTCGTGGCTGTCGGCCGCGGCCGGCGCCGCCAGGCCGATCACCCCCAACGCCATGGTCACCGCGAGCAGCGCACGACGCATCATGATCTGAGTATACGAAGGCGGTGACCGGTTGACCGCCGGCCGACCAGGGGCTCAGGCGGCATCCGGCGGACCGCGTGCCGATGCGCGAGCTCGGCGACGCCAGCCCGAGCGCTTCCGCAACCAGGCGCGACCACGTCTCCAGCCGGTCCCAGGATGCGGACAGCGCGTCCGCATCGGCGAATGCGCCGGCCAGCTTGTCCCGCTCGCGCACGTCGACGGCGCGTCCGGCGGCCTCCACCTCGAACACGACGCCCAGGTGGACCGATCCGACCGGGTTGGAGTCGTCGTTCAGCAGCCCAACGAGCCGGAAGTCGGGCTCCCAGTCGGCGACGAGCTCCTCCGACCACTCCCGGCGCAGGCCGGCCATCAGGGCGTCCTCGCCCTCGTCGACCGGGTTGAGATGACCGCCGACCCCGATGCTGGCCTTGCCGTGCAGGCGGGCGTCGCCGCCCGCATCGGTCCGATGCATGAGGAAGACGCGGTTCGCCGTCGCGGACGACGACGTACGGGATGAGCTGCTTGTGCGTCGGATCCTCCTCTGCGGCCGCACGCGCGATGTACCGCCCGTGCCGCGCCACCGTATCGCGCAGGAGGATCAGACCCTCCGCGCCGGCCGGGCGGACGCCGTGAAAGCCTATTCCCCCCGGTACCCGGTGACGAGGAAGGACCAGGACGCGCTCAGCCACGTTGGTGTGTCTTGTTCGGATATGGGCCCAAACTGCCACTCGCCTGCAAGGAGAACTGCAAGGTCACAGTCCTACAGTCCTCTAGTACGGAAGTACCACTCCGAGCAGACAGGGCCCTGATGGCCCGGGAGAGTGCATCGATCGTGTTGCCTCGACTCCTTCTCCTGCTCCGCCGGAAACGGCCGAGCAGCGGTCAGTCACTCGTTGAGTTTGCGCTGCTGCTGCCGCTGCTCCTCGTCATCGTGCTGGGCGTGGTGGACTTCGGCCGGGTCTTCCAGGCGGGCATCGTGATGGAGTCGGCCACGCGCGCCGGGCAGAGGCCGGGCGCAGTCGAGTACCTGCGTGAGGTGCAGCAGGGATCCGGCGTTGAGCCGGACTACGACCTGATCCGCGAACGTGGCTGCAGAGGTCGCATGTCGCGAGGCGAAGCTCCGAACGTCGATCGAACGCCGAACCTCGTGCGTCAATGGCCGATAATCCGGGTCTGCATCCACGACCTCGCCGCTGGTCGATACCGACTGCGGCAACCCGAGTACTTCGGCATCCGCCGCGCGATCCCGGAGCAATGCCCTGAGACAGAGTCGCGTCTGCTGGTGCAGCGAGCGCGCTTGCGGTCGCTGCCGACGGATGCGAATCCGGACGCCGCGCGAAGCGTACGTCGAGGTTCGGACGTGCTATCGCTTCACCACGCTCATTCCCCTCGAATGAGTTCCTCGCCGTTCGGCGAGGTGTTCCTGCAGAAGGAGTCAGTCTTCACGGTGGCGGACTACTGATGGTGCGGCGTCGCACTCATCGCCCTGCCAGCCGCGGCCAGGCCCTGGTCGAGACCGCTCTGGTGCTTCCCATCTTCCTCACGATCGTGTTGGGAGTGATCGTCCTCGGCATCGGCCTGTTCTACCAGCAGCAGATCACCAACGCGGCGCGTGAGGCTGCCCGTTATGCCGCCATCCACAGCGCGACGTCGACAGTACCGATCAGCTCGTGGCACGACGCCCGACGGCGGCGCACTGCCGGATCCGTCCGTTCTCACGTCCATGTCGGACGTGCGATACGGCAGCCGCTCAGTGGCCACGAATGCAGGTCATGCGCGCGAGCTGGCCGGATTCGGCTTCGCCGAGGCCGATCTCCACTTCGCAGCGTGCTGGACCGGCTACACCGACGCACTCGACCGGAGACCTCGATGCTCCACCCTTCTCCGCGACCAGCCCGAGCCCCATCCGAACATCGAGCCCGAGCCATGCACGATCGGCGGCTTCGATCCACTGACCGAAACTTCGGACCTGCCATGTCCGCCGCCGCGCCACCACGGTGGACGACGACAAGGCGAGCAACCTTGCCGTCTCGTCGCTCGGCACCGCCAACCAGGTGACCGTGTACGCCTGCTATGACTGGCGTCCGCCACTCGCCGGGTTCCTGTTGATTCCTGAAACGTGCTCGCTGCGCGCCGCGATCACCGAAGTCCTGCAGCACCAGAGGTGAACCCATGACTCCCGCGCCTCGCGGACAGATCCTCATCCTCGGCGTGGTCGCCATGGTCGTCCTTCTGGGCATCGCAGCGCTGGTCTTCGATCTGGGGTTCAGCTGGATGCTGCGCACGGCAGGAGCAAAACGCCGTGGATCCCGCCGCGGTAGCCGCGGCCCGATACCTTCCGGAGTGCCGATTGGACCGAGGCCGTACCGGGCAGCGTGCTTCTACGTCAAGGAGCACGGATTCTTCGAGGACAACGACGACCTGTGCACCCAAGCACGTACGTCGAATCCCATCGACATGTATGTTGGGTTGCCTCGGAGCGGCGACCCCGAAATGATCGGCAAGCCGGCTACGTGGAGGTCTGGATTCGCGCGGATCATCCCGTGTTCTTCGGTCGCATCCTCGGTCAGGACGAGGCGTGGGTGTCCAACCTGGCCGTTGCCGCGAACGGCTCCAGCGGCGTCGGCAACCCGAATGCCAACTCGCTCGTCGCGTTCGATCCCACATCGTGCGGCGCCGGGCAGATCAACGGCAACGGCGAAGTCAACATCACGAACCTGAGCGAGACCGGCCCGGCCGGGTTCGTGTACGTGAACTCGGACTGCGGTACGACGGGTGCCGATAACGACAGCTGCCAGGACAGCCCGTCGGGCCAGGGCGCGCTCGAATTCAGCGGCGGCAACGCGCAGTTGTCGACCGAGCACGTCTTCATCCGCGGGACCTGCAACCCCACGTCCAACGACTTCGACGGTCCGACCACTGAAGGCGCGCAAGAGATAACGGACGGCATGGCCAACCTGGTCGAACCGACCTATGGCGGCGATCAGTTCGGAGTGTCGCTGTGCCCGCCGGGCGGCGTGCTTCTCACCCCTGGCCCGGGTTGCAGTTTCACGTCCCGAACCCCCACGACTATTGGCCCCGGCACGTACTACGGCGGAATCGTCATCTCCGGCCAGGCACAGGTCAACTTCGAGGAGGGCGTGTACGTCCTCGCCGGCGGCGGCATGCAGTACCAGGGCAATGACAGGTCTGCCTTCCGAGTGCTCAACTCCGGCGGCACCGCGGACCCGCCGGGCCACGCCATGTTCTTCAGCACCGGCTATCCGAACTACGGCGGAACCTGCGCGCTTGATCCCACCTTCCCGCAGAACGCTCCTCCGCAGTTCGCTTCCCCGGACGGCGACGTGCTGCCGTCGGTGCCGGCCGATGAGTGGCTCGACCAACTGGGCGGTGCGGGCACGTACACGGTGATTGCCGAGGCGATTGGCGACACGGCAGCAGACGCCACGTACCTCGCGGCCCCAATCAACCCGGCGATTGGAGACCACTTCGAGGTCTCGCTCGGGACCATCGTCCCGCCCATCCCGGAGACGGGCATTTTCGTCCGCTACCGGTATTCGGCGCCCGCAGGGGCGGACGCTCGCATCGACCTCGAGGTCGAGCTGCTGAAGGGGACGACGGTCATCGCAAACCAGGTGAAGCAAGACATCCAGGTCGTCGCCGGCTGGCAGGTGGGCGAGTTCGAGTTGACCACCGCCCAGCTCGCCGCGATCGGCACCGACTGGACGGACCTCAGGCTCAACTTCAAGCCGGTCGCCACGACGCCGGGCGCCGACATCGAGGCCAACCGTGCGCTGATCAGCTGGGCCCAGCTCCAGATCCCCGCCATCGATTCCCGCTACTGCCAAGGCATGATCCGGCTCGCCGGCCAAGCCGATGTGGTGGCCCAGGGGACTGACAGGGATCCTTGGGCTGGCCTGCTCTTCTGGCAGGACTGCTCACCGATCGATCGGCCGAGCAACGGCGATGCGAACAACCCCGTTGCCATGATCGACGTGCAGGGCAACGGCGGTATGAACATCACCGGCACGATCTACGCGCCGTGCGCGCTCGTGAAGGTCATGGGCAACGGCGCGAGCGATGCGCCGCCGGATGTCGCGGCAGTCCAGGTCCTTGCCTGGCAGTTCCAAGTCGGCGGCAACGGCGTTCTGAACATGCCGTACGACCCCGATCAGTTGTTCGGAACGCCACAGACTGCTCAGAAGGGACTGGTGCACTAGCGGCCTGGTAGCGCAGGGCCATCGGCTGTCCTCCGGACCATCGGGTCTGCTAGGCAGGCTCCAGCGGTCCCTCGGACGCGAGGCGGAGCGCGAGCGCAACGGCCTCGTGAGGATCTCGGGCCCGGTGGATCCGTGGCCCGCCCATGCGCTGGTCGGACTCGAGGCGCCATGAGCTGAGTGCCACGACGTGGCGGCCCATCCGGAGCGCCAAGCCGATCTCCGATAGGGTGCCGTGCCGGCCGCCCACGGCCACGACCGCATCGGCCGAGGTGACGACCACGAGGTTGCGGGCGACACCGAGCCCGGTGGCGACGGGCGTGCGGACGTACTCGTTGGCCTCGGAGGCGTCGGCGCCGGGAAGGATGCCGATCGTGTGCCCGCCGGCACCCAGGGCGCCGCGAGAGGCCGCGCGCATGACGCCGCCCAGCCCGCCGGTGATGACCGTGGCCCCACCGCGCGCGAGCAGCTGGCCGACCTCTTCGGCGGACTCAAGGATGCGGTGAGCGTCAGGACCTCGAGGGTCACCGTCACCGATGACCGCCACGTACGGCGGGCGCGGCACGGCGGGGCGATCGGTCATGCGGCGGATCCTCCGAGCGGGCTGGATGCCAGCGTCTCATATCGAGCGGGCCCGCGGCCGAGGTGGCTGCGCATGAGGCGGATCGCATCGACCGGTACCCGGCCCTCGGGCGCCGCGGCACTCGCGCCCTCGATCCAGCCCCTCAGGTCGATGTGGGCCGCCACGAGCGCGCGCCAACGTCACGTGCGCCCGAAACGGCCCGCCAGGCTCCAGGCCGAGCGCATCGCCCAGGTCGGACGCCAGGGCAGCCAGCGCACCGTCCGGATCGCCGATGCCGTACCACAGCACGCGGGCACTGCCGGGGCGGGGGAAGGCTCCCAGCCGCCCCGTCGGAATGACCATCGGCGCGTGAGCGGCCGCGACTCCGACGACCGCATCCGTGATCGCCGGCACCGTGTCGGCGTCGACGGACCCGAGGAAGGCGAGCGTCAGGTGCCAGCCCTCGGGCTCCGCCCAGCGCAGCGCATCGGCGGGCGGCTCGCGACGCCAATCGGAAACGGCGGCCGCCAGGGCGGCGCGGGTGGCGTCGTCGAGCGCCGCAGCCACGAAGCAGCGCCACCGCTCGGTCATCTGCCCGGAAGGCGCGCGTCGACGATGGGGAGGAGCTCGTCGAGCGATCGGATGACCGGCACGCCGTCCGGGACGGCATCGGCGGCGTAGCGCTGGTTGCGGTCGATCAGCACCGCGTCGATGCCCACGGCGCGAGCGCCCTCGACGTCGGCGTCCACGTGATCGCCGACATGGATGACCGCCGCCGGGTCGACATCGGCCTCCGAGAGCGCCCACTCGAAGATCCGGGGGTGAGGCTTTTCGAAGCCGATGCGGGCGCTGGCCGCGATGAAGTCGAAGTGGCGCACGAGATCCAGGGCGTGGAGCAGCTCGGGCAGGTTCCAGACCCAGTTGCTCACCGCTCCGACCGTCAGGCCACGCTCCTGGAGCGCGGTCAGGACCGGGTACGCATCGGGAAAGATGTGCCAGTGGCTGGTGACCATGAACAGCTCGCTCAGGCGCCGATAGAACGCATCGGGCATCGGTTCCAGTCCCATCTCGGCGATCGCGGCGGCGTCGATCGCAATCGTCCGGCGGAAGCTCGTCTCCTTGGTCGGCTCGAAGCCGCCCTCCATGCCCCACCCGCCGTGGTGGTAGGCGGCGCGCAGGGCGGTATGGAGCTCGTCGATGTCGACGGTGACACCGAACTCCTCGAAGGCCATGGCGTACACGTGCTCCCATGAGGGATTCGGGCGCATCACCGTGTCGCCGATGTCGAGGAAGACCGCGCGCAGCGGCGGCCGAGCGTCGTTCATGGGCCGCCTAGCCTAGCGCCGGACCGCAGCGCGGTGTTCGGCGCGTCAGGCGGCGGAGACGCCCATCGTGCGGAGAATGCCGTAGATCTCGGTGCGGTACCGGATGCCCGAGGAGTGACGCGACAGCCACAGCAGGTAGTCGGGATCGTGGCGCGCGAGGTCGCGGAGGCCCCAGCCGTTGTAGCGGCCGAAGCCCAGGACGCTCCCCTGCGCGGGAGAGGCGGGCGGCGGGCCGCCGGTGGGGCGGGCGGATGCCGCCACCGAGATCCCGGCGATCATCGTGCGACGGGATCGATCGTAGGCGGCGCGTGCGGACGGGTCGCGCAGGATGGCGTACGCGCGGTTCAGCTCCGCCATCTTGCTCGCCGCCCGGCGGGTGGCATCGTGGTCTGGGTGGTACTTGAGCGCGAGCGCCTTGAAGGCGGCGTTGATCACCTCCTGGTCGGCGATGGGCAGCACCTGGAGGATGGCGTACGGGTCGAAGGCCGGGCCGCCGGAGGTCATCGGCTGAGCGTGCTCGGCCTCAGTCGTTGTAGAGCCGCTCCTCGATCAGCTTCTCGGCCGTGATCCGCCCCGTCGGATCGAAGCAGCTGTACTCGAAGAGCTTCTCGTACTCGAGGTCGACGTTGTCCTGGCCGCCGCGGTTCTTCTCGATCGAGCACACGATCCAGTCGCGGTAGCGCTGCGCCTGGTACGGATTGAACTCGATGTTGACCTTGGCGACGATGTTGTACTTGTCGTTCAGGATCAGGATGATGTCGGACTCGTAGTTGATGGCCGAAGAGCCGCGCAGATGATGGTTGCGCAGGCGCTTCGCCTTCAGGCCCTCCCGGTCCGCCGCCACGATCGCGATGACCGGCACGCCCTCGGCGAGGGCGATGTCCTTGAGCCCGGACACGATGCGGGTGACCTTCTCCTCCTCCGTGTTCGGCTCCGGGATGACCGGCACCTTCTGGAGGTAGTCGACGAAGAGGACCAGCCGTCGCTCGTCGTCGGAATGTCGATGCTCCTGCACGAGGGCGCGCAAGTTGTCGACCGTGGACTGCGTCGCGGTGCCGCGCATGAGGTACAGGTTCGATCCGTATCGGGCGATCCGTTCCAGGGACGGGCGAAGCCGCGGATTTGAACCGAGCTTGGCCCGCGTGCCCGTCTCGGCCGATGCGGTGTAGGAGGAGACGACCTCCTTCTTCACGTCCTGGATCTTCACCGCGCCGGACTTCTGCGGGAGATGGCTGAGCGCCGACTCCATGGCGACCATTCGCTGGATGAGGTACTCCTCGTCGTGCTCGAAGCAGACGTAGAGGACGGTCGCCTGGCCCGATGCGGCCATGTTGCGTGCCATCTGAAGGGCCATCGTCGTCTTGCCCTGGCCCTGGGCGCCGCCGATGAGCATGAGCTCGCCCGGGCGCAACCCGCCGCCGATTGTCTTGTCCATCGGCACGAAGCCGGTGGCGATCGGGACGAGGTCGTCGATGCTGCCCTGGGCGACGCGCTCGTTGAGGCTGGTGAGCACGTCCAGCGCGGAGCGCGGCTGAAGCGTTCCCTCACCCGCCTCGAGCTTCCAGTCGCGGGCTCGTCTTCTGCTTGGCGGCTGGCTCGGCGGTCATGGGGTCGGCAGGCTCCCTGTTCGTCATGCTCGGCGCGTGTGCGGCAGGCAGGTGCCTACGCGCAACACGTGGCCGGAGTATACGGCCCACCTCCTAGCCCACCAATGGCCCGAATGGACTACCGATCCAGCCCTCCAGCGCTCATTGCGCGCCGATTCGCTACGCTTGCGGCCCACACCCCCCGAGGACACCGTCCGTGCATTGCCCCCGCGACCAGGCCGAGCTCCGGGTCGAGACCCACAAGGGAATCGACGTAGACCGATGTCCACAATGCCGCGGCGGATGGCTGGACGAGGATGAGCTCGCCAAGCTCGAGGCGACCGTCGAGTCGACCGACGAACAGCGGTCCGGGATGATCGAGTACGCGCAGCACGCGTCAGAGCTGTCATGCCCGAAGTGCGGCGACAAGCTGACCGCCTTCAACTATCGGGCCTACAACCTCGAGCTCGACGTCTGCGACAACAAGCACGGGTTCTGGCTCGACGAGGGCGAGGCGGTCCGCGTGCGCGAGATCGTCGAGGAGCGCGTGCAGGGCCTGGAGCGCGCCGTGAAGGCAGAGGCCGAGTGGGGCGGCTTCCTGGACGACCTCCGGGGCGGCCCCTCGTTCTGGGATCGGCTCACCGGCAAGGGCTGAACGTCCGAAGGCCCGCCATCGCTGGCGGGCCTTCGCGTCGGTGAGGGTCTGATCAGGCCGGCTGCGGTGCCGGACCCGGACGGCGGCGCTTGCCGCCCTCGTCGGTCTCCGGCTCGGTCTCGTCGGCCTCGATCCCGTCGTCGGCTTCGACGGCGCCGACCTTCTTCGGGGTCGGGCCACCGGAGCGCGGCGGCAGGACGCCCTCGAAGAGCGACTCGAACTCATCGTGCTCGATCGTCTCCTTCTCGACGAGGAGCGCCGCAAGCCGATCAAGCACCTCGCGGTGCGTGGTCAGCGCCTCGGTCGCCCGGGCGTAGGCGTTGTCGATGATCTGGCGCACTTCGGCGTCGATCTTCGCTGCCACCTCGTCCGAGTAGTTCCGCTGCTCGCTGATCTCGCGGCCCAGGAAGACCATCTCCTCCTTCTTGCCGAAGGCAAGCGGGCCGAGGTTCTTGCTCATGCCGTACTGGGTGACCATCGCGCGGGCGAGGTTCGTCGCCTTCTCGATGTCGTTCGAGCTGCCGGTGGTCGTGTCGCCGAAGACGAGCGTCTCCGCCACGTTCCCACCGAGCATGCCGGCGATCTTGTCCTCGAACTCGGTCTTGCTGTGGAGGTATCGGTCCTCCGCGGGCAGGCTCATCGTGTAGCCGAGCGCCATGCCGCGGCTGACGATTGTGACCTTCGTGACCGGGTCGCACTTCGGGAGCACGCGCTGCACGACGGCGTGACCGCCCTCGTGGAAGGCGATGATCTCCTTCTCCTCCTCGCTGATGATCCGGCTCCGTCGCTCGGGGCCGGCAATCACGCGGTCGATCGCCTCGTTGAACTCGGAGGCACCGATGCTCTTCTTGTTGCGGCGAGCGGCGAGGATGGCGGCCTCGTTCACGAGGTTCGCCAGATCGGCGCCGGAGAAGCCCGGCGAGCGGCGCGCGAGCGCCTCGATGTCGACCGTCTTGTCGAGTGGCTTGCCCTTGATGTGGACGTTGAGGATCTCGGTGCGGCCCTTGATGTCCGGGCGGTCGAGGACGACCTGGCGGTCGAACCGGCCCGGGCGCAGCAGCGCCGGGTCGAGGACGTCCGGCCGGTTCGTGGCGGCGACCACGATCACGTTCGTGTTCGTGTCGAAGCCGTCCATCTCGACGAGGATCTGGTTCAGCGTCTGCTCGCGCTCGTCGTGCGAGCCGCCGAGGCCGGCGCCGCGCTGGCGCCCGACCGCGTCGATCTCGTCCACGAACACGATGCACGGGCTGTTGCGCTTCGCCTGCTCGAACAGGTCGCGCACGCGCGACGCGCCGACGCCGACGAACATCTCCACGAACTCCGAGCCGGAGATCGAGAAGAACGGCACGCCCGCCTCTCCGGCCACCGCTCGCGCCAGCAGGGTCTTGCCGGTGCCGGGCGGGCCGACGAGCAGAACGCCGCGCGGGATCCGCGCGCCGAGGGAGTTGAACTTCTCGGGGTACTTCAGGAACTCGACCACCTCGGTCAGCTCCTGCTTGGCCTCGTCGACGCCCGCGACGTCGTTGAACGTCACGACCGTCTTGTTGCCCAGGAACATCCGGGCGCGGCTCTTGCCGAAGCTCATCGCCTGGTTATTCGTTCCCTGGGCCTGGCGCATCATGAAGAAGATGAACCCGCCGATCAGCAGCACCGGCAGGAGCGCGGTGATGAGCAGGGTCAGGATGCCGCCCGCGGCGCTCTCCTCCACGGCGGTGAACGTCGAGCAGTCGAAGTTGCCGGGATCCCCGCCGGCAGTGCAGCCCAGGTCCGCGTAAACGTTCGTCAGCTCCGAAGGGACAACGGCCGTCTCCTCCCGGTTGCCGGCCGAGGCGGTCACGCGCAGCCCATCCTGGGTGACCGTCTTCGAAGTTCCCCGCCTGGGCTTCGGCGATGAGTTTGCCGTAGGAAAGTTCGGAAGCCTGGCTGCTGTCGCCCATGAACGTCCACAGGACCGCCAGTCCGAAGACGGCGAGGACGACGAGCACCACGCTGTTGCGTACGATGCGGCTGGTCAAATTGAGTCTACTTTCGCCTCCGTGCGATCGGTGGCAGGCCCGCGGCCGTCACCGGCTCGTGGCCTCGCAGCCCCGAGCCCGGCCAGTATAGGTGTGGCCGATGGGGGGAACAAACACACCCGATCCGGCCACGACTCATGGTCCATACGTCCGCGGTGACCGTTTTGGCTCACTTCGTGTCCTGCAGCACGATCACTCGCTTCTTGACCGATGCGCTCCGGCCGCCTCCCAGCTCGATCGTGACCCCTCCGCGCGAGCCGGCCGCCGCCTCCAGCAGCGCCTGGATACGCTCGGCGCTAGGCGGTGGTTCGCCGATGGCGATGCGGAGCACGCGGCGCCCAAGCGCAACCGGAGGAGGGTCGTGCCAATCGATGGCGCCGTCGTCGGTGCGCCGTCGCCCGAGCTCCACTGCCGCGACCCGGTCGAGCAATGAGTCGTCCGCCGCGGCAAGGCCAGCGAATCGCCCGATGCGCTCCACGGCGCCGTCCCGCAGGGACTCGAGCAACGGCAGCAGCTCGCCGCGCACCCGGTTGCGCAGGAACGCCGGATCGGCGTTCGACGGGTCGTCGCGGTAGTCGATCGCGGCCGCGTCGAGCATCGCGCGCAGCGCGGCGCGGCGCTCCCCGAGCAGCGGCCGCACGATCCGGCCTCGTCGTGCCGGCATGCCGGCCATGCCGGCCGACCCCGTGCCGCGCAGGAGGTTGAGCAGCACGGTCTCGGCCAGATCGTCGAGGGTGTGCGCCGTCGCAATCAACGCGCCGGACGGTGCGACCTCCTCGAGGAACCGGTACCGCGCCTCGCGACCGGCTTCTTCCAGCGACCGGCCCTCCGCGCTGGCCAGCGCCGCGACATCGGTCCGGCGGACCTCCACCGGTAGGTCGAGCCTGGCGGCTGCATCGGCGACGAAGATGGCGTCCTCGCCGCTGTCCGGACGCAGGCAATGGTCCAGATGCGCGACCGTGAGCTGCCAGCGCCGCGTGCCCGTGGCCACGAGCTGCGCGGAGCCGATGAGCAATGCCATCGAGTCCGATCCGCCGGATACCGCGAGCACGATGGCCGCGTCCTCGGCGACGTCGAGCCCGCGCGCGCCACGATCGACTGCAGACGCCAGGCTGGCAAGCGGATCGATCGTCTCCACGACCCGCATGGTACGAGGGTCATGTCGGTCGTCTCCCGCGGAAAGCGGTGCCGTCCGCCCAGTTCGTCTGCGTCGCGGGAAGTCACGTGCACGTCCTACGTCAAACGGCCGATGCGAGTCGCCGATGGTGCGTGCATACAAGCAGGAGCAGTCCCGAGCACGTCGAAATGGGCGAGTACATCCTTCCGGTCCAACCACCGCTCCGCACCGCCGCCCAGGCCGCCCTTGATGACGGCCGATTTCGGCTGATGCGCCGCTTCGGCGACACCTCCGCCTGCTTCGAAGTCAACGGTGTCCGCGTATGTCCACCCCACACGGGCCAGGACTACGGGAATTTCCATGACAAAGCTCCGGTCCTGGCGCAACACGATGGGGTGATCGAGTTCATCGGCCATACCGGCCAGAAGACCGCCGAGCATCCCAAAGGGATGGCCGGCTACACGGTCATCGTCCGCTTCAGCGACCGCTACCGTCAGGTCTCCTGCCACATGATCGATGGCTCGTCGCCATTCAAGGTCAACGACCGCGTGCGGCGTGGGCAACAGATCGGACGCGTTGGGGAGACGGGGCAGGTCGATGGAGCCCATCTTCACAACGAGCTGACCGAGCATGGCAAGAGCATCGATCCTGCGCCACACCTGGCACGGGGCAGGCTGCCCATTGAGGAGGATGAGGAGATGCCAGTTCTGCTGCGCCCTGTTCGTGAGCAATGGAACATCCCAACCGGCGCGGTGCTCTTTACCGGCGGACCAGAGCTCGGCGAGCGCAAGAAGTTCACGTCACCTGAGAAGCGCTGGTCATGCGCCCAGACGGTTGACGGTCACTGGCGCGAGATCGAATTCGACAATGAAATCATCTGGATTCGCCGCCGCGACATGACGCCTATACCCGGCACGCGAAACCCTCGCCGCGGGTTTGGATCGCCGAAGATCTAGGCGGCGCCTCTCGCAACTCGATTCAGGCGATGCGGCGCCGGCTGATGGTTTGCGTTGCGAGGAGGCTGGCGCGCCCGGAGGGATTCGAACCCCCGACCTGCTGATCCGAAGTCAGCTGCTCTGATCCACTGAGCTACGGGCGCACATTCACGCTCAAACAGAGCGGATAACTCGTTCAGCATTGTGCCACAGCGCTCAGTGCAGACCCCCGACGCTCTACCCGGAGGGTTGCGCGAACCTTCGGCAAGCCGGCCGGGGCGAATAGTGCGCAATGGTGCTAGACGGCCGGCGCCGTCCTATCCCCGTTCGATCCTGCGATCTCCGCAGGCTCTGTCATCGCTCCGGCTCCGCGAATGCCCGCCGGAAGGCTTCCGGGACGGGTTCGCGGCGCACTAACCGAGCCGTTTCACGAGCCGTTGCACGCAGCTCGGCGTACGACACCCGCGCGACCAGGTCGGGGTGTATCGCGGCGAAGAGCGGCTGGGACGAGTGGAAGGAGGCGGCTCGGGAGACAACGTAGAAGGATCGACCGATGCAAGAGTCAGGCGCACCAGCGCCATTCAGAGCACGGCTTGCGACAACCGGCTGAAGCCAGCATTCGCGGCGTTGAACCTGAGGGGTGCGCCCATGGCCATCTGCTCGACCTGCTGCCGGAGGGCGTCGCTAGGGGTGCCGTAGATCTCGATCCTGGTAGTTCCCTCAAGGAATTCGTAGGCCTGGGCGATCTTCTCGCCGGCGAGCTTCAGGTGGAGTAACAGGGATTCCTCGTCGGGGTGAATCTGGATGACGGTCATTTCCCTGGCAGCATCATCGATGTAGATCTCGAAATGGAGCATGCGCGGGTGGTTGGCCTCCAGGAACTGGCCGAGCTCTCGACTCGCCTCCTTGGCGATGGCGGTCTTGCCCTCCTGAATGGCGTGTGTTCCAAGATAGATGAGCGGCCCGGCCATCACGGTTCCTTTCCCGGCGGCCCGTACTGGCTCGATTTACCGTAAGCCACCGATTTACGCAGTGTAAACCAGAATGCCTGCCCTCTGTACATGGTGTCAAGCACCGTCGGATCTTACCGAGAGCGTTGGACAAGCAGCCCGCGCTCCAACAGCTGCCAGACATGCTGGGCGTACTGCTCCGGCTCCCATCCCAGCTCGCGGGTCAGCTCGCGCCACGGTCCAGGCATAGTGAAGGCGTAGATCAGGTCCACCGCCGCATCGACCGACCACCCATCGGCTAACGCCCCTTCCCCACCGATGCGCTCGGTGATCCGGCGAATGTGATCCCGGCGACCGTCCATCCGGTCCCTCCAGGCGGCGGCGAGCGACTTGTCTCGGTACTGCCCTGCCTCGAGCACCTGCGTGACCAAATCGATCTTGGCCGTGTACCAGCTCATGGTCTCGACCCATCGCCGCAGGCCCTCGACACCGGTGGCGGCTCCGTGGACGTACTCCCGCAGTTTGTCGCGTCCCAAGCTCTCGTCGATGTGGTCGACCAGCGCCACGAGGAGCCCAGATCGGTCGCCGAAGTGGAGGTAGACGGCTTGGCGAGAGACGCCGGCGCGGTCGGCGGCTTCAGCCAGCGTGAGGACCGGCTTCGCTTCTTCGAGGAGCTCCCACGTCGCCTGCAAAATCCGTCGTCGCGTTTGGGGGTCGCCGTACTGCGCTGTTGAACTTGACATGGCGTCAATCTAGCAGCATGCTGAGGTTTACGTCACGTAAAGTCATGGTCCCGAAGCCTCGACTGATGGCGCGCAGGAGGAGACATGATCACCCTCGAACACAGCGTTCTCATCAACCGACCCGTCGAGGACGTGTTCGCTTACGTCGCCGACCAGACCAATGAGCCGAAGTGGCACACCGACGTTCTCGAGGTCAGTCCGCAGCAGCCCGTTGAGTTGGGCAGCACGGTCACTCAGCAGCTCAACTTCATGGGTAAGAGCGAGTACGTCATCGAAGTGACCGGGTTCGAGCCGCGGCGCCGGATCGAGCTCACGACCAGGCAAGGTGCTCTCAAGCCCACCTTGACCCACACGTTCGAACCAGCCAGCGGCCAGACGAGATACACCCGTCACGTCCAGATCCCGCTCCAGGGCGTGTTCCGGCTGGTGGGGCCGGTCATGAAGGCAACCGGCGCTGCCGACAAGAGGAACGCCCGCTTCGCGAAGAATCTCAAGGAGCTCCTCGAGCGGTAGTCAGGACCGCTGCCTTGCAAAGGGCCGCATTGTGTCTCGCCCGCGTCTTCATACCACTGGCCGGGGCGAACCTGATGGTGATACGGCCCGCCTAGGAGTAGTCCGGCCGGGACGGCGCGGTTACAACAAGTTCGCCGCCGAATGGCTGGACTTGCCCTGGAGGAAGCCTCGCGCCGCAGCTGTGTGACCGACCAGCCGTACACTTCTCGAAAGGTCGGTCCTTGTCAGCCTCGTCTGGCCGATCCAGTACCTCGCCGTGGTGCCCGCAGTCCTCGCGTAGCGGGCTGAAGACACAGCAGATAACTCGACGCTCTACGCTCCCCCACCCACGCTCGGGCTACAGCGCATCGGCCGGGATAGTCCGAAGTCAGCTGCTCTGATCCACTGAGCTACGGGCGCGCGCCAGCGACATTCTACGGGCTCGACGCACCGATCCTGCGTGCCCGCTCAGGAGGCAGGTATGGCCGGGCTTCGCGGCGGCTCTGGGACGCTACTAGATCGCGTCGTTCTAAACTCGAAAACCACCACGATCCCGGAGACCGCCCTATGCCATTGTTCATGGACCGCCATGACGTCCCCGGCAGCACAGCGGACCAAGTGGCCCAGGCTCATATGCTCGACATCGCCGTCTCGGCGAAGCACGGCGTCCAGTTCATGTCCTACTGGTTTGACGCCGACGCTGGCGCCGCGTTCTGCCTCGCGAAGGCGCCCAGTCCGGCAGAGTTGGCTGCAGTCCACATGGAATCCCATGGGCTGATCCCAAACGTGATCATCCCGGTCGTCGAGGACAACGTCCTCAGCTTCCTCGGGAAGATCGAGGAGCCGGCCGACCAGACCAACCCCAGCAGCCCGTTCCGCACGATCCTCTTCACCGATCTGAAGGGCTCGACGTCGCTGCTCAATTCATTGGGGCAATCGGCGTTCATGGTCCTCCTCACCGAGCACGACCTGATCATCCGGCGTGCCCTGGTGGCCTCGCATGGGCGTGAGGTGAAACACACCGGAGACGGGATCATGGCCTCCTTCGACGACGTCGCCCAAGCGCTGGCATGCGCGACCGCGATCGAGGACGGCTTCGACGAGCGGAATGCGATGAACGAAGGGCCGGCGTTGCTTGTACGAATCGGCATGGCAGCGGGCGAACCTGTCGATCGCGGCGGCGACCTGTTCGGTTCGACGGTCACCCTGGCCAGCCGCATCTGCGATGTCTCTGATGGCGGGCAGGTGCTGGTCTCTGAGATCGTGCACGACATCGGTTCCGCGAAAGGTTTTTCGTTCACCGAGGCCTCAACCCGGATCCTGAAGGGGTTCTCAGACCTGACTGCATTGTTCGAGCTCGAGCGGGCGCCCGCGATAAGCAGCGCATCGAGACGCGGGAGCAGGGCGTAACGACTTGGCGGCCAACGTGGGCTCAGAGGGCTGAGCGCACCGGGCCGATCTGAAGCGCCACCACCTCCGTCTGCTGCTGCTTGCCGCGCAAATCGAGCACCCGCCGCTCCAGTCCATCGCCGACACCGGCGGCGGAAGCCGCGTCGCCGGTGATCAGGATCTCGCCCGGGTGAGCCAGCGCGGCGAGGCGGGCGGTGACGTTGACCGCGTCGCCCACGGCCGTCAGGGCGGTGTGGGGGCCTTCGCCTACGGCGCCCATCCAGGCCACGCCGGTGTGCACGCCGGCGCCGAGCGCAACCCACGGCCCCTCCGGCGCATCGTGGCCCGTCTTGCGCAGCAACGTCATGGCGGCCTCGATTGCTTGGGCAGCATGCTGTTCGCCGGCCAGCAAGGGCGCGAAGATGGCCACGACTTCGTCACCGACGAACTTATCGATGAAGCCGTCGTAGTCGATGATTGTTTGAGCGGCGACATCGTAGAAGCGATCGAGGAGCGCCCGATACGCGCTTGGCGAACTGCCCTCAGCCATGCCGGTTGAGCCACGAATATCGGCGAACAGGAGGGATAGCTCGACTTCGGCGCCGCCGTGATGCTCGGTGATGTAGTCGAAGCACGGGCTGCACCAGTTCGGGTTGTGGCCGGCGGGGCGCCTGCCGATCAGTCGCATCACCGGCGCTGCAGCGCCGGCGAAGGGCGCGGCGCAGAGCCGGCAGCGTGGCCCATGCGGCAAGAGCCGGAAGATCCGGCGATTGCGGCGCTCGCTGGGGCTGCCGACGGTCAGGAACTCGTACCAGAAGGCCTCATTGCCCGAATTGGGCGCCGGCTGCTCATCGCTCATGGCGGTCCACCTACATCGCGGAGAACGACCGTCTCCGCTGGCATCGCGCAATCCGTCGCTGGCATGGAAGCCATCTTCCTACCGTTGTCGATCCTGCAGGCGGCGAAAGCCGCGG
>CAVYSK010000002.1:0-74006 GCA_963771155.1 uncultured Chloroflexia bacterium
ATCGCGACGGCCGCCACGATGATCAGCGACGCGAGGATCAGGCCGCCGCCCACGCCACCAGGCTGCCAGCTGCCTGCGCCAGTCTGCGCGGGAGGTGCGGGGCCGGTTCCGGTGTCAGCCGTCAATGCGCGACCTCATTCTGGGCGCGCCGATGGCGCCGCTCTTCATACGCGCCCACCGCCCGCCCCGGATTGGACGAGTCGCGCGCCGATTGGCGTCCTCGAGCTACGCGGCGGGCTTCATCGGCCGGAGCAGCGCGACGACCTCCTGCCCGGCACCCGACCACCCGTAGGCGTGAACCTCGAGCGGAGGGCCGTCGGGGCGACGAATTCGCGATCGGTCGGACCACCATCCACGGGTCACCATGCGATGCCACTGGAGCTCGGTCCAGCTGCTCGGCATGGCCGTGAGCTCGGTGATGTAGCGTCGCGCAAGCTGCCGCGGGCTCTGGTCGAACAGGGCCGAGGCCGCTTTCGACGCATCGATGATGCGACCGAGATGATCCACGGTGATCACGGCGTCGCGCGTACTGCTCAAGAGGCGCTTCGTTGCGTGCTCGTGCAGGCCGGGGACTCGCGCCGCGCTGAGGGCCACGGTGACGGCCGTCTCGATCGTGAGCCCTCCCGACGCCGCGGGCCCCGCATGCACGATCGAGGCCTGCCCTCGTCACGTTCGCGGACGCCGGCGCAACCGGGCCGGAGATGACGATCGGCATGCGCGACCATCCAAGGTCATCGAGCCGTGCCACGACTGCTTCCGCCTCCCCCGCCGACTCGCACGCGGCAACGACGAGAGCCGGCCGCTCGGCCGACGCCGTGGGGACCGTGGCGACGCGCGTCACGGGGACGAGCCCCCCGATCGCGCGGCGCACCCGGCCGGACAGCCGCGGCGCGGCGCCGATGACAAGGCAGCCATCGGATTCGTCCTGACGGCGCTCGGGCAACGGGGTCACGTCGTGCTCGTTGAGCAACGTCCTGATCAGCTGCAGACTGACGCGAATCCGGGTCTTCACCGTCCCGAGTGGCAGGCCGGTGATGCCGGCGATCGCTGAGTGGCTCCACCCATCGACGAATGCCAGGCGCACGAGATGCGCGTACCGCGGCTCCAGGCGTCCGATCAGCTCGAGCATCTCCTCGGCGTCCAGCTCCTCGGCCGGGGTCGGGGTGGCCGGCAGGGTGCCGGCGATGACCGCGTCGGGGCGCACCTCGGGACCCACCAGCCGGTTTGCCTGGCGGGTCCTGCGCCGAACGTGATCGATCGCCCGGTTGCGGACGCTCCGGAACAGCCATTGGGGAGCCAGACCACGGGTCATGTCATACGAGCGCGCCATGCGCGGAAGGGCCTCGAACACCTCCTGGACGACGTCCTCGGCCTCCATCTCGTCAGCCGTGACGCTCAGGGCGACGGCAATCGCACCGTCTCGATAGCGCCCATACAGCGTGCCAATGCTCGCCGCTTCCCCCTGTGCGGCGGCATTGAGCAGTGACGCGTCGGCCTGGGCCGATGGCGAAGGGGCCGCGTTATCGCTCGGAGGCGTGCGGCGGTCTCGGGCAGCCGTTGCCATGCACCCATGGTTCCGTGGACCCTTTGCAACGACAATGGGGCCGGCCCCCGAACCACGGTGGGGTGCACGCCCCCCAATCCACCGCCGCTACCGTGCCGACGCGTCGAGATAGCGAAGGACTGCCGTCACCCGCCGGCTCGCGACCGCCTCGTCGTCCAGGCCGAGCTTGCTGAAGATGGCGCCAACGTGCTTTTCCACGCCGCGGCGGGTCAGGACCAGCTGGTCCGCGATCGCCGCGTTGGTCATCCCGCGCGCCATCAGTGCCAGCACCTCGCGTTCCCGCCCGGTCAGGGTCGCGACGCCCGATGATCGCGAGCCGTCCGTGTCGGCGATCATCCGCTCCACCACCGTCGGATCGATTGCCGTTCCGCCGGCGGCCACCAGCTCGATCGCCGATACCAGCTCGGCGCGGTCGTGCACTCGATCCTTCATCAGGTACGCACGTCCCTCCGCCCCTTCCTGCAGGAGCGCGCGACCGAGCGCCGGGTCGTCGAACTGCGAGAGGACGACCAGCCCGATCTCCGGGTGCTCCCGGCGGAGCCGCTCCGAGATCCGCAGGCCCTCCTCGTCTCCGGATGGCGGCATCCTCATGTCGGTGACGACGACGTCGGGGTGCGTCCGTTCGAGCACCGTCGCCAGCTCAGTGCCGTCCTGGCAGACCGCGACCAGCCGCACGCGATCCGTGCCGCCGAGCAGCCGCGCGATCGCCTCGCGCATGAGGTACGAGTCGTCCGCGAAGACGACGTCGATCGGGTCGGGGCGGTCGGGTCGAGTCTGTCTGGGCATCGGCTTCGTCATCATCGCCGACCGGTCCAGTCCGGGGCGCTCAGGCGTCGTTTCCGGTGGCTGACGTCTGCCGGCGGATGCATCGGAAGCCGAGATGCGCCATGGAGGTCTCGACCGACTGCGGCTGGCGCGCCGCCGGGCGATACCGGAGGCAGTAGTTCGGCGCACACAGATGCGAGCCGCCCTTCACCACCCGACGCGGGAACTGTTCGCCGGGCTGGCCGACGTTGTAGCTGCCCACCGGCGACGTCACCCTCGGGTTGACCGGCGGCCCGCAGCACGCATGCGTGGCTTCGTGCTGCGCCTGGTAGTAGTCGACGGTCCACTCCCAGACATTGCCGGCCACGTCGTACAGGCCGTAGCCGTTCGCCGGAAACGACTTGACCGGAGACGTCCCGAGGTGGCCGTCGTCGAGCGTGTTCTCCCACGGGAAGCGGCCCTGCCACGTGTTCGCCATCTGCTTCCCACGGGGAGCGAACTCGTCGCCCCAGGCGAAGGTCTTGCCGTCCAGCCCCCCGCGCGCGGCGAACTCCCACTCGGCCTCGGTCGGCAGCTCCTTGCCGGCCCAACGCGGCGTATGCCTCCGCGTCCTCGTAGGCCACGTGCACGACCGGATGGCGCTCGCGGCCGTTGAGCGTGCTGGCCGGCCCTTCCGGATGCCGCCAGGACGCTCCCGGGACGTACTCCCACCAGTTCCGGTAGTCGTTCAGGTCGACCGGCCCGGCGGTCTGCCGAAACACGAGCGAGCCAGGATGCAGCAGGGACGGATCGGCATCCGGGTACTGCGCGGGATCCAGCGGGCGCTCCGCCCAGGACACCCAGCCGGTGTCCTTCACGAAGCGCCGGAACTCCGCGACCGTGACCGGATGCTCGTCCATCCAGAACCCGTCGACGGTCACCTCGTGGATCGGGCGCTCCTCCGCGTAGAAGTCCTCGGACCCCATGCGGAACATGCCGCCCGGGATCCATGCCATGCCCTTCGGGGGCGCCGACGCCGGCGAGTCGATCGTCATGGGTCGCGAGGCTAGTCGAGCGACGAGTCGAGGTCGTCGACCCGGGTCGTGAGCGCCCAGATCGTGAGGACGGCAAGGGCGATCAGGATGATCGACCAGAACGGCTGGTACGGGAGGAACACGAACGCCTGCGCCGCGGCGATCGCGGCCAGCACGACGCCCAGCACCCGCGCCCACGTGGCACCGGACAGCAGGGCGAATCCGCCGAGGAGCACGACCACGCCCCACACCAGGTGGATCCAGCCCCAGGTGCCGACGTCGAAGGCGAAGACGTATTCCGGAGTGGCGACGTAGAAGTCCTGGTTGAAGACCGCCACCAGGCCGATGGCGATCTGGAAGAACCCGATCAGCAGCATCATCATCGCCGCGAATGCGGTGAACCCGACCACCCACCCGGAGGCGCCGCCGTCTCGATCTGTCATCGCACTACTCCCTCGTCCTTGGTTCAGTCAGTGGGCACGTCCCTCGGGCTCGTCCTCCTCGGTGGAGGTTCCCATGCTCGCCCATGAGCCGCGCGTCTGTCGACCATGCGCGAAGCCGATCGTAAGCCTGCCGACCGCCGCGCGGAACTCCGCTGCGTTGAGGACGCCGTCCTCCACGAGGTCGCAGAGCTGCCCGTACCGGTCTGAAGCCCGAGTGGCTCGTTCGGTCGATCGGGTCCGCCGGCCCTCGCCCGGACGCTCGAGTTCGCGCCGACCGGTGAGGATGGCCGACCGACTCATGCTCTCGATCAAGCCCGGTCCCCGTCGGTCGATGTGCTTGCTGGGTGCCACGCTGGAGCTCCGCTGTGGAAGCCATACGACGCCGGCGAAGTGCACGGATGCGTGGCCGGACGTACTCCGGACCATCCGATCGTCCAGTCGTCGGCGTACGTGGGCAGAGACGAGCGAGGCGCACCTGCGGAACCGATATGCGCTACGGGCCGGTCGAGATGCTGATGCTGCAGACCCCCGAGCCGCCACTCAGTGACGGCGTGGTCGCTGCGCTGCGCGACCTCGTCGCACACGACGACATCCGGATCATCGACGTCGCGTTCGTCTCGGTCGGGCCGAGGGGCCAGGTCTCCGTCATGGAGCTTGACGATCTCCCCGCGGAGCCCCGCGCCTCGATCCGGGACCTGGTCGGCAGCGTGTCCGGCCTGATCTCGGACGACGACCTGGCAATGCTGGGCACCACGCTCGAGCCGGGGTCCAGCGTCGGAGTGCTGCTGCTCGAGCATCACTGGGCACCACGACTGGACCGCGCCATTCGTCGCGCCGGCGGGACCGTGAAGCTCCACCTGCGGATCCCGCGCGATACCGTCGTCGAGGTCGCGGCCGCGCGCGAGGCCCTGCCCGGCTAGCCTGACGTGGAGCGCCGCGTCCTTGATGGTTTGGCGGCGGGAACGGGTTTCGGCGCGGGTGGAGCGGAAGCGTCGTCATCGGGCCGGCCGGCCATCAGCAGCGCCTCGGTCAGGCTCGGGCCATTTCCACCACCGAGTGCCAGCAGGGTGCGCTCGTTTCCGGCAAGCGCACGTGCCACATCCAGCCGCTGGCTCTCGACATCCCACTGGGCCGCCTGGGGGAAGGCCCCGATGCGGGCCTGCAATCGCTCCAGGCGGAGGGACTCGTTCGCCGCCTCGATCTCGATCATCTTCCGCTGCTCCTCGGCCTCGGTGCGCTCCAGGTCGATGCGATTGGCCTGGCGGCGGCGTTCGAGTGCATGCCGCTGCGCCTGCTCCTCCTGCTGCACCTCCGCCAGGCGGCGCGCCTCGAGCGAAGCCATGTAGTCCGCCGGCGGCCGGACCCCGGTGAGCGCCACCTTGTGCACCACGGCACCGTAGGTGTCGAGGTCCTTGCCGATCGATGCGCGCAGCGTGTCGGACTCGCTTCCGGCAAGGTCGAGCACGTCCTGCGAGTTCACGCTCCGAACGAGGCGGCGCAACGCATCCTGGCTGGAGGCCCGGCACACGAGGTCGAAGTCCGGTGCGGAGATCGCGTACACGAACCGCTCCGCGGCCTCGATCACGAGCGTGATCAGGACGTCGATGTCGACGCGCACGCCATCGGCGGTCGCGACCTGCGCGATCGGTGCGAGGAACGGGATCTCCCGCTTCGTCACCACGTGCGTGATGCCGATCCAGGGCGGGACGAAGTGCACGCCGGGGGGCAGGATCTTGTCGAACTTCCCGCTGCGAATCGTGATCGCCTGCGCGCCCTCCGGGATTCGCACGAGCACCGACTGGATGACACCCAGAACCAGGAGGACGCCACCGACGAGCACCAGGCCCCCGCGCAGCGCGAAGCTGAACTCGAAGATGGCGCCGAGCACGACCGCCACCGCGCCCCCCACCACGAAGTCGTTCCGGATCCGGCTCCGCTCCCCGGTGAGCACCACGATCGGGAGCCGACCGTAGGCATCGGGCACCGTGAAGGCGTCGGCGGCGTCCGCGATCGGGACCCGGACCTGGGTCAGCTGCGCTTCCGCATGATCGGCTCCGGGGGTGGGGCGGTCGGGACCGGTTCGAGCGGTTCGTCAGCCATTCGCGGTCACCGCCCTTCGTTGCGCCGTTGCGGCAGCCTGCGCCGCGGCAGCCGTCTGCTGCGAAGACGGCGCTTCATCGGGAATCACGCCGGCCGGTCGAGACGGATCGGACAATCGGCCGTGGGCATACCTCACGAGGTCGAAGCCGACCATGAGAACGGGTCCGGCCAGGAAGAGCCAGATCAGGCCGAACTGGGTGAGCGCAACGATGGCCGGCACCAGGACGAGCGGGTGCAACCGCCGGCGGCCGGCCTCCCGCCTGGGACAGGATGAGCGAGGCGATCCACCGGCTCGCGATGTACACGACCAGGTACTGCACGGCCCGCTCCACGGACAGTGGAAGCAGGAGGACGACGGGGAGGAAGCCGATCAGCGGTCCGAGCTCCGGGATGACCTGCATCGCGCCGGCGAACACGGCGACCGGTGCCGGGTCGCGGAAGCTGGCCACGCCGAGCTGCTCCAGGCCCGCGAGCCCGAGCCACATGGTGACCCCCACCACCACGCCATACGGCACGAGGCCGCGGACATAGGTCGAGGCGGCCCGATCGACGATGCGCACAACCGCCCAGGCGTCATCGCGAAGCCAAGCCGGCATCATCGAATACAGCGTGCGACGCGCGGTCCGCTGCTCCGCGACGGCGCTCAGCACCCACGTGGGAAGCACGAACAGTCCGATAACCGTGGCGATTGCCCCGACCACGCCCTGGACCAGCACCAGGCCGACGGTCCCGAGCGAGTTTCCGGACTCCTGGAGCCCCTGCCGAACGGCCGCAATCAGCTGGTCGATCATCGTCGCAAGCTGTGGACCGACGCTCCCGGGTTGCGCCGCGAGGGTCGCCTGGAGGTCCTCGATCCAGGCCGCGATCTCCTGGCGGTTCGGGAGCTCGGAGACCAGGGCTCCGATGCCCGTTGCGAGCGGCGGCAGCACGATGACGAGGATCCCCACCAGCGCCGCCAGGAACGCGAGGACACCGATCAGGGCCGCGACGACGCGCGGCAGGAAGCGGTCGAGGACGTTCACGATCGGCAACACCACGTACGCGATCACCCCGCCGATCGCGAAGGGCAGCAGGGCGGGCCACGACGCGATGGATAACCATGCCACGAGCGCCGCGACGCCAGCGGCGATCGCACCACGGGCAACCGCCTTCGGCGGGATGCCCTGCATTCGCCTCCACAGGCGTCCCCACTCCGCCCGTCCATCGACGGGCGCGGGCGGCGGCGCCGGCCGCGGTCGTTGCAGGGTCATCGGTCAGTTGACGGGGCTTGGGACACCACGGTCTCCAGGACAGGATCCGGCTCGTCAGATGGTACGACGTCGGCCGGGCCTTCGGATACCGTCACGTTCCGCTCATGGGCCGCGTACTGGGTGAGGAATTCGCCCTCATCCATCCCACCGGAGACCACCTGCCGATGACCATCGCCCCCTCCCCCGCCGTCCCGTCGCGAGCCGGCCGGCTGACCAGGGCACTCGCGCGCCACACGGCCCCGTTGAGCCGACCTCTCGCCGGGCGTCGCCTGTTCCCGCTATGGGGCGTGGTCCATCATCGCGGCCGACGCTCGGGGCGAAGCTACGCCACGCCCGTCGTGATTCGAGCCACGCCGGATGGGTTCGTCGTGCCTCTGCCGTGGGGTGACCGCACCCAATGGTTTCACAACCTGGTCGAAGCCGGTGGCGGCACCGTCCGGTGGTCCGGACGCGACCACGCGGTCACGGACCCGAGGATCATCGGCCTGGACGAGGCCGCATCGGCGTTCCATCCCGCCCAACGGCGGATCATGCGGGCGGCCGGGATCACGCAGGTGGTCCGGATGGCCGCTCGACACGAGCTGAGCTAGTCCTCGTCCCCCGTGAAGACAACCTCCCGCTGCCGGCGAATGGCCGGCAGCACTGCGAGCACGAGCGCGCCCACGGCCAGCGCCAGCAGCACGGCGGAGATTGGACGCGTGATGAAGATCGACAGGTCGCCGCGCGAGATGATCAGCGATCGGCGCAGGTGGTCCTCGAGGAGCGGTCCGAGCACGAATCCGAGCAGGAACGGCGCCGGCTCACATCCCAGCTTCATCAGGAAGTAGCCGAGCACACCGAAGAACGCGATCGCGTACACGTGCCAGGGATTCAAACCGAGTGAGAACGTGCCGATCGCCGCGAACGCGATGATCGTCGGGAACAGGATCTTGTACGGGATCGCCAGCATCCGGACCCAGATGCCGATGAGCGGCAGGTTCAGCAGGACGAGGAACAGGTTCCCGATCCACATCGACACGATGAGGCCCCAGAACAGCTCGGGCTCGTCGTTGATCACGTTCGGGCCTGGCGTGATGCCGTGGATGATGAACGCGCCGACCATCAGGGCCATGACCGGGTGCGGCGGGAGCCCGAGCGTGAGCAGGGGGATGAACGAGGTCTGCGCCGCCGCGTTGTTCGCCGATTCGGGCGAGGCGACCCCCTCGATCGCCCCGTGGCCGAACTCTTCCGGACGCTTCGACAGGCGCTTCTCGATCGAGTACGCGCCGAACGACGCGAGCACGTGTCCGGCGCCGGGAAGGATCCCGAGGGCGGAGCCAATGACGGTCCCGCGCGCGATCGGCGCCGCGATGCGCCGGAAGTCCTCCCTCGTGGGCCACAGGTTCGAGATCGCCGTGGTGATGGCCTTGCGGGTCTTCTCGTCCTCGAGGTTTCGGAGGATCTCGGCGACCCCGAACATGCCGACGGCCACCGAGACGAAGTTGATGCCGTCGAACAGCTCCCGGACGCCGAATGTGAACCGCGGAATGCCGGTCACGTCCCGGCCGACCGTCGCAAACAGCAAGCCGAGCACGATCATGGCAAGGGCCTTCACGGTCGACCCGCTGGCAAGGGCGATCGACGCAATGAGGCCGAGCACCACCAGGGCGAAGAACTCCGGCGAGCCGAACGTCAGGGCCACGCGCGCCAGCGGCGGGGCAAACAGGACGAGCACCAGCGTCGCGACCGTGCCGGCGATGAAGGAACCGATCGCCGCGGTCGCGAGCGCCGGGCCGGCCCTGCCCGTGCGGGCCATCTCGTGGCCGTCGATGGCGGTCACGGCCGCAGACGTTTCCCCTGGCAGGTTGATGAGAATCGCCGTCGTGGAGCCGCCGTACTGCGCCCCATAGTAGATGCCGGCCAGCATGATCAGCCCGGTCACCGGCTCGAGGGTGAAGGTGAGCGGCAGGAGCAGAGCGATCGTGGCGGTCGGGCCGATGCCGGGCAGCACGCCCACCGCCGTGCCGAGCACGACCCCGATGAAGCAGTACACCAGGTTCTCGAGCTGCAGCGCGGTCTCGAGCCCGAGCCGGAGGTTCTCGAACAGCTCCATTCCCCGGTGCCTAGACCGGGATCCACGGGCCGACGAGCTCCAGCCGCAGCTGAAGGGCGACGATGAAGATCAGGATCGAGAGCACGGTCAGCCCAGCCGAGATGACGAGCGCCTCGCGGGGCGACGTCTGCGCGCGCGCCAGGGATGCGAGCACCGTGGTCCCGAACAGCGACAGGATCACGCCGAGGCCGCGAACCGTGAGGCCGAAGAAGAGCAGGGCGGCCGTGATCAGGACGACCGCGCGCCAGTCGACGTGGCCGATCGGCTCGCCCTCACCGGACAGGATGCCCTTGACGATGATCAGCAGGCCGAGGCCGGCGAGCGCGACGCCGAGCACAAGCGGAACGTAGCCGGGACCCATGCGGCCCGGCGAGCCGACGTCGGTCGACAGCGATGCGATCGCAAACGCAAGCCCGAAGACGACGAAGATCGAGCCCGCCAGGACGTCCTTGAGCGCGCGGCGAACCTCGAGCACCTGGCCTCCCCTGTCGGATTGTGCGAAGACGGGACGGCGGTGAGCCCGCCGCCCCGTCCGGTCCCGTGTCGCTAGCCGGCGGTGACGCCGGCCTCCTCGATGATCGGCCTCCAGAGCTCGATCTGCGACTGGAGCTGCTCGGTATGAGCCTCCGGGGTCGCGCGATCCTCCGGGACGGGCGCCGTCCCGAGCTCGCCGAGCTGCGAGATGACGTTCTCGTCGGCGAGAGCGACGACGAGTGCCGCGTTCAGCGCGTCGACGATCTCCTGCGGCGTCCCGGCCGGCACGTAGAGGCCGTGCCAGACGCTCACCTGGAGGTCGGTCAGGCCCACCTCCTCGGTCGTCGGCACATCTGGCAGAGTCTCGACCCGCTCGGGCGTCGTAACGGCGTACGCCTTCACCTCTTCCGCGAGGATCGGCTCCGACGTGTTCGTCGTCTGGTCGCACATGAAGTCGACCTGATCGCCAAGCAGATCGTCCATGGCGGGACCGGTCCCGTCGTACGGCACCTCGGTCAGGTCGAGCCCCGTGGCCGTCTCGAACAGCAGGCCGCAGAGCTGCGACGCGGCGCCGATGCCCGCGTTCGCGTATGTCACGGTGTCGAGGTTCTCCTCGACGTAGGTGATGAGCTCCTCCATCGTGTTCGGCTCGAAGTTCGGGCTGCCGATGAAGGTCATCGGCACCTCGGTGACCAGGCCGATCGTCTGGAAGTCGGTCAGCGGGTCGTACGACAGATCCGGATACAGCGTTGGCGCGGTCGACATGCCGATGTGATGCATGAGGACCGTGTACCCATCGGGTTCTGCGTTTGCGACCTGGTCGGCGGCGACCGTCCCACCCGCGCCCTCGACGTTCTGCACGACGATCTCGACACCGAGCTCCGCGGCCATCGGCTCGGCGATCAGTCGCGTGACCGTGTCGGTCGGGCCTCCGGCAGCGAAGGGCACCACGACGGTGATCTCGCTCTCAGGGTAGCTGCCTGCGTCGCCTCCGCCTCCACCGTCATCCGCCTGGCAGGCGGCAAGCAGCAGGGCTGCAGCAGCGATGAATGCGCCGGACCGTCGGCGCGGAAGACCGATTCGCATCTCCCGTCCTCCCTCAGACTTTGGATGCTCGGGCTCGGCGAAGCGTAGCACTCCGCGTGCCCGAAGGTCCGACGGGGTCTCGGTCACATCCGGGCGCCGCGTTTCGTGTACCTGGTGACAACCAATCGCACGAACGGAGCGACGTTCGACATGACATCGAAGCAGATCGGGCGCGTCCTCCTCGCCGGGGTGGTCATCGAGCTGACCCTGGCGACCGCGCTCATCCACCTGGACCTGGGCGGCACGCTGTTCGCCCTCAACGGAATCGGCTACCTGGCCTTCGCCGCGGCGTACGCGATCACCGCCGTGCCATCGGGCATCGGTGACCGGTGGGGCTGGCTGCCGCGCATCGGCCTTGCCGGGTACGCCGCGGTCACCATCACCGCCTACCTGGTGATCGGACCGTACTTCACGCTCGGCTGGATCACGAAGGGCATCGAGCTTGCGATCATCGGGCTGGTGCTGGCCGACCTGGCGCTCGGCCACGGCACGCCCACGCTGACCCCGCCGCGCTCGCCGCGGCCGAGCTGAACGATGGATCCATACACGGAGCTCGGCGTCGAGACCGGCGCGTCGCCGGCCACCATCGCGCGGGCGCATCGGCGGCTCGCCAAGCGCTACCACCCCGACCTGAACCCGGGCCCGGAGGCGGCTGCGCGCATGCGGCGCATCAACGAGGCATGGAGGATCCTGTCGGATCCGCCCCGGCGCGCCTCCTATGACGCCGCCCGGACCGCAACCGTCGGCCCGAGGGGCCAGTGGATGTCGGCCGATACGGCGGCGTGGGCCGCGGGCCGAACCTTCGCGTCCGAGGCTCCGCGCTCACGCCGCCCGCCGCGGGCGGAGCCGCCCCCCGAGACCTTCGGCGATCAACGGTGGGTCATGTTCGTGGTGACGGTCGGCCTGGCGTCCCTCGTCTTCATCGGGTCGTACCTGGGCAGCCTCGCACGCTGACGCCGTTCTGGGCATGACTGTGCCTCAGTGGTGGCCCTCGTCGGCATCGGCCTCGGCCTTCGTGCGGTGGACGGTGCCCGGAGCGTGCTCGGGCCTGGTGTAGACGGTGTAGAGCTTCAGGTCCGATGAACCGTCGTTCACGAAGTTGTGTCGCGTGCCGGCCGTCACGTGGACGACCCTGCCGGGCGATACCCGGCTCCGGTCGCCATCGAGGATGGCCGTGCCCTCGCCCTCGACGAAGACGAGAACCTGGTCCACCCCGTCGTGGACCTCCTCCCCGATCTCCCCGCCCGCAGGGATGCTCATCACCACGATCTGCGCGTGCGGTCCGGTGGAAATGACCTCGCGGAAGCTCGTGTTGCTCTTCGTGCGGCCGAGGATGTCCTCGTTGAATGCCATCGCAGCTCTCCTCATGACTCTGGTCCGTGATCTCGTGACTGCCGCGGCGCGATGCGGCACCTATCGCACAACCGTTGCCAGCGGGCTGGCGTACCCTGCTGGTCATGCTCACCATCGGCTCCGTCGTGATTCGCGTCGACGACGTCGAACGACAGAAGGCGTTCTGGACCGCGGCGCTCGACTACGTGGCCCGCGATGGCGATGACGAGGGATTCGCCCTGCTCCACCCACGGAGCGGAGACGGCCCGAACGTGTCGCTCGACCGGGTGCGCTCGACGCTCCAGATCCCGCCTCGCATCCATCTCGACCTGTACGCGGCCGACCAGGCCGCCGAGGTCGAGCGCCTCATCGGCCTCGGCGCCACCGAGGTCCACTGGGACAAGCGACCGCCCGACGCCGACTACATCATCCTCGCGGACCCCGAGGGCAACCGCTTCTGTGTGATTGACGCGGGTTGACCCGGGTCCGAGGCACCCATCTCCGCCGATCAGTTCCGCCAGCCGGCGCCGTCTCATTGCCGACATCCGACTGAGGCGTACGAAACCCGAATGCACGAGCAGGACGTGGAGCTGAGCGACGGCCGCCGGCTGCACGCATACGACACCGCGCCAGGCGCTGGATCCGACCTTCTCGCTGCGGTCTGGAACCATGGAACGCCGAACATCGGCACGCCTCCCGAGCCGCTTGTTCGCGGCGGCGGATCGGCTGGGAATCCGATGGGTCGGCTATGACCGGCCCGGCTACGGCGGGTCGACACGCCAGGTCGGCCGGACGGTGGCGTCAGCGGCGGCGGATGTGGCCGCCGTGGCCGATGCGCTGGGCGTCGATCGGTTCGCCGTGATGGGGCACTCCGGCGGTGCGCCGCACGCGCTCGCCTGCGCGGCGCTGCTTCTCGACCGCGTGATTGCCGCCATCGGCGTGTCGAGCATGGCGCCGTACGACGCCGATGAGTCTCGACTGGTTCGCTGGCATGTCCGATGCCGGCGTCGCCACGCTGCGTGCGGCGCTCGAAGGACGGGCCGCGAAGGAGCGGTACGCAGAGCTCGGCGCCCGGCGGCGATCCGGGATTCGTCGCGGCGGATCATGCCGCGCTCGCCGCGGAGTGGGGCTGGTTCGACTCCGTGGTGGGGCCCGCCATCGCCGGCGGTCCAGGCGGGCTGGTCGACGACGATATCGCCTACGTCACCCCGTGGGGGTTCGATCCCGAGGCGATAACGGTCCCCACCCTCCTGGTCCACGGCGTTGACGACCGCATCGCCCCGGTTGCGCACGGCGAGTGGCTGGCGCGCCGCATCCCCGGTGCCGAGCTGTGGACGACGGAGGGCGACGGGCATATCTCGGTGCTGCGATCGGCCGAACGTGCCCTGGCGTGGCTGGCCGAGCGCGCGGCCGGCAGCGGCCAGTCAGCGGGGCGCCGCGGCCAGGAACGCCGATAGCGCGGCGACGAGGGCGGCACCGAACACGAACGGAAGTGCGACGAGGACGGAGCGCCACGCCCGCATCGGTCACGCCTCCTCCGCCTCCGGGGATTCGTCCTCGACGCTGGCGCGGGTCGGGCGCGCCGCCACGACCAGGACAACGCCGAGGACGATCGCCGTCACCGGCGCGACCCAGGCGAGCGAGACCGCTTCAAGGCGTTCGACGGCCAGGACGACGCCGATCACGGCGAAGAGGAGTCCGAAGGCAAGTGAGACGACGTCGGTGGAGTGTCGGAACATCGGTTATCGGTCCTCCGGGCTGGGTCGGGTCTCGACGCGAAGGTCGCCGAAACCCGTCTCGAGGTCGATGGTGAGCGTCGGTCCGTCGCCTTCCATCACGAGGCGGTCGGTGAGCTGGGTGCCGTTCTGTCTCTCACCGAGCATCTCGAGCTCGCCGCCACCGACCGAGGCGTCCAGGTCGACGGTTGCGTCCTGGGGGAGGATCACGACGATCTGGCCGGCCGCGACGCTCGCCGCAAGCTCGACCGGTTCGGTTCCCTCCAGCCGTGTCAGGTCGAGCCAGATCCGGCCGCCGACGAGGCGGTACTCAGATTGCAGCTCGTTGGCCGTGGTCGGGCTGTACCGCTGCGAGCCCCAGCCGCCCTCGAGCGGCACGTCGATCAGGCTGGCGGCCCACGCGAACGGCAGCACCAGGATCCCGAGAAGGATGAGCCAGCGGGCGTGACCGAACCAGGCGCCGATCACGAGGCCGATGCCGATCAGGCCCAGCGCGAGCCCGAAGTACTGGGCAAAGGCGATCTCGACACCGGCCACGTTGTCCACCAGTGCCAGCGCGCCGAGCCCAATGAGCATCGCGCCGAGCACGTACCAGGCCAGGGGCGATGGCGGCCGGGACGGTCGCCGCACCACGACAGGAGCAGGCGGCGCCACAGAGGCTCCCGCACCCGTCTCGTCGGCGGCCACGCCGGTCGTGGTCGAGGTGGCCTGGGCGGCCACCTCCCCGGACCCGTTGCGGCCAAGGAGGACGGCCCCGAACCCGACGACGAGGATCGCCGCGATCACGGCTGCACCGTTCCCGCCACCCACCACGTTCGCGACAGCTCCGAGGATGACGAGGAAGAGGAGGAGCCACAGCAGCACCCGCACGCCACCGCCCGATCGGCCGAGGAAACGCTCAGCCGCCGACTGGTGGGTGGCGTCGTCCGGGATCAGCGCCCAGGCCACGAGATAGAGGAAGAGGCCCGATCCCCCGAAGACCATCAGCCCGACGAAGCCGATGCGGATCAGGAGCGGGTCGACGTTGAAGTAGTCGCCCAGGCCGCTCGCGACGCCGCCGAGGACGCGGTCATCGGATCGACGGCGGAGAAGGTGTTGGACGTTCGGCTGGTGGGTTGTCATGCCATCGATGATCCGGCCCGCGACCGCGCGTGACTATCGGTGAGCTCCCCCATTCGACCCTGAGGACCGGGCCCTCGTCCTCAGGGTTCTCCCCCATCGTGATCCTGCGGGCCGTGTGGGAAGATCGGACGCATGGCACAGGTGAACGCGCCGGATCGGCCCGTTCGGACGCAGGACGGCCGCCCGCGGCTCGAACGGAGCCGCTCGGATCGCATGATCGGCGGTGTGGCCGGCGGCATCGGCACACACCTCGGCATCGATGCGGTCCTGGTTCGCCTCGCCTTCGTCGGCCTGACCTTCGCGGCGGGGTTCGGGCTCGTGGTGTACCTCCTGACCTGGCTCCTCGCCCCCCTCGAGCCCGAGAGCGGCGAGGCGTCCGAGGCTGCGGCCGCAGAGCCTCGGCGCATCCGCATGCCGAACCGCAACCAGGCCGTCGGGATCGGCCTGGTGGCCGTCGGGCTCATCGTGCTCGTGGCGGTCACCGGCCTCTGGTTCGGCGGCGAGCATGGCTGGCCGATCGTCATCGCGGCCATCGGCTTCGCCATCCTCTGGGCACGGCGGGGCGACGATGGGACAGGCCGGTGGACCCTGTCGGGGATCGGATCTCCGCTCGAGTCGGTGGCGACGGGCGAGAGCGCGCTCCCGCGTGTCGCGATCGGCTCGCTGCTCGTCCTGGTCGCGCTCGGGCTGTTCCTCGCGACGAACACGTCTCTTGCCGCGGCGGGCAACGTCGTACTCGCCATCGTGGTTGCGGTCGGCGGCGCTGCCCTGCTCGCCGGCCCCTGGGTCTGGAGCATGGGACGGCAACTCGTCGAGGAGCGGAGCAGTCGCGTCCGTTCGGAGGCGCGAGCCGAGATGGCCGCGCACCTGCACGATTCGGTGCTCCAGACGCTGGCCCTCATCCAGCGGTCGAAGTCCTCGCGCGAGATGACCAGCCTCGCCCGCACCCAGGAGCGGGAGCTCCGCGCGTGGCTGTACGGGCGGGCCCCGGAGGCGGCCGGCGTCCGACTCCGAGACGCGATCGACTCGATCGCGGGACGGGCCGAGCGGCAGCACCAGGTGAGCGTCGAGGCCGTGGTCGTCGGTGACGCCGACCTGGACGATGGCGTCCGTGCGCTGGTGAATGCGTGCGCCGAGGCGGTCACGAACGCCGCGACTCCATTCCGGATCCACGGCCATCTCCGTCTACGTCGAGGTCGAGCCTGAGCGCATCAGCGCCTTCGTCCGTGATCAGGGCTCGGGCTTCGACCCGGCCGCGGTCTCCCCGGACCGCCGGGGAATTGCCGACTCGATCATCGGGCGGATGGAGCGCCGCGGCGGTAGTGCGGAGATCAACAGCCGCCCGGGCGGCGGCACCGAGGTCGTGTCCTCCGGTTGCCGAGGAGCGCCTCATGACCATTCGCATCTTCGTGGTCGACGATCACGAGCTGTTCCGCTCCGGTGTGCGCTCGTCGCTCGGGCGAGATCTGGCGATCGTCGGCGACGCCGGTTCGGTGGAGGCCGCCGTTCCCGCCATCCTGGAGCTCCGCCCCGACGTGGTGCTGCTCGATGTCCACATGCCGGGCGGCGGAGGGCGCGCGGTCATCGAGGCGGTTCGTGCCGAGCGTCCGGAGGTCATGTTCCTGGCGCTGTCGGTCTCCGACGCCGCCGAGGACGTCATCGAGCTCATTCGCGCCGGCGCGCGCGGGTACGTCACGAAGTCGATCTCGGCCGAGGAGCTGTCATCGGCCGTGCGGCGCATCCACGAAGGCGACGTCGTGTTCTCTCCGCGCCTAGCGGGCTTCGTCCTCGACGCCTTCGCGGGCGAGGCGCCGCAGCCGCTCGACCCCGAGCTGGACCAGCTCAGCAAGCGCGAACGCGAAGTGATGCGCTTCATCGCGCGCGGCTACACGTACAAGGAAGTCGCGCACGAGCTCCACATCTCGGTGAAGACAGTGGAGACCCACGTCTCGGCGGTGCTGCGCAAGCTCCAGCTGTCGAACCGATACGAGCTGACCCGCTGGGCCGCCGATCGCCGCCTCGTCTGAGCCTGGTCAGCGCTCGAAGCGGAATCGTGTGGGATTCCTGGTGATATCCGTCCAGGCGATCACCTTGCGTGGCTTGATGGCGATTGCGCCGTTCGAGCGGTAGAAGTCGGCGGTCATGCCGTATTCGGGGAACTTCGCGTTCGAGGCGGCCGCCAGCCGTTCCGCCAGATCGTCGTCGACCGATTCTGGAGGATCTCGGCGTCGCCCTCGAGAATCACGACGTCATCGATTTCGGCGAGATGGACGCTCACCTGCGGGTTCGCCGCCAGCTCGCCGATCCACCGAACCTTCGGGCTGCCACCGACCCAGATCGCGGTATCGAGATAGACGCCGTCGATGGGCCGGACGCGGGGTCGGCCGTTCGGCCGACGGTGGCGACCCAGTACACGCGGTCACGGTTCAGGCGTTCCTCGACGTGGCTCCAGGGCAGGAACTCCTTCGCCTTCGAGGTCCCGTACTCCGCCGGGATGCCGGGACGGTCCACAGTCGGCTCGGGGCCATCGGGGGTGTCGGTCATCGGCTGCTCGTGCTAAGACTCGGAAGGATCGTACCTGCCGTGCCACCGGCTACGCTATCCGCCGATGCCGGTACTGGCGCTCGTGATCCTGGTTGCGTGGCTCGTGCTGGTGGTGGGCGCCCGTGGATATCTCCACGGCCGAAGGACGGGCACCGTGCCGATGCCACCACCCGCGGCACGCGGCTCGCCCCAGATGTGGGCTCGGCTGGCATCCGGCCTCGGCCTCGGACTCGCCTTCGCCGCCCCGATCGCCGACCTGCTCGGCATGGAACCGATCCAGGCCCTCGATCACCCGATCGTCCACCTCGTCGGCGTCGCGCTTGCCGTCGCGGGCATCGCCGGCACAATGCTGTCGCAGGCGGCAATGGGCGACGCGTGGCGGCCCGACGTCATCGCCGGCGACCGTACGGATCTCGTGACCGATGGGCCGTTCCGGCTCGTGCGCAACCCCGTCTTGACCTGCACCTTGGCCACGGCCGTCGGGCTCGCGGCGCTCGTGCCCAACCTCCTCGCGCTCGCCATGGTCGCCTGCTTCGTCATCGGCATCCAGATCCAGGTCGCGGCTGGTGGAGGAGCCGCATCTGCTCGCCACTCATGGCGACGCCTATCGCACATATGCGTCGAGAACTGGCCGCTTCCTTCCGGCGATCGGGCGGCTGCGCTCGAACGACTGAGGCGAGTCGGACCGAGGGCTACGCTGTGAGCCATGACCAGGTCGACAGTGCGGCCCGCGGACGTCGAGCGCCTCGCCCACCACCTGCTCGAGGGCGTGGACGACGTTCGCATTGGCGACGAGGTCGGCGTGTGGCTTGCCGAATCGCGACGGTTCCGCGACTTCGCGGACGTCCATCGCGACAAGATCCGCAAGAAGCTGCGGACCGCCGGCGACGAGGCTGCCCGGGCGGACGTCCGCGCCGAGCTCAGGTCGCTCGGTCGTTGCTCGACGACCGACGGATCGACCTCGCCTTCGAGCCCCGCGGCTCGACCGGCGGCGGACCGGACTTCGCCGTGACGTACCGCGGCCACCACGCATTCGACCTGGAGGTGACCCGGCCGCGTCACGCACTGGACCGAGAGGGCGTGGCAACGACACTGCTGGTGAAGCTGCGTCAGCTTCCGCCGAGCGTGGCAAACGTCATTCTCATCGTCGGGCACGACGCAGCAGCCATCCCGGTCGACGTCGGCACGGCCGTTCGCGCCATCCGCGCTCGGGCCGATGCCAAGGACGAACCGTACTTCGCCCGACGGAGCTTCGCGAGCACGCGCCAGTTCTACGACCGCTTCCTCCGGCTGGGGGCGGTCCTCGTCTGGAACGCGTCGCCGGACAATCTCCCGCGGACCACGCTCTGGCGCAACGGGTCGGCCCGGATCGCCGTGCCCGAGCGGGCGATGGCCGCCGTCGAAGCCTGCCTCGAAGGAACGCCTGCATGACGGTGAAGGTCGTTCCGGCACATCGGACCCTAGGGAGACCGGTCAGCTCTCGGAAGGCGGCCCCATCGGGCTCATGAGCTGGAAGTAGTTGTCGTCCGGATCGGCGAGGGTGGCGATCAGGCCGGTCTCGTCGCCGTCGAAGCCATACGGCTCGCGCACGACTGTCGCCCCGGCAGCCACGAGGCGGTCGAACTCACCGCGCACGTCGGCGGTCTCGATGTTCCAGATCAATCGGCCAGGCTGTGGATTGCGGCCCTTGACCTCGTCGTGTGGGCCGATGGTGACCCAGCCGCTCCCCACCTGCCAGCCGGTGTAGCCGCCGTCCTCCATGGTCGGCGGGCCGAGCAGCTTCGCGTAGTACTCGGCCAGGCGCTTGGGATCCTCGCTCCCGATGAGGATGCTGTTGAAGTTCATCCTGCTTCCTCTCGCTGATTGACCCGCACGCGCAGGCCCGTACGTTCGGTAGACGGGGAGCGGGCCCGCAACTCATCGGTGACGACCCGGGCACGAAGGAGCGACGCGTCATCGCGACGCGTCGCTCGTGTGTCGCAGGGTCAGGCAGGGCTGGGCTCGGCGGAACGACCGGCGAAGCCCAGCATGATCCACATGATGCCGGCGAACAGCAGCTGCAGGCCGACGAACAGGCCGATCGCGATGCCGGAGAGCGGGATCCCGGTCCACAGCCAGATGCCCAGCAGGATCGCGACCACGCCGAGGCCGACCGACCAGCCCCAGCCCTGGCCCCGATCCATGAAGGCGGAGATGATCCGGATGACACCGTCGATCATCAGCATCAGCGCGATGGCGATCGTCAGCGCGATCGCTCCCGCCAGCGGATCGAAGGCGACATTGAACCCGACGACGATGTACAGGATGCCGAGCAGGCCCTGCACGATTCGCCAGCCCGTGGACGAACCCCCGGTAAATGCGCCGACCAGCTGCATCACGCCGGCGACCACAAGCACCCAGCCGACGATGATCGTCGTCACCAGCGTGGCGTCCACTGCGTTCCACAGAGCCACGAGCCCGAGGAGCGCCAGCGCGACGCCGATCCCGACCAGCCACTTCCAGTTGACCCCGAGCGCACCGGCCCCGCGGTCGTCAGCGTACGCCATGAGCGAGTTGACCTCCTACCTCCAGCCAGCCGCGTCCGAGCGGCCCATCACCTCGGTCCAGTATGCCTTGGCCGTCGAGCGTTCGACCGCCCGATCGGGCATGGCCGGGGACCCGCGATGCGTCGAATGACGGACCCGTGGACGGCTCGATGGCGGATGACCGGTCATCCCGGATGGTGGATGCTGCGCCCATGACCAGGAGCCGCAGTATCCCGCCCAGGCGACCCACCGCTGAGGAACGGCAGCTCTTCGATGCGCTCTGCGTGATGCGAGCCCTGTACGCCAAGCGCGGCCCGCAGGACACGCAGCCGGTGGCCAGCGTGGCCGCCGTCATGGCGTCCGTGCAGGGCAGGCTCGGAGCGATCTCCGCTCCCTGACCTCCGCGGCGCAGCGTATCGTGGGGAGCGATGACGTTCCCGAGCGCCGACATGGAGCTGACCCACATCCTGGTCGTTGCTGATGTCCGCCGCGCCAGTGCCTGGTACACCGACGTGCTCGGGGCGACGCGGTACCGCGAATACGGGGGCGACTCGGCCGTCATGTCGTTCAACGGATCGTGGCTGCTGCTCGTCACCGGGGGTGGCCCGACCGACGACAAGCCCGGGGTCACCCTGGCCGAGCCGGGCGACCCGTCCACCACCGACCACCTGTTCACGATCCGCGTGCGCGACTGCCGCTCCGCGTACGAGACCTTGCGAGAGCGAGGCGCCACGTTCCTGACCGAGCCGGTCGAGCGCGGCTCCGAGACGCGCTGCTTCTTCCGAGACCCGGACGGCCACCTGTTCGAGATCAGCGAGTACCGTGGCTGACATGCCGTACGACTACACGACCGTGACGCCCGCATCGGTCCGGTCGGAGACCGATGCCGCACTGGTGACCGCCGACGCCCTTGTGAACGGCGCCGTTGCCAGCGCGGGGTCTCCCTCGCTCGCGGCCACGTTGCAGCCTCTTGAGCTGGCCGGGGCGGAGCTGATCCGCGCCTACGGCCGGGGGGCGTTCATGGGCCAGGCCCATCCCGACGCGGCAGTGCGTGACGCCGGAGTCGAGGCCGAGGAACGGATCAACAAGTGGCGCGTGGCCGTCGTCTCGCGCCGGGACCTCTACGAGGCCGTCCGCGCGTTCGCGGACACCGATGGCGCCGAGGCGCTGGCCGGCGAGGACGCCCGTCTCCTCGAGCGCTGGCTACGGGACTTCCGCCGAGCCGGGCATGAGCTCCCCACGGACGAGCGTGCCGAGCTGGAGCGGCTCCGCAATCGCCTGGTCGAGGTGCAGGTCGCCTTCCAGCGCAACCTGAACGACTTCCGCGACGGGATCGACGTGACTCGCGAGCAGCTGGCCGGCATGCCGGACTCGTACGTCGAGCGGCTGAAACCCGGCGCGGCGCCGGACACGTATCGCGTCAGCCTCGACTACCCGGAGCTCAACCCGTTCATGCAGCAGGCGGAGGATCGCGACCTGCGGCGTGAGCTGTTCACGAAGGACTGGAACAAGGCCGTCGAGGTCAATCGGCCCCTGCTCGAGGAGGCCATTGCGCTGCGCCGCCGCATCGTCGAGCTGCTCGGCATGCCGACCTGGGCGGACTATGCGATCGAGGTGAGGATGGCCGGCTCGCCCGAGCGCGTGCGTGACTTCTATGAAGACCTTCTTCCTCGGATCGCGCAGCCGGTCGACGACGAGCTGACGCTCCTGCGCACACGGATGAACGCCGATGGCCACGATGGGCCGATCACGTCCTGGGACTGGCGCTACTACGACGAGATGCTGCGACGGACGGAGTACGGCGTCGACCAGGAGCGGATCAGCGAGTACCTGCCGCTCGAGCAGGTCATGGACGGCATGTTTGCCCTCACCGGCAAGGTCCTCGGGCTCGACTACCGACAGGTCCCGGACGCCCGTGCCTGGCACGAGTCCGTGCGGCTGTACGAGATCTCCGATCGCGAGAGCGGTCGACCGATCGCCACGTTCTACGCCGATCTGCACCCCCGCGACGGGAAGTTCACGCACGCCGCTGCCTTTCCGCTCGAGATCGGCCATCGGGCGGCCGATGGGTCCTACGTTGCGCCGGTGAGCGCCATCCTCGCGAACTTCACGCCACCGAGCGGCGAGCGTCCCGCGCTCCTGCGGCACAGCGAGGTCGAGACCCTCTTTCACGAGTTCGGCCACATCCTGCACATGAGCCTCACCCGCGCCGCGTACGCCCGGTTCTCCGGCGCCGACACCGAGTGGGACTTCGTCGAGGCGCCGTCCCAGATCATGGAGCACTGGACATGGGAGCCGGCCGTCCTGAACCGCTTCGCCCGCCACTTCGCTACCGGCGAGCCGATCCCGGACGACCTCGTTCGCAGATGCTGCGCGCCCGATGGGTGAACGTCGGCATCCGGGTGGCGCTCCAGGCGTTCTACGGGCAGATCGACATGGCCCTCCATGCGAGCCCCACCCAGCCCGATCCCGATGAGGCCCTGCGACGGGCATATCGCGGTAACCGGCATGCCCTACCCGGAGGGCACGTTCATGCTCGCCGGATTCGGCCATCTCATCGAGTACTACGACGCGGGCTATTACGGGTACCTGTGGGCCGAGGTCATCGGTGACGACATGTTCGGGAGGTTCACACGCGAGGGCGTTGTGTCGCCGTCGGTCGGTGCCGCGTACCGGCGCGAGATCCTGGAGCCGAACGGGTCGCGGGACGCGGACGAGCTGGTCCGCGCCTTCCTCGGGCGCGACCCGACGAACGAGGAGTTCCTCCGCCTCCGCGGGATCGAGTGACGAGGGCGGCCGAACCCGCTGGTAGCCTCCACCCAATGACCCGGAATCGCGCGCTGCTGGCCACGCTTGCGTGCGTGGCGGCCGCCGCCTGCTGGGCGCTGAACGCGGTGATCGCCGCGGACACGTTCGCTCGCGGCGTCAGCCCGGCCCAGCTGGCCGAAGCGCGCGTGGTCGTCGCTCTGGTGCCGCTGGCCGCGTACCTGGTGGTGGCCCGACGCGACCTGCTGAGCCCGCCACCGCGGGCCGTCCCCGCGCTCGTCGGCTTTGGCGCCTGCATGATGGCCGTCAACCTCGCGTACTACGTGGCGATCGACCGGGTCCCGGTGGGCGTCGCCATCGCCCTCCAGTACACGGCCCCGGTGCTGATCCTGGTCGGCACGGCGGTCGTCACCCGCCGCATGCCAGCCGGCGTCGTGTGGGTCGCGGCCGGGCTCACCCTCCTCGGTGCCGCCCTCGTGTCCGGCGCGATCGGCGGCGGGGTGACCGGCAGCCTCGACACGCTCGGCCTGGCTGCGGGGATCGCTGCAGCGCTGACGTTCGCGGGCTACCTCGTGCTGGCCGAGCTCGCCGGGCGCCGCGGCAGCCACCCGGTCACCACGCTCTTCATCGGCTTCTGCGTGGCCGTTGCGATCTGGGCCGTGTTCCTGCCCCTGTGGGAGTGGCCGTTCGAGCTTCTGAGTGACCCGCAGGTCGCGTGGCGGGTCCTCGCGGTCGGCCTGCTCGGCACGCTGCTGCCGTTCGCGCTCGCCGTCTGGGCCCTGCGCTGGATCAGCCCGGCGGTGGCGGGGATCGCCACGACCACCGAGCCGGTGCTCGCGGCGGCCCTGGCCTGGCTGCTGCTGGGCCAGTCGCTGAGCGGGCCGCAGCTGCTCGGCGGAGCCTGCGTCGTGGCGGGAGTCCTGGTCGCGCAGCTCGCGCGTACCGCGCCCGCCACCTCCGCGACCGCGGTCGAGATCACGCCATAGCCGTGGAACTGTGCGGTTCGTACTACTCCGGGAGCTGTCAGCGCCGTCTAGGCTTGCGCCGATGAAACGCACCGTGATCCTCACCGTCGTGGCGTTGGCCGTCTCCGGCTGCATCGGCGCGACCGATCCCACGACGGAACCAACCCCCGAGCCGACACCGCCTCCGTCCGTGTCCGCCGAGCCGAGCCTCTCCCCCACTGCCGAACCGACCGCGACCGCTTCACCGGCGCCGACCGCATCGGTCCTCTCAGGCTGCCGACGGCACATTCACACCGGCGACGAACGCGGAGGCCGACGCGCTCTTCATCGCCCGCGACGACTGCCAGAACCTGCGCGACGGATACCAGCTCGTCTATCCCGATGCCTGGTACACGAACACCGCATTCCGCGACGTGGCCGCCTGCAGCTGGTTCTCGCCAACGTTCTACGAGGTCGACGACTCCGGGGAGGTGCCCGACGAGATCGCCATCACGATCGTCTGGGAACCGGGTGACCGAGGGTCCTTCGAGGATCCGATTCGTCGTGAACTTGGGATGGTCGGCGGCCAGAGCGCGGTGCGTGTCGAGTACGAGGACTCCTACGTCTATCAGATCCAGCTCGGACCCACGCCCGAGGAGGGTCCGAACATCGTCGCCATGACGACGCGCGAGATGGGCGGGGACTACGAGCTCAACAAGGCCGTGCTGGATCGGCTGATGCTGACGATCGAGTTCGTCGGCTCAACTCAGTAGTAGTCGGAGCAGCTCAGGAAGTAGCCGCATCCGCGACAGATCAGCTTGCACTTGCGCTCCTCCATCTCCGCGCCGCAGTTCGCGCACGTGCGCATCAGCCGATTCGGGTCGGGCAGCCTCGGTCGGGGTTCGGTGCGGGCGGTCGGGAGGACGGGCTGCATCGGCGCGAGGATAGGCGCCGTGGCGTGCAGCGTGCATCGGATTCCGGCGTGATGCAGCCGCCGAGCGAGCGCACAGCCGGGCCATCCGCGGCTAGCATGGCGGCGTGACCGATACGCCCCTCGACTGGTTGGCTGCCGACTACTGGGACGCCTATCTCGCACGCCACCCGACGTTCGCGACCGCCATCGGCGACCGCCGCTTCGACGACCGCCTGGAGGACAACTCCCCCGAGGCCCGCGAGGCCTGGCGAGCCACCCTCGGCGAGCTCGAGGAGCGCCTGGCGACGATCGGCCCCGACGCCGACCCGGTGACGCGTGCCGCCCTGGACGAGGCCATCCAGACCGACCGTGCGGTGCTGGACGCCGACCTCGCGGGCTTCAACATCGACCCGATGGACGGTCCGCAGGTCCATCTCCTGAACATCCCGGCCTACCACGTCGCTCGGACGCCGGCAGAGGCCGATGCGCTCCTCGCCCGTTGGCGGTCCATGCCACCCTTCCTCGATCGTGCCGGGGAGAACCACCGTCGTGCCCTGGCGGACGGCCGCGTCGGAGTCGCGACGCTGGTTCGCAAGGTCGTCGAGCAGATCGACGACCTGCTTGCCCGACCGGACGACGAGTGGCCGCTCGTCGATCCCGCCAAGGCCCTGCCCGAGCTCCGCGAGGAGCTGGTGCGAATCACCGGCGACGTGCGGTCTGCATTCCAGCGCTACCGGGCGGTCCTCGCCGACGAGATCGCTCCGGCCGCACGCGAGGACAACCGGGCCGGGCTGATGCACCTGCCGGACGGGCTGGAGGCGTATCGACGCCTGGCCCGCGCGTCCACCTCGCTCGATACGCCACCGGAGGAGGTCCACGAGATCGGCCTGCGGGAGATCGAGCGGATCGACGCCGAGTTCGTCGAGCTCGGGGGCCGATTGCTCGGGGCCGATGGCCTGGCCGCGACCCTGGGCGCGCTGCGATCCGACGCCGCGCTCCACTTCTCCCGGCGCGAGGACGTCTTCGACACCGCGGTGGCCTCGCTGGATCGCGCCACTGCGGCGATCCCGGCCTGGTTCGGCCGCCTGCCACAGGCCCCGTGCGAGGTCGTTCGCATGCCGGCGCACGAGGAGAAGCACTCCACGATCGCGTACTACCGCGAGCCCTCGAGCGACGGTGAACGGCCCGGCCAGTACTACGTCAACACGTACGCCCCCGACACGCGGCCGCGGTACGAGGCCGAGACGCTCGCGTTCCACGAGTCGGTGCCGGGCCATCACCTCCAGCTCGCGATCATGCAGGAGCTGACCGATCTGCCGGCGTTCCGTCGCTTCAACGGATGCACCGCGTACATCGAGGGTTGGGGCCTGTACACCGAGCGTCTGTCGGACGAGATGGGCCTGCTGTCGGGTGACCTCGACCGGTTCGGCGTGCTGTCGTTCGACGCATGGCGCGCGTCTCGCCTGGTGGTCGACACCGGGATCCACGCCCTCGGCTGGACCCGCCAGCAGGCCATCGACTTCATGACGGTCCACACCGCGCTGGGTGAGAACAACATCGCCAACGAGGTGGACCGATACATCGCCTGGCCGGGGCAGGCGCTCGCGTACAAGCTCGGCCAGCTCGAGCTGCTGCGCCTCCGCGCCGAAGCCCGCGCCCGCCAGGGCGATCGCCTTCGACATCCGTCGCTTCCACGACGTCGTGCTCGAGGCCGGCGCACTCCCGCTGCCGGTCCTGCGCCAGGTCGTGGAGCGCTCGCTGGTCTAGGGCCGCGACCGTGGACCGGCGCGATCCGTATCGGATCCTCCAGGTGCAGCCCGATGCCGACCCGGACGTCATCCGTGCCGCCTATCGGGTCCTGGCGCGCAAGGTCCATCCCGATGCGTCCTCGACCCTGAACGAGCGCGAGGAGCGACGGATGAAGGACCTCAACTGGGCGTACGGGGTGGTGCGCGATCCCGTCACCCGCTCGAAGTGGGAGTCGGATCGGCGTCGGGCTCCCCCGCCGACGCCCGCCGAACGGGCCACGCACGGAGCTCCACGTGGGTCGCTGGACGCGGACGGAGCAGACCAGCGCCTCGATTTCGGGCGCTACGAGGGATGGACGCTCGGCGAGGTCGCCCGGCGCGAGCCGGAGTACCTCGACTGGCTGCGCCGGCACGCCTCCGGCGCGCGATACCGCGACGCGATCGACATCCTGCTGCGCAAGCACCGAAAGGCCTGACGCCTCGGTCCTTGGGGCGATCTCGCGCTCGATCGGCGCAGCACCGCAGCGGACGAAGGTCCGGCCGCAACGGGACCGATGTACCTGCCACAGCGTCCGAATCGGCTGCCATCCTCGCACGGTCATTGTCCGGGCGCCGAATCTGCGCCCACCAGGCCCATGGCGCCCGCGCTGCCCCGCGGCGTCGCCAGATGGAGGCATCCGTCGACCATGCATCGACTTCGCAGCACGTGGATGGCGCTGATGGGAGGGGTGCTCCTCATCACCCTGTCCGTCTCGGCGGCATTCGGTGCCCCACCGACCGGCGAGTCCGACTCCCCGCGCGGCCAGTCGATCTCGGCCTTCGTGCATCGAGCTCATCTTCGGCTCCGACGAGCAGAACGATGACGAGACCGAAGAGACCGAGGACGAGACCGACGAAGAGACCGAGACCGATGAGGAACTCGAGGAGGATACGGACCTCGAGGACGAAGAGTTCCGAGGAGGAATCCGACGAGGAGTCCGAGGAGGCCAGTGCACACGGCGAATGCGTCGCCGAGGAGGCATCGGACAAGTCCGACGAGACCGCCGAGGACGGCAATCACGGGGCGGTCGTAAGTGAAGCGGCCCGCGTCACCTGCTGGGAGACCGAGGAGGACGACGAGTGGCCGAAGAGTCCGAGGAGGAGTCGGAGGAGACCGTCGAGGAGGACGAGGAGTTCGCCAACCACGGTGAGTGCGTGGCGGAAGCTGCCCACGATTGGGAGGGCTTCCAGGAGTCCGACCACCTGACCCATGGCAAGTGGGTCAGCGAGCATGCCCGCATCCTGTGCTGGGAGACCGGCGACGAAGAGTCGGACACCGAGGAATCCGCGGACGAGGAGTCCGACACCGAGGAGTCCGACACCGAGGAATCCGACACCGAGGACGAGGACACAGAGGCATCCGCGAAGGAGCAGCGGAAGGCCGAGCGCGAAGCCGCCAAGGCGGAGCGGAAGGCTGCACAGGCAGCGGCCAAGGCCGCACGCCAGGCTGGGCGCCGCTAGCGGAGCCGTTCCTCGGTCACAGCAGCGAGCCCGGGCATCGGCCCGGGCTCGCTTGCTGTCCGGCCGACCGTCGTGTCAGTAGACGATCACGCGACGTGCGCCGTCCCGCCGTCGCATGGCGTCGAACGCGTTCTCCAGCTGCTCGAGGCCGATGCGTTCCGTCACCAGCAGATCGAGCGGAAGCCTTCCAGCGAGGTATTCGTCCGCGATCCGCGGAAAGTCAACGGCAGGATCGGCCGAGCCGTAATTCGACCCGCGGATGGTGATGCCGTCCTCGACGAGCCGGTACACGTCGAAGCTCGCTCGCTGGCCCTGGGGTGTCATCCCCACGAGCGTGACCGTGCCGCCCGGGCGCACGAGGTCGATCGCCAGCTCCACGGTCTCCACGAGGCCGATGCATTCGATGACGTGGTCGGCGCCACCTGCCTGCGCTGCCTCGTCCGCCAGCAGCGTCCGGTGCGCGCCGGCCTGGACCGCCAGTTCGAGCTTGGCCGGCGATGTGTCGACGGCCGTCACGGGGTGAGCGCCGTCGGCCACCGCACCCATGACGGCGCTCAGCCCGACACCGCCGAGTCCGATGACAGTCACCGACTCCCCTGCCCGCACCCGTGCCGTGTTCCGGACGGCGCCGATGCCCGTCGTGACCGCGCATCCGATGAGCGCCGCGATCTCCGGCGGCGTCCGGCGGTCCACCTTGATCGCCGCCGATGCCGCGACCACCTGGTGCTCGCCGAACGTCCCGATGCCGCTGTACGCACCGATCGGCTCGCCGCCCGCTCGGTGCAACCGCACGAGCTCGGGCGCCAGCCGATGCCCGCTGCCGTCCGGCTGCGCGCACAGCCACGGCTCGTCGCGGTGGCACGCCTCGCACGTTCGGCACGGTGCCGTCCACGCCAGGACCACCAGGTCGCCCCGATCGAGCCCGTGGACGCCTTCCCCGATCTGCTCGACCCAGCCAGCGCCCTCGTGGCCCATCACGACGCCGGCCGGTCGCTCCCACTCGCCGTCCACGACGTGGAGGTCCGAGTGGCACACGCCCGCGGCTGCCATCCGGACCAGCACCTCGCCACGTTGGGGCGGGTCGAGCGTCAGCTCCTCGATCCGTGGGCTTCGCCCTGGTCCCTCGAAGACGACGCCGCGCGTGGTCATCGGCTGCCCTGCCATCCCGACGATCGTAATGGACCAGCGGAGCCAAAGACCACGGACGCTCAGTAACGCTACGGACGCATCGGTCCGTATGCCTCTCAGTACAACCCCGGATGCCGGCGACGGCGTCCCCGGGATACGTTTCCGCTGTGTTCGAGGCAGAGCGAGACCAGGGGGCGACCGACGGTGTGCCCGTCGATGTCACCACGGAGGAGGGTCCCGCTCTGCGCGACGCAACAGCCACCGCGGCTCGCATCGAGGCGGACGAGCGCGAGGCGCTGGAGGCTCGGGAGCGACTCCGCACGGAGCCACTCGACACCGTCGAGCCCGACGATGTTGCCCGCGCGCACCTGAATCCCGGCGAGATCGTCCATGGCTTGCGTCGATCTGCGATCCTTAGGGTTCCAGGAGACCGAGCCCTGGGTTATGGGGGGACGCTGTATCTCACGTCCCGGCGGCTCGTCCACATTGGCCAGGTGAGCGTGAACGTACAGCTAGGCGACATCAGCGAGATTGCGACAGCCGAGGAACGGCTGCTCGTGACACTGAAGGACGCCGAGGGTCTCGCCTTCGACATCGACCGGCCGCGCCTGTTCCGGACGGAGATCGCCGCCGCCCTTCGGGAGCTCCGGCGATGACCAAACGCCGCGCGGCTGCTCCCTCCAAGGCGGAGTCGCCCGCGGAGCCGGCTGCAAGTTCAGCGCTCCGGCGCTCGCATGCCCCGTCCGTCGGCATCAGCCCGCGAGTTGTGGATCGCGCAGTGTCGCCCGAGGATGCCGAGGATCGCTACGTCGCAGCACGCGAGGCCTGGGCGAGCGCAATGCGCGGCGCCGCCAGTGGCCGCCCCGCGGACCTTGCAACGCTCGCCGTTGCCCAAGAGGCGTACGAGCTTGCGCTCGCGGAGCGGGATCGTTGGGCGTCCGGGGCGCCGCGCGTACCGATCCCGGTCGAGCCGGATCGTTCGAAGGGAATCGAGGCCGTGGTCGGGCAAGAGCTCACCTGGCGCCTCGCCCACAACGGCCAGCAGGATGCGCAGCGGCCAAAGGGGCTGCGCGGCCTGATCCGGCGGATGCGAGGGCGGTAGCCTGACGGCGGGCCACCGGCGCGCTCGCTTTCCCATCCGCGTTCTGCCTGACCGCGACCCGGCTCGCATCATCCTGTGGCTCGTCCTGCGGCTGGCCGTTGCGGAGATCGCGCTCGTCATCGGATTCCGGACCCCCGGCACGATTGGGATCGCCGTGACTGTCGCGGGGGCCGTGGTCCTGGCCTACGTCATCCTCCTCGCGCTCCACGTCCTGACCCTGCGGATCGAGATTCGGCCGCGGGAGGTGCGGGTCGCGTCGCTGCTCGTTCGGCGTCGGTACGTCGTTGGAAGCGGGCTCGGTCGCCCGCGTCCGCGTGGAACCGAGGCGCGGCGTGTTCAACACACAGCTCGGCGGCTTCGGCGTCGAGATCGGCGCCGGGCAGGCGGACGGCGAACCGGTCGATGTCGTCCGGCTGGCGCCGGTCGCCACAACACTCATGCTCCCCACGCGCCCGCGACGGCTGGCGGTTGTGCCTTCGTCCGAGTCCGCCCTGAGGCAGGCGTTGCGGCTCGCGGGCGGCGAAGCAGCCGCCGCCAAGGCAGACCTTGACGCTCAACCGGCGGTGTCGCGCGCCTCGCGATAAGTCCGCGCCGCCTCAGCCCGATTGCGCACACCGAGCTTGCGGAGGATTGCGCTGACGTGTGACTCGACCGTCCGCGGCGAGATCACCAGCCCGGCGGCGATTTCGCGGTCGGTCAGCCCGTCCGCCAGGAGGGCCAGCACCTCCATCTCCCGGCTGCTCAACATACCCAGCAGGGAGTCTTCAGGCGCTTCCCTCTCGTGCCTCGCCGCTGATGAACTGGCGCAGGGTGCGTGCGGCCATGCGCCGGGACATCGCAAGATCCCCGGAGCGAATGCCGCGCACCGCCCGCTGAAGAGCCTCGGGACCGAGGTCCTTCGTGAGGTAGCCAACGGCGCCGTGCCGCATCGCCTCGATGACCGTGCGGTCATCGCCGCTCACGCTCAGCATCACGATCTGCGTCTCGGGGAGGCGCGGGTGGAGCTCGCGGACGAGCTGAACTCCGGTCATGCCCGGCATGTCGACGTCGAGAAGCAGCACGTCCGGGCGGGCGCGCATCGCTTCGTCGATGGCCACCTCGGCGCTCGATGCTTCAGCGACTACCTCGATATCCGGCGCCTCCAGCGCGGACCGGACGGCAGAGCGAACGAGAGCATGGTCGTCCACCAGCATCACGCGCAGCGGCTCGGTCATCGGCCCGCCTCCGGGCATCGGCACCCGAACACGGACGGTCGTGCCGTTGCTGGGCTCGGATCGCAGGTCGAAGTGAGCGCCGATCAGCTCGGCGCGCTCCCGCATGCCCGTCAGCCCGAAGCCGCCGCTTCACGGTCTGCGGATCGAACCCACGTCCGTTGTCGGTCACCGAGATCTCGAGCCCTCCTTCATCCACCGCCGCGTTGACCCGGACCACCGTCGCATCGGCATGCTTCCGAATGTTGTTGAGCGCCTCCTGCACGATCCGGAGCACCTCTGCCTGCGTTCGCGATGGGAGCGCCGGCTCAACACCGTTACCGTCGAATCGGGCCTCGAGCGCGAAGCGATCGCCGAAATCCTCGACGTAGCGTTCCACGACATCCATCAGGGGCGCATCGGTACTTCCGGCCCGCATGGCCATCACCGTCTGGCGGGACTCCGCGATGCTGCTGTCGATCGCGTCGACGACTTCCTGCGCCAGGGCGCGCTCCTCCTCGCCGGTCACGAGCTGCGCGAGGCGGCCCTGCTTGAGCCGTGCGTACCACAGGTCCTGGGCAAGGCCGTCATGGACCTCTCGCGCCAGTCGCGCTCGCTCCTCGAGGAGGGCGCGGTTGACTTCGGCCTCACGCAACCGTTCGAGCTCAACGTTCGCCTCCTGGATCCGGCGCACATCGGAGCGGCTCTGGACGATCACGCCCGCGAGAAGTGCCACGTAGAACAGCAGTCGCAGAACGTCCCCGGTCGTGACCAGCGCCGTGTACGAGCCCGGATTGACCGCGAAATGGATCTGGCTGAATGCAGCGAGGATGAGACCGACGGCGAGGTATGCATCGGCGGGGCGGTCGTCCCGGATCGTCGTCTGCGCTGCGCACGCTGCTGTTGCAAAGAACATCGCGCCGATGGTCAGCTGCACGACCAGCAGGCCGGGTGAGAGCGTCGTCGGATCGAGCGGTTGGCCGGGAGTCGCCTGGAGGTGTCCGAGCGCCTCTGGCGAGAGCAGGGCCGGCATGTCGGACCGTCGCAGGACGGCGAGCAGCGCGACGGTCAGCGCCGCTGGCGCGAGCACGAGGGGCGCAGCCCATCGCGGCCGGATCAGCGTGCGCCGGATGGCCGCGACGCCACCCACCAGCAGGAGACTGGCGGCGACGAAGCGGGTGAGGACGAAGGCGACGATCGGGACGGGCCCGGGGTCGGCCAGCGAAAACCCGAGCATGTTTCCGCGGTCGAGCACGACGACCAGGAGCACGAGCCCGTTCACGATGCCCAGGGTGAGGAAGGCTCCCGCCTGCGCGAAGGCGAACGACTCGCTCGTCACGCGATAGCGCGCCCACGCCAGGCCGCCGATTGCCAGGGCAGCGAGGGTCGCAACCGTGTTGATCACGAGGTCGAGCCGCTCGTCGACGATCGCGATGCCGACCGGCGTCGGCGCGAAGACGACGATGGTGATTGCCGTCAGGCCGATGAAGAGGAGTCCCAGGATGACCTGGAGACGACGCTCCCCCATAGCGGCCCGATCATCGAGCCTGGGCACGCACGGATTGTGGCATCACGAATCAAGAGGCAACGAAGAAGGCCGGCCCTTCCGGGCCGGCCTTCGTCGTGCAGCTGAAGAGGCGGCTCGCTACTTCTGGGCTTGAAGTACGCCGACTGTCTGTGAGCTGCGATCAGCGCCGTCGACCAAGATATCCACGTCGATCAGAACGTTCGCAGCAAGTGCCAGCGGCCTTGTCCTGAAGCCAGGTTGTAGATGTAGAAGCCGTCGGCCGCGCATCGTCGTACCTGAATCGGCCGCTCGGACGAGTGCTCGACGGCGACGTCAGCCAGCTCGTCGGTTCGTCGTCCACGTCGTCGCAGCCTGACCTGCGTCTGCGTGAGCGTCAACCGCTCGCGTGAAGCCGGTCGGCATCGTCGCGGCCAGCATCTCGAACTTGACAGGCACCGCTCGACCGTGCTGACGACGCTGCGCTGTTCCCGTTGATCGGCTGAAGGATCGCCTTGACCGGCCAAGGGATGAACGCTACGTCGACGGTGTAGCGTCTGCGAACTCATGATCCGCGGTAGCCGGCGTTGTCGTCGGCACCCGAGCAGTGCAGGTGAGCGTCCGACACCGTCCGTTGTCGGTCACAGTGCCGTGTCGGCGCCGCTCAGCGGCGTACGCTTGACGCCGTGACGAGCCTGGTCGCTCGTACGCAGCCCGCGGCTCGGCGAGCGTGCTACCGAGTCGGTGTGTCGGCTCCAGTCGTGAAGCCCGTCACGCGTCACAGTCGGACCGAGCTGTCGATGGTCGATGTCGTACGTTGACTGGCAGCGGCGGTGTTGCCGGCGTTGTCAACGCAGTCGCCGCGCTGGTACGCGTCGGTCGCACTGCTGGTCGGTCGCGTCGTATCGCTGGCGACCGTGTGCAGTCGCGATGCCGGAGCCGCGACGTTGTCGTGGCGCTGAACGTCACGTGACGTCGGTCGTCAGTGCCGGCGACGTAGGTCGCCCGTACCATCGCCGATGATGGCGTCGAACCGTGTCGAGTCCGATGGTGTTGCTCGCGTCGACGAGTTGCCGGCCGCGTCGAAGAAGCGGACCCACTCGGCGTTCGGCCGTCGGTCCAGCGAGCGTGAATGCGAGTCAGCTGCCGCAGACCGTGAGTCGCAGTTGGCACCGCGCATCGGCATCGCTGGCGGTCGTCGAAGCTCGCCGTCCGTGGTCGTCGGAGCCGGTGTCGATGACCGCACGTGTCGCTCAGTCGTGCCGCGTCACCGGTCGACTGCCGTCGGCTCGGTCCAGTGCACCGTCGGAGCAGTGTCACCGGGTCGCAGGTGAGCGTGTGCCGACCAGTGACGGCTTCCGAAGGTGCCGTTGCGGTCGAGCTTGTCAGGTCACCGTGCCAGTGCCTCGTCGACTGAACGTGATCGGGTAGTCGCTCGTGCCAGCGCGTTGACGCCGCATCGACCGCGATCGTGATGCTGAGCGCTCGGCACGCTGCCAGGACGTTCGAAGCCAGGTGCCGTCGGCCAGCCGCGCTGATGCCGACGCGGATCAGCCCGTGTTGCGATCACTGTGACCCAGTGGCGAGCGTTGACCGATGTCACCGGCCGAATCGGTCGGTTGCTCGTCGACCGCCGTCGACGACAGACCTGCAGCGACGATGTTGCCGCGGTCTCGCATTGCACGAGCTACGGGCTGTTGCCGCCGCGATCCGATCGTCGTTCTGGACGTTGTCGCGCGAAGGCCGCCGTCGCCATGACGAGTGAGGCGACCGTGGTTACGGCCAGCGCTCGGGAGAATCGCCTACCAAACATGAAATGAATCCCTCATTCCCCTCGTGATCGGTCGGTGGACACAATCCGATCGACTCTATAGGGGTCACTCTAGGAGTCGTGGGGCGGCGGACTATCCGGGGCAGTACGGAGCGAGGTACGGATCATCGGGTCCGTACTCGGAGGGGTCTGGTGCGGATCTGAGCGGTTGATGGAGTCAGTCGGAGGCGACCAGCATCCGTAGCAGCTCGTCGTGCAGGAGCCCGTTCGAGCTGAGGACGTTCGGAGCCGTCCACGATGGCGTGCCCTCCAGATCGGTCATCCGGCCGCCCGCCTCGGTCACGATCACGTACGGCGCGGCCATGTCCCAGGGCTTCACGCCGTACTCGATCATCGTTTCCGCCGAACCCTGCGCGACCAGCATGTGGCCCCAGAAGTCGCCGAAACCGCGGTCTCGCCACGCGCCGAGGACGATGCGCCGCAATCCCTCCCCCATCCCGGCGTTCTCCAGGCCACGGAGCGTGGCGAAGACGATCTGGGCGTCCGCCAGGCGGGAGACCTTCGAAGCGTGGATGCGACGCTCCTCGCCATCGGCCCGGACATAGGCGCCGTCGCCACGCGCCGCATGCCATCGCCGGCGCATCGCGGGCGCGGACACGACCCCGAGCTCGACCGCACCGTCCCGCTCGTAGGCGAGGAGCGTGGCGAACACCTCGATGCCGCGCACGAAGTTGTGGGTCGCGTCGATGGGGTCGATGATCCAGCGCCCGTCGCCGGCATCGCCCACGACCCCGAACTCCTCGCCCGCCACGGTGTGGCGCGGGAACGCATCGGCGATGCGCTTGCGCAGGTGCGTCTCGATGCCGGTGTCCGCCTGGGTGACGAGCGTGCGGTCCGGCTTGGCGTCGATCGTCAGCTCGCCGCCGAAGTGGCGGAGCGCGATCGCATCGGTCTCGTCCAGCAGCTCGTGCGCGAAGCGGAGCAGGACGGAGCGAGCATCACCGGACACACCTGGAGCGTAGCCCGGCTCATCCGAACATGTTCGGGATCCCGACGTCAGGTCCGCCCGCCTATGTCATCCTCGGTCGAACGCCTGACGGGGCACTGCCCTGGCGGACGACGGGATAGGACCGATGGGTCGCCCGTGTGACGATCGCGCTCTGAACCAAGACTGAGGGGACGTATGACAGCATCGGCTCCAGCTCCTTCGCTTCACGCCGGCTGGCTCATGGTCGAGGAGCACCTGGATCCGGCACGCCTGCGGGCCGCCGAGACTGCCTTCACGATCGGCAACGGGCGCTTCGCGACGCGGGGCAGCCTCGAAGAGGGCTATCCGGGCGACCAGTCCGCGACGTTCATGCACGGCATCTTCGTGCCGCATCCCATCGCGGTCAGCGAGCTCGCCAACCTGCCGGACTGGACCGCGTTCGAGATCATCTTCGACGGTGAGCCGTTCTCACTGGCGACCGGCGCGGTCCTCGACTACCGGCGGGTGTTGGACCTTCGGACGGGCCTGTTGCGGCGCGAGGTCACCTGGCGAAGCCCTCAGGGCGTGACGGTTGGCCTCGTCTTCGAGCGGTTCGCCTCACTCGCGGCACCGGACGTTGGGGCAGTTCGCATCTCGATCACCCCGGTGGACCTCTCGGGCTCGGCCGAGGTGCGGGCGCCGCTGGAGGCAAGCGGCAACAGGGACGGTGTGACCCATCTCGACTGGACCGGCCAGCGCGTCGACGGCTCGAACGCGTCGATGATGGTCCGCGCCACGAAGTCAGGAATCTCGGTCGCCGTCGCAACGCAGCTCGCGGTCCGCGGCGCCGTCACCGAGACCCATGGCCTGCACGAGCCGAGGCGCCCCACCACGGTCGCTCGCTGGGACGCCACGCCCGGTCAGACGGTGGTCGTCGAGAAGGTGGTCGTGATCTCGTCGTCGCGCGAGGCCGCCGATCCCGAACGCACGTCCGCTGAGCGCCTCGCGGCGCTCGCCGGCGAGGACTTCGACAGCCTCTTCGCGGCATCGGCCACCGCGTGGGAGCGAGACTGGCGCCTCTCCGACGTCGTCATCGAGGGCGATGCGGAGGCCCAGCTCGCGATACGCAGTTCGCTGTACCACCTGCTGATCGCCGCGCCGCGCGGGGACGACCAGGTGAGCATCGGCGCCAAGACGCTCTCCGGCTTCGGGTACTACGGTCACGTCTTCTGGGACACCGAGTCGTTCATGCTGCCGTTCTTCACCCACGTCCACCCGTCGATCGCTCGCGACCTGCTCTCCTACCGCTACCACCGCCTGCCGGGCGCACGCCGCAAGGCGACCGAGGGCGGATTCGACGGTGCGCAGATTCCCTGGGAGAGCGCCGAGGCCGGTGACGAGGTCACGCCGCGCTGGGCACCGGATGCCGGCGACCCGACCCGCCTGACACGGATCTGGACCGGCGACATCGAGATCCACGTGTCCGCGGTGGTCGCCCACGCAGTCATGGCGTACTGGGCGGCCACCGAGGACGATGGCTTCATGCTCGAGCGAGGCGCCGAGCTGGTGCTGGAGACCGCTCGCTTCTGGGCAAGCCGCGCGGAGTGGAACGCCGAGGCCAGCCGCTACGAGTTCTCGGACGTCATCGGGCCCGATGAGTACCACGAACACGTCGACAACAACGCCTTCACGAACTATTTCGCCGCCTGGCACCTTCGAACGGCGGCCGACCTGACGGAGTGGCTTCGCGAGACCGATCCGGAGCGAGCCGATCGCCTCGGCGCGGTCCCGGAGGCCGCTGCACGGTTCCGCCAGGTCGCCGACGCGATCGCCCTGTCGCGTGACCAGGAGACCGGGCTGGTCGAGCAGTTCGACGGCTACTTCTCGCTCCAGGATGTCGACCTCGCCGAGTACACGGGGAGGACGAGCTCGATGCAGTCGATCCTGGGGATCGAGGGCGTCGCGCAGACCCAGGTCATCAAGCAGCCCGACGTGCTCATGCTCGCCTACCTGCTGCCCGACCTGCTGACCCCGGCCGAGCTGGCCGCGAACTACGACTACTACACCGCCCGCACCGATCACGCCCACGGCTCCTCGCTCGGCCCTGCCATCCAATCGATCATGGCCGTGCGGGCCGGCGAGGTCGACGAGGCGTACACCCACTTCATGCGGGCGGCCCGGGCCGACCTGGGGGACATCCGCGGCAACACCGCCGATGGCATCCATGGGGCTTCGGCAGGCGGACTGTGGCAGGCACTGGTCTTCGGCTTCGCTGGCGTTCGCTTCGAGGGTGACGAGGTCGTCACCCAGCCGCGACTTCCTTCGCATTGGGCCCGCCTTGCGTTCCGCCTCGTGCATCGCGGCCGAACGGTCGACATCGATCTCCGCCAGGCGGCGGGGTCGGGCTCGGGACCGTCGAGGATACGGGGCCTCATCTTCGATCTCGACGGCGTCATCACCGACACCGCTGAGCTCCACTACCGGGCGTGGCAGCGGATGGCCGACGAGGCAGGACTGCCATTCGATCGGGTGGCGAACGAGGCGCTGCGCGGCATCAGCCGTCGGGAGTCCCTCGGGCGTGTGCTCGGCGAACGAACAGTGTCCGACGCCGAGGCAGCCGTCCTCATGGACCGCAAGAACGGCTACTACCGGGAGCTGCTCGAGACGATGACGCCGAGCGACGTCCTGCCCGGGTCCATCGAGCTCGTCGAGGCTGCCCGAGCGCGCGGACTGCGGGTGGCCCTCGCATCGGCCAGCCGGAACGCGCGCGAGGTCCTGGACCGACTCGGGATCGCCGATCGCTTCGACGCCGTCTGCGACGGTCACACGGTCGAGGCCGCAAAGCCGGCCCCCGACCTGTTCCTCGCGGCGGCGGCGGCCCTCGGCCTGCCGCCCGGTGACTGCGTCGTCTTCGAGGACGCGGCTGACGGTGTCGCCGCGGGGCACGCGGCGGGCATGGCGGTGGTCGGGATCGGGCCTGCGGAGCGCGTCGGCACGGCCGAGATGGTCCTGGACGGATTGGCCGATGCGGAGCTCGACGCGATTGTCGAGGTCCGTCGAGGGACCGGGCTGGACTGATCGCCGCCGCGATCAGACCTCGGCCACTTCCGCCGTCCTGGCGTCGGGCTTCTCCGCTTCGGCGTCGATGAACGTCGCCGGCTCCCCGGCGGACGCTGCATCGGCGATCAGCCGCTCGTAGATGTCGACGTAGTTGCGGGTCATGCGTTCGACCGTGAACCGTCGCTCGAAGGACGCGCGAACACTCTCGCGGCTCAGCTCACCCACTCGGCGGACCGCGTCGACGGCCTGCCTGGTCGACCCGACGATGAAGCCGTTCACACCGTCGTCGACCACCTCGGGAACGGATCCGATGCGGTTCGCGACCACCGGGGTCCCACACGCCATCGCCTCGATCATCACGAGGCCGAACGGCTCCGCCCAGTCGATGGGGAAGATGAGCGCGGCCGCGTGGCGAAGCAGGTCCGCCTTCTCCTGGCCGGCGACCTCGCCGACGAACTCCACGTGGTCCGCCTCGAGCATCGGCTCGATGTGCTTCGTGAAGTACTCCCGGTCCGCGTCGTCGACCTTGGCGCCGATCTTCAGCGGAAGGCCGGCAAGGCGCGCGACCTCGATGGCCCGGTCGGCGCGCTTCTCGGGCGAGATGCGTCCGAGGAACGCGAGGTAGCGGCCGGACTCGTAAGACGGCGTGAACTCGTCCGGCGGGAGGCCGTGGTGGACCGAGCCGACCCATCGTGCCTGGGGCAACGGCGCACGCTGGTCCATGGAGATCGAGACGAGCGGCATGTCGCCGAACTCGGCATATACCGGCTGAAGGTCCGGGATGTCGAGCCGACCGTGGAGCGTCGTGAGTTGGGGGACGCCAAGGCGCCGCGACATCGGGAAGTGGAAGTAGTCGAGGTGCCAATGGATGACGTCGAAATTCGACGCCTCCGCGGCCACCTGCTCCAGCTGCACGACCATGTGGGCCAGCGGATCGATGACGTCGTCCTCGAGGCGCAGGGCCTTCGGCGTCCCGGCCACGAGCCGAGCCGCCGTCTGGGAGTCCCCGCTCGCGAACAGCGTCACCTCGTGGCCCTGGCGCACGAGCTCCTCGGTGATGTAGGACACGACCCGTTCCGTCCCGCCGTACCCTGCGGGCGGCACGCTCTCGATGAGGGGAGCCACCTGGGCGATGCGCATGCCGATACCTCCTGCGGATCCGGTGTGAGTCAGTACGCATGACCCATGCCGGCTGATGTCAGATTGGGGCGCCTCCCAGAGAGAGGTCAGCGGGCGGGATGGCCCATCCGCGGGCGACGAGTCACCGATTGCGTCGCATAGCCACCAGGCGCAGGGAGCCCGCCACAACGAGCAGCGCGACGCCGAACAGGACGAGCCACGGGGGCGATCCGGGTCCACTCGCGGCGCCGAGGGCGACGTTCGGCAGCGCGCTCGCCGCGGGAACGGGAGTCGGGATCGGCGTTGGCGTCGGCGTGGGCGCGGGCGTCGGGCCGGCGAGCACGAGGAAGCCCGTCGTCGCCGTGCAGATCTCGTCGATGCCGACCGCCTCGACCGACCAGAGCCCCTCCTCTCCGGCCACGGGCACGACGCTCGTCTCGAAGAAGCCGGTCGCGTCGGCCGTGACGGTCACGCTCCGCAGGAAGACGGCGTCGCTGCTGTAGCTGACCTCGACGTCACCCGGCGGGAAGTCGAACCCCTCGATGAGGACCTCCTCCCCCACCTCGAGCTCCGTGGCCGAGCCGCCGCCGACGGTGGCCTGCAGCCCGCAGACGATCTCGCCTGCGCGAGCCGGGGCGATGGCGACAAGCGCAGCCAGGAGAAGCCCGACGGCGAGGCGGATGCCGACCGGTCCGCTCGATGTGCCCATGCCGCCATTGTGCGCCTGGGTGGCTAGTCCTTGAGGCGGCGGCGGAGCTCGTCATTCACGAGGCGGGCGTCGGCGCGACCGCCGGTGCGCTTCATCACCTGCCCGACGAAGAAGCCGAAGAGCTTCTGGTTCCCACCGCGGAACTCCTCCACCTGGGACGCGTGCTCCGAGAGCACCGCGTCGATCTCGGCACCTATGGCACCGCCGTCCGTGACCTGACCGAGCCCCTCGCGCTCGATGACCGCCCGCGGTGATTCCCCCGTCCCGAAGATGGTCGCCAGCACGGCCTTGGCGTTCGCCGCGGAGGCGGTTCCGTCCTCGACGGCCGAGATCAGCTCGGCCAGGCCGTCGGGCCGCAGCGCGACCGCATCGGCGCGCAGGCCCTCGGCGGCGTGCTGGTTCAGCAGGTGGCTGAACTCGCCGGAGACCCAGTTGGCGGCCTTCTTGGCATCCACGCCGGCGGCGACGACCCCGTCGAAGTAGTCGGCCAAGGGCGACATCGGCGGTGAGGACCCCGGCGTCGTACTCGGACAGGCCGAGCTCCTCGGTGTAGCGCGCCCGACGCTGAGCCGGAAGCTCGGGCAGCTGCGCACGGAGCTCGGCGACCCAAGCCTCGGACGGGCGCAGCGGCGGCAGATCGGGCTCGGGGAAGTAGCGGTAGTCGTTCGCCTCTTCCTTGGTCCGCTGCACGATCGTGCGACCGGCCTCCTCGTCCCAGCCGCGCGTCTCCTGGCGGAGCGGCTCGCCGCGCTCGAGCGCCTCGGTGTGGCGGGCAACCTCGTACTCCAGCGCCCGCTCGAGCGACCGGAACGAGTTCAGGTTCTTCACCTCGACCTTCGTGCCGAACGTCGACGTGCCGACCGGGCGCAGGCTGATGTTGCCCTCGATGCGCATCGAGCCAGCCTCCATGTCCGCATGGCTGGCGCCGATGGCTCGCAGCAGCCCGCGCAACGTCTCGCCGTAGGCGCGCGCCTGGGCGGGCGACCGCAGATCCGGCTCGGTGACGATCTCCATGAGCGGCACGCCCGCGCGGTTGAAGTCGACCACGCTGTAGCCACGGCCGGCGTGCTGCATGCGCGCCGTGTCCTCCTCCAGGTGGGCGCGCGTGATGCCGATGGTGATCTCCGCGTTCTCGGCCGGCACCGGCACCACCAGCCGGCCGTTGCTCGTCAGGGGCAGCGCGTACTGGCTGATCTGGTAGCCCTTCGGCAGGTCGGGGTAGAAGTAGTTCTTGCGCTCGAACCGAACGGCATCGGTCTCGACGTGGCAGTTCAGGGCCAGCCCGGTGAGCATGACCAGCTCGACCGCCCGGCGATTGATCGATGGCAGCGTGCCCGGCATGCCCAGGCAGATCGGGCACACCCGCGAATTCGGCTCGTCGGTGCCGTCCGGCGGGGGCGCTGTCGGGCAGGGGCAGAACATCTTCGACTCGGTCCGCAGCTGCGCGTGGACCTCGATGCCGATGACCGTTTCGTAGTCGGTGCGTGCCTCGACCGCCATCGCCCCGATTGTAGGCGGGGAGCGTCTCCGATTGCCGCGGCGGCTATGCTCGGCTCGTCGACTGCACGTTCGAGCTGCGAGGACGCGATGGAGCTGCCATGAGAATCGGCGAGTGGGACAACCTGGGGCGCGCGCGGGGCCTGTTGCAGCGCCAGCTCGGCGAGCTGGGCGCCACCGAGTACGCCGCTCACGCCACCGTCAACCCCGACAACGGCCGGCTGCGGATCTTCATCGCCACCGACGCCGGGCTGCTCGACTACCAGTACGGCCCGGCCGGCTCAAGTCCCGAGGGCGACTGGATCCTCCGTGGTCAGCTCGTCCGTTGGGGATCGATCCGCGGGCTCCGCCTCCAGACCGATGCCCAGCAGGACGAGGGTTCAGACGAGGTCAAGGCGGTCTGGCGTCTCGTCGCCGAGGATCCGAGGATGGAGCTCACGATCTCGAGCGAGCACGGCGAGAAGGCCATCGAAGCGCTGGCGACCTTCGCCCGGGCCTGCATCCAGCACGCGGGCTGACGCGAGCGCGGGTCAGCGCTCAGTAGTCGTACGGATCGTCGGAGTCGTCGGACCTGTCGGGGGCGTGGCTCTCCATCGGCTCGGCGCTCGCGTCCGGCTCTGGCGCCGTCGACTCAGCCGCTGCGTCCGAGGGCGCGTCGGACGAGGCGCCGGAGCCGGGCGCGCAGGCCGAGAGCGTGAGCACGGCCGCAAGCAGGAGGCCCCCAATCCATCGGTGCTTCATGCGCATCTGTACGCCGGTCGTTTCATTCCGGGACCACGACGGCCGACAGGTCCTCCTCCGGCGCCGGCCACTGCGGATCCATCTCGCCTGCCGCCTGCGCCAGGATCTCGGCGGCCGCCAGGTCGCGATACCACTTGTGATCGGCGGGGACGACATACCAGGGGGCGACGTCCGTCGAGCAGTGCGCCAGCGCATCGGTGTAGGCCGCCTGGAAGTCGTCCCATTTCGCACGGGCGTCGAGGTCGCCCGATGACCACTTCCAATGCTTGTCCGGCTTCTCGAGCCGCTTCTCGAACCGGCGGCGCTGCTCGTCCCGGCTGATGTGGAGGAAGAGCTTCACGATCCGCGTGCCATTCGCGGCCAGATGGGCCTCGAAGGCGTTGATCTGCTCGTACCGCTGGTTCCACACCGACGCCGGCACCAGCTCGTTGACCCGCACGACCAGCACGTCCTCGTACTGGCTGCGGTTGAACACGCCGATGCGTCCACGCCCGGGCGCCGCAGCGTGGATCCGCCACAGGTAGTCGTGGCGGAGCTCGTCCTCGCTGGGGACGCCGAATCCGGTGACTCGCACCCCCTGCGGGTTGAAGGCGCCGATGACGTTGCGGATCAGCCCGTCCTTGCCGCCCGCGTCGAGCGCCTGGAGGATCACGAGCAGGCTCTGCCTCGACTCCGCCCAGAGTCGTCTCTGGAACTCGGTCAGCTCGTCGCGCAGCGTCTTCAGCCGATCGCGCGCCTCCGGCTTGCCAGCCTCGAGTCCGGGGGTCGACCCGGGATCGATGGCCGCGAGGTCGGGCGTCGTGCCGGGCACGATCCGAAGCAGGTCGGCAAAGCTCATGCGGACGGCCTCCGGGCGGTGAGGTAGATGGCCCCGAACGGGATGCGAAGGGTACCGTCCGGCGCCCGCGGCGTGACGGCAAGCATCGCGTCGGTGAGCGCGTCGTGCTCCTCCTGCGTGAAGCGGGCGGTCACACCGTCCCGCGAGGCGATCCCGCGCCACGTCCGAAACGCCTCGTCGTCCGGAAGTCGGATGGCCACGTCGGGGTCCTCGTGCGGCTGCGACGTCCGTCCAGCCGGCGGTGGCCGCATACCCCGCGACCTCCTCGCGGGTCGGGTAGCCGCGATCCGTCCCGATCCCGAAGCGCTGATACACGTCCGCGTAGATGGCCGTGGGCGACGCCTCGTTCGGTCCGGGAACCGAGAGGCTGAGCCGCCCGCCGGGGCGTGTCACCCGAAGCCACTCGCGGAGGGCGCCTACGCGGTCAGCGGCGAAGAGGAGGCTGTGCGCTGCCAGCACGACGTCGAACGCCGCGTCGGCACCGCGGAGCGCCATGAAGTCCATCTCCTCGAACGCCACGCCGTCCACCTCGTCCCGGGCGATGGCCAGCATGCCGGGAGCCGCGTCGATGCCGGTGATCCGTCGCCCCCCGCCGCGCGCCGCGGCCGCGGCGATGCCGGTGCCGGTGCCGATGTCGAGCACGTCCTCGTGCGGTCCAAGGGCGGCGCGCCGCACGACCTCGGCCGCAACCGGCCGCAGGGAGGGGGCCATGGTCTCCGCGTAGGCGAGGGCCGTCTCGCTGAAGCGCTCCGACGGCATGTTCATCGGCGTCGCGTCCGCGGGTTGTTCGGGATCAGGCGCGGTGGCGGCCCACGAAGCGCTCGATGCGGTCCATGGCCTCGACGATCTCCTCGAACGCGGTGGCGTAGCACACGCGAACGTGGCCGGCCCCGGACGGACCGAACGCGGTGCCCGGTACGACGCCCACGCGCTCCTCCTCCAGCAGCCGCTCGGCGAACGTCGTCTCGTCGAGGCCGGTGGCGTTGGAGACCTGCGGGAAGCAGTAGAACGCGCCCATCGGCTCGAAGCAGGCGAGGCCGATCTCGTTGAACCGATCGGTCGTGTATCGCCGGCGGCGGTCGTACTCGGCACGCATCTCCTGGAGGGCCGCCTCACCGGATCGCAGCGCCTCGATCGCCGCGAACTGGGCCGCGGTCGGAGCGCACATGATCCCGTACTGGTGAACCTTCGCGATCCCGGCCATGAGCTCGGCCGGAGCAGCGACGTAGCCGATGCGCCAGCCGGTCATCGCATAGCTCTTGCTGAAGCCGCCGAGGAGCACGGTCCGATCGCGCATGCCGGGCAGCGCACTGAACGCCGTGTGCTCATGCGCTCCGTACACCAGGCGGTCGTAGATCTCGTCCGAGTAGACCAGCAGGTCGTGCTCGTCGGCGACGCGCGCGATTGCCTCGAGCTCGGGCCGGTCCAGCGCCGCGCCGGTTGGGTTGTTCGGATAGCCCAGGAAGATGGCCTTCGTGCGTGGGGTGACGGCGGCCCGGATCATCTCGGCGGTGACGCGGAAGTCGGTCGCGTCGGTGGTCGCCACGGGCACCGCCACGCCGCCGGCCAGCTGGATGCACGGCGCGTAGGCCACGAAGCACGGTTCGTGGTAGATCACTTCGTCGCCCGGGTTGATCGTGGCGCGGAGGGAGGCGTCCACGCCCTCCGATGCGCCGACCGTGATGACGAGCTCGGTACGCGCGTCGTAGTCGACGCCGTACCGATCGCGGAGGTTGCCGCCGATCAGCCCGCGCAGCTCGATCATGCCGCCGTTGGCCGTGTAGTGAGTCTCGCCCGCCTCGAGGCTGTCGATGGCCGCCCGCGTGATGACCTCGGGCGTGGTGAAGTCCGGTTCGCCGATCGTCAGGCTGATGACGTCCTTCATCTCGGCGAGCATGTCGAAGAAGCGCCTGATGCCCGACGGTGGCATGGCGCGCACCGTGTGGTTGAGGAAGTCAGCGGTCGGGCGGCGCGTCGGGGTGGGCTGGCTGGTCATCGGCGCCAGTCTAGCGGGCCGGTGACGGCCCGCCCGCCCCAGCGTCGATGCGGGTCAGTCCTCGGGCAGGTGGTCCTCGACGCGCCGCTGCGAACCTTCGCTCGCATCTCCGGCGTCGCGGGGCGGTCGGACGATGATCTCGAAGACCGGCGCCGAGGCGGACCCGTCGATGCGGACGCCGGATACGCGGACCAGCATGAAGCGTGGGGCGGTCGAGCGGTTCAGCCACGAGAGCGCCGCGCCATGGGAGTCGTCGCGGGCACCGACGATCCAGACCACCGTCCCGCCGTCCTGGACGGCGGCGGCGCGCAGCAGGGCTCCGAGCCCCTCGTCGCTCGAGGGACCGACCTCACACACGACGCAGGCGGGCGCACCATCGCCGCGAGTGCCGACCAGCACATTGGAGTCCGGGGCCGCAAAGGTGGCGTCGCCCATGCCAAGCGGTTCCGGCAGGGCGGCCGGCGTGCTTGCCAGCCACGACGCCATTGCCGCACCGCTCGCCCACAGGTCGGCGGCGGTCACACGCGTCAGCCGCCCGATGGTCGTTGTCAGGCCGGGGAATGAGGGCTCGGGCATCGGCGCGGTGGCGGGCGTCGACTCCACCGGTGGCTCCGGGGCGGTAGTGGGAGACTCACGTCGGGTGTAGATGGAGAGGCTCGGCGCGCGCTGGGTGAGGTTGGCGAGGCGTGCGGCGGCGTCCACCGCCTGACCGTCCCCCTCGGTCGCGTCGGTGCTCGGCTCGAGCGGGAACTGGTCGGTCACGGATCACTCCTGCAACTTGGGCTCGCAGGGCAGCTTCGGCAGTGTGCGGCGCGATCCGGCGTCTGTGATCGGTACGATCGGCCCCCGACCATCGGTGGTGCGCCGGATCACCTACCCTTTGATCGCCGTGGAACTGGAACCGATCGAGATCGTCGTCCTGCTGCTCGCCGTGGTGGCGCTCCTCACGGTCGTGGCCCGGCGCATCGGCGTTCCCTATCCCATCCTGATGGTCCTCGGCGGCCTGGCCCTCGGATTCGTGCCCGGCCTGCCGCGCGTGGAGCTCGAGCCGAACGTCGTGCTCCTGATCTTCCTGCCGCCGATCCTGTTCTCGGCCGCCTACCTGAGCTCCCCGCGCGAGCTGTGGCGCAGCGTGCGCCCGATCAGCCTCCTCGCCTTCGGACTCGTGCTGATCACCACGCTGGCCGTGGCGCTCGTGATCTCGGCGCTCGTGCCCGGGCTCCCGTTCGCGGCGGCTCTCGCCCTCGGCGCGATCGTGTCACCGCCCGATGCGATCGCGGCGACCTCGATTGCCCAGCGCCTGGGCCTGCCGCGCCGCGTCGTGACGATCCTCGAGGGAGAAAGCCTGGTGAACGATGCCACCGCGCTCGTCACCTACCGGTTCGCGGTGACCGCAGCACTGACCGGAACCTTCTCCCTGAACGAGGCGGTCTTGGACTTCGTCGTGGTCGTCATCGGCGGCGTCGCGATCGGCCTCCTGGTCGGCTGGGGCACGAGCTGGCTGCTCGCGAAGCTCGACGACCCACCCGTCGAGGTGCTGCTGACCCTGATCGCCCCGTTTGCCGCATACCTGCCCGCCGAGCTGCTCCACGTCTCCGGCGTGCTGGCGGCCGTGAGTGGCGGCCTGCTGCTCGGCTGGCGCGCGCCGAGGGTCATGAGCTCCGACACCCGCGTGCTGGGGTTCGGGACCTGGCAGATGACGACCTTCGTCGTCAACGGCCTCGCCTTCCTGCTCATCGGCCTGCAGCTCCCCGGTGTGATGGACGAAATCAGCGGCCGTCCCGCCGGCGAGCTGGCGCTGCTCGGCGGCGCGGTGGCCGGCACCGTCATCCTCGTCCGCCTGGCGTGGGTCTTCCCGGCCACGTACCTGCCGCGCTGGCTCATTCCGGGCCTCGCGAAACGCGATCCCGCCCCGTCGCCCGCCACGGTGCTCGTGATTGGCTGGGCCGGCATGCGCGGTGCCGTCTCGCTGGCCGCCGCGCTCGCGCTGCCGACCATTCCGCCGTTCCCCGAGCGCGACCTGCTCGTGTACCTCACGTTCGTCACCATCCTCGCCACCCTGGTCGGACAGGGGTTGACCCTGCCGTTGCTGATCCGATGGCTCGGCCTGGGCGACGACGGCTCACTCGAGCACGAGGACCTGCACGCCCGCGAGGCGGCAACCGAGGCGGCGCTGCTCCGCCTGGACGAGCTGGTGACCGAGGTCCCGGGCCACGTGCCGCTCATCGACCAGCTTCGCGACCGATACCGGCATCGGGCCGAGCATTACGTGCACGACCACGACGAGGACGAGCTGCCCGAGGATCCCGAGGAGCGCGACCACGAGACGATCCGCCGCGCCGTCCTGGCTGCCGAGCGCGTGGCGATTCTCGAATTGCGCGATCGCGCGGTGATCAGCGACGAGACCCTGCGCCGTGTGGAGCGCGACATCGACCTCGAGGAGCTGCGCCGCGACATCTGAGCCCCAGCGTCAGTGGCTGCCGCCGTACGTGCGTTCGCCGGCCGTGACGCGGATCGGCAGCCGGTTGGCAGGCCACGGGAGCCAGCAGGTCGCATGCGGGGTGAAGACGCACGGCGGGTTGTAGGCGCGGTTGAAGTCGACGATGACGGCGCCATCCGCCGCGGGCGCGTCGGTGTAGAGGTAGCGCCCGCCGCCGTACGACCCGTCGCCGCTTGTGGCATCGGCGAAGATCAGCCAGAGCTCGCCGTCGTCACCGCCGGGAAGCGCCTGGAGCCGGTGGGCATCACCGCCGACCTCGAAGACCAGGTCACCCGGCGAATCCTCGTGGTCGACGCCGCCGAACACGTCTGGCACCTCCAGCGTGCGACCCGGCGTCCGCTCGAGCCGCGCGTCGAGGCGCCACGCGACGTCCACCGGCCAGTGGTCGATGCCTTCGAATGCCGCGCGGGACTCTGATTCGAGATCCCAGGTACGCAGGGCCAGCCGTCCGCCCCGCTCGATGGCGCAGCTGCGGAGCGACCCGACCTCGAGCAGGGTCGGCTCCCCGTCGCGATCGGTGGTCAGGGGCAGGTCGCGAACCGGGCGGTCATCGTGGCGCCACTCGCCGGTCGCGGTGGCGCCGTCATCGGTCACGGTGATCGTTCCCACGAGCGGCGGGCCGCCGGGAAGCACGACATCCGCGGCCGGGTCGCTCCCGACCCGGTTCGTCCCCGGCGACAGCCAGCCGAGGCCGGCGAGGGTCAGCCAGCCGAGGTCGCGGCGCAGGGACGCATAGCGGCCTTCCCGCCACGCCTCGACGTCGGCGCGGTGCTGTTCGGGGTCGATCACCGCGCGGGCAGGAAGATCAGGTACGGAGCTGGTCGCGGCCCGATGCGAACGTACGTGGCCGGCCCGTCGCTGACCGGGTTGGTCCGAGCCGGCCGCCCGCCGGCGGTCGTGCCGTCCAGGGCCAGGGCGACCGGCCCCTCGCCGAACTTCGCGAGCGCAGCGGCCACGAAGCCCTCGGTGATCGGCTGGGCGAGCACGAGCACGCTGCGGCCGAGGACGAGTCGCCGGCACGCGGCGCCGATGGTGTCGTCGTTGGGAACCTCGCGCCACGCCGTTCCGAGCGCAGGCTCCAGATCGCTGATCGCGCGGTCCAGGTCGACGGTCGCGAGCACCAGCCCGCGGGGCGCCTCGGTCCAGTCGTCGCTGGCCATGGGGAACAGTCCGCGCCGCGCGTCGTCCGGCTCCGGAGGGTCGAGCATCTGGAGTGGCACGCCACGCATGCCCCACGACACGATGCGCGACTCGTCTCCCGGCTCCGCGTACAGCCACTGCGGAAACTGCTGCGCTCCGCCGTCGCGAAGGACGCGGCTGAATGTCGCCTGGTCGGGGATGGTCATGCGGACCTGGCTGATCTCCGGCATCGGCGCCAGTCTACCCGCTGAAAACAGGGCTTGACCTTGGAGCCGCTCGAAGCTCTAGCGTCCTCCGTGTTGTGCGACAGGAACCCACGACAACGGAGGAACCAGGACGTGTTCACGTACGCATCAGACGTCGAGGTCGATCGCCCGGTGAGCGAGGTGTTCGAGGCGATCAACGACATCGCTCGATGGAGCGAGTGGACGGACATGAGCGACATTCGCCACGACGGATCAGTGCCGGTCCAGCGTGGGCTCGACCGGGACGTTCGCGCTGCCGGGGAGCCCATTCAAGGGTCCGATTCGCTACGAGCTGACCGGTTTCGAGCCTGGCAGCTCCGTCACGTATGCCATCGAGCACCCGTCGTTTGCATGGACGGCCCAGATGACGGTGGAGCCGAGCGGTTCGGGATCGCGACTCGCAAGCCATGGCGAGTTCCACATCCGCGGATGGCGGCGGATGCTGCAGCCGCTGATCGCGCGCGAGGTGGCTCACAGCGAGGCGACTGAGCTCGTGCGGCTCAAGGCGATCCTCGAGGGGACGGCGGCGTCGGTCATGCCAGTTGCCCGGGAGGTTTGACATGGATGCAACCGGCACGATGCAACGGGGCTACTTCCTCCTGGCCGACCTGTCGGGGTACACCGCGTATCTCGCCGGGAGCGAGCCGACGCACGGACCCCTGATTGCCGCCGACTTCATCGAGACCATGGTCGGGCGCCTTCGGGGCGCGTTCGCGCTCCAGAAGCTCGAGGGTGACGCGGCGTTCCTTTTCGCGCCCACCGATCGGGTCAGCGGATCGCAGCTCCTGGACGCCGTGGACGCGGCCTATTTCGCCTTCCAGCGTCGGGTCAGGAGCGTCTCGAAGGCCACCGCCTGCGAGTGCGAGGCATGTCAGCGGATTCCACAGCTCGACCTGAAGTTCGTGTGCCACGTCGGGGACGCGCTGCAGCAGCGCATCGCCGGGCGGGACGAGCTCGCCGGACGCGACGTCATCGTCGCGCATCGGCTCCTGAAGGGCACATCGACCGAGCGAGCCGGAGCGCACAGCTACCTCTTGCTCTCGGACGCCGCGATGATGGCGCTCGACCTCGAGCCTGCCGCCCTGGGGATGGTCAGCCTCACGGAGCACTACGACGAGCTCGGAGCGATCAATTGCCACCTCCTGGACCTGGGCCGACGCTGGGAGCACGAGCAGCAGTCGGGCGTGGCCCCGCGGCCTAGCGGGAAGCCGCTCGCCAGGTTCGAGCGTCTCCTGCCGGCCGCTCCGACCGTGGCGTGGGAGCTGCTGACGTCCGCCGATCGGCGCTTGGGCTGGGAGGGCATCGCCACAGTCGACGAGACGACTCCCGGCCAGCGCGGGATCGGAGCAACGTCCGCCTGCGTGGTCGGCCGGCTCCGGATGATCGAGGAGATCGTCGACTGGCGCCCGTACGAGTCGTTCGCGCGCAGCGTCAGGCATCCGGCCCTCGGACGCCTCACCGCGCTCTATCGGCTCACCGAGATGGGAACCGGAACCCACGTCGAGATCACGTGGTTCGCCGGGTCACGAAGGAGCGGCGACCCGGCTACCCGAGCGGCGGCGGCCACCTTCGTGTCGGACCAGGCCGATGCCCTGGATCGGCTGGTCGATGCAGCCGAAGAGTCGGCAGCCTACGACGGCGCCACAACCAAGTCCGCATCCGCGCTGCCGTAGACAACGGCGGCGGCCGAGCAGCAGGGTCCGCCCGCACCGACCATCGGGAGCTCGGTGAGCGCCAGGTGTCGCTCGAGGGCCGCGAGACGCGCCTCGAGCAGACGCAGTCCGTCGATCCGGATCCGCAGGTCGGCGCGCTTCGCGGCGAGCACGGTCGGAAGCTCCGCCGTGGTTTCAGCGCAATGACCGGACTGGCACCAGCCGGCGAGTCGCGCCGCCTCGTCAAGGGGGAGGTCAAGGCGTCGGAGATCCAGCAGGAGCCGGATCCGTTCCAAGTCCTTGGGACCGTAGTCGCGATAGCCGTTCTCGCCGCGATCGGGGCGCGGCAGGAACCCGCTGCGCTCGTAGAAGCGCAGTGTGTCGGCACTCACCCCCAGCTCGTGGGCCAGCTCACCGATGCGCACGCGTGCACCATCCGTCGCCGAAGCCCGGCGGTCAAGCCGTTACGCGCGCGGTGGGCGGACGGAGCGTGGCGAATCCGGCCGCGCGCTCGTACGCGTCGGCCACGCGAAGGACGGTGGCCTCGTCGAAGGCACGGCCGATGACCTGGAGGCCAACGGGCAGGCCCGCCGACAGCCCCGCCGGGACGCTGATGCCCGGGAGCCCGGCGATGTTGACCGGCAACGTGCACGCGTCGTTGAGATACATCGCCAGCGGATCGTCGACCTTCTCGCCGATCTTGAACGCCACGTTCGGAGAGGTCGGCGCCAGGATCGCGTCGACGTCGGACAGCACCGCGTCGAACTCGTCCTTGATGAGCGTGCGGACCTGCTGCGCCTTCACGTAGTAGGCGTCGTAGTAGCCGGCGCTCAGCGCGTAGGTGCCGAGCATGATCCGCCGCTTCACCTCCGGGCCGAAGCCCGCGCCGCGGGTCCGCGTCTAGTTCTCCCACAGCTCGTCCGCGCCGACCGACAGCCCGTACTTCACGCCGTCGTAGCGCGCCAGGTTCGCGCGATGCCTCGGCCGGAGCGATGATGTAGTACGTCGCCAGGCCCCGGTCGGTGGACGGCAGGCTGACGTCGACGATCTCGGCGCCCAGGTCGCGCAGCGTGTCGATGGCGGTGCGGACCGCGACCTCCACACCGGGCTCCATGCCCGCCACGAAGTACTCGCGCGGGACGCCCAGGCGAAGGCCGCGGACCTCGCCGCTCAGCGCCGCCGCGTAGTCGGGCACCGGGGTGTCGACGCTGGTCGCGTCGCGCGGGTCGTGGCCGGCGATCGCCTGGAGCACGAGCGCAGCGTCGCGCACCGACCGCGCGAACGGACCTGCCTGGTCGAGGCTGGAGGCGAACGCGACCATGCCGAACCGGCTCACGCGCCCGTACGTCGGCTTCATGCCGACCGTGCCGGTCAGCGAGGCCGGCTGGCGGATGCTGCCGCCCGTATCGGTACCGAGCGCGAAGTACGCCTGGCCGCCCGCGACCGCCGCCGACGACCCGCCGGAGCTGCCGCCCGGGACGGTCGTCTCGTCCCAGGGATTGCGCACGGGGCCGTAGGCCGAGTTCTCGTTCGACGAGCCCATGGCGAACTCGTCGCAGTTCGTCTTGCCGAGCAGCACCGCGCCCGCGCGCTCGAGCGCCTCCTGGGCCGCCGAGGGGTACGGCGAGCGATAGCCCGCGAGGATGCGGCTGCCGGCCGTGGTCGGCAGGCCCCCGGCCAGCGGCGTTCCGGACGGCATCCAGAGCCCGCGTGACGAAGATGTCCTTCAGCGCGTACGGCACGCCCAGTAGCGGCCGGTCCTCGCCCTCGCCACTGGCCAGCGCGCCGTCGGCGACGTCGGCAGCGCGTCGTGCGGCATCCGCATCGACGGCGAGGAACGTGTTCAGCCGCTCCGCGTCGAGGCCGATGCGCTCCAGGCACGCCTCGGTCAGCTCGCGCGAGCTGGTCTCGCCCGCCCGGAGCGCGGTCGCGACCTCGCCGATCGTGCGGTCGGTGAGCGGCAGCTCGGTCATCGGCCCTCCTCCAGCACCGTCGGCACGCGCAGGTACGGGTCGTCCCGGAGCGGCGCGTTTGCGAGGACGACGCCGCGTGACATCGGCGCAGTCGCGACGTCGTCGCGCATCACGTTCTCGAGCTGGATGACGCTGGCGGTCGCTCCGACATGGGAGGTGTCCACGTCACGCAGCGTCTCGATCGCGTCGAGGATGTTCGACAGCTGGGCCTGCATCCGGTCGATCTCCTCGTCGGTGAGATGCAGGCGGGCGAGGTCGGCCACGTGCTCGACGTCCGCCCGGGTGATGCTGGCCATGGGCTGATGGTAGCGGCTGGTCGACAGACCGGCGCCGGACGATCTGGCAGGATGGGCCGGTGACGGTCGAACGACACCCGATCACGGGTGGCACGCTGGAGGCCTACTCGCTGCCGGGTGGTGGAGGCGTGCCGCTGGTCGTCCTCGGCGGCGTCGAGACCGGGATGCGGCCGCTGGCCGGCACCGAGCAGGTGCTCGATCGGCGTTGGCTGCCGCGCACGCGGGCGAGGCCCGTCACGGTTCTGGGCCGCCCCCTGCCCGACGATCCCGCCGATGCGGAGCGGATCATGCATCCACGCGTGATGGCGGACGCCGTCGCCACCGTCCTCCGGGAGCGAGGCCTCGGGCCGTCCGCGATCGAGGCCGAGTCCGGAGGCGGGCGAATCAGCCTGTGGCTGACCGTCGACCATCCCGACCTGGTCGACCGCCTGGTCCTCTCCTCGGTCGCGGCGGAGACGCCGCCGGACTCGCCGATGGCCGAACGGATGAGCCGCTGGCTCGTGCTCGCCGAAGACGGCGCGTGGGGTGAGTTCTTTGCTGCCCTGGCCCAGCAGATGAAGGCCGCCTCGGAGGTCGAGGCCGGCTCGTTCGCGACGGCCGCACGGCTGCAGCCGCGACCGGCGACCCCGGAGCGATTCATCGGTGAGCTGAAGGCGACGCTCGACCCGAGCTCGTTCGTCACCGATCGGCTCGGCGAGATTGCCGTCCCGACGCTGGTGCTCGCCGGCGAGCAGGACCAGGTCGTGCCGAGCGGGTCCTCGCAGCTCGTGGCCGAGGGCATCCCCGGCGCGCATTTCGTGACCGATCCTTCCTGCGGGCACACCGTCCGCAGCTCGTTTCGCCGCTATGACGAGATCGTCGAGGCGTTCCTGGCGGAGGGCGACTGACCGATGGCTCCCCCGGCCTGGGACCCGCCGCCGATCGGCGCCACGGCGACCTGGACGCGAACGTTCACCGCCGATGACGTCGAGGCGTTCGCCGGCATCAGCGGCGACCGCAACCCGCTCCACTTCGATCCCGTATATGCCGCAGGCACGAAGCTCGGCGCGCTCGTGGTGCAGGGAGGCCTCACGACCGGCCTCTTCAACGCGCTGGTCGCGCAGGAGCTGCCTGGGCCGGGGAGCGTGTTCCTTCACCAGGAGTGGGACTATCCGGCACCGGTGTTCATCGGGGACACCGTGACCGCGGAGGCAGAGGTCATCGAATCGCGCGCCGACAAGCCGATCACCCGCCTCCGCTGCGTCGCCCGCCGACAGGACGGGACGGAGGTCCTGCGCGGCGAGTGCCTCGTCTACACGATGCGTCCCGACGGTGCCTGAGGCTTCCGGCCGCTGGGGCCAGCTCGCGCTCCTCGCAACGATCCTGCTGCTGGCGCTGGTGCCGTGGTTCAGCGCCGCGTCGGTGGCACCGCTCATCGCCGAGGAGTGGGGCATCTCCGACCTCGACACGGCACTGCTCACCGTGGCCGTCCAGGTCGGGTTCGCGATCGGGGCGCTCATCCTGGCCTTCAGCGGTGCCGCGGACGTCGTGCGTCCCGGCCGGCTGATCGCCGGCGGCGCCCTGCTCGCGGCGGGCGCCAACGCGGCCTTCGCCCTGCTCGCCACCGACCTTCCCACCGCGCTCCCGCTGCGAGCCTTGTCCGGGGCCGGCATCGCCGCCGTCTACCCGGTCGCGATGAAGGTGCTCGCCGGCTGGTTCGCACGCGAGCGCGGACTGGCGGTCGGCGTGCTGATCGGGGCGATCACCCTCGGCTCCGCGGTCCCCCACGGGCTGCGCGCGGCCGGTGCGGTTGCCGGCCTCGACTGGCAGCTGATCGTGCTCGCCGCGAGCGCCTCCGGCCTGATCGCAGCCCTCCTCGCCTGGCGCGGCGTCCGCGATGGGCCCCTGAGCGTCCCCGCCGCTCGGCTGAGCCTGCGGATGGCCCGGGCGGCGCTGGCCGAGCGGTCCGTGTTGCTGGCCAACCTCGGGTACCTCGGCCACATGTGGGAGCTGTACGCGATGTGGACGTGGGTGCCGGTCTTCCTCGCCGCCAGCCTGGCGGTGAGCGGGAATGCGGGGCCCGCCGCGTCCAGCGCGGTCGCGTTCCTGGTCGTCGCCGCGGGGGCGCTCGGCTGCGTCGCGGCCGGGGCGCTCGCCGACCGCCTGGGCCGGACGACGCTGACCATCGCGGCGATGCTGCTGTCCGGCACGAGCGCCGTCATCGCCGGCCTGCTGTTCGGGGCACCGACGTGGATCGTGCTTGCAGTCGTCGTGGTCTGGGGCATCACGGTGGTCGCCGACTCCGCGCAGTTCTCGACGGCGGTCAGCGAGCTCGCCCCGTCCGGCACGGCGGGCTCGGCGCTGGCATTGCAGACGGCGGGCGGCTTCCTGCTGACCGCGGTGACGATCGTGGGCGTCGGGCTCCTGGAGCCGGGCACCGAGGCGTCGTGGGCGGTGGCGTTCGGGCTGCTGGCGATCGGCCCGGCGATCGGCGTCCTGGCGATGTGGACGTTGCGCCGCCTTCCGGAGGCGACGCGAATGGCCGGAGGCAGGCGCTAGGAACGCTCCGCGGTGCTGACGAAGCGGGTCATCGGCCGGCCGTAGGCGGTGACCTCACCATCGGGTTGCATGCCCGCCTTGGCCATCACCCGCTGCGATGCCGCGTTCTCGGGATACGCCAGCGCCACGATGCGCTCGAGCGCGAGCTCGCGGTGTCCTCGCTCCAGCACCGCCCGGGTGGCCTCGGTGGCGTAGCCACGGCCCCATCGATCGCGGCGGACGAGGTACACGACCTCCACCTCCGGACCGTGGCCCTCCTCCCACAGCAGCCCGGCCACGCCGACCAACGGATCGCCTCGCCGCTCGTCGATCGCCCACAGCCCGAATCCGTGCAGCCGCTCGTGACGCCGCATCCAGTCGAGGACCAGTCGCGTGGCGTCGAGATCGGCGGTCGGGCGACCACTGGAGCCCACGTAGCGCATCGTCTCGGCATCCCCGTAGATCGCGTGCAACCGGTCGAGGTCACCATCGGTCAGCGAGCGCAGGACGAGCCGCTCGGTCTCGATCGGCAGCGTGGGTCGCGGCGGTCGCAGGGTGCGCCGCAGCGTGAGGTCGCAGTCCACGGTGGCCCCGCCCCCGACGATCACGAAGCCACGCCGGTCGTAGAAGTCCCGGCCGCGCGTGTTGCGAGAGTGAACGTCGAGAACATACGAGTCGACGTCCAACCGGTCCTCGAGCGCGTCCATCAGGGCACTGCCGGCGCCGGTGCCGTAGTGCGCCGGGTCGGCGTAGATGCGCCCCAGCTCTGGTCCGCGTGGCCCGACGCCGAAGTTTGCGAAGGCGACGATCTCTCCACCGCGCTCGGCGACCAGGAAGTGCGTGTCGTCGCGCGCCTCCGCCCGCGCCACCGCGGCCGCCAGGGCCTCGGGCGAGTAGTTCGTGGCCAGGAACTGCTCGATGAACTCGGCCTCGAAGATGTCGCGATATGCGTCACGCCAGCTTGCAGTCGCGACCCGGGCGATCGCCTCGGCGTCGTCGGCAGCCGCGTCGCGGACCGCGACCGGCGTCACGCCCCGGAGACCTCCACGTGGACCGGGATCGCGCGACGCACCGCGTCCGAGACCGGGCAGTGGTCGACCGCCCACACGGCCAGCTCCTCCAGCTCGTCGAGGCCGATCCCCTGTGCGGAGAGCCGCAGTCCGACGCGCATCGACAACGGCCCACCTGGCACCGACGCGTCGAGGCCAAGGATCCCTCGATCGTCCGACTCGGAGTCGACCTCGACCTCGCAGCGAACGTCGCGCCATCCGAGCTGCGCGGCCCGCATCGTCGCCAGCGAGGCGACACAGGCGGCGATGGCCGCCCGCAGGAACCAGCCCGGGCTCGGTGCGGAACCGGCACCGCCGACCGCCGGCGGCATGTCGGTCTCGAGGCGCTCCCCGGCCGCGCCCTCCACGACGACGTGGAGCCCCGACTCCACGCGAGCAAGCGCCACCGAGTCGGTGTAGCGCGCCTCGTCCGGGTGCTCGGTCAGATAGGCGCCGGCGCCCTCGAGCGCCGCGCGGATCGCATCGGTCATCTTCCCTCCAGGAGGTCTCGGAAGCCGTCCTCGTCCAGGACGGTCACGCCGAGCTTCTCGGCCTTCGCCAACTTGCTGCCGGCCTTGTCCCCCGCCACCAGGTAGTCCGTCTTGGCCGAGACCGATGAGGCCGGGTGCCCTCCGGCGCCCCGGATCGCCTCCTCCGCCTCGCTCCGGCTGAGGCCGGGCAGCGTACCGGTCACGACGAGGGTCTTGCCGCTCAGCGGGCCTTCGGCCGGCTCCGCGCGCGCTCCGGCCGGCGGCGCCTCCGCGGTCACGCCAGCGTCGAGCAGGCGATGGAGCGTGTCCCGTGTGTGCTCATCGTCGAAGAAGCGGCGGATGCTCTCGGCCACGACGGTCCCGATGCCGTACACCGCGGTCAGCTCCTCGATCGATGCGCCCCGCAGCCGATCCGCGGCCCGTCGCGTCCAGTCGGCATCGGACTCGTCGTCCGTGTGCGGCAGCTCCTGGGCGAGCCACGCGGCGAGGTCGATCGCCGTCTGCCCGCCGACGTGCCGAATGCCGAGCGAGTAGAGAATGCGGCTGAACGTGCGGCGCCGCGCGGCCTCGATCGATGCGAACAGGTTCTCGGCGCTCTTGCGGCCGAGCCGATCGAGGCCCTCGAGCGTCTCGACGTTCAGGCGGAAGACGTCAGCGGGCTCACGGACCAGCTCGCGCTCGACGAGCTGGATCATGATCTTGTAGCCCAGCCCGTCGACGTCCATCCCGCCGCGCCCGGTGAAGTGCAGCAGCCCGCCGATGCGCTGCGCCGGGCAATACGGGTTCGGGCAGCGGAGGACGACCTCGCCCTCATCGCGCTCGGCCGCGGTGCCGCACACCGGACACTCGGTCGGCATCTCCCATGTGGTCTCCGTGCCATCGCGCGCGTCGAGGACGGCGCTCACGACCTCGGGGATGACGTCACCGGCCCGCTGGAGCACGACCGTGTCACCGACCCGCAGGTCCTTGCGGCGGATCTCGTCGATGTTGTGGAGCGTCGCGTTCCGGACCGTGGTGCCGCCCACGAGGACCGGCGTGACGTGGGCGACCGGCGTCATCGCCCCGGTCCGGCCGACGTACACCTCGATCTCCTCGAGCTTCGTCGTGACCTGCTCGGCCGGGAACTTGTACGCGGTCGCCCAGCGCGGGGCGCGCGAGACGAAGCCGAGCTGCTGCTGATCGGCCAGCGAGTCGACCTTGATCACGATCCCATCGGTCTCGTAGTCGAGGTCCTTGCGCGCGTCACCCCACTCCTCGGTGAAGGCGATCACTTCCTCGACGCCTCGTACGACGCGGGTGTTCGGGTTGACCGGGAAGCCGAGCCGGCGGAGCAGCTCGAGTGCCTCCGAATGGGTCGCCAGTCCCTGCGCGCCCACGAGCTGGTACGTCCAGAGCGACAGCCGACGGCTGGCGGTGACCGCCGGATCCTTCTGCCGCACCGTACCGGCCGTCGTGTTGCGCGCGTTCGCGTACAGCGGCTTGCCCTCGCGCTCCAGCTGCTCGTTCAGTGCGGCGAAGGCGCCGCGCGGCATGTACACCTCGCCGCGCACCTCGAGCGTCTCTCCGGGCGGATCCTCCTTGAGGGTCAACGGGATGGCGCGCACCGTCCGCAGGTTGGGGGTGACGTCCTCGCCCGTCGTGCCGTCACCCCGGGTCGCGCCTCGCCCGAAGCGGCGGCCCTCGTAGCGAAGGCTGATGGCGAGTCCGTCGATCTTCAGCTCGCAGACGTAGGGAACGGGCGGATCATCCGGCCCCAGGCCCAGGCCGCGGCGAACGCGAGCGTCGAAGTCCCGTAGCTCGTCCGGCCCGAAGACATTGCCCAGGCTGAGCATCGGGCTGTCATGGCGAACGGAGGGAAATCCACCCTCCACCGGCGCGCCGACCCGCTGCGTCGGAGAGTCCGGCGTGATGAGCTCCGGGTGGGCGGCCTCGAGATCGACGAGCTCGCGGAAGCGCAGGTCGTACTCCCGGTCGCTGATCGTCGGAGCGTCGAGGACGTGGTAGCGGTGATTCGCGTCGTCCAAGAGCGCCCGCAGCTCGGCGACGCGCACGGTCGGGTCCGCGGCCCGGTCAGGCATCGTCCGCGTCGCCCTCATCGGTCCCGAACCAGGCGCGAAGGTGAGCCGTGTGCTCGGCATAGTGGTTGGGGCCGTCGTATCGGATCACATCCTCGACGGTGTCGCCGTTGCCGAGCCGATGCGCCAGCAGCGCAGGATCCAGCGCGGCCACGCGATCTCGCATCCCGGAGAACGAAGCGTCCTCGCGCGCCAACGCGTCCGACGGCGACACCGAACGGCCTTCCGCCAGGACCCGGGCGTTCATCCCGTCGGTCTGATCCCCGGAGTACGCGAACTCGTCGCCGCGGCCGCTCACCGCCAGGTCGAGCGCCTCGGAGGCGTGGTCGGCCCAGAACGCCACGTGGACGACGAGGTCCCGCACGCTCCAGTCGTCCATCACGCCGGGAACGGTGGCGAGATCGGCGTCGACCGCGGCCAGCGCATCGAGGAAGTCGGCGCGTGCCTCGTCGATCGCCGCCACCAGCTCCTCACGCACGGGCGGCTCCCTCGAGGCCGCGCAACAGCTGCTCGGTGTGCTCGCGGTAGTGGTCCGGCCCGTCCTCCCGGACGAGCGCATCCAACGGCGCTCCGCTCGGCAGCAGGTCGTCCAGCAACGCCGGGTCCAGGCGCCGAAGCTCGGTGACGAGAGCCTCGACCGATGCCGCTTCGCGCTTGCGGACCGTGGCAAGGTCGGTCTCGCGGGCAACCCTGGCAACGGTGTCGTTCACGACGTCGACCGGTTGCTGTCCCTCGTATGCGTCCTCGACCCGTCCGTCCTCCAGCGCATGGATGACGTCGACGACCCGACCGGCCCAGTACCCGAGATGTGCGACCAGCTCGCGCGCGCCCCACTCGCCGACGAGACCGGAACGCTCGCGCCGCGCCGGATCGGTGGCGTCGAGCGCCGCGAAGAACCCGGTACGCGCCGTGGTCAGATCCTCGATGAGCGCCCGCGTGCCCATGTGGTCAGCCCGCTCGCTCAAGGCCGGCATACGCCGCGATCAGGCGCTTCACCCCTTCGCCCACGAATGCCACGGTGACCTCCTCGTCGCCCTTCACGATCCGACTGCTCACCACGATCCCGTCGCCGAAGCGGCGGTGCACGACTCGGTCGCCCGCACGCCACGCCGGCTCCTCCTCGGCGCCCTTCGCGTCCCCGGCGCCGGGTGCAGAGAACGTGCCGCTGCCGAGGTCGACGCTCGCGCCCTCGTAGCTCGCGGACGCCACGCGCTCGCGAGCGGCATCGAGCTGGCGGCCGACCGGCCGAGGGGCCGCCGGCGCCGAGAGGTCGGGCAGGCTGATCGGCCGCAGGGGCTCGTTCACGCGTCCCCGGATCGGCGAACGGTAGCCGGACGGCAGCCAGTCGCCCTCGTCGTCGGTCCCGGCCCAGCGGCCACCGCCGCGGCGGAATGGTGCGGCCGAGCGTTCGGAGGCGAGCAGGTCCTCCGGCAGCTCGGCCAGGAAGCGGGACGGGTCGGCCTGCGCCCCCACGCCGTACGTCGACCGGTGATGAGCGTGGACCAGGTACAGGCGGTCCTTCGCGCGGGTCATACCGACGTACGCCAGCCGCCGCTCCTCCTCGAGCTCCCGCTCGTCCTCGAGCGCGCGCCGATGCGGCAGCAGCCCTTCCTCCAGCCCGACGATGAACACCACCGGGAACTCGAGGCCCTTGGCGGCGTGGAGGGTGATCAGCGTGACGCGGTCGGGCGCCTCGGTCAGCTCGTCCTGGTCGCTGACCAGCGCCACCTCCTCCAGGAAGCGGGCCAGGCCCTCCGGCGGGGCGATCTCGTCGAACTCGGCGGCGTGGCCCCGCAGCTCGAGGACATTGAGCCAGCGCTCCTCGCCCTCGTCGGTGCCATCCTGGATGGCAGCCTGCAGGCCCGAGCGCTCGAGGGCCGCGTCGAAGATCGCGGACGGCGGCTCGTTCGGCACCATCGCCATCAGCCCGGACATGAGATCGGCAAAGACAGCCAGCTGAGCCCGGGCACGCGGCACGAGGTTCGGGTTCTGCCCCGCGTCGAGCACCGCCTGCCACAGGCTCACGTTGCGGCTCTCCGCCCAGGCGTTCAGCTCCTCCACCGTCTTTGCGCCGATGCCGCGCGCGGGAATGTTAATGATGCGGAGCAGGGCCACGCGGTCGGCGGGGTTGCGGGCCAGGCGCACGTAGCCGAGCGCGTCCTTGACCTCGCGCCGCTCGTAGAAGCGGACACCGCCGACGAGCTGATACGGGATGCCGAAGCGCATGAACGACTCCTCGATCACGCGGCTCTGGGCGTTGATCCGGTACGCGACCGCGATGTCGCCGTAGCGGAGCGATCCGTCCTCGTCACCGGCACGGCTGGTGAGCAGGGCGGTCATCCCGCCGCGGCGCCCCACCCCGACGAGCTTCTCGACCTGGCGGGCGACGAACTCGGCTTCCTCGTACTCGTTGTAGGCGTCGAACAGGGTGATCTGGGTGCCGGCCCCGCGATCGGTCCACAGGCGCTTCTCCTTGCGCCCGGCATTGCGGCTGACGACGGCATGTGCCGCGTCGAGGATCGTCTGGGTGCTGCGGTAGTTCTGCTCGAGCTTCACGACCGTGCAGTCCGGATAGTCGGCCTCGAAGTCCAGGATGTTGCGCAGGTCGGCACCGCGCCACGAGTAGATGGACTGGTCGTCGTCGCCGACCACTGCCAGGTTGCGGTGCTTGGCGGCGAGGTGCCGGCACAGGAGGTACTGCGCCCGGTTCGTGTCCTGGTACTCGTCCACCATGATCTGCTGCCAGCGCGCCTGGTATTTCGCGAGGACGTCAGGGTGCTGCTCGAACAGGAAGACGGTCCGCATCAGCAGGTCGTCGAAGTCGACCGCGTCGTCCTCGCCGAGCTGGCGCTGGTAGGCCTCGTACACGCGCGCCGCCGTCTCGTCGTAGTAGTTCGCCGCCTGGCGCAGGGCCGTCGCGACATCGGCGAGCTCGTCCTTGCGTTGGCCGATCCATGCCAGCATGCCGTTCGGACTGAAGCGCTTCTCGTCCAGATCCAGGCGCTTGAGGATCGACCTGATGAGCGCCACCTGGTCGGCGCGGTCGTAGATCGTGAAGCTGCGCGTGAGACCGATCTGATCACCGTCTCGCCGCAGGATGCGCGCGCAGATCGCGTGGAACGTGCCGATCGTCGCCTCGCGGGCCCCCTCCTCGCCGATGAGGCCGGCGATCCGGTCGCGCATCTCGCCCGCCGCCTTGTTCGTGAACGTGACGGCCACGATCTGCCAGGGCTTGTAGCTCGTGGCGACGAGGTAGGCCACCCGGTGCGCCAGCACGCGCGTCTTGCCGCTGCCCGCGCCGGCCAGGATGAGGAGCGGCCCGGTGAGGTGCGACACCGCCTCCCGCTGGGGCGGATTCAGACGCTCGAGGATCTCCTTCGCCGCGAGGCGAGGGCGCGATGGGCTGGTCTCGTCGGCAACCGGGGGCATCGCCTCGATTCTAGTGGCGATCCGTTCCGGAAGCCGAGGCGGCCCGGCTCAGCGTCGGCGTGGATTGATGCGCTCTCGCACCAGGGCCGGGCGTCCACGCTCGAGCATGAGCCCGACGGCGAGGACGATGAGAGCGACCAAGAATTCCATAGTCATACCTATGCAACGTCCGTGCCGGATTCCTGGATCAGTCGCGGACAAACCCGGGCTGGACCTGCACGGTCGCGTTCCGCTGGCTGGTCAGCGAAGGCCAGTCGGAGGCGATGGCCACCGCTTCGTCGATGGTCGCCGCCTCGAGGATCACGAAGCCGCCAAGGATCTCCTTGGTCTCGACGTATGGCCCGTCGGTGACGACCACGCCGTCACCCTGGCGGCCGGGCCGCAGGCTCTTCACCGTGGCCGGCGCGTCCAGCTCTTCGCCGCCCACGATGTGGTCGCGGTGCTTCGCGAACCAGGCCACGTGACGCTGGATGTCGGCCTGCTGCTGCTCCGGGGTCCAGGTCTCCCAGTCGGCGACATCTTCCGGGCTCAGCCAGTTGAAGAGCACGTAGCGCATCGGTCCATCTCCTGCTCAGCGGGCGTCAGTTGGACGCCCCTCGAACCTGCGACGAACCGATGCGCCTGCGGCTCGACAAAACCAGCCCTACGGCGATGCGACCAGGCGCTTCAATCGCGTCTCGACCGCCGAGGTGAGCGCAACCGTGCCGCCCAGCATCGTCAAGCGGCGCGGCGAAAGGCGCAGCGCCTCCTGTCCGGTGAAGAGCGTCACGTCGCTCACGCCGGAGAGCAACAGCGGCAGGTTCTGCCTGCCCGCCACCGCGCCGCCGGCCAGGGCGTCGGGGAAGTTCACGCCACTCGCCACGTAGGCGCTGGGCACCTTCGACCAGAAGGCCCGCGTGATTGCGCCGGCCGTCGCGAATCGATTCGCCCCGGCCAGACGGGTAACCGGGCCCGTGGTATAGGCGTCCAGCCCACTGGCCACCCCGGAACTGATCACGGCCGTCCCGCCCAGCACGTAGATCCGGTCCGGCTTGAGCCGCTTCAACTCGGCGATCGTGGAGTTCGGGATGCTGCTGTTCCGCACGAGAAGCAGTGGGGAGTCGCGCAGCGCCGCGGCCGGTGCGCCGGCCAGGGCATCGGCGAAGTTCGTCCCGACCGCGATGAATGCGGCGTTCACGCCAGGTGCGTACCAGCGCTCGCTGATCTCCGCCGCGGTCGCGTACCGGTCGGCTCCCGAGACACGGATCGCGGGAGGTGACGACGCGTACTGCGCGAGCGCGTTCCGCACCGACTCGCTGATCACGCTCGTGCCGCCCAGGACCCAGATTCGTTGCGGATTCAGGCGGTTGAGCTCGGTCCTCGTCTCGCTCGGCAGCTGGCTGCCGCTGGTGAGGAGGATCGGCATGCCACGCATGCCGGCCGCCGCACTGCCCGCGAGGGCGTCGGGGAAGTCGGCGCCCGTGGCGATCACGACGTCCGTGGCGCCCGACGGATAGGCGGCTCTGCTGAGCGCCGCCGCGGTGGCGAATCGGTTCGCCCCCGCAATCCGGGCCACTGACGTCGCCCCCGGACGCACGCGGATCACCTTGTCGTTCGACCCATTCGACGTGGTCAGGTACAGCTGGCCACCGGGACCGAGGACTGCCGCGCGAATCCGGCCCCACGCATTGTTGAAGAAGATCTGGCCACCGCCGATGAACGTTCCGTCTGCGTTGACCGAGAAGCGCCGGACATCGGACTCCTTGAGGGTGCTCACGAACAGGTGGCCGGTGTAGTCAGCCCATTGTGAGCTCGCCACGAACACGCCGCCCGAGGTGGCGATCGTCGACCCGCCTGATGCCCACAGTGAGCCGATCGTCGTCCCCGAGGAACCGCACGGACCGGTGTTGTTGCCGGTGTGGCACGGCCAGCCGTAATTTCCTCCGGCCACGATGCGGTTGATCTCGTCGTTCACGTTTGGCCCGTGCTCGACGGCGAAGACCTGGTTCGTGCCCGGGCGGAGCGCGATGCCCTGCACGTTGCGATGGCCCATCGAGTACACGATGTTGCGCACGCCGCCGATGACCGGGTTGTCAGAGGGCGTGCCGCCCTCGCGGTTCATCCGCAGGATCTTGCCGTTCAGGCTGTTCCGGTTCTGCGGCAGCGCCTGGTTGTTCGCGTCGCCCATGCTCACCCAGAGACGCCCGCTCCGGTCCATCTCGACCGCGCAGCCGTTGTGGATCGTGTTCGCAACCATGCCGCCCACGAGCACCTTCAGGCCGCCCCAGCTGCCATCGCCCCGGATCGAGTACCGGAGCACCCGGTTGCGCCACGCGCCGGACACGGTCTGCGATGCGCACACGTAGACGAAGCGGTTCGACGCGAAGTCGACATCGACGGCGATTCCCATCAGGCCGGCTTCGCCGCTGGCGGTGACCGGGATGTTCACCGTGCGCACCAGCGCCGCGTTCGGGGAGCCGCTGGCGTACACGCGCACGCGGCCGGCGCGCTCGGTCACGAGCATCTGCCCGTCCGGCAGGAACGCGACGTCCCACGGGATGCTCAACCCGTCCTGGACGACGGCGGTCCCCAGGCTCGGGGCAGCGGCGAACGCCGCCTGCGGCAGCATGCCGCACAGGAGGCCGAGCGTCAGGGAGATCGTGAGGGTGAGACCCAGACTGCGACGACGGAGGTGGCCGGGCATAAGTCCTTCCTGCGTGGCATGGTCGCGACGCCCGGGAGTGTACGTTGGGCGGACCGGTGCCCGTATGGCCGTTTCGTGCTGCTCCGTGCTGCCCGTTCGGCCTGCCGTCGCCCGGCGGTGGCGTCAGCCTTCGGGATCCCAGATCGTGGCGTCGACCACGGCCTTGTACAGGCCACTGCTCCACGGAGCGTCCAAGGTGTAGTCGCCGAACCGCCCGCCATCGCGCATCAGCCGGCTGAACTCGTTCGATCCGTCCTTCATCGTCGCGGCGAGAACGTCCATGGAGGCATAGCTGTCGAGCTCCATGTACATCTTGTAGAAGCCGCTCCGCTTCTCGGACGTGAAGACCATCGTGAACGTTCCGAGGTACTTCGTGCCGGGCGGTGACGCGGCCGCCAGCGTCGCCTCGTTCTCGACGAGCCAGGCCTGGTACGCCTCCTCCTCGCCGAGCTTGATTGTGAAGCCGAACTCCTGGATGAATCGCATGGCTCAGGTCCTCCGTTCGAAACGTTCATAGTCGGACGTCATCTTGCGCGAGGGCCCGGCCGATGACCAGAGCCGGACAGCAACAGGCCCCGGCCGAAGCCGGGGCCTGTCATCGGTCTGGGACGAAGGCGGACTAGTAGTCCATCCCGCCCATGCCACCAGGGGGCATGCCCATCGCCTTCTCCTTCTCCGGAAGGTCGGTGATGACCGTCTCCGTGGTCAGGAGCAGGGCGGCGACCGAGGCGGCGTTCTCGAGCGCCGAGCGCGTCACCTTGGCCGGGTCGATGATGCCCCACGCGAACAGGTCTCCATACTCGCCGCGTTGCGCGTCGTAGCCCGAGCCCGCCGGCAGCTTGCGGACGGCATCGACGACGACCGAGCCCTCCTGTCCGGCGTTGATCGCGATCTGGCGCAGCGGCTCTTCCAGCGCGCGGCGGAGGATGTTCACGCCGATTGCCTCATCACCGAGCACCTCGAGCTTGTCGAGCGACGGGACGGAGTGGACGAGGACCGAGCCGCCACCGGCGACCATGCCCTCCTCGACGCCCGCGCGGGCCGCCGACAGCGCGTCCTCGATGCGGTGCTTCTTCTCCTTCAGCTCGACCTCGGTGGCCGCGCCGACCTTGAGCACCGCGACACCGCCCGACAGCTTGGCGAGCCGCTCCTGGAGCTTCTCGCGGTCGAAGTCGGACGTGGTGTCCTCGATCTGGAGCTTGATCTGGCTGATGCGGGCCTTGATCGCATCCGCATCGCCCTTGCCCTCGACGATCGTGGTCGAGTCCTTGTTGGCCGTGACGCGACGCGCCTGGCCGAGGTCCTCGAGCTGCACGCTGTCGAGCTTGCGGCCGACCTCCTCGCTGATCACGCGAGCACCGGTCAGGGTGGCGATGTCCTCGAGCATCGCCTTGCGGCGATCGCCGAAGCCCGGCGCCTTGACGGCCAGCACGTTGATCGTGCCCTTGAGCTTGTTCACGACCAGGGTCGCGAGCGCCTCGCCGTCGACGTCCTCCGCGATGATCAGGAGCGGGCGGCCGGTCTGGACCGTCTTCTCCAGCGTGGGGAGGATGTCCGCCACCGCGCTGATCTTCTTGTCGGTGACAAGGACGTACGGAGTGTCGAGCGTCGCCTCGAGCTTGCCGCCATCCGTTGAGGTCACGAAGTACGGGCTGATGTAGCCGCGGTCGAGCTGCATGCCCTCGACGTACTCCACGTCGAGCTTCAGGCCCTGCGACTCCTCGACCGTGACGACGCCGTCCTTGCCGACCTTCTCCATCACCTCGGCGATCAGGTTGCCGATGTCGGGATCCCGCGCGCTGATGGCGGCGATGTGAGCGATGTCGTCCTTCGTCTCAACCGGCTTGCTGAGGCGCTTGATCTCCTCGACCAGGGCCTCGACGCCCTTCTCGATGCCGCGCTTCAGGCCCATCGGGCTCGCGCCGGCGGTGACGTTCTTCAGGCCCTCGGTGATGATCGCCTGGCCGAGCACGATCGACGTCGTGGTGCCGTCACCGGCCACGTCGTTGGTCTTCGTCGCGACCTCCTCGAGCAGCTGAGCACCCATGTTCTCGTATGGGTCCTCGAGCTCGATGTCGCGCGCAATGGTCACACCGTCGTTCGTGATCGTCGGTGCACCGAACTTCTTGTCGAGCAGGGCATACCGCCCCTTCGGCCCCAGCGTGACCTTGACGGCGTCGGCCATCTTGTCGACGCCGCGCTTCAGGGAGCGACGCGCCTCTTCCTCGAACAGCAGCTGCTTCGCCACGGTTCCTTCGTTCCTCCTTGGTGGTCGCCGCGCACCGGCGCGACGCATCGGTGTCTGACTTGGGGCCGCTACTCGATGACGGCCAGGACGTCCTTCTGGGACAGGATCAGAAGCTCGTCCTCATCGAGCTTGAACTCGGTGCCGGCATACTTCTGGAACAGGACCTTCTGGCCCTCGGTGACCTCCATCGGCTCGCGCGACCCGTCGTCGAGCGTGCGACCGGGGCCGACGGCCAGGATGGTGCCCTCCTGCGGGCGCTCCTTCGCGGTGTCCGGGAGGACGATGCCGCTCTTGGTCATTTCATCGCGGGGCGTGGGCTTGACGACAAGGCGATCCCCCAGGGGCTTCAGCCCGGTGGCCGTGCCGCTGACCGTGGTGGTCATGAGTGCGTGGTGCCTCCTTGCATGCGCAACCGATGCGACTGATGCGGTTGAATCTGCGTTCCCGTCGGGTTTGCCGCCGCGGCCGATACGACCGTCGAGCTGGCACTCAACCGACGAGAGTGCTAAGTGGCACGTTAGCACTCGCCGCCCGCGAGTGTCAACCGATTTCGCGCACACGAAGAAGCGGCGCCTCGGCCCGGAGGCCGCGGCGCCGCGCGTGAACGTCGTCGTCAGTGGCGTTATGCCCGCGTGACGAGGATCCAGCCGCTGGGCGCTGCCTCGCTCGGAGCGGCTTCGCTGTCATCGGTGCTGGGGAGTACCTCGTCCCCGTTCCCGCTGTCGGTGGCTCCATCAGGGTCGGTGTCGGTACCGCCATTACCGCCGTTCCCGCCGTTGAGGACGAGGAAGTAGACGAGCGCCGCAATCACGATGATCGCCACGATGATGCCGAGAATGAACCCGGCGCTGCTGCTCCCGGCCGGCTCGCCGGCAGGCTCCGTGCCGCCGCTGTTGACGTTGACCTGGCCCATGCGTTGGGACCCTCCTCCTGGGGTGCAATCAATTCGGTGGCATCCGCCACCGCGCCGGGCGGGAATGCAACCGGCATGCCAAGCCTCGCTCGCCGCTCGACTAGCCGATCAGTCCCCCATAGGCCGATCCGATCCCTGCGATGAGCCCGTCGGGCTCCGAGCCGCGCAGTCGGGCCAGCTCCGCGACGACACGCAACGCCGTGGTCGGCTCGTTGCGGGCATCGCGCTCCGGACCGAGGTACGGGGCGTCCGTCTCGACCAGGAACCGTCCCTCGCGGAGAAGCCGTGCCGCCTCGCGCGGCCCGCGCGCGGAGGTGAAGGCGACCGGCAATGCGAAGCTGACCAGGAAGCCGGCCTCGGTCAGCCGCGCAGCCATCGCTCCGTCGCCCGAGAACGCGTGCAGCACGCCACGGGCGTCGTGTCCGGGACGCCCCGCCCACCCCAGCAGCGCCTCCTCCGTCGCCACGTGGGCTTCGCGGTCGTGGACGAGCACGGGCAGGTCGCGCTCGGCGGCCATCGCCAGCTGGCGCTCGAGCACGTCCCGTTGCGTCGCCGGCGGCGAGAGGTTGCGGAAGTGATCGAGCCCGATCTCGCCAATGGCGCGCGTGGCGCGGTCGTCGGCAAGCCGCTCGAGAGATGCCCAACCGGCCTCATCGATGGCCGCGGCGTGGTGGGGATGAACCCCGACCGCCGCGTCGATGAACCCCGGGTACGCCTGCGCAAGGGCCAGCGCCGCCTCGGACGAGGCGACGTCCCAGCCGGGCACGAGGATGCGCTCGATGCCCGCGGCGCGAGCTCGCTCGAGCACCGCGTCCCGGTCGGAATCGAATCGGTCGTGCTGCAGGTGCGCATGCGAGTCGACCAGCCCCGGCAGTCGCTCCGGTCGGCGGCGACGGCTCAGTCCGCGACCTCCAGCTCGACGCGCGGGAAGATGGGCGTGGCGGCGCCCGTGCGCCACTCCGCCGGTCCGCCGCCCCACGCCGTCAGTGCGTCGAGGCCCGGGCCACCCGTGCCGCGCTCGTCGTACGGCGGCGGGATGCCGAGCTGCTCGTGGATGCGGCGCGCGGCGCCGGGTGCAGCCGGTGCCAGCAGGTGGCCCGCGATCCGGCATGCCTCTGCCATGACGGCCAGCACCTGCCCGACCCGCTCGATCTCCCCCGCCTTGTGGAGCGCCCAGGGCGCCTGTCCCTCGGCGTACCCGTTGGCAGCGCCGACGAGCTCCATCATCGCCGCCAGCGCCTCGTCGAGGTGAAAGCGCTCCATGGCCGCCTGGTAGTCGGCCACGACGCGGCCGGCGAGCGCAGCGATGTCGCTGTCCGCGGAGGCACTCGCCTCGGTGACGGCCGGAAGCGCGCCGTCGAGATAGCGCTGGCTCATGCTGACCGTGCGGTTCACCAGGTTGCCGAGGTCGTTCGCCAGATCCGCGTTGTAGCGCCGGACGAAGGCCTCGGTCGACACGTCCGCGTCGCGGTCGAAGGGCACCTCGCGGAGCACCATGTAGCGCTCCCGTCGACCCCGAACGTCGCAGCGGTCTCGAGCGGGTCGCGGACGTTTCCGGTCGTCTTGCTCATGCGCTGGCCTCGGTCGAGCATGAAGCCATGGGCGAAGACCTGCTTCGGCAGCTCGATCCCGGCGCTCATGAGCATCGCGGGCCAGTACAAACAGTGGAAGCGGGTGATGTTCTTGCCGATGACGTGCAGGTCGGCCGGCCACCAGCGTGCCAGTCCATCGGCGTCACCGGGAAACCCCGCACCGGTCAGGTAGTTGGTGAGGGCGTCGAACCAGACGTAGATCCGGTGTTCGGGATCGCCGGGGAACGGGATGCCCCACGTCGCTCCGGATCGGCTGATGCTGAAGTCGCGCAGCCCTTCCTTCAGCCAGCCGAGCACCTCGTTGCGGAAGTGCTCCGGCTCGCAGAATGACGGGTTCTCGGCGTACAGCCGTTCCAGGCGTTCCTGGTAGGCGCGAGAGGCGGAAGAAGTAGTTCGACTCCTTGAGCCACTGCGGATCGAGGGTCGGGTGGTCCGGGCAGTGCCCGTCGACGAGCTGCTGGTCCGTCTTGAACTCGTTGCAGCCGGTGCAGAACCAGCCCTCGTAGACGCCCTCGTACACGTCGCCGTTGGCCTGCGCCCGTCGCACCATCTCGGCTGCCGCCTCGGCATGGTCGGGATCGGTCGTGCGGATGAAGCGGTCGAAGCTGATGTCGTAGTGATCAAAGGTCGGATTGCCAGGTGGCGGCCCACGGGTCGATCAGGGCATGGGGGTCGACTCCCGCGGCTCGCGCGTCGCGCTCCACGTTGGCGGAGTGCTCGTCGAGGCCGGTCAGGAAGCGCACGTCCTCACCCAGCAGCCGGTGGTATCGGGCGATCATGTCCGCGCCGATGGCCTCGAACATCGAGTGCAGGGCCGGCTTCGCCGCGGGGTAGAAAATGGCGGTGGTCAGGTAGAACCGCCCCGGATCGGTCACGCGGCGCGCCTCAGTGCGTCCGGCCCTTCGGCCAGTACAGCTCCTTGCGCACCTGCTCCGGTGGGAAGCCGCGGGCCGCGGCGATCTCCTCGACGGCAGTGATCATCTCCGGGTTGCCGCACAGATAGATCGTGGCCGTCTCGGGCGTCAGGCCATGCGCGTCGAGCTGCGACTCGACGATCGCCTCCACCCTTCCGGTGCAGCCGGTCCAATCCGGGCACGCCTGCGGCCGCGACACCGTGGCGACGTAGCGCAGCGGAAAGCCCTTGCTCTCCTCGAGCTCGGTCAGCTGCTGACGCCACGCGAGGTCGTAGTCGTAGCTGGCCCCGTGAAGCAGCACGATGTCGCGAGACTGGCCGCGCTCACGCAGCGTCTCGATCATGCTGATGAACGGCGCCAGCCCGGTCCCCGATGCGACGAACAGCGACCGGCGGCCGTCCTCCTGGAGGAGGAACTTCCCCTTCGGGCCCTTGATGTTGATCGGGTCCCCGACCGAGCGCTCCCATAGCAATGGCGTGAAGCCGCCGCCCTCGATGCGGCGGATAAAGAACTCGTATTCGGACAGGTCGTCCGACGACGACGAGACGCTCATCGGCCGCTGCACGAGCTTCTCGGCACCCATGAGGCCAAGCGTCGCGTACTGGCCCGGCTCGAACGGGAACGGCTCCTCGAGCGCCTGCACGCCGACGATGGCCAGGCCCGGGGCGATCTCGTCCCAGCGGCTCAGCCGTCCGTTGTACGGGTAGTCGTCCGACATGCTCCCTCAGCGTTGCGCGCGACAGCATGCCGATGGGCCGCCGCGGGCGGCAAGTATACGCACGCGGCGCTCGCGGAACCCGGGCCTGGGCCTTCCCCCACCCGACCTTGCATTGCGAATCTGGAGGTAGGCATATCGGCGTGGCGTCGCGCCACTGTCGAGCCGCCAGTGCGACATCGCCCTTACCGCGCCACCGCGCACGAGCAGTTCCATCGCTTGAGCAACGTCTGCAATGGTGTGGCACCACCGGATCCCCCGACGACCACCCGAGCATACGCTCGCTCGCCAAGCCAGCGGGCATCGAGCCAACCGCCGTTATTCCGACTTGCCGATTACCGTTTCTGCGGCCTGGGAGGTCGTGATCGGGTCCGCGTGCCGATGGACGACTTTCCAAGCCGCCTCCTCGCGCCGCAGGACAGTCGTAACGCGAAGGGCTACCGGCGACTCGCGATCGGCTCCGCCGACCTTCACCACGTAGTGCTCGAGCTCGACGATGTACGCGAGCTCGCGGGTGGCATATCTGGCAATACGCTCGAAGCTCGTGACGCGACCGTCTCGGTAGTGTGCGGCCGCCCGCTGCATCACTGCCGACACTGCATCCCATCCGCGCACTGGTGGACCGAACGGGTTGGCGAGACTCACGTCCTCGCGGTGTGAGTACGCCGCCCCGTACGGTTCGGCGTCACCTTTGAAGAAGGCGTCGAGGGCCAAGTGGATGCGATCGAGAACCCCGTCGAGGTCGTCGAAGTCCGCCGCCGCAGTGTTACCCACGCCGTCCAGCCACGCTGACTCTGTGGCCATGTGCGAACCAGGGTTGGCGCCTATCCAAGGACCTCAATCACGACCTCGCAGAACAGTTCGAAGTCTGCGTCAACTTCCGGGTGCGGCCCCGCAAGTCGCACCACTTCGAATCCAAGGAAGACGTCATCGTCCTCGTTTTCCAGATCGTTGAGATCAATAGTCGTCACGAAGGTGACGGTTCCGCGGTCGAAGACTGGCTCTTGCCCCGCGGCAGAGGTGAGGTGGGAGTGCACGCCGACATGCCGTTCAGTGACCGTCAGAATATCGCCGTCGAGCTGTTCCTCGATGAACGTGGGTCCGGCGACCGAGTTCTGCAGCCAGTCACCGTCGTCATTCGTCCACGTAACGACTGCTCGAGAAATGTCGACGAAGTGATCATCGAAGCCGAGTAGGGTCGCCTTGAAGGTGACGTGCGTCATGACTTCGATGCCACACAGCTCTTCAGAAAACGACTCGTCGACCGTGAGCCGTTCGTGGCTTGGTCTCGCCCCCAGCGCGATCTGCGCACTGAGCAGCAGGACCACGCTTGCCAGGGCGGCGGGACCGATGACGCGTCGCATGAGATCGCACCTCGAAGGCGAACGGGTCGGTTTCGCCATTGACTCGACGCGGCGGCGGGCAGCGTGGGCGACCGGGCTGGGAGCCGCGTGTCGGTGTCCCCCGTTTCATCGCTAGGTATGCGCGCTCCGGCGCCTGGCCGCGTCGGCCAAATGACGTACCCCACGAATGCCGCTCGGCCCGACCTACCGGCAGACGTTGCCGGGCACAACGCCGCTCCGCAGTGAGGCTGCTGGTCCCCGTGGTGCTGTCGAACGCCATGACGATGGGCTGGTCGGGCGGCGGGACCGGGGGGAGAAGCCCCGCCACCCGATGCGTCACGGGCGGATCTACATCGCGACGACAGTCTCCAGATCGCTTTCGGCGGCCTCCCCGTTCGCGACTGGCTCGCCATCGGATCCCTCCGCGACGGCCTGTGCCTCCTTGGCGTATTCCTTCTTCGAGCGGCCCGATAGCATCTCGAGCGAGGCGATGACGACCTCGGTCTTCCAGTGCCGCTTGCCGGCGTCGTCGTCCCACTGGCGCGTCTGAAGGCGCCCCTCGACGTCGACCAGCTGGCCCTTCGACAGGAACTGGCCGCAGATCTCCGCCAGGCGGTCCCACGCGACGCAGGGGTGATACTCGGTCCGCTCCCCGCCCCCGCCACGGAACTCGTTCGTTGCGATCGTGAACG
>CAVYSK010000003.1:0-134447 GCA_963771155.1 uncultured Chloroflexia bacterium
TCGGCTGCAGCGGCTCGGCACCCGAGCCGTCCGCGTCGCGTGACAACATGCCGACGGGTGGGACGCTCCGCCTGGCCGTCCCGCACGACATCATCCCTCCCTCTGCCCTGGCATAGTCGGACACCGGACATCGCCAACAACGCGCTCGACCCCAACTTTCTGCCGTGGTACGACTCGCAGGAGCTCCGGCGATGCTGCCCCTGGTTCGCACGTTGCTTTCGTACGCCGGGATTCCCAACCGATCGAGATGGGACGGTTCTGCGACCGGATCTCGCTGCGTCGCTGCCAGAGCTCTCCGCCGACGAGATGACCTGGACCTTCCACCTTCAGCCGGGCATCCATTACGCGCCGCCGCTCGATGAGGTCGAGGTCGCCTCAAGCGGACTTCGTTCGCATGCTGCACCGCGTGCTGCCACGGCACGCGCAGCTCTCGGGATTCGCGACGCTGACCCAGCTGGGCATCGTCGGCGTTCCCGAGTTCCTGGCTGGGGATGCGAGCACGGTGTCCGGCGTGGAGACGCCCGACCCATACACCCTCCGCATCCGCCTGGATCGGCCGGCGGCCGACCTGCCCGCTCGCTTCGCAATGTCGGATACGGCGCCCATCCCGCCGAGCCCGTTCGATCCTGCAGCGCCGCTCGGCATTGCGACCGGCCACGACGAAGACTATGGGCGGTTCTTCGTCGGGACAGGTCCGTACATGGTGGAGGGCTCTGAGCGCCTGGACTTCAACCTGCCCCCGGCTCAGCAGGTTCCGGCGGCGGGGTATGTGCCTGGTAGCTCGCTGACACTGGTACGCAATCCGGCATGGGATCCCGCCACCGATCAGCTGCGCCCCGCCTATGTCGATCGGATCGAAATTGTCATTGGCGGAACGCTCGAGGACGCGGCCGCCCGCGTCGACGACGGGGAAATCGACTTCGTCTTCAATGCCGGCTCACCTCCACAGGCGCCGGCCGAACAGATCGAACGCTATTACGCCGATCCGGTCTCGGGCAGGTCTACGCACACTCGCGCGACATCCTGCGCTACATCGAGATGAACCTCGCGCTGCCGCCGTTTGATGACATCCATGTGCGAAAGGCGATCAACCTGGTGATCGACAAGGCAGGGCTCATCGAGCTGGCCGGGAAGCGGCGGGCACCGTTGCCGGTCACATGGTGCTCGACAGCCTGGAGGACAACCTGCTGCTCGGCTATGACCCCTACCGCACGCCCGGCTCGCGCGGCAACCCGGATGCGGCCCGTGACGAGATGAGCCTCTCGCCATACGACACCGATGGCGACGGACGCTGCGACAACACCGCCTGCGCCAGCGTCGAGATGGTCACGTTCCGTCTCACGCACGACGAAGCCGGGCTCGTTGTCGCCAACCTGGCCGAGATCGGGATCACGGCCAACATCAGCGGGGCCCTCCCACCGGACGACGTGATCGCGTCCTTCCATGACCCGCATGAACGCATCGGGATGCTCGTGGGGGGTCCGTGGGCAAAGGACACGCTCAACGCGGCGCACTTCTACCGCGCCGTCTTCGAGAGCGCCTGGAGCATGACCGACGACTTCACGAACGGGAACATGGTCGGGACCAGCCTGGAACGCCTCGAGAGCTGGGGGTACGAGCCGATCGACCTACCGAATGTGGACGAGCGCATCGAGGCCTGCCTCGGGCGGCCCATCGCCGCACAGGCAACGTGCTGGGCCGAGCTGGATCAATACCTGATGGAGAACGTGGTTCCGTGGGTCCCACTTGTCTTCGAGAGCTACATCCACACGGTATCCAACCGCGTCGTCCACTACTCGTTCGATCAGTCTGTGGCCCAACCGGCGCTGGACCAGATCGCCCTCGATCCCGACGATTGACTGAAGCGGCAACGCTCAGCCGCCTACCACCTCAGGCACGGTGCGGGAACGTCGGGGCTTCGAAGAGCTTGCCGTCGCGGAGCTCGACCACGCGGTCGGCCAGGTCGAGGAGCGCAGGATCGTGCGTCGCGACGATGGCCGTGACGCCTTCGGCGCGGACGACCGAGCGCAGCAGGGTCATGATCGTGTGCCCGGTATGGAGTCGAGCTGGCCGGTCGGCTCATCGGCCAGCAGGAGCGGCGGCCGGTTGGCCAGCGCCCGGGCGATCGCACCCGCTGCTGCTCGCCACCGGAGGCTCGTGCGGTCGGTGCCGCGCGCGAGGCCAACCCGACCAGCTCGAGGAGCTCCATCACCCGCGCGTCGCGGCGCGCGATCGCACGACCAGGCGCAGCGGCACCTCGACGTTCTCCGCCGCGGACAGGATGGGACCAGCCCGAACGCCTGGAAGATGAACGCGACCGTGCCCCGCCGCAACGCGACCAGGTGCGACTCGCGCAGGGCGGTGATGTCGACACCGTCGATCGGCACCTGCCCCGACGTCGGCCGGTCGAGCCCACCGAGCAGGTTCAGGAGGGTCGTCTTGCCGGAGCCGGAGCGGCCGCGAACGGCGATGAGCTGGCCACGCTCGACGCGAGGTCGATGCCGCGCAGTGCGTGGATCACGGCGTCGCCCGGACGGATAGTCGCGCAAGGCCCTCGGCCAGGACGATGGCGCCGCCGCGGCCGGCGGCGAAGCGCTCGGTCATCGGTCCTTCTCCTCGTGGACGTCCGGCCAGACACCGACGTGGTCCGCCTCGAGTCGAAGGCGCACGCGGTCGCTCGAGCTCGAGCGCCTCGACGTGGGCCCGCGGCAGCTGCAGGCGCCCGGCGCGGTCGAGGACGGCGAACTCCTCGGCGATGACCCGGTGGTCGCCCTCGTCGAGCGCGCGGAGCGTCGCAGGGTCTCGTGACGCGGTGCGGCCGTCGCGGATGGCGACCGTTCGCTGGACCTGGGCGGTCACCAGCGGGTCGTGGGTGACGACGACGATGGTCGTGCCGAGGTCACGGTTCATGCGGCGCAGCAGCTCGAAGATCTCGCCGCTGGTGTCGGTGTCGAGCTCGCCGGTCGGCTCGTCGGCGAGGAGCACATCGGGCGAGTTGGCGAGTGCCACAGCGATCGCCACGCGTTGCTGCTCGCCGCCGCTCAGCCGCTCGGGCCGATGCCCTGCCCGATCGGCAAGGCCGACCGTTTCCAGCAGCTCGAGTGCCGTCTGCCGGCGCAACGAGCCCGTCGCACCGTCAAGGATCATCGGCAGCTCGACGTTCTCTCCTGCCGATAGATACGGCAGCAGGTTGCGTGCGGTCTGTTGCCAGACGAAGCCGATCACGCGACGCCGGTAGATGGTGCGCTCGCGGCGGCCCACGGCGGTGAGGTCGTGCCCCGCAACCGTGGCGCGACCAGCCGAGGGCACGTCGAGGCCGCCGAGGATGCTCAGCAAGGTCGACTTCCCCGAGCCCGAGGCGCCGACGATGGCGATCATCTCGGCCGGATCGACGAGCAGGTCGAGTCCCTGGAGGGCGACCACCTCGAGGTCGGCGACCTTGTAGATTTTGACGAGGCCGTCGCAGGCGATCTGCGCACCCTCGCCGAACAGGCGACGGCGCGGGCCACGTAGCGCAAATGCCGGCCCAGCCTCGACCGGCGCGGTGCCCGGAGGCAGGTCGACGATCTCGGCGTTTCGGTCGCGCATCGGTCCGGTCACCGGCTCATCCTCGCAGACTCACTCGATCCCCTGCCGCGTGGAGCCCCGCCAGGCTGGCCCGGCGCCCGATCCAGCTGGAGAGCGCGATCCCGACAGCCAGCACCACCACCAGCGCCAGCAGCAGCAGCCCCACCACCTGCCAGTCGATGACGAGCGCGACATCGATCGACGAGCCGATGAGGCCCGCGAGGTCGAGCCCGGGCGCCACGAACCACGCGACGCCCACGCCCAAGGCCACGCCGATCCCCGTCGCCACGATCACGGCCGGCCCGTGCTCGACGACCGATAGCCCCAGCAAGCCGCGCAGCGTCATCCCCAGGGTGCGCAGGTGCGCGGTCTCCCGGCTTCTCACCGCTGCGAGGAGGACGAGCGCGGCCGTAGTCGCCAGCGCCGCGTAGACGATCGCGATCGCTACCGCCAGCACAAAGCCGGCTCCCACCCCCCGCACCAGCGGACCGGCGCGCAATGCTGGAGCGCCTCCCTCCGGCCGGTGACCTGACTGGCCGGCAGTACCTCGTCCATGGCCGCCTGGACCGCAGCCGCCGTCGCCTCGGGAGCCCGCAGGAAGATCTCGCTGGCCGCGAAGACCCGATCGCCCGCCGCGGCCCGGAGCGTCTCGAGCGGCACCGCCGCCAGGCGGCCCCCGCCTCGACGCCCGGGAAGCTTGTTCGAATCGAATCCACCCGAAGCGTTAGCGTCCGGGCCGAGACGAGCATCTCGACCTCGTCGCCGACGCGAAGCTACCGAGACCCACCGCGCGCCACGCTCGCGGAAAGGATCGCCGGAATGGGCTCATCGGGGATCGGTGCGCCGCGCATCGAACGCGGAAGCCGTGGGTCCGCCTCGGTGCCGGCCGTCACCTCCGCGTATGCCGGCGTGTCCCGCGCGTTCATCTGGACGCGGCACGCCTCGGCCGCCGAGCACCGCCGTGTCGACGTGCGTGCGTGCCGCGGCCTCCACCCCGGGCAGCGTCGTCGCGTCGAAGTCGGGCGGAACGGGCGCGTGCCCGGCGTGACGGCCAGGTCGGCGCCAACCTCCTGCCAGGCCGCGGCTGACTGGCCGCGCTCGACGGTGACGAAGATGGTGGAGCTGAACGCGCCGATGGCGACCGTCACCAACAGCACGATGAGTGGCAGGCTGCCGACGTCCCCCGTCCGTGCCGCGCGCCGAAGGCCGAAGGCCGGCACCATCCCGCGCCAGCCGTCCGCGAACCAGCCGGCCGCCTGCAGCGGGAGCGGATACAGGCGCACCGTCAGGAGACCGACTGCCAGACCGATGAGCACCGGCACGGCCGCCAGCAGCGGGTCGACGCCGGCCAGCGCACCGGCAGCGCTGCCGCCGGCGATCCCGCGCTGGCGAAGCAGGAGGGCGCCCCGGCGGCGAGCACGACGACAAACGCCTCGAAGGTGAGCCGACGCGGGCTCAGGCGGGCGGCCGTCGACACCTCGCGCTCGCCCTCACGCAGCGGAGCGGTGGCCGGCCGGAGGACCGTGAGCATCAGCACCATCGCGGCCCCTCCGGCGACGACCGCGGTGAGCACCGGGCTCCAGGGCGACGCTCGCCCCTCCACCAGCGTGGTGGCGGCGAGGATACGCGATCGCCGAGGCAGGCGCCGCAATCGTAGCCCTTCGAGGAGGTGCGAGCCAAGCAGCTGGCCGACCGATGCGCCGCGGCCGCGGACGAGCGTGACCGCCCGACGTCGCCGATGGACCATCAGCAGGGCAATGAGCGCCACGGCGGCCGTCGCCACGGCGGCGGAACCAGCGCCGCGGTGACCAGCACGGCCTCGGCCGTCCATCGCTCGGCCGAGTAGGCGGCGAGCAGGCCCAGGAGCCCGGTCTGCAGGGTCGTCACATCCGCGTCGCGCAGCGTGGTCACGAACGGCGGGTATTGCGTCCGCATCTGGCGCAGGTCCGCCGTCAGCTGGTCGAGCGTGCCGGCATCGAATCGATCCGGATCGAGAAAGTAGCGCCACGCATAACGGGCCGGCAAGCCATTGCCGATGAGGGCCGGATACGCGTCAGCGGAGAGCAGCGCCGTGCCGTACAGGAGCTGCAGGTCCGGCGAGACCACGATCACGGTCGGCAGCTCGAGCGAGGAGTCGTCCATCCAGAACTCGTCCGCGGGATCGTCCACGGAGTAGATGCCGACGACATCGACTGCAGCGCGCACCGGGCTGCTGAACTGCCCGACCAGCGCGTCCTCGGTGTCGGGGGAGAGCTCCATGCGGTCGCCGACCCCGACATTGAGCGTCTCGGCGATCTCCGTCGCGAGCGCCACCTCGAACAGGGTCGCTTCCTCCGGGTCGCCAGGCAGGGTCCCGCGGCGGCCGGGAATCGTGCTCGTGTCGCCCGTCGGCGCGCGGCCGTCGACGTAGGTGATCCGCTCGTCGGCTCCCTCGGGAATCGGAACCGGAGCCACGTTGGCTGCTCGCGCGGCGGGTCGAATACCGACCAGCTGGCGCTCTCGGCATGGTAGGTGCGATCGACGATAAGCGAACGCACGCTCGCAGGCAGCTCGGCCTCCAGTTCCGGCCGCGGTCGGCAACGGGCTGAAGCCCGCTTCCGCCGCTGAGGTTGCCGATCTGACCCAGCTCGATGTTGCGCTCGAGCGACTGGGCGCGCCCCACGTCGTAGCGCAGGCCATCGTCCGCGACCCGGTTGAAGAGCCGCGGGCCGGCCGCCGCGAGAAAGGCGCTGACGGCAACCACGAGGGCCAGAACGAGCATCGGGACGATCTCGGCCCGATAGCGGTTGAGGAGGAATGCAATCGTTCGCATCGGTCAGTCCTGGCCCGCTCGAAGCACGCCGCTGACCGGGACGCGGCGCAGGATGGCGCCGATGACGATGACGGTTGCCACCAGCGCGACGACGGCCATCAGGAATACGAAGCCGATGGCCGGCCACGGAATCTCGACGAGGACCGGTGGGACGACCACGCGCGCATCGGCCGTCAGCGTCACGAACGGCAGGACGAGCCACGACAGGACCAGGCCCAGACCGGTACCGGCCACCACGCCTGCCGTCAGCAGGAAGGCATTTTCCATGGTGAGCCACGCCGACAGCTGCGCCGGCGAAAGCCCCAAAGCGCGCAGCAGCGCGAACTCGCCGAGCCGCTCCCGCGTGCTGACGACCGAGCTGACCACGAAGCCGATGACGGCGACGATGAGCGACGGCGATCGACCCGATCGCCAGTGCGCCGATGACGCCCAGCGCGACCGGATCATCGGTGAGCTGCGCAGTGAGTTCGGTCCGGCTCAGCAGGGTCTCCACCGAGTACGGCTCGTCCGCAAGCGTTGCGACCGCCGCCGGCTCGTCGGTGACCGCCAGCCACCACTCGTCGGCGAACAGGTCCTCCCCGTTGCGGGCGTACGTCGAGAGCGCATAGCCGCCCACATCGAGGACGGCGAAGGGTCGCTCGGGGTCGAGGGTCGGGAAGGCGTCCACGATCGCGGCGATCTCCACCTGCGTTCGTCGCGTGAGCGAGCCGATCGCGACCGAGTCACCCACGTTGGATCGCGTCGCATCGATGAAGCTGCGGCTCACGACGATCGGCAGCGGCCGGTCGGTCACCTCCGCCAGGGAGTCCGGCACCAGGCGCAGCTCGACCGGACCCTCGTCGCCGTAGATCGGTTGTTCCTCGGTGAACGCGACCACGGCCGGCGATCCCGCGACCGTCGGGCGCGGGCACCGCTGGGCTGAGGCCGCGCTCGACCAGCCAGCTCCAGCCGTCGCGCGACGGCTCCAGCTCGAGATCGGTCGAGGCGCCAGCCGCGTCGTGGACGGCGACGTTCGTCACTTCCACGGTCCCCGCGATTCGCGTATCGGCGGGTGGCTGGAGCAGCAGCTGAATGCCGACCAGGTCGAGCGGATAGTCGGGAGTGGCGATCAGGCCGGTTGAGAGCTCGTCGGTCAGGCTGACCTCGACTCGCTGCCCTGCCACCGCGGCCTGGAGCTGCGCCGGCGCGTCGATGACGTGCAGAAGGCCGGCGCGGTCCCGGACCGCGATGCTGAGGTGGCCGACGAGCAGCGTCTCCGGGAACGGGCCTGCGAACACGATGTTTCCGTCCTCGTCCTGCGCGGGAACGTTCTCGAGGCCCGTATCGACGCCAATCACGACGCCGGCCGGGGTCCCCGGCAGCGGGATGGGCTCGAACCCCGCGAGATCGGGCGACAGGAGCGTCGCGAGCTCCCCGAGGCTGTGGCCCCCGAGCAGGTCCGGCCTGACGTCCGCGACTTCCGGCAGCGTGCCGGTGTCGATCGCCAGGAGCTGTCCGCCGCCCGACGCGCCGGAGACGTCGAACGTGTCGGACACCACCGCGGCCGTGGCCGCGACACCCTCCACGCCGCCGTACGCCGCTCCGAACGCCCACAGCGGCAGGTCGGGAAAGCTGCCGACCTCGACGCGCAGATCGCCGCCGGTCCGGTAGGCCGCCTGGTCGGCCTGGGATTGCGTCCAGGTCGTCGTATAGGCGGCGGCAAACGTGCCGAGCGCGGCTGCAAGCGTGAGGAGCAGCGCGGAGCGGGTGTAGCGCAGCGGCCGCCGCGCGAGCTGGCGGGCGCCCAGCGGAGCCACCAGGCCGCGGCGCGTCCCAAACAGCCGCTCCGCCAACTCGGCGATGAGCGGCACGACGCGCAATGCCAGGATCGCGCCGGCGAGCAGCCCGATGGCGGGCGCGGCGATCAGGAGCGGATCGAGGCCCACGCTGCCGCGCACGGTCGCCGTGAGCGGTGCGCCGTACTGGCGCAGCTGCCAGAGGCCGATCACGGCCAGGATCACGAGGGCAAGGTCGACGCCGAGTCGCTGGGCGAGCGTTCGGTTGCCCTGCCGTCCGACCGTCTGACGCTCGGCCGCGAGACCACGCCCCGAGGCGAACGCCGGCAGCACCAGACCGACCAGGCACGCAAGCCCGGCGATGCCGGCCACGATGAGCGCGGCAGCGTCGACTCGGGGCTCGATGCTCACGCCGGCGGATGCCAGCGGACCGATCGCATTGAACAGCTGCAGGGCACCGAGCGCGATCCATGGCGCGGCAAGCGTGGCCGGGACGACGAGCACGAGGCCCTCGAGGAGCGCCATCCAGGCCACGTGCCCGGCGCTTGCCCCGCGGGAGCGGAGCATGGCCGTCTCGATGCGACGCTGATCGACGAGCAGCCCGGCCACCAGCACGAGCGCGTAGGCGGCCAGGATGACGAACTGGATCGTCAGCAGCAGCACGCCGGAGCGGCTCACCAGCAGCGATCGATCGGCGTCCTCGAGGACCTGCGGCAGGCCGGTCGTCACGCTGAAGAACGCGGCGTCTCCGAGCTCGGAACGGATCCGACGCTCGAGCGCGGCGGTGTCGCTGCGCAGCCAGCGAACGTTCTCCAGCGCCAGGTTGTCAAATTCGGGGAACGTGCGCCAGCTCACGTCCAGCTCACCGGTCGCCACGCGATCGACCAGGTCGCCTCCCGCTACGACCAGAGGCCCGTGGACGGTGAACGACGTCCCTTCGCTGATGCCGGTGAGCTCCAGCCCGTCTCCCAGCCAGTACCGCTCGGTCGGGTCGTTCGGCTCCCAGATGCCGACGATCCTGACCTCGACGACGCGGTCCTCTCCGGCTCGGCTCGTCAGGGACAGCTCGTCGCCGACGCCGAGGCCGAGCTCTTCGGCCGCGCCGGTCGACACCGCTGCCTGGAGCGGCTCGGCACCGGAGGCCGGCCACGCGCCCTCCACGATGGTCGCGTGCTCCACCAGGCGATCGGCGGCCGCAAACACCGCCACGTCCGTCTCCGACGCATCGGCGATGGCGCCGGCGAGGTCGTAGGAGCCGGATTGGATCGTGCGCGCCAGCTCGCCATCGGTCCAGCCCAGGATGCGCCGCGACTGACGCGTGACCACCTCGTCGACGGCCGCCAGCTCGTCCGGTTCGACGCGCATCTGGACGTCGATGCTGGTGGCGGCGGCCGGCGCCGCGGCCAGCGTCTGGCGGAGGCCACTCAGCGCGACGGCATCGCCGTACAGGACGCCGATGGCCAGCAGCGTCGTGGCGCACACGATGACGAGCCAGGTGGCGAGGACGATGAGCCAGTCGGCGACGCTTCGTTGCAGGACAACGCGCAGCGGGGCCAGCGGGCCCTCGAGCATCCGGATCCTCCTCTTGCACCTACTAGGCCGACGGCGGCCGATCGGTTCACCATGCCATGACCGATGGGCGCGCCGGGGCCGATCCTACTGCGCGGTACCCTGTGCGGGGGCCGTTAGCTCAGGGGTCAGAGCAGGGGACTTTTAATCCTCGTGTCGTGGGTTCGAATCCCACACGGCCCTCTCTGACAACACACGCCGGAAGAACCGGGAGATGCCTGGCATGCCGCCCCAGCACGCCCCGCAGGTGCTTCTCAGACGCCCACTCGCCTTCGGTCATCTGCTGCTTCGCTTCGCACAGGGCCACGACCCACGCCCAGCGAGCAGCATCGGAAGGCAGCCCCATCACCTTCGGGTTCTTCGGTGCGTGGTAGTGCAGCCGGAGCCAGTCGCCACGCATCAGTCGGCCCGCCTGTATGGCGGTGGTGGTGTTGTCGTTCGTCGCGGAGCTGGCGTTAGGGGGTGGACGAGGCCGGACGTCGGCCTCACTCCATCACAATCCCCCGCTTACGCGCTCGGCGCGGGCGGAGTCGTCATTGGTGGGGTGTACGTCCACCCCTTGGCGATGCGTCGCCTGGCCTCGCCCTCGCCGACGGTGACCGCTTGGCCCGCCGGGCCGTAGATGACCACAGACTCCTTGGGCCGCGACATGAGCCACACGAGCCCGAGGACGATGAAGCCGATGAACCACGTGACAACGATAAGGCTGACGCCGATGCCGGTACCGATGGCCCGGCCGACTTCTTCCGCCTCAGTGCCCACCGGGACGGACCCAGCGGCGTTGAGGCCAGTGACCAACCAGACGAGGACGAGGATATTGAAGATAACAAGGGCCCAGGTGGCCTTGCGCCATTTCGGCATTGGAGAAAAGAGTCCTTCCACAGTGACGCCCGGGAGGCGATTCAGGCGCCTGCCCGGGCATGAGAATCGCCGCCCTGAATGCGGCAACCACAGACTCCCATGGACCAGTAGCCAAGTCGACTAACGCAGGATAAAGAAACGTCTATATGTTGACAGCGGGCAAACGAAGGCCAGCAGCGCCGAGCGGCCCGAACGAGCGGCGCTCGCGATCCCCGAACCGACCCGTCGCCGCGCTGGCCGGGCACGGCTGAGGGGGCCGCTCGAGACCCTAGGCGCCTTCACGCGACGTAGTAACGGAGCGCGTCCTCCCACTCGCCCTTGTGTCGTGAGCGGGGGCCGTTGTCCGCGGCAGCCCGGCACGCTGCATTAACGGATCGCCCGATCCTTGATGTAGTGCCGAAGTTGCCGGTCAGGCTCGGCACGCGTGAGTCCCGCTTATCCGCTATTGCGAGTGATCAGTGGGTCACCCGCCCGGGGCGCCCATGCGCGCCTAAACCGGGCTTGGCCGCCCGGGCTCGAGCGCCGACAGGATGACGTCGAGCCCATGGGTAAACTCGCCGTCGAAACTGAAGGTTCCTCCCGCGGCGTGAGCTGCCATCTCGGCCAAATGCGGGTAATCCGTGCTGGAGATCTCGGACTCGGGTCCTGGCCCCGGCGGCTCGCTCGGCTCCGATCTCCCGGACCAGCTCATCTCCTGGACGACGTGTCCGTAGACGTAGCTGTCGAGGAGTGAAAAGGCGTGGGCTGCGTCATCGATCGAGAAGCCCGCCGACCGCAGGCTGCCCAAGATGGAGTCAACGTATCGCAGCTGGTTTGGTCCCATCGACCGGCGCGAATCGAGCAGGCCGATCGCCCACGAGTGGCGGGTGAGTACATCGCGAGCGGACATCGCCCGGCGTCGCATTGCATCGCGCCAGTCGAGTCCATCACCGGGGACCTCGATGAGCGATACCACCAGCTCGACCATCCCATCCAGGATGTCGTCCTTGCCCGAGACGTGCTTGTACACGGCCATGGCCTCCACGCCCAACTCCGCGCCCAGTCGGCGCATCGTCAGGGCCTGTAGGCCTTCTCGATCGGCCACATCGATGGCGGCCTGGAGGATCCGCTCCTTGGATAGTGGGACGCGTCGGTGGGCTTGAGTCATGGCTTGACAAGTTTACTAAGTAGGGTCTAGATTACTAAGTAAACCCGCCGCATGCAAGCGGAGGCCCCGCACGATTCAAGGAGCACCCTGTGACAGACACCAAGACCACCACAACACTGCACGATTCGCCGGTGCCGGTTAGAGCGAAGCTCGCGGCCGCCTGGACGAGCTTCATGTTCCTGTACATCTACGTGGACTACCTCCACCTGTACAAGCCCGGCGCCCTCACCGACATCCTGGCTGGCGTCGTCTTCGAGTTCGACATCAGCCAAACCTTCGTCGTCATTGCGCTCACGAGCGTGGCGATCCCGATGTTCATGATCCTGCTCTCCATGACGCTGCCCGCCCGCGTCAACCGCGCCATCAACCTCGTCGTGGCAGCGCTCTACATTCCATACTCGGCGTTCAACTTGGCGGGCGGGGAGTGGATGGCCTTCTACGGTCTCGGCGTCGCACTGGAGGTGCTGCTCCTGGCCTTCATCCTGCGCTCCGCTTGGACCTGGCCGCGGCTCGCCTCCTCGCGAACCGCGGTGGACCGCGTGGCTACGCCACACGCGCTCACCACGTCTGCTGGGTAGCGTCGCCAATCGGCCTCCGCGCCGGCGAGCTACGTACTAGGCCAACGGCTCATCCCACGTCTCGTGTCGTGCGGATGAGCCGTTGGGCTACGCCGACCACAACACAATCGCTGTGGTGCCGGGAGAGCGCCCGGACGAAGGACCGGCAACTTTGACATTACGAAGCCGGCGGCAACGACCCGACTCCGCAGTCCGCATCGGCTCACGCGACGTAGTAGGCCAGCGGGTCATCCATCGCCTGGTGTCGTGAGCGCGGGCCGTCGGCCGCTGCAGGCCTGCACGCTGCATCAAGGATCGGCCGATTCCCTTGATGTAGTGCCCCGTGGGCAGGGAGACCCTCCGGCCCCCTCCACGCTCGAGTAACAACGGCCGCCTCGACCGGCCTCGAGCAGCGCTAGGGCACAACCGGCCCACAACGCGCGCGTGTGGGGTGCTTCTTCGTTGCTTCTCAACGGCGGTCGGGGGTACTACCCGCTGTTCCGCCGACTATCTCGGTACGAGCCGCAGGGTGGTCGCAGCCGAAGCAGCCGACACCACGGTGCCGACGATACTCGGGCCATACCGGTCGTACTTGGCGTGGTAGGCGGCCGTAACCGCAACAGCTACGTGCGGGTCCGCCACCTCAAATGCAACGTCGCGCTCGATGCCACCCGCTCGGATCCGGCCGAGGCCGGCCGCCACCGCGCGTGTGAGCCAACTGGATTGGCCGTTGACCGACCGCACGTACAGCTGATCGCCAACGCGCACGACCCAGATCGTCACGAACGGCCGCAGACTGCCGTCCGGCCGCCTCGACGCGAGGCCAAGTTCCTCGGCGGTCCCGATTGCTGCGACCTCATCGTCGGTCCAGGCGGCCGTCGTAGGCTCTTCCTTCCGATCCATCTTCACGCCCCCTCAATGTCGAACGAAGTGAATCGCCCGTGGTGCGCCTCGATGTCCGCTTGCAGCTCGGCAACCTTCTGCTCGGCGGTGGGCAGCGCTCCCGGAATGAACCGGCGCATCGGCGGCTGCTCGCCGGCGACGGCCACGAGGGCATCGGCGAGCTTGGCGGGATCGCCGGACTGTTTGCCGCTCTGGGCGGTCCATGCCGCGACGTACGCTTCCCGGCGGTCGGCATAGTCGTCGATTCCGGTCTCGGCATAGGTTGTCGACTCTGGGCTCAACAGCTCGGTGCGGAAGAAGCCGGGGTTGACGATCGTCGTGTGAATGCCGAACGGCGCGATCTCGAGGCGGAGAGACTCCATCCAGCCTTCGAGGCCGAACTTGGATGCGGCGTACGCGGTGCAGAACTCCTGCCCGACAAGCCCCGCGGCTGAAGAGATGGTGATGATGTGGCCGGCACGCTGGCGGCGCATCGCGGGAAGAACGGCGCGGGTGACGTGCATCGGGCCGATGAGGGTGGTCGACAACTGCCGCTCCACTTGGTCAGGTGTCAGCTCCTCGAAGAAGCCCGCTTCGAAGGTGCCGGCGTTGTTGACAAGGACGTCGATGCGGCCAAAGCGCTCGACCGCGGCACGGACAGCGGCTTCGGCATCCGACGGCTTGGTGACATCGAGCTTGACCGTCAGCAGATCGGCAGACTCGCCGACGGAAGCGGTCACGGCTTCTGGGTTGCGTCCGGTCGCGACGACGGCATTCCCCGCCGCCAGGGCAGCCTTCGCGATGTCGACGCCCATACCGCGGCCTGCGCCCGTGATGAACCAGACCTTCTGGTCGCTCATGTGATCTCCCTAATGAGTGGTGTTGTGCATCTCGCAGACATGGGACCACTCGCATGTGCCCGTAGGAAGGCACGGGTTATGGGGGTATCAGCGGTCCCTCCCTCCCAAGCCACAACCCGCGTACCGTGTCTGCAACATGAGCAACGCTGACGACATTCGCGAGTTCCTGACCACGCGCCGTGCCAAGCTGACGCCGCAGCGCGCCGGTCTGCCGATGTACGGCCGGACGCGGCGGGTACCCGGCCTGCGGCGCGAGGAGGTCGCGCTGCTCGCCGGCATCAGCGTCGAGTGGTACACGCGGCTCGAGCGCGGAAACGGCAGGGGCGTGTCGGAGGATGTGCTCGATTCCGTGGCCACTGCCCTTCAGCTGGACGAAGCCGAGCGCGCCCACCTCGACGACCTTGTGAGGACCGCTAACGCGGAGCGGCCGGCGCGCCGAGCCTCAGCCCCGCAGCGGGTGCGCCCGAGCGTCGCGCGGATCGTCGATGCGATGGACGAGATCCCGGCGTATGTGATGAACGGCCGCCTGGACATCCTCTACGCCAACCGCCTTGCCGAGGCGCTCTTCTCGGAGGTCCTGCGAGATCCCGCGCGCCCGGCCAACTTCGCCCGCTTCCTGTTCCTCGATCCCCGCTCGAAGACGTTCTGGCCCGACTGGGAGAAGGCCGCGAACGACACAGTGGCGATCCTGCGCTCGGAAGCTGGTCGAAACTCGTACGACCGTGGCTTGTCCGACTTAATCGGTCAGCTCTCCACTCGAAGCGATGAGTTCCGAGTCCGCTGGGCTGCGCACGATGTTCGATTCCATCGGGTCGCGACCAAGCAGATGCACCACCCCCTGGTAGGCGATCTGACCCTCGCTTTCGAGGCCATGGAACTGCCCGCAGACCCGGGCCTGTCGGTAATGACCTATTCGGCTGAGCCGGGATCGCGGTCAGCAGAGCGCATCACTGAGCTCGGAGGATGGAGTTCCACCCGGGAGAGGCTCGCCGCTGCCCGGGGTGAAGCCGAAACTCCGAGTACACATACCTAAGCCACGTAGTAAGCCACGTAGTAAGCCAAGGGGTCAGCGCTGTCATCGTGTCGTGAGCGGGGGCCGTTGTCCCACACGGCCCTCTCTGACAACACAGCAGCCGCCCCTGCCCTGCGTGTTGCCGCAGGCAGAGGCGGCTCGTCGAGCGGGACCCGCCCGCGATGGTGCTCAGTGCCGTTGCGCTCGACGACGACGCCCAGCGACTGCCGTCAACACGACACCGGCGGCCAGCAGCGCCGCACCGCGGCCAGCAGCGTCAAGTCAGCGCCCGTCGTCGGTTGCCGCCGGTCGACAGAGGTGTCGGGGAGGCCCCCGGCCCCTTCTGGCTCAGCGCCCCCTGTCGGCGCCGCCGACGGTGCCTGGGACGGCGTGGGCGTCGGGCTCGCGCAGCCGGGCGCGATGGTGATCGTCTGGTCGCTGGTGGCGGTCAAACCGTCAGCATCGGTCACCACCAGGGTGAAGTCGAAGGTCCCGGTGGCGGTGGGGGTGCCAGTGATCGCCCCATCGGTCGCCAGTGTCAGCCCGGGCGGGAGGCTCCCGGTCTCCAGCGCCCAGGTGAGCGGCGGGGCGTTCTCGCCCTCGATCCCGCCATGCACGGTCGGCGCCTGGGCCGAGTACGGCTCGCATTCAGCGCCGGCGGGCAGCGGCGTGCAGTCAACCTGGATCGCGCCGACGATGTTCTGGTTCCAGCCGTCGAAGGTGTTGCAGATCAGCGTCGCCGAGTTGTCGGGTGCTGGCTCGACTTGTATCCCGATGCCAGCGCCGTCGAGGTTGGCGGGATTCGTCGAGGGGGTCCGGGTGACGTCATTGAAGCTGATCGTGTTGCCGGTGCTTCCGGCGGAGACCGCGATCCCGATGTCGGTGCCGTTGCCGACGAGGGTGTTGTCGTTCACCGTCACATTGTCGGCGTTGGACAGAAGCACGCCCGTGCCGTTGGCGGGAGCACAATCCCCACAGCCGGGGAATGGGGCTTGATCGCTGCTGCCGTGGATGGTGTTGTTCTCGATGGTGCCGGTGGTGACGCCGACGAGCGACACGGCGTTCTGGGCGCTCAATCCCTCCATCGGACTTGGAGGCCCCGCGGTGCTGCCCGACAGGTTCAGGTTGGTCGTGCCGCGCGCTTCGAACCCACTCTTTTGGTAGTCAGTGACGGTGGTGCCGGTGATCGTTAGCGTGCGCCCTGGGCTCACGCCGTCAGAGCGGATCGCTCGTCCGGTCTGGCACGAAGCGAAGAGCGCCGTTCTGGAACTGGAAGATGTTGTCAACCGTGACATTGCTGACTGTGCCGCTCGCGTCGTTGAAATGGATGCCGTACAAGACGTTGCCGCTGTTCACGCAGAGCTTGAAGCCTGCATCGGGGCCGGCGATCGTGACGTTTTGAATATTCATCGTCGGGCCCGCATTGGTGACGATCGCGCCGTTCCAGTGATCAGTACCCGGGTAACTCGCGTCCGTCGCGCTGATGGTGAAGCTACCGCCGTCAAGGGTGAACCCGTCCGGCACCGTCAGCGGTTCGGTGACCGCACAGTCAGCGGTCAGCGTGTAGGTCGTACCGGCGAGGGTTCCCGCCGGACAGGCAGTCTGCAGTGGCGCGGCCAACACGGGGGGCGCGGCAACAAGCAGGCTGATGGCGGCCAGCATGGCGGCCAGCATTGCGGCCGCGTGGATGTGTCGGACTCGCACACTCTGCGAATGCCGGCGCTGCTCGGTCATGCCATCCTCCCTGGCACTACGCAACCTCAGCGTAGGGGCCCGGACGGTCCCAAACGCAACCCGGACCTTCGGTCGGCGCCGAGCGAGGCTTGCTTGGTGCAGAGACGGCTGACTAGGACCATCGACACGAACGAACCGGCGTGATGTAACGGCCCTCACTGGCGCGGCGCGAGATCCGTGCCTTCAGGACAGCCCGTAGACGGCTCTGATGGCATCGAGAGCGGGCGACGATGAGGCGCGATGGCGCAGATACAGGACGTCATGCTGGGAATCGAAAGTCCCGTGCGCGCGCGAAGTCCAGGCCCTTTCGAACCCGCGACGTGCCAGGTCCGCGTCGATATCCGCGATCAACGGAATTCCGCGCAGGAGCGGGGTAGTGAATGCCTCCAGTTGGATCCCCAGGCAGTCGGTCCCTACGAAGCCTTCACCACCCTCAAGAATCGCGAGGTCCGCACCCTGCGCGTCCAGCTTGAGGAAGTGGTAGGTGACTCCGTTGCCGAGCGAGGCGAGGACTGCGTCCAGCGTCGTCGTGTGAATCATCTGGGTCTCCACGAGCTGTGCTCGATCGAACCAGGTATCAGCGAGGTGGCGTGGGCCGCGCCGGCGCAGCTCATCGTAGTTCGCGCGCACGAAGTCCTCGTCTTGGCGAAAGAGCGACGCCGATCCCGCGCCGCGATACATGTACAGCAGGCGCTCCTCAGCGACCCGCCACAGCGCGGCTCCGATCGTCATGACTGTGCCGGTCGTCGAAGACTCTTCCATCGGCTCGAAGTTCAGGAGGTGCTTGATGCGGTGGACCTGCTCCCGCCAGGGGAGCGGCATCCCACCCGAGGAGCCGACGTCGATGACGTTCACGACCCCTCTCCCCCATCGATCGATCGTCCGGTGACGCAGCGCGACGTGGTAGGCGCCCGATAGACGGCGCGCGAGCCCGATCGACGACATGCGGTCATTCTGACTCCTCCGGTCGGGTCGGACCGTCCTCCACACGGCCTCCACGACACCGCCGCGACCGTTGGCCTAGTTCCGCGGCTCGAGAATGACGATCGCGGTCTCCCGCGACCGGAGCGCGGCGCTTTCGTTCGTGTATGCCGACGACTTGAGGTCCAGGAATCGGGTCCACAAACGCTCCCGCTCCTCGCCGGCCGCTCCACGCGCGGTCACATCGCGCGAGGTGCCATCGGGGAGCGCGACACGTGCATGCGGGTTCGACCGCAGGTTGAGCCACCACGCGGGCTCCGGATCGGCCCAGCCGTTCATGGCCGGCATGATCAGGTTAGCTCCGTCCTCGATGAAGCCCACGATCGCCTCGCGCTCGCGGCCCGAGCGCCGGCCGACGGTCGTCAGGCGAAGCATCCCCCACTGGGTCGGCGTGGCCGGCCGAAGCATCCGCCCGCCGGAGATGCGGTGCACCGCGCGGTGCGACTTCCAGATCGTGCGCACCAGCCAGCGCGGAATCGGCAATGGCTTGGACACGGTCGCGTCCGCGGTCGTCGGTGAATGGTGGCTCGCGTTGTCTGCCATCATCGGCCTCCTCTTGGGGACCCGCCGTGCGGGTCGTGTTAACGGTGTAAACTACGCCGTAAACGTAGCGTGTACACCGTAAACGTGTCAAGGTCCAATATGCGCGGAGGCACGAAGACTCGAACGGAGACCCAGGACCGATGACAACCGAGACGACGTCCCCCGACCTGCGCCGAACGCCCCTGTCCCGGGAGCGGGTGCTGGCGGCCGCGGTCGAGCTCGCCGATCGGGACGGCTTCGAGGCGCTGAGCATGCGCAAGCTCGGCCAGGAGCTGGGCGTCGAGGCGATGGCGATCTACCGCCACGTGCGCGACAAGAACGAGCTGCTCGACGAGCTCGCCGAGCTGATCGTCGGGCAGATGGAGACCGTCGATCCCGGCGAGGACTGGAAGGTGGCCCTGCGGGCCCAGGTCATGGGCGCCCGGCGGGTGATGCTCGGTCACCCGTGGGCACGCCATGTCCTCGAGGCGCGCGGCGTAGAGGGCCCGACGAGGCTGGCGTACATCGAGTCGGTGCTGGCGATCCTGCACGGCGGCGGGTTTTCCGTCGACCTCGCCCACCACGCCCTCCACGTGCTCGACAGCCGCATCTTCGGCTTCAACCACGACTTCTTCTCGAGTGCTGCCTCAACCGCCGAAGCGGAGAACGCCCCGGAAGAGCCTGATCCGATCACGGCTGGCCTGATGGCGGAGCGCCTGCCCAGGATCACCGAGATGGCGATGCAGGTGAGCCACGACGGCACGCTCGGCGCGTGTGACGACGACGTCGAGTTCGCGTTCGGCCTCGACCTGGCGCTCGACGGCCTGGAGCGGCAGCGCGGTACGGGCTGAGCGGGCCGCGGTTCAGGGAATGCGGGCGAACCAGGCGAGCGAGCCGACCGCGGCCAGGGCTGCCGTCACGAGTGCGGCGAGGGCGAGTCCATCGGTGATCTCGCGTGGCTCCGTCCGCGTACCCACGCCCTCGCCGAGATCCTCGAACACGGTCAGGATCTCCTCGGCCGAGGCGGCCTCGAACACCTTGCCACCGGTGGTCTCGGCAATGTCTCGCAGCGCCTCGCGATCGACCGGGACGGGGACCTGCATGAAGTCGACGGTCACCGACCCGTCGTCGGTCCCGAAGGCGACGGTGCTGACCTTGACCCCGCGGCGCTCCGCCTCACGGGCGGCTGGCCCCTCGGGTCGCCCCATGTTCGTCTCGCCGTCCGACATCAGCACGATCGATCCCCCGGCCTCCTGCGCATCGTCCGGCGCATCCGACTCGAGGACGTCCAGCGACGTGTAGATGGCTTCGCCGATCGCCGTTCCCTCGCCCAGCGATAGTCGGTCGATCGCGCGGTCGAGGACCATCTTCGACGTCGTCGGCGGAATCACGACGCGCGCCGTCTGGTCGAAGGCGACCAGGCTCACGCGCACACCCGCCGGGATGACCTCGACGAACCGGTGCGCCGCCTCGCGGGCGGCCACCATGCGGCTGGGCGCGACATCAGTCGCCTCCATCGAGATCGAGGTGTCGAACGCGAGAACGACGGTCGGCTCGTTCGCGACCTCGGTCGCCAGTGCGGGGCGGGCGGCCGCTATGACGAGCATGGCCGTCGCCGTCAGGTAGACGGCGGCGACGACATGGCGCCGAAGGCCCGGGCGCCTCGGGGCCACCGTGTCGATCAGGTCCGGGTCGGTGAATCGGACCACATACGCCTGACGGCGCCGCTGCCTGACGAGGTACAGGATGACAAGCATCAGCGGAACCACCAGGAGTGCGAACCGCTCGGGCGAGAGGAACGTGAGATCTGGCGCGAACGGGATCATCGGTCGGCTCCGCTTGTGGGATGAGAGGCCGCGTGCCGGCCCAGCGCTCGGGCACGACGGTGTCGGTAGAGGCAGGCAGCGAGCGGACCGGTCCAATCGGCGTCCGTCCGGAGGCGCAGGTGGGTGGCGCCCGCTCGCCGGATCGCGGACGCCCTCGCCCCGCTTCGACGATCGGCGACCTCGGCCAGGCGGGCGCGGAAGCGCTCGTCGCTCGTGTCGATCGTCCGCTGCCTCCCGGTCTCCGGATCCTCGATCACCAGCAGGCCGACATCGGGCAGTCGGAGCTCGCGCGGGTCGACGACCTCGACGGCGATGACCTCACTTCGGCGGCCGAGCCGCGCCAGCGCCGGCCTCCAGGTGTCGATCGGGGCGATGAAGTCCGAGACGACGATCGCGAGCCCGCCGCGCCGCAGGACGTGTCGGAGACCGTCGATGGCTCGACCGAGATCGACCTCTCCGCCGAGCGCTGACCGCGCGATGCTGCCCATGACGCCCGTCAGGTGCCGTCGACCACCACGGACCGGCACGATCCGTGGTCCATCGGCGGTCGCCACGACGGCGCCGATCCGGTCACCGCCGAGGACCGCGAGCGCAGACACGGCTGACGCAACGCTGACAGCCAGATCGGCCTTCCGCCAGCCGGCGGTCCCGAAGTCGAGGCTGCCGGACCGGTCGACCAGGACGGCGACGTTCAGGTCGCGCTCCTGGATCGCGTCGCGAACATGCGGTTCGCCGGTCCGGGCAAGGATCGACCAATCCATCCGGCGGACGTCGTCCCCCGGCTCGTATGGTCGTGCGTCCCCGGGCTCGACACCGTGGCCGAGCACCATCGAGGGGTGACGGCCGTCTCGGCGGCCGAAGACCTTGCGGCTCACCGCGAGCTCGACGCGGCGCAGCCGTGCCGGCAGGTCGAGACCGGCGCCCGACCCGGTCCCTGGGGCTGAGGTCACCTCGCGGCCGATCCATCGCCGGGCATGACGATCGGTGGCGTCTGGATCGCGTATGGCTCGGTCTCCGAGGACGGCGACGTGGCATATGGCGGGTATGCCGCCGCCGCTGGGACGACGTGCGGGGGCGGTGCGGCGGAGGCCCCCGGCGGTGGTGCCCACGCGTGCGAACCGGGAGCCGGCACCGTGGTGAGCAGCTCGACGAGGACGTCGTCAATCGTGAACCCTTCGGCCAGCGCCCGATACGACAGGGCGAGCCGCGCGTTGAGGATGTCGTACGCGACGTCGTAGACGTCCTGCGGCACGGCGCGCTCGCGCCCGCGCAGGAGCGCCATGGCCCGGGCACTCCGGACCAACCCGAGCGACGCTCGCGGGCTCGCGCCGTATTCGAGGAGGCCCACCAGCTTCGGCAGGTCGTGCGCCGCCGGGTCGCGGGTCGCGAGCACCAGGCGGATCGCGTAGTCGACCGCTGCCTCGTCAACCGTGACGTGCTGGGCCGCCAGCTGAAGGTCGACGACGTCGGCGGCGTCGAGCAGGCGGGCCGCCTGAGGTGGCTGGTCGGCCATGCGGGCGACGATCGCCCGCTCCTCGGTCGGCGTCGGGTAGTCGACCGGGACCCGCATCAGGAATCGATCACGCTGCGCCTCCGCGAGGGGATAGACGCCCTCCGACTCGACGGGGTTCTGAGTGGCCACGACCAGGAACGGCTTGGGCATCGCGAAGGTGCGGCCTCCGACCGTGACCTGTCGCTCCGCCATCGCCTCGAGCAGCGCCGACTGGACGCGCGCGGGGGCTCGGTTGATCTCATCGACCAGGACGATATTCGCCACGATCGGCCCGGGTTCGACATCGAACGCCTCCGTCGAGGGTCGGAAGATCCGGGTCCCGACGATGTCGGACGGGATCAGATCCGGGGTGAACTGGATGCGATTGAACGTGCCGCCGAGGATCCGCGCCAGGGTCGCCAGCAGCAGCGTCTTGCCCAGGCCGGGTGCGCCCTCGAGCAGGACGTGCCCGTCGGCCAGCACGGCGACGAGAAGCCGGTCGATGACCCGGTCCTGGCCGACGATGACCTGGCCGAGCTCGTGGCGGATCTGGGCGAGGCGTGTGGTTGAGATGTCGACGCTCACGGTCATGCTCCCTCGCTGTTGTCGGTGCCCTCGTCGGGGGTGAGTGGATCCGGCACCTCGTTGGGGTCCTGGAGCAGCCCGTCCAGGAACTGCTGCAGCAGGCGTTCGATCGCGTCGGCGCCCTGGTCATCCTCGGTTTCCGGCTCGGGAGTCGCTTCCGGAGCGGGCTCCGGCTGCGGGGCTGGGACGCCCGGGGCAAGCTCCTGCAGGAACATGTCGAGCAGCTGGCGCAGCATCTCATCGGCCATGTCAGAACCGCCCGAGGGGTCGTCCGGCGCCTGCAGTCCGTCAGGCCCGAGGCCGAAGAGCTCGCCCAGACCGTCCAGCCCGTCGGGACCAAGGAACTGGTCGAAGAGCCCACCCAGCGGGTCCAGGCTGTCGGCGGGGTTGTTGTCCTCGGGCTTCCACGTGCCGTCCTTGACCTTGTCGAGGATCTGGGCGGCCTGGTCGACCGGCACGGCAAAGCCGATGCCGTCGCTACCGCCCGACGCGCTCGCGATGGCCGTGTTGATCCCGATCGCCCGCCCCTCCCGGTCGATCAGCGGACCGCCGGAGTTGCCGGAGTTGATCGCGGCATCGGTCTGTATCAGGTCGTGCAGCTCGCCCATCGGGGTCGGGACCGTGCGGCCGAGCGCGCTGACGATGCCGGTGGTGACCGTCTGGCTCAGGCCGAACGGGCTCCCAATCGCAATCGTCATGTCGCCCACCTGTACATCGGCGAGGGCGCCGAGGGCGAGCGGCTGCAGATCGGCCGCGGCGCTCTCATCGGCCCGGATGACGGCGGTGTCGATGGACTTGTCGGCCGCGACCACGGTGCCGGAGATGGTCGAGCCGTCATGGAGCGTGAGCGTCACGGTTGCCGATCCACCGACGACGTGCGAGGCGGTGAGGATGAGGCCGCCATCGGCCGCCACGAATCCGGAGCCGACGGCGCCGTCGGCCTCGATCTGCACCACCGAGGGAAGGAGCCTCGCGGCCGTGTCGGCGAGCGGCTCGTCGCCCGGCGTGAGCAGGGCGCCTGCCTGGTTCGGCCCGCCCCCGCCAACCGTCCCTGCCAGCAGCGCGGCGAGAGGGTTCCCGGTGGCAAGCAGCCCGGTGCCGACGAGGACGACGGCTGCGACGAGGACGGTGGCGCCAATGATGAGGCGGCGCCGCGGCCTTCTCGAAGCTCGGGCTGGCATCGGGGACACGCCGGCGCCCGCCGCCGCGGTCGCGAGCGGTGGGGCGGTGGGCCAGATGAGGGGTGGGGTCGGGGGCAGGTCGCGCCAGCTCTTGTGCTGACGGTCATCGCCGGCGAAGGGGTCGTCCACGTGAGCGGACCTCCGGATCGGTACGGTCTGAGGCTGGTCTGGACCGATGCCGGTCCGGCCACTGATCCGGAGACTACGAAATGGGCGATAACGTGGGCGTTCCGACCGTATAAGGGCGACCTAAAGAGGGGGACGCAGGTCAGGAGGCCGCGTCCACCGTCCAGAGCGGATCGGCCATCGTTCGGAGCTCGGCCATCGGAACGGCATTGGCATCCGCCGATCGATCCGGCAACCACACGACGAAGCTCGCGCCGTGCCCCGGGATCGAGGCCACGCTGACCGTGCCGCCATGTGCCTCGGCGATCTGGCGGACGAGGGCCAGTCCCAGGCCCTGAGCGTCGCCTTCAGCTGTCGGAGCACCATCGCGCCAGGCACGGCGGAAGACGTGGGCCTGGTCGTCGGGCGCGATTCCGTGTCCGACATCGCGCACGCCCAACCACAGCCATCCACCGGCGCGTCCGGCGCGGCAGTGGACCACCGATCCTGATGGCGCCACGCGGAGCGCGTTGGAGACGAGGTTCGCCTGGGCGCGCTTCAGCGCGGACCTGTCCCCGTCGACGACCAGGCCGGACGGAGCGAGGCGGGACAGTCGAACGCCACGGGTCGAAGCTTCCGCGTCGTACTCCTGGGCGACCTCGGCCACCACCTCGGCCAGGTCCACCGCAACCTGTCGCTCGGGCTGGACGTTCGTCCGGGCGAGCGCCATGAGCTCGTCGACCGTGGTCGACATGCGGTCGGCCGTACGGCGAGCCACCTCGGCGGCACGGCGAAGGCCCTCGGCGTCCTCGGGCTCCGACAGCGCGACGTCGAGGGTCGTCCGGATGACCGCCAGTGGGTTCCGCAGCTCGTGCGAGGCATCCTCGACAAAGCGGCGCTGTGTCCGCGCACCGCGATCGAGCCGGTCGAGCATCGCGTCGAATGTGTCGGCGAGATCGCGCATCTCGTCTGGAGGACCGCCGAGGTTGATCCGCCGCGAGAGATCGGTCGCCTCGATCTCCCGCGCCACGCCCGCCATCGTGCCGACCGGGCGCACCACGCGGCCCGCGACGGCCCAGCCGATGGCGAGGCCGACCGGGACCAGCACGAGGAGCGCCGCGAGCGAGAGCGTGCGAACCGTCTGGAGCGTCTGCTCTCGGACGGCCTGTTCCACCTGCACGAGTGCGTCGGCCGCCCCGGCATCACCGCTTCCCTCGAGCTCGGCGATGCTCATGCCGAGGATCCGCAGCAGCTCTCCCTCGAGGGTCGTCGGCTGCTCCTCCGGAATTGTGGCGACCACCGTATCGAGGGCCAGGTTCACGCCCAGCACGAGCACGCCGGCCGTCGCGAGCAGGGCCGCGGTCACCATCAGGGCGAGCCGGAAGCGGACCGATCGAACGGCGGCGGCAAGATGCCGAAGTGGCGACCGGATCATGCGACCCCCTCCGCGAGGCGATACCCGACGCCAACGACGGTCTCGATGGGCTGGCCAGTCCCCGCCTCGGCGAGCTTGCGGCGCAGGTTGCTCACCGTGACGCGGACCGTGTTGGTGAAGGGGTCGACGCGATCGTCCCACACATGCTCGAGCAGGCGCTCCGGTGTCAGGACCTCGCTTGGATGGAGCATGAAGTAGCGAAGGAGCGCGAACTCCTTGGGCGTCAGATCGAGACGCTTGTCGTTGCGATGGGCCTCGTGGCGCGCGGCGTCGAGCCCGAGGCTCCCCAGCCGGATCGTCGCCCCACCGTTGATCGTCGGGCGGCGGGCAAGGGCACGAACCCGTGCCGCGAGCTCCGCGAAGCTGAATGGCTTGACCAGGTAGTCGTCGGCCCCGTCGTCCAGGCCTCCCACACGATCGTCGAGACCGTCCCTGGCCGTCAGCATCAGGACGCGCGGCGGTGTCGCGCCCGGCAGTCCCAGCTCGCCGGCACGAAGCCTGCGGCAGACCTCGCGACCGTCGGCGTCGGGCAGCCCGAGGTCCAGGCACACGACGTCGTACGGCACGTCCTCCAGACGCTCGCGGGCCTCGGCGGCATTCCCGGCGGTGTCGACCGCGTAGCCTTCACGGCGCAACCCGGTAGCGAGAGCGGTGGCGAGATCGAGCTCGTCCTCGACGATGAGCAGACGCATGGCGCCGCAGAATAACGCGCAATCGCGAAGTCGTCAGAATCGGCTTGGTGACGAACAACGAGACGATGGACATGTCCGCAATCGACTGGCTGCTCGACTCCGACCCCGCCATCCGCTGGCAGGTGATGCGCGACCTCACCGATGCGCCCGCAGAAGACGTCGCCGCCGAGCGTGCGCGCGTGGCGCGTGAGGGCTGGGGCGCCCAGCTCCTGGCCGCCCAGGACGCCGACGGAAGGTGGGGCGGCGGCACCTTTTTCCCAAGGGGCGTCGGCACCATGGACACATTGCACCTGCTCTACCTGCTCGGGCCGGACCCGCGGAGCGAAGAGGCACAACGGGGGATCGCCCCGGTCCACGAGGCCGCCCGGTGGGACTACGACCCCAACCTGCGGTTCTTCGAGGGGGAAGTCGAGCCGTGCATCAACGGCCGAGTCGTCGCGATCGGCACGTACTTCGGGCAGGACGTACGCGGGATCGTGGACCGGCTGCTGAGTGAGCAGATGGCCGATGGCGGATGGAACTGCGAGCAGGAGAACGGCTCGACCCGAGGATCGTTCGACACGACGATCAACGTCCTGGAAGGTCTGCTCGAGTATCAGCACTCGACCGGGGAGAACGGCGACGTGACGGCAGCCCGACAGCGAGGCGAGGAGTACTTGCTCGAGCGGCGCCTGCTGCGCCGGCTGTCGGATGGCGAGATCGGCCAGGAGCGGTGGCTCCAGGTCGGGTTCCCATACTCGTGGCCCTACGACGTCGTGCGCGTCCTCGACTACCTGCGGCAGGCTCGGCCGGCTGCGGACGAACGGATGGACGAAGGGCTAGACATCGTCGAGTCGAAGCGGGACGCGGGAAGCCGCTGGCGGCTCGACCGTGCGTACCACGACGCATCGCACATCGACCTTGGCGAGGCGGAGGGACAGCCGAGCCGATGGATCACCTTGCATGCGCTCCGCGTGCTGCGCTGGGCGGGTCGGGACGACCTCACCGGCTGACCGTCCCGCCGCTACCAGACCGCCGGGCCGTCTCCCGTAAGGTCAAAGGTCCGGGTTGCGTCTGGGACCCTCCGGAGCACTACGCTGCGGTTAGCCCGTATGCCAAGGGAGATGGCATGACTACCCGAGCACCCCGATCGCCCACCCGCAGGCTGTCCCGCGCCCGGGCAACTGCGCTATCCACCGTCATCAGCCTGGTAGCGATCGCGGCGCTCGCGGCCGCCGTGCTGGCTGGAGGCACCACCATCGTGGTCACGAGCATTCCGGGCGGGGGATGGATCCAGAGCATTGACAACACCGCGGGCGGAAGCGCGCAACTGGTCCCGTTCGCCGAGCCGGGGACGTTGGGGAACGGTAGTCTCCAGCTCACCACGGCGGCGACCACGGACTTCGCCGGCGTGTTGCACCCACTGGCCATCCCCTACTCCAGCCTCGTCGGCGCGAGCTGGCGCACGTTCGTGACCACCGCCGTGGCGACCGATGCAGCTTCGCTGCGGCTGGCCGGCTACCAGACCCCCGGATTCTCGGACTTCACGACGCTCAGCGTGGAACTGGTCTACAACGGGGGCGTCCTGCCGGACTCCTGGCAGGACGCCGTGCTCGACGGCGAGACGGTCGTTTGGCAAACCAACGACGATGACGGCTTCTGCACCAACTCAACGTTCTGCACATTCGACGAGTTCAAGGCCGAATACCCCACAGGGAGATTCACGTTCATTCAGGTCGCGATCGGCACCGGCGTTCCGGCTGCCACGAGCTACGCCGATGGCGTGTCGCTGACAATCCTCGAGGGTGAGGTGGAGACAACGGAGACCTTCGACTTCGACATTGTCGCGGCTCCGACCCCCATCCCCACAGTCGCGCCACCCGATCCCGCGCCGGCTGCCCCGGCGGCGACTCCGGGAGCCTCGGCTGGCACCGGCGACGGCGGCCTGCCCGACACTCGTTCGGACATGCCGAGCGTTCTGCCGGACCCTGCACTCGGCATCGGGCTCGGAGCGCTCGTACTGCTCTCCGCGGGGACCATCGAGGTCGTGCGGAGGCGTCGCCTCAGCCGCTGAGGAATTGCGACGGCCGCGTGCCAGTTGGCTACGCAGACCGTCCCGACTGTGCGGCCGATCGCCTATCTCTCGCTCGGGAGGGGTAGGCGATCGGCATACCGTGAGTCCGCTCGACTAAGCGAGGGTCGGCGTGCCACCGCCGCGGCTGGCATGGTTGCCCGATGAGCAGCTCGATCGACTTCACGCCCAACGGTGCGAACGCCGACCTCGACGTCCGTTGGATTCATGGCCACTCGCCTGGTCAACCCGACTCGGATCCACCGATCCAGGTCCATGCAGTCGATGCGCACACCGTCATCCTGCGGCAGAGCAAGGCGGTGCATTACGAAGCCCCGTTCATGTACCTGCTGTTCGGGAACGACCGTGCGATCCTCTTCGACACGGGGGCGACGGCTGACGAGAGGATTGTTCCCGCTGCGCGGAACGGTGGACGAGCTCCTCGAGCGGTGGCTGCTGAAGCATCCGCGGCAGACCTACGAGCTCGTCGTGGCCCACACGCATGCCCATGGCGACCACGTGGCCGGCGACGTCCAATTTGCCGATCGACCGCTGACGACCATCGTGCCCGCGGCGCTCGATGGTCTGCGCGATTATTTTGCCTTCACGGACTGGCCCGGCGGCATCGTTGCATTCGACCTGGGCGGTCGGAGACTCGAGCTGATCGGCTGTCCGGGTCACCACGAGACCTCGATCGCCATCTTCGACCCGTGGACTGGCTTCCTGCTCACCGGCGACACGGTGTACCGCGGCCGACTGTTCGTCTCGGACATGGCCGCGTACGCCGCGACCGTGGACCGGCTCGTGTCCTTCGCCGACGACCGACGGGCAACGCACCTCATGGGTGGTCATATCGAGATGACGCGCCGGCCCGGCCGCGATTACCCGATGGGCGCGGTCTACCAGCCGGACGAGCCGCCCCTGCAGATGAGCCCGACCCAGCTTGGTGACCTGAGGGACGCGGTCGCATCCAGTCGCCGATCGCCGCGGCGCCCACTCCTTCGCCGACTTCATCGTGGTCAATCGGCCTGGGATCGGGACGGTCTCGCGCCTGGTTGCGCGCTCGATGGGCCATCGCCTCGGTCGCGTGCGCCCCGCGCGCCGACGAGCAGGCCCGTAGTCCGGTCGGAGAGGTTTCGACGACGACGCCCTGCCCAAAGCGGGTACGCCGGGAGACTTGGTCCGACATGCGATGCTGTTCGCATCGTCATGGGACGGCGAGCCAGCGACAGACGGAGCCACTCGAAATGATCAGCGACAAGCTGCGCGACTTCCTCGTCGAACAGGTCGGCCACGAGCTGACCGCTCACCAGGATTACATGGGCATCTCGCTCTACTTCCAGCAGGAGAGCCTGCTCCGATGGGCGAAGTTCTTCCGCGACCAGGCGGTGGAGGAAGCGCAGCACGCGTCGAAGGTCATGGACTTCCTGGTTGACAACGAGATCGCGTTCGATCTCCCGCCGCTCCCCGGCGCCACGTGCCAGTTCGACTCCGCGCTGGCCGCCGCGCAGGCCGGCCTCGAGTGGGAACGCGCCGTCACCGAGCGATTTCGGGCTGCCTCCAAGCTCGCCCTCGACGAGGGCGACGCCACGAGCCACGAGTTCCTCCAATGGTTCGTCGCCGAGCAGGTCGAGGAAGAGGCGAAGATGCTCCACGTCATCGACCTGATCTCGAGCGGCATCAACCTCTTCCAGGCCGAGCCCCTGCTCGACGCGCTCGACAGCGCCTGACTCAGGCGGGCGTCGAGGTGGCGTCCCGGGTCGGCTCTCGGAGGCGAAGCTCCTTTCGCAGCGCCTCTCCGCGCGCGATGGCCTCGATGAGCTGCTCGCGGAGGAACTCGCCAGCCTGAGGCTCACGCACGAGGGGACAGTCGGCGCAGCGAGTTTCACCCGGAAGGCACCACCGAAGGCAGCACGTCCGCCGGGCGTGGACGATCCACTCCTCGTCATCCTGGACCACGCGAAGGAGGCGCACCTGTTCGTCAAGCCTCAGCGCGTCGCGGCGGCGCAGGAGTGCCTCGGCATCGCGAACGACCGTGGTCGCCTTCGGCGCCACGTGCTGCACGTGCCACAGCAGCGGATGCACGAACGCCGCAGCCACGTTCCCCCAGAGCGCGGTGCCGCTCGTCAGCAGCTGCGTCCGGATCACCTCGATCAGCGGAGCCGCGTTCTGATCGATCGCCCCATCATGGAGCCAGCCGAGGAGCTCGGCCTCGTCACGCGCGACGAACAGTGCCTCGGCGGCCGCCGGATCGCCGTCGAGTGCCGCAAAGCGCGGCTCGGCCATGGCGAACGCCACCGGCCAGCCCGCCTCGTCGTGGCGGACCAGGAGGTTCGACGCGCTGACGTCGGGAACCCGTCGCTCCAGGGCAAACGCCGCGACCACCGGCCAGACGAAGCGGAGATAGAGAAGCACGAAGCGGGAGCCCACCGCGCGCTTCGCCTTGGGGTCTGACGCGTCGATGCAGAGGCGCTCGATGACGCGGTCGAACTCCGGGCCGCCGTGGATGAGCCTATCGGCAGCCGACCAGCCGTCAGCGGCGGGAGCGATTCCGAGGTCGTAGCCGTCGCCGAGGCGGGCAATCCTCTCGAGCGTATCGGCGAGCCCGTCGACCTGCCCGCGCGGGCGTGGAGGGTTCGCGCGCGCCGGGGACGGCATCAGACGCCGCACTCCATGGTGGCATCGGTTCGCGCGCGCATGAAGTAAGGCTAGCCTTACACCGGAGCTTCGTCAAAGCGAACGCCGGCGGTGGCCCTCCGCGCGAGAGGCATCTTGACACCGATGCGACGCGGGCCCATACACCGAGGAACATCCGAGGGCGGAGCTCCATGGCCCAGGCGCTGGCGATCGTCGCAGGGGCATGTGCCGTCGCGTCCGGCATCCTGTCCCTCGTCTACGCCTTCGCGGGCCAGGCGGGCTGGGCGATCACGACCTGGAACGTGCTGATCGTCCCGCCCGCGCTCTATCTCGGCGTTCGCCTCGCCCGGCGCATGCCCATCCTGGCCGCCGCTGCGACGGCCGCGGGCGTCGGGGCGTCCCTCCTGTGGGCGTTTGGCTTCACGAACTCGACGACCGAGCCGTGGTGGATCGGCCTCGCCTCGATGTGGTGGCTCGGCATCGGCCTCGTCATGCTCCCGGTGTGGCGTCGGACCGCCTGGTTGACGCTGATCCTCGGAGCGGCGGCTGCCGTCGACTTCGTGGTCACGCTGCTCGACCTGGGGTTGCCGCTCCTGGCGCTCGGCGGCGTGAAGCTGCCGCTGACAACGGCCTGGAGCGTGGTGATCGGCATCGTGATCGTTCGCGACGCTCGGGCTCGTCAGGAGATCCCCGCCATCGCCGCGGCGAGTGCGATGGCCGTGGTCGGTGGCGTGGCGTGGACGATCTCTGGCGCCGGCTGGTTGGCGACGCATGGCACCCAGGTTGACTTCGTGAACGCCGAGCTTCTCGGGTTGCGGGGCACCGAGTTCACGCAGCTGCAGGCGGTCGCGCCGATCCTGTGGACGGTTGCCCTCGTGGTGTGGCGGCCGGTTGGCGAGCAGCCGGCCTGGGCACGCGCAGCCTGGGCGACGACCCTGCTCGGCGTCATGATGGTCGGCGCCGGCGCTCTGCTCGAGACCTCGCTCGTCGATCCGAACCTGGAGTTCCGCCACCCGGCAGTCCAGGGCGGGTGGCTGCTGTACGTCTTCGGCCTGGTCCCCGTGATGTGTGCCGGCCTGCTCGGCATGGCCGCCACCTCCCGGGCCACCCCGCCCGTCCGCGCGGCCTTTGCGGTTGCCGGTGTCCTGGCGCCGATGCCCGTCCTCGCCTTTGCACTCGGGGCGCTGGCGGACCAGGGCGTCGGCTGGACGCTCGCCTTCGCGTTCCTCCACGCCGCGCCAGGGCTCGGATGGATCGCGATCGGCGCGGCCGAGCCGGCGACCACAGTCGAGGAGCCGATGGAGGCGCCGGTCGGCTGATCTCAGGCGGGCGTCGGTGGCGCCGCCACGCCGCGGCTCCCAACCAGTGGCAGGCGTCCGACGAGCCGATCGACCGGCAGCTGGATCCCCAGGACCAGGACGAGGCTGACCATCACCAGCGCGAATCCGACGATGAGCTCCGGGCCGACATGCTCCCCAAGGACCATTGCTCCCCACGCGATCCCGAAGGCGGGGACGATGAAGGTCACGGTGCTTGCCGCGGTCGGCGTGGTGTGCGACGAGACGCGGAAGAAGATCGGCCACGCAAGCGCCGTGGAGAAAATGGCCACCGCCACGAGCGAACCGATCGCGTCAGGGCCAGGTACGCCCGGGGGGCCCGACAGGATTGCGAACGGCAGCAGCACCAGGGCGCCGGTGGCCAGCTGGCCGGTGGCGACCTCGATCCCGCTCATGTCCGACAGCCGTCGCCGCACCCACGTGCCGGCCACCGCGTAGCTGAGGGCGGCACCCAGCGCGGCTGCCACCGCCAGGAACGTCGCCGGACCCAGCGGCAGCGGAGACCAGCCGACCAGCACGAGCACGGCGAACACGCCGATCCCCATGCCGACGAACGCCTTCCCGGTGAGCCGATGGCCGATCCACGCGGCTCCGACGAGCGCGGTGAAGATCGGGGTGGCGGCATTCAGGAGTGCGGCGAAGCCGGTCGGCAGCGTGAGCGATGCGAACGCGATCAGGCTGAACGGGATGGCCGAGAAGGTGGCGCCGACGAAGGCGATCGGCAGGATCCGGCCACGCGAAGCGCGCCATGTCCTGCGACCGGCGATCGCGAGCAGGATCAATGCGGCACCGCCGATGCGGATCTCGGCCGCCCACAGCGGACCGACCTGCGGCGCGGCGATGTGCAGGAAGAGGAAGGCGCCGCCCCAGACGGCACCGAGGAACAGGAGGGAGGCGAAGTCGGCGCGGGAGATCCCACCGCCGCCCGCAGTGGGTGTCGATGTCATGGCGGAAAGCCTGACGGGACGGAGGCTGCGATGTCGTCGGCAGGACGGCGGGTACGTCCTACGTCATCTCGCCGGGCATCGGGCAGCCATCCTCCTACGGTCGGTTGCCGCGGACGCACGTGCGTCGACCCTCGGGGCCAGACCGAGGGCCCCCGCCGCGCAGTGCGAGGCCCTCGGTACGTGCGTTGCGTGCGAGTCAGCTGCCAGGGATGTGCATCAGGAGCAGCTGGCCGTCCTCTCGACGTTCGAAGTAGTCGATCACAGCTCCGCCCAGCGGTGTCTCGTACGCCAGCTCCTCGGTCCCTTCCGTTTCGTTGACGTGCGACTGGACGTCGAGCGCCCACCAGCCCACTCCAAACCACTCCGACACGTCGACGATCCCGCTCGTCTCCGCCGTCGGCTGTGTCGCGGTCGCCACCCACGTCCACGTCTCGGTCGCGAGGTCGTATCGCCACACCCGGGCATTCGATGCATCCTCCTGGACCATGATGCTGTTCGTGCCGACATCGAGGTTGTCGGGATTGTCCATCCCGCCCTCGGGCAAGGCACTGGCCTCGGCCAGGATGCTGAACGAATCGACAATCCGCGGGTCCTTGGCGTTCAACACCATCTTGAAGATCCGGCCCCGTGAGTTCGTGCCGCCCGAGGCCAAGCGCTCCAGCCGCCCGGTCGTGGCGCTTTCCGACAGGCGCGTAGTGCCGGTATCCGCGAAGTACACGGTCCGCGGTGCATCCGGGTCATACGCAACGTCCTCGACGCGGACGAACTGGAATACGTTGTTCTCGTTGGACCAGTTCTCGAGCGCGACCTGCGGCGGATCGTCGGTGAGTCCCCGCGCGATGTCGGTCGGGACGTGGATGAATCGGCCGGTCCAGTCATCCCCGAGGTTGATCTCCAAGAAGTCGTTTGCGTCGTTGAACTGATCGAACGGATCGACGGCGCCTACATCCGTCGCAGTCACCTGGAAGGCCCAGAGCTGGCCCTTGTCGGACAGCAGCTTGTCGGCGGTGCCGGCCGTGTGGAGGTACAGCTGGGATGACGGGGCGGTGAACGTGTCGTCGCCCGACAGGGACGCGATCTCGTTCCACCCGCCGGGGACGACCACGGTGTTCTCGTGGTTGTGGCGACCCATGCGGCTGAGGACGTCGACACTTTGGTCGGCCGCGCCGAGGGCCACCGCATAGCCGGCCTGCCGATACGGCGCGATGGCCGGATCGGCACCGTGGGCGCCCCCATCGGGACCTCGATGATGTCGTTCGACTCCTCGTTGACGAAGAAGGTGTAGTTCGCGAAGCCCTGGTCCGGACCCGCCATGAACGCCGAGCAGAAGCGGATGAAGCCCAGGTCCGGCGACAGGGCGACGCCGAGGTCGACGACCTGCCTGTGTGCCACGTCGACGGTCACCCGCGACACCGACGAGTCCTGGAAGTCGGCGAAAGCGGGCGCCGGTCCTGCGGCATCAGCATCGAACGGGACGTGCGACTGCTCGTGGGTCACGTACAGATCGACCGAGCCGGTGCCCGGCACGACGCCGATGCCGTCAGGGATCCCCTCGAAGGTGACGTCGGCATACACGTCTCCGCTGTTGATGAGCGGAACGATCTGGCCGCCCGCGGCCGCTGCAGTCAACGCCACGTAGGGCGCCGGATTCGGGAACCCGTGATCTGCGATGGCGGTCATCGGCACGGCCATGGTCAGGCCGAGGACGGCCGTCAGCGCGAATGCGCGGCGCCGTCGAGTGGTGAACCGAAGCTGCATCTCGCTGCTCCTCCTGCACGTACGCGAGGCTCCGCGGCTCGGGTCGAGAGCGTGAAGTGAGGTCGTAATGGTGCCAGCCGTTGCAGCCGATACCAGCCGTTCCGAAGTAACTGCAGGGAGGCCGGTATCGTCCGGGTAGACTCGGCGGCCCATGGCCGATCCGTCCTCGCCGCCGATCCGCTTCGAGCTGCGTGCCGGCGCGATCACCGCCGTGCCGCTGGCGATCGCGGTGGGGCTGTTCGGCGTCTCGTTCGGCGTGCTGTCGGTCACCTCCGGCGGGATGGGAGCGCTGCCGGCGGTCGTGATGAGCGCCTCGACGTTCGCCGGCTCGGCCCAGTTCGCGGCTGCCTCGATCCTCTCCTCGGGCGGTGGCCCGATCGCCGCCATCGCGGCCGCCCTCCTTCTCAACGCCCGCTATCTGCCGATCGGGGTCAGCGTCGCTCCGTACCTGACCGGCGGACCGTTGCGGCGCTTCCTCCAGGCGCAGCTGGTGGTGGACGAGTCGTGGGCGATCGCGGCACGCGGCGACGGGCAGTTCGATCCCGGGCGGCTCATGGGCGCGGGCGTGATCCTGTGGCTCGCCTGGGTCGGCGGCACGATCATCGGTGTCCTCGGTGGGGAGGCACTCGGCGACCCGGCGGCGCTTGGCCTGGATGCCGCGTTTCCGGCGCTGTTCCTCGCGCTCCTCGTCACGCAGCTGCGGTCGACCCGCGCCGCCGTTGCGGCCATCCTCGGCGCGGGGATCGCCGATCGCCCTCGTGCCGTTCACGCCCCCCGGCGTCCCGATCATCGCCGCCGGCGCCGCCGCCCTCATCGGGCTGGTGCGGCGATGAGCGGCATCTGGGCCGTGGTCGCCGCCATCGGCATCGGCACCATGGCGATCAAGGCTGCCGGGCCGGTGCTGCTGGGAGGTCGCCCGCTGCCGTCGCGCGTACAGGACGTGGTGGCGCTGCTGGCGCCGGCCCTGCTCGCCGCGCTCGTCGCCACCGCGACGTTCGCAGACGGCCAGGAGCTCGTGGCCGACGCACGGCTCATCGGCCTCGGCGCCGCCATCGTCGCCATCGTCCTGCGGGCTCCGACCCTGCTGGTCGTGCTGGTTGCCGCCGCCGCGGCCGCGCTCGCGCGGGTGGTCGGTATCGGCTGAGACCGCAAGCCGCTACCCTGTCGAGCGGCACGCTGGCGATGGAGGGGCCATCGTCCGAACGTGTCCCGTACCGAGACGCGACACCCATGCGCCTGCCCTTCATTCCCCGCGAGGAGAAGTTCTTCGATTTCTTCGTGGAGGACGCCCAGAACGTGCTCGCGGGCGCCCGCCTGCTCGAGGAGCTCTTCCGGTCGTACGACCAGCGGGAGCGGATCGCCAGCCAGCTTCGTGACCTCGAACGCAAGGGCGACGCGCTCACCCATGACATCGGCCAGAAGCTCGAGAAGACCTTCATCACGCCGTTCGACCGGGAGGACATCCACCAGCTGATCAGCCGCCTGGACGACGTTCTCGACTTCATCGAGGAGGTCGCAGACACCTGCATCCTGTACAAGATCGAGGCGCCCTCACCAACAGTTCAGGCACAGGCCGAGATCATCGTGAAGCAGGCAGAGGAGATCGTCCGCGCGCTGGAGAGACTGAAGGGCTTCAAGGGTCTCGCGAGACACTGGATCGAGATCCATCGGCTCGAGAACGACGGCGACCGCATCGTCCGGCAGGCAATTGCCGACCTCTTCACGAACGGCACGGACCCGGTCGAGGTCATCAAGTGGAAGGACCTCTATGGGTTGCTCGAGGACACGATCGACGCGGGCGAGGACGTGGCGAACGTGATCGAGCGCATCGTCGTCAAGCATGCCTGAGGGCGTCACCCTCACCCTCATCGTCGTCCTCGCCCTGGCGATCGCGTTCGACTACATCAACGGCTTCCACGACACGGCGAATGCCATCGCGACCAGTGTCAGCACGCGGGCTCTGAAGCCCGCCTGGGCGATCGCGATGAGCGCCACGGCGAACTTCGCGGGCGCGTTGACGGGAACGGCGGTCGCCGAGACGATCGGCGAAGGCCTGGTCGATCCCGTCGAGTCGCAGGTCGTGATCGCGGCGGCGCTGGTGGGAGCCATCGGCTGGAACCTGCTGACCTGGCGGATGGGAATCCCGTCGTCGTCGAGCCATGCACTGATCGGCGGGCTCCTCGGAGCGTCGGCCATCTCGGCTGGCTTCTCCTCGTGGAACGTCGAGGGCATCGTGACCAACGTCCTCGTGCCCCTGGTCGGGTCACCGCTGCTCGGGTTCACCCTCGGGCTGCTGTTCATGGCGCTGCTGTTCAACCTGTTCCGTCGCGCCCATCCCGGACGGCTGAACGCGAACTTCCGCCGCCTCCAGGTCCTGTCGGCGGGCTACATGGCGTTCAGCCACGGCAGCAACGACGCGCAGAAGACGATGGGCATCATGACCCTGGCGCTGGTGTCCGCCGGCGTCATCGACACGTTCGAGGTGCCGCTGTGGGTGATCCTCACGGCTGCGACAGCGATCAGCCTGGGGACCGCTGCCGGCGGTTGGCGAATCATCAAGACGATGGGCACCAAGGTCGTGAAGCTCGACCCGATCCACGGCTTCGCGGCGGAGACGACGGCGGCGACGGTGATCTTCGGCGCCTCGCAGCTCGGCATGCCGGTCAGCACCACCCACGTGATCAGCTCGGCGATCATGGGCGTCGGATCCTCGGACCGGCTCAAGGCGGTGCGCTGGGGCGTCGCCCGCGGCATCGTGACCGCCTGGTTCCTGACCCTCCCAGCGTCGGGCATCGCGGCCGCCCTGGCCTACCTGGTCCTCGAGCGCATCCTCTCGTAGCCGTCAACCGCGTTCTCACCGGGCTTTCGTCGTCCGGCATCGGCCCTTAACCAACCGTTGACGTTTCGCTAAGGACTGGTTAAGGGCCAACCGCGAGTCTGGGTCCGTGAACGTGTGCCCGATGCTGCGCCGCGGCCGGGCCTCCTGCACGGAGGAGTTGCATTGAACGTCAAGCGCTCGTGGCAGCCTCGAATCCTGCCACTCGCCATCGCCGGCATCCTGGTGCTCGCCGGCTGCGTCACCACACCCGACAGCTCGGGAGACACCGGCGATGGGGAGCCGGCGGCCGGAGCGGTCGTGATCAGCGGCTCGTCGACCGTGGAGCCGATCAGCTCCCTGGTGACCGAGGACTTCGCGGCACAGAACGAGGGCTTCGAGTACGAGGTCGACGGGCCGGGCACCGGCGATGGGTTTGCCCGCTTCTGTGCCGGCGAGACCGACATCAGCGACGCATCGCGACCGATAAGCGAGGAAGAGATCGCCGCCTGCGAGGAGGGCGGGCATCCCGTGGATCGAGCTGAAGATCGCGATCGACGGGATCAGCGTCCTCACCTCGCCAGCCAACGACGCGGTCAGCTGCCTGTCCTTCCTCGACCTGTACGCGCTCATGGGCCCGGAAGGCGAGGGCTACGAGTCCTGGAGCGACCAGAGCGCGCTGGCCGAGGAGCTCGCAGCGGAGCTCGGCGAGGACTACGGGGCCGCGCACGCACCGTACCCGGACGCACCGCTCGAGGTGACCGCTCCCGGCGAGGAGTCCGGCACGTACGACAGCTTCCTCGAGATCGTGTTCGAGGACATCGCAGAGGCGCGCGGGACCGATCCGGTGGCACGGCCCGGGTACACCGCGTCAGCCGATGACAACGTGATCATCGAGGGCATCGCCGGCGCCGATACCTCCCTTGGTTGGGTCGGCTTCGCGTTCTTCGAGGAGAACGCCGACACCGTGAAGGCGCTCGAAGTGGACGGCGGCGGCGGCTGCGTGGCCCCCACCGCCGAGACGATCGCCAGCAACGAGTATCCGATCAGTCGTGACCTGTTCATCTACGTGAACACCGACCGGGCAGCCGAGAACACGACGCTGGTCGAGTTCGTCGACTACTACCTCTCCGACGAGGGCATTGCGGCGGTCGAGGAGGCCGGATACGTCCCGCTGACCGCCGAGTCGCTCGAGGAGACCCGGGCCGCGTGGGAGGCTCGCTGATCCCGCACTCCCGCTCCGGGCCGGGCGAGCCCCTCTCGCCCGGCCCGACCTTCATCGCTAGCATGAGCCACGGATGACGGCCACCACCCCTACCCCGGTGCGCGCGCTCGCGGCGGGTGACCTTCGGATCGCGAGCGGTCGGCGGCGTCGTGAGATGGCGATCCGCATCCTGTTCCTCGCCGCCGCCACGCTCTCGATCGTCATCAGCGCGGCGATCATCTTCACCCTGATCGGGAACGCCGTGGGCTTCGTGCTCCAGGTGGACCCGGCCGCGCTCAGGACCGACGGTTGGTTCCCGCGCCGGGGGATGTACGACATCGCCACGATCGTTGCCGGGACGCTGGTCATCAGCGCGATCGCCATGGTCGTGGCCGCCCCGCTCGGCATCGGCGCGGCGATCTACCTGTCGGAGTACGCCGGCGGTCGTGCGCGGCGCACGCTCAAGCCAATCATCGAGATCCTCGCTGCCATCCCGTCGGTGGTGCTCGGATTCTTCGCCCTGGCCGTCATCAGCCCCAACCTGGTCCAGACGCTGTTCGACGGCACGCCGCTGTTCAACATGCTGGCCGCGGGCATCGCGGTCGGCATCCTCATCACGCCGCTGGTGGCCTCGATCGCCGAGGACGCGATGCACGCCGTGCCGGGCTACCTGCGCGAGGCCGCGTACGGGCTCGGTGCCCGGCGGCGGACCACCAGCCTGCGCGTCGTCGTGCCGGCCGCTGTGTCCGGCATCGTGGCGGCACTGATCCTGGGCGTGTCGAGGGCCATCGGCGAGACGATGATCGTGGCCATGGCCGCCGGCGCCACCGGCGGCTCGCTATTCAACCTGAATCCGCTGGACCAGGGTCAGACGATGACGGCGGCGATGACCGCGCTGGCCATCGGCTCCGACCAGGTGCGCGGCGCGGCGCTGACGTTCGAGTCGCTCTACTTCGTTGGGATGCTGCTGTTCATCTTCACGTTCGTCCTGAACGTCATCTCCGACGCGTTCGTGCGTCGGGTGCGGAGGCAGTATTGATGGCGGATGCGGCCCGACCCGCCCTGAGCGCGACCGAGGTGGTAGAACGTCGGCTCCGCGGCGGGACCACCGACTGGCGCAGCTGGGCACTCGAGGCCGCGCTGCTGCTGTCCCTTCTCATCGCCCTCGGCGTGCTGCTCGTCTTGCTGGCGGACATCCTGGTGACCGCGATGCCGGTGTTCACGGATCGTCCCCTGGAGTTCCTCACCTCGCCGATGTCGGCGCGGGCGGAGCGCGCCGGCATCGTGCAGGGGCTGATCGGATCGGTGCTGCTGACGGTGATCGTTGCCGCGCTTGCCATTCCGATCGGCGTCGGCGCCGCCATCTATCTCGAGGAGTACGCGCGCGATACCCCGATCTCGCGCTTCATCCGCACGAACATCCGGAACCTCGCCGGCGTGCCGGCCATCGTGTACGGGCTGCTTGGCCTGGCCGTCTTCGTCACCGTGTTCGGCATGGGCCGCAGCCTCCTGGCCGGCGGCGTCACGTTGGCGGTGCTCGTGCTCCCGATCGTGGTCATCACCGCCTCGGAAGCGCTCCGCGCCGTTCCGGGCACGATCCGCGAGGCGGCGTTCGGCGTCGGAGCCACGCGATGGGAGACGATCCGGAGCCACGTCTTGCCGTACGCGGCGCCCGGGATCTTCACCGGCACGATCCTCTCGCTGGCGCGCGCGTTCGGCGAGACCGCCCCGCTGCTTATGGTGGGGGCTATCGCCGGGACGTTCAGCCTGAGCGCCGGACCGATCGAGCAGCTGACCTCGCGCTACACCAGCCTGCCGACGGTGATCTTCCACTGGGCGGGCTACCCTCAGGAGGCGTTCCGCGCGCTGACCGCGGCGGCCATCGTCGTCCTGTTGCTCGTGATCCTGCTCGTGAACGCGGCGGCGATCTACCTGCGGAACCGATATGACCGAAAGTGGTGACCAGTTGACGGTGGAGACCGAACACGGCGTCGCGGCCCCCGATGAGCAGGCCGAGAGCCAAGGGCCGACAATACGGCTCATGCGCGCACCGCACACGCTTGACGAATCCGAGCGCATCGCACCGGGCGCCACGATGGAGCCGGTCGCGATGGACTTCCCCGACGAGGAGGTCGTCTTCGAGCTCGACGAGCTCTCGTGCTTCTACGGGAGCTTCCGGGCAGTCAGCGACATCAGCCTGAAGGTGCCGAGGAACAAGATCACGGCGCTCATCGGCCCATCCGGGTGCGGCAAGAGCACCCTGCTGCGCTCCTTCAACCGCATGAACGACCTCGTCGACTCGGCGCGCATCGAGGGCAGCATCCGATATCACGGGGTCGACCTGTACGCCGACGGCATCGACCCGGTCGAGGTGCGGCGTCGAATCGGCATGGTGTTCCAGAAGCCGAACCCGTTCCCGAAGTCGATCTACGACAACGTCGCCTTCGGGCCGCGCGTCGCCGGCTACAAGGGGGAGATGGACGAGCTCGTCGAGCGCTCGCTTCGCCGCGCGGCGCTGTGGGACGACGTGCGGGACAAGCTCCGACAGCCAGGGACGGCGCTCTCCGGCGGGCAGCAGCAGCGGTTGTGCATCGCGCGAGCGATCGCGGTCGAGCCGGACGTGATCCTGATGGACGAGCCCTGCTCGGCACTGGACCCCATCGCCACGCTGCGGATCGAGGAGCTCATGCGCGAGCTCAAGCAGAACTACACGATCGTGATCGTCACCCACAACATGCAGCAGGCGGCTCGGGCGAGCGATTTCACCGCATTCCTTACGATGGGGGAGGACCGGGCGGGCTACCTGGTCGAGATGGCCCCCACCCAGGAGCTGTTCACCCGCCCGACGAACCGGCTTACCGAGGACTACATCACCGGCCGGTTCGGCTGAGGGGAGCGCAGATGGAGCGAGTCACGGACAGTCCACAGGAGCATCTCGGTCCGCGTGCCACGTTCGATCGCGCGCTCGACGGCGTAAAGGACGACGTGCTACGCCTCGGCGCCAAGGTCGAGGAGGCCCTCGAGCGTGCGGGGCGCGCCCTGGTGGATCGCGACACGGAGCTGGCCGACCGCGTGCGCTGGGACGACCGAAACGTGAACGAACTGCAGCGCGAGATCAACACCGAGATCACCTCGCTGATCGCGACGCAGGCGCCGGTGGCGCGCGACGTCCGCGAGCTCCTCGCCCTGTACCACGCCTCGGCGGAGCTGGAGCGGATGGGCGACTACGCGGTGAACATCGCCAAGCTGGCGCAGCAGCTCGCCTCGGAGCCCGAAACGCCGATCCTGAAGCAGATCCCGCGCATGGAGCAGATCTGCCGCGAGCAGCTCCGCGCCGCCATGCGGGCACTCGTGGACATCAGCGAGGAGGAAGCGCGCGGGGTCTGCCAGCGAGACGACGAGATCGACGCCCTCTACAACAGCGTATACGAGGACGCAATCCAACTGATGAGCGTGGCGCCCGAACGCGCGCGGCAGGCAACGCACATGCTGTTCGCCGCCCACCATCTCGAGCGGCTCGGGGATCGGGTCACCAACATCGGAGAAGATGTCGTCTACCTGGCGACCGGCCAGGTCGAGGACCTCAATCCCTAGGAGGCCCGTGGAGCCACCGATGCGGCGCCGGCTTCTCCTCGTCGAGGACGACCCCACCCTGCGGCAGGCCCTGACCTTCAACCTGTCCCGGGAGGGCTACGACGTGTCCACGGCTACGGACGGCGAGAGGGCGCTCGATGCGGCTCGCAGCGACCGGCTCGACCTGATCCTGCTGGACGTCATGCTGCCCGGCCTCAGCGGCGTGGAGGTCCTTCGCGTGCTGCGCCGCGAGGGCGTCACCACACCGGTCATCATCTTGTCGGCGAAGGGCGACGAGATCGACCGGGTCGTCGGGCTCAAGGTCGGCGCGGACGACTACATCGCCAAGCCATTCAGCCGCCCGGAGCTCCTCGCACGCATCGAGGCCGTGCTGCGCCGCCAACGCCGGGAAGCCGACGAGCCGGAGCGGCGCGAGGAGCTCGCCTTCGGGACGGTCCGGATCGACGTCGCCCGCCGCGAGGTGATGGTCGACGGCCAGCCGGTCCATCTGACGACGAAGGAGTTCGACCTGCTGGCCCACATGGCCGCCTCACCGGGCCGCATCTTCACCCGCGACCAGCTGCTCTCGCGGATCTGGGGCTACGACTATCTCGGCGACGGGCGAACGGTCGACGTCCACGTGAGCTGGTTGCGAGGCAAGCTCCGCGGGCGAGATGGGCACAACCACTTCCGGACCGTGCGCGGGGTCGGATATGCGTTCGCGCCGCGGCCGGCGTGATCGATCCGGTAGCGGCCGAAGCGTTCGAGGCACTCGTCGCGCGGCGCGGTGGCGACCTCCTGCTCCTCGTCGACGATCAGCTTCGAATCGTCCGTGCGGGGCCGGAGGCGGCCGCGCTGGCGGAACGCCCCGACGAGTCACTGCCCGGCATGAGCCTGATCGCCGCGTTCGGCTCCGCCCCCCTCGACGCACTTGCCCGCCAGGCGGCGAACAGTCGCCAGGTCGTTGCGGGTGAGGCCGATCTCGGGCATCTGGGAGAGCGGCAGTTCGCGATCGACGTCGTCCCGTTGGATGGTCACGGGCTTGTCCTGTCGCTGCACGACATCACCGCGCTGCGTCGCATGGAGCGCGTCCGCCGCGATTTCGTCGCAAACATCGGGCACGAGCTGCGTACACCGCTGACCTCGATCAAGCTCCTGGCCGAAACCCTCATCTCCGGTGCGGTCGACGATGCCGCGACGACGCGGGACTTCGCAACCCAGATCGAACGAGAGGCCGACCATCTGGCGCAGCTGGTCGACGAGCTCCTGGATCTGTCGACGATCGAGTCGGGTCAGACACGTCTGGCGCTCGAAGCACTCGACCCGGACGAGGTGGTGGCTGCCTGCGTTGAGCGCATCGGCCCGGTCGCCGAGCGGAGGGAGATCACGATCGTGCGGCTGCCCGCACCGACAGAAGAGGTTCGCGCGCTCGCCGATCCGGGCAGGCTCGAGCAAGCGCTCATCAACCTCGCTCACAACGCGGTGAAGTACAGCCACCACGGCGGCGAGGTCAGGGTCGGATGGACGAAGACCGGCGGCGCCGTGCGATTTTCCGTGGCAGATGACGGGATCGGCGTTCCCGAGAGCCACCAGCGGCGCATCTTCGAACGCTTCTACAAGGTGGACAGATCGCGCGCGCGCGAGAGGGACGCCGAACAGCTCGGTGGCAGCGCCGGACTCGGGCTGGCGATCGTGCGCCACATCGCCGAGGCCCACGGCGGCGCGGTCGGCCTGACGTCGGAGGAGGGCGTGGGGTCGACGTTCTGGATCGAGGTGCCGGTGGCGACCGGAACCTAGGCGCGGCAGGGCCCAGGCGTCGGGGCCTCCAGGTAGTCCGCGGCCACCAGCCGCCCGTCCGGATCGATGCTCAACGCCCAGGTCGATCCCTTGCGGCTCGGGACCGGCGTATCGACCGGGTAGTCATCGACCGCGGCCAGCCGCCCGACGAGGTCCGGGATGACGTCGCCCTGGCTGCAGACGACGGCATCGTGCTCGGCGTCGCCAAGCCGGCGGAGCAGGGCGATCGCCTCCTCCTCGCGACCGGGATAGCCGGTCTCCGAGAGCACCGGATCCAGCTCGACCGGTACCTCGAACGCGTCAGCCACCGATGCAACGGTATCGATGCAGCGCCGCAGGTCGGCCGAGACGATCGACCCGATCTCGAATCGCGAGAGCATCCGCACCAGCTCGTCGGCCTGGGCGACCCCGCAGTCGTCGAGTGGGCGGTCGCGGTCGTCCCTTGTCCATTCCTGCGCGTTACCGGCCGACGCATGGCGCACCAGGAGGACGGCGCGGGTCGGGATGCTGCCGCGCGCGAAGCGCTCCAGCACTTCTCGATCGGTGGTCCGCGTCATGCGGGCCGATGCCTCGGCGAGCGAGAGCCACTCCAGGGCGTCGACCTCACGGGTCGGCGAGAACGCTCCCTCCTCCGCCTGCATCGACCACCACCGTACGACCTTCGTGCGGACGCCACCCGGGGCCCGCTTGTCGTACCGTGTCTCGCCCAGAGGGCGGCCCACCCGCACGTGAAAGCCGGTCTCCTCGAGCACCTCCCGCACCGCCCCCTCCAGGTCGGATTCACCCGATGCGAGCTTACCCTTCGGGAGGCTCCAGTCGTCGTATCGCGGCCGGTGGATGACGGCCACCTCCACGCTCGGTTCGCCGTCCGCGCCTTCGTGGGCGTGGCGCCAGACGACCCCACCCCCCGCGCGGATGGGGACCGCGGTCACGACGCCCAAGCCCGCCACTTCCGGCGCCTGAGCTTCGGCCAGTCGCGCAGAAAGTCCGCTCGCGCCTCCTCGAGCCGCCGATGCTGCCGCTCGACAAGGCGACCAGCCTCGAACGCGTATCGCGGTCCGGGACGCCGGCCGTCGACCGCGTCCCGCAACGCGACCTCCGCCACAGCGGCGTCCTGCATCGCGCCGAGCTGGTCCTGCGCCGCCGTGAGCTTGACAGCGAACCTGGACGCTCCCTCCGCGTCCTTGCCACCCAGCACGCGGGCGGCAAGCTCCGCGGCATATCGGGCTCGCTTCGCCGCGATCCGCGCGCGATGGAAGTCATCGGATGGGCTGTCGGACGTGAGTCCCTCGGCGCGACGCTCGAACTGCCGCCAGGCGACCATGGCGAGCGCTGGCAGCTGCGACTCGGCCGACTGGTCCGCGCTCGGTCCGGTCGGAACGTTGGTTACCGCGGCCACGAGCTCGTCCAGCAGCTCGACGTAGTCAGGCAGCGTCGAGGGCCGCGTGCATCTGGCGCTCCGCTACCGCTCGGCGTCCGGCCAGCTCTCCAAAGAGTGGGGCGAGCGCGGTGGAACCGTCGCTGATGTCGGCGCGCAGGTGGTTCGTCATCACGTCGAGGTCCCGGGCGCTCGCAAGGGCGGTGCCGATCTCGCGAAGCCGTGGCTCGATGGCCTCGCGCCAGGCGGGGTCGACGGCGCCCCCCAGCGTCCGCAGATCGCTCCGAAGCCGGCGGAATGCAACCCGGACCTGGTGGACGCCCTCCGGGGCGCCAAGGCGCGCGAGCGGGTCGTTCTGCATGAGGCGCAAGACGGCATCCGCGAGCGATAGCCGGAGCGCGTCCGCCAGTGTCGCCTTCTCGCCGGGAACCGGGCGGACGACATCCGGTGGAGCCGTCGCAAGGGACCCCAGCGCCCGCACGACCTTCGGGATCGGCTCCGCGTCAGTCGCCCCCGCGTCCTGGAGCTGGTCGGCCAGGCCGGACAGGTCCAGGTCGCCATGCAGATCCTCCACCTCGAGCTCGCGGAAGCGTGACACGACGCGCCTGCCCTCGAGGACGGACACCTCGTCGATCGCCAGCTCTGCGAGCGGCTCCCCCTCCTCCGGAGGGCACAGGTGGAGCCGCCGGCGACGGGTCCGGAGCGTCGCGACCGCGACGAGCGGCGCACCGCGGATGTGGGCGGTCACGAGCGCGCGAGCCTCGGCCGGTGGCTCGCGCGGCGGACCTTCGAGATGGATCTCGTCGCGTTCGAGCATCTGCCCGTCGGCCCCATGCGGGAGCTTGAGGGTCCACGTAGGACCGCCCTCGTCCCCGGTTCGGTAGCGGAGCGTGACGCCGCTGCGCGCCAACCGCAGATCCTTCGTGTCGTAGTACGTCGCGCGCAGGTTCAGCTCGGCAAGGGGCTCGACGCGGAGCGCTTTACCGGCGAGCGACAGCGGCGGGATCTCGAAGCGGCCGGGCAACGCCAGCTTCAGCTCACGCTCCGTCATCGGTTGACGATTGCGCGACCTGCGCGGGCCATCAGCGTGTCCTGCAGCGGCGGCCCGACACCGCGCTCGCTGGCTGCCCGGCGGCGCCATGCACCGTCCGGCCCGAGCTGCCACGCGGTCCGATCCGCGAAGGCGAGGGCGAGAATGGCACGCAGGCGCGCGCGGTGCGCGGCATCGTCGACCCGCGCGAGGACCTCGACACGGCGGTCGAGGTTGCGGTGCATCATGTCCGCGCTGCCGATCCAGATCTCGTCGTTCTCGCCGTCTCCGAATCGGTAGATGCGCGAGTGCTCGAGGAATCTGCCGACGACGCTCCGCACGGTGATGAGCTCGCTCTGGCCCTTCATGCCGGGCCGCAGCCCACAGATGCCGCGGACGACGAGATCGATGCGCACGCCCGCTCGCGACGCGTCGTACAGCGCCGCGATCACCTCCTCGTCCACGAGGCTGTTGACCTTCCAGGTGATCCGGGCAGGCTCACCCGCGCTCGCTGCGTTGGCCTGCTGCTGGATCATCGCGATGATCCGCGGGCGGAGGTCCTGCGGGGCGACGATCATCGAGTCGTAGTGCGGACCGTCGCGAGTAGCCGGTGAGCAGGTTGAACAGGTGGCTGACGTCCGCGGCCAGGATCGGATCCGCGGTCAGCAACCCGACATCCTCGTACAGCCGGGCGGTTGTCGGGTGATAGTTGCCGGTACCCACGTGGACGTAGCGTCGAATCCCGTCCGGCTCGCTCCGCACCACCAGCGCGAGCTTGCAGTGCGTCTTCAGGCCGACCAGCCCGTACACCACGTGGCAGCCAGACTGTTCGAGCGTCCGCGCCCACGCGATGTTGGCCTGCTCGTCGAAGCGGGCCTTGATCTCCACCAGTACGACGACCTGCTTTCCGCTCTCCGCAGCGTCGACGAGCGCATCGACGATCGGGCTCTCACCGGACGTTCGGTACAGGGTCTGCTTGATTGCGAGCACGTCCGGATCGGCCGCCGCCTGTTCGATGAACGCCTGGACAGTGCTCGCGAATGAGTCGTACGGGTGGTGGACGAGCAGGTCCCCGTTGTCGAGCGTCGCGAACATGTCCACGTCACCGTCGGCGTCACGAACCAGCGCCGCGGGGGACGCGGCGTGGAACGGGCGATGCTTCAGGTCCGGACGCTCCAGCCCGACCAGGCTCCACGTGTCGACCAGTCCGAGTGGACCGCCCAGGCGATGGACGTGATCCTCGGGCAGCTGGAGCTCCCGCACCAGCAGGTCCACGAGGTGCCCGGGCATGCGCCGATCGACTTCGAGCCGGACCGTCGGACTGAACCGCCGTCGACGCAGCTCGGCCTCGAGTGCGCGGATCAGGTCTTCCGCGTCGTCGTCGAGCTCCACGTCGCTGGCGCGCGTCACCCGGAAGGGGTAGTGGGCGAGGATCTCCATACCCGGAAACAGGTGCGTCAGGTTGGCGGCGATCACGTCCTCCAGCGGCACGAACGTCGAGGTCTCGCCCGCCGACAGGAAGCGGGACAACAGCGGTGGGACCTTGACGCGCGCGAACCGTGTGCGGCGGTCGCCGGGGTCGCGCAACCAGACGGCGAGGTTGAGCGACAGGTTGGAGATGTACGGGAACGGATGGCCCGGATCGACGGCGAGTGGCGTGAGCACCGGAAAGATGCGCTCGATGAAGTTCGCGGTGAGCTCAGCCTGGACGTCCTCCGGCACCTGTCGCCACCGAAGCACGCGGATGCCGGCACGCGCCAATCGCGGCTTGATGTCGCGAGTGAAGACCTGGCTGTGTCGTTTCGCCAGGGGCGCGGTGCGCTCGGCGATCAGCGCGAGCTGGGTCGTGGCGTCTAATCCATCGGCGGACCGAAGGCCGGGTGCGGCGATCTGCTGCCTCCGCAGCGTGGCGACGCGCACCTGGTAGAACTCATCAAGGTTCCCCGCATAGATGGCCAGGAACTTGAGCCGCTCCAGGAGCGGCAGCGACTGATCCTCGGCCACGGCGAGCACGCGCTCGTTGAAGTCGAGCCATGACAGCTCGCGATTGATGAAGGCGGCGCCGGATGGGACGTCGGCGAGGTCGCCGATGTCCGCGTGGACTGACGTGCTCATTGGGTGGGAAACAGTAGCCCATCCATGTCAAGCCGTGGTCAAGCGGACTCTCGCGGACACGACCGACGCGCCCGGTGTGAGGACCGGACGCGTCGGTTCGGGTCAGGAGGTGGAGGCGTGTCCCGGATGCGACTGGGACCAGCACGGCGAAGCATCGGCCACGCGGGTCAACGGACCGTCAAGCGGGTCGCAGCGACCGATCAAGGAACGCGAGCACGTCGCTGCGTTCGTCGATGAGCTTGCTGACCGGCTTGCCGACCCCGTGGCCGGCATCGGTGTCGATGCGGATCACGACCGGCGCGTCGCCGCGCTGGGCTGCCTGGAGCGCCGCCGCGAACTTGAACGAGTGGCCGGGCACGACCCGGTCGTCGTGGTCACCCGTGGTGACCAGCGTCGGCGGGTAGGCGACGCCGGATCGGATGTTGTGGAGCGGCGAGTACGCGCGCAGCCAGCCGTACTGCTCGGGGTCGTCGGCCGAGCCGTAGTCGCTCGTCCATCCCCAGCCGATCGTGAAGCGATGGAAGCGGAGCATGTCCATCACGCCGACCTCGGCGACCGCCGCACCCACCAGCTCCGGGTGCTGCGTGAGGATCGCGCCCACCAGCAGGCCGCCGTTGGAGCGGCCGAGGATGCCGATGCGAGACGCATCGGTCCAGCCGGACGAGGCGAGCCAGCGAGCGGAGGCGGCGAAGTCGTCGAACACGTTCTGCTTGTTCGCCAGGCGACCGGCATCATGCCAGGCCTTGCCGTACTCGTTACCGCCGCGCAGGGACGCGACCGCCAGCAGGCCGCCACGCTCCATCCACGCCAGCCATTCGGGCTTGAACATCGGGCCTATGGAGACCTGGAAGCCGCCGTACCCGTATAGCAGGGCCGGCACCTGCCCGTCCGAGGTGATGTCGCGCCGATGGGTCAGGAAGAGCGGGACCTGGGTTCCGTCGTCGGAGGTCACGAAGGCCTGCGCCGTGACGTAGTCGCTCGGGTCCCACGGCAGCCGGTTCTCCCCGACCTGGCGCACGGCGCCATCGCTCATGTCCACGGCCAGCACCGATACGGGGGCGCTGAACGTCACGAACGTCAGGAACAGCTCCAGATCGTCGTGGTTGCCGGCGAGCGATTCGACGGTGCCCATGGCTGGCAGCTCGACGTCCGCGACGTGCCGCCCGTCCGTCTCGAAGATCGCGAGCCGATGATGCGCGTCGTGGAGCGTGACGACCGCGAGCCGCCCGCCGACCAGGCGCACCTGCTCGATGGCGTCCGGGCCCTCGCCGATGATCTCGCGCAGCTCGGCGGGGCGGTCGAGGTCGAGGGCCACGACCCGGCCCCGCGGCGCGTCTCGATCGGTCAGCAGGTAGAGCGTGGCTCCCAGGCCCTCGATGGGCAGGTAGCTCGCATCGGCCTCCGGGATGACGCGGTCGAACTCCGCTGCCTCGAGGCCATCGCCCAGGTCCGCGACGAACACCCGATTGTCGGGGTCCGTACCGCGCCAGACGTTGATCACCAGCTGGCGGCCGTCCGCGGTGACGTGCGGCTCGAAGCCCCACTCGGGCTGGTCGGGCGTCGAAAGCAGCAACGTGTCGTCGGTCGGGTCGTCACCCAGGCGATGGAACCGCAGCTCCATGTCGCGGTTCGGCGCGTCGTAGGCCGCGTCCGCCGGCGGCTCGGGGTAGCGGCCGTACACGAAGCCGGATGCGTCGGGCGCCCACGCCGCCGAGGCGAACTTGCTCCAGCCGATGCGGTCCGGAAGGTCCTCGCCGCTGGCGGTGCGGCGCACCCGCCACGTCCGCCAGTCGGAGCCGGCGTCGCTGGTGCCGTATGCGACCAGCTCCCCGTCATCGCTGACCTCGACCGCGGTGAGGGCGGTCGTGCCGTCCGGGCTCAGCTCGTTCGGATCGATGAGCACCCGGCCGACAGCGTCGGGCGCGTCGGCGACCCACAGGACGTCTTGGTCCTGGAGGCCGGTGTTGCGCAGCTGGAACCAGTGGCCACCGCGCCGCCACGGGGCGCCGGCTCGCGGGTGGTCCCACACCTGCGCGAGCCGATCGCGGATGGCGGTACGGTCGGCCGCCTCGCCGAGCACCGCATCGGTCAGCGAGTTCTGGGCATCGATCCACACCCGCGTGGCGGGCGCGTCGCAGTCCTCGAGCGGGCGGTACGGATCGGCGACGCGCTCGCCGTGGTAGTCGTCGACCTGGTCGGCGGTCGGGGCGGGCGGATAGCTCAGTCGGGTCTGCATTCGCGTCATGGTAGTGGCGCTGCGCGGCCATGTCCGTGCGTTATGATTGACGGCGCAACGATCTCGCCGCCCCTGACCGCGATGGACCGATGACCGAGCCGATCTCCCGCCGCGACCCCCGCCTCGCAACATGGGCCGCGTTTCTGCATGCCCACGCCCGGGTGGTGCGCGAGCTCGAGCGCGAGCTCCAGGCCGAGCAGCGGATGGCGCTCACCGACTACGACGTGCTCGTGCAGCTCGCCGCGGCCGACGCGCATCGGATGCGGATGAGCGACCTGGCGGATCGGCTCCTGCTCTCGCGGTCCGGCGTCACGCGCCTGGTGGACCGCCTGGTGGCGGAAGGGCTGGTCGAGCGAGTCGAGTGCGACACCGACCGGCGTGGGCTGTGGGCGGCCTTGACCGACGCGGGACTCGAGCGGCTGCGCGCGGCGTCGCCGACCCACCTCCGCGGGGTGGCGGAGCACTTCCTGGACCGGCTGTCGCCCGACGAGCTCCGCGACATGGAGCGCGTGCTCGGTCGTATCAACGGCGCCTGACGGCCGGCCGCAGCGCTCGAGACACGCCGCCATCCTTCGACGCTATCGGCCGCCGGACGCCTCGTCCCTGAGTCCGCGGACCATCCCCGCGCGCGGGTCGTCCGGAGCGCGCTCGAGGAAGCGGTCGAACGCCTCGATCGCGGCCGCCGGATCTCCCTCGCCGCGCAGGGCGACGAGGCCCTCGAGGAACGCAACCTCCACCGGATCGGCGGTCGGGATCTCCGCATAGGAGTCGAGAGCCGCCCGCGCGTTCGCCGCGTCGCCGGCGCGCAGGTAGGCGCTGACGATCCGCTCGTACGCATCCGCCCGGTCGGGCTCGAGCGAGATCAGCAGCTGAAGGGCGCTGGCGGCCGCGACCAGGTCCCGCTCCGATGATCCAGCCAGGTACGCATCGGCAAGGTCGGACAGGCTCTCAGTGTCGTCTGGCGCGGCAGCGATCGCGTCGGTCAGCTCGCGGATGCGCTCCTGCCGCGCTTCCTCCGCCGCCTCGGCCCGCGCCAATCCCTCGTTCGTGATGGTCCGCGTGCCAACGCCAACGGGCGGCGGCACCAGCGATCCGGCGAGGAGCACGGCGCCGATGACGCCCGCTGCGACGATGGCCGAGCGCCGCAGGGAACGGCCGGGCCGTGGCGGCGAGCTGACGGCCGGCCCGAGCGCCACGCGCGTCTCGGCGGCGTGCGCTTCCGCCTCGGCCAGCTGCGCCGCATAGGCCGCGTCATCGAGGGAGCCGGCACGGCGGTCGGCCTCCACGTCACGCAACGCCTCGAGCGCCACGCGATGCCTCAGCTCGGCCGCCTCCCGGTCGTCGTCCGGGATCGCGGCGGCGGGCCGCGCCCGCCACAGCGGGGCGAGGACGACCGCTCCCGCCACGCCGAGGCCGATCGCCAGCAGAATCAGCTCAGGCATCGAGTGCCTCCATCTCGTCGCACAGCCGCCGTCGCTCCTCGTCGCTCACCGCGATCGTTGGGGCCGAGGGGGCCGGTCGAGAGCGGATCCACAGGACCAGCAGCGCGACTCCCACCGCGACCGCGGCGAACGGCACGACCCAGACGAGGGCGGCGCCGGGCGCCAGCCGGATCCATTCGCCGTAGCGGGCCACGAAGTGCGCGCGGACCTCCTCGTCGCTTGCCCCGGACGCGATGAGGTCGTCGATCTGGCGCCGGATCTCGACCGCCGAGCTCGTCGGCGAGTCGGCCACGGACAGGCCCTGGCAGTCCGGGCAGCGCAGCTCACTCGCCAGTGCATCAGCGCGTTCGGCCGCCGTCGTCGGAGCCCGTGGGGCCATGGCGAGGACGGCGGCTGCGCCTACGACGCCGACCAGACAGGCGACCGCGACGACGGGGAGCCAGCGGCTCATCGGGCGGTGCCCGGCTGGATGCCGGCCAGGTGCTCGGCCATGCTGGCGTCGGTGAGCGGGCCGAACTGGCGGGACCGAACGATGCCATCGGCGTCGACGAAGAATGTCTCCGGTGGGCCGGTCACGCCGTAGTCGATGGCGAGCCCGCGCGAGTCGGCGAGATGCGGGTATCCCGCATCGCCGTAGCGGTCGAGGAAGCCCTGCGCGTCGCCGGGCGCGTCGTCGTAGGGCACGCCGACCACGACCACCCCGTCCTCGTGCGCGGCCGCGAGCACGGGATGCTCGTCGACGCAGGCCGGGATGCACCAGCTGGCCCAGAAGTTCAGCACGTACGGCGTGCCCGCCAGATCGGCGCTGGTGAGGGTCTCGCCGTCGAAGGTCGTGTAGCTCCACTCCGGCGCAGGCCGATCGATGCGGGGCGACGAAACCTCCCGCGGGTCGCGGCCGAAGCCCTGGAACAGGAGCCAGGCCAGCGGGATCACCACCAGCGGGAGCAGCAGCCAGCGCAGCGCCGTCATCGGTCAGGCGCCTTCCGTTGACGGCACGGGAGCGGCCGTTGGCTCGGGCACGGTCGCGCGGCGTGCGAGGCGATCGGGCCAGATTGCAAACGCGGCCCCGACCCCGACGATCGCGCCGCCGATCCAGATCCAGACCACGAGCGGATTGACGAACAGGTGGAGCGTGACCGCCCCGGTCGTCGGGTCGGCGGCGAGCAGGGTGACGTACAGGTCCTCCCGCAGCGAGGTGCGCACCGCCGGCGTGGCGATCGCCGTCGCGCTGTTCGGGTAGTCGCGGAGAGCGGTGTCGAGCGAGCCGGACTGCGAGCCGGCATACCCGATCGTCGCGCGCGTCTCGATCACCCGGGCGTCGGCGGCAAGCGGCTCGACCACGAGCGACTCGTGGGTGACGACGTAGTCACCGATCTCTGCCGACTCGCCGGGGACCAGCGTGACCGTCCGGTCGATGGCGAGGCCGGACGACACGGCGACGCCGACCGCCATGACCAGCACCCCGAGATGGACCGCGTAGCCGCCGTATCGGCGCCGGTTGCGCGTCGCCAGCCTCCACGTCGCGGTTCCCGGGTCCTCGGCCCGCGCGCGAGCCCGAGCACGCGCCCCACGCACGACCTCGTCGAGCATGATCGCGCCGGTGAAGGTCGCCAGCCCCAGGATCCCGAGTGATCCCGGCTCGCGCAGGCCAACGGCCAGCGCCAGGCCGATCACCGCGACGGCCGCGACCATCGGCAGCGTGAATCGCTTGCGCACCGTATGCCACGACGCGGTTCCCCACGGCAGTGCCGGGCCGATGCCCATCAGGAACAGGAGCGCCACCAGCATTGGCACCGTCACCGTGTTGAACCACGGCGCGCCGACGCTGATCGTGTCGCCGCTCGTCACCGTCACCAGCAGCGGGAGCAGCGTCCCGAACAGGACGGCAAACGTGATCCCCAGGAAGAGGACATTGTTGAGCAGGAAGGCCGACTCGCGGCTCACCGCGCCGGACGGGCGGCCCCGACCGGCCAGGTCGGGCAGACGCCACACGATCAGCCCCAGCCCGACGGTCAGCGCCACCACGATGCCGCCGAGGAACCACGGGCCGATCGCCGACTGGGTGAAGCTGTGGACGCTGGCCACGATGCCCGATCGTGTGAGGAAGGTGCCGACCAGCGTTAGTACGAAGGTCGCGACCACCAGCGCGGCGGCCCAGACCCGCAGGCCACCGCGTCGCTCGGCGACCATGGCGGAGTGCACGAATGCGGTGGCGGTCAGCCAGGGCAGCAGCGCCGCGTTCTCGACCGGATCCCACGCCCAGTACCCGCCCCAGCCGAGCACCTCGTAGCTCCACCACGCTCCTGCCACGATGCCGAGGGTCAGGAAGATCCATGGCACCAGCGTCCAGCGTCGCACGATGCGCAGCCACTCCTCGTCGAGGCGCCGCGTGACCAGTGCTGCCACGCCGAAGGCGAACGGCACCGCCATCCCCGTGTAGCCCAGGTACAGCAGCGGAGGGTGGAGCGCCATGAACGGGTGGTTCTGGAGGAGCGCGTTCGGGCCGATGCCTTCCGCGGAGACTGGCGTGATGCGCACGAACGGGTTGCCCGGCCAGGTCATGACCGCGAAGAAGAAGAGGTTGACCGATGCGAGCGTCGCCCCGACCCAGGGCATCAGCTGCCGATGCCGGTCGCGGTGGCGCCACAGGACGAGGGACGCCCAGCCGGTGGCGAGCAACGCCCAGAACAGGATCGACCCCTCCAGCGCAGCCCACAGGCTGATGGCGCTGATGAATGGCGGCGTGGTGGTCGCGTTGTTCTCGGCCACGTACAGGACGCTGAAGTCGTGGCCGAGAAGGCTGATCACCATCGTCGCGCAGCCAATGGCTGCGGCGGAGAACGAGACGATGACGGCACGGCGGCCGCTGGCCACCAGGCCGGTGTCGCCGGAGCGCGCGGCAAGGACGAAGGCGACGGCCGCATAGGCGCTGGCGGCGAGGCCCACCAGCACCGCGACGTGGCCGATGGTCGGGATCACGCTCGGATCACTCGTCGCCGGGCTCGAAGGCGCGGTTCGAGGGCTGCGTCCCCGGCGCGGGTGCCTCGTAATTCTCGTCGTGCTTGACGATCACCCGCGTTGCCTCGAACACGCCGGCCGCGGTCAGGCTTCCCTCGACGACCGCGCCACTCCCCTCGCGGAACGAGCGCGTCGGGGCCACGGTCGAATGCACGTCGATGTCGGTGTCGCCGTCGGTCAGCACGAAGGTGAGGTCGGTCGCCGGGCCTGAGACGGATCCGGCCTTCACCACGCCGCCGAGCCGCATGGTCTGGTCGATCGCGTCCTCCATCGCGGCCAGCTCGGTCGGCGTGCGGTAGTAGACCAACGCGCTGCCGATGCTGCTGAACGCGAGGTAGCCCACGACCACGACGACCACCGCCACCAGCACGAGCACGCCCCATGGCCGACGCGGCGGCGGCAGGACGGGCTCGGGCGGCGCGGAGACCGTCATCGGCCCTCGTCATCACGGCGTAGGACGGCGCGCAGGCGCCACCACACCGACGCGGTGTACAGCGCCAGGCCGCCGAGGATCACGCCGTAGGCGGCGATCACGAAGCCCGCATCGGTCATCGGGCGACCTCCGTCGGCGACCCCGCCGGTGGCACCGATCGCGCCGCCAGCAGTCGCTGGACCCGTACTGCCTCCTCGCGCGCAGCCTCGGCGCGCGCCAGCTGATAGCGCCGAATCATCAGGTACGTCCAGGTCAGGGTGAAGGCGGCGAGCATGACGAGCAGGGTGCTCACGAAGACCATCGGCGCCGCGGGATTCAGCACGCGGTCCGGGGATCCGATCGTCGCGGTCTGGTGCAGGCCCCGCCACCACTCGACGCTGAAGTGCACGATCGGGATGTCGATGGCGGCCACGATTCCGACGATCGCGGCACGCGTCGCGCGCCGTTCCGGGTCGTCGGTCAACCGGCGGAGGAGCAGGTATCCGACGTAGAGCGCCAGCAGGAGCGCGGTCGTCGTCAGCCGCGGGTCCTCCCATTGCCAGAACACGCCCCAGATCGGGCGGCCCCACATCATGCCGCCCCATATTGCGAAGGCAGTGAACACGCAGCCGATCTCGGCTCCCGCGAGCGCGACCGCATCGAACCGCATGTCGCGCTTCCACAGCCAGCCGATGCCGGCGAGGGCTGTCACGCCGAATGACAGGTACGCCAGCCATGCCGATGCGACGTGGGGATACATGATCCGCTGCGCGTCGCCCTGGTTCAGGTCGGCCGGCACGACGAACAGCGCCACGATCGTCGCGGCCGCAACCGCCACCAGCGCCACGAACCCCAGCACGCGGGTCTTCATCAGTCCTCCAACAGGTAGCCGTACGTCGCGGCGCCGGCGACGACCATGATCACGTCGAAGGCGACGAGCAGCTGCAGCCAGGCGCCGAGCTCGCCGAACGGGTCGCCGGCCAGGGCCGCGGTCGTGGCCTTGACCGCGCCGAGCAGGAGCGGCGCGAGGACCGGCAGCATGAGCAGCGGCAGCATCACCTCGCGCGCGCGCAGGCGCACGGTTACCCCCGCGTAGAAGGTGCCGACCGCCGCGATGCCGATCGAGCCGAGCACCACGGTCACCACCAGCGGCAGCCAGGCGCTGGCGACGTTGACCGCGAACAGGATGCCGACCGCCCCGAGCACCAGCAGGCCGAGGAGGCCGACCAACGCCAGCCCGGCCAGGGCCTTGCCGCCATAGATCGCGCGGCGGGAGATCGGGTACAGCGCGAGCTGCTCGAGTGCGCCGTCATCGGTCTCGAGCACGTGAAGGCGGCTGACGGCGAGCACGCCAGCGAACGTCACGGCCAGCCACAGCAGGCCTGGCGCCGCAGCGGCAAGTCGCGTCGCATCCGGGCCAAGCGCGAAGCCGAACAGGAGCAGCACAACGGCCGCGAAGAAGAGCGTGCTCACCGTGGCGTGCCGGCCGCGCAGCTCGGCCAGCGTGTCCTTGCGGGCGATGGCCAGCGCGGTGCGCGCCTCGTCACGCAGCGCGCTCATCGGACCGGCTCCATGGCCGGCGCGGCGTCGGGCACGCTCGGCGGCGCGCTCGTCACGCCACTCCCGCTGACCGCGGCCACCATGCCGCGCTCCAGGACGACGCTGCCGTCGAGCATGGGCGCCAGGCGTTCGGTGGCGTGGGACGCGACCAGCACGCTCACCCCCGCCGCGCGCCAGGCGGCGAGGAGCTGGTCGACGACCTCCATGCCATCGGCGTCGAGTGAGGCGTACGGCTCGTCGAGCAGAACGAGGGACGGCTGCCCGAGCAGGATGCGACCGAGCGCCAGCCGCTTGCGCATGCCGGCCGACAGGTCGCGCGCGCGGTCCGCCGCGCGGCGCGCCAGCCCGACGTCCGAGAGCGCGCGATCGACGCGCGCGCCCGCGTCCGGCGTGCGCAGCATGACGGCCGCGAAGGCCAGGTTTTCTCGCGCTGTGAGGTCGTCGTACAGGCCGGTGGCGTGCGAGAGATAGGACACCCGTTCGCGGACGAGCTCCGCGTCACGGGCGACATCCAGGCCGTCGACCTGCGCCGTGCCGTACGAGGGCCGGATCGCGGTGGAGAGCAGGCGCAGCAGCGTGGTCTTTCCGGCCCCGTTCGGGCCTAGCAGGGCCACGGTCCGCGCCGCCTCGACGCGCATCGATACGCCGGCCAGCGCCGGGCTGCCCGCGAAGAGACGGGCCAGGTCGCTCGTGACGACCGACGGCGGGCGTCTGTCGGGGGCCCCGAGGGAGCGGGGCGACACGTAAATCGTGGTCTGCGGCATGCTCGACACGCGGGGGCGAAGTGGGCACTGGCACTATGCGGCGCACGGCAGGGGGCGTCAAACCCGCATGGCGTACGCTGCCGCCCTCGTAACCGGGGCCGTATGTCGGGATACCGCCCGACCGATTCATGCAAGGAGCCACGTCCGCCGATGAACCGATCGCGATCCCCATTCGCCGTTGCCCTGTTCGCCCTTGTGCTCGTCGCCTGCTCAGGCGACGCGGCAAGCGAGGCCCCTTCCGACGAGCCGGCCGCGTCAGTCGCCGCTTCCGAGGCCGCCGGGCCTTCCGAGGCCGCTGAGCCGTCGGAGGCCGCGGGCAATGGGCAGCAGGTCACCATCACCGACTTCCAGTTCAGCGAGGGCGCCCTGACAATCGACGTGGGCACCACGGTCACATTCGTGAACGAGGGTTCGGCGCCGCACACCGCCACGGAAGGCGCCGACGGCGTCGCCGCCGAGGACCCGTTCTTCGACGAGCAGGTCGGTCCCGGCGACGAGGTCGAGGTGGTGTTCGACGAGGCCGGCACATATGAAGTCACGTGCCTGCTCCACCCGCAGATGAACATGACCATCACGGTGGAGGGCTGACCGCCTCCGGCTGACCGGCCTCGGTTGATCGGCGTGGGGGGCGGTGCTAGGGTTCGCGTCCTGATGGACGCCGGGCTCTCCCAACCGCCCCTCGCTTCCCCCGCTCCCGCGCCGCGCGGCGAGCTGCCGCACAGCGCGCGGAGTGCGCCGCGACGGCGGCGCTGACCGTGCTCGGGCAGAAGTGGGTGATGCGCATCGTGCGCGAGCTCGGCCATCGCACGCAGCGCTTCTGTGAGCTCCAGGACGCCCTCGGCGGCGCGAACTCGGCCACCCTGTCGCAGCGTCTCAAGCTGCTCGAGGACGAGGGCCTGATCGCGCGCCGTGCCGTGAGCGCGGTCCCACCGTGGGTCGAGTATTCCCTGACCCCGAAGGGGGCGGACCTGTGGAGCGCCATCGCCGGGATCGATCGCTGGGCGGAGCGCTGGGCGTCCAACCAGTGAGCCACCCGGTGGCGGAGGAGCGGCCGGCCGCCCACGGAGACGCGCTGAACGCCATTCGCGCGGTGGTGGCGGAGGCCGCCGGGCCCGAGGCAGCGGCGCAGCGCGTGGCCGACACCCTGCACGACCGCTTCCCACACTACGACTGGGTCGGCATCTACTGGGTCGACGGCACCGACCTCGTGCTCGGGCCGTGGGTCGGCCCGCAGGCGACCGAGCACGTCCGCATCCCCATCGGCACGGGCGTGTGCGGCGCGGCGGCGGCTTCCGGGCAGACCGAGATCGTTCCTGACGTCAACGCCGACCCTCGGTACCTCGCGTACTTCGCCACGACGAAGAGCGAGATCGTGGTGCCGATTTTCGCGGACGGCGGGGTGGTCGGCGAGATCGACATCGACGGCACGGACCTCGAGGCCTTCGACGACACCGATGCGCGCTTCCTCGAGGAGGTCGCCGCGCTGTTGGCGCCGCTGCGGCCGCGGGCGTAACCAGCCCCGTAAGCCATCGGTGAGATGTCCACCGATCCGGGACCCTTCGAGAAGGTCTACGACGCGCACGTCGTCGGGATCTATCGATTCATCTATGCCCGGGTCGGCAACCACCCGGATGCGGAGGACCTGACCGCGCAGGTGTTCGTTCGAGCGGTCGAGCAGCTCGACACAACGCGAGAGCCGGGCCAGATCGCCGCCTGGCTGTATCGCGTTGCCCACAATGCGACCGCCGATTACTGGCGCGCCTTCTACCGGCTGCCGGTCATCGGCGCCGATCACGTCGCCCCCGGCTGGGAGCCGGCCGACGAGAGCGGTCGCGCCCCGCGCCGAGCCCGACGAACGTTCCGCCGTGCGGGTGCAGGCCCTCCTGCGCCGGCTGCCCGACCAGTACCGTCGCGTGCTCGAGCTCCGCTTCCTCGAGCGGCTCAGCGTGGCCGAGACCGCCCGCGCGATGGGCGTCACGAACGGCAACGCTCGCGTCCTCCAGTACCGTGCCCTGCGCCGCGCGGCGCTCCTCGAGGAGCCGACCGATGGCTGACGACGAGCGACGCGACGACGCCACCCGCTTCGACGGGTACCTCGAGGCGCTCCTCGGGGATGGCCGTCCGTCGCCCGAGTCGGTCGCCGACCGCGACGAGGCCGAGATGGCGCGCCTGGCGGCCGAGCTCGCGGCGAGCGCGCAGGCACCGTCCGGATCCGCGCCCGATCCCGCGTTCGTCGAGCAGCTGCGGCGGCGCATGCACCAGGCCGATGCCGGCCTCACGAGCATTCGAACGCCTCCCCCGGTACGTGACCAGCCGGCTCCGTCCGGCAACCGGCGCTGGACGCTCTCGCGCCGCGATCTCCTGCGCGCCGGGATGGGAGCCGCGGCCGGCCTGGCGGCAGGGCTGGTCGGGGTCTCGCTGCGGGAGCGCGCGGAAGAGACCGACCAGCTCGGGGGCAACGCGCCTCTCGTGGCCGGCGACGGCTACTGGGCCGAGGTTGCGCTGCTCGAGGAGGTTCCCGAGGGATCGGCGCTGCGGTTCAGCACGTTCGCCTTCGATGGCTTCGTGGTGAACGACGGCGGCGAGATTCGCGCCCTCTCGTCGGTCTGCACCCACATGGGCTGCACACTCCAGTTCCGGCCGGACTGGCACGACCTGCGCTGCCCGTGCCACGGCGCGAGCTTCGACCTGGCGGGCCGGCTTGCGAACGGGCGGCGCACGTGGCGCGCGACCGGTGGGTACCGCGGTGACGAGACCGCCTACCCCATCGACCTGCCGGATCTCGTGCGCCCACGGGTCAAGGTCGAGAACGACGCGATCCTGGTGTGGACCGCCCAGGCCTAGGGCGGGGTCAGAACGCGACCTCGAAGAGGTAGGCCACGGCGTACGGGATGGCCAGGATCACCAGGATGATCGCCAGCACGATCCCGGCGTACATGAACAGGGACAGGTCGGGTGGCTCCTGTCGGGTCGGCGGCGGGGTGAGCCGCTTCGGCAGGTGCGACGGCCGATGCGGTCGCTGGTGCTCGTACTTGCGCGGCTGCGACAGGTCCGGCAGCTTCGGCTTGGGATCGGGCACCGCTACTCGTAGACCTCCGGGTTGATCGGCGTCGGGAGCCGTTCGCCGCGAAGGCCGGCCAGCAGGTTGGCGGCGGCCATCGCCGCCATCTTCCCCCGGGTCACGCTCGACGCGGATGCGATGTGCGGCACCACCACGCAGTTCGCCAGCCCGACCAGCGGGTGCGCCGCCGGCAGCGGCTCAGGCTCGGTGACGTCGAGGCCGGCAGCGAAGATCTGCCCGTCACGCAGTGCCGCGGTCAGCGCATCTGGGTCGACCACCGGGCCCCGCGACGTGTTCACCAGCACCGCGGTCGGCTTCATGGCACGAAGCGCATCGGCGTCGATGAGGTGGTGCGTCTCCTCGGTCAGGTTCACGTGGAGGCTGACGAAGTCCGACTCGCCCAACAGCTCGTCCAGCTCGACGCGGGTGGCGCCGAGCTCGGCCTCGTCTTCCGGCGTGGCCGGGTGGACGTCGTGGTACAGGATCCGCATCCCGAATCCACGACCGCGTCGCGCCAGCTCACGGCCGATGCGGCCGAAGCCCACGATGCCCAGGGTTGCGCCGTGCACGTCGACTCCCATGAGCAGCATCGGTCCCCATGTGTTCCAGCGGCCGTCGCGGACGTAGTCCACCGACTCGGGGATGCGGCGTGCCGCCGCCATCAGCAACGCGAACGCCAGGTCGGCGGTCGTCTCGGTCAGGACGCCCGGGGTGTTCCCAGCCGGGATCCCACGCCGGCTCAGCGCGGGGACGTCGATGTTGTCGAAGCCGACAGCGAAGTTGCTGACCACCTTCAGCTGCGGGCCGGCGGCATCGAGCAGCTCGTCGTCGACGCGATCGGTCAACAGGCTGAGCAAGCCGTCCACGCCCTCCACGCGGCGCAGGAGCTCGTCGCGCGGCGGCGGAAGCTCCTCCACCCAGAGGTCGACGTCGCACGCCGCGCGCACCGGATCGAGGCCCTCGTCGGGGATCAAGCGGGTGATGAACACGCGCGCGCGATCGGTCACGATGCGGATCCGACCAGCTCGCCGGTGCGCTCCAGCTTCGACAGGGAGTCGGCCACCCGCTCTAGCGCCGCGTGCAGGTTCTCCCGGGAGTTGGCGTAGCTGAACCGCAGGTGACCTTCCCCGTGGCGGCCGAACGCGGTCCCGGCGAGGCCGCAGACCCCGGCGTCGTAGAGCAGGTGGTCGGCGATCTCAGCCGACGTGCGCCCGTACGAGCTGACGCTCGGGAACGTGTAGAACGCCCCGTGCGGCATGACGCACGACACGCCGGGAATGGCGTTGAGCCCGTCGACCATGAGAGCGCGGCGGGCGACGAATTCGGCGCGCATCGCATCAGCGTCGTCCTGCGGGCCGGTCAGCGCCTCGACCGCGCCCCACTGGGCGAAGGCGTTCGTGCAGCTCACGCTGTTGATCACCAGGCGGCTGAAGTCCGGAGCGAGCCACTCGGGCACGATCCCGTACCCGAGGCGCCAGCCGGTCATCGCGAACGTCTTGCTGAAGCCGTCCAGGGTGATCGTCCGCTCCGCCATGCCGGGCAGCGTCGCGATGCTGAGCGGGCTGCCCTCGTACTGCAGCCGGCCGTAGATCTCGTCGGCCAGGACGACCAGGTCGTGCTCGACCGCGAGCTCCGCCAGGCGGCGGATGTCCGCGTCGGCCAGGACGGATCCCGTCGGGTTGTGAGGCGAGTTGATGACGATCAGCTTCGTGCGGTCGGTGATGAGCGACGCGACCTCCTCGACGTCCATCCGGAAGTCGTTCGCCTCGCGCAGCGGCGCCGCGACCGGCGTGCCGCCGACGTATCGGGCCATCGACTCGTAGATGGGAAAGCCGGGGTTCGGGTAGATGACCTCGTCGCCCTCGTTCACCAGGGCGAGCATCGTGAAGAACATGATCGGCTTGGCGCCGGGGGTGACCACCACGTGGTCGGGCGTGGTGCTGATCCCCTTCCAGCGGGCGACGTCGGCGACGATCGCCTCGCGCAACGGCGCGATGCCGGTGGCAGCCGTGTAGTGCGTCTCGCCATGCTCCAGGAGCGCGCGGGCCGCTGCCTCCGACACGTTGCGCGGGGTGTCGAAGTCCGGCTCGCCGATCTCCAGGTGGATGACGTCACGGCCGGTCGCCTCGAGCGCACGGGCGCGCGCCGCCGCCTCGAAGGCGGTCTCGGTGCCGATGCGATCCATCCGGGTGGCTGGCTTCACGGTCATCTGCCTCGTGCGAGCGGGACATCGTGACGCTGGGAGCAGGTAGTGTACCGATGCAGACCCGACGATCGGGTGGTTGCAGGATCAACCAGCGGCGCTGCTATACTTTCCGAAGCGAACTTCATCCACCGATGCGCCCATGGCGCCAGGAGAGCGATACCCACATGACGATGTCCGAGACCCCCCGAGAGGCGATCTCCCTCACCGGCGTCGCGCCATCAGGCCTGCTCGTGTCGGTGACCGAGACTGCCGCGAAGAAGGTGCTCGAGCTCCGGTCGCGCGAAGGCAAGGCCGATGCGAACCTCCGCCTCTTCGTGAAGAGCGGCGGCTGCTCCGGGTTCAGCTACGGGCTCGCGTTCGACGACAAGGTCAACGATGGCGACAAGGTCGAGGACCACGCCGGCGTGCCGGTCGTGATCGACCAGTTCAGCCAGCAGTACGTCGACGGGGCCGAGATCGACTACGTCGACTCGCTGATGGGCTCCGGCTTCGCCATCAACAACCCGAACGCGGTCAGCAGCTGCGCATGCGGCTCGTCGTTCAACACCGATGGCTCCCCCGCCAATGCGGGCGGCTGCGCCCACTAGAAGCTCCTCCTCCACGACGAAGCCCCGGTCCTACGCCGGGGCTTCGTCGTGTCCGGGTAACATGCTTGCGTGAGTAGCACGTTTGCGGCGCCGGCCGCCAGCGCGGCCGAGACGCTCCGGCGCTCGTTCGCGACCGCATGGGGCGAGATCGGGGCCGCGTGGGGCATCGCTCCGTCGACAGCCACGGTCCAGGGCTACCTGCTCGTCTCGGACGGGCCGCTCTCCGAGCCCGAGGTCCGGCGCGCGCTCGGCATGAGCCACCGGGCCGCCAGCCTCGCCCTCGCCCAGTGCGAGGAGTGGGGGCTGATCGAGCGCGCAGAGGCACCGCGCCGGTCCGGTCAGCGCGGCCCGGCTGCCGCGGCCTGGACCGTGGTCCGCGACAACTGGGAGTGGTTTCGTCGCGTCGCGGCCGCGCGCAAGCAGCGCGAAACCGATCCGGTCCTCCCGATCATCGAGCAGTGCGTCTCCGAGGCGCGCGCCGCGGCGGCCGCTCCGGGTGCAGAGACGGAGCTCGAACGGCTCGGCGACCGCCTCGAGGATCTCCTCGACTTCGTGCGGCGGTTCGATCGTGGCGTGGAGGTCTTCGTCCGGGGCGACGCGCGCGCCATCGAAGGGCTGTTCGAGGCTCTGGATCGGCTGGACCCCGCGACAGTCGACCGGCTGTGGGCGCTGCTCGACGACCTCGGTCCCGAGGAGATGGCCCGAGCGCTCGAGGCGCTCGCCAAGCTCCCACCGTCATCCGCCAGGAAGCTGATCGGGCTGGCCGATCAGCCCGTGCTCCAGAAGCTCATCGGCGTTCGCTAGGCCGGGGGAAGCCCTACTCGCCGGAGCCGTCGTCCTCGAAGACGGACGCGCCCGGCGGTCACCGCGGCCACGTTGCCACCGCCGAGCGAGCCGGGCAGCGGGCGCGAGACCGGCACCGCAGTCACGTGCCGCTCGACCAGCTCGCGGGTGCCGGCGATGCCGAGCTCATCGAACAGCAGGCCGAATTTCGCACGCATCTGGACGGCGACCACCTCGGCGGATTCGGGCGGAAGGTTCCAGAGGTGCTCCTTGAACGGGCCGATTGCCTTCTTTCGCGTCTTGTACAGGAACTGTTCGTGGGTCTCGCCCTCCTTGCGCTCCTCGGCGCAGGTGGCCAGGCACCAGTCCATCATCTCGGCGCGCAGGTCGTCCGGCAGCCCACCACCGTCGTACAGGATGTTCTGGAAGCCGGTGGCGAGATGCACCTCGGCGGTGCCGTGCGCGGGGAACTGATCGAAGGCATCGTCGGGCAGGGTGCTGGCGCCGTGCTGGACGCATCCCGCGAGGCCATATTCCTCGCGCGCGACCCGGCTGAGCCGGTCGAGCGCGTCGAAGTCGATCTGCACCTCCGCGATCGTGCCGTCCGGCATCGGCACACCGCCATGGCTGGTCCCGGTCTGGATGCTGACCTTGCTGATGCCGGGAACGTCCTCGCCGAGCGCCGCGCGATACGCGTCGAGATACGCGCGCAGCTCCGCCTCCGTCGAGTTCGACTTCCCGACCTCTCCGATCTCGCCCCCGACGCTGATCGTCACGCCTTCCGGCTGGAGCTCGCGGATCAACCGCGTCAGCGAGGCGGTGTTGTCGGCATTGACCCGCTGCTGCTCGGCCACGGTCGGCAGGGCCAGGTCCACGAGGGTCGAGCTGTCGATGTCGATGTTCAGGAATCCGGCCGCGATCGCCTCGCGAGTGAGGTCCTCGATGCCCTCCAGCTCCGGACCGGGCGCCGTCGCCCATTTCGTGGCGTTGAACTGGAAGTGGTCGCCCTGGAGGAAGACCGGGCCCCGCCAGCCGCTGCGCATCGCGGCCGCCAGCACGACCGCCGTGTACTCGGCGGGGCGCTGGTCGGTGTAGGCCATCTCGCTCTTCGCGATCTCGAAGATCACGGTGCCGGCGTCGCGCTCGAGGGCGGCGGTGAACGCCTGTCGCGCGGTGAGGTACGTCGCGGCCCGCACGTTGATCGCCGGAACGGTGAACCGCCTCGCATCGAGCTCGCCGCGGCCGCGTGCCAGGTACAGCTCGTGGATGGAGGCCGATGGACAGCCGATGGCCTGGGACGCAGCCCAGATCACCCACCGCGCCGCCTCGCGCACGTCATCGGCTCCGAAGACCGCCGCGATCGCCAGCTCGTCCATCAGCTCGCCGCGCAGCCGGCCCTCGTCGTGGACCTCGAGGCCATCGGCCGTGATCGGTGGCGACGCCGTCGAGCCGGGCGCGCAGGTCGTGGACGCTGGCGATGCTCATGGTCCCCATCCTACCGAAGGCCGGAGACGAGCGTGAATGCGAGGAGTGGAGCGATCACCAGGCCGAGCGTTGCGGCCAGCAGGTACCAGTCGCGGGCGGCGACCCCGTCCGCCACGCCGCGTGCGCGCAGTCCGGCGGTCCACCAGCGCACCGCCGACAGGCCGACCACGTACAGCGTGGCCGCCATGGCCACCGTGGCGACGGCGAAGGGTCGCACCGCATCGCAGTCGCCGAACGCGAGCGGGCCACCTGGTGGGCAGGGCATCGAGAGCTCCGCGACGATCAGGCCGCCGGCCGCCAGCAGGACGGCGCCGCACCAGGCCAGGTGAGCGAGCGGGAGCCGGGTCAGCGTCGGGCGAGGGCCAGACTGCGCTGCTCGGCCGCATCGGCCTCGCGAGCGGTGATGCGCTGGTACTCGAAGTACAGGTACACGCAGGCCGCCGCGCCGAGACCGGCCACCATCAGCCCGAACCCGATCCCCAGCAGCGGGAAGCGCGGCGGCACGAACGAGCCGCCGGCAAGGTTGAAGGCCATCAGGGGAATGATGAGCAACACGGTCAGCAGGTAGTTCAGCAGGACGAAGATCCGGATCGCCGACCAGCCGAAGCCGCGCCGCCCACGGGCGATCTGGACGAGCACGCCCACCACGATCACCAGCGCAAGGTTCGCCATGCCGATGCCGTTGGCAACGAGGAATCCCACGTCGTCGCTGAAGCGCAGGAACGGGATCTCGACGGTGATCAGGTAGTACACGTAGTTCGGGAGATAGAAGATCACGAAGTACATGAACAGGAACACCGGCACAGCCTTGAGCGTCGCGACCAGCCATGTCTCGTGTCCGTACAGGAACCAGCTCATGAAGTCGTCGGCCCAGCGCAGCAGCCGGCTGAAGGGACCGCGGGGCCGATAGACGGGATACGTGCTCATCTACTCACCGGTCTGGTCAAGGAGGAACGTGATCAGCGCCTGGAGCTGGCTGTCGTTCAGGGTCGACTCCGGGTGCGGCGGCATGCCCGTCGCCTCCCCGTCGTTGTAGTTGCCGGCCGAGTCGCGGATCCACAGCTCGAGGAAGCTCCGCGGGTCCTCTGCGTAATCGGCCTCCATCTGATCGCTCTGCGATGGTTGGGTGAAGTCGCTCAGGTCCGCCAGCTCCGAGCCGATCGTCTGGAGGTTCGGGCCGGTGCCACCCTCAAGTTCCTGTCCATGGCAGCTCACACAGCCGGCCGATTGGTAGACCTGCGCGCCCGCCTCGACGGTGTCCTCGACCTCCTCGGGCGCCTCGGCCGCCGCCTCCGCCGCCCACGACTCGACCAGCTCCACGACGGCGTCGACCTGCTGCTCGTTCAGCGGCCCGCCTACCTCGGCGCTCCAGGCCGGCATCGGCGAGTTCACGTTGCCGGAGACGACCACGCCACCGAAGCTGACCGCGAGGTGCACGTAGTTCGGATTGACCCGCAGCTTGTCCGCAAGCGTGGCGGTGTGCAGCGACGGCGCCGAACGCCCGTCCGGGTCGTTGGGAATCTCTCCACCCATCCCATCGGCGCCGTGGCAGCGGGCGCACCCCGCAGCGGCCGGTTCTGACGGGTCGTCGGAGAAGACCAACTCGCCGAAGTGGATCAGCTCCTCCTCCTGCTCGGCGGCGATCGCCTCGCGACGAATGCCATCGGTCAGCCAGTACAGCATCGTGAACACGGCCGTGGCGAGGACGAGTAGGACGCCGATCGTCTTCAGTCGCATCGATCAGCCGGAGCAATGCTCGATGTTGGCCGACACGCGATCGTCGAAGGTGATCGTCCCCGGCGGCGGGCCGGAGATCACCTGGCTGGTGACGATCACGTACACGCCCTCCTGGACGATGACCTCGAAGTGATCCATGCCGCGCGGCGCCGGCCCGTCCCGCTTCTCGCCGAGAACGGTGTACTTCGAGCCGTGGCACAGGCATTCGAACCAGATGCTGGCCTCGCACAGCTGCGGGATCTGGCAGCCGAGGTGCGGACACTTGCGCCACAGGGCAAGGACCGAGCGGTCGGGCAGGGGCAGCTCTTCACTGACTTCCGTGCCGGGATCGGGAACCGGGGAGGAGACCGTCCCCGCGCCCTCGACGCGGGCCATCGCGGCCGGCACGTTCACGAAGAACAGGTTCGCCTGGCTGTAGATGTACGGCAGGCCCTCCGCCCACTCGGCGAAGACGGCGGAGATGTCCTCCGCCGAGCCCAGGGTGATGTCGGCGCCGAGGCCTTCCGTCAGGTTCGGCCACAGGAAGGCGAGCGAGCCACCGATGAACTCGAGGGACAACAGCCCGACGCCGACGCCCAGCATGCGTCGCATGAAGCCGCGTCGCGTGATCTCGCCGGTCGGCGGCCCCTGGATCTGGCCGTACGGGGCGTGCTCGGTCATACGGTCGCGCTCACATCGTGAAGAAGAGGCCGTCCCAGGGCCAGACCCAGTTCCAGCCGGGTCCGCGGAAGAACGAGCCGATGAAGGTGATGATCAGCCCGCCGATCATCAGGCACAGGAAGATGACCCAGATGAACTTCCGGTCCCGGGCCGCCTTGTACGGGCTTCGGTCGATGTAGGGAACGAGGAGCAGCCCGCCGAGGTAGACGGGCACGACCAGCACGCCGGCGACGGTGGTGTTGAAGTAGCTCAGCAGCTCCTGCAGGCCGAGGAAGTACCACGGCGCCTTTGCGACGTGCGGGGTGACCGCGGGGTTCGCCATCTCCTCCAGCGGGGCGCGGATGAACACCGACGTGGCGAACAGGAGGCCGGTGATCAGCATCGCCATCACGAACTCGGCGCGGAGCAGGTGCGGCCAGGTGAGGACCGTCTCGTCGGGTCGCTTGTCGACCCGGACCATCGATTCCTGCTTCACGTAGGCCAGGAGACGGAAGCGCTCGGTTCCCGGTACGCCCGGGGGTCCGGGCAGCTTGGGGCCGATGCCCGGCGTCGCGACCGGAGCCCGCGCCGGCGCCTGCGTCGGCGCGTTCTTGTCGGCGGTCGCGTTGGGTCGCTTCTCGATCGTCATCGGCTTTGACCTTACCCTACACCGGTCCGGAGATGCCGCCGTCCTTCCGGATCCGCCAGAAGTGGACGATCATCAGGATTGCCGCGAGCAGCGGGAAGAGGATCACGTGCGCGACGTAGAACCGCAGCAGCGTGTTCTGCCCGACCTGGATGCCGCCGAGCAGCATGAAGGTCGTCTCCTCCGCAACGAGCGGGAAGTACGTCGCCATCTGGGTGCCGACCGTGATCGCCCAGAAGGCGATCTGGTCCCATGGCAGCAGGTAGCCGGAGAAGCTCAGCGCCAGGGTGAAGAAGAGCAGCAGGATGCCGATCACCCAGTTGAACTCGCGCGGCGGCTTGTAGGCGCCGTGGTAGAAGACACGGATCATGTGCAGGAAGACGGTGAGCACCATGAGGTGCGCCGCCCAGCGATGCATGTTGCGCACGAAGCTTCCGAACGCGACCGAGGCCTCGATCACCTGGATGTCCTGGTACGCGCGCGAGATCGACGGCACGTAGAAGAACATCAGGTACAGCCCGGTGACGGTCAGCGCCAGGAACAGGAAGAAGCTGATCCCGCCCAGGCAGAAGGTGTACGTGTAGCGCACCGCGTGGCGCTTCACCCGCACCGGATGGAGGTGCAGGAACACGTTGTTCATCACTGCCAGCGCGCGGGTTCGGCTCGTGGACGGGTACGGCTGGCGGAAGAGGCTGCGCCAGGCCTGGGACTCCCGGATGGCCCGCGAGACGCGGTTGCCCTCGCCGTTGCTCATCGGTCCACCGCCATACCGGCCTGCTGGCCGACCTGTCCGAGCACGTTGTCCTTGTAGCTCTCCAACAGAACCTTCCCGTCAGGCGTGAACCGCTCGAGCTCGAGGCGGTCCATGGTGATGCAGTTGGTCGGGCACCGCTCGACGCAGAGGTTGCAGCGAATGCACCGCTCCTCGTCGATGATCATGGCGATCCCCCGCGGCCACGACTGGAAGAAGTCCTGCTCCGGGTCGTCGCCGCCGACCTGCGCCTTGTCAACCATGTAGATCACGCCCTCGGGGCAGACGTCGGCGCAGAGCCCGCACAGGATACAGCGCGGCCCATCGATGTTGATGTTGTGGTTGCACTGGAGGCAGCGCGTTCCCTCGACGATCGCGCCGCGGGTGTCGTAGCCGACCTCCACGAGGCTCGTGAAGTCCCGCCGCAGCTCCGGCGGCGCCATCGGGATGTGCTGGCGTTCGGTGGCCTCGTAGAAGCGCGGCATGTCGTGCTCGAGGCTCTGCGTGATCACAGCGCGGTTGATGACCGGCAGCTCCTCGAGCTCTTCGCCGCGCAGGCCGGCGAGCCAGCGGTCGGCGGAGCGGGCCGCCCGCCGGCCGAGGCCGGCGGCCTCGATGATCGTGGCCGGCCCGGTGACGAAGTCCCCGACCGCGAAGATGCCGTCGACGCTGGTCCCGAACGTGTCGGCGTGGGTCACGAGCTTGCCACGGTTGAAATCGAACGTAAGCTCGTTCATCGGCCGCCCATCCGCGTCCTTCGGCGTCGTGCCGTTCAGTGGCGCCGTGCGCCAGGACGAGAGCGAGCCACCCTCGAGCACCTCCCGCGTATCGGTGACGCCGATGTGGCGGTTCAGCTTGGCTCCGTACTCGCCCAAGACGTTGAAGTCGGAGGCCTGGCTTGTGCACGGGATGACCATGTCGCACGGGATCACGAACTCCGAGCCGGGGATCGGCTCCGCGGTGCGGCGTCCGCTGGCGTCCGGCGGCCCGAGCCGGGTGCGAATGAACTTCATGCCGGTGACGCGGCCGTCGGGGGCTGAGAGCACCTCTTCCGGCGAGCTGAAGTACTCGAACTTCACCCCCTCGAAGCGGGTCTCGTGCTGCTCTTCCTCGTCGACCACCATCTCGTCGGGGCCACGGCGGTAGACGATCGTGGAGGTCTTGGCGCCGAGGCGGAGCGCGGTGCGGGAAGAGTCCATGGCGGTGTAGCCGCCGCCGATCACGACGACGTTCTCGCCGACCCACTGCGGCTGGCCGAGGTTGGCGCGCTTCAGGAAGTCGACGCCGTAGATCACCCCGTCCAGCTCCTCGCCGGGAACGTTCATCGCCACCGGGTACATGCAGCCGGTGGCCACGACGACCGCATCGTGCTGGTCGCGGAGCTGCTCGAGCGTGATATCGCGGCCGATCTCGACGTTGTAGTGGAACTGCACGCCGTGCTTGGCGACCCAGTTGACGTCGAGCTCGATCACATCCCGTGGGAGCCTGAACGCCGGCACGCCGATCAGGGTCGTGCCGCCACCGGAGGGGAGCGCCTCGTAGACGTGGACTTCGTGACCCCAGCCGGCGAGCTCCTTGGCGGCCGACAGGCCGGCCGGCCCGGCCCCGACGACGGCGACGCGGTGCCCGGTCGGCGGCGACACGACGACGTTGTCTGGCATGTTGTTGCCGTAATGCCAGTCGACCAGGAACCGCTTCATTGCCCGGATGGCAAGCGGCTTGTCGATGTCCGCGCGCCGGCACGCCTTCTCGCACGGGGCGGAGCAGACGTAACCGCAGATCGCGGCCACCGGGTTCGGGTCGCGGGCGAGGATGTAGCCCTCCTCGAACCGGCCTTCAGCGGCAAGCATCAGGTAGCCCCGGCAGTTCGTGTTGACCGGGCAGCCTTCCTGGCACTCGATGTTGCACTGAAGCCAGTCGACGCCCACCTCGGCGGTCTGGAACCTCAGCGGTATCGCGGTATCTGAGATCACGGCGTCGTGGTCGCTCTCCGGGCGGCTTTGAGCCAAGGGGCTATCAAGGAGCGGCAGACCGATGCTACCCGTTGGCGCGCGTAGCGTGCAAGGCGACCTGTCGGCCAGCGGGTCAGTTCGAGAAGTGCGCGGCCATCACGCGGCGGACGAGCGGCGCCGCATCGGAGCCGCCGGTGCCGAGCGGGATGTACGGCAGCACGGTCGCAACGCTGATCGTCGGGTCGTCGGCGGGCGCGAACGCGGGGAACCAGGCATGGGGATCGGTCGTGCCGGTCTCCGCGGTGCCGCTCTTGCCGGCCACGGGGATCCCGAAGCCGGCGAACGCGGCGGTGCCGGTGCCATACGGGAGCGTCACGACGGCCTGGAGCGTATCGGTCACGAAGGCGAGATTCTCGTCGGAGACGTCGATCTCCCGCACGACGGTCGGTTCCTCCTCCGCCGCGACCGTGCCGTCGGGCAGCGTGGCGGAGGTCACGATCCGCGGCTGCCAGAGCGTGCCCCCGTTGCCGATGGCGGCGTACGCGTTGGCCAGCTGGAGGGGGGTTCCCAGGAAGGCGCCCTGCCCGATCGACAGCTGGATCTGCTCGAAGCCCGAGTAGCCGCCGCGGCCGTTCGCGGCCAGCCACGCGTCATCGGGCACGATCCCGATCTCCTCCACCAGGGAGCCGATGCCGGTCGGCGCGCCGAAGCCGAAGTCGGACAGCGTATCGGTCATGACCGTCTCGTCGACCTGGTAGACCTGGAGGCTGAGCGGCATGTACGTGGTGTTGCAGCTGAACGCCATTGCCTCCGCCAGCCCTACCTGTCCCGGCAGCGAATGGTCCATGTAGTTGCGGAACGTGAAGTCGCCGTACTGCCAGGTCGGCGGGCAGGTCACCAGGCTCCCCGGCGTTACGACCCCGGCGCGCAGCGCCGCGATGAGGCCGAACGGCTTCATCGCCGAGCCGCCGGGATACCCGGCCAGGACCGCCTTGTTGAAGATCTGCGCCTGGCCCGCCGGTGTCAGGGCCTGCCCGCCCAGGGTCGTGCCCAGCGTCATCGAGTTCGGGTTGAAGCCGGGCTGGCTGGCCAGCGCCCACACGTCGCCGCTGCGCGGGTCGACGACCGCGGTCGCCGCCTGCGCGTACGCGGCCAGGGCCTGCTGGGCGGCGGCCTGCACGCCGGGGCGCAGCGTGATCGCGACGTCGGCGCCGGGCACCATCTCGGTCTCATACATGATGGTCTCGACCTCGTCTGAACCGATGGCTACCAGCCGCCAGCCCGGCGCGCCGCGGAGCATCGCCTCCGCTCCCGCCTCCAGCCCGCTGCGTCCGATGACGTCGCCGGCCAGGTAGCCCTCCGCCGCGCGCGTCTCGAGGTCCTCCGCGGTGATCTCGCTCACGTAGCCGATGGTCTGCCCCGCGAGCGCCTCCTGCGGGTACACCCGGATACCGTCCTCACGGGTCTCGGCCCAGACGACGCCGCCGGCGCCGACGATGCGGCCGCGCGGACCGAGCTCGCGGTCGAGGCGCAGCGTGCCGTCGGTGCCGAGCTCCGGGAAGAGCACGGCCGGGCTCCATCTGAGCAGCCAGCCGTCGGCGCCCTGGACCCAGGTCAGCGCGCGATCGAGCTCGAGGTCGCCGAAGCGATCGGTGGCGACGGCCACCTCGACCGGGACCTGGAGGGCGGGCACCGGGCCGGCGAGGGGCTGCGTCGGGTCGATCGACGGGCCAGGTGTGGGCACCGGCGTGGCCGATGGATCGGGCGAGGCGGACGGGTCCGCGGTCGGCACCGGCGTCGGCTCGGGCGCCGGGAACTCGGCGGAACGTGCCTCCGGCGGTAGCGCGCCGACCGCCGGCTCACCGAGCGTGGCGGACAGCTCCGACACGCGAGTCATGTCCGCGAACGCGGCGTGGAGCTCGCTGAAGCGCTCGACCGGCCAGGCCTCGCGCAGCGACGGGTCCAGCATCGCGTGCATCGCCGCGTAGTCGGCGGCAGCCCAGGCGTCCAGGTAGGCACGGGTCAGGTCGACTGCGGCATCGGGTGCGGCGGCGGGAAAGGTGGTCGGGATCGGCGTCGGCTCCGGCGCGGGCTCGGAGGTGCACGCGGCAACCGCGAGCGGCAGGCCGAGGGCGACGATCCGGGCCAGGCGGCGGAGCCTCATCGGGCGAGCGTCACCCGCCGAAAGCCCTCGGCCGCCGGATAGCCGGCGCGCTCGCCGAGCTCCTCGCTCCGTCGGCGGACCCAGCGCGCCACGTCCTCGAACGCCCGGAACTGGCTCGCATGCCGTCCGAGGGCGGCGACCTTTCGGTCGAGGGTGGCCCCGATGTCAACGAGCTGGTTCGCCTCGTTCGTGCTCCACAGGTAGAGCTCGGCGACCTTCCATGGCTCGAGGCCCTCGTCCAGGTGGGAGCGAAAGTTCAGCGGATCTCGGGCGGTCGGAAAGACCGCGTCGACCGTCGCCTGCCCGACGGCGCGGTGGTCCGGGTGGTTGACCCACTCGTTGTTGACGAACAGCACGGTCGGGTCGTGGGTCATCACGACCTCGGGACGGAAGGCCCGGATGGCGTGGGTGATGCGCTCGCGGAGGGCGAGCGACGCCTCCACCTGGCCGTCCGGCTCGTCGAGGAACTCCACGCCGTTCACCCCCAGCTCGTCCGCCGCGGCGCGCTGCTCGGACTCGCGCAATCGGGTCAGGACCTCGACATCGGCAGCCGGATCGTCGCTGCCCTTGTCGCCGCGCGTGACCAGCAGATAGCGGACGATCGCACCCTCGTCGACCCAGCGCGCCACGGTTCCGGCGGCGCCGAACTCGATGTCGTCGGGATGGGCGGCCACCACGAGGACGCGATCCGGGGTGGGCAGCTTGTCGTCAGGCATCGGGTCGCGGTGATCCTACAGTTAGACGAGGATCACCGTCCGGGCGCCATCGGGATCGAGCAGGTCCGCGGTCCACGGATGACAGGTGAAATACAGCACCTGGTGTCGACCCGCCAGGTCCCGGATGGTCGCTGCGGCGCGCGCAGCACGCTCCGCGTCGAAGTTCACGAGGATATCGTCCATCACGACCGGGAGCGCCTCGGCGCTGCGCGCGAACTCCTCGATCAGGCCGAAGCGAAGCGCGAGGTACAGCTGTTCGCCGGTGCCGCGCGAAAGCTCGTCGATGTCCCGTCCCTCGCCACCCTCGGTCTCGACGCGAACGCCGGCGCCGCCCGGGGGCGCGACGATCCGCGCGTACCGGCCATCGGTGAAGCGTTCGAAGTGCGACTCGGCGGCCCGGATCACCTCCGGCTGTCGCTCCCGTTCGTAGCGGGATCGGGTCTCCTCGAGGAGCTTGAGCGCCACTGCGCCGACCGCCCACTCGCGGGCCATAGCGGACGCTCTTCCCTCGAGCATCGCCAGCTCCTGGCGGCGTGCTCCGACCTCCTCGGCTGCCTCCAGCTCCCGCATTCGCGCCTCCAGGGCACCGATGCGGGCGGTGGCGTCGCGCTCCTCGGTCTCGAGCCGCTCGAGCGTCTCGCCGGCCGTCACCTCGTCGGCGTCGAGCGCCGCGCGGTCCGTGGCCAGCGCCTCCGCCACGAGATCGTCGACACCGTCAGGGCCGGCGATCATGCCGAGGCGCTGGCGGTGCTCGCGGATCTCGGACCGCACTGCGGCACGTGCCGCAGCGGCCGCCGCGCGTCGACGAAGCTGGTCGGCATCGGGGCAACCCAGCGCCGCAAGGTGCCGCTGGACCGCGACCTCCCGCTCCGCGGCCCGAGCCAGCGCGGGCTGGCGACGGGCCTCGAGCTGGTCCGCCCGCCCATCGAGCTCCTGCGCCCGACGCTCGTCGGTCGTCGCTCGTTCGAGCCGCTCGCCGAGTCCGGCGAGCCGGCTGTCGCGCTCGGCCGGCGTGGCCATCATGTCGAGGGGCGCCAGCAGGGCGTCGACGCGCTCCTCCCACGCCGCGTCGGCCAGCGTGAGCGCGTCGAGCTCGCGACGGTGCTGGTCCCGTTCCGCGGCTGCACGCCGCGCGACCCCGGCCGCGGTCAGCAGCTGGCGAGCGACGTCGGGTGATGCGTCGTCGGGCAGGCCCGCGCCGGACAGCCACCGTTGCCATGCCGCCACGGCGGTGGCCAACGCTTCGGCAGCGGCCCTCGCCTCGCGCGTTCGGCGCTCGAGCTCGGCACGGCGCGCCTCGAGGCGGGTCCGCGCGGCGCCCTCCAGATCGAGACGCGCTCGCGCCACGGCCACCTCCTCGCGTGCGGCGGCGATCTCCCGCGCGCCGGCGTCCTGCGGCAGCCCTGCCCGCGCGAGCAGAGCGCCGTCAACGCCGGCCGGTGCTTCGGCACCTGGCCGGGGACGGACGAGCAGGTACACAACGCCGGCCAGGGCCGCGCCGGCCACGATCCCGATGGCGAGCGCGTCAATCGCCAGGCCGATCGCCAGGCCGACGATCCCCGCAAGCAGCGCCACGCCGGCCGCGGCTGGCTGCCCGAGTCCGCCGGCCATGCCGCGTTCCGGCTCGAGGCGTCGCGCGTCGAGCTGGCGGAGCGCCTCGGCGCGTTGGTCGAGTTCGGCGTCGCCCGACGATGCCGCGTCGCGTTCCGCGATCGAGCTCCTCAACCTCGTCGGCGATCGCGCGACGGCGCTGCTCCGCCTCGACACTCGCCGCGCGCGCGGTGTCGAGATCACCTTCGTGTGAGCGGGTCGCCTCCAGAGCCCGGATCGAGTCGTCGATACCCACCAGCCGCTGCTCCTCCCAGCCGCCGACACGCCCGAGCTGATCGGCGACCTGCGCGTCCTGCCGATGCATTGCCGACTCCAGGTCGCGGCGACGAGGTTCCGCTGCGGATCGACGGCCGAGCTCGTCGAGGATGGCCGCGACCTCGTCCCGGACCGCGAGGATGGGTCCGTCGAGCTCGACCGCGGCACGCACGCGCCGCGTCTCCACCAGATCCTCGTCGATCGTGTCGAGGACGGCCCGCGCCTCGGCCGCATCGGCGGTGAGGCGATCCAGCACCGCGACCGCGTCCTCCGGCACGTCATCGAGGCCTGCGTCTCCGGCTGCCAGCTCGCGCTCCAGCTCGGCAAGCTCGGCCGCAATCGGCCCGGCGTCCCGCAGGTGGCGCAGCCGAGCCAGGCGCTCCCGTGCCGCTCGCGCATCCGCGCGAGACGACTCTGCCCGTCCGACGAGCTCGTCGCGTTCCCGATGCGCCGCGGCGTGCTCCTCCGGCTGATGGGCGAGATCGGCGATCTCGTGGCGCAGGACCTCGATGCGCGCAAGCAGCTGGTTCATCGGTCGCTGGCTCCCGCGTGGCAGGAACGTGGAGTCGAGCTGCTGCCGCAGCCGGCGTTCGATGTCGACCGCGCTGCTCCCGCCCAGTCCGGCGCCCGCGCCGTAGATCCGGCCACGCACGCCATCGGCCGAAAGGCTGGCGAACGTCTGGAGCTCGCCGAGGCCGAAGGCGAAGATGTTCGTGAACAGATCCTTGTCGGCCCCGTGGAGCAGCCGGTCGAGGGTTTCCTGTCCGCCCTGATTGCCGTTGGGCGCCCGCACCGCCAGCGCGCCGGCGCCGCCACGCTCCCCGTGCCGCTCCACCGTCCACCGCTCGCCGCCGGCCGTCCGAAGCGCCAGCCGTCCGCCACGGCGACCACCGGCCAGCGGCGGGTACCAGGTTCGACCGTCGCGGCTCGCCTCGAACCCGAACAGCAGGGCGCGCAGGGCGTTGAGAAGCGTCGTCTTGCCGGCCTCGTTCGCGCCGACGAAGACGGTCAGCCCGTCTGCGAGCTCCCAGTGCGTGTCGTGGAAGCGGCCGAATCCGTCGATCTCGATGCGCTCGATGCGCATCAGCGCTCCTCCTCGGCAACCAGCAGGAGCTCGATCCCGGCCGCCTCCGCCTCGTCGAGCATGTCGGCGGTCAGCTCAGCGTCGTCCGGCCGCGCGTCCCGCAGCAGGCGTCGGCCGCGCTGCGACTCGTCGAACAGCGGCGCGACCGCGGATCGCAGCAACGCCATCCATCGCTCGTGCTCCTCCGGGTCCGTGGTGCGCTCGCTGCGGCGCGCGGCGGCCACGGTGCGCAGGAAGTCCCCGACGAAGTCCGGTGCGTCCCGCCGCGCGTCGAGGTCGACCTCGGGTCGGGTGACGTCGCGGATCGACTCGACCCAGGCGAATGGGGTCGTCGGGCTGCGCTCCTCGTCCAGCAGCAGCCGCAGGTCGTCGAGGTAGCCCGTCCGGCGGAGGGTGGCGTGGAGCGGGCCCCGACCGACCAGCCGCAGGCGCACGACGAGTGACCGCCCATCGGCGGCGTCTGTGGCGGCCGCCACCGCCTCCCGGCAGGCGCGGCGCAACGCCTCGTCGTCGGCCAATTCGCCGATGTCCACGTCGACCGGATGCCAGCGCACGACGTCAGTGGCCACGAAGCGGACGGTGACCCGCCGTGCGGCATCGACCTCGACGAGGTAGCAGCCGCGCGCGCCGAGCTCTCCGGGATCACGCCCCTGCGGGATGCCGCAGTAGTAGGCGGGCGGATCGGCGAGCACCTGGCCGGGCTGGTGAATGTGCCCGAGCGCCCAGTAGTCCATGCCGGAGGCACGCAGGTCGTCGACCGAGCATGGGGCGTAGTTACCGTGCTCGGGGCGGTCGCCGACGTTCGTGTGCAGCAGGCCGATGGAGAACGGCGCATCCGCATCCGCCCGGAAGCCGGCCGCGTAGTTGTCGACGACTGCAGCGCGCGGATAGGAACGGCCGTGCACGCGCGCGATCTCGACACCGTCGCGAGCCACGCTGACGGCCTCGACCGCGTCGGTCCCGAAGCGGTGGGCGGCATCGGGGAAGTGGAGCGACGGCGCCCAGCTGCGACCGTCGAGCGGGTCGTGGTTGCCGTGGACCACGAGGCTGCGGATCCCGGCCGCGGCAAGGTCCGCCAGGCCGTCCCGGAAGCGCGTCTGGCCCAGGAGGGTCGGGCTGGCGACCTCGAACACGTCGCCGGCGACGAGCACGAAGTCGACGCGCTCCTGGATCGCGAGGCCGACGATGCTCTTCCAGGCATCCGTCGTTGCCGCGCGAAGGACGGCGAGCACCTCCGCCGGCGCCTCGGCGCTCAGGCCCTCGAGCGGACTGTCGAGATGGAGGTCACCGGTGTGCAGGAAGCGGAAGGGCTCTGGACGCGACACGGCCCGCCAAGCGTAGCCGATGGCCGTGACAGCTCATCGGTCGCGTGGCGGGCCATGCGGTCCGTCAGCGGTGGGCCGGCCGCTCCCCCCGAGCGAGGATGCCTCGCGTCGGCCGGCGCCGCAATTGTCAGACGGTGCGACGGCCGCTCAACAGCTGGAACAGCAGCACGACGGCCGCGACCACCAGCAGCAACCAGATCAGGCCACCGCCGATGTTGCCGATCAGGCCCAGGAGCCAGAGGACCAGCAGGATCACGATGATCGTCCAGAGCATCGAATTCTCCTCAGCGTAATCATTCCCTCCACGGAGCCCGAATCGGAGCTCCGCGGACGGTCATATCGCAGGTTGCGTGCCAAGGGGGCGAGCGAGCGCTCAGTCGCCGTGCGGGCGTCGCTCCTCGAAGACGACGCCCGTGGAGAGCCGTCGTCATGGGATCGGGTCCAGGAGCGTGACGAGGCCCAGGACCGCGAGGACCACGAGCAGGAGGAACGTCGCGACGATGATGCTCATGGCGGCGACCGGCTCGCGCTCCTCCTTCACGCGGCCAGGGCCTCGAGCAGCTGATCCACATGGGCGTCCGGCTTTACCTGCGGCAGCACCGTCTCGATCCGCCCGTCGACGCCGATGACGAACGTGGTGCGCTCGTTGCCGAAGTAGTCGCGGCCGCGAGACGACTTCGCGATCCAGACGCCGAATGCCTCTGCGAGCCGGTGCCCCTCGTCGGCGATGAGCCGATACGGCAGCCCGAACTTGGCGCGGAACTTCGCGTGACTCTTCACGCTGTCGGGCGAGACGCCGAAGATCTCGACGCCGGTCTCCGTCATGCGCGACCAGCTGTCTCGCAGCCCGCACGCCTGGGTCGTGCACCCCGGTGTGTCGTCCTTCGGGTAGAAGTAGAGGACGTAGCGCGATCCTGCGAGCGAGTCGCTCGACACGGCCGTGCCGTCGTCTGCAACCAGGTCGAAGGTCGGGGCGGCATCACCGGCGCTCAGTCTGGTCATGGCCTCGAGTCTACCCGCTCCCCATCTGCTCGATGGCCACGAGCACCGGCGGCAGCTCGCGCGGCCGCATGCGGGCGACCAGTGCATCGGCGAAGGCGCCGATCTCGGCGTCGGGCGCCTCGGCCAGGTCATGGCCGGCGCCGTCGAGGACCTGGAGGACCGGTTCGTTTCCTCCGGCGGCCAGGGTGCTCGCCAGCAGGCGCGACTCGTCCGCATCGGCCCAGGCATCCGCCGACCCGTGGACGAGCACCGTGTCGCGGTGGAGCATCGTGGCCAATGCCAGGGGCGGCGTATGGATCCCCTGCTCCCAGGCGGCGAGCTCGAGGCGCACATGTTGGCCGGCGACGTCGAGGGTCATGGAGGACTCGCCGCGCTCCGTGCGCTCCAGCAGCTCCTCGGCAGACCGGTCGAGCGCGGCGACGAACGGGTGCTCGCGGTCGGCCCCCGTGCGCGAGCGCTCGCTGACGCCCCGCCGCAGCACCGTCCGCAGCGAGCGCGCCGATGAGCCGATGAGCCCCACCGCACCGATCGCCGGGTCGCCGATCGCCACGCTGAGCGCGATTCCGGCGCCTTCGCCGTGTCCGAGGATCGCCGTCCGGCGCAGGTCGAGATCGCGCCGCGATCGCATCGCGCCGATGGCGTCACGGGCATCGTCGATGCGCGTGAACAGCGCCGCACGTTCCCACTCGCCGTCCGAGGCGCCGCAGCCGCGCGGGTCGTAGCGCAGGCTGGCGACATCGCGTGCGGCGAGCGCGTCGGCCAGTCGAGCGAAGAGACCTGGGCCATGGGTCGGCGCGAACCAGGCCGGGTGACCGGCGACGTCCCAGCCGCCGTCGCGGTCGCGCGGCAGCCACGACGGCACGAACAGGACCCACGGGCGCCGGCCTTCCCCGCCGGCCGGCAGGGTGAGGGTGCCGGCGAGCGAGCGGTCGCCGGCCCGGAAGCGGAGCTCCTCGGAATGAGTCACGAGCCGATGGTACGCTCGCGTCCCCGAGCGCCTCACCCGGTGCCGGACTTCGGTCAGCCGAAGAGCGGACGCCACGTCCCGAGCGCCACGCTCAGCGAGACGGCCACGGCGGCGAGCAGGACCGCACCCGCGATCCAGGCCCAGTCCGTGAGTCGCATGCGCTGGATGCGGGCGGAGGTGCGGCACGGCATGGCGCCGAGCCCCCGCGCCTCCATGGCCAGGGCCATCCGCGTCCCCCGCCGGATGGCGGCAACGAGGATCGCGAGCAGCTGGCCGGCGAACAGGCGCAGGCCCGCGACCGGCGACCCGCGCGCATCCACGCCGCGGGCACGGCGCGCCATGCCGAGGATCTCCCACTCGCGCGATAGGAGGGGCAGCAGCCGCAGGCCCGCAAGCGCGCCGACAGCGAAGCGCGGGGAGACCCGCAGCTGCTGGACGAGCGCATCGGCGAGATCGGTCGGCTGCGTCGTGGCCGTGGCCAGGATCCCGGCCAGCACGATCGCCAGCAGCCGCACGCCGAGCCCCAGGCCGTTCACGAGCGTCTGGGCGCCGATGCGCAGTGGCCCGAGCTCGATCACGATCGGACCGAGCTGCTCGGCGGCGAACACGACATTGAAGACGGCGATCGAGACCACGGTCACCCCCACGAGCCACGATCGACGCATCAGCGGACCCATCGGCAGGCCGGAGACCGGCAGCAGCGCCGCCAGCCCGGCCAGGATCACGATGGCCGTGACCCCATCGAGCGACGCGAGCAGCGCAACCAGCAGGACCGATGCAGCCGCGAGCTTGGCCACGGGGTTGGCCCGTGCCAATGGGGCGCGCTCGTCGGCGATGATCGGCGTGACGAGCTGCATCAGGTGGACCGCCCCGGCAGGGCCAGGCTGCGATCGGCGAGTGCGTGGACGAATGCCCGGTCGTGGGTGACGAAGCAGATGCCCCGCCCGTCATCCCGCAGCGCGGCGAGCAGATGCAGCAGCTCGCTCCACGTCCGGCGGTCCTGCCCGAAGGTCGGCTCGTCGAGCACGAGCAGGGCCGGCGCGGTCGCCAGGGCGGTCGCCACAGACAGCCGCCGCTTCTCGCCGCCGGACAGGCTGAACGGGTTGGCAGCGGCCAGCGGCGCGAGGTGGAGGCGTTCGAGGAGCTCGTCCGCCCGGCGCTGTGCGACGTCGGGTGCGATCCCCGCCCGCCGGGGGCCGAGCAGGAGCTCATCGCGGACTGAGCCGGTCAGGAACTGGTGCTCGGGGTCCTGGAACACGGTGCCGACGCGACGGACCAGCTCGCGTGCCGGCCACGCTGCGGTCGGCTCGTGCCCGTGCCCGTCCCAGAGCGCCTCGGCGGCGAGAACGGAGCCGATGCGGGGCACCAGGAGGCCGGCCAGGAGCATCGCCAGCGTCGATTTGCCACTGCCGTTCGGCCCCGTCACCGCGAGCGCCTCCGCGGCGCGCACCTGGACGTCCACGTTGGCCACCGCGTCGACCCGCTCCCCGGGGTAGCGGAATGCGACGCGCTCCGCCAACACGAGGGCAGCCGTCGGCGGCCGCTCGCGTCGGGGCGGAGCGGCGGGCGGCTGGTCCGGCACCCAGACACCGGCCTCCGCCAGGCGAGTGCCATGCTCGCGGAACACGTCGCGGGGTGGACCGTCGGCCACGACGCCGGCACCCGCCGCCAGCACGATCACGCGGTCGACGAGCGCGACGGACTCGTCGACCCGGTGCTCGACGAGGACGAGCGTGGCGCCGACGCGGTCGAGCACCCGATCGAGCACCGTGCGGATCTCGGCCGCCCCGTCCGGGTCGAGGTTGGCGGTTGGCTCGTCGAGGAGGAGGAGCCCGGGACGGAGCGCCAGCGTGCCGGCGAGGGCCAGCCGCTGCTGCTCCCCGCCGGACAGTGCGTGGGTCGGTCGGTTGCGGCCGTAGTCGAACTCGACCGCCTGGAGTGCGGCGTCGACACGGGGCCAGATCGCCTCGGTCGGGACGCATCGGTTCTCGAGGCCGAACGCGACGTCGTCTCCAGCGCGGCCCATCACCAGCTGCGCCTCGGGGTCCTGGAACAGCAGGCCGCTCCGGTCGCGCGCCTCGCGCGGATCCCGGCCGTCCACGAGCAGCACGCCCTCCGTCTCGCCACCGCCTCGGGGATCCACCAGCCCGGCCAGCGCCGTGAGGAGGGTCGACTTGCCCGACCCCGACGGCCCGAGCAGCAGAACGCGCTCACCCGGCTCGACGACGAGGTCCACGCCCCGGAGCGCCCATGCGCGCCGGCCGGGGTGCCGCAAGCCCCAGCCGCGGGCCTCGATCCGCGCCGGTCGCGTCGCTGTCATGGCGGCATTGTGGCCGCCGCCTGGTCAGACCTCGTGTTGCTCCCGTCCGACGTCGAACGGGCTGAGCACGCCGGTGGCAACCAGCGCGCGCAGCAGCAGCCAGCCGCCGACGCCCGCGACCAGGGCGCCGCTGATCATGGTCGCGCCGGCGTACACCGCCCAGAACTCGACGCCGGTATCGGGGTAGTACAGGACGACGTCGTGGACGGTCGCGGCCAGCCCGGCCAGCACACCCGCCAGCACGGCAATCGGGAGCGTCCACACGCGATAGAGGCCGATGGCGAAGGCGAGCTCCGCGCCGGCGCCCTGGAGCGCGCCCGACAGCAGGGCATCCGCGCCGTACGGCGAGCCGAGCAGGAGCGAGACCGCTGCGGGCAGGAGGCCGCCGAAGACGGCCGCTCCCGGCCGCCGGACGACGAGCCCGACGAGCACGGCGGGCAGCAGCCAGACGCCGTACAGGATCGCCTGTGCGGCGGGCACGGCCGCGAAGATCGGTGTTGTTCCGGCATAGACCGCGTTCCACGCAAGGAACACGACGCCGAAGGCGACGCCGATCACGGCGGCAACGACGATGTCGACGAGGCGCCAGCCGCCGGCCGGACGGGTCGAGGTGGTCATGGGGATGTCGCTCCTTCGGTGGATGTCTCGACGACGAGCAGGGTCCCTCCTTCGAGCGCGACCGTGGCCGGCGTGGCCAGGATCTCGTTGCTGATCCCCCGGGATCCGCCGACGCCCAGGACGGCATCCGCGAGCCCCCAGCGCAGGCCGGTGGTCGTGACGCCGACGGCGTCGCCACCCACCGGCAGCAGGCTGACCAGGTCACCGGCAGCGCCCTCGAGCACCAAGGTGCCGGCACCTTGCGCGCGCACGGTGGTCGAGCCTCGGACGATCCGGAGGTGCGACGCCGCGAGCTCCGGGTCGGCGAGCAGCAGGAGGTTGGCCAGCTCATGGTCGAGCCGGTCGCCGCCCAGCGCGCCGAGCAGGACGATCTCGGTGGCCCCGGCGACGGCCGCCGCACGGATCGCCAGCTCCGTGTCCGTGGCGTCCTTGTCGGTCGGGTGTCGCTCGACGGGCACCCCCGCGCGCTCGAGCCGCACGACCAGGTCCGCGTCGGCGGAGTCGAGGTCGCCGATCAGCCGATCCGGCCGCCTGCCGAGGCGGTCGAGGGTGGCCGCTCCGCCGTCGGCTGCGATCACGAGGTCGGCGCGATCCAGCCAGCGGACATCGTCCGCGGACCACGCGCCCGACGCGACCACCGCCACCAGCATCGGCCCTCCTCGCCTCACGTCCAACCGACCCGGAGAAACGACGAACGGCGCACCAGCGGAGCCCGGAGGCTCGGTGGGGTGCGCCGCGGCACGTGCTGCTTCGACTTCCTTCGCCGGCATGACCCGGATCAGGTTCGAGGGTCTGCGGCCGCGCCTGCGTCCGCACTCTCAGCGCTCTCGCGCTCCCCTGTCGTCTCTTGGGTTGTCCGCCAAGCCTAGTGGATATCATCGGCCGATGCACCCCAACGTCATTCGCGTCGCCGATGCCGCGCGCGCCGCGGGCATCGACGTCGAGATCCGACGCTTCCCGGAGGGCACCCGCACGGCCAAGGACGCCGCGCGGGCGATCGGCTGCGAGGTCGGGCAGATCGTGAAGTCGCTGGTCTTCATGGCCGACGAGCGACCCGTGGTGGCGCTCGTGTCCGGTGCCGACCGGGTCGACACCCGACGGCTGGCGGCCGCGACCGGCGCGTCGGCCACCCGCCGCGCCACCGGCGAGGAGGCACGCGCAGCCACCGGCTACGCGATCGGCGGCGTTCCGCCATTCGGCTATGCCGAGCCGCTCACGGTCCTCATCGATCCGGGGCTGCTGACGCACGACACGGTGTGGGCGGCCGCGGGACTGCCGGACGCGGTCTTCGCGATCGCCCCGGCCGCGCTCGTCGCCACCAGCGGCGGAGAGGTGGCCGAGCTGGCGGCCGAGCCCGGGGCCTGACGTGCCGATCGGTGCCGGATTCGCCGCCCTGGTCCTCGGTGGCCTGCTCCTCGCGGGCGTCTGCCTCCTCGTCCTGCGCTCGACCGGGGCCAGTCCGGCGCGCGCTCGACGGCTGGCCGGACCCCCCGAGGTCGGGGTCGGCCACCTCCTGGATGCCCGCGCGCTGCCGGAGCGCCCGATCCGGGTGAGCGGCCGGATCCGATGCCGGGAGCCGCTCGAGCAAGGAGATGGCGAGCGTCTCGTCGCCTTCCATCGCGACGTCGAGGTCCGCGTCGGCGGCGCGTGGCGCAGCGTGGAGCGCATGCGCGAGACCCGCTCGTTCGACCTGTGGGACCACGATGGGTCGCTGTCGCTCGATCCTGCCCTGGCAGCCGAGCCCCTGATCGCCATCCCGTCGGTGTGGCGGGGCAGCCCGGACGCGCTCGAGGAGCCGCACGCATCGGCCGCGGCACGCCTGGCCGAGCGCCACGGTCCGGCTACCGAAGCGCGAGCCATCACACGCACGATCAACGTGACCGACCGGCTGCTCGTCCTTGCTCGAGCGACCGCCGACGAGGCCGGCGCGGTGCGGCTGGAGCCTCCCGAAGGCGGCTACCTGGTCACCAACCTGGCCCTGCCCGATGCGATGCGCCTGCTCGGGGGCAGCAACCGGCGCGCGACGGCCGTCGGGGTGATCGGCCTGGGCCTGGCGATCGTGCTGATCGCCGTGGGGGGATCGGCGCCTTCGTATCGGCCATGCTGGCCTGAGGGACGATCGGTACCGCGACTTCGGGACCATCGTGGGATGCCCTCCTGTTCATCCCGTTTCTAGCATTCGGTACACGCGACCTACCAGAAGCTCCATTCGCCCCGAAACGAGCGCGGTGGTCCGGTTCGGCGAGGCACGTGGACCGATGTCGGATTCCGAAGCCGAGTCCCTGCTCAGTGTCGCCCAGGCGGCGGCACTGCTGGGCGTGCACCCGAACACGATCCGCACCTGGACCGATGCCGGCCGGCTGACGGCCTATCGCATCAATGCCCGCGGCGACCGCCGCTTCCGGCGCGGCGACGTCGTGAGCCTGCTCGTCGAGGACGGCGTGGTCGCCGAGCCGACCGAGCCCACTGGGGCGGTCCGCTCGGAGCTCGGCATCTTCACCCGCATCGCGACCGGCCTGGCCCAGACGCCCACCGTCCCGTCGGTCGCTCGCCTCCTCGTCGAGGCCATCCGCACCGAGCTGCACGCGGAGCGTGTGGCGGTGTACGCCACGCTCGGCGACCGACCGCAGCTCGTCGCCCATGCCGGGTTCGAGACTCCGCCCGCGGCGGCCCGCTCGCTCGAGGACCCCGCCGACGACGATCGGGACGTCGCGATCGAGCTCGCCACGCGTCGGGGGCCGGCCGGTCTCCTCGTCCTCGATCGCGCCACCGCCGACGCCCTCGCCCCGGGGCTGTCCCAGTCGCTCGTGGCCGTCGCGGCCACCGCCCTGGCGGGCGCGCGACTGCTCGGCCGCGCGCGCCGCGACCTGCAGCGCGCTCGCGCGCTCGGCGCCGTGAGCAAGGAGCTGGCCGGCGAGCTCGACCTCAACCGCGTGCTCGACGACATCCTGGAGCGCACCCGTACCCTGTTCTCGGCCGACCGGGCGGGGCTATGGCAGTTCGACGACACCCGCCATCCCGTGGCGCTCGCCACCCGCGGCCTGAGCCCGGCCTTCCTCGCGCGCAGTGCGACGCTGACCACGAACAGCCGCACGATCGGCGTGCGCGCGCTGCGCGACGGCAGGCCGCACTGGAGCAGGGACGCGGACCTCGACGACGCGATCGGCGAGATGCGCGAGGCCTACGCCGCGGAGGGCATTCGCACGGTGTGCATCGTGCCGCTGCGCAGCGGCGGCACGTCGATCGGCGTGCTCGGGCTGTACCAGGACTCGGACCGCACGTGGCCGGACGAGGAGATCGCGCTGGTCCAGGCATTCGCCGACCAGGCGGCAATCGCGATCCAGAACGCGCGCCTGTATCGGTCCGTCGCGCAGCAGGCCGTGCGGATGCAATCGATCCAGGACCTGTCGGCACGGCTGAACCGGCTGACCGACGTGCGTGCCATCGGCGAGGCGATCGTGGCCGAGGCGCGGGCCTTGGCGGACTACCACGACATCCGGATCTATCGCGTGGACTGGGATCGGCGTAGCTGCGAGCCGATCGCGTTCACCCGCGAGATGCTCGAGGAGACGCCGGGCAACGCGGAAGAGCTGCTGCGCGTCGACGTTGGCGAGGGGTTCACCGGCTGGGTCGCGGAGCACGGGGAGCCTCTGCTGATCAACAACGCGCTCGAAGACGAGCGTGGCAAGACGATCGACGGGACCGACGACGTGCCCGAGTCGATGCTCGTGGTGCCGATGCTCTACGAAGGCCGCGCCCTGGGCGTGATCGTGCTGTCCCAGCTCGGGTTCGACCGCTTCACGACCGACGACCTCCAGACGATGTCGATCTTCGCGGGCTACGCGGCGCAGGCGATGGTGAACGCGGCGACCTACGAGCAGCTGATGTCCCAGTCGACCGAGCTCGCTCGACGTGCGGACTCACAACGGCGGCTGCTCGAGATCAACGAGCGGCTCCTGTCGACCTTTGACCGGGCTGACGTCCTGGAGACGATCGCCGACGGCCTGCGGGACGTGGTCGCCTACGACAACCTCTCGGTCTATCGCGCCGACCATCCCAGCCGGACGATGATCCCGGTCCTCACGCGCGAGCGGCACGCGGAGGAGGTCAGCCGCTACATCATCCCGTTCGGCCGCGGGTTGATGGGCTGGGCCGTCCAGCATGGCGAGCCGATCCTCGCCAACGACGCCCTGAGCGATCCGCGTGCGCTGCAGATCCCGGGCACGCCCGAGGACCCCGAGGCGGTGGCGGTCGTGCCGCTGGCGGCCGATGGCGTGGTCCTCGGTGCGCTGAACGTGTCGCGCGTCGGTGGGCCGGAGGTGTACTTCAGCGACAGCGACTTCGAGCTCGTCCAGCTCTTCGCCGCCCAGGCATCGATCGCGCTGTCCAACGCCGATGCGCACCACGCCGTCAGCCAGCAGGCCGAGACCGATGCGTTGACCGGCCTCGGCAACCACGGCGCCTTCCAGCGCGACCTCGCGCTGCTGGTGGACGCGGCCGACGACGGCGACCGGCCGGGCGACCGCCGGCTGTCGCTGCTGATGATGGACCTCGACCGATTCAAGTCCTACAACGACCGTCATGGCCACCCGGCCGGCGACGCCCTGCTCCATCGGGTCGCGACTGCCATCCACGGTGCGGCGCGGTCGGAGGACCGCGTCTACCGGTACGGTGGGGACGAGTTCGCACTCGTCCTGCCCGGTGCGACGGTGGCGGAGGGAGCCCGCGTCGCCGATCGGGTTCGGCGCGCCGTGGCGCGCCTCACCGTACGCGACTCCTCGCCGGTGACGATCACCCTCGGCGTCGCAGGGCTGCCGACGGACGCCACGGACCGTGCCGGCCTGATCAGCGCCGCCGATACCGCGCTCTACTTCGGGAAGCGCTCGGGCGAGGACCGGGTCGTTCGCGCCGATCGGCTTCCGGACGACGTCGGCGATCTCCGGGAGACGCTGGAGGAGCTCGCCACCGCGCTGCGCGAGGGCGACGACGCCACCACGGTCGAGCACTTGGTCGAGCGTGCGAGCCAGCTCGGGGTCACGGCGCACGCGCGGCAGGACTCCCTGCGTGACGCGCTGCTCGCCATCTCCCGATCGTTCGGCTCCCGCGACGCGGCGCAGCGCGGACACGCGGATCGCGTCGGGCGCCTTGCGGCCACCATTGCCGCCGGTCTCGGGCTTCCGGTCCACGAGCAGCACGACCTCGAGCTTGCCGGGCGGCTCCACTCCCTCGACGAAGGCGGGCTCCGCGAGCTGGTTCGCGTCCCGTCGCTCCACGACGTCGGCGACGTCATCGTCGGGTACCGACGCCTGGTGGCCGACGGCGAGCGCCGCACGCGGCGCGGGGCGGCAGCGCGTGGACGGGTCGGATCGCACGTCATCGGCGTCGCGAATGCCTACGACGAGCTCGTGACCGGCGGCGCCGGCCGACGGATGGGCCGCGCGGACGCCCTGGCGGCTCTGCGTCGCGACCCCGTCACGTGGCGTGACGACGTGCTGACCGCCGCAGCCACCGCCGTCGACGAGCGCCGCGACGCCGGCCGCCGGCGGCGCGGGACCGATGCCGCGCGGGAGGCCCGCGGCGCCGCCTGAGGTATCATCGCGGCGCCGATGACGACCTCCCGCCTCGCCTCGCTGCGCCCGGCTGGGGCGGCGAGCCTGGCGCTCGCGGCCTTCGTCGCCCTCGGGGCCTGCACCACCGCCGCGCCGACGCTCACACCACAGGCATCCGCGAGCTCGGCCGCCATCGCATCGGCGACGCCGCCATCCACTCCCGACCCGACGCCGACCCCCGCGCCCACCCCGCGCTTCACGAACGAGCCGGACACTGCGCTCGCAGGGCTCATCCCGACCGAGGCGAACGGCGCGGTGGTGGTCGTCGCACCATTCGACGAGTTCGCGCTCACCCCCGGTGACATCGCCATCGCGTACGGCGAGATCGGGGATCGGTTCGCGTCCCTCGTCCTCGCGTACATCGTGCAGCCGCGGACGACGCTGTATGCGATGCGGGTGGATGGCAACCCGGTGCGCACCGAAGACCTCGAGTCTCATCTCGCCACCGCCGGGCGCTACGTCGGGATCGCCGGCCTCGACCCGCAGCCCTGGTCCCTCACCGAGGCCGGTGGCCACCAGGTCTGGGTCCGTCCCGAGGACAACGCCACCGCCGCGGGCACGATGATCTACACCTGGTCGAGTGGCGAGTACGTGTTCCTGCTGATCGGCGTCGATGACGCCGTGAACCGGGCCATCGTCGCTGCCCTGCCGGGCGAGCCGGCGCCAACGCCGACTCCGATCCCGAGCGCCCAACCGAGCGGGTCGGGCGATCCCTCTGCGAGCGCGTCGGGCGCTCCCTGACCGCTGGCCAGCCCCGGTTCGACGCTCAGGCGTCCGCGCACAGCACGACTATCATTCGCCCGTGCTGCGCCTGCCGGGGCCGATCGTCAGCGTCGACTGGCTCCAGACCCACCTCCACGACCCAGCGCTCCGCGTCGCCGACGTGCGCTGGTCGCTGGCCGGGCCGCCCGGGCGCGAGCGCTACGAGGTCGGCCACCTGCCCGGTGCGGTCTTCCTCGACGCCGACAGCGAGCTCTCGTCACCGGGCGACGGTCCCGGCCGCCACCCGCTGCCGGACGCCGGGAAGCTGGGGGCGGTCCTCGGCAGCAGGGGAATCGGCGACGAGCACCTGGTGATCGCCTACGACGAGTCGGGCGGCAGCATCGCCGCCCGACTGTGGTGGCTGTACCGGCACTTCGGCCACGACGGTCGGTGCGCGGTGCTCGACGGCGGGATCGACGCCTGGACCGATGCCGGCCTGCCGCTGACGACTGACGTCCCCACATTGCCGAGCGAGACCTGGACGCCGAGTGAGCCGATGGACGACGTGGTCGACACCGATGCGGTCGCCGCCATGCTCGACGGACGGGCACTGCTCATCGATGCGCGCGCGGGAGAGCGCTACCGTGGCGAGACGGAGCCGATCGACCCGCGCGCCGGCCATGTCCCCGGCGCCGTCAGCGCGCCATGGTCCTCGAACGTCGACGCGAGGGGGCGCTTTCTGCCGCCTGACGAGCTCCGGACGCGCTACGAGGCACTCGGCGCGCGGTCTCGGCCGGTGGTCGCGTACTGCGGATCGTCGCTGTCGGCGACCCATGCGCTGCTGGCGCTCGAGCTTGCTGGCATCGGCGGCGGCCGGCTGTACGAGGGATCGTGGAGCCACTGGTCATCCGATCCATCGCGCCCGGTGGCCGCGGGATCGGATCCATGACCGCTGACGAGTGGTCGGGGTGGGACGACGACGGCGGCGCCGATCGCATCGGCCGCAAGCGTGATCGGCTGGCACGCCTGCTGAGCGTGGCCTCGATCCTGTACTCCAAGGGCAGCACCGAGGCCGGCGTGCCGGTCACCGAGATCGCGCGGCTGACCGGGATGACCACCCGGACGGTGTACCGCGACATCCGCGCCCTGGAGGACGAGCTCGGCGTGCCCGTCTTCCAGGCCGGACGTGGCAGGTACGGGATCGACCGGAAGTTCTTCCTGCCGCCGCTGCGCCTGTCGGTACCGGAGGCGATCGTGCTGTTCCTCGCCTCGCGGCTGATCGCACGCTGGTCCGACCAGTACGACGCGGCCGTGGTCTCCGCCTTCACGAAGCTGGCGGACGCGCTCCCGCAGCCGATCGCCCGCCACGTGGCGGCCACCATGCTCACCATCGGCGAGCACGACCCCGACGAACCGTTCAGCCGGACATTCTCGGCCGTCGCCCGTGGCTGGGCCGAGGGCCGGGTGGTCGAGATCGACTACGACTCGGGCATCGCCCCCCGCAAGCGCACGCGGGTGCACCCGTACTTCCTGGAGCCCGACGCGGCCCTGCGCAGCGTGTACCTCATCGGCCACGACGAGCCGGCGAACGCGATGCGCACGTACAAGGTGGAGCGCATCCGGTCGGCGACGCTCACGACGGATCGCTACGACATTCCCGAGAACTTCGACCCCGATCGATGGCTGGCAGGCGCCTGGGGCATCTGGTCACCGGACGGTACGCCGCCGGTCCGGATCCGGCTCCGGTTCGATCAGGCGATCGCGCACCGGGTGCGGGAAGCGGTCTGGCACCGGTCCCAGGAGCTGACCGAGCTGCCCGATGGTGGCGTCGAGCTGGCGGTGACCGTGAACGGGATCGTCGAGATCCGGCACTGGATCCTGTCGTGGGGCGACGGGGTGGAGGTGCTCGAGCCACCCGAGCTGCGCGTGGCCGTGGCCAACGCCGTGCGCGCCGCGGCGGCTCAGTATGGCGACTGAGGTCAGGGCGCGCCTCGCCTTCGAGTGGCTGCGGACGCGGACAGCCCCCGAGCTGGCCGGGCTGGCGGCGGCGATCGCCGTCTTCGCCTACGTCGGTTGGGACAGCGCGCTGTGGGACCCCCGCGTCCAGCTCGTCCTCCACCTCATCGCCATCGCCGCCATCGCTGGCCTCGCCGTGGCGGCCGTCCGCGGGGTACCGATGCCGCGGACGTCGATCGATCTCCCGCTGCTCGCCCTCGTCGCCGCGCTGGCCCTCGCAACCGTTTCCGCGCTGAACGTCGGCATGAGCCTGCGCGCGATGGGGTCGATCGTCGCCTTCGCGCTGGGTCTGCCGCTGGCGATCCTTGCGGTCCGGCACCGGCCCACGTGGGTCGGGGTGGTCGTGTCGATCCCGGTCCTTCTGCTGTCGGCGTCGACGTTGGCCGTCATGGTGTGGCGCCGGATTGAGTGGATCCTGGTCGAGGCGCCCGGTCTGCCGCCGCTGAAGATGAGCAGCGAGGAGACGCCGTTCGGCTCGGTCGCGGTGCCGCCGTTCGTCATCTGGCCGGCCTGGGCGCTCGCCGGGCTCATCGAAAGTGACCGATGGAGGCGAGGGATCCGCACGGGCCTCGTCATCGTCGGCATCCCGCTCACCATCCTGTCCGGATCGCGGTCGGCATGGCTGGCGATCGCGGTGACAGCCTTCGTCGCAGGCGCTCCGTGGCTGTGGGCGCGACGCAGCCGGTTGGGGAATCTCCGCCACATGGGTGGCCGCACGCTGCTCGTCGCACTCGGGGGCCTGGCGGCAGGCCTGCTCGTGCTCGCCCTCGTCGTTCCGCGCATCGGTGTGCTGCGGTCAATCGTCTACCGCGTCAACCTGTGGCAGGACACGCTTCGCGCGTGGCAGACCGATCCCATCCTCGGGATCGGGCCAGGGTTCATGCCCTACGCTCGCCAGGCCGCCGCCTCCGACCTGAGCTTCCCAGTTCACCAACCGCACTCTCATAACGTGCCGCTCGGAGTTCTCGGCGACGCGGGCCTGGTCGGGCTCGCAGTCGCGATCGTCCTCGTGGTTACGCTGGCCGTCGTCGCGGGCCCGTGGCGGATGCGGACGGCCACCGGCGCGGCCGCCAGCCTGGTCCTGTTGGGGCTTGCAATCGGCGGGTTGTCGGAGGACCTCACGTTCCTGCCGAACTTCAATCTCCTCGCCATCCTGCTCGTCGCCGTGGTCCTGGTCGATGCCGGAGCCGTGCGATGGGCGCCGATCACCAGGCACATGGCGATCGCCGCTCCCGCGACCGTGGTGGGCGCTGCGCTTCTGTACGCGATGGTCGTTTCCGACTCGGGTGCGGTCGCGCACGCGTTCGGCGCCGACGCCGCATGGAACCGCGACTGGCGCGACTCCGTGGAATGGCACGAGACGGCCATCGCGATCGACCCGTGGCATCCGGCAATCCCGAAGTCGCTTGCAGTCGCCGCGGCCGCCGCCGGGGACGACGCCCGCGCGCGCAGCGCGGCCGAGACAGCGGTGGCTCGCAATCCCGGCGACGGCGCGTCGTGGGCGAACCTCGCGGTTGCCTGTGAGGCGCTCCAAGATCGTGCCTGTACCGAGGAGGCCGTGGGGCGGGCCGTGGCGACCGGCAGCTTCCTCGGAGCCGAGACGGTGACCGCCGCATTCGGCTACGACGGACTGGGCGACGCGGATGCGGCGGACCTCGCATTTCGCCGCGCCATCATCCTCCAGCGCGAGACGACGCTCGGTATCGTGTGGCCGCGCGACCTGCCGATCGGCGATCCGGAGCTCCCCGAGGAGTACGGCTCCATCGTCGAGCTCAATCAGCTCCTGGGCTGGTGGGCGATGGGCGAGGCTATCGACCCGGAGTCGCTCGTGGATCCGCGAGCGCGCGCTGTCGCCCATGCGATCCTCGGCGACGTCGAGGCCGCCGACGAGTGGCTGGAGCGCGCCATCGATGTCGCGCCGGCGGACTTGATGACGTGGGACGTGGTCATCGCGCTCCGCGACCACTGGGGACGTGCGACCGAGGACGAGATCGCCATCGCCGAGGTCGTCCGGGGGTTCGGGTTCCCGGAGCGAACCGGCGCAAACCCGTTGCCGCGGCTTACGGGGGATATCGCGAGCTTTCGGCGTCATCCGCTGGATGGCCTGGTTCCAGATGCGGTGCGCCCGCGGCCCGATCCGGCCTGGCCGTGGGCACTGCAGCAGACCCTGCCCTAGGCCTCGGGGAGCGGCAGCCGCTGGATGAGCGCCAGCCGCGGTCGCTCGGTGCTGGGTGCCGGAGCGATCGGCACCCGCAGCCAGCTCTCACCGGCTGCGCCGGTGCGGTAGCGCGCGTCGAGCCGTCGCGCCGACAGCGCATCGAGTCCGAAGCGGGCCAGCGCCTCGGCCAGCAGGGTCCCCTCCCCGCGCAGCGCGTGGGACACGACGCAGCGATCGCCGTCGAGCAGGACCGCTTCCAGCCGCGCACGGCGGGCAGCGAACGGGCGGCGCCCCCACGGCTCGCCGTCCGACCACAGCAGGTCGGAAGCGACGAACCCGGGCCGGCCGGCGTGTGCGTCACCAGCCAATCGGCGGCGCAGGAGGCTGTTGTCGAGCCAGCCACCCTCGTCGAGCGCCAGCAGCCAGCCGTCGATGATCACGCCGTCGGCCAGGAGGCGCCCGGGGAGCTCCTCGGCCAGCTCGGCGAATGCGGTCAGCGCATCCGCCAGGCCCTCGGCCTGGAGCCGGGCGAGCCGGCCGTCCTCGACCCAGGCCAGGGCCCGGACGCCGGGCCACCATGGCTCGAACAGGTAGGAGGGATCGTCGAACGGGCCGACCCCCGGCGTGGCCTGCATCGGCGCGATCCGGGCGGGCAGGCGGCCGCCCGCGGCGGATGGAATGGATAGGTCGAGCTGATCTCCGGGCACGGGCCCGCGGGGGTCAGGCCGTCTTGCGACGGCGCTTCGGTGGCGCCTTCGCCTCGGCGGCTGACGCTTCGGCCTCCGCGCCGGCCTTGCGGCGGTCCTGGCGAGCTGCGGTGACCGAGGCCTCGAGGGCGGCCATCAGGTCGGTGATGTTCGTCGGCTCGGCTCGCGCGGCCGGCTCGGGCTTCTCGCCGGCGACCTTCTTCTCGATGACGGCCATCAGCGCCTGCCGGTAGTCGTCCTGGTAGTCATCGGCGCTGAAGTCCCCGGTCATGCTCGCCACGAGCTGCTCGGCCATCTTCTTCTCCGAAGGCTTGATCTCGATCTCGTCCTCGGGAAGGCTCAGCTCGTCGGTGGCGCGAACCTCGTCGGGCCAGTGCAGCGTCGTGAGGAGCATCGTCTTGCTGAACGGATTCAGCGCGGCCAGCTGCTCCCGGTCCTTGAGGACGATCTTGCAGATGGCGGTCTTGCCCTGCTCGCCGAGCACCGACTTCAGCAGGTAGAAGGCCTTGGCACCGATCTGCTCCGGCTCGAGGTAGTACGCCTGCTTTACGAACTGGGTGCCAGCGTTCTCGCGGTCCGCCGCGACGAACAGCTCGATCTCGATGGCGCGGACCGTCTTCAGCGGCACCGAGTCGGTGTCCTCGTCACTGACGACGACATACTTGCCCTTGCTCCACTCGTAGCCGCGCACCGTTTCCGAACGGGGAATGACCTCGTCGTGGTACGGGCAGTACACCTTCATCTGGATCCGGTTCAGGCAGGTCGCGTGGAGCAGGTTGAAGCCGATGCCACTCTGCTCGGTCGCGAGGTAGAGCTTGACCGGGATGGTGACCAGGCCGAACTGGATTGCCCCCCGCCACATTGATCGCGCCATGTGCGGTGTCGTGCTCCATTGCGGCGTCCGTGCCCCGCGTGCCCTGCGGTGCGGTCCGAAACGCGGAAGGGAACGATACACCGGGTTCGCAACTCCCCCAGCCCGCCATGGGTACCCCATCAGTACCACGCCGATGGGCCATAGACCGACGCCACGAGCCGGGCGAAACTTCCGACGATGAACGACGCGAGTGCTGCCCTCCGCGCGTATGTGCTGGAGGACGACCCTGATATTGCCGCCCTCGAGGCCGACATCCTTCGCGAGATGGGCTTCGTGGTGGTGACCTGCACGCGAATCGTCGAGCTCGGGGACCTCATGGACGTGGCGCTGCCGCACCTCATGGTGATCGACGTGATGCTCCCCGACGGGGACGGCGGCGACATCACCGAGCTGCTGCGGACCGCCTGGCCGGGCATCCCGGCCGTCTTCGTGTCGGCGGCGAGTCGCGAGCGCCTGGACGAGCTGGCACCGCTCGGACCGGTTGTCGCCAAGCCGTTCGACCTCGACGCGTTCCGCGAGGCGGTCGATGCCGCCCTCGCCGGAGCGCAGGAGCTGCGCAGCGCGTCGTGAGCGCGCCGTGCGCCTCAGAGCACGCGATGCCCGCTCGGGCCGGTGACCGCCACCAGGACCTCGACGTCCTCTCCGTCCGGCCGCGCCAGGCGGTACCAGTGCTCGATCGGCACCGCACGCGACAGCATCGCGCTGATCGGGCAGTAGCGGGTCGACGACAGCTCGACCGATCGGCGCACAGCCTCCGGGTCGAGGTCGCCGCCCAGCCGATGCTCGACGGTGATGGCCGTGAACACCCTCGGATGCTCGTCCGCGGAGTCGGCGCGGACCGCGATCTCGTACGAGGCCACGACCTGGCGCTTCTTGCCCAGGATCGCCGCAACGTCCATCGCGGTGCAGGCGGCCAGCGCTGCCAGCAGCGTCTCCTTGGGACCGGCCGCAGTGCCATCTCCGTGGGGCGGATCGGCCGCCATCTCGATCGGCTTGCCATGCTCGGTGCGGGCGTCCACGCGGCCGCGGGCCGGATCGACCGTTGCCATGATCGTGATGGGCATGCGCGGAGCCTAGCCCAGGAGGAGCCACCGCGATGCGCGTGATCCGGCCAAGCGCGATGAACCCTGCCGGCCGTCGACGAGCCCTGCTGCTCGCAATCTCGATGCTGGCCGTGGGCGTGCTGGCCGTTCAGCTGACGGTGCTGGCCACGCCGATGCCGGCCGCAACTGGCGTCATGGCCGGCGCTGCGGCCCTGGGGCTCGGCGTGGGCACCGCGTGGATCGTCCGGGTGCTGCGTCCGAACCGAACGCGAGACCTCGGCGCGGCGCTGATCGCCCTGCTGACTCCCGCGTTCGACGACACGTACACGCTCCTCGTCGCCCCTCGACTCCCGATCCGCGACGCGGCGCGCCTCGATGGGGTGCTGGTGGGCCCGGCCGGTGTGCGCGTCATCACCGCGCGCGACTGGGTGGGCCGCTACCGGGTGCGCGGTCGACTCTGGGAGTTCGACGCCCACGGCCGTCGCGGCTGGATCCGCTGCCGGACGAACCCGAGCTTCGATGCGACCAAGCTGGCGGAGGGCTTTGTCCGCTGGGCCGCGGCGCGCGACCTCGGCGAGCTGGCATTGCGTCCGGCCATCGCCTTTCCGCTGGCCCACTCGAGGATCGTGCTCGAGGAGCCGACCGAGGAGATCGTGACGTCCGACAACGCCCCGTGGTGGGCCAACACGATCGGCCGCGTTCGCCGCCTGGATCCGACCCGGCGGCCCGGGTGGTCGAGGCCGTGCTCGACGGCGCCGAGCGCCCCGCGGGCGTGGCCCCGCCGACGCCGTCGGTGGACCGCCCCTGAGGGCGCGGCCCGTCAGCCGGCAGGTCCCTCGTCGCTCGCTCCGCCCTCATTCTCCGCGTCCTCCCCGGCCGGGTCGCCGGACTCGATCACGGTGATGACATGCGCCCGATCGCGGGGCAGCGCCAGGATCGGCACCTCGCGGTCGAGCTGCGGGTGGACGATCGAGCTGAGGGTCACATCGGTCATCGGCAGGAATCGGTCCGGGACGTTCAGCAGCCCGTCGATCGGCCGGCTGCCGACGGGCACATGGATCGTGCCCTCGAGGCGCAGCGGCGGGATCGATAGCCGCGCGGGGGCTGGCTGCTTCTGAATGCGCATTTCGGCCCGGGCCTCACCACCCAGGCCGGGAGCCATGAGCACGAGCACCTGGTCGACCGCCACGTGGGCCGTCGGCATGCGCTCGATCGACCCGGACGCGGCGTGCTCGACGATCGTGACCGCCTCGAGGGTCAGGTACACGCCGGGCAGCTGGTTCAGGATCTCGGCCACGCGCCGGAAGGGAGTGTGAACGGTGCCCGTGATTCGGTAGGCCGAGGTGTACAGCTCGACCTCCACTGCCTCGATACTGGCAAAGCCCTCCAGGCCGAACGCGCTCATCGGTCCTCCGTCTCCTTTGGGTCCAGCGGCTCGGGTCCGTGCACCGTCCGGATCGTACCCGACGATGTCGGCTATTCGGGCGGGGTCTCGCCCGTGGCCGCGATCCGCTCGGTCTCGCCGCCCGCCCCCGTCGCAAGCAGGATCCTGCCGGACGCCTGCTCGCCGAAGAGCGCCTCGACCGTGGCCAGCGTGTCGATCTCGGCCGGCGTCTTGTCGTCGCGGATGCGGACGATCCGTGGGAAGCGCATCGCGAAGCCGGATCGGTGGCGGCTCGAGCGCATGATCCGGTCGAAGGCGATCTCCACCACCACCTCGGGCACGACGGTCCGGTAGCGGCCGTGGTCGTCCAGCGTGATCGCCTTGAAGTGCTCGGTCATGTCCGCGATCTCCGCATCGGTCAGACCGGTGTATGCCTTGCCGATGGTCAGCAGGCGCGCGTCCGGCGCATCGGCCTCACGCACCGCGAAGGTGTAGTCGGACAGCACGCCGCGGCGCTTGCCGTGGCCCCACTCGACCCCGACGACGACGCAGTCCAGTGTCGCCAGCGCCTTCTTCAGCTTCAGCCATCCGAGTCCCCGCCGGCCGGGCTGGTACGTCGAGCCGGGGTCCTTGACCATCAGCCCCTCGTTGCGCCGCTCGCGGGCGTCGTCGAACGCGCCGTCGACCTCGTGCACGGACCGCGCCGTCCCAAGGTGCGACACGAGCAGCCGCTCGCCGCTGCGGTCCGGTAATCCCAGCGCCGACAGCTCCTCCCGCCGATCGCGAAGCGGCAGCTCCAGCAGGTCACGTCCGGCGTGATGGAGCAGGTCGAACGCGACGAGCACCACCGGCACCTCGTCCAGCAGAGCCGCCGAGGGCCGGACCCGGCCGAGACGGGTCTGGAGCGACGCGAAATCGAGCACCGATCCGGCGCGCCACGGCACGAGCTCACCGTCGATCACAACTGGCGCCGCATCGACCAGGGTTGCGGCGGCATCGACGATCTCCGGAAACGACCGCGTCACGTCGTTGAGGTCGCGGCTGAACAGCTGGATCGTCCGGTCAGCATGCACGTGGAGCTGGGCGCGGATGCCGTCGTACTTGTCCTCGATCCACGCCTCGTCGCCGACCCGTCGCATCACTTCCGCGGCATCGGCGACCGGCGAGGCGAGCATGAAGCGGATCGGACGCCCGACGTGCAGCCGGGCTTCGTCGAGGCGGCCGTCACGCGCCAGCAGCGCCGCCTCGCCGATCTCGCCGGTCAGCATGTGCGCGCGTCGAACGGCATCGAGCGGCCGTTCGAAGGCTGCCGCGATCGCCTCCTCGAGCAGGCCCTCCCGCAGGCCGATTCGCGTCTCGCGCGACACGATCCGTCCCAGGAAGCGGGCCTCATCGGCGCTGGCACGTCGGAACAGGTCGGCCAGCAGCCCGACGCGTCCCTCGGCGCTGCCGGCCGCCGCGACCGCCGCGAATCCATCACGCACCGACGCCACGGAAAGGGACTCGCCCGTCGGGCGGTGGCGGTCGAGCAGCTCCGCCGCGGCGTCACCGAAATCGGAGTGCCGCAGATAGGCCGTGCGCATCGCGTCCTCATCGGCGCCGCTCGCCGCGGCCAGGGCGGCTCCCTGCTGCACCCAGCCCAGCCCGAGCTTCGCGGTCGGATCCAACAGCGGCCGACCGGCGAAGAAGGCGGCGGCCGCGACCAGGTCGTCGGGCGGCACCGCGCGCAGGTACGACGCCAGGCGATCGCGCTTCGCCAGCTTGCTGCGCGTCGACCCGACCGATGCGGCCACCACCGCGAGGTCGGCGAAGGGCGTGGACGCGTGATCCATCGCGCTCAGTCTACGGATGGCAGCTTGACCACCATGCGCTCGCGGCCGATCCTGCGCGCATGGTCTTCCCCTGGCAGCGGCGCAACGTCCCGCCCGAGCTCGCCGCCCGCGTTCCGCCAGGGCAGGTGCTCACCGACAAGTTCCCGGTCCTCCACTTCGGACGGGTCCCGAGCTACGGCGATCTGTCCGGCTGGGACTTCCGCGTGTGGGGCGCCGTCGAGCAGCCGTTCCAGCTGCGCTGGGCCGAGGTACGGAACCTTCCGGTCCACGAGCAGACGCTCGACATCCACTGCGTCACTCGCTGGTCCAAGCTCGATACGGCGTGGGAGGGCGTGCCTTTCAGCCACATCGCCGAGGCGGCGCAGCCGACCGATGCCGCTCGCTTCGTGATCTTTCACTCCGAGGGAGGCTTCACGGCGAACGTGCCGCTTGCGACGGCGCTGCAGCCCGAGTGCCTGCTGGCCTGGTCCTACGACGGGCAGCCGCTCACTGCCCGAGCACGGCTACCCGCTGCGGGCGATCGTGCCGGGGACGTACTTCTGGAAGAGCGCGAAATGGCTGCGCGGGGTCGAGTTCACCGCCGAGGACCACCCCGGGTTCTGGGAGCGAAACGGGTACCACAACGAGGCGGACCCGTGGAGGGAGGAGCGCTACTCGCGCTGACCCGGCGGCTCGTCCATCCGCTTGGCGCGCTCGATCAGCTCGGCGACGCGCCGGCCACCCTTGCGGCCGATCTCGCGGAAGTGCTCGTTCGAGTACCGCTCACTGACGGCCTTGCCGCCCTTGGCCCCGATCTCCTGGAAGAACTCGGCCCCGTAGCGGGCACGGGTCGTCCTACCGCCCTTGCGTCCTGCTTCGCGGACGCTCATGTTGCCGTCGGCGTCGGCGGTGCCATCCTGGTCGGCGCTGTCTCGCTCCGCCATGCGGCCGCCTCCTATTGCTGCGTGCTTTTCACGGGGTGATCCCTCGCCGAGCGGGGAAGCAAGATACGTACCGGCCCGCGCGTCGGAGGCCGCGTACAATGGCGCGCCGATGCATCCGATGCTCCGCAACACGGTGATCGGCCTGGTCGGCCTCATCATCGCCGGTGCGCTCACTGCCCTCGCGCTCCTCGGCCGCGACTCCGATCTTTCCGTGCTCGCCTTGCTGGCTGCCGGGATCATCGGCGCCGTCATCGGCCTGTTCCTGTACAGCCAGGGCTGGGTGTGGGGGTCTCGCGCCGCGCGGCAGCACGAGACCGGACAGTCCGTGGTGATCGCCGTCGGCGCTGGCGTCATGGCCGTGGTGGCAGCGGTGGCGATCGCCGGGCTCCTCGTCCTGGCGCTCCTGTTCCTCGTCGGCTGACCGCGGGCACCGCTGGTACGATGGCGGCCCGGCCCGATCGGCGCCCCCATCGTCTAGAGGCCTAGGACGCCACCCTTTCAAGGTGGAGATCAGGGGTTCGAATCCCCTTGGGGGCACCACCCTTTCGCTCCTCCCCTCGGTTCGATCCCGTAAGGTGGTCGCGGAAACCCAGTCCCTGTCCAGGGGGAGCAACCGATCCCGTGGCCACCCGAATCGTCGTCTCGCTGCTCGTCGCCGTCCTCGTCGTTGCCACCGGCCCGCGCGACCCCGTCGCGGCCGCGGCGCCCATCCCGGTCGCCACTGTCGTCCAGGGCGGTTTGGTCATTCCCTGGGACCTTGCCTTCGCGCCCGACGGCACGCTGTTCGTCACCGAGCGTCCCGGTCGCATCCGGGTGTACGCGAGTGGCGCACCGGGCGCGGCGCTCGTCAGCACCACCACCGTCCCGAACGTCCGATCCGAGCACGAATCCGGCCTGAACGGGATCGCGGTCGACGTCAACTTCGTCACCAACCGCTTCATCTACGTATGCGCATCGCGCGACCCGGACGGCGCCGCCGGCTCCGGCGCGTGGACGAACCAGGTCCTGCGCTACCGCATCACCGCGCAGCGCACGCTCGCCGATCGCGTGACCCTCTTCGACGACGCCCTGGCCGCGTTCCAGCACAACGGCTGCTCGGTCGAGATGGACGCCACGGGCCACCTGTGGGTCGGGATCGGGGATGCCCGCATCACCGCGCTCGCGCAGGACCCGGACAGCATGAACGGCAAGATCCTGCGCATGGAGCGGGACGGCGATGTGCCGCCCGACAACCCGATCATGCCGGGCGCCGCCGGCCGCAGCCACGTCTACAGCATGGGCCACCGCAACCCACAGGGAATCGCCTTCCAGCCTGGAACCGGACGGGTGTACGCGAGCGAGCATGGCCCGGGCGAGAACGACGAGATCAACCTGATCCAGCCCGGCGGCAACTACGGTTGGCCGTGCTACACCGGTGCCAGCACGCCCTTCACGCCCTCCGGCTGCGGTCCGGCCGCCGACTACCTGCCCCCGGCCTGGGCATCCGGCTTCCCGACGGTCGCCACCTCTGGCATGGCGTTCCTCAGCCACTCACGGTGGGGAGACTGGCGGGGCAGCGCGGTCACGATGCAGCTGAAGGACCAGGACGTCCGCCGCTTCGTGCCCTCTCCCAACGGGGCCACCATGACGCAGGCCGCCCTGCTATTCGATGGCGAGTACGGTCGCCTGCGGGCGGCCGTGCAGGCTCCGGACGGCGCGTTGTACGCGACGACGTCCAACGGCAGCGGGGACCTCGTGGTCCGCATCGTGCCCGGCGCCGTTGCGGTCGAGCGGTTCTCCGGGGCCGATCGCTACGCCACCGCTGCCCTCGTCTCGCAGCGGACCTTCGCGCCCGGCAGGCCGGTCGTGTACGTGGCCACCGGCGCCACCTATCCCGATGCGCTGACCGGCGGAGCCGGCGCAGCACGCAACGGAGCGCCAGTGTTGCTCGTGACGGCGAGCGGCATCCCGGCCGCGACGCGGGCGGAGATTCTGCGCCTTTCGCCACAGCGGATCGTGGTGCTCGGCGGCACGGTCGCCGTCTCGGCTACCGTATTCGGCCAGCTCGACTCATTGGCGCCGGGAGGCGCATCCCGGCTGGCGGGCGCCGACCGATATGCCACGGCCGCAGCCATCTCACGCGCGAACTTCGGGTCCGGAGTCCCGGTCGCCTATGTCGCCACCGGCGTCAATTACCCCGATGCGCTGGGCGCGGTCCCGGCGGCCGGAGTCGAGCGCGGGCCGATCCTGCTGGTCCGCCCGGGAGGCATCCCCGCGGCGACACGCACGGAGCTGTCACGTCTCCGACCGCAGCGGATCGTCGTGCTCGGCGGGACCGCGGCGATCAGTGCGACCATCGCCACTCAGCTCGACGGCCTCACCGCCGGTCCGGTCCAACGTCGCGCTGGCGTCGACCGCTACGAGACCGCGGCGGCCGTCTCGCGCGCATCGTTCGCGTCGGCATCGCGGGTGTTCATCGCGACCGGTGAGAACTTCCCCGACGGCCTGGCCGGCGGTCCTGCCGGCGCCGCCACCCGCGCTCCTCTGCTCCTGGTACGTCCCGACTCGCTGCCTGCCTCGGTGCGTGCCGAGCTGCTCCGGCTCGACCCGTCTCGGGTGACGATCCTGGGCGGCCCGAACGCGGTCAGCGAGTCGGTCCGGGCCGCGATCACGCAGCTGCTCGGCCCGTAGTCGCCGATGGATCGGCGCCGGGCGGACGAGGAGGTCCGTCGAGACGGCCACAACCGGTTCGAACATCGACCGTCCCGGACCTGGTCCGGACGTGATTGGGCTCGGCAGCCGGTCCTGCCGGTCCCGCCCGGCAGGCCGGGCGGACGAGCCTCCCCACGCCAGAACACATCCGGGGCCGTCAGATGTGGTTGATCTCGACCCGGTCGCCGCAGTTCGGACAGAACAGGAACAGGAGCTTGGGATCCTCGGGCGTCGGCCGCCAGGAGTAGACGTTCGCCTCGCCGATCTGCTCGCCGCAGCGCGGACACTCGTGGCCGATGTCGAGCCACTGGTCGCGGGGGACGTTCTGACGTCCCATCAGCGCCGGTCGGAGCGTGGCGACGGCGGCGCCCACCCCGGCTTCGGGCCGGCGGGCGACGCTGCGTCCTCGGGCGCATCGGCGGCGGCGATGGCTGCCCGCGTCTCCTCCGCCTTCGCGGAAGGGGCAAGGAGCGGGTACGACATCGCGGCGTAGCCGGGCCAGCTACCGACGTCACCGTCGCGGATCATGACCTGTGTCTTCGTAAAGGCCCCGGTCACGTCGCGGACGGATCGGTCCATCACCTGGAGATCGCGACCGGTGACCTGCTTCAGTGCCGATGGCAGGGTCTCCGGCAGGTAGGCCGGATCCGGGTCGGTGGCCAGCGCGATCTCGAGCGCCTCGACAACCTGCTCGTCAGGCAGGTCACGGGGCAACGGACGGCTGATGTAGTCCATGCGCGGGTCGCGGCTGGGCCCTTTGAACGTGCGGACGAGCGATCTGAACATCGGCGTTGGTGAGTGTAGCGTCCGGGCCGGGCCGGGGGACCTGCAACGCCGATTGGTATACTGGCGTCCCCTGTGAGGAATCCAATCGCGGCCTCGCTGCGTGCTTCGACCGCCACGTCCTCGGCCGCGCGCCCATCCATCCGACGAGGAGCTTCCTGATCAGCGTGCGCGTCAGAAAGGCCGTTCTGCCCGCGGCAGGATTCGGCACCCGCTTCCTTCCCGCGACCAAGGCGATCCCCAAGGAGATGATGCCGCTCGTCGACCGGCCGATCATCCAGTACTCGGTGGAGGAGGCCGCCGCCTCCGGCATCGACCAGATCATCATCGTGATCGCCACCGGGCGGAGCGCCATCGAGGACCATTTCGACTCCAGCCCCTCGCTCGAGCGCTGGCTGGAGGAGCGTGGCGACATCGAGATGCTGCGCACGATCCGACGGATCAGCGAGTTCGGCACGGTGGCCTTCGTCCACCAGCGCGAGCAGCTCGGCCTGGGACACGCGGTGCTCATGGCCAAGGACCTCGTCGGCGAGGAGCCGTTCGCCGTCCTCCTCTCGGACGATGTCATGCTCAATCCGGCCGGCCAGCCGGTGACGAAGCAGCTGATCGACGCGCACGTCGCCCATCGCGGCTCGGTGATCGCCGTCCAGCGCGTCGATCGCGAGGACGCCCCTCGGTATGGCATCGTCGACCCGCTCCATGAGGAGGGACGCCTGGTCGAGATTCGCGACCTGGTCGAGAAGCCGTCAGTCGAAGACGCCCCGTCCGACCTCGCAGTCCTCGGGCGGTACGTCCTGACCCCGAAGATCTTCGACGTCCTCGAGCAGACCCCCCGCGGGGCGGGCGGTGAGATTCAGCTGACCGATGCCATCCGCGGCCTGATCCACGAGCAGCCGGTGTTCGGCTACCAGTTCGACGGGACGCGGCACGATGCCGGCACGCGGCTGGGATGGCTGAAGGCCAACGTGGCGGCCGGACTCGAGGCCGACGACGCGGACGAGTTCCGCACCTACATCCGCGGGCTCGACCTGCGAGACTGACGCCGTGGAGATGATCGGCCGCCTGATCAGCGGGCGTTATCGGCTCATCGCGCCCGTGGGCGACGGCGGGATGGCCACGATCTGGCGCGCCATCGACGAGCAGCTGGACCGCGAGGTGGCGGTCAAGCTCCTCCGACCGCAGTTCAGCTCCGATCCCGGCTTCACCGCGCGCTTCAAACAGGAGGCGCGGGCCGCGGGCGGTCTCTCCCATCCGAACATCGTCAGCGTCTACGACTATGGGACCGATGGCGCCGACGGCGACCAGTACATCGTCATGGAGCTCGTCGAGGGGCGCGACCTGTCGACGATCCTCCGGGAGCGCGGCGCACTGTCGACGGACGACTCGGTCCGCATCGCGATCGGCGTGGCGAGCGCGCTCGAGGTGGCGCATCGCAAGGGGATCGTCCACCGCGACGTGAAGCCGGGAAACATCCTCATCACCGATGGCGGCGACGTGAAGGTCACCGACTTCGGGATCGCGCGCGCCGTGGCCGAGGCATCGATGACCGTCACCGGCACGACGCTCGGGTCCGTCCACTACTTCAGCCCGGAGCAGGCGCGCGGGGACGAGGTCACCGGCGCGTCCGACGTCTACGCCCTGGGCATCGTGCTGTTCGAGATGCTCACCGGGCGGCGGCCCTTCGAGGGTGACACGGCTGCGGCGGTCGCCCTGAAGCGCCTGAACGAGGATCCGCCGCGCCCGTCCGAGATCGGGCCCGTGCCGGCCGGGTTGGAGAGCATCGTGATGCGGGCCCTGGCCCGCGAGCCCCAGGATCGGTTCCCCGATGCCGGAGCCCTCGCCGAGGCGCTCCGCGTCTGGCGCCGCGACCCCGACGCCATCCCACCGATGGCCGCTGCAGCCGGAGGTGCCGCCGCGGGTGCGGCCGTGGCCGCGGCTGCCGCCACGCCGCCCGGGGGAGAACCGACGGTCTACGTCCCGCCGCGCGTGACGACACCGGCCGACCGCGCCCCGGTCGCCCCGGCGCCAAGCCGGGCCGACGAGGACGAGGGCCAGCCGTGGTGGATATGGCTGCTCGTCGTGTTGGGCATCCTCCTTCTCGGCGCCATCGGCTTCCTCGGGGCCAACCTACTGACCGGATCGGACGAGCCCTCGCCCACGCCGAGCGCGGCGCTGGTCACCGTCCCGAGCTGTGACGACGTCGCGCTGACGACGCTGCGCGCCCAGGCCAACGATCTCGATCTCATCGTCGAGACCGACGATGAGCCGTCGGAGGACATCGAGGAGGGGCGCGTCATTCGCTGCGAGCCCGCCAGCGGTCAGGAGCTCGAGGAGGGCGGCACCCTGACGGCGATCGTGTCGAGTGGCGCCGGTGAAGTCGCCGTTCCCCGTCTGCGCGGGCAGACGCTCGACCAGGCTCGCCAGACCCTCACCGACGCGGGACTGTCCGTGGGTGCCATCGACCGGGAGCCAGACCCCGACATCCCCGACGGCTCGGTGATCCGCAGCGATCCGTCGGAAGGCGTCGACGTCGCGGCCGAAAGCCAGGTCGACCTCGTCGTGAGCACGGGACCGACTCCGTCGCCGACGCCGTCGCCGACGCCGGTGCCGACTCCGGTGCCCACCCCCGTCCCGACGCCCGTCCCGACCCTGCCGCCGACGCCGACGCCGGTGCCGGCCAGCACCGCTCCCTGAGCGGCGGTGCCGCGGATGCCGAATCTCGCTCCGCCCGGTGCTACGATGACCGCGAGATCCTGACCACCAACCCGCCCTTCCTGGAGGCACTTCCCACTTCGATGGCCATAACCGCTCCGATCACGGTCGATGAATCGACCTTTGAATCGGAGGTCCTGAACGCAGACAAACCCGTACTCGTCGACTTCTGGGCCCCCTGGTGCGGCCCCTGCCGACTCGTCTCCCCGGTCGTCGAGAGCTTCGGCGACAAGCACAGTGAGCGGATAAGCGTCGCCAAGGTCAACACCGACGAGAACCAGCACCTCGCGATGCGATACAGCATCTTCAGCATCCCGACCCTCATCGTCTTCCAGAACGGCCGCGAGGCCGCCCGCCTGGTGGGCTACATGCCCCAGGAGGTCATGGAGGAGCGGCTCAGCCAGTTCCTGGCCTAGGGATCGGTCGCGGCGACCCCTCCAGGCGACGATTCGTCGCCGATTCTCCTCCGGGGCCCGTTCGTCCGGCTACGTTCTGCCGATGCATCGGCCCGTCGGCGAGCGGTGAACGGCGCGCCTCGAGAGGCACGATCGTCAGGCTTCCCACGCTCGGGCCAGCCGCTACACTCCGCCGGGAAAGGGAGGGCTGCCCGAGCACGCATGATCATCAAGACCGAACGCCGCGCAGGCGGCGATCGTCGCCAGACCCAGGACCCGTTCGCGGACGATCGCCGATCCGGCGACCGGCGCACCATGTGCTGGGAGGTCGAGAACTGCGACCTCACGATCCGCTACCGGTGTCCGGCCTTCATCCTGCGCCGCCCCTGCTGGGAGCTGTGGGCGGTCGAGGGCATCGGTCCGGCACGGGCGTGCTGCCACAACGACAAGGAGTGCGAGCCTGGCCGATGCGTGATCGCCGAGAAGCGCTTCGCGGGGGCCGCGGAGCCGATGGCCGTCCACGTCGGGCGCCGCGGGATGCCACTCGGCTACTCGAAGCCGCGCCGGCATCACTGCCCGAACTTCTACCTGACCCACGGCTCGAAGGGCCGGATCCCGATCCAGGCGCCGCAGCTGATGCGCACCCTCATGAAGCAGGAGGGCACGGTCGCCCGCTGCGAGCTCCGCGGCGGCGTGCACCTCGACCAGGGCTACGTCAACGATCTGTGCCTGACCGGCCAGTTCAACGACTGCGTCTTCTTCGAGGACGCCGCGGACTGAATCCGTGACCGATCCGCCACGGCTCACGTACGCCGAGGCGGTCGACGCCCTGACCCGGCGCGGGCGGTTCGGCATCAGCCTCGGGCTGAAGCGCGTCGAGCGCCTGATGGCCGAGGTCGGCCACCCCGACCAGGACCTGCGCGGTGCCCTTGTGGGCGGTACGAACGGCAAGGGATCGGTCGTGGCCATGGTGCGCTCGGTGCTCAACGCCGCCGGCTACCGGGTGGGCACGATGCCGAAACCGCACCTCGTGAGCTACCGCGAGCGGGTGGCGATCGACGGCGAGCCGATCAGCGCCGATGCGTTCGCGGCCGCGGTCGCATGGGTCCTGCCGGCCATCGATCGCGTCGCCGCTGACATCGGGCCGCCCACCGAGTTCGAGGCCCTGACCGCCGCGGCGATCGCCGAGCTGGCGCGTCGGGAGGTCGACCTCGCGATCGTGGAGGTCGGGATGGGCGGCCGGCTGGACGCGACCAACGTGCTCGACCTCGGGGTGGCGGCCATCACGAACGTGCGGCGTGATCACGAGGCCTACCTGGGCAACACGCTCACGAAGATCGGCGGCGAGAAGGCGCCGATCATCAAGTCCGGCAACCTGGCGGTCACCGGCGCCACCGGCCGCGGGCTGCGCCCGATCCTCGACCGATGTGGCACGCTCGGCGTTCCGCTGCGCCGCGCAGGACCGCGGCAGCCCTACGATGCGCGGCTGCTTGCATCGGACTGGGAGGGGATCGTGATCGACGCGCGCACGCCTTCCGGCAGGCTGAGCGAGGTGCGGATCGGGATGCTGGGCGCACACCAGGCGGAGAACGCGGCCGTGGTCCTCGCCCTGCTCGATGCGCTGCGCGAGCGCTGGGGCGTCCGGGTCGACGAGCGCGCGCTCCGCGCAGGGCTGGCGGTGGCGCGGTGGCCGGGACGGCTCGAGCTGCTCGACGGGAGCAGCGGTCGGCCGTGACCGGATCCTCCTCGACGGGGCGCACAACCCGGACGGCGCCGCCGCCCTGGCGCGTGCACTGGACGACCTGCGCCTCCGCCGCCCGACGATCGTGCTCGGCGCGATGCGGGGCAAGGACGTGCGCGGCGTGCTGGCCGCGCTGGCGGGCCTGGAGCCTCGCTTCGTGTTCACCCGGGTTGCCGATCCGAACGCCCACGAGCCTGAGGCGCTGGCCCGAGCCTGGGCCGCGATGGGCGGCACCGGGGGGCTCACCGCGCCGACCGCGCGCGAGGCGCTGGCGATCGCCGACGGCGACCCCGTCGTGGTGGCCGGTTCGCTCTACCTCGTCGGTGAAGTTCGGGGCATCATCACCGGCACGAGCGAGGAGACCTGATGCCGCCGCGGCTGACCTGGGGCCAGCGCACCTACCTGATGGGGATCGTGAACGTGACGCCCGACTCGTTCTCCGGCGACGGGCTGGCGCGCCCGGAGCGGACGATCGACGAGGTCGTGGCGGCGGCGCTCGAGCAGGCAGGTCGCTTCGTGGAGGCCGGCGCGGAGATCCTCGACGTCGGCGCCGAGTCGACCCGCCCGCGCGGTGCCTACGGCGATCACCCGGAGGTGGACGCCACGACCGAGGCGGCCCTCGCCGTACCGGTGGTCGCGGCGCTGGCCGTCGCGTTCGGCGACCGCGCCGTGGTGAGCATCGACACCAGCAAGGGAGCCGTCGCGCGCGAGGCGGTGGCCGCCGGCGCCACGATCATCAACGACGTGTGGGCCGCACGCCGGGACCCGGGCACCGCCCATGCGGCCGCCGACGCCGGCGCGCAGCTCGTCCTCATGCACAACCAGGAGACGGTCGACTATCCGAACGGCGTGTTCGACGACGTCGTCGCCTGGTTGCGGGAGGCAATCCGTGGTGCGGAGGCACTCGGCGTGCCCCACGACCGGCTGCTTGTCGACCCGGGGATCGGATTCGGGAAGGGCACCGCCGAGAATCTCGAGCTCCTGCATCGGCTCGACGAGCTGAAGCTGGCGCTGGGCGGTTTGCCGCTGGTGATCGGGACCAGCCGGAAGCGCTTCCTCGGCGAGCTGCTCGACGGCGCGGACGCCGACGACCGGGTCGAGGGCACCGCCGCGACCGTTGCCCTCGCGATCGCGTCGGGCGCCGACGTCGTGCGGGTGCACGACGTGGAACACATGGCGCGCACGCGGCGCGTGGCGGATGCCATCGTGCGCCGATGACCGATCCGTCCACGCCCGACCGGCTGAGCCTGATCGGGATGCGCTTCGAAGGACGCCACGGCGTGCGACCCGACGAGAAGGTCACTCCGCAGCCGTTCGAGGTCGACGTCGTCCTCCACGCCGACCTGTCTGAGGCGGCCGAGCGAGACGACCTGGCCGCGACGGTCGACTACGCGGCGATGTTCGACCTCGTGCGCGCGATCGTGGAAGGACGCTCATTCGACCTCATCGAGGCCCTGGCCGGGGCGATCGCTCGGGCCGTGCTGGCCGCAACGCGCCCGGACATGGTGAGCGCCGTCGAGGTGCGCGTCCGGAAACCGGAGGCGCCCATCGACGGCGCGTTCGAGACGGTCGAGGCGGCGATCGTTCGCCGCCGGACCGGTTCGCCTGCAGTCCGCCGGCAGCTCGCCGAGCGTCAGCTCGATCTCGGTCGTCGTGTTGTCCCGCAGGACGCGGAGGGTGATGGTGTCGCCGGGGGCGTGCGGCAGGATGAGCGTCGCCAGGTCACTCTCCTCGGTCAGCGTCTCCCCGTTGAGCCCGACGATGATGTCACCGTCGCGCAAACCGGCCGTCTCAGCCGGGCTGCCCGGCACGATCGGATTCTGGCCGCCTTCCCTGCCGACCAGGGCACCGTAGTCGACCGGCAGGCCCTGCTCGTCGGCGAATGCCGGCGTGATCGGGGTGTAGTACACGCCGATCCACGGGCGGGCCAGCTCCTGACCATCCAGCGCCTGCTGCATGATCGGCTTCGCGACGTCGATCGGGATCGCGAAGCCCAGGCCCTGGGCCTCCTGGTTGACCGCGGTGTTGATGCCGATCACCTGGCCGGCACTGTTGACGAGCGGACCGCCCGAGTTGCCGGGGTTGATGGCCGCATCGGTCTGGATGAGGTTCCGAAGCGTCTCAGCTGAGGCCTCGGTCGCACCGGAGGCCGTGATCTCGCGGCCGAGCCCGGAGACGATACCGGTGGTGACGGTGTGCTTGTAGCCGAGCGGGTTGCCGATGGCGATCGCCAGCTGCCCCGGCTCGAGAGCGTCCGAGGCGCCGATCGGCGCGACGGGCAGATCGGTCGCCTCGACCTTGACGATTGCCAGGTCGGTGAGCGGATCGATCCCGTACGGCGTGGCCTCGAAGGTCCGGCCGTCGGCGAGCTCGACGATCAGGGACTCCGCGCCCTCGACGACGTGGCGGTTCGTCAGGATCCAGCCGTTGGCGTCGTAGATCACGCCGGACCCGGTCCCGCTGGCGCCGCCGAAGAGCCCCTCGCCACCGCTGGTCTGGATGAGCACCACCGCGGGCGCGACTTCGTTGATTGCCTCGATGACCGCACTCGACTCGGCGATGCGGACCTCGCTGACCTGATCGGCATCTGCGGGCGACTCCGCCGCGAGATCGCCGGATGCGCTCGGCTGATCGACGAGGTTCGTGACCGCGACCGCGGACAGCGCGCCGGACACGATGCCGCCGACGAGCGCGAGGGCGACGATGGGTGCGGTGCCGAGTCCCCGCCGCTCCACGGCGCGGGCGGGCGCGACGGGGGGACGGCTCGACCAGGTCGGCGCCTCGCCCCAGGTGGCCCGCGGCGGCTCGGGGTCCGCCGGAGCGGGACCGTAGCGCTGGACCTCGACCGGCTCGGTCGGTTCGCGGTCGGAGGGTCGGTTCGGATCGTGAGTCATCGGTTGGTCACTGCCTGTGCTACGGAATGCCACGCTGGGCGGGCACCATTCACGCTATTGGCCCCGGATTGCGCGCAGGACGCGTGCCGCGTGAAGTTTCGTTGACATTCGTCGCCTCCGCTTCCGCGGCGGCGGGAGCCTGCGGCAGGCGGATCCGGAAGATCGTTCCCTCGTCGATCACGCTGCTGACCTCGATCTCCCCGGCGTGCATCTCCACGATCGAACGGGCAATGGCCAGGCCCAGCCCGCTGCCGGAGGCGCGCGCGTCGCCGGTGTTCGTGCCGCGATAGAAGCGCTCGAAGATGTGCGGCAGCTCGTCGGGAGGGATCCCCGGCCCCGTGTCGGCGACTTCGAGGACGACCGCATCCGGCGACTCCTCGAGCCGAACCGAGACGCTCCCGCCGCGCGGCGTGAACTTCAGCGCGTTGCCGACGAGGTTCGTCATGAGCTGCACGATCCGCTCCCGGTCGAAGCGATGTTCGACGATCTCGCCCGGGACGACGCTGTCGAGCGCGACGCCACGCTCCAGCGCCACCTCGGACAGCGCCTGCACCGCAGCCTGGACCGGGTCGCGCAGGTCGCCGGTCTGCATGTCCAGCGGGAAGATCCCCGCGTCGATGCGCGACAGGTCCAGCAGGTTGGTGCTGAGCCACTCGAGGCGGGCGATCTGCTCGGTCGAGCGATCCAGGAACTCCCGGCGTGTGGCCTCGTCCACCTGGCCATCTCGCTGAAGCTCGGTGTACATCTTCAGCGCGGCGATCGGCGTGCGGAGCTCGTGGCTCACATCGGCGACGAACTCACGAAGCCGATCACGATCCGCCTCGAGCATCCGCAGCGTGCCGGCCAGGCGATCCGCCATGACGTTGAACTGCTGCCCCAGCTCGTCGACCTCCACCACGCCGGACGGCACGGCGCGCTCGTCGAGGTGGCCCTGCGCCACGCGTCCTGCCACGCGCCGCAGGCGGCCGATCGGCAGCGTGATCGAGCGCGCGGCGATGATACCGGCCACCAGGGACACCAGCAGGGCCAGCAGTCCGGCACCCAAGAGGGCATCGGTGATGCGGCTCAGCGTCTCCTCGCGCGTCGAGAACGGCTCGCTGATCTCGACCGTGTACACCGTCCGGTCGCCGCTCGGCAGCTCGATGGGCACCGGAGCCCGGAAGCGGTCGAATTCCGTTTCGCGGCGGAGCCCCGCCTCCTCGAGAGCGGGGATGTCCGGCGGCTCCGCCATGGCCACCGGTTCTCCGTCCTCGTTGTAGATCGTAACGGTCGCGTTGAAGATGCGGGCGGCATTCTCGGCTACCGGGTCCACGACGTACACGTCACGGAGCTCCTCGACGTTCACCGTGCTCGGATCCGTCTCCCCACGCCGCAGAATCTCCTGGTTGAGCAGGATCGCCGCCGATGCGGCCGAGGTTCGCGCCCGCTGCACCGTCTGCTCCGCGAAATAACCGGGCAGAATCTGGGTGATCGCCAGGCCGGAAACGACGAGGCCGACGAGGGCCACGACCGAAAACGCCAGCACCAAGCGCACGTTGAGACGCCGGACGAGGGACCGCGGAGCGTACGGATCGAAGCGCGCCCAGCGCCCGGCGGGGGTTGGGTCGGCGTCAGTCCTCGGCGAAGGCATACCCGACGCCCCTGACCGTCCGGATGTAGCGCGGGTGCGACGGGTTGGGCTCGATCTTGTCGCGGATGTGGCTGATGTGGACGTTGATCGTGCGCTCATCCTGCTCGAGGGCATCGTCATAGTCACGCACGAGCTCGAGGAGCTGCCCTCGGGTGTAGACCCGGCCCGGTCGAGCGGCGAGGTGGCGCAGGAGGTCGAACTCGGTGGTCGTCAGGCCGATGCGCTCGCCGCCGCGCGCCACCCGACGCCGTTCGAGATCGATCACGAGGTCGCCGCGGCGAATCGTCCGACCGGTCTCGGTATCGGCCAGCTCGCCGTACGCGCGTCGCAGGAGGGCCTTGATGCGGCTGACGAGCTCCCGAACGCTGAACGGCTTGACGAGATAGTCATCGGCGCCGATCTCCAGGCCGACGACCTTGTCGACCTCGTCGGCACGGGCGGTGAGGAAGATGACCGGCGCGCGGGTCTCGCGCCGCAGGCGGCGAAGCACCTCGAACCCGTCGATTCCCGGCAGCCGCACGTCGAGCACCACGAGGTCGGGGGCGGCGTCGGCGAAGTTGGCCACGGCATCCTCGCCGGTCGGCTGAACGCTGACGTCGTACCCCTCGCGCTCGAGGGCGACCTGGACACCGCGGGCGACGGCGGGCTCGTCCTCCACGATCATGATCGTGCCGGGCATGGGCGGAGTATAGGAACGATTCCGCGCCGAACGGTTGCGGGAGGCTGAAGATTCCTCAACCTGGAGGGTCGAGCGCCACCTCGAGCGCAGGGTCTCGGCCGGCGAAGTGATCGGCGGCGGTGACGTCAACTGCCACGTCCGGCTCGATCGTGAGGCGTGGGTCGTCGGGCTCCGCGAACTGCCAGTACCGCTCGCTCACCGCGACGCGCATCGGGATCGGGAGAGCCTCGAGGTCGACCCAGGTCACGTCGTTCCAGAAGTTCAAGCCGCCGCCCATGGGCTCGCCTACGAAGCGGGCATCGGTGGACTGCTCGATCTCGGTCGCCAGGTTGGACGCCGCGGAGAACGTGACCCGGTCGATGAGGATGGTCACGCCACCGGGATGGGCCTCGGCGAAGTCGGCCACCAGCCGCAGGAGCCGCGGGTACGTCCCGTTATCGCCACCCGGGTTCTGGCGCAGGTCGAGGACGAGACGGTCCGCCTCGTCCCGGTCGAGCCACTGGCGCACCTCGCGCACATCCACGCTCTCCACCGACCGGTAGCGCACGTAGGCGGTGCCGTCCTCGAGCAGCTCCGCGGTGTACGCGTCCTCCGAGGCGAGGTACCGCACGCCCGGATCGGTCGGCAATCGGTGCATTCCCAGCGGGCCTGCCCACTCCGTGTAGGCATCGGCGTCCATCGGCGTCAGGGTTGCGGTCGCCGCGGTGCCATCGGGCTGCTCCACGGCGATCTCCACCGCATCATCCCCGAGCACGCCGAGTCCACGAAGGACGTCGGTGCGGAGCAGGTAGATCGGGCGGAACGAGTGCACGGTCTCCGGCCCGTCGCGCGGGACAAGCGGCTCGATCGCGTCGAGGACCTCGTCGATCGGCACATGGTTGATGGCCGTGATCCGGGACCCCACGAGGGCCTGGTCCGTGCCCGGGGCCACGGCGGTAACGAAGAGGCCTTCGGCGAACTCGTAGACGCGGATCGGCAGCACCGGCCCGCCGTGCTGTTGCTGCGGGAGGGCGAACTGGTGCCCGTCCCGGCCCTCACGACTGAGCAGGGCCCAGACCCGCATCAGCTCGACCAGCGCCTCCTGCGGCGACCGGGTGGGCAGCGCATCCTCGTACGCCTCGAGGGCGGCGACGAACTCACCTCTCTCGATGCCGTGGAACGGCTCGGGATGAACGCGCTCCAGCACCGACAGCGCGGAGTCCAGGTCCGCCGCCACCCCCGTTGCGGTGGCTGTCGCCGTGGCCGATGCCGTCTCGGCCGGCGACCCCGGTTCGGAACGCGGTGGAGCTGAGGACGTGCTCGTGGGAACCGTGCCGCCGCACGCGGAGCACAGCAGGAGGAGGCCGATGATCGGCGCGATGAGCCGGGGACGGCGCCGGGAGGTGGTGGGCGGCATCTGCTCAGTGATACTCCCGACCAGCCCAATCCGTTCGACGCGGGCCCGTCGCGTCGCTTGCTGGCGTCGTCGCGGCGGGGTACCATGCCGGCCGCACTCCCGATGACAGACCAACTGTCCGGTGCTGCCCGCGATCGCCGAGGCGCCCGGACCGAGAGAGGATCACCACCACCCATGGACCTGGAGCTCACCCTCGACGCGCGTGAGGCGCAGGGCAAGGCGAACAAGCGGCTGCGCCGCGAGGGGATCGTGCCCGGCGTCGTGTACGGCAAGGGCGAGGGCTCGACCAACGTCCAGGTCGACGCCAAGACGTTCGAGACCCTGTACCGGGCAGCCGGCAGGACGAGCGTCGTGAAGTTCCGCCTGCCCGGTGCCAGCAGCGCGACGAGTGGCTTCATCAAGAGCGTCCAGCGGCATCCGCTGAGCGGAAGCGCGATCCATGTCGACTACTACCTCGTGAACCTCAACGTCGAGATGGAAGTCGACGTCCCCCTCGTATTCATCGGCGAGGCGCCCGCGGTCGAAGAGACCGGAGGCACGCTGCTCCACAACCTCTCGGCGATCCACGTCAAGGCGCTGCCGAACGACATCCCACACGAGGTGACGGTCGACGTCTCCGTGCTCAAGAGCCTGGACGTGGCGATCCACGTCAAGGATCTCAGCCTCAATCGTGATCTCGTCCAGGTCATGACCGATGGCGAGACTCTCGTCTCGACCGTGGTGCCACCGCGCATCGAGATCGAGGAGGAGCCGGAGGTCGCCGAGGGCGAGGAGCTCGAGGGCGAAGAGGGTGCCGAGGGCGAGGGTGCCGAGGGCGAGGGTGCCGCCGAAGGTGCCGAGGGCTCGACGGAGGACTCCTCCGAGTCCTAGTCCTCTCCGATGAGCTGCGCGACCTCGGCGCGGATGGCGTCGACGTCGGGCTCGAGGATGTAGCCCCGTCCATCGCCGCGGTCGCCTTCGAAGACGATGAGCGGTGGCTGGATGACGAGCTCATTGACCTCGGCGTCGGTTGCGCGGCGCGCGACCTCGAGCAACGTCGGCAGGTCGTCGAGCGGCAGATCGGTCTCGAGCGAGTCGAACCCGTCGAGCACCGACATCAGGTCGACGTCGCGCTCTGGATCGGTGAGGCGCTCGATGAGCGACATCATCACTTCCTGCTGGCGGCCCATGCGGCCGTAGTCCTGGTCCACGCGGGTCCGCACGTAGCTGCGCGCGGTCCCGGCGCCGATCTCCTGGGGCCCCGCCTCGAGGTCGAGGTCGACGGTCGGGTCGACCAGCGGTTCCTCCGGGTTGACGTCCACCCCGTCGACCGCGTCGACCAGATCGGTGAAGTCGTCCATGTCGAGCACGACGTATCCGTCGATCGGCAGTTGGTACAGCTCCTCCATGGCACCAACCAGCGCCTCGGGACCCTGCTCGTCATAGAGTGCGTTGATCTTGCGCGCATAGGTCGTGCCGTCCGGCAGTGGCACGTCGACGGTGTCGCGCGGCAGCGAGATCATGGTGACCTCGGACTGATCCTCGGAGACGTTGACGACCATGAGCGCATCGGCGTTGGGGATGTGGCCCTCGGCTTCCCGGGCGGCGTTGACGTCCGTCCCGATGTACATGACCGTCCAGGGCCGATCGAGGAGCTCGGCGTTGAGCTCGGGCGTCGCCGAGGCAGACGGTTCGGCGCTCGGTGATGCCGACGGTTCGGGAGTCTCCTCCGGCTGCTGGGAGCCGCTGAGCAGGAGGAAGCCGATGACGGCGACGGCGATGACGGCCACCACGACGCCGATGAGGATGCCGGTGTTGCGCTGCATGGTCTCCATTCTTGCCGGATTCGGATGGCATCATCGGCATGCATGACCGATGCCGACGCCGAGCGACCGATCACCGTGGCGGACTACGAGCCGCTTGCTCGTGCCCTGATCGACCCAGGCGCCTGGGACTACTACGCCGGCGGTGCTGGCGACGAGGTCTCGCTGGCCGATGCGCGCGCCGCATGGAACCGCGTCCGCCTCCGCCCACGCGTCCTGGTCGACGTCTCCGCACGCGACCTGGCGACGACCGTCTTCGGGCAGCGTCTCGCGCACCCGGTGATCGTGGCGCCCATGGCGGCCCACGACCTCGCCCATCCCGATGCGGAGCGCGCCACCTCCCGCGGCGCGGCTGCCGCTGGGGCGTTGCTGACGCTGTCGACGATCTCGTCGGTGCCGATGGAGGACGTTGCCGCAGCCGCCCTCGACGCCCCGCGTTGGTTCCAGCTGTATGCCCCGTCCGACCGCGATGCGTGCCGCTCGATGATCGACCGGGCGGTGGCCTCCGGCTTCTCCGCGGTGGCCGTCACCGTGGACCTGCCGCTGCCCGGCAATCGTGAGCGCGATCTTCGCAACCGGTTCGTGCTCCACATGGGCGCCCACATGCCGGACGACCAGCCGACCGACGAGCGCGGCATCATCGTGCTGCCCACCATGAGCTGGGACGACTTGGCGTGGCTGCGCACGGTCTGCCCGATCCCGCTCGTGGCGAAGGGAATCCTTCGCGCGGATGACGCGCAACGGGCCGTTGAGGGCGGCTGTGACGGCATCTGGGTCAGCAACCACGGCGGCCGGCAGCTCGACACCGCGATCGACGGGATCGACGCGCTTCCCTAGATCGCGGACGCGGTCGGCACGCGTGCGCTGCTCGTGGTCGATGGCGGCGTGCGCCGGGGGATCGACGTGCTCAAGGCGCTTGCCCTCGGCGCCGACCTCGTCGCCGTAGGCCGTCCGGTCCTCTGGGGGCTCGCCGTCGGGGGCGCCGATGGCGTGCGGCACGTCCTCGAGATCGTGCGCGATGAGCTCTCGCTGGCGATGGCTCTGGCCGGCTGCACCACGATCGACGAGGTCACCGCCGACCTCGTCGTCTGACCGTCGCCACGGATCATCCGCAAGGTATCGTGCGGTCGTAGTGGATCAACGGCCGAGGCGATCGGACGCATCGGTCTCACGCGGTAGCGAGGACGCGCGTGTCTCAGCAGCCTCTCGACTACATCCCGGTCTACCTGTTCGTACCGATCTTCGCGGTCGTCAACCTGATCGCGTACGAGATCGGCTTCCGGTTCGGGGACCGCTCGTCGAAGGGGGATGCGAAGCCGGACGAGGGGCCGACGGGCATGATCGTCGGCGCGATCCTGGCCTTGATGGCGTTCCTGCTCGCGATCACGATGGGCATGGCATCGGAGCGCTTCGACACGCGTCGGAGCCTGGTGCTGGAGGAGACCACCGCGCTCGGGACCCTCTACCTCAGGTCCGGCTACCTGCCGGAGCCCGCGTCGTCCGACATGCAGTCGCTGGTCTACGAGTACGTCCCGTTGCGCATCGCGAACGCCAATCGGCTGGAGGAGAACATCGCGCGCTCCGAAGAGATTCAGGCCGAGATGTGGACGATCGCCGAGGAGGTCGCCCGCACGGATGGATCGGACGTCAACGCGCTCTACATCGAGTCGCTGAACGAGGTGATCGACGTTCACACCAAGCGCATCGTCGCCGGGCTCTATGCGCGCGTGCCGCCCACGATCCTCTGGCTGCTGGTGCTCGGCGTCGTGCTGAGCCTCGGGCTGGTCGGGTACTCTGCCGGCCTCAGCGGACGACGCAGCCCGATCATCGCCGTGGCACTCGTCGTCTCGCTCGGTGCCGTCATCTGGCTGGTGGTCGACCTCGATCGCCCCGCTGATGGCCTGATCCAGACCAGCCAGCAACCACTCATTGATCTGCAGGCATTCCTCGAAGCGGAACAATGACCGCCGAGCAGTGGCGCCATCCGACCGCGCAGGTTGGGTCGTACCTGATGCGATGAGCGAATACGTCCGATCCGGCGCCGCGCGCCATCCACGCCTGAACCTGGCGATCCTGTCCCTGCTCGCACTGGTCCTCGTGGCCTGCGGCACGGTGCAGACCGCGGCCTGCGGCCTGACCGGGTACGCGACGGACCTCCAGGCAGACCTGGACGCGCTCCTGGCGCTCGATCCTGCCGCGGTCGCCGAGGAGGGATCGGAGGCACAGGAGTCCGCGCTGGCGGCCGTCGACTCCCTGGATGTGACGATCGGAGCGGCGCAGGAGGCGCTCGATGCCGCGAGCGAGGACGACGTCGGCCCGGTGATCCGCACGCTGTTCCAGGCCGCGCTCGACGCGACCACGGCCGCGACCGACAGCCTCCAAACCGCGATCGGGTCCGGCGATCCCGCCGCGGTATCGGATGCCATGGTCCGCGTCCAGACGGCCTCGGACGCGATCGAGACCTTCGACGCGGCCGTGGCCGACAGCGACATCGAGTGCCCGGGCTCTTCGGGAGCGCCGTCGGCGGCCTCGTCCGCAGGCGCCGCCGCCAGCTCTGCCCCCTCGGCAACTGCGGAACCGACCGCCGAGCCGACGCAGGAGCCCACGGCCGAGCCAACCGCCGAGCCTACGGCCGAGCCGACGCCGACACCAGAACCGACGCCATCGCCGACGCCGGAGCCGACCCGGAGCCGACGCCGACGCCGGAGCCCACACCCGAGCCGACCGCAACGCCGTCGCCCGAGCCGACGGACACGCCGGAGCCAACGGCCTCTCCAACGGCCGAGCCGACCGATACCCCGTCGCCCAGCCCGTCCGAGAGCGCTTCGGCGAGCCCTAGCGCATCCGCATCGGCGTCGGCCAGCGCAAGCCCGTCGCCGGAGCCGAGTCCGTCGCCGAGCGGTGAGACGGGCGACCAGGGTGACGGGCCGTTCCCATGGGTCGTGCTGGGCGTGCTGGCGGCCGTGGCCGGTGCGGCGTTCCTCGTCTACCGTTCACAGCAGGAGCCACCGCCGGATGAGCCGATGGATGGTGGCGACGGAGCCGGCGGTCCGCCACCGCCCATGGATCCGGACGCGATCACGGAAGTTCCGACCCAGCAGCCGTCTGCCGGGGAGCCACCGGCGCCGGGGGGCGGCGACCGGCCCGCATGACGGGAGTCTCAGCCGGCTGGAGACAGCGCGCATTCGAGCGCAGCCCGGTCGGTCGGCGCTCCGTGCGCGGAGAGCGACTCTGCTGCGGCCCTCTACCCGCGCTCGGCGGCGACCCGATCGGCGGCTGATTGGCTGTACGGGTTCCCGGTGATGGCGGACAGGAATGGCGCGCACTCCAGCCGGAACGCGCGGCAGTCCTGGGCGGCGCTCACGGTCGCGTTGCGCGGCTGGCCGCTGATGAGGGCCACCTCGCCGAACGACTGTCCGGTCTGCAGGTCGGCGAGGTGGGCGCCGTCTCGCGTGACCTCGACCGTGCCGTCGAGGAGGACGTAGAAGGCATCACCGGGATCGCCCTGGCGGATGATCTCTGCGCCCTGGGGATACGCGACCTCCTGCAGTCCGCTCGCGAGACGCTCCATGACCGCGAGCGAGAGCGGCTCGAACATTGGCACGCCCTGGAGCAGGCGCAGCTGCTCGCGCGGAACGATCAGCTGGTCATCGAGCCGCCGCAGCCACGGCCACACGCCGATGGTGACGATGGGCAGGATGGCTCCGGCGATGATGAACGTCGTCTCGACACCGACTCGCTCGAGCAGGAAAGGTGCGGAGATCTCGCCGGCCGCGACGGTCAGCCCGATGGCGGCCTCGAGCACGCCCAGCACCCCGGCACGGACGCGATCCGGGACCGTGCCCTGGAGCAACGTGAACGCCGACGTGTCGACGAAGGAGTTGCTGAGCCCGCAGATGAGGAGCAGGACGATCGCGGCGAACGGGTCCATGAAAATTCCGATCAGCAGGATCGGCAATCCTCGACCGATGAGGCCCAGCGCCAGGCTCGGGGCAAGCCGCGAGCGCCCAACCAAACCCAGGGCGAAGATGCCACCGACCAGGCTGCCGATACCGATCGCGGCGTTCAGGGTGCCCACGCCTGGCGAGCCCAGGCCCAGCGTCGCGATCGCGGCCTCGACCAGGAGGACGATCAGCATCCCGCGCACGAACGTCCGCACCGAGAGCACCGCGATTAACAGGCGGGGAGCGGGGAGGTCTCCGAGAGCCCGCAGACCATCCACGGCAGCTCCGAGGACGGCGGCCGGATTCTTCCAGCTCCGCTCGGCGAGTGGTGCAACGGTCTGCGCGACGTCGATGCGGAGGACAAACAGCGCCGCACCCGCCCTCGTGACGGCCACGACGACGGCGACGGCCTCGGGCCCGGCAATGGCCAGGACCACCGCTGCCACCGCTGGCCCGAGAATCGCGCCGATGCCGTCCGATGCGCCACACACGACGTTCGCGGCGATCAATTCCCCTGGACGCTTGGCCAGGGCGGGAAGCAGGGCCATCTGCACCGGCCGCGCCGCGGCCCCGATCGCAGCGGACACCCCAGCCAGGATGAAGACAGCCACCACGTTGCCTTCGTCCTGCAGCACGAACGCCAGCAGCGCCGCGGCGATGGCGCCGCCGGCGTAGATGGAAGCGAGGACTCGCTGTCGCCGGAACCGGTCGCCCATCCCGGTGATGACCGGCACGGCGAGCACGGACGGCAGCATCTGGATGACGCCGATCAGGGCTACCGAGCCGGCCCCGCCCACCTGGTACGCGAATACGTACAGGCTGACGTTCAGGGCCCATCGGCTCGAGAAGAATGCGGTCCCGGTGAGGATGACGTTGCGGATGTCGGGGTTCGCGACCGCCTCACCGAATGCGGCCCACGACCGCGCGGCGTCCGCGCGGAGTCCAGCGATCATCGGCCGGTCTCAGGTACGCCCGTGGCTGACACCCGGCCCTCCCCGGCCTTCACCAATCGAGTGGTCGGAGCCTAGGGACTCTCCGGCCGCCACGTCAACGATCGGATGCGAGAGCCGACGGGCGATGCGCTGAGTAGACGACGCGTCGCCAGGGCGTCGCGCGGCGTGCGCGGATCTGCGGGCTTTCTCCCAGCGAGCTGCTTGACACGAGTCATATAGTCACGATATGACTCATATCGCCACCGGCACGATGGAGGCCTACAACGAGCTCCGAGCGGCGCAGGCGCAGCAACGCGGGCCCGTATCCTCGAGGCCACCGTCGCCGTCATGGCTCGCGGGGTAGCGAGCGTGTCCATTCCCGCGGTCGCGCGCGAGGCCGGTGTGTCGGTCCCGACGGTGTACCGCCACTTCGGGACGAAGCGCGGTCTCCTCGCGGCGGTCTTCCCGCATGTCCTGCGCCGGGCCGGCCTCGATGAGCTCGTACCTCCACGGTCAATCGATGAACTCGGGCACGGAGTGCGTGCTCTCTTCGAACGCATCGACTCGGCGGGAGACCTGGCTCGGGCAGCGGCCGCGAGCCCGGCGGCCGACGAGGTGCGGCGCGTCGATATGCCCGCTCGAGTCGAGATGAGCCGCCGACTCGCCGATTCGATCGTGCCGAAGCTCACACCCGCCGATCGAGACCGGATCGCACGCCTGCTGACGATCCTGGTCTCTGCATCTGCGCTCCGGGTGTGGCGGGACCATCTCGGCTCGACGGTGGAGGAGGCGGCCAACGACATCGATTGGGTGATCAGTGCGGCCATAGCCGCGAGCACGAGGAGCGAACCATGACCTCCACGGCGGTCCGACGGCTCAGCGAGGTGGGCATGGCCGATGCCTCCGAGGTCGGAGGCAAGGCCGCCGGCCTTGGCGAGCTGATCGCGGTGGGCGCTCGCGTTCCGGACGGCGTGGTCCTCACCGCTGCGGCCGCCGAGATGACCGCTGAACGAGCGCGAGCCGCTGTTGCGCGCCGCCGCCGACGAGCTGGGCGCCGGACCATTCGCCGTCCGGTCCAGCGGCGTTTCCGAAGACGGCGCGGAGGCTTCCTACGCCGGCATGTATGAGACGGTGCTCAACGTCTCGGCGGATGAGCTCGCCGCAGCGACGGATCGAAGCATTTCCAGCGCCGGCACGGCCCGCGTCGCCGCCTACGCGCCGGCCGGCCGCGCTACGGACGGCCGCCTGGCGGTGATCATCCAGCGCATGGTCGCGCCGGCCGCCGCCGGGGTCGTCCTCACCGCCGATCCCATCACCGGCGACCGGCGCTCGACCATCATCTCCGCGGTGCGTGGCATCGGCGACCGATTGGTATCCGGTGAAGCCATCGGTGACGAATGGGTCGTCGTGGGCGGGGACGCGACGCCGCGCCGCCAGCCCGAGCACGCCCTCGACCGCCGGCAGGCGATCCAGGTGGCGAGCGAGGCCCGGCGGATCGCCGCTGCCCGCGGAGCTCCGCAGGACATCGAGTGGGCGATCGACGCGGACGGCACGCTCTGGATCCTCCAGGCCAGGCCGATGACGGCGCTGCCGCGCGAGGTCTCCTGGGACCCACCCGCATCAGGCGCCTTCACCCGCACGTTTCGATTCGGCGAGTGGATCTCCGAGCCGGTGACGCCGCTCTTCGAGTCCTGGCTGCTGACCGCCATGGAGGACCGCCTGCACGCCCTCCTCGAGGAGCTGCTCGGGGAGCGTGATCCGCGCCCGTACCACGTCGTCGTCAACGGCTGGTACTACTACTCGATCAATTGGCTCTCCCCCGGCGTCCAAGTGCGCAACCTGCCGGGCATGCTCTGGCGTCTGATCCGCTTCCCGCGCCGTATTGCCGGCCTCTTCCCGGCGACCGTTCGACACAGCGTTCCGCCCCTGGAGCGGGAGTGGCGCGAGGACCTCCAGCCACGCTACCGAGCGGCGGTGGCGACTGCCGAAGGACGCGTGGAAACGCTGCCGGTCACCGAGCTGCCCGCGCTGATCGATGAGCTGGCGGACCTCGCCGGCGAGTACTTCACCTCGATCGCCGCGCTGGCCGGTGGCGCATTCAAGATCGAGATCATGCTGGCCAGGTTCTATCGCCGCCACCTGGCCGGCTCACTCGGCGGCAGCCATCTCCCGCTGGTCGCCGGGCTTCGCGCCACCCGCCGATGCGGGACCGCATGCCGTGGCATCGCTCGATTGGTGGCATGCGCCCTCGCCGCTCGCGGAGACGGCGGCAACGGCTGCCAGGCAGCACGCAGCCGTGGTCGAGGCGCGGCGGGCGGCGGAGGAGGCTGCGTTCCGGGCTCTCGCCTCGTCACCGCGCCGCCTGCGGGCGTTCAGGAAGCTGCTCGCCGACGCCCAGCACCTTGCGCAGCTGCGTGAGGAGCAGGTGCCGGGCCTGACGATCGCATGGCCGGTCATGCGGCGAGCAGTCCTGCGCATCGGCGAGGCGCTCGTCGCCCGTGGTGTCATCGCCGATCCGGACGACGTCTTCTTCCTGACCCGCGACGAGGTCGCTGTCCGCGCTCGAGCGGGACCGGCTTGGCCGCCACCGTCGACGTTGCCGAGCGCCGCGCCACGCGCGATGAGCAGGGCGAGCTCGTGGCTCCGCTGATGGTCGGCCGGATGACCCGGACGATGCGAGTGGCTGTGGGAGAAGATGCCGCGGCTCGTTGGTGCGGTCCCATCGGACACTGCCCTCGTGTCGGGCACGCCGGCGTCGCCGGGTCGCGCGACCGGGTTGGTTCGGGTGGTCCGCGGCCCGCGGGACTTCGATCAGCTTCAGCCGGGCGAGATCCTCGTGGCGCCGCTCACGGCGCCGGCCTGGACGCCGCTGTTCACTCGCGCAGCCGGAGTCGTGACCGACGTCGGAAGCCTCGCGTCGCATGCCTCGATCATCGCGCGCGAGTACGGCATCCCGGCGGTCGTCGGTTGCGGAGACGCCACAGCCCGCCTCGCGACCGGGATGCGCATCACGGTCGACGGTTCCACGGGGAACGTCGAGCGCGAGTGACCCGCCAGGGAGCCCGCGACAGGCGGAGGAGGGTTGTCTCGGACCCGTCGGATGAGCCAATCTAGGGGTTCTGGATTCGCGTGGTGCAACCGTGGCCCAATTTCCCGTTGAGCTGATCCTGGTTCGCCAGCTCGCCCACGGACTGGCAGTCCCGACCTTCGTGGTCGATGCGGCGGGCGACCTGGTCTTTGTCAACGAGGCCGCCGAAGCCCTCCTTGGCCTCGAATTCGAGGATGTGGGCGGCGTCTCCTTTGCCGAGTGGACCACCGCCTTTGCTTCGCGCACGAAGGGCCGCCAACGGGCCGATCCAGCGACCCATCCCCTCGCCGTCGCCATCCGCAAACGCACCCCGGTACACGGGCCGCTGCGGATCGTGGGCCGAGACGGCATCCTTCGTTCGCTGGTGGTGACCGCGCTCCCCCTGGAGGGCTCGCGCGGTCAGCTTCTCGGCGGTCTCGCCATGTTTTGGGAGCCGCCCGCACGATGATCGTCCGCCTGTGGGGGACCCGAGGTTCGCTCGCCAGCTCGGGTCCGGAGACTGCGGGCTACGGGGGCAACACCGCTTCGGTCGAGATCGTAGGAGCCGATGGCGCCATCCTCGCGCTCGATGCCGGGACGGGCATCCGGCGGCTTGGCGCCGCCATCGACCCGTCTGTCGAGCGGGTGGACATCCTCCTAACGCATCTCCACATGGACCACATCCAGGGGCTCGGCTTCTTTGCCCCGTTCTTTCGGCCCTCGGGCGAGATTCATGTATGGGGCCCTGCCTCGGCGACCATGGACTTGCGGACTCGTCTCACGCGTTATCTCTCGCCTCCGCTGTTTCCAGTCCGCATCCGCGACCTCGACGCTCGCGTGATGCTGCATGACGCGCCGGACGAGCCGGTCAACATCGGCGGCTTTGAGGTCGTCGCTCAGCATGTCATCCACCCGGGGCCAACGGTCGGCTACCGGATCTCTGCCGACGGGGCGAGCGTTGCCTACCTGCCCGATCATGAGCCGGCGCTCGGCGCGGGTCAGTTTCCCGAAGAACCGCGTTGGACCTCTGGCTTCGACCTCGCGTCGGGCGTGGATCTCCTCATCCATGACGGCCAGTACTCGGATAGCGAGCGCGCCGCGCGCATCGGCTGGGGTCACAGCTCGGTCAGTGAGGCGGTCGCCTTCGGGGAATTGGCCAAGGTTCGCCGACTTATCTTGTTCCATCACGATCCATCCCACAGCGATGCCGTGCTCGACGAGCTGACAGAGGCGGCGCGCGCACGCGGGACGTCAATCGAGGTTGTCGCTGGTCGAGAAGGCGCTCAGTACGACCTGCGGGCCGTTGAGGGGTAGTGAGCGGACAGTAAGCACGGTCGCGTTACGCTACCGATCAACGTCCGTGGCCGTCGTTCCCTCGATCTCTCGCACCATGATCTGCTGGTGGAGCCGCCCGCCGTCCGAGCCCCGCATCCCCGGCACACGCGCCGGGCGACCGTGGCTGTGGAAGCCTGACCGCTCGAAGAAGGACACAGCCCTAGCGTTCTCGGCGATCGTCGCCAGGTGACATCCGGGCGAGCCGAGCTGGCGCAGTTGGTGAAGCCAGCGCACCATCAGCGCGGCCCCGAGTCCGATCCCGCGGGCCTCCGGTAGCGCGTTGATGTGCAGATGCGCCGGCCACCGTGGATCGATGAAGTCGCCTCTGGCGCTCTGGCGGTCGCGCAGGCCATCGACGATCCCCCCGATGAGGAATCCCGCCGTTCCACGCCGGAACAGGAGGCGGTCCTTGCGGATGGCCGTGACCAATAGCTCGTCAACGGTGGGGCTCATCGCAGCCGTGTCGATGCAGCCGGCGAGATAGCCGACCACCGTGTCGTCGATCGTCGCGACCGAGAGCGACTCGGGCTCGCGGTCGGTGTAATAGGAGGTCCAGACGTCGGCCCAGGACTCGGCGTGCTGCCAGAAGTGGGCGGCGGACTCGCCCATGAACCCGGTCCGGAAGCTGATGTCGCGGACGGCATCACGATCCGCCGACTGATACGCCCGGATGTCGACTCTGCTCAATCCCAGTTCTGACCCTACCGAGGCTGGACCAGGCTTCGCCGATGCTGTCCCGCCGTTGAGCGCGGATGAATGGAGCCGAAGGTGGGATTCGAACCCACGACCGACGGTTTACGAAACCGTTGCTCTACCCCTGAGCTACTTCGGCCCGATGCATCGCGGCGACCGGTAGGGTACCAGCCAGCGCCCCCGCCTTCCACCACGCGCGTTCCGAGGGTTTATTGACCGGATGTTGAGCGCCGAACGAGGGCTCGATCGGCGACGAGTCGGCGAGATGGTGCGACGCTGGACGAAATGTCCGCCGACCGCCCAACCGGCCCCTCGCCGAACCCGCCGAAACGCCCCGAGCATCCCGCTCGAGGTGCGTCAGAACGTGCGGGGCCATCGACCGGGAGACCGATACGTCCGCATCGTCCGCCCGTACGAGGAGCTGTTCGAGCTCGGCCGAGGGCGGCGAGCTGGTGGCGACCGAGCGAACGGTGCTCCAGCGGCCGGGGTGGACGAGGTCACTGCGCGGGCTGCGCACGCTCCTCATCGGCCGGCCGATCAGCAGCGAGCGGGAGGAGCACGAGCGCCTCACGAAGCTGAAGGCGCTGGCGATCTTCAGCAGCGACAACATCAGCTCCTCGGCCTACGCGACCGAGGAGATGATGCGGATCCTCATCCTGGCCGGGGCCGGCGCCATCGCGCTGACGATGCCGCTGACGATCACGATCTGCATCGTCCTCGCGATCGTGGCCACGAGCTACTGGCAGACGATCCGCGCCTACCCCCACGGCGCGAGCAGCTACCTCGTGACCAGCGACAACCTCGGATCCACGGCCGGCCTGGTGGCCGGCGGTGCGCTCCTGATCGACTACACGCTGACGGTGGCGGTGTCGGTGTCGGCGGCGGTGGCGGCGATCACATCGGTCATCCCGGAGCTGTTCCCGGAGCGCGTGCTGCTGGGCCTAGGGATCGTCGCGGTCCTCATGCTCGGCAACCTGCGCGGCGTCCGAGAGTCCGGGACGATCTTCATGGCGCCGACCTATCTCTACATCGCCGCGATCCTGGCGATGGTCGGGCATCGGTCTCGCCCGGATGGCGACCGGGACGCTGCCCGAGTTCACGCCGCCGGCCGAGTGGCTGGCCGCCGAGGGTGGCGCGGAGGTGCTGAGCCTGGCGCTCATCCTCCGAGCGTTCAGCTCGGGCGCGGCGGCGCTGACCGGGGTCGAGGCGATCTCGGACGGCGTGCCCGCCTTCAAGCCGCCGGAGTGGCGCAATGCCCGCGTCACCCTGGTCTGGGCGGCAGCCATCTTCGCCACGCTGTTCCTCGGCATCAGCCTCATGGCGAGCGCCATCGGCATCGTGCCCGATCCGAGCGAGGAGCAGACCGTCCTGTCCCAGGTCGCCCGCCAGCTCGTGGGCGACGGCGCGTTCTTCGTCCTCATCCAGATCGCCACGGTGCTCGTCTTCGCCCTGGCCGCCAACACCGCCTTCGCCGACTTCCCGCGCCTGTCCTCGTTCATGGCACGCGACAGCTTCATGCCGCGCCAGTTCGCGTTCCGCGGCGAGCGGCTGGCGTTCACGACCGGCATCGTCGCGCTCTCGTCGCTGGCAGCCTTGCTCCTGGTCGTGTTCGACGCCAGCGTCACGGCGCTGATCCCGCTCTACACCCTCGGCGTGTTCCTGGCCTTCACGCTGTCCCAATCGAGCATGGTCCTCCGCTGGTGGCGGCGCCGCGAGGCGGGCTGGCGTCGAGGGTTCGTGATCAACGGGGTCGGCGCGCTGACGACCGGCGTGATCGCCCTCATCGTCATCGAGAGCAAGTTCCTGGCGGGGGCGTGGATGGTCGTCATCGCCATCCCGATCCTCGTGCTGCTCATGCTCGCCATCCATGGCCACTACCGCAGCGTTGAGCGTCAGCTGGCGCTGAGCCGCATCCCGCCGGGAGCCGATACGGCGGTGACGCCGATCGTGATCGTGCCGATTGCCCGCCTCGACGAGCCGGCGCGCCAGGCGATCGCCTTCGCGAACTCGATCTCGAAGGAGGCGACCGCGGTGCACGTCACCAACGATGCCGATGCGGCCGATGATCTGCGACACGAGTGGCCGACATGGGCCGGCGACGCCGAGCTGGTGGTGATCGAGTCGCCGTACCGGGCGCTCGTCGGTCCGCTCCTCGCCTACCTCGACGTAGTCCAGCACCGCGAGCCCGGGCGGCCCGTGCTCGTCGTCCTCTCGGAGTTCGTGCCACGCCACTGGTGGGAGAACCTCCTCCACAACCAGACCGCGCTGCGCCTGAAGCTCCGGCTGTTCGGTCGCCCGAACACGATCGTCGCCGACGTCCCCTATCGCATCCGCGAATAGACTGATCGCCAGCGTGGTCACCACTCTCAATCGATGGTTGGGCGCATCCTCGCCGCTCGTGCGGTACGCCAGCGCCATCGTGGCCTGCGCCCTGGCCACGGCGGTCGTGCTGCTCCTGCCCGGGGACCTGTGGCTCCCGAGCGGAACGATCGTGTATCTGCTCGCGGTGCTGGCCGTCGCGGTTCTCGCCGGACGCGGCCCCGCCATCCTCGCCTCCGTCGTCTCGTTCGCGGCCTTCGACTTCGTCTTCATCGAGCCCCGCTTCACGCTCACCATCTCGAATCCGAACGAATGGGTGGCGCTGCTGGCGTTCCTCACCGTCGCCATCGTCACGTCGTGGCTGACGACTGCGCAGCGCGAGCGCTACCTGGAGGCAGAGGCTCGCGAGCGAGAGGCGCGGCTGCTCCACGACCTGACGGACCTGCTGGCGGGCCCATCGTTCTGCGGCCGCCCTCGATGCCGTCTGCGAGCGCGTGCGGCTCGAGCTCGAGGCCGATGCGGTCGCGATCGCCATCGAGTCGGGAGGGGCGGTGACGATGCGGGCGGCCGCCGGGTCGCCCGAGGGACGACGGTCGCTCCAGGGGCTGATCGGTCCGGCCACCGTGCTCGGCTCCGGGCAACCCGCCACTGCGACGCAGTCGAGCGCGCCCGGGCGCTGGGTGCGGGTCGCGCCACCCTATCCGCCCGGGCGCCAGGAGCTTCCGCGCAACGTCGCGCGCGTCCCGATCCGTCGCGGCACGGACGTCATCGGCGATCTCCGCGTGCATTGGGCGTCGCGCGCTGCGATCGGAAGCCAGCAGGCAAGGCTGCTGGACACAGTCGCCGGCCAGGTGGCCGTGGCGACCGAGCGGGACCGCCTTCGCGCGCGTGCAACCGAAGCGGAGGTGCTGCGGCGAACGAGCGAGCTGAAGAGCGCCCTGCTCGATGCGGTATCCCACGACCTGCGCACGCCGCTGGCCGCGATCATCGCGGCGACGGAAGCCTGCTCCAGGACGACATCGAGTGGCAGCCGGACGAGCGTCGCGAGTTCCTCGAGACGATCGTCCAGGAGTCGGACCGGCTCGACCGGATCGTCGGCAACCTGCTCGATCTCAGCCGCATCCAGGGCGGCGTGCTGGTGCCCGCGCGCCAGTGGCACGACCCCGCGATCGTGCTTCGCGAGTCGCTCCAGCGGCTTGCGCGCAGCCACGCGTGAGCACCGGCTCGCCGCCGATCTTCCGGACGAGATGGAGCCGGTGCTGCTCGACCCGGTCGAGATCGACCAGGTCGTCGCCAACCTCGTCGAGAACGCGGTGAAGTACTCGCCGGCCGGGGGCGAGATTCGCGTCAGCTGCCGCCGCGGCCGGCGGCGAGCTGCGCGTCTCGGTCGACGACAGCGGGCCGGGCGTGCCGAGCGAGGTCCTGCCGCGCCTGTTCGAGCCGTTCTACCGGGCGCCTTCCGCGCCACGCCGTTCGCGGGCAGCGGCCTCGGGCTGGCGGTGGCGCGCGGCCTCGTGGACGCCCACGGAGGCCGCATCTGGGCCGAGAATCTCAACGGTCGGGGGGCGCGGTTCACGTTCGCCATCCCGCCGCACCCCGATGCCCGAGGAGCTGGCACCGTGAGCCCGGGAGACGGCGCCCGCATCCTCGATCGTCGAGGACGATCCCGCGGTCCGTCGGATCGTGGCACGGAACCTCGCGTCACACGGGTTCCGCACCGAGGCGGTCGGGACCGGCGAGGATGCGCTGCGTGATCGACCCGAGCTTCCACTCGGACCTCGTCCTCCTCGACCTCGGGCTGCCGGACATGAGCGGATGGAAGTCATCGGCCAGCTTCGGGAGCGGACGAGCACGCCGATCATCGTCCTGTCGGTCCGCGAGACGGAGGCCGACAAGGTGCGGGCGCTCGATCGCGGGGCCGACGACTACCTGACGAAGCCGTTCGGCGTCGACGAGCTCCTGGCCCGCGTCCGGGTCGCGCTGCGGCACGCCGCCCGATCGACCACGCCCGACGCGGTGTTCCGCTCCGGCTGCACTGACGATCGATCGCGAGCGCCGACGCGTCGAGGTGGCCGGCAGCCGAGGTCCACCTGACGCCGACCGAGTACGCGCTCCTCACCGCCCTGGCCGCCCAGCCCGGGTCGGTCCTCACCGAGCGTGCCCTGCTCCAGCGTGTGTGGGGGCCGGAGTACGGCTCGGAGAACCACTACGTCCACGTCTACATGGGTCGCCTGCGGAAGAAGCTCGAGACCGATGCGACCGGCGGACGCCTGATCCAGACCGAGCCCGGGGTCGGCTACCGGCTGCTCGAGCACGACCCCGTGGACGTTGAGTGACTGTTGAGCGGTGCGCCGATCCCGTTGACCCGCCGTTGAGGGCATCCGTCCGACACTGAGTGGCATGAAAGCCACTCGGCAAAGAACGTCCACGGGCATGCTGCGCAGTGGCCGCTCGATCCTCCTCGTCGAGGACGAGCCCGGCCCTGCGGCTGATCGTGCGGCGAAACCTTGAGCGTCGCGGGCTTGACGTGGTCGAGGCCAGGACGGCCGCCGACGCGCTGGATGCCCTCGGTGTCGGAACGCCGGAGGTCCTGCTCTTGGACATCAACCTGCCGGATCGCACCGGCTGGGACGTTCTGCGCGAACTTCACGCCGACGGGCGTGCGTTGCCGCGGACGATCGTCATCTCGACTGTCCGGGTCGCCCCCGAACGCCCTCGAGAGTTCGGTGTCACGGCTACCTGCCCAAGCCGTTCCCGATCGATGCGTCGACGCGCATGGTCGCCGGGCCGGCGGGAGGTTGAGCCCGATGGCCACGATCTCGACCCACGCGCCGCCTGACGCCACCACGATCGGCTGCACGGACAGCTCGTGTCCCTTCGCGCGCTCTGCCACCTCGTCGCGACGGGCGGAGCAACGATGCAATCGGGGTCGATCACCGTCAGCCTCGGCCCGGACGGCGTCGGGATGGCGCTGCATGCGATCGGCGGAGCCGATTGCCGCGGAGTTCGGCGTGGAGGAACGGGTTCAGGTCGCCGCGCGGGCGCGCGACCATCCACGTCCGGCGCCGGAACGGGGCCGCTTGACCGCGGAGCTCGTCCTGTCGGGAGCGCTCGCCGTCCTCCAGGCCTACGATGCCGCCAACCGCGAAAGGGCATTACAGAAAGACTCCGCGCGCCTCGCAGACGAATGTGCGGACCACTGGCTATCGGCAAATGAGATAGCGGATAGCTCGGCGGTCTTCACTCGCCATCCCACGCTCGGTGCTGTAACGCATCCGCCGGGGTAGTCCGGAGTCAGGGGCTCTGATCCACTGGGCTTTCGGGCGCGCGCCAGCGGCATCTCCGGGCTCGGCGCCCCACTCGACGCCTATCCGGTGATCTTGCGGCGGTACGTGCCATGGCGAAGCCGTACGCGACGATGAGGATGCCGACGCACCAGGCGAGGGCGATCCAGATATCGGTGCCAACCGGCTGCCCGTGAACAGGTCGCGGATCGCGTTGACGATCGACGTGACCGGCTGGTTCTCGGCGAAGGCGCGCACCGGTCCGGGCATGGTTTCGGTAGGCGCGAATGCCGAGCTGATGAACGGCAGGAAGATGAGCGGATAGGCGAACGCGCCGGCGCCTTCCCCGACTTCGCGGTCAGACCGGAGATCACAGCGATCCACGTCAACGCCAGGGTGAACAGGAATAGATGTCGCCGACCGCCAGCCATGCCGGCACTCCTGCCGGCGAGCGGAAGCCCATGAGGAGAGCGACGAGCACGACGAGCACGAGCGAAACGAAACAGGCGATCAGCAAGGTCAGCACGTGCGCCCACAGCACCCCCGACCGTGCGATCGGCAGGGACTGGAAGCGCTCGAAGATGCCGCTCTGCATGTCACCCGAAGAGTCGGTATTGCGGTGTAGGAGACGCCCGACGCAATCGTGATCAGCAGGATGCCGGGCAGCAGGTAGGCCACGTATGAATCCGACCCTGTGTAGTCGCGCCGCCGAACCAGTAGACGAACAGCGGATGGTGGCGACGGGAATGATGGCGGTCGTAATGATGGTGACCACATTGCGCGTGACGTGCTTCAGGGAACGCCCCAGCAGGACGGCGGTATCGCCGAAGAAGTGCGTGGTCATCGTTACTTCCTTACTGGCCCTTGCCGTTGGTGCTGTGCGTGGCGTCGCTGCTGCTCATGGCCGCTGTCGTCGACGATGGCGAGGAAGACGTCCTCCAGGGTCGGCTGCTTCTCGACGTATTCAACCTTGGCGGGCGGGAGCAGCTTCTTGAGCTCGGTGAGGGTGCCGTTCACGATGATGCGGCCCCCGTGAAGGATCGCGATCCGGTCGGCGAGCTGTTCGGCCTCGTCCAGATACTGCGTCGTGAGCAGCACCGTCGTGCCGTGCTCGGTCAGCGCCTTGACGGCCTGCCACACCTCGATGCGCCCTTGGGGGTCGAGCCCGGCCGTCGGCTCCGTCGAGGAAGATGACCGGCGAATTGTCCGATGAGGCTCATGGCGATGGTGCGAGGCGGCGGCGGGTGCCGGGCGATTCGTCGGACACCCTGCGCGCGGCCGCGTCGGTCAGCCCGAAGCGATCGAGCAGGTCATCCGCGATCTGT
>CAVYSK010000004.1:0-37142 GCA_963771155.1 uncultured Chloroflexia bacterium
GGCTCGGCAGCGACCCACCAGGGTGACGTGTCCGATCTCGATCTCGAATCCGTCACCCGCCCGCAGGGCGGCGGCCACCGCAGCCGCCTCGGCTGCGCCGATCTCCCAGGTGGCGCGACAACCGGCGCAGTGCAGGTGGCCGTGCTCCGCGGCCGGCAGGACGTGGAACTCCTCCCTGCCATCGGCGCCGTGCCCGTGACGGACGAGCCCGAGCTCCTCGAGCACGTCCAGCGTGCGGTACACGGTCGAGGGGATGGTGGCCGCATCGCGCGCCCGGCAACGCTCCACCAGCTCGGCCGGCGTGACGTGGCCGTCGGCCTCGGCGAGCACCTCGATCACCGTCGCTCGTTGCGGCGTCCAGCGCAGGCCGCGGCCGCGCAGCCGTTCTCCGACGGCGTCCCACGGCTTCGGGAGTGATGCGGTGGCGCCCATGGGGCGTAGTGTATGCTGGCCACTCCTTATTGCAACACGTTGCAATAGTCGCTCGGGGACCGATGACTCAGCTGCTCGCGCTCGCCGGATTCGGATTCCTGCTCGGCATGCGCCACGCGACCGATGCGGACCACGTGATCGCCGTCACGACGATCCTGAACCGCAGCCGGCGCTTCCTCGACACGACGCTGATCGGGGCGCTGTGGGGCCTCGGCCACACGATCACGGTGGTGATCGTCGGCGTGCTCATCATCGGGTTCAACGTCGTCATCCCACCGGCGGTCGGCCTGGCGATGGAGTTCGCGGTGGCGCTGATGCTGATCGGCCTCGGCATCCTGAACCTGACCGGCGGCCTGCAATCGGTGACCGATCGGCTGACGCCCGCCGGCGCCGATGCACTCCCATGCGACCACGCCCACGCCAGGCCGGGCCCGCACGCCCACCTGCACGGGCACGGATCGAACGAGCGGCTGGCGAGGGCGCGGCGTCGTCGCGAGGACGGGGAAGTTCCAGCTCATCCGGCCGGTCGTTGTCGGACTGGTGCACGGGTTGGCCGGCTCGGCGGCCGTGGCGCTGCTGGTGCTCGCCACGATCGAGGACACCGGGACGGCGATGGTCTACCTGCTGATCTTCTGCATCGGGGTGGCGGCCGGCATGGCCATCCTGACGACGCTGATCGGACTGCCGTTCATGCTGTCGAGCAGGCGGTCGGTCCAGATCAACCGCTGGCTGACGATCGGCTCGGGCATCCTGTCCCTCACCTTCGGCCTCGTCCTCGCCTACGAGATCGGGATCCAGGGCGGCCTGTTCACCGGCGACTACCGCTGGGAGCCGGCCTAGGCAGCGTCCGGGACGCAGGAGAAGCGGCCATGGCGGGCCGCTCCCTTCGCGACATGCTCGGCTGGGCGATCAGCCCGCGGCGACCTCGGCGGGCTCCGGCCGGGTGATCACCAGCGGCTCGCCGGTCTCGAGCAGGGTCTTCAGCCCGGACAGGATGTGGCTCCAGCCACCGGCCACCTCGTGGAGCGTGGCCGAGCCGGGAGCGAGGTCGTCGTGGATCATGCGCAGCCGGCATGCGGCGCCCATCGGCTCGATCTCCCAGGTCAGCCGCGACGGCGGGTCCGCCGCGACATCCGGGCTCCACAGGGCGGAGAACGTCGTGACCAGCCGGCGCGGCGGGTCGACCTCGAGGATCTTGCCGTCGAGGAGGAGGTTGTCGCCGTCGTCGAAGTACTGGAACGGGCTGCCGGCCGTGAGATCGCTGCGGATCTCGGAGCCGTAGTAGTACTGCTTCGTGAGCTCGCCGTCGGTGAGCGCCTGCCACAGGCGCTCCGGCGTGGTGCGGATGTAGATCTCGTAGACCTGCGCGGGTGCGGTCATTCGGTCGGCCTCCAGGCTGTACTTCAGATCCGCCATGCCGTCGACGAACCGGGCCGCATAGCGGCTGATCCATCGGTCGGCGATGAGGCGGATCGGAACCGGGTTGAGGTAGTGGAGCTTGCGGCGGCCCTCGCGTCGCGTGGTCACGAGGTGCGCATCCTCGAGCACGCGGAGGTGCTTCATGACGCCGAAGCGAGTCATCTGCGGCAGCGCCGCCTCCAGCTCGCCCAGCGTCTGGCCGTCCTGCTCCCGGAGCCGATCCAGCAGCAGCCGCCGATGCGCGTCCGCAAGGGCTCGGAATGCCGGCTCCAGCTCCTCGGTCATGCCAGCGACTATATGTGACCGATTAGTCACATGTCAACCCGTGTTGGCACGGGACGCCGGTCCCATGACACCGGGACGACCTGCGGCCGATGCTCGTCGCGCGGGAACGCTTGCGATGCCGCCTAGACTGGTCGAGCGACCTCGGCCGAGCAGCGGGCGCGAGGCGCCCGAGAGGGACAGCGATGGCCACCGGCGAGGCACGGGCAACGGCGCGGAGGACTGATCGCGCATGGGCCGGGCCGCGAGGGCTGGACCGCTTCCTCAGCCGGTCGATCGTCTACGCGACGCTCACCGGGGTGATCATCGTCACCTACGCCGCCAGCGTGGTCCTGCTCCGCTCCCTGCTCCCGGGCGAGACGCCGTACGCCGTGGCGCTGCTGTCGACGGGCGCGGCAGCACTCGTGGCGCTTCCGCTGCGCGACCGCCTGCAGCGAGGCGTGAGCCGGCTGCTGTACGGCGACCGTGACGACCCGTATCGGGCGATCGCCCGGCTCGGGACGCACCTGGAGGCATCGGTCGGGGCGGACCAGGTGCCGACGGTCGTCGTCGACACCGTGGCCCAGGCGCTGCGCCTGCCGTTCGTTGCCATGGAGCTGACCGATGGCGAGGGACCGATCCTGGCCGCGGCCCACGGCTCGCCGCCGGCCGGCGACCTCGACCTGCTGTACCTGCCGCTCACGTACCGGGGCGAGGATGTCGGCAACCTGATCCTTGCCCCGCGCTCGCCGGGGGAGACCCTGAACCGCGCGGACCGTCGGCTGTTGGCCGATCTCGGCCGCCAGGCTGGGCCCGCGATCCAGGCCGCACGGTTGACGGCGGATCTGAGGAGATCTCGCGAGCGGCTCGTCACGACTCGCGAGGAGGAGCGGCGGCGGCTGCGGCGCGATCTCCACGACGGCGTGGGCCCGTCGCTCGCCGGCGCCCTGATGAAGATGGAGGTCGCCCGCGCACGCCTGTCGGAGGATCCGGACGAAGCGCACCGCCTGCTCGGAGAGCTGACGGCCGACACTCGCCGCACGATCGACGAGGTGCGCCGCCTCACGTACGATCTCCGGCCGCCCGCGCTCGATGAGCTCGGGCTGGTCGGGGCACTGCGGGAGCAGGTGGCGACGTTCGCCGGCGCGTCGGCGCAGCCGTTGACGGTCGAGATCGAGGCGACGGAGCTGCCGGCCCTGCCGGCGGCGGTGGAGGTGGCCGCGTATCGCATCGGCCTCGAGGCGCTCACGAACGTCATCCGGCATGCGGCCGCGGAGCGTGCGACCCTGCGGCTCAGCCAGAACGGTGGCGACCTCGTCCTCGAGGTCGAAGACGACGGCTGCGGGGTGGACCAGGTACCGCATCCCGGAGGCGTCGGCCATCGGTCGATGATCGAACGGGCCGAGGAGCTCGGCGGCTGGGTCGCCGTCACGGACGCCACGCCGCGCGGAACGCTGGTCCGCGCCACGTTGCCGCTCCGCCCGTCCGATGCCTGAGCCACTTCGCGTCCTCGTCGCCGACGACCATCCGGTCTACCGCGATGGGATCCGGACGCTGCTCGCCTCGCTCGACGGCGTCGAGCTGCGTCGGCGAAGCGGAGGACGGCGAGGCGGCCATCCGCCTGACGCACGAGCTCGGTCCGGACCTGGTGTTGATGGACCTCGGCATGCCGGTCCGCAACGGGATCGAGGCCACCCGCGCGATCACGTTGGAACGGCCCGGCACCGGCGTCCTGGTGCTGACGATGTTCGAGGACGACGACTCGGTCTTCAGCGCGATGCGCGCCGGGGCACGCGGCTACCTGCTCAAGGATGCCGACCGCGACGAGCTGGCCCGCGCGATCGACACCATCGGCCACGGTGGAGCGATCTTCGGGGCCAGCGTCGCCCGCCGGGTCCAGGCGTTCTTCTCGTCGTCCGACCATCGGATCACTCCATTCCCGGACCTCACGGCCCGGGAGCTCGAGGTGCTCGACCGGATCGCGCGGGGCGAGGCCAACCCGACGATCGCCCGCCACCTTGGGATCAGCCCGAAGACCGTGCGCAACCACGTGAGCACGATCCTGGACAAGCTCATGGTCGCGGATCGCTCGCAGGCCATCGTCCGTGCCCGAGAGGCAGGGCTGGGAACCGGTCCGAGCTCGCGACCGGTCGGCGGGATACCGTCCAGCGGCGGCTAGACCAATGGCACGTGCCGAGCAGCATGCCGAGGAGCCGCTTGTCGCGGACGGCGGGAGCGACTTCGCGCGCCGCGCGTTCGTGGTCGTCGCCTGGCTGTTCGTCGGCTGCCTGGTGGTTCAGTTCTTCCTGGTCGGCCTCGACGTCTTCGAGGCGCTGGGCGAGAGCGAGCTCCACCGCGACTTCGCATACACGTACGGCTGGCTGGCGCCAGGGCTCGTCCTTCTCGCAGGGCTGGCCCGGCTTCCGCGCCGCGTGCTCGGCCTGGCGGTCGTCCTGCTCGTCCTCTATGCGGTCCAGACCTATCTGCCGCTCCTGGCCGACCGGCTTCCCACGATCGCCGCATTCCACGCCGTGAACGCCCTGCTCGTGTTCTGGGTCGCCGTGCGCCTGGCACGGGCGGTTCCCTGGAATCCCGGCAGGGACGGGACCGCGGGCGCATGACTGCGGGACGGCGGCTCGGACACCGTTAGGGCGATTGGATTGCAAGGAGGGCACGTTCCGATGCAGATCGCCCGCACCGCGTTCGCCGTCGTGGCATGGCTGTTCGTCGCGACGGTCATACTCCAGGTCTTCTTCGCCGGCCTCGGCCTGTTCGGCACCGGAGGCATGGGGCTGCACATGGGCTTCGGCTACCTCGTGCCCCTCGTCGCCCTGGCCGTGCCGATCGCCGCGCTCGCTGCGCGAGCAGGCGCGCGGACGTCGTGGCTGAGCGGCGGCCTGGTGCTGCTCACCTTCGTGCAGACCACGCTTCCCTACTTCCGCGACGACCTGCCGGCGATCGCCGCGCTGCACCCGGTCAATGCCCTGCTGATCTTCTGGACAGCGCTTGTGATCGCCCGTCGCGCCACCGTCCTCGCGCGTGCACCGCGCGCGGCATCGACGGCCGAGACAGAGGCGAGCGTGGAGACCGCCAGCGCCTGAGCTCGGTCCGGTTGCCTGACCGCGCCGGCTGCACGATCCCGGACGAGCTGGGACACCGGTCACTCGTGGGCGAGCGCGGGCAGGAGCAGGCTGGCGGGGTACTCCGCTAGAGGCCCGGCCTCGTGTTCAAGCGCATCGCCCTCGTCCTCACCCTCGGCGGCCTGCTTTCGCTCGCCGCGGCCGTGCCGGCCCAGGCCGCGATCCACGAGCTCGTCGCGAGCTGGTGCTCCGGCAACTTCCAGACCCTGGACCCCAATGGCCAGACTCGCTTCGGAACCCAGTCGTTCGTCCGGGCGCTGCAGGCAACCGGCATCTACGAGATCCAGTTCGGCGTCGTCCCCGATGGCCAGCCAGCGCCGGCCCCGGGCACGACCCCTGTCACGATCGACATCGACTTCGACAACCCGGCGACGAAGTTCTCGGCGGCGCCGGGCTACTTCGTCTTCGTGGCGGAAGGGCTGACCGTCTACATCGCGAACGGCTTTCCGGATCACGCCGCGTTCGAGCACTGCCCGAACATGCCGGGAGGCTGATGCCCGCCTGATCGGCAGTTCCTCGCCTTCGCCGGCGTCGCCACGGCGCTCTCGCCGTGGCGACACGCCTCCCCGCCTCCTGACCGACGGAGCGCTCTACGGAGCATTCCTACCGGGGCGTGCTCCATTGTGGTGTCGGATGACGGCACAATCGGGATCGCCACCGATGCCGACCACCACCGCGATCCTCGACCTGGCCATCGAACGACCGCCCGCCGTCGTGTACGACGCGCTGACCCGGCTCGATCGGATGCGAGGGCTGATCGAGACCTCGAGCACGTACCGGGGCACCGTCGACGTGTCCGATGACCCGTTGCGCGTGGGCTCGACCTATGTCGACCGCACGTCCATCGGCAGATTCCACGGTCAGGTCCTCGAGCTCGAGCCGAACCGCCGCGTCGTGTTCCGCCAGGTGACGACGAGGAACGACCTGGACATCACGATCACGTACGTTCTCGAGCCGACCGAGCACGGGACGCGGCTCGTCCGCACCGGAGAGATCACGACGCGCCGCTGGCTGGTCGCGGTGCACCCCATCGTCGTGCGGGCGACGCGGGCCGAGAACCGGCGCACGATGGAGGGGCTCAAAGCCTCGCTCGAAGCGCGCGCCTGACACTCACACGAAGCGGAGCGCGTCGGCCTCCGGCTCGTCCAGCGAGCGGGCACAGGTCGGGCACCACAGGCGAGCCTCGACCGGGGTTCCGCACAGCGCGTGGCGCATCGGCTCCGCATGCGCCGATCCGCGTGAACCCCAATCGGCCAGCAGGCGGAGCACGCCGGCCAGCTCCTGTCCCTCGGCGGACAGCGCGTAGGTGAATCGCGGCGGACGCTCCGAGTAGGGCGTCGACCGCACGATCCGCTCGCTCTCGAGCCGCTTGAGGCGCTCCGACAGGATGTTCGGCGCGATCCCCGCCACGGATTCCGACAGCTCGCCGAAGCGACGCGGCCCGTCGAGGAGCGCCTCGATCAGCAGCAGGCTCCATCGGTCACCGACCCGTTCCAGCGCCGCGGCCAGGGGGGTCGTGGGTGCGGCCATGGCGGGACTGTACGGCATCGGTCTTGACAGCCGCTGTCGGAGTAGTAACTTGCGCATTGCAAGTCACATCCTACCAAGCGAGGCAATGCAAGCAATGACAGCCCTGGCTGACCTGGGCCGGGAGATCGGCGAGATCGCGGAGCGCGTCGGACCGTCGGTGGTCGGAATCGGCAACCGATGGCGTGGCGGCTCTGGCGTCGTGATCGCCGAGAACCGGGTCCTCACCAACGCCCACAACCTGCACGGCGACGAGGTCACGGTGACCTTCGCCGATGGACGCACCGCCGATGCGAAGGCGCTCGGCGTCGATGGCGACGGCGACCTGGCCGTCCTGGAGGTCGCGACCGAGGGCGCTCCGGCGCTGGAGCCCGGTACCGATGCGCCCGGGATCGGCTCACCGGTCGTGGCGCTCGGCAACCCGAACGGCCACGGGCCGCGCGTGACGCTCGGCTACGTCAGCGGCACCGGACGGTCGTTCCGCGGCCCGCGCGGGCGCCGCGTGGCCGGCGCGGTCGAGCACACGGCGCCCCTGATGCCCGGCTCGTCCGGGGGTCCCATCGTCGACCTCGAGGGCCGCCTGCTCGGCATCAACACCAACCGCATCGGCCACGGCTTCTACCAGGCGATCGCCGCCGACCCGGCGCTGCGCGACCGCGTGGCAGCGCTCGGTCGGGGCGAAGAGCCGACCCGGCGACGCCTCGGCGTCGGCCTGGCGCCAGCCCACGTCGCCCGGCAGCTTCGGCGCGCGGTCGGCCTCCCGGAGCTGGACGGGCTGCTCGTCCGCGAGGTCGAGGACGACTCCCCCGCCGCGAAGGCCGGGATCGCCGAGGGCGACCTCATCGTGGCCGCCGGCGGCCGCGCGATCACCAGCGCCGACGACCTGTTCGACGCGCTGGCCGGCGAGGGTGCCCTCGAGATCGGACTGGTCAGGGGTGCCGAGGAGCTGACGGTGACGGTAGCGGCGTGATGCTCCTCTCGCGTGACGTCCAGGCGGAGCTGCCAGCACGGCCAGCGGATCGACATCACCACTCACGGGCGGAAGACGGGCCAGCCTCGGAGGATCGAGCTCGTGTTCCACAACGTGGGTGGGCGGATCGTGATCAGCGGGCGGCCGGGCTTCCCGCGGGGCTGGATCGCGAATCTGCACGCCGATCCGCGGATGACGCTGCACCTCAAGGGCAGCCTCGTCGCGGACCTGCCGGCCCACGGTCGGGTCATCACCGATACCGCGGAGCGCGAGGAGTTCCTGGCGCCGATCGCCCGCCTGTGGCGGATCGATCTGCCGCTCATGGTGGGCTCCGCGCCGCTCGTCGAGGTGACCTTCCCGGAGGGCTAGGCGACCCGGCGCCGGCGGCGTAGGCTGCGCGCATGTACTCGTACATCGTGCTGCTCCACGTCGTCGGCGCCTTCATCTTCGCGCTGGCGCACGGTGCGTCGTTCGCCGTGGCCCTTCGGCTCCGAGGCGTCAAGTCGCGCGAGCAGGCGGCCGCGCTGCTGGAGCTCTCGCAGCTGGCGATCGGCGGCCTGTACGTCGGGCTGGTCCTGCTGCTGATCGGCGGCGTCTGGGCCGGGTTCGCGGGCGACCACTGGGACCGGCTGTGGATCTGGTCCGCTCTCGGCGTGCTCATCGTGATCATCGTGGCGATGTACGCCATCGCCACCCCGTTCTACGGGCGGATGCGGGTCGTGACCGGCGTCACCACGGACCCGAAGCAGGTTGCGCGGGTCGGCGAGATCGCACCCGGCGAGCTGGAGCGAATGACGGCGTCCGGGCGGCCAATGGCGCTCACGGCGATCGGGACGATCGGACTGCTCGTCATCCTGTGGCTGATGGTGGTCAAGCCCTTCTGAGCCGACGCCGGGACGTCAACGGACGACCGATCCCGGTCGGTCGCGTGCCCGACGGCGCGTCGCGACGATCGCCGCCCCGAATCACCGCGGCCCTTCCGGCGCCGGTGACGCGCCATCCGATCGTCGGACGCCATGCGGCGGCGGTTCGGGTGTCGAGCCCGAGCAAGACGGTCGTGGCGCTCGGACGTCGGAGACGCGGCAGCCAGCGCTCACCGAACTCGTCGAGGTGCGGAACGACGGCGACACTCGGCAGCAGGCCGAGGGCTGGAGCGAAGCGTCGCCGGTCGTGCGACATCCCGGCGCGGATGAGGCTCCATTCCCCGAGGGCCATCGCGCCGGCCGACGAGCCGGCGAGGGCGGCCCCGTTCAGCCAGGCCTCGACGATCGCCTCCCACACCGCGGTCCCCTCAAGGATCCGGAGCAGGAGCCCGGGATCTCCGCCGCACAGGTAGAACGCTCCGCCGGTGCGCGCAGCCTCGACGACGCGCGGCGACGACGCGTCCCGACGGCCGCGCACGGGAAGCTCCTCCACCTCACGGCCGAGGGTCGCGAACCAGCGGCGTGCCGTCCGCACCGCCCGCTCCGGATCCTGCCGGACCGCTGCCGTCGCCAGGATGTACGCCGGTCGGTCGCCGGCAACGTCGGCCCACAGTCGGTCGTGCGGCTCGTTGCCCGGCCCGAACTCGGCGCCACCGACGAGAATGAGCGGGCCGGGCGTGCGCTTCGTCACGCCGGCAGCGTAACGCGGGGTTCCGACGGACGATGACGACCGACGCGGTGGTGGTGGGCGGCGGCCCGAACGGACTGGCGGCCGCAATCGCGCTGGCGCGGGCGGGTCGGTCGGTGCGGCTGTTCGAGGCGCGCGACACCGTCGGGGGCGGCTGCCGCTCCGCCGAGCTCACGCAGCCGGGCGTGATGCACGACGTCTGCAGTGCGGTCCATCCGCTCGGTCGCTCGTCCCCGGTCTTCCGCGAGCTCGATCTCGAGGCTCACGGGCTGTCGTGGATCGAGCCGCGCATCCAGGTCGGCCATCCCCTCGACGACGGGCGTGCCGCGCTGGTGTACCGCGACGTGCGCCGCACGGTCGCGACCTTCGACTCGGAGGAGGATGCGCGCCGCTACCGGGGCTGGATGGAGCCGGTGTCGCGCGACTGGGACCTGGTCGTTCGCCATCTGCTTGGGCCGATGCCTCTGGGCGCCGTTCGCCACCCGCTGGCGCTGGGTCGGTTCGGCCTGCCGGCAGTGCTGCCCATGGCCGCGGTGGCCCGCCGCTTCTCGTCGGCCGTCCCGCGGGCCCTCCTCGCCGGGTGTGGCGCGCACTCGTTCCTGCGCGCTCAACGCCCCCCTGACCGCGGGGATCGGCCTGGCCCTGCTGGCGAGCGCGCACGCGGTCGGGTGGCCGCTCCCTCGTGGCGGGTCGCAGCGCATCGTGGATGCGCTGGCATCGGTGCTTCGATCGCACGGCGGCGAGATCACGACCGGACTCGAGGTCCGTTCGATTCGCGAGCTCCCGCCACACCGGGCCGCCGTGCTGGACCTCACCCCGCGCCAGGTGCTGGCGGTGGCGGGCGACAGGCTGGGTGGCTCCTACGCGGCGCAGCTGCGCCGCTACCGGTACGGCCCGGGGACGTTCAAGCTCGACCTCGTCCTTGACGGACCGATCCCGTGGCGGGATCCCCGAGCTCGGCGACGCCGGCACCGTGCACCTGGGCGGCACGCTTCGAGGAGGTGGCCGCTTCGGAACGTGCGGTCGCCCACGGTCGCGTCCACGAACGGCCGTTCGTGCTCGTCACCCAGCCGTCCGCGTTCGACCCGAGCCGGGCTCCGGAGGGCCGGCACGTGGTGTGGGCCTACTGCCACGTCCCGAACGGATGGACCGGCGACGCCACCGAGCGGATCCTCGGCCAGCTCGAGCGATTCGCGCCCGGCTTCCGCGACCGGATCGTCGCGCGGCACGTTCTGACGCCGGCGGGCCTCGAGGCCTACAACCCGAACAACGTCGGTGGCGACATCAACGGCGGGCTCCAGCACTGGGCGCAGTTCTTCACACGGCCCGCGCTGCGACTCGACCCCTATGCGACGCCGGATCCGGCGATCTTCATCTGCTCCGCGTCCACGCCCCCCGGAGGCGGCGTCCACGGACTGTGCGGGGCCAATGCCGCCCAGTCGGTGCTGCGGGGCGTGCTCCGATCCGCGCACCGCTAGACTCGGTGCCGATGTTCGCTCGCGTCCACGTCGTCGGCACGGGCCGCGCCGGCAGCGCCATCCGGGCCCGGCTCGCCGAGCGAGGACTCGCCATGACCGATGGCCGCGTCCCCGACGCGGCCGCCGAGCTCATCCTGCTGTGCGTCCCCGACGCGACGATCGCCGAAGTCGCGGCTTCGGTTCCGCCGGGGCCGTGGATCGCGCACGTCAGCGGCGCCACGCGGCTGTCTGCCCTCGACCCGCATCGGCTGCGGTTCAGCACGCACCCGCTGCAGACGCTGACCCGCGCACGCGGCGCGGAGCAGCTGGACGGTGCGTGGGCGGCCATCAGCGGCGAGACCGACGGCGCGCTCGCCCGCGCCCGCTGGCTGGCGGAGACGCTGGGCCTGCGTCCCTTCGTCGTGGCCGATGCCGACCGCGCGCTGTATCACGCCGCCGGGGCGTTCGGCGGCAACTACCTCGTGACGCTCCACGCGGTGGCGACGCGGCTCCTCTCCGAGGTCGGCGCACCGCCCGAGGCGATCGTCCCGCTGATGACTCGCACGATCGAGAACGGCTTCGACCTGACCGGGCCGATCGCGCGCGGCGACTGGTCGACGCTCGAAGCCCACCTGGCGGCGCTCGAGGAGCGGGCGCCCGACCTGGCGCCGCTGTATCGAGCATTGGCGGAGGCGACGCCGCGGTGAGGGTGGCCCGCTCGGTCGCCGCGATCCGCGAGGAGCTGTCAGAACCGCACCGGCGCGGCGAGCGCATCGGGCTGGTGCCGACGATGGGCGCCCTGCACGCCGGCCACCTCGCCCTGCTCCGGGCGGCGCGAGACGCATCGGACGTGCTGGTCATGAGCCTGTTCGTCAACCCGGCCCAGTTCGACGAGCCCGCTGACCTCGCGCGCTACCCACGGGACGAGGCAGCCGACATCGCGGCAGCCCAGGACGCCGGCGTGGACGTCGTGTTCGCCCCGCCGGTCGAGGCGCTCTACCCGCCCGGGTTCGACACCTGGGTGGAGCCAGGCGATCTCGCCGACGTGCTCGAGGGCGCCGCTCGGCCCGGCCACTTCCGTGGCGTGGCCACCGTCTGCACGAAGCTGTTCTCGATCGTGGGACCGACCGCGGCGTACTTCGGCCAGAAGGATGCCCAACAACTGGCCGTCATCCGTCGCGTCGCCGGTGACCTCGACCTGCCACTCGAGATCGTCGCTGTGCCCACGGTGCGTGACCCGGACGGCCTGGCGCTCTCGTCGCGGAACGCGTTCCTGTCCCCGGCCGATCGCGCGGCAGCCCTGGCGCTCCCCCGCGCGCTCGAGGCCGGTCGCACCGCTCATGGCGCCGGAGCCGATGCGGTCGGCGCGGCCCGCTCGATCCTCGACGCCGAGCCTGCACTGGCGATCGACTACGTCGCCGTCGCGGAGTTCGACGTTCCCACCCTGGTCGCGGCGGTGCGCGTCGGCGCCATACGGCTGATCGATAACGTGCGCCTTGACTGATACCTGCCGCATCCCGTCCCGTTCCGGCATCATGTCCGACGTGACGCCGGTCACGTTGACAACCCGCACGTCGCGGAGGACGCTTGCCGCATGAGTGAGCCGCGCGAGGCGCTGCCGCTTCCGGAACTGGCCGCCATGAAGCGCGCCGGGCAGAAGATCGTGATGGTCACGGCCTACGACCATCCGTCGGCGCGCCTGGCGTCCGAAGCCGGGATCGACCTGGTGCTGGTCGGCGACTCGGCCGCGAACAACGTCCTCGGCTACGAGACAACGGTCCCGGTCAGCATGGACGAGGCGATCATCCTGACCGCGGCGGTGGCACGCGCGAAGCCTCGCTCGCTGATCATCGGCGACATGCCGTTCGGCTCCTTCCAGGCATCGGACACCGATGCGGTCGCCAACGCCGTCCGCCTGGTCAAGGTCGGCGCCGACGCGGTCAAGCTCGAGGGCGCCGGGCCGATGGTCTCGCGCGTACGCGCCATCGTCGACGCCGGCATTCCGGTGATGGGCCACCTCGGCCTCACCCCGCAGACCGCGACGATGCTCGGCGGCATGAAGGCGCAGGGGCGTACCGCGACCGCCGCCCGCCGGCTCCTGCACGACGCCAAGCAGCTCGAGGCGGCGGGCTGCTTCGCCCTCGTCCTGGAGGCCGTGCCGTCGCAGGTGGCCGCACGCGTCACCAAGGCGCTCACGATCCCGACGATCGGGATCGGGGCCGGGCCGAGCTGCGACGGACAGGTCCTCGTCTGGCACGACCTGCTCGGGATCAACGAGGGCGTCACGCCGCGCTTCGTGAAGCGCTATGCCGACGTCGCCGGCGAGATCCGCCGCGGCCTGACGGCGTTCGCCGCCGATGTCCGGTCCGGCGCGTACCCGTCCGAGGAGCACGAGTACAAGATCGCCGCAGCCGAGCTGCGCGCGTTCGAGACCGACCTGGCTCCGCAGATCCCCGACGGGGACGTCTGGCGCGACTGGTAGCCGGTCAGCCGTCGACGCTACGCTCGATCGCCTCGCCGATCGCGTCGTCCGCCGCCAGGGCGAGGCCGAGAAACGCCTCCTGGCCCAAGTTCGATCCGTCGCCGGTCGAAAGCGCGAACACGACGTCGCCGTCGAACATCGTGTGGGTCGGGCGGATGGCGCGCGCCAGCGCATCATGGCCGAGCTCGGCGATCTTGCGGCACTGCGCGCGATCGAGCGGAGCATCGGTGGCGACGACGACGAGGGCAGTGTTGACGGCCGCCGGCGGGAGCGGACGGTCCCCCGCGTGTCCGACGAGCAGCGATCCGTCCCGCGCGTGGATGTCCCCGAGCGCGTTGTTCACCACCAGCGCACCGACGGTGCGGCCGTCGGACAGGCGGCGAGCTGCCGCTCCCACCCCGCCGGGGTGGTGCGGGTCGGTGACGCCTCCCAGCTTGGCGACGGTGGCCCCAGTGCCGGCGCCGACCTGCCCCTCCAGCGGTCCGTCGTTGGACTCCGCGGCCACGGTGGCCGCGTAGCCCGCATCGGCGGTCGGGAAGGCGTCCGGATCCCCGACGCCCAGGTCGAACAGGATGGCCGCCGGCACGATCGGCACCGGCCGCACGCCGGTGGCAAAGCCGACCCCGCGCTCGGCCAGCCGTCGCATCACCCCGTCCGCGGCACCCAGCCCGAACGCGGAGCCGCCCGCCAGGCAGACGGCGTTGATCCGGTCCACGAGCGCGGTCGGGCGCAGCAGGTCGGTCTCGCGCGTCCCCGGCGCCGACCCGCGAACATCGACCCCGGCCACCACCCCGCGGTCCGGACCGAGCACCACCGTGCACCCGGTGCGGGCCTCCGCATCGGTCCAGTGGCCGATCCGGATGCCTGGCACGTCGCGGATGGTGAGCCGATCCATGGCGCCGATCCTACCGATCTCCGCCCGCCGCCATGCGCTCCGCGGCCGCGACGAGGACGGGAAGCAGCTCGCCGGCGCGCCCGCGCAGGACGGCGTCAGCGCGATCGTCCAGCGGCGTCGGCTCGGCGTTGATGATGACGAGCCGGCCGCCGGCGTCGACGGCCCGCTCGGGGAAGCCGGCGGCCGGGTAGACGGTCAGGCTCGTCCCGATCGCGAGGAACAGGTCCGCCGCGGCCGAGGCCGCATCGGCGCGGGCCAGGAGCCCGGCGTCCAGGTTCTGGCCGAAGCTGACGGTCGCCGACTTCAGGATGCCGCCGCAGACCAGGCAGGCCGGATCGGGGTCGCCGGCGCGCACGCGGTCGAGCGTGTCGGTCATCGGCCGCCGATCGCCGCAGGCCAGGCAGGCCGACTCGCGGATCGAGCCATGGATCTCGATCACGCGCTCCGCCGACGAGCCGGCCGCCAGGTGCAGCCCGTCGATGTTCTGCGTGATGAGGACCTCGATCCGCCCGGCGGCGTCGAGCGCCGCGAGTGCCCGATGCGCCGCGTTGGGCCGGGCGTCCCAGGCGGGGTGCTCGAGCCGGCGCTGCCAGGCCTCGCGCCGGATGGCAGCATCGGCGACGTAGTAGCCAATATTGCTGAGTCGCTCGGCCCGCGGGTCCCGCGTCCAGATTCCGTCCGGGCCGCGGAAGTCGGGGATGCCGGACTCGGTGCTCACGCCGGCACCGGTCAGCGCGACCACGCTTCGCGCATGACTCAGCCAGGCTGCGACCTCCTCCAGATCGCTCACGGTGACGATTCGATCCATTCCCGTACCGTCGCGACGTACGCGTCGAACCGATCGCGATGGATCGTGTGCCCGGAGTCGATGACGGCCACCGCGCCGCCGGGTGGTGGCTCCGCCTCCAGCCGCTCCCGTGCCTCGCCCCTGTACGCCGAGCGATCGGATCGCGCCAACAGCACAAGGGCCGGAACCGGGAGCAGCGGGACGAGCTCGGGGACCCGGGCGCCGGTGTCGTGCCGATACGACGCGAGCAGGCCCTCGCGGTCGGCCAGCTGCTTGCCCTCGATGTCCTGGCGCGCGTCCTCCTCGAGCCACACCGGGTTTGCCGCCAGCTCACGGGCCACCTCGCCGTCGAAGTCGGAGTTGGCGGTGACCAGCTCGCGGTCCAGGTTCGCGATCCACGCCGGGTCACCCGAGCGCGTGATCGACGGCGGATCCTCCAGGACCAGCCGGCGCACGAGATCTGGTCGCACGTGGGCGGCCTCGGCGCTCACCGCAGCCCCCAGCGAGTGGCCGATGAGCGCGTCGACTGGCGCGCCGGTGCGATCGATGACCGCGATGAGATCGGCCGCGAAGTCCGCCACCGTCGCGAACCCATCGATGCGCGGGCTATGACCGTGACCGCGCTGGTCGACCGCGATCACCCGCCAGCCATGCTCGGCCAACGCCGGACCAACGCGCCACCAGGTCCGGTGCCAGCCGGCGACGCCATGGACGAGGACGGCGGTCCGTTCAGGTGCGGCCGGATCCGTCTCGACGGCGGCCCATTCGTGCGTTGCGAGCTCGGCCGGAGGCATGTCGACACCATACCCGCGGGCGGCAGACGCACGCACGTCGGCCGCGGGAACGCACCGTGCAGATGCGTCGCGCATGAGCCTCGAAGCAACGAGCGACCTGTGGTGGAAGAACGCGGTCATCTACTGCGTCGACACCGCGTCCTTCCTCGACTCCAACGGGGATGGCATCGGGGACCTGGACGGGCTGACGCAGCGGATCGACTACCTGGCCGGGCTGGGCGTGACCTGCCTGTGGCTGATGCCGATCTACCCCTCACCGGAGCGCGATTACGGCTACGACGTGGCCGACCACTACGGCATCGCCGACAAGTACGGCACGCTCGGCGACCTCGTCGAGCTCGTCCGGACGGCGCGAGAGCGCGGCATCCGGGTCATCGCCGACCTGGTCATCAACCACACCTCGATCGATCATCCGTGGTTCCAGCTGGGCCGCTCGGGCCACCCGATCTACCGCGACTTCTACGTCTGGTCCGGCACGAAGCCGCCGAATGCGTCCGAGGGCGTGATCTTCCCCGGCAAGCAGGAGTCGATCTGGTCGTACGACCGGGCTGCGAAGCGCTGGTACATGCATCGGTTCTACCCGCATCAGCCGGACCTGAACATCAACAACCCGCTCGTCCGCAACGAGATTCACAAGGTCATCGGCTTCTGGCTGGAGGTCGGCCTCTCCGGCTTTCGCATCGACGCCGTCCCGTTCCTGATCGAGCAGGAGGGCCAGGACAACCCGGCCACGGCGGCACCGCACGACTACCTGCGCGACATCGCCGAGTTCGCCGGCCGCCGCCGCGGCGACGTCCTGCTGCTCGCCGAGGCGAACGAGCCGATCGGGAAGATCGAGAAGTTCTTCGGCGAGCACGGCGAGGAGATGCACATGCTCTTCAGCTTCATCACGAACCAGGCGATGTACCTGTCCTTCGTTCGCCACGACGCCACCGCGGTGGCCGATGCGCTCCGTTCCCTCCCGCCGATCCCGCCGCAGAGCCAGTGGGCGAACTTCGTCAAGAACCACGACGAGCAAAGCCTCGACAAGCTGAGCGACGCCGAGCGCGAGGAGGTCTTCACCGCGTTCGGGCCGACGAAGGGCATGAGGCTGTTCGAGCGCGGCATCCGGCGCAGGTTCCCGACGATGGTCGACGGCGATCGGCGGCGCCTGGAGCTGGCGTACAGCCTGTTGTTCAGCCTCCCCGGCACGCCGGTCCTGTTCTACGGCGAGGAGATCGGCCTGGGCGACAACCTGTCGATGACCGACCGCGAGTCGGTGCGTCTGCCGATGCAGTGGGCCAACCGCCCTGCCGGCGGATTCTCGGCGGCCGACGAGGCCACGCTCCCTCGTCCGGTCGTCCGCGACGGCCAGCTCGGGTACCGGAGCCTGAACGTCGAGGACCAGCAGCGGGATCCGAGCTCGTTCCTCAACTGGATGGAACGCGCGATCCGGACCCGGAAGGAGTGGCCGGAATTCGGCTGGGGCAAGTGGCGGGTGCTCGGGACGCGGAACCCGGCCGTGCTCGCCCACGTCGCGACGTGGGACGGCTCGAGCGTCCTGGCACTCCACAACTTCAGCGATGCGCCGGCCCGCGCCTCCGTGCGCATCCCAGCCGGAGCGACCGGGAGCGGCTGGCGCCACCTCTTCGGATCGGGCGACGGGGATGCGGCCGGCATCGAGGGCGCCCGGCTCACGCTGGAGCTCGAGCCGTACGGGTACCACTGGTACGGGCGCCGGGAGGGGGTGTAGGTGGCCCCGCCGATCATCGGCTTCCACGCCAGCCACGAGCAGTTCGGCCCGGATCGGCTCCTTCGCCTGGTGCGGGCCGCCGAGGCCGCCGGCTTCGACGCGGCCATGTGCTCCGACCACTGGGCGCCGTGGAGCGACGAGCAGGGCGAGTCGGGCTTCGCCTGGTCGTGGCTCGGCGCGGCCATGGCCACGACGTCGCTCCCGTTCGGGGTGGTCAATGCGCCCGGCCAGCGGTATCACCCGGCGATCGTCGCGCAGGCGGCCGCCACGCTGGGCGCGATGTTCCCCGATCGCTTCTGGATCGCGATCGGCTCAGGTCAGCTCCTCAACGAGCACATCACCGGCGAGCGCTGGCCGCCGAAGGCGGAGCGCAACGAGCGCCTCCGCGAGGCAGCCGACGTGATGCGCCGCCTCTGGGCCGGCGACACGGTGTCGCACGCCGGGCACGTCACCATATCCGAGGCGAAGCTCTGGACCCGGCCGGCCGAGCCGCCGATGCTCGTCGGGGCCGCCGTGACGCCGGCGACGGCCGCGTGGGTCGCGGAATGGGCCGATGGGTTGATCACTGTCAGCCAGTCAGGTGCCGTCCTGGACGACGTGGTCCGGGCGTTTCGCTCGAACGGCGGCGAGGGCAAGCCGATGTACCTCCAGGTCCACCTTGCCTACGCACCCACCGAGCATGAAGCGCGCGAGGCCGCGTTCGCGCAGTGGCGGCAGAACACCCTGCCCAACTCGGTGATGACCGAGCTGGCGCATCCTGCGCAGATCGCCGCGGCGACCACGCATGTCACGCGGGACGACCTCGATGCTGCGGTGCGGATCTCCTCGGACCTGGGGCGCCACGTGGACTGGCTGCGCGCGGATGTGGCGCGCGGGTTCGACGCGCTGTTCCTGCATGAGGTGGGGCCCGAACAGGAGCGGTTCGTGGAGGCCTTCGGGCGCGATGTGCTGCCGCAGCTGCGGCCGGGTTCCTGACGGTCGCTGGCAGGAATCGTCTGCCATGATGTGCGCATGGCAGACCTCCGCGCTCGGGAGCGGGCGGCGCTGCCGGACAGCGCCTTCGCATACGTCGACTCGAAGGGCACACGCCGGCTGCCCATCCACGATGAGGCCCACGTCCGCAACGCGCTGGCCCGCTTCAACCGCGTGCTGTTCGAGGACGAAGGCGCGCGCGACCGCGCCCGGACGCGGCTCCTGAAGGCGGCCAAACGCCACGGGATTCTGCCGGTCGGCTTCATCGACGGCCAGATCCGTCCGAAACTCCCGACAGGCCACCTCACGCTGTTCTTCGCCGATCTCGTGGGATCCTCGCAGCACATAACCGAGCTCGAGGACCGATACGGCCCGCTCCTCGCATCTGTTCGGCGCCACATCCGGACCTCCGTCCGCCGCTCCGGCGGGTTCGAGGTCGACGCGCGCGCCGACGAGTTCTTCGCGGTCTTCACCTCCGCCCCCGCGGCGCTCGCGGCAGCAACGGCGGCCCAGCGCGCCATCGCGGCAGCTTCCTGGCCGGATGGCCGCGAGGTGCGGCTGCGGATCGGTCTGCACGCCGGCCGTCCGACGCTGACCGCCGGCAGCTACGTCGGGATCGCGGTGAACACGGTCGCACGCATCTGCGCGCTCGCCGATGCGGGCCAGCTCCTGGCCTCGCGGGCCGCGCGAACCGGTATGACCGAGCTTCCCGCCGGCGTCTCGCTGCGCAGCATCGGGACGCATCGGCTGCGGGGCATTCCCGACGACCTCGAGCTGTTCGCCGTCATCCTCAGGGACGCGCCGCTTCGGTGACCGCCAGCCGACAGGCTGGCCGGTTGATGAACGACGCCAGGCGCGTCACGCGGCGGATCGCGCCTGCTTTCCCTCGGGCGCACGCTGGTGCCCAGCATCCGCACCAGGCGAGCAGGAGACCCGAGATGAACAGCTACACGATGCACGCCTTCGCCACGAGCCGCCAAGAGGCGTTCCAGGCCGAGGCGGACCACGCGCGCCACGTCAAGCAGGCCCGTACGGCCGCCCGCGGATCGCAGGCGCCCGGCCTGCGCCCGCTGATCTGGCTGCGGGACGGGGCCGGCTGGTTTACCTCCTGGCTGACCTCCCCCACCCCGGTCGACGACCGCAGCTACTGAGCCCGATCAGGTCGCGGCAGCCGGCTCCGGCCGGCGCCGCAGACCTTGGGCAATGGCGTCCACCTCGCGACTTGTGACGCCGAAGCGGCGGAGGGTATAGCGGGCCATCTGCACCGCCAGCTCCCGCTCGCCCTCCACGGTCTGGCTCGCGCCGCGTTCCAGCAGCCGCCGCCCCTCCTCGGCGGTCTCGACGCGGGCGACGATCTCGATTCGCGGGTTCACGCGATGCGCGTGCTCGACCGCGAACTCGGCCGCCGGCGGGTCGTACGCGGCGAACACGAGCACCCGCGCTCGACGGACGCCAGCGTGCTCGAGGAGCTGCGCATCGGCGATGTCGCCGTACAGCGCCTGCACACCGCGCTCCCGCAGGGCTTCGACGGTGCGCCGATGCTCCTCGATCACGACGTAGCCGAAGCCGCGCGTCTCGAGCGCGCGCGCAACGGTTCGTCCAACCCGTCCCCAGCCGCAGATCACCGCGTGACCGGCAATCGGCGCGTCCTCCGGCCCAGGGCGTGCGAGCTGTCCGCCGCCCCGGTCGAGCACGCGGCGGACCGTGGGTCGGGCCTTCAGCCACGCATCGATCGGATCGATCGCCGCGAACAGGAGCGGGTTGAGCGTGATCGAGATCAAAGCACCGGCCACCACCAGCTGGAAGGCCTCGTGCGGCAGCAGCCCGAGACCAGCACCGGCCGTCGCGAGGATGAAGCTGAACTCGCCGATCTGGGCCAGCCCGGCGCCGACGGTGAGTCCGGTGCGAACCGGGTAGCCGAGGAGGGCGACGATCGCCACGGCCGCCACGGACTTGCCGACCACAATCAGTGCCACGACCGCCGCGATGGCCAACGGGTTCGCCAGGAGGTACCCGGGGTCGAGCAGCATCCCGACCGAGACGAAGAAGAGGACCGCGAACGCGTCGCGCAAGGGCAGGGCATCGGCGGCGGCCTTGTGCGACACGTCGGTCTCGCCGACGACCGCCCCCGCCAGGAATGCGCCCAACGCGAGGCTGACGCCGAACACGGCGCTCGAGACGAAGGCGATGCCGAGGGCCACCGCCAGCACGGCGAGGGTGAACATCTCCTGTGATCCCTCGCGGGCGACCTGCACCAGGAGCCACGGGACGACCCGCGCGCCGATGACGACCATCACCACGCCGAGCGCGGCGGCCTTGAGGAGTGCCTCTCCCAGCGGCAGGAGGATCTCGGTCCCGGATCCGCCACCCTCGACGAGCAGGGCGAAGCTCGGCAACAGGACCAGGACGAGGACCGTGAAGATGTCCTCCACGATCAGCCAGCCGACCGCCACGCGCCCGTGGATCGAGTCGAGCGCGTTGCGCTGCATGAGCGCGCGGAGCAGCACCACGGTGCTGGCGACCGATAGGGCCAGGCCCAGCACGACCCCCGCGGGCACGCCCCAGCCGAGAAGGACCGCCAGGCCGATGCCGAGCGTGGTCGCCACCCCGATCTGGAAGAGCGCGCCGGGGATCGCCAGCGCCGCGCACGGCAAGCAGGTCGCGGAAGCTGAAGTGGATGCCGACCCCGAACATGAGCAGGATCACGCCGATCTCGGCCAGCTCGGTGGCGATCTCCGGGTCCGCGAACAGGCCGGGCGTGAACGGCCCGAGCGCCACGCCGGCGAGCAGATAGCCCACGATCGAAGGAAGGCGCAGACGGCGCGCAATGAAGCCGCCGATGAATGCGGCGGTCAGCCCGAGCGCGATAGTCGTGATCAGTTCGCCGCCGTGCTCCACGCGCATGCTCCCAGGTCGATGAGGGCGCAACGCCGTGAGAACGTGGTGCCGCCGGGTACGGCGCTGCTGGGCTGGTTCCGGATGGAGAAAGCTGGTCGGGGCGAGAGGATTTGAACCTCCGACCTCGTCGTCCCGAACGACGCGCGCTACCAAGCTGCGCCACGCCCCGACCGAAGGTCGGTCATGGTAGCAGGCAGGCCCGTGATCGGTCCAACGCCGGCCGGACCGATATGATCCCGCGGATGGCGCGCCGCTGGCTCTCAGGGGACGATGCGCTGCTCGTGGCATGGACACTGGCGACGACGCTGGCCGTGCTGGCGATCGGCGTGGCCGCGCTGTGGTCGGTGGACGGCCGGTTCCCCGGCCTCTTCGCCCCGTGGGACCGATGGGACGCGCCGCATTACACGGACATCGCCGTCTGGGGCTACATGGCGAACGACCCTGGGAACCTCACGCCCCCGACCTGGCTACTCCCAGGTCTTCCCCGGCGATCTCGACCTGTACATCGTGTTCTTCCCGCTGTTCCCGTGGCTGGTGGCGGCGGCGAACAGCGTGATCGGCGTGCCGGTGGCCGCGGCCTTCGCGGTCAGCACGGTCGCCTCCTTCTTCGTCGCGCCGATGCTCTACCGGCTCGTGCGAGCCGACCTTGGCGCCACCGTCGCCCGCTGGTCGGCGATCCTCCTGCTCGTCTTCCCGACCGCCTACTTCCTTCACATCGGCTACACGGAGTCGCTGTTCCTGGCGCTCGCCTTCGGCTCGCTGTGGCTGGCGCGGTCGGACCGATGGTGGGCGGCGGGCGTGCTGGGCGGCCTGGCGGCGCTGACCCGGGTCAATGGGCTGGTGCTGATCCCCGCCCTCGCGGTCGAAGCGTGGCTGCAATGGCGCGTGCATCGGCGGATCAGCGTGCGGGTCCGTTTGCCGCGATGGCCGGCGTTGCCATCGGCTTCGGCGTCTACCTCGGCGTGAACCTCGCGGTCTACGGCGACCCGTTCGCGTTCAGCGAGATCCAGCGGTCGCACTGGTTCAAGGACCTCTCGCCACCGTGGGAGGGCATCGGCGGCATGATCGACTGGACCGCGGACGCCGATCCGGATACCGCGCTCCTGCTTGGCTGGATGGAGCTGCTGTTCACTGGCATCGGACTGGCCGCGACCGTGGCGACGGTCATCTGGCTGCGACCGACCTGGGGAGTCTGGATGGCGGGCAACTGGCTGCTCATCGTCAGCACCGGCTTCGTGATGAGCGTGCCGCGCTACAGCCTGGTGCTGTTCGGCATCGTCGTGTGGGCGGCCCTCATCGCCGAGCGCTGGCGGTGGGCGGGCTGGGTCATCGGCGCCGGCTCCGCCACGGCGATGGCGTACTTCGCGTGGCGGTTCGCCGTCGGGCTATGGGCGTTCTGAGCCGCCTTCGAGCGCCGGGCATGGAAATGTCCCGAAGGAACCGCGGCGGTCGTTGAGGTGATCTCGGACCAACCAGCTGCCCCTTCGGGACGCCGCCATTGTGGTCCGCGGGCCCCCTCGCGATCAAGGCCCCTTGTCCACCAGTCTTCTGCGGATCCCGCCGGTTATCCACAGCCGATCCCCATGGGATGGCGTGGCTTCGGCCGGTGAAACCTTTTCGCGGCTGCGCGCCTCGGTACGGATGTCAAGCCAGTAGTGGGGATCCTTCATGCTGTCCGCGTTCGAGTTCCATGCCCGGCGTTCACGCCGATTCGTCGCCCTGGCCCTTGCTTCCGCCGCGATCGCGGCCGGCGCCGGGCTGCCCGTCCCAGCCGCCGCCGCGAACCACTCCGTGGAGATCGGCGATGGCTTCTTCGGTCCGAGCGAGCTGACGATCGCAGTCGGCGACACCGTCACCTGGACGAACGCGGACGACTCCCCGCACACCGTCACCGATGAGGCCGGTTCGTTCGACTCCGGGAACGTCGACGCCGGGCAGACCTTCTCGTTCACCTTCACCGAGCCGGGCACGTACACGTACCTCTGCCAGTACCACGACGAGATGGTGGCGACGATCACGGTCGTCGAGGCTGCCGCAGCTGCGCCAGCGCCACCCGGCGGGACGGCCGCACCGGCCTCCACGACTGCGGAGACGACCGATCACGCTGGAGTGGAGCACGGAGGGGCGCAGCCCGACACCGCGCTGCCGGCCGAGGCCGGCCGGATCCCGGCGTGGGTGGCGCCGCTGCTCATCGGCCTCGGCCTCGTCGCCTTCGCGGTGGCCGTCCTCCCCTCCCTGGCCGACTCGCGGTCCCGGCTGGGGTCGGCGCCTCGACCCCCGACGCGAGGTGGCTGGCGCCGCTAGGTCGGCGGCTTCAGCTCGTGGGCGCGATCGGCGGGGCGGCTGTCGGCGAGGTAGCCGTCGGGTCGGACCAGCCACGCCCGGTCAGGACCGTAGGCCGTGTCCTCCCCGATCGCGATGACCGGGAGGTCCGAACGGACCCTGCGCGGAGCGACGACCCCGAAGCCTGCGCCGAGCCGTTGGCGTAGCCGCCCGCCGTCGGGCAGGGTTGCGTCCGACGCAACCGAACCGTGGCGCGGAAGGCCCGTGATGTCCGGGCCGGCCGCGGGATAGGTCGCCGGCTCGGCCAGGCGGCCGGAGTTGACGCGTCGCCGGAACCAGGCCGAGCGCGGCGCCATGGCCAGGACGAGGTTACGCCAGGCACGCCTCAGGAGGCCATGCGGGGCCATGAATCGCATCGTGGCATCTGTGGCCGCCAGGTTCTCGACGGCCGCGGCGCGCCGCTCCGCCTCGTAGGTCGCGAGCAGCTCGTCCGGCGCCCCGTGGCGGAGGACCCAGGCCAGCTTCCATGCGAGGTTCTCGGCATCGGCGACCCCGGAGTTCAGGCCGCGCGCGCCGAACGGCGACATCACATGGGCCGCGTCGCCGGCCAGGAACACCCGTCCGGCGCGGAACGCATCGGCCAGGCGCTGACTGAACCGGTAGGAGGTCGCCCACACGATCTCGTACGGCGTTCGCTCACCGACGACCGCCCGGATCCGCCGGTCGAGGCCACCGTCGGCGCGCTCGGCATCCGCATCGGTCTCGGGTGGGACCTGCCAGTCGATGCGCCAGACGCCGTCCGGCTGCGGGTGGAGCAGCACCTGCCGCCCCGGGTTCCACGGTGGGTCGAAATGGAAGTGACGCTCGTCGGCGAACGGCAGGGTCACCCGCACGTCCGCGATCAGGAAGCGGTCGTCGAACGTATAGCCGGGGAAGCCGATGCCGGCCGCATGCCGAACCCCCGAATGCGCGCCGTCCGCCCCGACAAGGTGGCCGGACCGATGCGTGACCGATCCCCCGCCCGTCTCGAAGGTCGCATCCACCCCGGTTGCGTCCTGCGCCAGGGTCACCAGCCGGTGATCCCGATGGATCGGCACTCCGAGCTCGGCCAGGCGCCGCTCGAGCCGTTCCTCGACCTCGGTCTGGCTGATGTTCACGAATGGCGGGAAGTGCTCGTGCCCGGTGGGGAGGTGGACCTCGAACAGCTGCCGCCCGCGATGGTACGTGCGGCCGACGCGCCACTGGACCCCGCGGCTGGCAACCTCCTCCCCGATGCCGAGGCGCGCCCAGATCTCGAGCGTCTCGCGCTGCATGCAGATCGCCCGCGAGCCGATGCGCTCGCGAGTTGCCTCCTGCTCGAATACCGACACCGGCACGCCGTGCTGCGCGAGGCGGGCAGCGAGTGTCATGCCGACCGCGCCGGCACCGATGACGGCGACCTCGACGGCGCCCGTCTCAGTCGGCGAGCGCGTCCCAGACCTCCCGATCGCGTTCGGCCGTCCAGATCCGCGGGTGCTCGATGCCCTCGAGCTCGTCCCAGGTGCGCTGAACGTTGAATGGCATCGTGTGCTGGAAGATCGGGAAGCCGGCGTAGCGCGGGGCGAGCTCGGCGTGTACGGCCTCGTACGCGTCCTTCAGCCGCCCGCCTCGCTCCATCACCGCCCGCGTGCCGTCGAGCGTCGCTCGCAGGAAGGCCCGGGTGTCCTCGATCGCCTCGCCGACGGCGTTGTCACGGACGACCGCTCCACGTCCGCCGACCAGCTGCTGCGCTCCCAGGGCCGCCACGGCATCTAGCGTGGTGGTCGACCACGCATCGGGGTACGAGTCGCCCATGTATGGGGCCGCACGCGCCTCGACCAGGTCGCCGGCGAACAGGATCCGCTCCTCGGGCAGCCAGACCACCAGGTCGCCCGACGTGTGCCCGCGGCCCTCGTATCGGAGCTCGACATGGCGGTTGCCGAGGTCGAGGGTCATAGCGTCGGTGAAGGTGTCGGTCGGGTGCGTCAGGCCCGGGATCGTCTCCGCCCCGGCGAACAGCCGCGGCATGCGCCCCTGCTCGCTGGCCCAGTCCTCCAATCCCCGTTCCTCGATCAGGGCCCTGGTGTTGTCGTGGGCGATGATCCGACGCGCGCCAAAGGCCGACGCCCCGAGGGTCCGGACGGCGTGATAGTGGGTAAGCACCAGATCGCCGAATGGCAGGTCGCTGACGTCGCTGCGGATGACGTCGATCCACCGCTCCGCCATGAGCGGCGTGGCGCGCGCCTCGATGACGAGGACCGCATCGGCTCCGACGATGGCACCGACATTGGGATCGCCTTCGGCGGTGTAGGCGTAGACGCCATCGGCCAGCCGCTCGAGCGTGGCCAGCTTCTCGTCGAGGTCCGCCGATGACGCGAACGGCTTCGGCATGCGGCCGATGATAGTCAGGCGGGCGGAAGCTCGACGAGCCGCACGTCCATGAGCCCATCGGCGGATCGGAGCGAGTCGAGCACGGATTCGTCGACCGGATCGTCGACTGCGATGAACATCATCGCGTCCCCGCGCTCCGACAGGCGCGACAGCTCGAGCGACGAGATGTTGATCCCCGCCTCCGCGAGGATCGTTCCCACCGCGCCGACGATGCCCGGACGGTCGTGGTGCCGCGTGACGAGGATGAGGCCGGCAAGCTCCGCGTCGATGGCGAAGCCGTCGATCGCGGCCAGGTGTGGCCTGCCGTGCGCCGTGGACCCGCTCAGCACCACCGTCGGCTCGCCGTCGAGCGGTCCGATCGCAAGCTCCACGAGGGACGCCCACGGCTCGGACGAGGCCGTCCGTTCCTCGCGGGTGATCAGCCCTCGCTCCCGGGCGACGACGTCGGCGTTCACGGCATTCACGCGCTGGTCGGTCACGGCCTCGAGGATCCCGGCAAGCGCGGCGGTCCGAATCGGCGCGCATTCGCCGGCGGCGATCTCGCCGGCGTAGGTCAGCGACACGGCACCGAACGCGTCGGGGCGGAGCTGTCGTGCCAGCAGGGCCAGGCGCCGGGCGAGCTCCACGTACGGACGCAGGCGCGGCGCCACGTCAGGCGGGATTGCAGGAGCATTGACCGCGTAGGGCGGAGTCACGCCGCTCAGCGCCATCAGCACCTGCTCGGCCATCTCGAGTCCGACGCGGTCCTGCGCCTCGGCAGTCGATGCACCCAGGTGCGGTGTGAGGACGACGTTCGGCGCCGAGCGAAGCGGGTTGCCGTCATCCATCGGCTCCACGGAGAACACGTCGACCGCAGCACCCGCCAGGCGACCGGCCGCCAGGGCGTCGGCCAGGGCGGCCTCGTCCACGATTCCACCCCTGGCCACGTTCAGGACGTAGGCGCCGGGCTTCATCGCGTCGAGCTGGGCCTTGCCGATGAGGCCGCGCGTCTGCGCGGTCAGCGGGGTGTGCACGGTCACGACGTCCGAGCGGTGAAGCAGCTCCGCCATCCCGACCAGGCGCGCACCGTGCTCGGCGACCTGGTCCTCGGTCAGGTACGGATCGCTGGCCAGGACCCGCATCTCGAATCCCGTGGCGCGGCGTGCCACCGCCTTGCCGATCTTGCCGAGCCCGACGATCCCGAGTGTCTTGCCTCGCAGCTCCTCGCCCGTGTACCGCGAACGATCCCACCGTCCCGCCCGGACAGACGCGTCTGCCTGCGGGACGTGGCGGAGCAGCGCCAGCATCAGTGCGATCGTGTGCTCCGCGGCGGCGATCGTGTTTCCGGTCGGCGCGTTGACCACCATCACACCGGCCCGCGTCGCGGCCTCGACGTCGATCCGGTCGATCCCGACGCTCGCCACGCCCACCACGCTCAATCGAGGCGCCGCGGCCGAGAGCAGCTCGGCGTCGACGCGAGTCTGCGATCGCACGACAAGCGCATCCCAGCCTCCGCCATCACCCAGGAGCTGCAGGACGTCGTCGCGCCCGACGCCCGTTCGAATCTCGGTGTCGTGGGCGCCGGCGAGGAGATCGAGGGCCGGCTGTGCGACCGGTTCGACCACGAGGATGCGGGCCATCGGCGGAGTCTAGCGCGCCGCAGCGACCGTACCCGCTTCCGGCTCTGCCGGCGGTTCCGCCGCTGGTGGATTCGCTGGCGGGCGGTACGCCAGGAGCACGAGCCACACGCCCCATAGCATCCGGTTCTCGTAGATCCCGTTGCTGAGCATGGCATTGAGCAGCAGGAACGCGAAGAGCGCCGCCAGGGCAACGGACACGCTCGTCCTCGGGCGCCAGGTCAGCAGCGGCAGCACGCCAAGCGCGCCAACCACCGCCAGCCCGAGGATGCCGAACTCCGAGGCAAGCTGCAGCGGCAGGTTGTGTGGGTATTGGTGTCCGCCAATGCCGGGTTCGGCCCGGAAACGGACTTCGAAGCCGGAGGTACCGGCGCCGATCACCGGATGTTCGACGAACAGCGCGAACGCAAAGCGATAGAGGGTCGCGCGCTGGGCGATCGAGCTCGGCCGATCCTCCGGGTCCTCGGGTTCCTCCCCGGGCAGCGGGCCGGACGGACCTTCGTCGAGCGCGTCGCCCGCCGCTTCGACAAGGCCGGCGAACCTCACGGCGGCGCGCTCCGGCAGGATGCTCGACAGCGTGACGAACACGAGGAGCGTCCCGATGGCGAGGCCAGCCGCGAGGGCGAGAACACGGCCCCGATGCGGTGAGAGCAGGAGCGCTCCGACCACCATCAGCGCACCGACGGCGGCAGCGAACAGCGGGGCGGCGCGCGAGGTCGTGGCGACGGCGAGGAAGACCGCGAGCGACGCGATCGCGAGCAGGATCCACGTGCGACGACCGAACCGCTGCCAGGCGAAGAGCGGAATCCCGATCAATGGGACGAAGGCCAACGCTCGGGCCACGCCGATTCGGTTCGTGCCGATCACATGCGCCTCGCCCAGCCCTCCAGCGAACAACGCGATGGTCGCGATCACCAGCCACACGACTCCAGCGCCGAAGAAGACGAGGAGGAATTGTCGAACCCGCGATTCGTCGGCGGCCACCGGGAACGCAGCCGTGAGCGGAATCACCGCGAGGATCACGAAGTACGCCGCCGTGCTCGCGGCAAGGACTCGATCCGGCGCCCACAGGATGCCGGCCGTCACCAGTGCCCCGAGCGCGATCCACAGCCAGAGAGCGATCCGCTGCCGCCGATCCAGGTCGGCCCGATGCAGATACAGCCACCCCGTCCCGACCGCCGCGGTCGGGATCGCGAGCAGAACCGTGAGGTCGATCGGCGACCACGGCTGCAGCGCCCCTTTGAACAGCGGCGGGACGATGAGGTAGGTGGCGAGCAGCCATGGGGCGGCGGAAGCTACACGCGAGTCGAGTGCCTGGATCTTCGGATACCCCACCTGGACATGACCGAGCTCCGCCGGATCGTAGCCGACTCCCGGGGAGCCCGCGACAGCGATCCCGGCGGTTGGGCCGTGGCGCAGCCTCATGCGCGCCGCGGCTATGCTCGAAGCAACGAGCCGCCGTGGGAGCCTGCCGAGTCCGTGGAGCCGCATCGCCTCGATCCCGTTCGCACCGTTGTGCACGTCTCGACGGTGCATGGCGCCGGGGACACGCGGATCGTCCAGAAGGAGTGCCGCTCGCTCATCGAGGCCGGCTATCGGACGGTGCTGATCGTGGCGTCGGACGACGATCCGGGCGTCGCCGGGCTCATCGTGCGGCGGCTTCCCCGCGCAGGCACGCGGCTTCGCCGGCTGACGATCAGCCCCATGCGTGCGTTGCGCCAGGCCGTGAGAGAACGCGCCGACCTGTACCACGTCCACGACCCGGAGCTGATTCCGACGGCGCTCCTCCTGAAGGCGCTCGGTAAGCGCGTCGTTTACGACGCGCACGAGCACCTCCCGCGTCAGATCCTGAGCAAGCACTGGATCCCAGCTGCTCTCCGTCGCCCGATCGCCGCGGTGGCGGGCACGCTGGAGAACATCGCGGACCGGTTCCTCGACGGGATCGTGGTCGCCAACGCGAGCACCGCGCCTCGCTTCCGCCGATCGCACACCGCACTCGTGGAAAACTTCGCCCGGGTGCGGCCGGACGACGGGCAGCCACCCGACCTCGCCGATCGGAGCAACACCGTGATCTACGTCGGCGGGGTCAGCGACAACCGCGGCCTCGGGACGATGATCGACGCGATCCGGATCCTCGGCAGGCCCGACGTCACGCTGGTGCTGATCGGCCCGCTCGAGGGAGGAACGACTGTTCCGGACCTCGACGGCGTCGCCGGCCACGTCGAGCTCACCGGCCGGCTGGACCTGCCCAGCGTCGAGGCCCGCCTCCGCGATGCTCGTGTCGGGCTCAGCGTGCTGAAGCCGATCCCGAACTACATGGAGAACTACCCGACGAAGATCTTCGAGTACATGGCCGCCGGGGTGCCGGTCGTCGCCTCCGACTTTCCCCTGTATCGCGGCGTCGTGGACGGAGAGCGGTGTGGAATCTCGGTCGACCCGACCTCGGCACCCGCCGTCGCCGACGCCATTGCCCGCTTGCTCGACGACTCGGCGGAGGCACAGGCAATGGCCGATCGCGGGCGCGCGGCGGTGATCGAGCGCTACAGCTGGAACGCCGCGAGCCGCGCGCTCCTCTCGCTGTACGAACGCATCCTGTCGACCTAGGCGCTCACGTCCCGCGGCGGCCCCTTGCTAACATCGGGCGCGGATGCGGCTGCTCATCGTGAACCAGTATGGCCTGCCGGCGGGACGGCCCGGGATCACTCGACACGGGGACCTTGGCGCGGAGCTGGTGCGGCTCGGGCACGAGGTCACCGTGCTCGCCTCCAGGTTCAACTACCTGACGCGTCGGAGCGACGCAGGCGGCGGCGGTCCCGATCGAGAGGCGGGAGTGACGTTCGACTGGCTCGACACCGGGACCTACTCGGCGAACGACCGCCGCCGCGTCAGGAGCATGATCGACTTCACGCTGCGCGCGACCTGGCGAGGCGTGCGCTCGAGGCCGACCCCCGACGTCGTGCTCGCCTCGTCGCCCCACCTGTTCACCGGGCTGGCGGGAATCGCCATCGCACGGAGATACCGAGTGCCTCTCCTGTTCGAGGTTCGCGATCTGTGGCCGTCCGTGCTCGTCGACCTGGGGGCCGTGCGGGCCGACAGCGCGATGCACCGAGCGCTCGTCCGGGTCGAGCGCTTCTGCTACGCACAGGCCTCCCGGATCATCACGGTGCCGCCGCATGCGGACCGCCGGGTCGCGGAGGTTGGCCAGGACCCGGACAAGTGCGTCCACATCCCCAATGCCACCACCCTGGACAGCGTCTCACCGGATCCGCTGCCACCGTCGCTGGACGCGATCTTCGACCGGATCGGCGAGCGCGACGTCCTGCTCTACGCCGGGGCGCAGGGAGTCGCGAACGGCCTGGGCACGCTGCTCTCCGCCCTCGAGCGTCTGCGGACGACCGATCGCGCGACGTACGACCGCCTCGCGGTCGTCCTCATCGGCGGAGGCGGCGAGCACGACCGTCTCGTGCGCCTCGCCGGGGAGCTCGACCTCGCCAATGTGCATTTCCATGCGCCGATCGACAAGGCGGTCGTCCCGTCGGCGCTCGACCGCGCCGACTTCTGCCTGGTCTCGGTCGCCGACTCGTCCGTGTACGAGTACGGCATGAGCCCGAACAAGCTGTTCGACTACCTGTGGGCGAAACGACCGGTACTGCTCTCGTCTCGGCTGGCCGATACCCCCGTCAACGAGGCGAACGCCGGTCGCTGCTTCGTCCCGGGATCCATCGAAAGCCTCGCAGCTGAGCTGAGGGCCCTGGTGCAGACACCGCAGGCCGAGCGCAAGGCGATGGGCGAACGCGGTCGGCGGCTGGTCGAGGATCGCTACACGATTGCCGTAACCGGGGCACGGCTGGCTGGGGTCCTTCGCGACGTCCGCCGGTCCGCATGAGTCGCATCGTCCTGTTCGGGGGCAACGGATTCATCGGCTCCGCCATCCTCAACGGGATCGATGGGGCCATCGCACCGACTCGAGCGGACGTCGATCTCGTCGATGGCGGATCGGTGCGCCGAGTCCTTCGCGCCGGCGACGTTGTGATCAATGCGGCGGGGTATGCTCGCGCGAGCGATCGCTCCCCCCACGGGCAGGAGCGGTTTCGCCGCGAGAACGTGCGTGCGGTCGAGGTCCTGGCCGACGAGGCGGCCGCGATCGGGATCGACCAGCTCATCCACCTGAGCAGCGTCGCCGCAATGGGCCAGCGCGAAGGAAGTGGGTTGACGGAGGAGGCGCAGGTCGAGCCGGGTTCCCCGTACGGCCGAAGCAAGCGTGACGCCGAGCGCGCACTCGCGACGCGGAGAGATCGCGTGCCGACCACCGTGCTGCGACCGACCTCGGTCTTCGGGGAAGGGCGACCGCTTGCCGTCGCGCTGTGCCGAGTAGCCAGCCTGCCGCTCGTGCCGCTCCCCGCCGGAGGGTCGGCTCTCGTTCCGTTCACCCACGTCGACAACGTGGTGGAGGCGGTGCGGGTCGCCATCGGCCGCAAGTCGTGCCTCGGCAGGACATTCATCGTCGGCGACGAGCGGTCCTATCCCCTGCGGGACATCGTGGCGGGGCTGGCTCGAGGCATGGGTCGCGGCTCCTTCCGCGCCGTCCCGGTGCCCGCAGCGATCCTGGGTGTCATCGCGAGCGCCGAGCGCCGGCTTCGCGGCCGCACCGGTGCGCCCCTGCTGGATCCGACGCGGATCGACACGATGACGCGATCGATCTCGTTCTCGATCGAGGCGTTCCAGGCAGCGACCGGCTATCGACCGCCGGTAGGGCTCGACGAGGCGACGCGACGGATCGGCGCCTGGTACGCGAGACGCTCGGATGGTTGAGCCGATCCTCGCCGCAATCCTCGCGTTCGCCGTGGCGATCGTGGTGACGAGGGCGGCGGAGCTTGTCAGCCGGCGGCGTGGATGGCTCGATGTGCCGAACGCGCGCAGCTCGCACGCCACCCCGACCCCGCGGATCGGCGGAGTCGGCATCATTGCGGGCGTCCTGTGCGGTTGGCTGGTCTCCGGGGGGTGGCAGGATCCCCAGGGCGTGGCCCTGCTGGCCGCCGCAGCCGCCCTCGCCGCGGTGGGGCTCGCGGACGACCTCGGCCGCACCTCGCTCATCGGGAAGTACCTCGCGCAGCTCATCGCAGCGGCAGCCGTGGCCCTGTCGGTCCGGCCGGAGCTGTCGATCAGCGTCGACGGCGCGGGGGTGCAGGTCGACGGTGTCCTCGCCGGCGTGCTGACCGTTCTGTGGCTGACGGCGATCATCAACGCGTTCAACTTCATCGATGGCATCGACGGGCTGCTCGGCTCGCTCACCGTGGTGATCAGCATTGCCTGCATCGGCTTCGTCGCGCCCGATGCGGGCGTGGGCCTCCTGGTCGTCGCCGGCGCGACCCTGGGCTTCCTCGCCTGGAACCAGGCGCCGGCGTCGATCTTCATGGGGGACGTCGGAAGCCAGTTCCTCGGCCTGTGGGTGGGGGGCCTGGTGCTCGGCCTGGGCGGGAGCGCGGTGGAGGTCGTGCCCACGCTCATCGTCTTCGGCCTCGTCCTGTTCGACACCGGGTTCACGCTGGTCCGTCGGCTGCGGGAGAGAAAGAACGTGCTGACAGCGCACCGGGAGCACCTGTATCAGCGACTGGTGGCATCGGGCGCATCGCACCGCGAGGTGACCGCGTCCTACGCGGCCGCGACCGCGGTCCTCGGCATCGTGGCGCTCGCCTGGCCCGGCATGCCCATCCTCATCCAGGTCGGGATGCTGGCTCCGCTCGCGGCGGGTGCCGGCCTGCTCGTCCAGTGGGTCAGGAGATCCGAGCGCCCGGCAACGGAGGGCTGAGCGTCAGCTCCCGGCCCGACTCGGCGGCGACGCGGTCGAGACCTCCGGGACCATGCCCGATACCGACGTGCTGCGACGGAGCAGCTCCCGCACTGCCTGGTCGTCCTGTTCGCGAGCCGCTGCCGCCAGCTCATCCACCAACGCCTCGATCTGCTCGGGGCCCGGGCCGGTCGCGCCCGACGACGCTCGAAGGATGCCCGGATGGCGTGTCCGCTCCGCGGCCTCGTCGTCGTAGAACAGCGTCTCGTGCAGCCGCTCGCCGGGACGGAGCCCCGTATAGTCGAACTCGACGAGTCGGGATCCACGCCCGCGAGCCGGACGAGGTCGCGAGCGAGGTCGAGGATCCTGACCGGCTCGCCCATGTCCAGCACGTAGATCTCGCCGCTGGCGGACGTTGCGCCGGCCTCGAGGATGAGACTGACCGCTTCACCGATCGTCATGAAGTAGCGCGTCGCGTCCGGGTGGGTGATCGGTCAGCGGTGGCCCGGCATCGAGCTGGCCTTCGAAGGTCGGGACGACGCTGCCGCTGGAGCCGAGCACATTGCCGAAGCGAACGGCCGCATAGTTGCGGCCAGTCCGCCGTGCGGAAGCGAGGGTCAGCAGCTCCGCCATGCGTTTTGTCGCGCCCATCACGCTGACCGGCTCCACCGCCTTGTCGGTCGAGATCAACAGGAACCGCGGGACGCCGGCCGACTCGCATGCCGTAAGCACATTGTGGGTGCCGAGGACGTTGGTCTGAATGCCTTCGAGCGGGAACCGCTCCACCAATGGAACGTGCTTGAGGGCGGCCGCGTGGAAGACGATGTCGGGCGTGCGCGACGGATCACCGCATCGATCGCGGCCGGCGAACGGACGTCCACGAGGACACCTTCGACGCGGGTGCCCTCGATCGGCCGAGGTGAGATCCGTGGTCTCCCGCTCGATCGCCCAGAGCGCCCATTCGTGATTGTCCACGATCGTCAGCTGCCGTGGCCCAAGAACAAGGATCTGACGGACGAGCTCGCTCCCGATAGAACCGCCGCCGCCCGTCACGACCACGCTCGCGCCGTTGAGCGCACCCGCCAAGGCGCTCATGTCGATTCCGACCGGCTCGCGACGAAGCAGGTCGTCGACCGAGACGGAACGGATGCCCGAGACCCGGTACCGGCCGGTGACCAGGTCGGGGAGGGACGGGAGGATCTTGACGCCCAGGTCGAGGTCCTGGGCGGCCGCCACAGCGCGTCGCACCGGATCTGACGAGCCGGACGGCATCGCCACGAGCAGCTGGGTGGCACCGGTCTGGTCGACCGCCTCGGCAAGTTCGGACAGGCCGCCATAGACGCGGGTCCCCATCAGCCGCGACTGCTGTTTCCGCGGGTCGTCGTCGACGTACCCGACGATGCGGATCTCGGGAAAGGCCGCCGGAGTTGACGAGCCTGCCGATCGTGGCGCCCGCATTCCCGGCGCCGTAGACGATGGTCGGCGTCGGGGCGCCTGCCGGCTGCTGCCTGACGGCACGTCGCTCGAGGGTGGCGCGGATCATGAGCCGGACGCCCGCGCTCATCGCAAGGAAGAAGATCGGCTCCAGGATGAAGAACGAGCGGGAACGGAGACGTGCCCGGTGCCCCCACGGCCGCGAGGACCCCGTAGATCGCCAGGATCATGACGGACCCGACGGCGACGGCGGTGACCAGGTCCAGGAGATCTCGGACCGAAGCGTGACGCCACTCGCGTCGATACAGGCCGAAGACGACGTACACGGAGGGCTGGACGAACACCGGCAGGAGAGCGGTAGGGCAGGAACGGGACGAGCCAGACCGCCGGGTCCGCGGTGTCGAACCGCAGCAGCAGCGCCGCCACGGGCGCGAGGATGGCTGCCACGACATCGAGCGCGAACAGCACGAAGGCGGTCCGGTGGGGTCGCGTCGGCATCAGGTTCATGCGATATCGCGGGCGGCTGTCACGTCGCCTCCCCGGACCCCTCCCTGGGTGAGCTGGGCCGCATGATAGACCGGGAATCGGGGCTGTCCGGCCACCGAATCCGCGGCTGCGTCGGGCACGCGCAGGAAGCTCGCGCGTCACCGGTCGGACGTCGCCGCCTCGTCGGGATCGGCGAACACGGACTCCCCGAGCTCCCGGATCGCATCGAGGTCCGGGTGAAGGACGTAGCCCGCCTCGTGCACGAGTCGGCGAACACGTATCCGTCGTCGGGGGTCAGCACGTGCGCTCGATGCGTGCGAGGTCGGCGTCCTGGATCTCGGCCGGCGCCGGGAACCGGCTGACGGGATGTCGGTGGCGACGTTGTCCTTGACCGCGTCCAGCAGCCCCGGCAGCGTCACGACCAGGCTGCCCGCGGTCAGCTTCTCCGCGATGGCGGCGAGGAGCTGCTGCTGGGGCTCGGCGCGGGTGAAGTCGTTCTCGCCTGCGCTCATCCGCGAGCGGGCGTACCCGAGCGCGGCGCAGCCGATCGAGGTGCTGGCACGCCGGCCTCGATGTAGAGGCCGCGTTCGAGCGTCAGCGTGTCGTGGTACTGCGGATCGTTGATCGTGCGCTCGACGTCGACGTCGACACCGCCGAGCGTGTCGATCACCTGGCGCATGCCCTCGATGTCGATCGCGGCGAAATAGTGGATCTTCGTTCCGAGCAGCTCGCCGATCGCGGCCTTCAGCGTCCCGGGGCCGCCGAGCGGATAGGTCGCGGGTCCGCGCTGGCGGTCGCGAGCAAGGAGTTCAGCTTCGCGTTGTAGACCCGCCCGTCGCCGAGCGGCACGCCGTACAGGTCGCGCGGGACGAGATCATTGCGCCTTCGCCGGTCTCGGGGTCGAGGGTGGCGACCAGCATCGTGTCGGTCAGGTGGTGGGCCCTGGCCCGGTGCGAAGTCGACCCCCGCCAGGAGGATCGTCACGCGCTCGCCGAGCGCGATCTCGGGCTGGATCGAGGGACGGCGATCTCGACGTCGGGCCCTCCGGTCGGTCGAAGCAGCGCGCCGCCGCCCTCGAGCGCGACGGAGCCGAGCGTGTCGATCGCCTTGACCGCATACAGCCCGGCAGCGCGTGCATGGCGAGCGTGACCAGCACGAGCACGCCGGTGACATACCTCGTCCACGCTGCGGGCGGGAAGCGGGCGCGGTCAGATGGGCCTGGACGATCGCGATCAGCCGCCAGCCAAGGAGCAGGAGGTCGAGCACGATCAGGGCGGCGAGCACGCCGGTGTCGAGGAGCCGGCTGAGGACCCGCTCCCGCCGCCGGTCACGATCGGCCGACCCCGAGACCGACGACGAGAGGACCGGCACGGCGAGCAGCGGTGGCGAGCAGCCACCGTCCGTTGTACCCCTGCCCGAGTCCGGGCATCACGAACGAGAGGAACGCGGCGGCAGCGGCGCGCGCGTCAGTCGCGGCGCGCAGGTCAGATCGGCTCACGGGGCTCCGAGGGATGATCCGGGCGGGGAGCAGCAGTATAGCCGCCGAAGACGGCGGCTCACCGTTCAGACGCCGGCTCGGGCCGGATCGTTGCAGCCGATGCGCCATACTGCGCCCATGGCGGGCTGGAGCCGCGCGGGCCGATCGAGGTGACCGTCGAGATCCCCTCGGGCAGCCGCAACAAGTACGAGTACGACCACCGGCGCCATCGGTTCGTCCTCGACCGCGTCCTGTACTCGAGCGTCCACTAC
>CAVYSK010000005.1:0-84581 GCA_963771155.1 uncultured Chloroflexia bacterium
ACTCGTTGGTGGCCCGCGTCCCGCGCGCGGACCACGTAGTTGTAGCTGGTCGCCGGAGCCAAACCGCCGTTGTGGTAGGCGAGCGTCGTCCCGCCGACGCTGTCGATCAGCGCCCCGTCGCGGTAGATGTCGTATCCGGTCACGCCGACGTTGTCGGTCGCCGCCGTCCAGCTGAGGTCGGCGGCATCGGTGCCGGCCGCGGAGGCCTGTAGCGCCGGCGCCGTCGGGTCCTCTGTATCGCCCGTCGGCGGGGGGAAGATCGTCCCCGCGCCGACGTCACGGATCGGGCCGACTCGATTTCCAGCAGAGTTGTTGCCGGCCCCGATCGCGGTTTTATTGCAGAGGGCCGAGCTGATGTTCAAGCCATACGACTGGGTCTTCGTCGGCTGGGTATCGGTGGCGACGTTGAGATCCACGACGGTGTCGTCGCAGCTGATGCCGTCACCGCTGCCGATGCGAATCCCGTCACGCGAGCTCGTGTCGTCCGAGCTGTTCGTGATGTGGTTCGCGGTGACCTGGTTGCGGTCGCCGCCGATGATGTTGACCCCGTCCTGCCCGGCCTGGTCGATCGTGTTGCTGCGAACGATGTTGTCGCTCGACTTCTTGTTCGGCTGTCCCGGCGTCGTTGACGGCTTTGTTCACCTGGATGCCGTGCCCGCCGGCGTTCGTGATGGTACAGCCCGCGATCCGGTTGGCGCTCGGAGGCGAGCAGTTCGATGCCGTCGCTCGGAACCCCGCTGATCACGCAGTCGCGCACACGTTTCCGTCGGCGGTCCAGCCGGCTCCTTTGCCATCGAAAACGATGCCCTTGCCCCGAGACTCGGTGACGGCAACGCGCTCGATCGTGGTCAGGTTCCCAGCGTCGAAGTCGATTCCGTCGGCCGCGGACCGGAACGCGCCGCCGGCACGAACGGTCAGGTCACGGATGACGACGTTGTCGGCACCGACTACGTCGAACGGCTCGGTATCAGTCGCGGCGTTAGAAACGTTGCGGATCGTGGTGGAGCCGATTCCAGCGCCTTCGAAACGTGATGCCCGCCATGTCGTAGAGCTCGAACCAGTCACCACCGAGATTGAAGTCGCCGTTGGTGAAACGGACCACACCCCCACCCGCGGCGTTCAGCTCGGCGACGGCGTTCTCGACGACAAACTTCAGCGACCCGGTGAAGGACCCACCGGTGCCCTGCGAGACCGCCTGATACTCCGATCCGGCCGAGCTCACGATGAAGGGCGACGGTGACGCCTGGGTGCCGATGATCAACTCGGGTTGTTCGGCTGCCTCCCGGCTGGCGCAGAGAGGGCGGTGCTGCTCGAGGAGGTGATCGCAAAACTCACGAGCCCGTTCCCGGACACCAGATCGGTCACGTCCATGACGACCCATGTGCCCGCGCCGGCCGCACCGGAGGTTGCCGCAAGTGGTCCGATGGCCGGGGCATTGGCATAGGTGATCGTCGTCTCACCCCAGGTGGTATTGCTCACCGGATGCACCCGGAGCCCGCTGCTGGTGGCGTTCTTGAAGTAGAGGCGGAGCTTGGCCGTTGAGAAGTCCGTCGCCCCCTGGACATTGAAGCGAAGGTAGCCGTTCAGGATCGGGGAGCCGTCCACGTGCAGCTCGTTACGGCTGCCATTGTTCCGGGTCGGACGTGCGGCCTCAACGTAAGAGTCGGCGACCGGTGTGTAGGTCTGGGCTGACGCGGCAACCTCGGTTAATGTCGCGGCGTAGGTCGCCGGCGCGGTGCCGGTGGTGATGATGTGCGTGCGGCCGCCGCCGTCGGACCACGAGGCGAACCCCCAGTGGCGACCGTCACTGGTCGCCTGGTCAGGGGCGTTGACCGGGAAGGAGAAGCCCTCCCACGAGTCCATGGTCGTCGGCCCGGTGATGGGGTCGGTGCCGCCCGCCGTCAGCGTGAGCCCCAACGGGAATCGTCTGGAACGTTATCGGGACCTTTCGAGGGTCGAAGTCCATGCTCGTCGTCTGCGACGCGCCCGCCGCATCGGTGGCCGTCAGCCGGATGTCCGAGGTAGCTGGTGCGTGCCGCATCGAGATCCTCCGGCTCGGGCGCGATGAGCGGGATATTGTTGCCCGTGGTCGCCTCCAGGAACGGATGGGAGTGCTGTGCGTGATGTCGGATCACTTCCCACGACAGCGCGGAGTCAGGCAGCGACCCCTCCTCGGGGTCGATCGCCGATCCGATCAAGGTGAACGGATCGCCGACGGCAAAGGTGGTGTCGGCCGCCGGGGACGATATCGTCGGGATAGGGGCACTATTCCCGGCGTTGATCGTCACCGACACGGTGTTGATGCCACCATTACCGTCCGAGACCGTCAGCGATGCGGCGAAGTTCCCGGCGCTCACGTAGGTGTGTGACGGGGCGGGCTCCGTCGAGTCGGTCGTCCCGTTCCCGTCGAAGTCCCAAGCGTAGGTGAGTGCATCCCCATCCGGGTCGCTGCTCGTGGTGCCGTCGAAGTCGACGGCGAGCGGGATCGGACCGGAGGTTGGCGCGGCGGCGATGCGCGCCGTCGGCGCTCGGTTGCCTGCCCCGACGTAGGTGATGCGGCGGACGACGCTGCCCTCCCGGCTGACGTAGTACAGCGAATTGTCCGGGCCGAAGCGCATGCTCACGACCTGCCCGATGTCGCCGAAGACGGTCATCGCAAAGCCGGAGGTCGGCGGCAAGCACGTCAGGCAGCGACTTCCTCCCGGGTCGAGCCGGTAGATCTGGCCAAAGACGTAGTCGGCGAAAAGGTACTTCCCGTTGTACTCGGCGGGCCAGATACCGTTCGGGACGAAGACGCCGGCCGTAGCCGCCGCTCCGAACGGACCATGGTGATACCAGTGCACCGGGTCAACCATGCCGGCGACGCTTCCACAATTTGTATCAGAGTCCTTGGCGCATGGCCCCTCGCGGAGCTGCCACCCGTAATTGCCGCCCGCCACCGGGCCTTCGCTGATGTCCTCCCAGGTGTGCTGACCGACGTCGTTGATGTAGAAGCGCGTTCCGGCGGCATTCGGGTCATGCGCGAACCGGAACGGGTTCCGGAACCCGTAGGAGAAGACTTCCTGGCAGCGCGTGCCGGCCGCGGAGCCGGCCGGCGGCACCCCGCCGACGTTGCATCGAGCCGTGCCGGCACCGGTGAATGGGTTGCCGGTGGGGATACCTCCAGCGTCCGTCACACGGACGAGCTTGCCCGCCAGGCGGCCGAGATCCTGCGGCCACCCGAGACCCTGGGCCCCAGAGTCACCGACGGTAACGTACAGATTGCCGTCCTTGCCGAACTTCACGTCCCCACCGGTGTGGTGGTCGCGGTACATGGGGGGCGTCTCGAACAGCACGAGCTCGCTGGCCGGATCGATGACGTTGGACGCCTGCAGGACGAACCTCGAGAGCCGGTTCACCGGCCCGGTGGTCTGATCCTCCGGGCACGCATTCCCGAGCTTGTTGAAGGTGTAGTACAGATAGATGAAGCGGTTCGCGCTGAAGTTCGGGTGGACCGCCAGGCCGGCGAGGCCGCGTTCTCCGTTCGTGCACAGGCGAGGGCCGAGATCCAGGGCGGGGGTGGACAGGAGCGTCCCCCCTTGATAGATGCGTACAAGTCCGGCCTTGCCGATGATGATCATCCGGCCGTCCGGCGTCCAGGCGACGTCCATCGGGCCCGAGACATCGGCGACGTGGACATCCTCGAAGTCGACCGGCGGCGCTGCGAGCGCGGCGCGCGGGCCGGCGGGTAGCAGGATACCGACCATGACGGCGCTGAGGATCAGCGCGCGTGCGGCTCGGTGGAGGGCGGATGAATGCGTTGGATTGCGGTCGTTCACGCGAAGGACTCCTGCGAAGCGGCTGCCGTGGACGGTGTCGGTCGGTACGTCATGAAGCTCATGGCGAGGCCGCGGCGAACCCGCTATGGCGGGTCCAGCCGCGAGCAACGCGGAGGGAGTGCGATGGGACGAAGAGGTGGCTGAACCGTGTCGAGGTGGTCAGCCGGCAGACGATCACCACGGCCTGCGGACGGCACGGGTCGCGGGACGCCACAGTCGCGAGCGCGGTTGGCGCTTGAGGGACGAGCGGTTGGCGCTTGAGGGACGAGGTCAGGTGGCGGGACGCCACCATCCAGTCGGGGAGCGTGTGAGCCTTCCCGGGCGGCAAGCAGTGACTTGGTCCAGCGACGCGCAGCATCTTCCCTCCAGCCCTCCGCTGGCGGCGGTGCAGATTAAGGGAAGTCGTGCGCTTCGGACCGTATCCGTAGGCGTCGCTGGTCGGTCGGTACCTTCCGGTGCTCGGGGCGGAGTGGTACTTCCCTAGGTCATTAGTACCAAGGACCTTACTACCGACGTCAGCCGGTTGCAATCCCCAAGTTCCGCAGTCCCGGCCGATGATTGCGCTCGTCGCCACCATGGCGACGGTGTCCTGCCCCAGCGGCGTGCTCAGTACCCTGCCCTGCGAAGCACTCGGTCGAGATCCGCGACCAACTTCGAGCGGGCGTGCATCGGGCCCAGCGGCGGCGCGGGCGGCATGAGCCTCCAGGTCGCTGTGCCGCCGAACAGGATCACCAGGCCCGTGCGCGCGCGATGCATCGGATGCGAGTGCTCGGGAGGCGGCTGCTAAACGGGCCCCCGGCGCACGCGTTCTCGGCACCATCGGGGCCGGACCGCCCCGAATGGACAAAGCCGTCAAATTGCCGACGGCGATGGTGCCGCCAGGTCAGGGCGCGGCGCCGGGCGAGCAAAGCGCAGGTACAGGGACGGCACGACGAACAGGTTGAGAAGCGTCGACGTGACGAGGCCGCCGAGGATCACGATCGCCATGGGGTGCTCGATCTCGTGGCCGGGCAGATCGCCGGCGATCGCCAGGGGCACGAGCGCCAGGCCGGTGGCGAGCGCGGTCATGAGGATCGGCGAGAGCCGCTCCCGGGCGCCGCGGATGACGAGGTCGGGCCCGAAGGGCTCGCCCTCGTCGCGCTCGAGGTGCTGGAAGTGGTTGATCATCATGATGCCGTTGCGGGCGGCGATCCCGAGCACGGTGAGGAACCCGACGAGCGAGCCCGAGCGAGATGACGCCGCCCTGAAGCACGCCGCCAGCACGCCGCCGACCAGGGCCGAGGGCAGGGTGAGGAAGACGAGAATGGCGAGGCGCGTGCTGCCGAACGAGGCCTGGAGCAGGAGGAAGACACCGATCGCCGCGCCGATGGCGAACAGCAGCAGGCGGCTCTGCGGCCGCCTGCGCGCTCGGCGAACTCGCCAAGCAGCTCCGGCGTGGTAGCCGAGCGGGAACTCGACCTCCGCCAGCGCTGCCTCGACGTCGGCCGACGACGGCGCCGAGGTCGCGGCCCTCGACGTTGGCGTCGACGTCGATCGTCGCGCGAGGCGCTCGTGGCTGATGCGGTTCGGCGTCGGCTCGGAGGCGCGACGTCGGCGATGCTCGCCGAGCGGCACCGTGCTCGCCCGATCGGGCGTGTCGATCAGCAGGTTCTCGATGTCGCTCACGCTGTGGCGGGTCTCGGGCGTGCTCCAGACCTGCACGTCGTAGGCCTTGCCGTCGCGGAAGATGTCGCCGACCTCCTCGCCGGCGAGCAGCGTGGCGGCCGCCCGGCGGACGTCGCCCGGCTTGACGCCGTACGCCTGGCGGCCTTGCAGGTCGACTTCGACCTCGATCTGCGGAACTCGATCTGGAGCTCGACGTGCAGATCGACGATGCCCGTCGATCGCCGCCGAGCGCCTCCTCGATCTCGTCGCGCCTTGCTCGCGCAGCACGTCGAGGTCGGCGCCGTAGATGCGGACGACGATCGCCTCGCTCGGTGCCGGTGAGGACCTCCCGGATGCGCTCCTTGAGATACGTCTGAACGTCGCGTCGAGGCCCGGATAGCCGTCGACGACCTCCTGGACGGCGCGAGCGTCTCGTCGTAGTCGGCGGCGGGATCGACGCTGATCCAGTTCTCGCCGAAGTCGACGCCGTACGGCTCGTCGGCCAGCAGGGCCTGGCCGATGTGGGCGCCGAAGTTGCGCACGCCGGGGATCGCCCGCAGCTCCTTGCTGGCCCGGTGGTGATCCGGGCCATCTCCGGCTGCGACGTGCCCGGCTTGGTCACCCAGTGCATCAGGAAGTCCCGTTCCTTGAACTCGGGCAGCAGCGACTGGCCGAGCAGCGGGCAGACCACGACGCCCGCCACGACGATGACCGCGGCGACCGTCGCGAACGCAGGCCGGCCGTGCGGATGATCCGCGCGAGGAGCGCGCGTAGCCGCGCTGCAGCCACCGCAGCGACCGGCGACTCGCGTCGTTCGACCGGCGCGTTGCGGAGGAGGATTAGGCCATCGCCGGCGTGACGGTCAGCGCGACGACCATCGAGCGAGCACCGCCAGCGCGTAGGAGATGGCCAGCGGCTGGAAGAAGCGCCCGGCAGACCCGTCGAGGAAGAAGACCGGCAGCGACGGCGACCAGCGTCGATCAGCGTCGCGTAGACGATCGGCGCTGCGAACCTCGAGCGAGGCCTCGAGGATGATCGACGCCGTCGACTGTCGTGCTGCCCTCCCGGCGGTGCTGCCGGAGGCGCCGCACGATGTTCTCGACGTCGATGATGGCGTCGTCGACGACGACGCCGATGGCGATGACCAAGCCCGGCGAGGATCATCGTGTTGATCGTGGCGCCCCGCGAGGTCGAGGACGAGCGCTGCGGCCATGAGCGACAGCGGGATCGCGACGACGCTGATCAGCGCGGTCCGCCAGTCGAAGAGGAAGACGATCAGGACGAGGATGACGAGCACGCAGCCGAGGAGCAGCGCGTGCGTCAGGTTGTCGAGTGCGCTGCTCGATGAACGTGGCCGGCCGGAAGATCGTCGGTGTCGATCTCGATCCCCGGCAGGCCGGGCCGCATCTCCTCCATCGCCTGCCTCGACGCCGCGCGTCACGTCGAGCGTGTTGCGCCCACGGGAACTTCTCGACGATGAGCATGAGCCCCGGCACCGTCGTTGATGACCGCGTCGCCGATCAGCGGCTGGTGGTCCTCGACCACATCGGCGACGTCGGCCAGCGCGGACGGTCCTGGCCGTCGCGCTTCGTCGACCGACGATCGTGCGCCAGGTCCTCCGGCGTCGACGATCGGCGGGACGTGCTGGATCGGCGAGCCGCTGGTTCGGCGTGTCGACGAAGCCGCCGGTGCCGATCGCGAGCCCGTCGGAGAACTGGAGGAGCCCGGCGTCGAGCGCGTCGGCGGTGGTCGTCCATGACCTGTCGAGCGTGACGCCGTGCTGCGCGCAGTCGGTTCCGGCTCGACCTGGACCTGGAACATCTTCAGCCGCTCGCCCCAGATGGCGACGTTGGCGACGCCGGGGACGCTGAGCAGCCGCGGCCGGATCGTCCAGTAGGCGATCATCGACATGTCGATCAGCGAGACGCTCGTCCGACGTGAGACCGATCTTCATCACCCGGCTGGTCGCGGACAGCGGCTGGCATCATGAACGGCGGGCTGGCCCAGGTCGGCAAGCGTCGGCGTGACCGTCGCGATCCGCTCCGGAACCAGCTGGCGCGCCTGCAGCAGGTCGCGTCCCGCGCTTGAAGATCAGCTCGATCGACGAGAGCTCGCGGACCGACTTCGAGCGCATGACGTCGAGACCTCGCATGCCGTTGAGCGCCTGCTCGAGCGGGACGGTGACGAGCGGCTCGACCTCGGCGGCCGACAGGCCGAGCGATGGCGTCTGGATCTCGACCCGCGGCGGCGCGAACTCCGGGAAGACGTCGACCGGCGCGTTCTGCAGCTGGCCGACGCCGAAGCAGCATCATGCCGCGGCGAACGCGAGCACGAGGAATCGGTACCGCAGGCTCGACCCGACGATCCACCGCATCATGGCTGGAAGCCCCTCACTGCTACCGGCATCTGCCGTCGGATGTGATCAGTGCCCGCCGCCGACGCCCGTCTCGGCGCCCCATAGCTCGGCAGCTCCTACCGTGACCACCGGCGTCCCGGCTTCAGGACCGGCGGTCAGCTGCGCAAAGTCCCCATCGATCAGCTCCACCTCGACCTGCTCTCGGACGAACACGAGATCTTCGGGGTTGGTGTACGTCCAGGTGGCGCCCGTGGCGTCGTAGAGGAGGGCCGAGTACGGGATGAGCAGCTTGCCGCCCGAGGCCTCGGTCACTGTGGCCGTCTCGACAGCCAGTCGGGCGGCAGCCGATTCGGAAAGCGTCACGCGATGGAGGCCGGAGTCCTCGATCTCCGTCACCGAAACCGCCTCGGCGAGTGGCGCAGCGTCGGCTGCTTCCTGGCCGCATCCGGCGAGTGCGACGCTGAGAACAGTGATCACGATCGCGAATGATCGGGTGGTGCGACCCATGGCTAGGCTCCTATGACCTGCGGCTCGAGGATGGTGTGGGCTCGGTGGGTGTGGCCACCGCCGATTCTGCGCTCGGCCCCAAGTGCACATAGAGCGTGGGGATGATGAACAGGTTGAGGATGGTCGCGGTGACGAGGCCGCCGAGGATGACGATGGTCATCGGTCGCACGATCTCGAAGCCCGGGAGATCACCCAGTACGACGAACGGCAGGAGCATCCCTGCGGTCGCGAGCGCCGTGGCGAGGATCGGTCCCAGCCGCTCACGCGTGCCGCGAACGACGACCTCGCGTACCGACGGTTCTGCATTGGCCCGCTCCAGCGACCGGTAGGTGTCGATCAATCTGATGCTCCCGCGCGCCGTGATCGCGAGGATGGCGAGGAAGCCGACCGTGGCGCCGAGCGACCCTGACACCCCGCTCACGAACGCTGCGACAGCGCCGCCGACGAGCGCAACCGGCATTGCAACGAGCGTCGTGGCGGCCAGCCGCCAGCTGTCGAAGGCAGCCTGCAGCAGGAGGAAGATCACGATCGCGACGGCCGCGACGATCGCCAGCAGCTGCAGCTGCTCAGCCTGCCGGTCCACGGCGATTGCTCGCACCTCGGCGTGGTACTCGAGAGGAAGCTCCATGGCCTGGACGCGATCTTCGATCTCGGCGACGACCGAAGGCGCGTCGCGTCCCGCCACGCTTATGCCGATGTCGATCCGGCGTGCCACCCCCTCGCGGTTCACGACGCTCGCGGCAGGCCCGACCCGGACGTCCGCAACCTCGTCAAGTTGGACATGCCCACCCGCCGGAGTTTCGATCAGGAGCGCGCTGATGTCCGTGAGGCTCTCCCGGATCTCGGGCACGCCCCACACCACGACCTGGAAGACCTTCTGGTCCTCGAACAGGCTGCCGACCTCGATCCCCGACAGCAGCGTCGTGGTGGCGCGGCGAATGTCGCCCGAGCTGAGGCCATGTGCCTCCGCCGCGGCGAGGTCGACTTCGATCTGGACCGTGGGCTCGAGGGCCTCGGGCTCGACAACGGCGGTCGCCACGCCATCGATACCGGCCAGCTCGTCACGCACCGCATCTGCCTGCGCGCGCAGCACGTCGAGCTCCTGCCCGTAGACGCGGACCACGACATCGTCGTCGACGTCGGTCAGTATCGTGTTGATTCGGTCTGACTGGTACGAGAGAAGCTCTCGCCGCAGTCCGGGAAAGCCACTGAGCGTTTCGTGGATGGCGGCGATCGTGGCGTCGTAGTCCGCGTCCGGATCGATGCTGACCCACAGCTCGCCGGCGTTGATGTTGACGACCTGATCCGACGCGACGGCGCGGCCCACGTGTGCGCCGACGTTGCGAACGCCGTCGATTGCCCTGAGCTCCTCGCTGGCGGCGGCGGCGATCCGATTCATCTCGGTCCGCGAGGTGCCGGGAGCGCCGTCCCAATGGACGAGGAGATCGCCGTCACGGAACGTGGGGACGGCTGTCCTCCCCAGCCCAGGCACCATGCTGAAAGCGACAAGCACCGCGACGCCGGCGGTGACCACGACCGCGGTCAGGAACATGGGCCGCGGGCGATTCAACAGCCGCCACAGGGCCGGCTGGAATCTGTGCTGCAGCCACCCTATGGCGTGACGGTCATGGCGGACGTCAGCGCGTTCCGGCAGGAGAACGGCCGCGAGTGCCACGCTGACGGTCAGGGAGACGAGAACTGAAGCGACGACGGCGAGCGCATACGCCATGGCGAGCGGTGGCAGGAAGGCGCCGGCAATACCGGCAAGGAAGAGGAGTGGTGCGGCTGCGGCGATGACGATGAGGGTGGCGTAGCCAAGCGAGCCGCGACCGGCCACGGTGGCCTCCAGGACGATGGCAGCCCTGGAGCGCGGCTCGTCGTCCCGATGGGGCTGGCGGACGCGCCGCATCACGCTCTCCACCCCGACGATCGCGTCGTCGATGATCACGACGAGCGCCAACGCCAGGCCCCCGATCACCATCGCATTGATCGTCGCACCGAGGGCGTAGAGCACGAGGCCGGCAACCGTCAACGAGGCGGGGATCGCCACAATCACGATCACCACGGAACGCCAGTCGAGCAGTAGGGCGGCCAGGCCGATCGCGGCTAGCACCAGGCCGATCAGCAGACCCAGCGACAGATTGCCGCTGGCCGTCTCGATATAGCTGGCGGGCCGGTAGATCGACGAGTCGATGTCGATGCCTGAGAGCCCTGGCGCGAGTGCGGCAAGAGCCTCGTCGATGCCGCGCGTCACCTCCAGGGTGTTGGCTTCCGGGAACTTCTCGATGACGAGAAGCAGCCCCTCCCCATCGTTGATGAGGGCGTCTCCGATCAAGGGCTGGTGATCTTCGACCACGTTGGCGACGTCGCCCAGACGGAGGGACCGTGCGGCGCCGTCCTCTGCATCCAGGGCCACCTCGGCGAGCTCGTCGGCCGAGACGATCGGCGAGACATGCTGAACCCCGAGGCGTTGGTTGGGAGTCTCGATGAAGCCGCCTGTGCCGGGCGTCGACGCCTCGAGGAAGCTCAGGGGAGAGACCCACAGGGCATTTCCGGCCGTCTTGATCACGTGCTCGAGTGTCACGCCTGCGTCGCGCAACCGCTCCGGGTCGACCTGGACCTGGATCTGGCGGTCTCGTTGGCCCCAAACCGAGACGTTGGCGACTCCCGTCACGCCCATCAGCCGCTGTCGCACGGTCCAATGCGCGAGGATCGACATGTCGATCATCGACACTTCGTCGGACGAGAGGCCGACCATCATGACCCGACTTGCCGAGGCAATCGGCTGGAGCATGGCCGGGGCGTTCGACACGTTGGGCAGGGCATGCGCCTGCGTCATGCGTTCAGCCACGACCTGGCGCGCCCGAACCGGGTCAGTCCCGGGCTCGAACGTCAGGACGATCGAGGACAGGCCCGCCACGGATCTTGACTGTATGGTGTCGAGGAACGCCACCCCGTTGAGGAGGTCGGCTTCGATTGGAACGGTGATGAGCTGCTCGACCTCCTCAGCTGACAGGCCGAGCGCCTCCGTCTGGACCTCCACGTACGGCGGGGTGAACTCTGGTGTGACGTCGAGGGCCATCGTCGGCAGCAGCGCGAAGCCGGCGATGACCATGGCGGCCGCGATCCCGAGGACGAGGACGCGGAAACGCAGACTCCAAGCAGCAATCGAACGCGTCACTGGACCGATCCTCCCGACGTAGAGATGGCGTGGAGCGCGCCGGGTGCCGGACGGCGCAGTGCGCGTTGCGCAGGGGTGCCGCAGGGTGAGGTGCGGCCGCGGATGAATTGGGGACGAAGCGGAACCGCGTCCGTGATCCGAGAGCTGGTCACCTTCCGTGTCACCCCCCCATCGGGAGTGCCGACGGCGATGGGATCTGGATCGCGACGTCCTGGTCCGCCGATGTACACACCGTCTCCCCTGACTCCAGCTGGGCTGGGGCTATGGACGCAGGGAAGCGTGGCGCTTCGGGACCAATTCCGTAGGCGGTGGTGAACGATCGTACCGTCCGGTCTCGGGTCGGAGTGGTACTTCCCTTCGTTGTGCGGGGCAACTTACCCCGCCCGAGTCACACCTGACAATACTTTCCTGGGAGCGAATGGAACTTGACCGGTGCGTATGAGCACCGCCGGTGGCCCGAATCACATGCTGGGGAGGCACTGGTACGAACGTACCGGTGCCGACCATTCAGTCGGGCGTCACTCCTCGCGGGCCGTTCGGCATTAGGGAGGTGGGAAGTTCCGCGACGAGCTTCGAGCGCGCCCACATCGGACCCAGCCCCGCGGCGCGCGCATCGGCATGGGCTTCGAGGTCCGTGTGCCGGCCGAACAGGATCACCCGGGCATCCATGGCGGCCAATGCATCGGCCCAACCAGAGCGCCGGGCAGACCAGTCGACGAGCACGAGATCGAGGTCGGGCGGCAGCTCTGCAGGCGTGGAGACGCGCGTCAGCTCGGCGCCCGCGGCGGCCGCGGCGGCGTCGATCCGGCTGAACAGCATGAGGTCGTCGACGACCGCGCCGACCTTCATTCGGCGGCGGCGTCCTCGACAGGTGCGCTGGGGGTCGGCGGCGGCGGCGGCTGGTGGTAGATCGGCCCGGGGCGGGCCTCCTCCGGATGGTCGTGCGGCTCGGGGTGATGGCCGTTGCCGTTCACATACCCGCTGCCGCTCGTGGCCTGGTCGATCACGAAGCGCGCGATCCGCATCGGGAAGATGCCGATCACCACCGGAGCGCGGACCTCGACCGAGAGCTCCAAGCCGACCTCGTCACGCTGCCACAGGTCCTGGAGCTTGGTCGCTTCCCGCTCCGGCAGCCCGATGTAGGCGGTCGTCCCGTTGCGGGAGACCACGCTCATCGCCTCTGGATCGAGGCCGAATCGGCGGCGGATATCGGCGACCGAGATGAAGGGGCGGGATGTCAGGTATCGGCGGAGGCTCGAGGTGCTCGGCCGTTTGTTGGCGGACATGGGCTGGTCACGCAGTCTACGCCCATGCCGATTCGGGTGCATCGGCGCCGGCGTATATCCGTATATACGGCCGCGGCGGAAAGCCTCAGCTCCGCTCGCCGAATACGCTGCGGATCACGAAGAGGACATTGGCCGGGCGCTCGGCCAGGCGGCGCATGAAGTACGGATACCACTCGGTGCCGTACGGCACGTAGACCCGCATGCGGTAGCCGTCGGCCAGCAGCTGTCGCTGCAGATCGCGCCGGACGCCGTACAGCATCTGGAACTCGAAGCGCTCGGGACCGATGCCGCGCTGCCGCGCGGATGCGCTGACGCGCGAGATCATCTCCGGGTCGTGCGTCGCGACGCCCGGATAGGCGTCGGCCTCGAGCATGCGCTCGGTGAGCGCCACGAACGCGTCGCCGATGGCCGCCCGATCCTGGAGCGCGACCTCGGGCGGCTCCGCGTAGGCGCCCTTGCAGATCCGACTGCGGACGCGATCGGCCGCCAGCCGTTCGACGTCGGCGGGCGAACGATGCAGGTACGCCTGGATCACCGGGCCCACGTCGCAGCCGTCGGCTCGCAGGCGGTCGACCACCTCGAGCGTGTCGGTCGGTGAACGCCGATGACTCCATGTCGATGCGGACGAACACCCCGTGCCGGGCGCCGGCGGCGGCGATCGGCGCCATGACCGCCAGGCATTCATCGACGCCGAGGTCGAGGCCCATCTGGGTCAGCTTGATGCTGACGTTGGCGTCGAGGGCCTCGGCGGCGATGCGCTCGATCGTCTCGACGTATGCGGCCGCGGCCCGGTCGGCCGCGGCCCGGTCGGCCACCGACTCGCCGAGCACGTCGAGCGTGGCGGTGGCGCCCGTGGCATTCAGGGCCCGGACCGCGGCGACCGCCTCGTCGAGCGTCGTGCCGGCCACGAACCGGAACGGCATGCGCCGGATGAGCGGCGTGGCCATCGCCATGCTGCCGAGCCATCGGCGACCGGCGAGCCACAGGAAGAACGCGCGCAGCGCGCCGGCCAGCATCAGTCGCGGCGCCCGTGGCTCCAGCCGCGCGCGCGCTCCACGGCGCGGCGGATCAGCGGCTTCGGCGGTATCGGCCCCTCGCCGTAGTCACGCGGCGCCAGGCCGACCGGGCCGTTCCAGTCGGGGTCGATGTCGACGCCGTCGATGCGGATCGTCGGCGTGCCGCGCATGCTCGAGCAGCTCGGCGTCCTCGGCGGAGGCGACGGCGACCATCTGGATCGGCGTCTCGAACGCGTCCTCGGTCAGCACCTCGACGAGGTTCTGGCGGGCGGGCATCGAGGCGGGGTCGTCCTCGGCGTAGAGCAGCTCGACGCGCATCGGCGTCAGCTGGCCGCGAAGAAGGCGACCAGCGCCACCACGGCGACCGCGGCGAGCGCCGCCCCGGCGTAGATCCGGCGGCGCTCCTCGCTCGTCATCCCCTCGCGGGTCGAGGTCGTCGACACCCGGTCGGCGCGGCCGCGCCAGGCCAGGTAGCGCTCGGTGTTCACGTCGCGGGACTCACGGCGTACGGTACGACCGCCATGCCGGCCAGCCGACGAGATAGGCAGCCACGCCGGCGACGATGGCGACGGCCAGCCAGGCGAGGGGCGGCATCGGTCAGGCGGCCTCGGCCTTCTCGTCGACCGCGGCCGCATCGATCAGCCACTCGACCTGGTCGCCGGACACCCGCTCGGCCGGCAGCCCGGAGCCGCCGGCGCGAATGGCGCGAAACCGCATCGGCCTTGTTGGCGCCCTCGACGGCGAAGACCACGCGGCGCCCCGCGTTGAGCACCGGGAAGGTCGAGCGTCATGCGCCACGCATTCGGGTACGCGGCCCAGTTGGCGACGGCCCAGCGCTCGGTCTCGTCAAGCGCCTTCGAGCCGGGAAACAGGCTGGCCGTGTGGCCGTCCGGCCCCATGCCGAGCCAGATGAAGTCGAACGCCGGCGGCTCGGCGCCGCGCGCGTTGAAGGCCAGGCGCAGCTCGCTCTCGTAGCTGAGCGCCGCAGCATCGAGGTCCTGCGCCTCGGCCGGCATGCGATGGATCCGATCCGGGCGCGCGTTCGGCAGGTGCGAGATGAACATCTGGTAGGCGACGCCGAAGTTCGACTCCGGGTCGTCCGGCGGGCACGGCGCGCTCGTCGCCCCAGAAGAACTCGACCCGGCTCCAGTCCACGGCGTCGCGGCGGCGCGGCTCGAGGATCATCGGATACACCGTCTTCGGGGTGCTGCCGCCGGAGAGCGCCACGCGGAAGATGCCGCGCTCCTCGATCGCGGCGACGGCGGCCTCGACGAGCCGGTCGGCCATGGCGGCGCAGACCGCGGCGGCGTCGGGACAGGATCGTGAAGCGCGTCATGCGGCCGCCTCGCGTGCGGAGGCGAGCAGGATGGCCGCGGCGCGGAGCGCGTCCTCGTAGACGAGATCGGCACGATCGACGGTGAGCTGGGAGCTGAGCAGCTCCGATTCTCGCGATGCCTCCATGCTCACCCGGCGCAGAAGGGCGGTCATGCCGTCCGCGTTCGTCGCGACGATGGCGTCCTCGCCGTCGCGGTCGATGATGAACTCGGCGGCTCCCGTCTCGCCCAGCGATCGGACGTGGACGGACAGCAGGTCGCCGGGACGCGCGACGTCGGTCGGAACCCCCTCGACGAGCAGGTCGACCATCTCGTGCTTGCCCTCCAGGCGCAGCCGGAAGCCCGCATCGGCCAGCGGCTCGAGGGTCCGATAGCGCTTCCAGCCCAGCCGCGTGGCGATCCAGCCGGCATACAGCAGCGCCTGCGCCATCGGCGCGCGAGCGCCCGGGCGCGACATCGTCGTCCTCCTCGTGCCGCGACCGATGACGGCGTGGGCAGCGCGTACTGGATCCGCAGCCGGCTGAGGTTCGGGAGGTAGCGCCGGAAGCGCGGCGCGTCGAAGAACTGCGCGGTCAGCTCCTGCCACCAGGCCAGCCGCTCCCAGCTCATGTCGCCGACCCCGCTCCGCCGGCGGAGCGTGGCGAGCCGGCGCAGGCCACCGAGCAGGTCGGCGAAGTCGGACGGAGTCGACCATGAGCCGATCCCCCAGGTCGACGAGCTGGTCGAAGACCGGGTCGTTGAACGGCGGGTCGCCCGGCCACCAGACGTGGGTTGGCAGATCGTGGATGAGGAGCGGGGCGACGATCCCGTTCAGATGCGAGGCCGCCTCGCCCCGCACGGTGAGAACGACTTCCTCGTAGCAGATCTGGTCGCCGCCTCCGGCCGCTGTCGTGGCAGTGCGTGCTGATCCGCGCGTCGAGCGGGTGCCCGTCGGGCGCCGGCTCCGGCACGAGGACAACGGCCCGCGACGGGTGGCGGACGCCGAGGTCGAGCAGGGTGTGCACGACGCGGTTGGCCGCCGCGTCGTCGACGACGGTGACGACGAGGTTAAGGACCGAAGCGCGGGCGTGCGGCAGACCCTTCTCGGTGACCACCGGGACCCCGTCCCCGTCGACGGGCGCCGGAGACTCCCACAGCGACGCGAGGTGGCCGGCCACGGCGCGGACGCGTCGTGTCGGGCTGCTCCCACATCGGCGTCGCGAGGCTCTCGTGCCTCGCCGAAGCGCATGAGCCGCCGATGGACCGCCTGCTCCTCGTGGGCGCTGCGCGGTTCCGGGCCGGTCATGGTCGTCGCCAGGCGCGGCCGTCGCGCTCGAGCAGCTCGTCGGCCGCCGGTGGCCCCCACGTGCCCGCAGCGTAGAAGTGAAGCGGTCCGCCATGGCCGCCGGACCACGCGTCGAGGACCGGCTGCAGGATCTCCCAGGCGCGCTCGACCTCGTCGGCGCGGGTGAACAGGCTGGCGTCCCCGACCATCGCGTCGAGGATCAGCGTTTCGTACGCGTCCGGCGAGTCGACCGCGAAGCTCGACCCATACCGGAAGTCCATGTTCACGTTCCGGATCTGGAGCCCCATGCCCGGTACCTTCGCGCCGAAGCGCAGGAGGATGCCCTCGTCCGGCTGGACCCGGATGGCGAGGATGTTGTCGTCGATCTGTGGCACGCCCGCGCGCGCGAAGAGGGCCAGCGGCGCTCGCTTGAACTGCACCGCGATCTCGGTCACGCGGCTCGGCAGGGCCTTGCCGGTGCGCAGGTAGAACGGCACGCCCGCCCAGCGCCACGAGTCGATGCCGAGCTTCAGCGCGACGTACGTCTCCGCCTGCGAGTCGGGCGGCACCTCGGGCTCGTCGCGGTAGGAGTGCAGCCGCTCCCCCTCCACCCAGCCGGAGACGTACTGGCCGCGGATCACGTTGGCGGCCACGTCGGCGGATGACATCGGCTTCACCGCGCGGAGCACCTTGAGCTTTTCGTCGCGCAGGTCCTCCGCGCCGAACTCGACCGGCGGCTCGATCGCGAACATGGCCATCAGCTGGAGGCCGTGGTTCTGGACGATGTCGCGCATGGCGCCGGTCTGGTCGTAGAAGTCGCCGCGTCCCTCGACCCCGACCGTCTCGGCCACGGTGATCTGCACGGAGTCGATGTAGCGTCGGTTCCAGATCGGCTCGAACAGGCCGTTGCCGAACCGGAAGACGGCGAGGTTCTGGACGGTCTCCTTCCCGAGGTAGTGGTCGATCCGATAGACCTGGTTCTCGTCGAGCACGTCGGCGATCACCCGGTTCAGGGTGCGGGCGCTCTCGAGGTCGTAGCCGAACGGCTTCTCGACGATGACCCGCGTCCAGCCTCGCTTCGGGCCTGTTCGCCGATGCGTCCCGCTGGCCGCCAGGCCGGCTCGGTCTAGATGGCTGACGATCTCCGGGTACAGGGCCGGCGGCACGGCCAGGTAGAACAGGCGGTTGCCGGCCGTGCCCCGATCGCGGTCGATGCGGTCGAGCCGCTTCGCCAGCTCGGCGTAGGCCGCCGGGTCATCCAGGTCGCCGCGGTGATACTCGATGCCGCCCGCGAACGACTCCCAGATCGCCGGCCTCGCCGGCCGGTTGCGGCTGTGGCGGTTGATGCCGTCGAGGAGGTGCTGACGGAACTGCTCGTCGGTGAGGTCGCGCCGGGCGAAGCCGACGACAGTGAACTCCGGCGGCAGGAAGCCACCGAGCAGGGAGTTGTAGAGCGCCGGAGCCAGCTTGCGCTCGGTGAGATCGCCGGTCGCGCCGCAGATGACCATCGTGCACGGCTCGGCCATGCGCTCCAGGCGCAGCCCTTCGCGGAGCGGATTGGGACGGACGGTCTCCTCGCCAGCGGGCTGCGCCCCGTTGCCGCTCGTCTCGACGTCGGCCGTGCGGGTGGCCATCGGCGGCTACTCGCGGTCCTTAAGCGCGTGGCCGCCAAACTCATTGCGAAGAGCGGCCAGGACGCGATCGGTGTAGGAGTCCGGCGCACGCCGGCTGCGGAAGCGTTCGATCAGGCTCAGGGTGATCACCGGCGCCGGCACGTCGTGGTCGATCGCCTCGGCCACCGTCCAGCGACCCTCGCCCGAATCGGAGACCCAGCCGGTGATGCGCTCGAGATCGTTTCCCTCCTTCTCGAAGGCATTGCCGGCCAGCTCGAGCAACCATGAGCGAATCACCGAGCCGTTGTTCCACAGCCGGGCGATCGCGGCCAGGTCCAGGTCGTAGTCGCTGGCGTGCAGGATGTCGAAGCCCTCGCCGTAGGCCTGCATGATCCCGTACTCGATCCCGTTGTGGACCATCTTCGTGTAGTGACCCGCCCCGGCTGCCCCGCAGTAGAGGTAGCCGTTCTCGGGCGCCAGGGTCTTCACAACAGGCTCGAAGCGTTCGAACACCTCGGGCTTGCCGCCGAGCATGGCGCAGAAGCCGACCTGGAGGCCCCAGACGCCGCCGGACACGCCCATATCGAGCCACTCGATCCCCTTCGCCCCGAGCTGCTCCGCATGCTTCTTCGAGTCGTGGAAGCGGCTGTTGCCGGCGTCGACGATCACGTCGCCCGGCTCGAGGATGCCGGCCAGCTGCTCGATCAGGTCGTGCGTGGCGTCGCCGGATGGGACGCTGATGACGACGTGGCGCGGCGGGGTCATCAGCTCCACGAGTCGGTCGAGCGGCTCGGCAACCGAGATGCGGCCCGCGTTCTCGGGCTCGGCGGCGACTTCGGCCGTCACCGACTCGGTGCGGTTCCAGGCGACGACGTCGTGTCCGCCACGCGCCGCGCGTCGCGCCATCCCGGCGCCCATCCTCCCCAGTCCGGCGATCCCGACCTGCATCGAATGCTCCTTCACTCGTTCGGCGTCCCGGCGCCGGCTTCAGACCGATACCGCGGCGTCGACCATCGACTCCAGCCGCGCCAGGCCGGCGTCGAGGTCACCCAGGTGCAATCGCAATGCCCGGCGGCCACGCCGCTGGAGCGATTCGAGGTCGCCAAGTGCCTGCGCGGCGATGAGGGTACCGAACGACTCCGGCCAGCCGGGGATGGGCAGATCCTTTGCGGGATCGGCCGTCAGCTGGAGGAAGACGCCGGTGTCCGGTCCGCCCTTGTGGAGCTGGCCGGTCGAGTGGAGGAACCGCGGGCCGAACCCCAGCGTCGTTGCGGCGCCGGTCGCCGCGCGAATGCGGGCGCGAATGCCCTGGAGGCGCTCCTCGACCTCGCGATCCATCGGCAGGTAGGCGAGCACGGCGACGTAGTCTCGTCCGCCGCGCACCAGGGAGACAAGCTGGGTGACCGCCCCGTCCACGGTCACCGGGGCCTCGCCCAGTGCCGCCGGGTCTGCACTGGCGGCGATCCCCGGCTCGCTGACCAGGGGCATCGGCTGAGGCAGGGCTCCGTTCGCGCGATAGGCCTCGAGCAGGTCTTTCGTGGCGTCCTTGCTCTCCTGCACGTTCGGCTGATCGAAGGGGTCGATGCCGAGGACGATGGCCGCGACGGCCGTCGCGACCTCCCATCGGAAGAACTCCGCGCCGAGGTCGAGCGGGTCGGCAAGGCCGAGGTGGTGGACGGGATGGCCGTGCGCGGCCAGCTCCCCGGCGAAGGCGCGCAGCGCGTCATGCGGCTCGTCCGCCAGCGTCAGGAACACGAAGCACCGGTCGTCGCCGTACGTGTCGGCGCGCGCTGGCGGCTCGCCGACGATCGGGACGATGCCGGTGCCGGCCTTGCCGGTGCTCTCGGCCACCAGCTGCTCCGCCCAATCGCCGAAGGCGGCCAACCGCGGCGAAGTGAGGATCGTGAGCTTGTCGCGGCCGGCCAGCGCCGCCTCACCGATCGCCGCCCCGAACGCCAACCCCGGATTGGCGGTGGCATCTGCCGAGCGGCACGCGTCGACCATGGTTCGTGCCCGGGCCAGCAGGCTGCCGACGTCCACCCCGTGCAGGGCGGCGGGAACCAGCCCGAATACAGTGAGCGCCGAGTAGCGGCCACCGACGTCGGGAGGCGCCTCGACGATGCCGCGGAACTCCTGGGCGCGAGCGAGATCGGCGAGCGGTGTGTCGGGATCGGTGATGGCCAGGAAGTCGAGCGCGGGGGCGGTCTCCGACATCGCGGCCTGGAACGCGTTGGGCTCGGTGGTCGAGCCGGACTTCGAGCTGACGCAGAACAGGGTGCGCTGCTCCGACGCCCACGAACGGAACCCGCGGACGACATCGGGATGCGTCGAGTCCAGGACGCGGAGCTCCAGCCCGTCCGACGACGCGGCCCCCGTGCCGCCGGCGCCGCCGGCCCACCCGAAGACGCGACTGAAGAGCTCGGGCGCCAGGCTCGAACCGCCCATGCCCAGCACGGCCGCCCGGCGATACCCGTCCTCGCGGACGTCGCGAGCGAGGTGCTCGAGCTCGGTGATTCGGGCCGACATGGCCTCGGGCAGGTCGAGCCATCCGAGCCAGGCGGCGACCTCGTCGGGCTCCTTGCCGGATGCGGCCCACAGCGAGCCGTCCTTCGCCCACAGGCGCTCGGCGACGCGATCGGTGGTGAACGCCTCCAGCCGCGACGCGATCGCGGCCTCGAGGTCGCTCATGCCGGGGCGAGCTCCTGGCGCTTCGACTCGATCGTCTCGAGGAGCTCGTCGAAACTCTTCCCGAAGCTCTCGACCCCCTCGACGATCAGCTCATCGGTCACGCGCTTTATGCTGATCCCGAGAGCCTCCACGTCGCGGATCGCCTGGTGCGCCCCCTCGAGATCGGCGTCGAGCGTCCGCTCGAGTCGCCCGTGATCAAGGAAGGCGGTGATCGTCTCGAGCGGCATCGTGTCGACCGTCTCGGGCCCGATCAGCTCCTCCACGTACAGGACGTCGCGGTAGGCGGGGTTCTTCGTGCTCGTGCTGGCCCACAGGCAGCGCTGGACGCGAGCGCCCGCCGCGCGCAGGTCGGCGAACTCTTCGCCGCCGAAGATCTCGCCGAACGCCTCGTACGCGAGCTTCGCGTTCGCGATCGCCGCCTGACCGCGGGCGGCCAGGGCCTCTTCCGAGCCGATCTCCTCGAGATACTTGTCGACCTTCGTGTCGACCCGGCTCACGAAGAAGCTCGCCACGCTGGCAACCCGCGAGATGTCCTCGCCACGCTCGTGTCGCCTGCGGAGGCCTGACGATGTAGGCGCGCGCCACGTCGCGATACACGTCGACGCTGAACATCAGCGTCACGTTGACGTTGATGCCCTCGGCGATCGCGGCCTCGATAGCCGGGACGCCGGCCCGGGTCGCGGGGATCTTGATGAACACGTTCGGCCTCTCGAGCTTGCCCCACAGCTCGCGGGCGCGGGCCACGGTTCCCTCGGTGTCCTCGGACAGATCCGGCTCGACCTCGATGCTGGCGAAGCCATCGGCGCCGTCCGCCTCGTCATGGACGCGGCGCAGGACGTCGGCCGCGTCGCCCACGTCGGACACGGCAATCTGCTCGTAGATCTGGCGCGCGTCGTCACCTGCCTCGATCTCGCGCCGGATCAGCTCGTCGTACTGGCCGGTGGCGACGGCCTTGGCGAAGATCGTCGGGTTGCTGGTGAGCCCTCGGATCCCATCGGTCACCATCTGCTCGAGCTTGCCGCTCGTCAGCAGATCACGGTCGATGAAGTCGATCCACGGACTCTGGTCCTGTTCGGCGTGCAGCCGATGCAGGGCATTCGTCATGATCGGGCCTCCACTTCGGTGCGTGCGCGCACGAGCGTGCGGGCCGCATCGGCGATGCAATCGGCGTCGATGCCGGCTCCGTGCATCAGCTCGGCCGGGGTCCCCGAGCCCGGCATGTCGCGCACTGCCAGCTTGTGACCACCGGGTGAGGCTGCTCCTCCGCCAGCGCGTCGAGCACGGCGTCGCCGAGCCCGCCCTCCGGCCAGTGGTCCTCCACGGTGAGGATCGTGCCGGTTTCGCGCGCGGCCCGCCGAATCGTGTCGGCGTCGATCGGCTTCAGGCTGTACAGGTCGATCACCCGGGCGGTGATGCCGTCGGCGGCCAGCTCGTCGGCGGCCTTGATGGACTCGTGGAGCGTGATCCCGGCGCCGATGAGGGTCACCGCGTCGTCGTCGGACTGCCGGACGACGCGCGAGCCGCCGATCCGGAACGGCTCGCCCGGCTGGTAGAGGATCGGCGTCTTCTCGCGGGTCGTCCGCATGAAGACGATCCCCGATTGTTCGGCCATCTGCGGCACCAGCGCGGCAGCCTGGTTCGCGTCGCTCGGGTACAGGACGGTCGAGCCGTGCACCGCGCGGAACGCGGCGAGGTCCTCGAGCGCCATCTGCGAGGGGCCATCCTCGCCGATGCTGACGCCGGCATGCGAGCCGGCAACCGCGAAGTTCGCCCGGCTGATGGCCGCCATGCGCACAAAGTCATAGGCACGAGCCAGGAACGCTGCGAACGTGGCGGCGAACGGCTTCCACCCGCGGACCTGCATCCCGACCGCGCCGGCGATCATCTGCTGCTCGGCGATGTACATCTGGAAGAACCGCTCGGGAAGGGCCTCTGCGAACTCCTCGGTGTACGTGCTGTTGCCGACCTCCCCGTCGATGGCCACCACGTGTCCGTCGGCCTTGCCCAGCGCCAAGAGCGCGTCGCCGAAGGCCTTGCGGGTCGCCTCCTTGGTGCCCGGCTCGTAGACCGGCAGGGACAGCGACACTGTCGGGAAGATATGCGGGTCGCCGCCGATCTCCGGCTTGGGAACCGCGACCCGGATGTCGCGCACCCCACCCAGCTCGGCGATCGCGGCATCGGGGTCGTCGAGCGGCTTGCCGTGCCTGCCGGGCTTGTTCGCCACGGCGCTCACCCCGTGGCCCTTCTCCGTCCTGGCGATGATCACGGTCGGTCGGCCGGTGGTGGCGATCGCCTCTCGGTACGCCTCGTCGATCTGTCCCACGTCGTGCCCATTGATCTCGATCGCTTTCCAGCCGAACGCGTCGGCCCGGCGGCGATATGCGTCGAGGTCCCACTCGTGCATCGTCGGCCCGGTCTGCCCGAGCCGGTTGACGTCGATGATCGCGGTCAGGTTGTCGAGATCGTTGTAGCCGGCAGCCTCGAACGCCTCCCACATCGAGCCCTCGGCCATCTCCGAGTCACCGCACAGGCACCAGACCCGGTACGCGAGCCGATCCAGCCGCTTCCCGGCGAGTGCGACGCCCACCGAGATCGGGAGGCCCTGGCCGAGGCTACCCGTGGCCACGTCCACCCACGGCAGGACCGGTGTGGGGTGGCCCTCGATGCGCGACCCGAACCTCCGGAACGTCAGCATCTCATCGTCGCTGATCGCGCCCGCCGCCTTGTAGATCGAGTAGAGCAGCGGCGAAGCGTGTCCCTTGCTGAAGATGAGGTGGTCGTTGCGCGGGTTCTCGGCGTCGTCGAAGTCGTAGTGGAAGTACTTCGACATCAGCACGGCCATCAGATCGGCCGCCGACATCGAGCTCGTGGGGTGACCGCTGCCGGCCGCGCTGCTGGACCGGATCGAATCGACGCGGAGCTGGGCGGCGAGCTCGCGCCAGTCGTCGTGCGGGGAGGTCATGTCAGGTGGCTCCGCAAGTTGTCTGCCGTATCGGTCTGGCAATGATACGGCGCGACTCGGTCGTGGTTGCCCGGCGACCAATCGTCAGGACGCGAAAACGGGCGGCTCCGGCAAGGAGCCGCCCGCATTGGCGCCGCGAATGATGCGTGGATCAGTCGCGCATCATCCGGAAGCAATCGGAGCAGTAGACCGGCCGCGCGCCCGTCGGCCGGAACGGCACCTGGGTGTCATTGCCGCAGCGAGCGCAGACTGCGTCGTGCATCTCGCGCGGAGCGCGTGAGTAGCCATCACCTCCGCTGTAGCCGCCGCCGCTGTTGCCGTAGCTGCTCGAACCCCCGCCGGAGGCCCGGCGCTGGGCGCGGCACGAGGAGCAGCGCTTCGGAGCGGACGCGAAGCCCTTCTCCGCGAAGAACTCCTGCTCGGACGCGGAGAACACGAAGTCGATTCCGCAATCGCTGCAGGTGATCACCTGATCGGTGTAGGTCACTCTGGACCCCTCCCAACTGTGGTTGAACCGCGTCGGTGCTGCTCGTCGCTGGACGCCGGCCCGGGCTCTTGCCTGCCCCGAGACCGACGATTGGACGCGCTGGGGAGGGTAGCGATTGGGTGATGGCGCCGCTTCGTGCGGCCCGACGCGCGGAGTATTGCGAACGTGCCCCGCATCCGCAAGTGGAAAATCGCACGTACCATCGGGGTATGCGACTCGTCCTGCTCGCGATCGGCGTCCTTCTCGTCCTCGCCGGGGCAGTCTGGATCGCCCAGGGTCTCGACCTGCCGTTCGCACCCAGCTCGTTCATGACCGCAGATCGAACCTGGGTGCTGATCGGTGCGGTGACCGTCCTCGGCGGCACGGTGCTCATCGGCTGGACACGCCGGGCGGCCCGCCCGAAGTAGCGCGGCGGGGGGTCAGGCGAGCGTGACGCCGGCCTCCTGGATCTCGCTCAGCGCCCGGTCGCCGTCGCTCGGCTCCAGGTTCACCGCCGCGATCGCATCGGCGAGCAGCGTGGTCTCGTAGCCGAGGCCGACCGCGTCGATGGCGGTCTCCTTGACGCAGTAGTCGGTGGCGAGCCCGCAAACCAGGACTCGCTCGATCCCGCGCTCGCGGAGCAGTCCGTCCAGCTCGGTGGGGATCTCCTCGCCGCTGACCGGGTCGCGCATGAAGAAGGCACAGTAGCCATCCTCGCCGTTCATCCCCTTCCGGACGCGAGGAGCATCGGCCGGCAACGCGAACGCCGGGTGCAGCTCGGCACCCCACGTCCCGCCAACACAGTGGACCGGCCAGATGCCGCCGTCCTTGGCAAAGTGGGGCGTCGACTCCGGATGCCAGTCCTGGGTGGCCACGACGAGGGCACCGGCATCAGTCGCGGCCTGAACCTCAGCGTTGACCAACGGAATGATCCCCTCACCGCCGGCCACCGCCAGGCCGCCGGCCGGGTCGGCGAAGTCGTTCTGGAGATCCACCACCACCAGTGCGGTGGCGGCGTCATACCGGCTCATGGTGCCGATGGTAGCCCGCTATCGTCCGAGCGTGGACGAGCGCCTCTGTCAGCTCGGCCCGGGCGAGTGACCTAGCCGGGGAAAATCCGTCGCAGCCGTCGATACGCCCGTGACGCGGGAGTCGGCGCCGGCCGAACCGACGGCAGCAGCCCGGCTGGCTGACCGAGCACGGCGTCCACATCACCCGCGTGGCCAGACTCCACCCCGGCGGTGTGGGCGTCGTCCTGCTCCGGAGTCTCCAGCGCATCGGTTACATCAGCCTCGTCGCTCAGGTCGGTCACGTCGGCGCCGACCGGCGGCGGCCATTCGTCGTCACCTGTCTCCTCGATCTCGGGCGGGCTGGGTGCGGCCGCCGCTTCGAGCGCAGCCAACGCGTCGTCGAGCTCCTGCGACCCCGGCATCGGCGCGGTCGGCGAGCGTCGGGCCACACCGACCACCTCCATCTCCTCAGCACCGTCGTCGACCTGCCCGGTCGCGGCGGGCGGCTGGGGCGGTGCGGTCGCTTCGGGTGGCGCGGTCGTCTCGGGGGCACGACCGAACCACAGCATCGTCTCCTCTGGTTCCGCGGCGTCCGGCTCTGCCGGCACGGGCGCTGGCGGCTCGTGCGGACGCGTTGGCCGGCTCAGCTTCGGCCGGCGCGGAATACTTCTGGCCGGTCGGTGACGTCTGGCTCGGGCGCTACCTCTTCGACGGGCTCGCGGCTGACGTCGGCGGCGGGCTCCTTGGCTTCGGCGGGCTCCTCGGGTTCGGCAGGCTCCTCGGCTTCGGCGGGCTCCTCGATCGCGGCAGTCTCGACAGCCGCCGCAGTTCGGTCCTCGACACCGACTTCCGGAGCCGCGGCGAATGCGTCCGCCTCCTCGTCCGCGTACCAATCCGGCTCGACGATCTCGACCGTGTAGCGCTCCGGATCCCAGGCGATCGGCTCCAGCTCGGCGGCCGGCTCAGCTTCGGCGGGTGGCTCGGGTTCGACAGCCGGCTCGGACTCGGCGGCTGGCTCGGCTTCGGCCGCCGGCTCGGGTTCGGCGGGTGGCTCGGGTTCGACAGCCGCAGCACCATCCTCGGTCTCGCCCGAATCGACGACCGATGCGGTGGCAGGCATCTCGGCGTCTTCGCGCACGGGCTCGAGGGCCGCCCCGGCCGTGACCTCCTCGATCACCTCGTCCGAGATCGGTTCCTCGGGTTGCGGCGCGACCGCGACCTCCTCCGGAGGTTCGGGCTCGGCGTGAGCCTCCCGCACGGGAGGCTCGTCGGCGAGCATGCGGCTCGGCGGGAGTATCCGGCCGGCTCGACCGGTGCCGCGATGTCCGCCGTAGTCGTCGCCACGGTCTTTTCCTCCCGCCCCGGTAGCTCGTCTGGCATCGGCATCGTGCTCGGCTGCCGGCAGCTCGCGCGGCAGCACCGCCTCCGCGGCGTGTTCGCCTTCGTGCACCGCGTCCTCGCGGAGCGCGGCCAGTGCGGCGGCGGTCTCCGCGGCGCCGGGCAGCTCGGGCTTGGTCGGGTCCTCGGCCCGGGCCAGCGCCTCGGCGAAGCTCTCGGTGGCGCGCCGATGCCCGCGGCGTCGCCGTCGCCGCTCCTCGTCCTCCCCCTCGGCGTGCATGTCCTCGCGGGTCGCACGCTCGGCTTCCGCCTGCGGCGTTGTTGCGTCCGACTCCGATGCCGGAGGCTCATGCACGGCTTCGACCGTCGCGGTTTCGACCGGCGCGACATCCGGTGCGGGCCACGTCGGCGGAGCGATCGTCGGTCCGGCGGCTATCGGTCCGATGCTCACCGGCAGTCGAAGGTCCATGCGGGCCTCGAGGAGGTCGACGCGCGATCGCAACGACGCCACCTCGCCGCGGGACTCGCCAAGCGCCAGGAGGGCCTGGCCGTATCGCTCGGTCAGGTTGCGGAACTCGGTGAGCAGCTCGCGGAAGGGCGACAGCTCCCGCTGGGGCTCGCCGGAGCCACCGTCGCCGTCCGGGCGGACCGGATCAGCGCTCACCGGCGCCGGCGCGGGGCGCGGCTGGAGGAAGACGCGCATCCCGGCCTCGCCCTCGGGCATGCCCGCCAGCACCCCACGCGCAAGCAGCTCCCAGACGCGCTCGATGGGCACGCCCAGGATCGACGCCGCTTCGGTGACCGAGTACCCCTCCATCGGCGGCTAGGGTAGCGCGTCCCTCATGCGGCCCGGAGCTCCGCGAGAGCATCGACCAGCCGGTCCACCTCGCCGAGCGTGTTGTAGTGCACGAGACCGATGCGGAGCAGGCCTCCCGCATCGGCCAGCCCGAGGCCGGCGGACGAGCTCCCAGGCGTAGAAGTCGCCGTCCCAGGTGCTGATCGCCCGGCGGGCCAGATGCTCGGCGATCGCCCGCGGCTCATGGCCCTCGAGCGTGAACGAGAACGTCGGCACGCGCTCGGCGACCCGCGATGGATCCACGATGCCATGCACCGTCAGGGCGGGAACACGCGAGAGGCGCTCGAGCGTGCCCAGCGAGAGGCCGCGCTCGTGGGCGTGGATGGCGGCCATCGCCGAACGCAGCCGAGCCCGCCGGTCCGCGCGATCCGCGGCGTCGCCCTGGGTGGCGCCGAGCTTCTCGAGGTAGCCGAAGGTGCCGAGCAGCCCGGCCAGCGCCTCGTGGTTCTGGGTGCCGGTCTCCCACTTGCCCGGCGACTCCTCGCCGGCGGGGCGGACGCGGTACGCGGAGAGCCGCTCGAGGTGCTCGGCTCGCCCGTACAGCATCCCGAGGTGCGGGGCGAAGAACTTGTAGGGGCTGCAGGCCAGGAAGTCGGCGCGCAGGGCGGCGACGTCGATGGGCAGGTGGGGAGCGGCGTGGACCGCGTCGACGTAGACGAGCGCCCCGACCGCGTGGGCGGCCTCGACCACGCGCCCCACATCGGTCACGGTGCCGAGCGCATTCGAGGCCAGGCCGACGGCTACGACGCGCGTACGCGGCGACAGGATCGCGTCCAGGCCGTCGAGGTCGAGCGAGGCGCCGTCCTCGGCGAGCTCGACCCAGCGGATCCGGCAGCCGCGGTCCGCGGCAACGGCCAGCCACGGCGCAACGTTGGCGTCGTGATCCAGCCGGGTGACGACGATCTCGTCGTCCGGACGCAGATCGCGCCCGATGGCGCGGCTCATCGCGAACGTCAGCGTCGTCATGTTCGGCCCGAAGACGATCTCGGCGGGGTCGTGGGCGCCCACGAAGTCGGCGGCGGCCGCGTGGGCCTCGTCGAGGATCGCATCGGTCTCGACCGAGGCGGTGAATGCCCCGCCGTGATTGGCGTTGCTGCGCTCCAGGTAGGCCGTGATGGCGTCGATGCACTCGCGCGTGACCTGCGTGCCACCAGGGCCGTCGAGATAGGCAACCGGCCGGCCGTCGATGGTGCGCGCCAGCGACGGGAAGTGGTCCCGGAGGGCGGCCACGTCGAGGCCGGAGGCCTCGCGGATCGACGTCACGGGCTCCATGGTACGCGCCGCCGCCGCTATCATCCCGACTCGTGACTTCCCTCCGCGTGCCCACCCTTCCGGGCCACGACTTCCTGCTGCCCGCCGGCCTGGAGGGCCTCGGCGAGCTCGCCTACAACCTGTGGTGGAGCTGGACGCCGCGCGCGCAGTCGCTCTTCAGCCGGATCTACCCGTCGGGCTGGACACGCCACCGCAACGCGATCGCCGTCCTGCGCTATGCCGACCAGGCGCGCTGGGCCGATCTCGCCGCCGACGAGGACTTCATGGTCGATGCCAGCCGGGTGCTGGACGAGTTCGGCCGCTACCTCGCCAACGGAGCCGAATCCTGGTACGCGCGCTCCCCCGAACGCCAGCTGCCTGGGCCGATCGCCTACTTCTGCGCCGAATTCGGCATCCACGAGTCCATGCAGATCTACTCTGGCGGCCTCGGCATCCTCGCCGGCGACCATTGCAAGTCGGCATCCGACGCGGCGCTCCCCTTCGTCGGGATCGGCCTGCTCTACCGTCGTGGCTACTTTCGCCAGCAGATCGACGCCGATGGGCACCAGGAGCACGCTCAGCCCGACCTCGATCCGGCCCAGCTGCCTCTGCGACGCGCCCGCGGCCTGGACGGTCAACCGCTCGAGGTCAGCGTCGAGGTCGGCGAGCGCGAGGTCCACGCCGCGGTCTGGGTGGCGCAGGTCGGCCGCGTGCCGATCCTGCTGCTCGACACCGACATCCCGCGCAACGATCCCGCCGACCGACCGATCACCCACATCCTCTACGTGCGCGGTCGTGAGATGCGCCTGTGCCAGGAGCTCGTCCTCGGGATCGGTGGCGTGCGGGCCCTGCGGGCGCTCGGGATCGACCCGGCCGTCTGGCATCTCAACGAGGGACACTCCGCCTTCCTGCTCGTCGAGCGGGCGCGCGAGCTGATCGCGGCGGAGGCTGGCCTGGCCGCCGGCGAGGCACTCCGACGCGTCGGGCGCGATGCCGTCTTCACGATCCACACCCCGGTGCCGGCCGGCAACGAGGTCTTCGATCGACCGCTGGTGGCCAACGCGTTGAGCTCGTGGTTCAGCGCGGCGCGAGCCGAGCCCTCGGAGCTGCTGGAGCTGGGACGCAGCCACACGGAGGACGCTCAGGCGCCGTTCGACATGACCGCCTTCGTGCTCCGCCATGCGGCGGACGCGAACGCCGTCTCGCAGCTGCACGCGGCGACCGCCACCGATACCTGGCAGGAGCTCGCCGGCCATCCGATCCGGGCCATCACGAACGGCGTCCATGTTCCGACCTGGCTCGGGCGTCCGGTGCGACGGCTGGTCCAGCGGGCGATCGGCGAGCCGCTCGGCGTCGACCTCAACGGTCCGGCGTCGCTTACGGGCCTGAGGGACCTCGACGATGAGCAGCTCTGGAGCGCCCATCTCCAGCAGAAGCGCGAGATGATGACGTTCCTCGAGGGCCGGCTGGCGCGCCAGTTCGCCCGCCACGGCGAGTCCCCGGATGCGCTCCGGGCCGTGCGCGGCGTGCTTGATCCCGACGCGCTGATCATCGGGTTCGCGCGCCGCTTCGCCACGTACAAGCGCGCCGCGCTGCTGTTCAGCGACGAGGAGCGGCTCGCGCGCATCCTGTCGTCGACGGATCGGCCGGTGCAGGTCGTCATCGCCGGCAAGGCCCATCCCGCCGACCGCCCCGGCCAGGGCGTGATCGAGCACATCTTCGGGCTCTCCCGCTCCGAGCGGCTCCGGGGTCGGGTGTTCGTCGTCGAGGACTACGACATGCGCATCGCGCGCTTCCTGGTCGGCGGCGTCGACATCTGGCTGAACAACCCGCGGCGGCCGATGGAGGCCTCCGGCACTTCCGGCATGAAGGCCGCCATCAACGGCATTCCATCGGTCTCCATCCTGGACGGATGGTGGGATGAGGGATTCGACGGCAACAACGGCTGGGCGATCGGCGACCGCGAGTCCGACGGCGACGACGCGGCCCAGGACGCGGCGGACGCCGCCGAGCTGTATCGGCTGCTGGAGGAGGAGATCGTTCCCCGCTACTTCGATCGGGGCGCGGATCGGTGGCCGGCCGCCTGGATGGAGACGATGCGCTCCTCGATCGAATCGGCGCTGTGGCAGTTCTCGACCGCCCGGATGCTCACCGAGTACGTCGACCGGCTCTATCTGCCGGCCGTGCGAACCCCCGTCGAGGCGTAGCCGGCGACTACGGCAGGTAGTTGCGGGGGTTCTCCCAGACGCCGTTGTGGTTGACGGCGAAGTGGACGTGGCAGCCGGTCGACATGCCCGTGGTGCCCTCGTAGCCGATGAGGCTCTCGCTTGTCACGATCGTGCCCGGCCCGACGACGACCTGCGGCTGCATGTGCCAGTACCAGGTCTGGATGCCGCCACCGTGGTCGACGACGACGCCGAATCCGCTGTCCCAGGGCATGAGCGGCTGGCCGGAGGCGACCACGACGCCGGGCCCGGTGGCGTAGATGCGCGTGCCGCATCCGTTGGCGAAGTCGATGCCGGCATGGAAATGCGGGTAGTACGTGCCGCCATACGTGTAGGACGGCTCGAGCGCGAAGGAGGTCGGTCCCCACTCCTGGGTTACGCGGAACGCCCGCTCTGGCCAGCGGAAGCCGTAGGTCGAGGTCTGGTTCTGCGCAGCCTGCTCGGCAGCGCGGCGGGCGGCTTCCTCGGCGGCGCGCCGCTTCGCCTCCTCGATCGCGGCCTGCTGCGCGGCGGCCTGGCGCTGCAGCTGGGCGGCCAGGTCGGCAGCGGCCTGGGCGGCCCGCTCGTTGTCGGCGATCTTCTGCTCGACGTCGTCTTCGGCCGCCAGTGAGGCGTTCAGCGTCGCCGCCTGTTCGGCGCGCTTCTGCTCCGCGGCGACCTTCAGGTCCGCCAGCTGGGCCTCGAGAGCCGTCAGCTCCTCGCGCCGCGCCTTGAGGCTCTGCTCTTCGGCGCGTGCCACGCGACGCGCCTCGGAGAGCGCCTTGCGACCATCGCGCAGCGTGTCGTGGCGTGTCTCGAGCTCGACGCGGATGGACCGGATCTCCTCGGCCAGCGCCTGGTCCTGCTCGGACATGCTCATGAGGTAGCCGACCTGGGTCGTGGCCTCGTCCAGGGAGCGGGCGGACAGGATGATCTCGAGCAGCGAGGTCTGGCTGCGCTCGTAGGCGGATCGCAGGTGGTCCTCGAGCAGCGCCTCGCGGTCGTCCAGCTCGGCGGTGCGGCGCCTGATGTCCTCGGCGACGACCTTCAGCTCGGCGTCGAGCTCCGCGATCTGCTCCTGGAGATCGGCGATGCGAGCCTCGATCTCGGTGACCTGCTCGCGCACCTGGGCCAGCAGGCCCTTGACCCGGTCGTACTCGGCGGTGACCGCGGACAGCTCGGCACGGGCGATGTCGAGCTGGGTGTCGAGGTCCGCGGAGCGGCGCTCGAGCGCTGCGAGCTCACCCCGCTGCCGGTCGAGGGCAGCTTCCAGCGACTCCTGTGCCGACTGCGCGTCGGCGAGCTCCGCGCGTGTGCGCGCCAGCTCTGATTCAGGATCGGCGGCAAGGGCCGAGCCGCCGGGTTGACTTGTGAGGACGGTCCAGCCCACCGTCAGCAGGGCGACGAACGTGACGGCGAGGCTGGATCGCCGCCTCATCGAGCGGTGATCCGCACTATGCAATTGCCCTTCAGCCCCTGTGCTGAGCGAGTCAGGGGCAAGATGGTGCCGGTCCCCCGGCGGAGTCGGAAGGCACCCAAGGTACTACACGGAGTCCAGCCGGCCTGGGACTATCGGTTCAGGTACTTGCCCTCCTCTCGCTTCGTGATTCGGCCGATGACAAGGCCGATGAGCGCCCCTCCGGCGACCAGGATCGGCGTCGGCACGGCGCGCTTGGGAGCCGGGGCCGGAGCGGGCGGCGGCTCGGTGGGAACGGGCAGCAGGCGCGGATCGGCAGCGGCGATCACGCCCACCTCGTCGTCGAGCGCGCTGGCCCGGGCGAACTCGGCGCCCAGGAGGATGATCACGCTGGCGAAGTACAGGAAGACGAGCAGCGTGATGCCGGTGGCGAGCGGGCCGAAGGTCGAGTCGTAGTCCGCAACGCTCGTCGCGTACCAGGTGAATCCGAAGCGCAGCACGGTCCACAGCAGCGCCGCCACCACGGCACCAGGCAGCACCTCGCCCCAGCGCACGGGGCGATTGGGCACGACTTTGTAGATGACCCAGAACGCCACGAAGATCAGCAGGATCGGAGCAACCAGGCCGATGGTCCACACGGCCGTGCCACCACCCGGCAGGTCGGCAACGACGCTGGCCGCCGCATCCTGAAGGATGCCCGTCGCGATCCCGATCACCACCGACGCCACCACGAGCACGCCCGTGACCGCCATCAGCAACAGGCCGACGAGCTTGTCCTGGAGGAACGGCCGGCGCGGCGCGTTGTCGAACACGCGGCCGATCCCGGTCGACAGGGCGCCAAAGATGCCGAGCGCGCCCCACAACAGGAAGGCGAAGCTGATGATGGTGATCGTGCCGCGCGACTCGACGACCGAGTCGATGATCCCGCTCACCGTCTCGGCGGCGAGCGGCGTTCCGGCGGCGACCTGCTCGACCACGATCTCTCGGGCCTCGCCCTCGCCCACGAAGAACGTCCCGATCACGACGCCCAGCACGACGAGCTGGAAGATCGACAGGACGGAGAAGTAGGCCATGCTGCCCCCCGTCTGAAGGGCCTCATGGGCGAGGAAGCCGCCGATCGCGCGGCGGCTGACGCGGGGCAGGCGGTGGCGCATGCTCCAGTCGTCGAGGCGGGCGACGAGCTGCCTGGCACGGTTGACCATCGGTCCTGCCCAGTCGCAAGCGGCATGCCGCATGTCCGCGGCTACCCTGTTCGCCGATGGCGAAGTCCGAATCGGTGACACGCACCCTCGACGGGCACGAGGTCACGATCAGCAACCCCGGCAAGATCTTCTTCGCCGATGCGGGGATCACGAAGCTCGATCTCGTCGAGTACTACCTAGCCGTCGGCGACGGCGCGCTGGTCGGCGTCCGCGACCGTCCGATGGCGCTGAAGCGCTTCGTGGACGGGGCGGGTGGCGAGGCGTTCTTCCAGAAGCGGGCGCCGAAATCGGTGCCGGCATTCATCCGCACGGTCGAGCTGTCGTTCCCGTCCGGCCGCACCGCGGACGAGGTGGTGGTCGACAACCTCGCCGCGCTCGCATGGGTGGTGAATCTCGGCTGCATCGACCTCAACCCGCACCCGGTCCGCTCCGGCGACCTCGATCATCCCGACGAGCTGCGCGTCGACCTCGACCCCGGTCCCGGCGTGCCGTGGGCCGACGTGCGCTCGGTGGCCCTCGTCGTTCGCGAGGTGCTCGAGGAGCTGGGATACACGGCCTGGCCGAAGACGTCCGGGTCGCGGGGGATCCACGTCTACGTCCGGATCGAGGCGCGCTGGGGATTCTCCGACGTGCGGCGCGCGGCGCTGGCGCTGGCCCGCGAGGTCGAGCGCCGGGCACCGTCGTTGGCCACCAGCAAGTGGTGGAAGGAGGAGCGTCATGGCGTCTTCCTCGACTACAACCAGAACGCCAAGGACCGCACCGTGGCGTCGGTGTACTCGGTGCGTCCCCGGCCGTCCGCGACGGTCTCCGCGCCGCTGACCTGGGACGAGGTGCCGGACGCGGAGCTCGAGGACTTCACCCTGCGCAGCGTGCCCGCCCGCCACCAGCGGCTCGGGGACGTGGGCGCCGGGATCGACGAGCGGGCGTACCCGCTCGACCCGCTGCTGGAGCTGGTCGCCCGCCACGAGACAGAGGGGCTCGGCGACGCGCCATGGCCGCCGAACTACCAGAAGCAGCCGGGCGAACCGCCGCGGGTGCAGCCGTCGCGTCGCCGCATGGCCGATCCGGCAGAGCTGACACCGACCGACCCGACCGCTCCGAAGGGCCGCGCAGGATCGGTGGCACCGGCGATTCCCTCGGCGCCGGCGCGCAACCCCGACGGCACGGTGCCGCCCACCGGCCGCCGCCGCTCGACCCAGCCCCTGCTCGTCATCAGCCAGGCAGCCGACAAGGGGGACGCGTTGGCCGGTCTCGATCGCTGGCGCGCACGCCACCCCGAAGCCGCACCGCACGTCCGCGACCCGGAGGACGTCCTCGTGGACGCGATGCGCGGCCGGTACAAGGTCTGGTGGCGGATCCGGGTCAACCTGCGCAACGTCCCGGAGGAGCTACGCCCTTCCGCCGAGCCGCCCGATCCCGACTACGACCCGTGGACCGAAGGTGGCAGCTGACGGGCGCGACTAGCTCGCGCTGACCGCCGCCTCGACCCAGCCAAGGATCTCCCGCCGCAAGGTCGCCAGCGTCTGTGACCCGTGGCCGAGGACCTCGTCGTGGAAGGCACGCAGGTCGAACCGTTCGCCCATCGCCTCCGACACCTCGGCGCGTGCCCGCTCGATCTCACGCTGCCCGAGCTTGTAGCTGAGCGCCTGGCCAGGCCACACCGTGTACCGGTCGACCTCGATCTCGGCGTCGACCATCGGCAGCGATCCGCGCTCGTGCATGAAGGCGATCGCGTCTTCCCGCGTCCAGCCCATGGCGTGAAGGCCGGAGTCGACGACGAGTCGGGCCGCCCTGAACGACTGCGCCTCGAGCATGCCGAAGCGCTCCTGCTCGGATGCGTACAGCCCCATCTCGTCTGCCAGGCGTTCGGTGTACAGGCCCCATCCCTCGACGTAGGCACCGCCGGCGATGCGTGCGCCAAGCCTCCGGAACGCCGGCAGATCCTTCAGCTCCATCTCGATCCCGATCTGGAAGTGATGCCCCGGGGTTGCCTCGTGGAACGTGATCGACGCGATCCTGTGGAGCTGGCGCTCGGCCGGCCGGTACGTGTTGATGTAGTACTGACCCTGCCGCGAGCCGTCGAGCGAGGGGGGCATGTAGAACGCGGGCGGCGAGTCGGCCTCGCGGTATGCCTCCACCGACTTCACGTAGCAGTTCGCGCTCGGCAACCGACCGAAGTACTTCGGCGCCTCGGCATACGCACGCTCGGTCTGGTCCTGGGCCAGCCGCACGATCGCGTCCGGATCGTCGGTGTGGTTCGCAGGATCGGCGGCCAGCGCCAGGCGCATCTCGTGCCGGTCTGCATGGCCGATGCGGCGGGCGATCTCGTCCTTCTCGGCCTCGATCGCCTCGAGGTCTGCCATCCCGAAGGCGTGGACCTCCTCGGCCGTCGTATCGAGGCTGGTCTGGACGCGGATGGCGAGACGGTAGGCCTCGTGGCCGTTGGGAGTCGACGAGATGCCCGGTTCCGGACGTGCGTGCGGCTCGTACTCCGCCACCAGGTAATCGCGGAGGCGACGAAGGCCGGCATACACGTGCTGCTCGACACCGGCGACGAGGCGCGGGCGATCCTCGTCGGCGACGGGCGCCATCGCGCTCGCTGGATGGGCCTCCGGCGCAAGGGCCAGGAGCCGCTCGATCTGCTCGATCGCTCGGCGCACCGGCATCGTCGCGGACGTGCGGCCGTCCCGGACGCCTTCGCTCAGCGTCTCGACATACTGGTCGATCATGGCCGGGTAGGCCGCGTGCCGAGCGAGGAGCTTCTCGAGACGCTCCGGCGTGTCCGCGGGCTGGTACTGGGCGAACTCCGCGGGCCACACCTGCGGCCCCGACATGTGGTCGATGGCGAGCTGATACCGCTTCTGCGCCAGCTCCTCCAGGTGGTTCTCGCTGATGACGATGACAAGGTCGCGGGTGATGACCTGATCGGGAGCGAGGCCGTCAGCCGGGATCCGGCGCGCCTCGTCCAGCGCCGATCGGTACGCCGCCTCGTCCGCGGCCCGGCCGTCGGCGCCGAGATCGGGCCAGCGGTCGTTGTAGCGTTCGTCGCCGAGGACGGTGGCCCACACCGGGTCACGCTCCAGGAGACCCTCCCAGAAGCGGTCGGCAAGGTCGTTGACGGCTGCGTTCGGATCGACGGCGATGGACACGAAAACGTTCTCCCTCTTCGAGCCCGGGCACGGGCAGGACGATCAGTGTAGCCGGGGACTCAGCCGCCGAAGATATCGGCCAGCAGGGCCGGCGGCGTCTCCTCCAGCTGGTCGTACCGGCAGTCGGCGGGCGAGCGATCCGTCCGCCAGCGCCGGAACGTAGCCGCATGACGAAACCGATCGCCCTGCAGGTGGTCGAAGGCGACCTCGCATACCAGCTCCGGCCGCAGTGGCTCCCAGGAGAGGTCCTTGCCCCGGTTCCAGCGCGAGGTGGCGCCCGGCATGCGCCGACCCTCCTCCACAGCGGCGGCCTCGGCGAGCGCCCATTCGCGCCACGGATGGTCGTCCATCCCGCCGCGCCGGTACGGCTCGAGGTACTCCACGAGATCGGCGCGCTTGGCCATCGTGAACGATGAGGTCACCCCCACGTGCTGGAGGTTTCCCTCGTCGTTCCACAGCCCGAGCAGGAGGGACCCGATCAGCGTCCCCGGCCCGTTCTTGTGCCATCGGAATCCGGCCACGACGCAGTCGGCCGTCCGCGCATGCTTGATCTTCGCCATCGCCCGCTTACCGGACGCGTACGGCTCGTCGGCACGCTTGGCGATCACGCCGTCCAGGCCGGCGCCCTCGAACACGTCGAACCAATGGCGCGCCATCGCCGGATCGGTGGTCGACGGGGTGATGCGGACGCCATCCGGCGGGTCCGCCAGCAGCCGCCCGAGCCGCTCGCGACGTTCCGCAAACGGAGCGGCGCGAAGGTCGCCGTCCGCATCGGCCAGGCAGTCGAACGCGACGAACGAGGCGGGCGCCTGCTCCGCCAGCATGCGCACGCGGCTCTCGGCGGGGTGGATGCGCAGCAGGAGCGAATCGAAGTCGAGTCCGCCGCCGGGACGCGCGATCACCACCTCGCCGTCGAGCACGAATCGCGCATCCGGGCCGCCGGCCGCGAGCAGCGGATCGAGGATCTCTGGGAAGTAGCGGTTCAGCGGCTTCAGGTCGCGCGACTGGACGTACACCTCGGAGCCGTCACGGAACACGAGGGCGCGGAACCCGTCCCACTTCGGCTCGTAGACCCAGCCGTCGCCATCGGGGATCGCCGGCGTTGGCTTGGCGAGCATCGGCGCCAGCGGAGGATCGAACGGGAAGCCCATGGGCCGATGATGGCATCATCGCGCCCGATGCGTGACCTGCGACGGTGGATCCTGATCGGGCTCGGCGTCGCGGTCGTCAGCCTGGCCGCGATCGGCTACGGCCTGATCGCGACCGACATCGCGGCCCCGCCAGGCGGGAACCTCGGGACGGTGGCCGTGCCGATCGAACCCGGCGCCGTGCCGGTCTTCCTGGCCGATGGCCGCCCGGCGTTCGTGGTGCGCACCACCGACGCGGTCCACGTGATCGATGCGCGGCCGCCCGTGGAGGCAGGAGCGCCGAACGCCATCGTCACGTGGTGCGAGGGCCTGTTCGTTGACTGGGTGAACCCCGGCTCCTGGCTCCCAGACGGCGGCCTATTGGGCGGCGCCCCGAGCGGCCTGATCGTGTACCCAGTGGCCGTCAGCACCGACGGCAGCGAGGCAGTGGTCGGCCGCGACGGCAGCTCGTCACCCGAGATCCGCGACGCAGCTGGTGGCCGGGATGGCTGTAACGGCGATCAGGCGGTCATGCACGAGCCCGCCGCGGGGGAGGCATTCGACCCGTCGGTCGCGGCGGACGAGGAGCCGCCGGGGTGGATCTGGCTCGAGGGCCGCCTCGAGGCGATCGGCGGCCAGACCCTCCTGTGTGATGCAGGCACGGATTGCGCGACGGGAGCCGTCGTGCGCGGTATCGATCCTGCGAAAGTGGCCGCACTGGCGGAGCCAATGGCCGGCCTGTTCCTCGGCCGCGTGGGCGACGGCGGGATCGAGGAGCTGCACTACGTCCCCCATTCGGTGAGAGGCAGATGAGCATCAGCATCCAGTTCCTCGGGGCGGCCGGCTGCGTGACCGGCTCGCAATTCCTGGTGACGGCCGGCGAGCGGCACATCCTCGTCGACTGCGGCATGTTCCAGGGCTCGCCGCAGGAGGTCGAGCGCAACCGAATGCCCTTCGCCTTCGAGCCCCACCTGATCGACGCCGTGCTGCTCACGCACGCGCACCTCGACCACTGCGGACGGGCCCCCGCCTTGGTGAGGGCTGGATACCGCGGACCGATCCACGCCACCCACGCCACCGGCGACCTGGCCGAGATCGTCCTGCGCGACTCGGCGAAGCTCCAGGTCGAGTTCGCGGAGCGCTGGAACCGGCGGCACGCCGAGCGAGCCGAGCACGCCGCCGCCGCGGTCGAATCGGAGGCCGTGGCGCAGGAGGTCGACGATCCCTCGCTGCCGGAGCGCCTTCGCCACGCTCCGCCCGAGGGCCGCACCACGATCCGGGAGCCGCTGTACGACGAGCGTGACGTCGACGCCACGATGCAGCAGGTGCGCGGCTGCGACTACGGCGACGAGGTCGCGGTCTCCGCCGGCGTCACCGCCGTCTTCCACGACGCCGGCCACATCCTCGGCTCGGCGATCATCGAGCTCCGCGTGACCGATGGTGACCAGCAGCGCACCATCGTCTTCTCCGGCGACCTCGGGCGCGACTCGTCGCCGATCCTGCGCGACCCCACGCCCCTGACGCACGCCGATGCGGTCGTGGTCGAGTCGACGTACGGCAATCGCGAGCATGCGCCGCACGACGAGGCCATCGAGGCGCTGGTGACCGCCATCGGCGAGGTGGCCTCCGACGAGGGAGTGCTGCTGGTGCCGGCGTTCGCGATCGGCCGGACCCAGGAGGTGATCTGGGTCCTCGACCAGCTCGTCCGCGACGGTCGCATCCCCCGCGTGCCGCTCTACCTCGACTCGCCGATGGCCTCGAAGGCGACGACCGTCTACGTCGACCATCCCGAAACCTACGACGAGGAGACGGCCGCCCTGCTGCGCTCCGGCGATTCCCCGTTGAACTACCCGGGCCAGGAATTCACCGATTCGGTCGAGCAGTCGAAGGCCATCCGCGGCGCGAAACGACCGTTCATGGTCGTCGCCGCGTCCGGGATGCTCACCGGTGGCCGCGTGATGCACCACCTCAAGGACTTCCTGCCCGATCCACGATGCACACTGCTGTTCATCGGCTACCAGGGCGAGGGGACGCTCGGCCGGCACCTCCAGGACGGCGGACGCTCGGCCCGGATCGACGGGCAGGAGATCGAGGTTCGCTGCCGGGTCCGCGTCATCTCCGGGTTCTCGGCCCACGCCGACCAGCACGAGCTCGAGGCCTGGCTCGCCCACTTCGCCCGGGGGGAGGGAGCCAGCGCGCGACCGAAGCGAGTCTTCATCGTCCACGGCGACCCGGATGCCGCCGACGCGTTCGCGGGTCGGATCCGTACGGAGCTGGGGATGGAGCCGCACGTCCCGCAGCACCGGGAGAGCGTCACCCTTTCCTGAAGCCTGCTCGGCTAGGATTGCCAGCCATGCAAGCGACCCAGCGTCCGCGCCCCGTGATCGGCTTCCTCACCGACTTCGGGCTGGACGGCGCGGCCGCGACCTGCCGGGCGGTAATGCTCTCGATCTGCCGCGACGCGCAGATCGTCGACATCGGGCACACGGTGCGGAAGTACGCGATCCGCGATGGCGGCTTCCTGCTCCGATTCGCGCTGCCGTACTTCCCGACCGGGGTGCACGTCGCGGTCGTCGACCCCGGTGTCGGAACTGAGCGCCGGCCGATCGCCATTCGGGCAGCCCGCGGCGACATCCTGATCGGGCCGGACAACGGGCTCCTCGTGCCACCCGCGGAGGCGCTGGGTGGGATCGACGAGGTGCGGGAGCTCACGAACCGCGACCTGTGGCTGCCAGTCACGACCTCGACGTTTCACGGCCGCGACGTCTTCGCGCCGGTCGCCGGCCATCTTGCGAACGGCGACGCGCCCTTCACCGACGTCGGCCCGTTGCTCGACCCGGAGGGCCTCGTGCGCCTGCCAGAACCAGCGGCCCAGCGTCGCGGCTGGTGCGATCGAGACGGTCGTCACGTACGTGGACAGCTTCGGCAACGTGCGGCTCGCGGGCGGGGGCGAAGATATCGAGGCGGCGTTCGGGCCGATCGCAGATGGCACGCCGTTGACCGTCGAGTTCAGCGGTGGCGAGGCGTCAGTCCGCGAACCGAGCCGGTACGGGACGACGTTCGGGAGCGTGCCGGTGGGTGCGTCCCTGGTCTACGTCGACTCGCTCGGCAACCTCGCCATGGCCGACAACCAGGGCAACCTGGCCGCACGGCTCGAGATCGGGCACGACCGCCCAGTGCGGATCACCAGGGGCTGAACGTGGCCTCTCCGTTCGTCACCTTCCTCACCGACTTCGGCGACACCGCGCCGGCAACCTGCCGTGGGGTGATCTGGTCGATCGCCCCCGAGGCGCGGATCAACGACCTGACCCACGGCAGCCGCCAGTACGGCATCCGCGACGCGGCGCTGCTCCTCTGGTCCTCGCTGCCGTATCAACCGGTCGGCGTGCACCTGGCCGTTGTCGATCCGGGCGTCGGGACCGAGCGTCGCGCGATCGCGCTCGAGGTGGCGCGCGGTGACCGTCTGGTCGGGCCGGACAACGGGCTGCTCATGCCGGCAGCCGAGCGGCTGGGCGGGATCGTCGCGGCCCATGCTCTCGAGAACCGCGCCCTCTGGCGACACGAGGCCGCGTCGCACACGTTCCACGGTCGCGACATCTTCGCGCCGGTTGCGGCCCACCTCGCCACGGGCGTCCCGATCGGCGACGTCGGACGAGGGATCGACACGGCTGACCTGGTGCCCCTCGCCTTCCCCGACGCGGCCATGCGCGGCGGCGCGCTTCACACCAGCGTCCTGTTCGTCGACGCATTCGGGAACTGTCGGCTCGCCGGGGAGGCAGCGGATCTGTCGAGCCTGCGCGGGCGGCTCGAGGCCGGCGATCGGTTCCGCGTCCGCATCGGCGATACGACGACCATCGAGCTGTCGTGGCAGGACACCTTCGGGCACGTGCCGGTGGGCGACCCGCTCCTGTACGACGACGCCGACTACGCCGGACTGGCGATCGGGGTGAACCAGGGCTCCGCGGCGGAGCGGCTCGGCCTGTCGCACGACACGCCGCTCGTCATCGAGCCGGCCTGACGCCGATGGCCGCCGGCCAGGCGCTCGTCGAGGTCGAGGGCCTCACCTTCCGCTACCGGCGCGCATCGGAGCCAGCCGTGCGCGACGTGACGATGCGGATCGACCCAGGCGAGGTGCTGCTCGTGGCGGGACCGTCAGGGTGCGGCAAGAGCACGCTGCTGCGGGCGATGAACGGCCTGGTCCCTCACGCCTACAAGGGCGAGCTGTCGGGGACGGTCCGTGTCGCCGGGAGGCCGACGACGGAGCTGCGGCTGCGCGAGATCACCGAGACGGTCGGCACGCTCCTCCAGGACCCCGGCAAGCAGATCATCGGCACCACGGTCGAGGCCGAGCTTGCGTTCGGCCCGGAGAACTTCGGCATGGCGCCGGACGCGATCCGGGCGCGAATCGACGAGGTGATTGCGCAGACCCGGATCGAGCAGCTCGCCGGCCGTGAAACGGCACACCTCTCGGGCGGGGAGCAGCAGCTGCTGGCGATGGGGGGCGCGCTGATGCTCCGGCCACGCTGCTACGTGGTGGACGAGCCGTTGGCGAACCTCGACCCAGCAACCGCGGAGCATCTGCTCGGCCTGCTCCGCGACCTGGCCGATGCGGGTCACGCCGTCGTGATCGTCGAGCACCGTGTCGAGGAGGCCCTCTCCCTCCGCCCCGACCGCGTGCTGGCCATGGCCGATGGCCGCGTCACCTACCACGGACCGGTGGATGGCTTCCTCGCCGTGGCCGATCCGTCCGCGGTGAAGCTGCCGTTCGACGTCGTGCTCGACCACGCGCGCCGGAATGGGACGGCGGTCCCGACACCGCTCGACGCCGGCGCGGTCATCGCCGGCGATCCGGGCTCCGCTCGCCTCGGCTTCGAGGAGGTTCACGTCTCCCTCGGGGAGCGCCACGTCCTCCGTGGCGTGAGCGCGGCGCTCGGGGCGCGGGAGACCGTGGCCGTGCTGGGACCGAACGGATCGGGCAAGACGACACTGTTTCGAGCCGCAATGCAGCTCGTTCCGCCGAACGCGGGACGCATCCTGCTCGACGGCCGCGATGCCGCCGGGACGGATATCGCGGAGATCGCACGCACGGTCGGCTACGTCTTCCAGAGCCCGAGCCAGATGCTGTTCGCGCGCACGGTGCGCGAAGAGCTCCTCTTCGGTCCGCAGAACCTCGGGCTCGACGTCGGTGATCCCGAGACGTTCGCGCTCGAGACGCTGGCGCTGGTCGGCCTGGCGGACGAGGAGGGGATCCTCGAGCGACCCCCACTGACCCTGAGCTTCGGCCAACAGAAACGGCTCGCGCTGGCGATCGGGCTCGCACTCCGACCGCGCACGCTGATCCTCGACGAGCCGTCGGCGGGCCAGGATCACCGGACCGCCGAGGCGTTTATGCGCGCCGTGCTCGGCATCCCCGGCCTGGAATCGATGTACTTCATCACGCACGACGTGGACCTTGCGCTCACGCACGCCGATCGTATCCTTGTGCTGCGTGACGGCCGAATCGTCGCTGACGGTCCGCCCGCCACGGTGGTCGAGGACGTGGACACCTGGCTCGGCAGCAACCTGCACCGGACCTCGCTCATGGCGGCGAACCTGGCCTGGCCGGGATCGCGCGATCGCCGCTTCCTCGACGCACCCACGCTTGCCGCCGCCATCGTGGCCAGAGAGCGGCAGTCACACGGCGGGGGAGGAGGGTCGTCGGTCGACGGATGAGCTGAATTTCTCGCCCAATCCTGCTCACTTCGTCGACCGATCAGCACCGGAGGCATTCATGTCCAGCACCGTCATGCAGGAAGACACCAGCGCCGCGATGTGGGAGGTCACCACCCGGGTGATCGTCTACGCCGCCATCGGGGCCGCGCTGTACGGCGTTCTCGCGTTCTTCAGCATCCTCATTCCCGGCACGGCGAACGTCTCGGTTCGACCGGCCTTTGCGATCGTCACCTTCTTCGGATTCGCATTCGGGCCGATCGTCGGCTTCTTCACCGGCTTCGTCGGCAACATGATCGCGGACCAGATCAGCGGCTGGGGCCTGCTCACCAGCTGGAACTGGAGCCTCGCCAATGGCTTCGTCGGCCTGCTGGCCGGCGTCTTCGGCGTCTGGCTGGCCCGATCGATCCCGAACCGGCTGCTCCTGTCGGCCGTGGCATCGGCGATCGCCATCGTCATCGGCTTCGCGTTCGTCTTCACCGACATCTGGCTCGGCACCGCGGACGACGTGAGCGTCGCCTTCACGGCCAACTATCTGCCGGTGGTCGTCTCGAACCTCATCGCGGCGGTGATCCTGACGCCGATCATGGTCGCGGCGTGGGATCCGATCCGAAACTCGATGGGTCGCTGACACTGGCGATACACCGAACGGGGCGATGAACATCGCGCCCCGCTATCTCGGACGGGGGTCGTGGCTCGCGCGCCGCGACCCCCGTGTGCTGCTCGTCAGCCTCGCGCTGTTCGTCTTCACCGTCGTCCAGGTGTGGGACCTTCGCGTGCTCGCACTGCTTGCGGTGATCGCGGCGGTCTACTACCGATCCGCGGCCATCCCATTCGCGGCGGTCCGCGTGCAGTGGGCGTACATCGGCTTCTTCATCACCTTCGTCGTCGTCACGAACACCCTGATCACCGGGGGCGAGCTGCGCGGGTACACGGAGGACGAGCTCCATGTCCTCTTCTACTTGCCGCTGTTCGGCACGCCGATCAGCGCCGAGTCGGTCACGTACGCGCTCGCCCAGTTCCTCCGCTTCGGATCGATGGCCGCCGTTGGTCTGCCGATCGCATATGCCATCGCGCCCGGCGACATCGGCCCGGCCTTCGCCCGATTGGGTGTGCCGTACAAGTTCGCCTACGGCATGGAGCTCACGTTCCGCTTCATCCCGTCGCTCAGCGCCGACATGCAGACCACGATCGACGCCCAGCGACTTCGCGGCTATGAGTGGGAGAAGCGCGGCCGCGGTCTGACCGGGAAGCTGACGCGGACGGTTCCGCTGCTCACGCCGGTCACCATGAACGCGATCGTCGGAGCCGAGGACACGATCGACGCCATGGACCTCCGCGGGTTCGGCACTCAGCGGCGGACCTGGCTGCGCGTCCTGAGGTTCGACCGATCGACCGCCTGGTGCTTGCCGGCTTCGCCATGCTCCTGGTGGCCGTGACCTACCTCAGCTTCACCGGCCGCACCGTCCTGTGGGTGCCCGAGGTCCTCATCCAGCTCGCCGGCGGATGACCCCATGTGGAAAACTGGTGGATAACCCGAGGGCGACGATGGAAAGTCGTGGACAAGAGGGGTTGGCGCGCCGTCACCGCGGCCCTATCGTGGAACGCGTCCCGGAGGAGTCCGTGGACCCGGAGATTGCATCAAGGGGTCTCGTGGTTCCTTCGGGACGTTTCCGTGCCCGGCGGATCCCACCGGAGGGGGAAGCTGCGTGAGCCAAGATCCGTATCCCCCGCTGCGGCCACAACCGCCCGTCAACCCGCCACGCCGTGAGACGCCGTGGGTCACGATCCTGGGGGCCGTCCTGCTCGGAGTGCTCGGGATCATCCTGCTCGCGCTGATCTTCGGCGGGGACGACGGGGATCCGACCGGTTCGTCCACCCCAACAACATCGACGTCGGCCGCACCATCGTCGAGCGCGTCCGCCTCGGCAGGAGCCTCCGCGGGCAGCTCCGCGCCGGCCAGCGCCGCGCCATCGTCATCCGCCTCGGCGCTGACGATCGACTCCATCGTCGAGACGAGCGCCGATGGCGTCGCGATGCGGGCCGAGCCGGGCCTGGCTGGCGAGCGCATGGGGAGCCTCGCCCTGGGGTCGGCGAGCTTCGTGGTGGCGGGCCCGTCCGAAGCCGATGGCTACCAGTGGTACCTCGTCTCGGGCCTCGGCCTTCCGCCGAACACCGGGTGCGCCGGGCCACTGGAGACCGATCCGTACACCTGCCCGGTCTGGTTCGGCTGGGCCGCATCGGCGAGCGAGTCCGGCGAGCCCTGGCTGACGCCGATGGAACCCGACTGCCCACCCGAGCCGCTGACGGCCGAGGGACTCATCATCGGCCGCTCGAACCTCCAGCGGTTGGCCTGCTTCGGCTCGGATCCGTTCACGTACCGCGCGTTCTGGCCGGTGCTGCCCGACGATGCAGGCGTCGGCGGGTCGTGCCCCGCCCAGGACGAGCCCAGCGGGTGGCTGGTGTGCCAGGACACGAATACGAACGTAGTCACGGTCGAGGAGGGCGAGGAGAATCTGGGCGGCATCGGGATCCAGGTCTCGATCGACCCGGCCAGCGGCGTGACGATGCCGGAGCGCGGGACCTGGGTCGAGCTTCAGGTCCATCTGGACGACCCCGCGGCGCAGGACTGCGACGATGCGGCAGGGGCGCTCGAGGAACAAGACTTGGCCCCCGAGGAGTGGGTCCTCTTCTGCCGGGGCCAGATGGTGGTCGAATCGGCTACCGCCGTCGACGGTCCCTGAGCGGCGCTACGCGCGGCGGAGCAGGTACCCGCGGTAGCTCGGGCGGAATCCGGCCCCCACGAGCCCATCGGCCAGCACCGACTCCGCCACCGGGCCACGGTCGACGCGCTCGATGCGCAGCTCGCGATGCGATCCACCGGGGCCGACGAGGGTCACGAGTGCGGCAACCGCCCGTTCGCGCACGTCAGGGTCGCTGGCTGCGGGCAGGGTGACCAGGCTGCGGCCCCCGCGCTCGAGGTAGAGCGCCGCGGCGCCGTCCACGAGGGCGACGTACGCGCCGGCCGCGCGCTGGAGCGGGAGCCGCTCGTCTCCCTCGCCGCGCGGCCACGGCAGCGCGGCACCGTACGGCTGCGCCGGGTCCGTGGCGGCCAGCAGGCGCGCCGCCGGCTGGTCGTCGTCCCGGACCGCCCGCAGCCGATCGACCGCACCGGGCAGAGCGAACTGGGCGGCTCCCAGGCCGGCCACGAAGTAACCGCGCCGTGCGCGGCCGGACTCCTCCATGGCTCGGAGGACCGGGTACACCGACGCGTAGCCGCCGGCGATGCCCTCCGCGGCGACCGCCTCTCGGGTCACGACGCCGTGCCGCTCGAGAAGGGAGACGGCCAGCGCGTGCCCGCGCTCGGTCGGGCTGCGCTCCTCGCCCACGAGATCGGCCACCACCGACCAGCGCCCCGCGGCCCGCGGCGGCCCGAGGGCCATGAGCCTGCCGGGGCGCGGCGTCGCCTTCGATCGCGAGCGCGGCAGTGACAGGGCGCGCAGCGCGGCGAACGTGTCGTTCGTGACCTCGCCCGCCCAGACGAGGTCCCACAGCGCGTCGAGCAGCTCGTCGTCGGTGCGGGCGTCCGGAATCGCAGCCCGCAGCTGCGGGTAGAACGACGCGCCACGCCGCTGCAGGTGCTGGCGGATCGCCTCGTGCACCGGCTCCGAGGGCCGCTCGCCGGACGCGCCGGCGGTCGCCAGCAGCTCGACCCGGTCGCGGCGATAGAGCGCGATCCGTCCGTCGTCGCGGCCGAGCGTTCCGCGCCCGATCCAGACCACCTCGCCCGCCGCACCGAGCTCGTCGAGCAGGCGCGGCGTGTAGCCGGCGACCCGGGCCGGCAGCACGTCGCGCTCGAGGACCGAAGCCGGGATCGGCACGCCCTCGAGCTGGCTGACGACCTCCACCAGGCGCCCGAGGCCGCCGGTCGGCGATCCCACGCCCTGCCACGCGGGCAGGAAGCGGGCGAGGGCGTCCGGCTCGACCGGCTCCACCTCGCGCCGCAGGCGCGCCAGCGACCGCCGGCGGAGCTGCCGCAGGACGTCGGGGTCGGTGAACTCGTGGGCCGCCCCGCCGGGGCGGAATGCGCCCTCCAGCAGCTGGCCGGCCGCCGCGAGCGCCCGGAGTCGCGCCTCGACCACGCTCGGCGCCAGGCCCCAGCGCGCCGACGGCGCGTCGGCGACGAAGGGAGCGTGGGTCCGCGGCCCACCGAAGCAGGAGCGCGTCGAGCGGCGCGTCGGTGGCAACCAGCCACGTCTCGGCGACGCCGGCCGGTGGTGAGGCGCCAACGGCATCGCGGTAGCGGCGCCACGTCCTCGATCGCGACCCAGCGCTCCTCGCCGGCGACCCGAATGCGGACCGCGCGTCGGGCGCGCTCGAGCTCGTCGAGCGCATCGGCTCCGCGCAGACCGTCAGCGCAGCGCGCCTCGACCTCGTCGCTGCGCAGGTCGCCGATGCGCCGCAGCAGGTCCGCGACCCCGTCGACCGTTCGCGCGCGGCGACCGCCGACGAGCGCCTGGAGCTCCAGCTCGAGGTCGCCAACCGCCTCGGGGTCGAGCAGCTCGCGCAGCTCCTCGGAGCCGAGCAGCTCGGCCAGCAGGTCGCGGTCGAGCGCCAGCGCCTGCGCCCGGCGCTCGGCGAGCGGCGCGTCGCCCTCGTACATGAACGAGCCGAGGTAGTCGAACATCAGCGAGCTGGCGAACGGCGACGCCGAGCGCGACTCCACCGACACGACCCGGATGCGCCGCGCGCGGATGTCGCCGAGCAGCTCGACCAGCGCCGGCATGTCGAAGACGTCGCGCAGGATCTCGCGATAGGTCTCGAGGACGATCGGGAACGAGCCGTACTGGCTGGCGACCGCGAGGAGATCGGCCGACTTCTGGCGCTGCATCCACAGCGGCGTGCGCTGGCCGGGCCGGCGCCGGGGCAGGAGCAGCGCGCGGGCGGCGTTCTCGCGGAAGCGCGCCGAGAACAGCGCCGACCCGCCCAGCTCGGCCATCAGCAGGTTCTCGATCTCCTCGGGCTCGAGCAGGAGCGCGGACTCGATCGTGGCGCCGTCGCTCTCCACGCCCTCCGGCAGCCGGACCGCGATGCCGTCGTCGGACCACATCGACTGCACGTCGACGCCGTGGTGCTCGCGCAGCCGCGACTCGATCGCCATCGACCACGGGGCGTGGACGCGGCCACCGAATGGCGTGAGGACCGCCACCCGCCAGTCGCCGAGCTCGTCCCGGAACCGCTCGACGACGATCGTCCGGTCGGTGGGCAGCGCTCCGGTGACCAGGCGCTGCTCGCCGAGATAGGCGACGAGGTTGCGCGCGGCGAGCTCGTCGAGCGCATGGTCCTCGCGGACTCGCGCCTCCGCAGCCGACGGACTCATCGGCTCCAGCTCGCGCAGGAAGGCGCCGATGGCTCGGCCCAGCTCGATCGGCCGGCCAACCGCGTCGCCGTGCCAGAACGGCATCTTGCCCGGCTCCCCCGGTGCCGGCGTCACGATCACCCGGTCCGGGCGGATCTCCTCGATCCGCCACGTGCTGGCGCCGAGGAGGAACGTCTCCCCCACACGGGACTCGTACACCATCTCCTCGTCGAGCTCGCCCACCCGACGGCCTCCGCGGCCCGCGTCGTCGCCGGGCAGGAAGACGCCGTACAGCCCGCGGTCCGGGATCGTGCCGCCGCTGGTGATCGCGACCACGCGCGCATCGTTGCGCGAGACGACGACGTCGGTCTGGCGGTCCCAGACGAGCCTGGGCTTGAGGTCCGCGAACTCGTCGGACGGGTAGCGGCCGGACAGCATGTCGAGCACGCCCTCCAGCTGCTCCCGCGACAGCTCGCGGAAGTTGTCGGCGCGGGTCACGAGCCGATGCAGGTCGTCGACGGTCCATCGGTCGTGGGCGCAGATCGCGACCAGCTGCTGTGCCAGGACGTCGAGCGGGTTGCGCGGGATCCGCGTCTCCTCGATCTGGCCGGCCAGCATGCGCTCGACCACCACCGCCGCCTCGACGAGGTCCCCGCGGTACTTCGGAAAGATCCTGCCGATGCTCCGCTCGCCCACGGAGTGGCCCGCCCGACCGATGCGCTGCATGCCCGAGGCGACCGATGGCGGCGCCTCGATCTGGACGACGAGGTCGATGGCCCCCATGTCGATCCCGAGCTCGAGCGAGCTGGTGGCCACCAGGGCCGGCAGCCTGCCCTGCTTGAGCTGCTCCTCGATCTCGAGCCGCTGCTCGCGGGCGATGCTGCCGTGGTGCGCGCGGACGAGCTCCTCGCCCGCCAGCTCGTTCAGGCGCTGCGCCAGCCGTTCGGCCAGCCGCCGCGAGTTCACGAAGATCAGCGTGGACCGATGCGCCCGCACCAGCTCGAGCAGCCGCGGATGGATGCTGGGCCAGATCGAGTGACGCGCCTCCGGGCCTGCCGCCGGACCGCCGGGCGCCTCGTCGATCTCCATCACGTCGCCCATGTGCGCCATGTCGTCGACCGGCACGATGACCTCGAGGTCGAGCTCCTTGCGGGCTCCGGCGTCGACGATCTCGACCTCGCGGCCGGCGCCGCCCAGGAAGCCGGCGATCGCCGAGAGCGGGCGCTGCGTTGCCGACAGGCCGATGCGCTGCGGGTCGGCATCGGCGAGGTGGCTCAGCCGCTCGAGGCTCAGCGCGAGGTGGGCACCGCGCTTCGTGGCGGCGATGGCGTGCACCTCGTCGACGATGACGTGCTCGACGCCGCGCAGGATCTCGCGCGCCTGGCTGGTCAGCAGCAGGTACAGCGACTCCGGCGTCGTGACGAGGATGTCCGGTGGCGTCCTGGCGAGCTGGCGCCGCGCGTCCGCTGGGGTGTCGCCGGTCCGCGAGGCGACCGTGACATCCGGCACCTCCACGCCGAGCCGCTCGGCCGTGCGGCGGATGCCGGCCAGCGGTGCCCGCAGGTTGCGCTCGACGTCGTACGCGAGCGCCTTGAGCGGGCTGACGTAGAGGACGCGGACCCCTGCCCTGGCGGGTCGCGGCTCGGTGATGAGCCGGTCGATGGTCCACAGGAAGGCGGCAAGCGTCTTTCCGGAGCCCGTCGGGGCGTGGATCAGGGCGTGCTGGCCCTGGCTGATCGCTACCCAGCCGAGCTCCTGGGCGCGGGTCGGCTCGGCGAACGCCTCACCGAACCAGGTGCGGGTCGGCTCGCTGAAGGCGGCGAGGGGATGTGCAGTGCGTCGAGCGGTCACGAGGAACGTCCAGTCTATCGGCCCCATCCTCCGCCGAGATCCTGCCAGTAGCCGGTCATGAATGTCGGATCGGCGCCCTGCTAGTCCGTGACATGACGAAGGACCCGGCCGAGTGGCCGGGTCCCTCGCAGGGTCAGGGTGTGCGACTCAGGCGGCTACCCCGGCCGGCTTGAGGACCGGAACTGGAGCCTCCTCCGGACGAACTGCCCACACGAGGCCTCCGCCCGTGATGACGAGCGTCGCGCCGAGCCCGGCGAACAGCCCGGCCAGTGCCAGCCCGAGCTGGAGAGCCTGCGCGGTCACCGTACCAACGCCGAGCTCGCCGATGAGCGCGTGCGCCACGCCGGTCCAGGCCTGCGCCCGCACCGCTGCGTCGATCGGGTTCTCCCGGTCGAACTGGGCCCAGTACCGTCCATCGACGTCGATCTCGTACGGGGTCCCCGCGGTGTACACCGTGCCATCGGCGGCGGTGAAGTCCTCCTCGAGCACGATCGTCTGGGTGCCGTGGAGCGTGTGGTAGGCCACCGTGGCCATCTGGTACATGTACTCGCTCGCGGTGTTCACGAGCGGATCATTCGGGTCCAGCTCCGCCTGGGCGACCGGGTAGCCCCAGTCGTCGGTCAGGAGGGCCATGATCGAATCGGCCCCGGCCGTCTCGCCGCGGTCGATGAGTTGCCCCTCCTCGTTGTAGGTGAGCTCGACTCCCTGTGCGGCACTGAAGGCGTTCAGGGACGTCGTTCCCTCCTGCACCTTCCAGAACGCGTAGCCCCCCGCCACGATGAATGCGAGGCCAATGACACCGAGGACGATGCCGAGCCCGCGTAGTCGCTTGGTCATGATCGATACCTCCCGCGAAACCGTTCGCGACGTCTGATGAATTACCTGTCATCAACACGATCCGCCGAATGCGGTTCCATGGCATGTGACACACGGCCCGATTCGGGGGTCCAACGGTCCCGAGTTCCGGCGGGCGAACGTCACGCGGCGCCGTTGCGCGTCAGGTTTGCGGGACGAACGTTACGCAGCAGAACCCGGGCTGGGGGTCGAGGACCGGCCGGAACGGAAGTCGCTCGCCGATCGCCTCGCTCATTCCCTCCGCCAGCGCGAGGTTCATGCCGCACACGACCGGCCGATGCTCATCGACGAGCGCATCGAAGGGGCAGTTGCGGAGCCGGACCACGCCGTCGGCGTCGGGCGCAGCCGGTTCGTACCCCTGCGACTCGAGCGCTTCGCGCAGGACGCGCCCCGGAGAGACGCGTCGGCCGTGGCGTGCGCGCGTCCCGATCTCGCGCCCGAGTGCCCGCGCAGCCCGGCTGGTCGCGGCGCGGGCCGCCGGGACGGCCTCGATCGCCCTGGCCAGGACATCGGCAGCCAGCCGGTAGCGGCGCTCGGGGAGGGTGACGCCGATCTCCCGATCGGCCCGCCAGTAGATGCGCGCGGGCCGCCCGGCGCCGGGTCCGCGCCGCTCGTTCAGCCGCCGGTACGCTGACTCGAGCAGGCCCCCATCGGCAAGGCGGTCGAGGTGGAAGGTGGCCAGGGCCCGCGTGATGCCCAGCGCCGCCGCCGCCTCTTCCCGACCCACCGGACGACCCTGGGCGATCGCCCAGTCATAGAGCGCGCGACGGACCGGCTCGTTGAGCAGCGAGACAGAGGCGATGTCGTCGACGTTGCGCTCGGGCATTGCCCGCGGAGTCTAACACGCGGATTCACTCGTGAAAGACTTGACACTCGCCGCTGCCCGGATGTATCTCTAGTACATGCTGGTGTTAGAGACCATCCGCAACGTTCTCCGCGACGTCGGACGCATGCCGCGCCTGGTCCATCTGGGAATTGCCCTCGGGGTGATCTCGTTCGCGGTCGACGTGGTCGTCCATCTCGCGCCGGCAGCCCACCACCACGAAAGCTTCCGGCCCGAAGAGCACCTCGCTCACATCGCCGGGATCGTGGCCATGGCGCTCGTGCTCGTCGGCGTGGTCGTCGACGGCCTCCGACGGCAACGCGCCCATCGACCCCACAGCCAAGGAGGCCCAGGACATGCCCATCGGTGACTTCATCAACGCCATCCCTGCCCCGGTGTTCCTGCTCATCCATCTGACGGCGTTCGCGATCGGCGCGTACTTCGCCTGGCGCAGCTTCGGAGCCGATGCGCCCCTGCTCGGCTGGGGCTTCACACTGTTCGCCCTCGGTGAGATCAGCTACATGACGTACCACCTTGACTGGACCGTGTTCCTGTTCGCGCACACGATCAGCGAGGTCCTCAATCTCGCCGCATTCACGCTGATCTTCGTCGGCGTCTCGCAGCGCGGCTTCGCGGCACTCCGCCCGGAGCCCCGTTGACGCCGAAGCGGGTGCGCTCCTCCGTGCTCGCCTTCGCGCTCGGTGCCGTCCTCGCCGCATGTGCCGGTGGGGACGGGGCCGACGCCTCGCCGGTGGCCACCAGCGAGGTCAACCTGCCACCGTCCTACCGCTTCGATCCGGCGGCCATCACCGTCCCCGATGGCACGACCGTGACGTGGACGAACAACGACAACTTCACCCACAACGTCCGTCTGCTCGACGATGGTGGCGAGATTCTGGCGCTCCCGCCTGGCGAGTCGGTCAGCTTCACCTTCACCGGTTCCGGCGAGCACCGCTATGACTGCTCGTTCCATCCCAACGATATGACCGGCGTGGTCGTTGTCACCGACGGCTGATACCGCTCGATCTTCGTGCCGCTCGGCCTGCCGGGGATGGGCCGGTAGGACCCTACAAACAGGCCGGACAGGCGTAGGCTGAGGGCATGCCCCGATCCGTCGGGGAGGGCACGGAGCACGAGGATCTGGTCATGTACGTCGTCGAACGGTCGCATCAGATCGGCGTCGCGGTCCTTCGCGTCGTCGTGGGGATCATCTTCTTATGGGCGGGCCTGGAGAAACTTCTCGGGCCTGAGCCCTTCGACGCCTCGGGATTCCTCCAGTTCGGGACCGCCGGATCGCTGGGCTGGCCGTTCGTGACGGAACCGGTCGAAGGCGCAATCTATAACCCGACCCACGACTTCTGGGTTGGGCTCGCGGGTAACGAGACCGCCATGTCGATCGTGAACGTCCTTGTGCCCTGGGGACAGCTCGGAATCGGGATCGGCTTGATCCTCGGGTTGCTCACCCGTTTCAGCTCTGCGATGGGCACGTTGATGATGCTGTTCTTCTTCTTCGCCGCCTGGGACTTCCAGTTCGGGATCGTGAACCAGCACCTGACGTACGCGGTCGTGACCGCCTTCCTAGGCTACATCGGTTCCGGCAACTTCTATGGGCTTGATCGGAGCATCGCGGAGTCGGCCTCGCCGTGGGTGCGCCGATGGCTGCTGTCGGGCGATCTGCTCCGCTATCCGCCGCAGCCTGATCAGCCGGAAGCGGCGCCGATGCCCGCGTAGACGGATTGGCCGCACCGCGCTACCGATGCGCCGCCCTCGAGGCGGCGCATCGGTCCCTTCTGGTTCCGGCCCGGCTACATCGCTAACCCGCGACTGCCCGCATGACCTGTCCGGCGTCGGCGACCGCGGCCTGAAGGCGATCGAGCTCGCTGGCATCCGCGCTGCGCAGTCGTTGGTCGTAGCCGGCAATCACGCCCACGATCTCGCCGTCGTCGTGCACCGGCACCGCCGCCGCGGACACGAGACCCGTATGACGGGCGGTCGGCAGGCGCGGGAAGTTCAGGTCGCCGGAGAGGTCCTCGATCCAGGCAGCACGGCCGCTGACCCAGATCCGGCCCGGCAGCCCGCCGCCGAACGGCAGCAGCGTGCGCCGGCTGACCTGGGCGAAGGCGTTCAGCCTCTCCGATGCGGCCCATGCGGCCGCACAACGGAGCATACCCGGGCGACCGTCCGGCACCCAGGCGTCGAGGACGGGCCAACGCAGCGCGGTACCGAGCCGCTTCAACTGCGACTCCAGCTCTGCGACGGCGGCGGGGTCCGGCGAGGATCCCAGCGACGGGGGCCGGAGGGTTCCCGCCAGCAGCCGTTCGAGCGTGCCGGCCAGGGCGTCGATGCGGAACGGTTTCTCGAGCGCCGCGACGTTCTCGATTGCGGCCAGCGCACCGGCCTGCTCGCGCAGGAGCTGGATGTCGGCCGAGCAGATCAGGATGGGCAGGTGTCGCAGCTCCGGATGGGACCTGATGCGCTCGATGAGCTCCACACCGCCCTCCGGAGGACGAAGGCCGATGATGGCGGCATCCGCGTGACACCCGGCGATGGTCGCGATGATGTCGCCGTCGGGCATTTCCGGGCAGACCGAGGCCAGGCCCTCTTCCTCCAGGAGGACCTGCATGAGCTCCGCGAACTCCTCGTCTTCGTCGAGGACAGCGATGCGCGGCCTGCGCACGCTCACGCGCAACTCCCTCCAGCGGCGACGCTCGCGTGGTCGCTGAGAGCGACCCAACCTCCGTTTTCCGAGCGCGCCGCCCTCAGTATCGACGGATGGTCAATGCCCGCAGGCGGATCAATGGCCGCCCTCCATCGGCTCGCCGCCATCCCCTGCCTGGAAGAGGCCGAGGGCGCCCTTGCCAACGAAGTTGAAGGCGTGGGTCACGATCGGGTAGAGGCCGTCCTCGTCGAACCGCATCTCGATGATCGCGCCCTGGGCCGGCGACAGGTCGACGGCCTGCGCTCCCCAGTTGCCCTCGTTGCCCTCCTGCAGGTGCACACCTTCCTTGATCACCTCGTGGAAGATCGTGCCGACCACGTGGAAGCTGGAGTCCACGCTCGGCCCGGCGTTGAGGACGAAGACCCGCACTGTCTCGCCGACCGGAACTTCGATCGGGTGGTCGGCGTACTGGTTGGCAACGCCGTTGAAGACCACGAAGTCCGGAGCCGGCGCACCGGCCGAGGCCTTGGTGAGGTCGATCGTGGCGCCCTGCTCACCGAGGTACCACTCGCTCTGCACGAGCGCGAACTCATGGTCGACCTCCGGCAGGCCCTCTGCGGGCTCGACGATGATCATGCCGAACATGCCGTTGGCGATGTGCATGAGCGCCGGACTCGTGCCGCAGTGGTACATGTAGACCCCGGCGTACTTGGCCTCGAACTCGTAGACCAGCTCCTCACCCGGATTGATCGAGCGCATCTCGTCGTTCCAGGCGACCAGGCTGGCATGGAAGTCGATCGAGTGCGGCATCGTGTTCGTCTCGGGGTTGACGAGCCGAACGCGAATCAGATCGCCGACCTTCACGCGCAGGACCGGGCCAGGCACTTCGTCGCCGAACGTCCACACGAGCTGTTCGAAGCCCTCAGCCACGGTCATGGCCTTCTCGGCCATCACGAGCTCGATCTCGTGGACCTCCCCATCGGAGCGCGCCGGTGCCGTCGGATCCCGGAGCACGAACTCGGGCGCCTCGGGGTTCGCCTCAACCGGCGCCGCTGCCGGGTCCTCCTGGTGGTGGCTCGTCGTCTCGGTTGCGGCAGGGTCGGGTTGAGCGCCCGCTCCGATCAAGGTCCCGTTCACGAGGATCGAGACCACGACCACCGAGCTGAGGAACGCGGCGACACCGCCCGTTGCCAGGCTGGTGTACCAGAGCGCGCGTTGCATCGGATCTCCTTATCAGGTATTCGCAAATCTGTAGTAAGGTTCTAAGGATTTCCGATCGTCGTGATGTGCCAACCGTCCCGTCGGGGGAGGGGCCATTCGGACGGACTCAAGGAGGGACGGCAGTGCGTCTCGAGCTCACTCGTCGCGGTGACTACGCGGTGCGGGCCATGCTTGCCCTAGCGCGAGAGAGCGAGCTGCTGGTGACCGGCGCGGCACTGGCGGCCGAGACCGCCATCCCGCCGAGCTACGTGCCGCAGGTGATGGGCGATCTCGTGCGCGCCGGGCTCGTCGCGAACCGGCGCGGAAGGCATGGCGGCTACCGGCTAGGACGCTCTGCGACCGACATCAGCCTGCTGGCGATTGTCGAGGCGGTAGAGGGAGACGGCCGGCGACGAACCTGCGTGCTGCGAGGCGGTCCGTGCCGCCGCGATGGTGCCTGCGACGTGCACGCTGCCTTCTTCGAGGCGCAGGAAGCGCTGTTCAACGCGCTGGGTGCGGTGTCCCTCAGCGACGTCACGCGCTAGCCTCTGCCGCATGGCATCCCCTCCGGGGGCCGGCGCCCGCGGCGACGCGGTCGCGCTCCCACCGGTCCTCCAGGCACTCGACCAGGCCGTGCGAAGCATCAGCGGCGTCTTGGAGCTCGACCGGGTCCTCCAGCTGATCGTGGACCGGGTCCGTGAGCTGGTGGAGGCCGAGTACGCGGCGCTCGGCATCGTGGACAGCACCGGCGCGATCGAGCGCTTCATCACCAGCGGCATCAGCGACGAGGCGCGGGCGGCGATCGGCGACCTTCCGCGTGGGCGAGGCCTGCTCGGCCTCATCATCCGGGAGAACCGGACGTACCGAATCCCGGAGATCGGCGCCCATCCGCAGAGCTACGGATTCCCGCCCAACCATCCGCCGATGACGTCCTTCCTGGGCATGCCGATCACGAACCAGGGCATACCGGTCGGCCGCCTGTACCTCACGAACAAGCGGGGCGCGGCCGAGTTCACCGAGACGGACCAGGCACTGGTGGAGATGTTCGCGCTCCATGCCGGCATTGCCATCGAGAACGCCCGGTTGCACGACCAGGTCCGCCGGCTGGCGATCGTCGACGAGCGTGACCGGATCAGCCGTGACCTCCACGACAGCGTGATCCAGGCGATTTACGCCCAGACCCTCGCGCTGGACGACGTCCCCGACCTGGTGGCCGAGGATCCCGCCGAGGCTCGGCGTCGCGTGGACGAGGCGATCGACGCGCTGCACGCGGTGATCCGCGACGTGCGCAACTTCATCTTCGGCCTGACCCCGGTGCTCCTCGAGTCCGGAGACCTCGCCGAGGGCTTGCAGCACCTGGCAACCGAGCTGCGCCGCAACGGCGGCGTCGAGGTGACGGTCGCCATTCCGGCGGATCCGGCCGGGTACCTCGCGGTGCCGCTCGAGACCGTGGCCGAGCTGCTGGCCATCACCCGCGAGGCGCTCAGCAACACCGCGCGCCATGCCGGAGCGGGGAGCTGCCACCTCTCCCTCGCGCTCGAGAATGGGCGCCTCCGCCTCGAGATCCGCGATGACGGGCGCGGGTTCGATGCCGGCGCCGCTGCCGAACGCGGCCATCACGGATTGGCGAACATGCGCGCCCGCGCGGAGGCGCTGGGTGGCACGTTCGACGTGACAAGCGCACCCGGCGGCGGCACCAGTATCATCGTCGGGATCCGGACCCGATCCGGGCCAACGGAGGCCAGCTCGCTATGACCGATTCGTCCGCGCGCAGCACGCTTCGGATCCTCGTCGTCGACGACCACGAGGTCGTCCGCCAGGGCCTGGTGTCGCTCATCGACCGGCGCGAGGGGTTCGAAGTCGTGGCGCAGGCCGGCACCGTCGCCGAGGCGGTGAGCGCATCGGCTCGCTTCGAGCCCGACCTGGTGATCATGGACGTGCGCCTTCCCGACGGATCGGGCATCGAGGCCTGTCGGGACATCCGCGCCGCACGCCCGGCGACCCGCGTCGTCATGCTGACCAGCTACCCGGACGAGGAGGCCGTCCTCTCGGCGATCATCGCCGGCGCGTCCGGCTACCTGCTCAAGCAGATCCGCGGGCGCGACCTCGTCACGGCGCTCGAGGCGGTGGCGCGCGGCGAGTCGCTCCTTGATCCTGCTGTGACCGAGAAGGTGTTGCAGCGGGTCCGTATCGCAGCCAGCGGTGGGGCCGCCGACGAGCTGGCCGACCTGACCGCGCAGGAGCGGAAGATCCTGCTGCTCGTTGCGGAGGGCAAGACGAACAAGGAGATCGCAGCCGACGTGTTCCTGTCCGACAAGACCGTGAAGAACTACGTCAGTAGCATCCTCTCGAAGCTGAACCTCCAGCGCCGGACGCAGGCCGCCGCGTTCGTCGCGCGCCACCACCTCGGCGAGCCACCCGCATAGGCGTCGCTACGCCGTCCCAACCATGCCGGCGCGGTGAATCTCCTGGAGCAACCAGCGCGCCGTCCCCGTTGCTGCCACGTGGAGGAGGGCCCGATCGGCGATCAGGCCGACCACGCCTCCGGGCGGGGCATAGAGCCCGCTGATCGACATCGACTGGTGCTCGACGCGGAGGTCTCCGGAGAAGACGGGGAACAGCGGCGCGGCGGTGGCGGCGCGCCATCCAATCTCCTGAACGAACCCATCTGCGGCGAGGCGGCGACTCCCGACGTCGACGTACGCCGCCTTGTGAAAGGTCGTGATGCCCGCGGTCCCACCACCGATCCGCAGGCGGAGATCGACGGCGAACCGTCGGAGCCCGGACGCATCCGCGAGCTGCTCCCAGCCGTCTGGTCCCCGGTCGAGCACGGCCGCGATCGCATCAAGGTCACAGGTGACTGGCAGCGTGGCCGCCAGTCGGACCATGCCGGGCTCGACCATCATCGTCATGGCTCCACAATCAACGCGGTCACCATGCCGAACATCCCGTCCGGGCTCTCGGCGTGGGTAAGGACGTGGCAGTGGAACGCCCAGGTGCCGATCTCGGAGGCGTCGACGAGCACGTCCACCCGCTCGCCGGGCGCCACGAGGACGGTGTCCTCGAAGTGTGGCTGCGGCAACGCGTAGCCGTCCTTGGCGATCACCATCTGCGGAATCCCGTGCAGGTGCATCGGGTGGATCTGGAGCCCCTCGTTCATGTAGCGGATCCGGATCATGTCGCCCTGCCGGGCCACGATCGGCTCGGTGGCAGGGAAGCCCTTGCCGTTGATCGTGAAGCCGAGCGGCCCGTCATTCAGGATCATCGCGATGTCCTGGGCGACCTCGGGCTCATCGGCCTCGGGATCGGTCACCACGAAGGCGCCGAGCAGGCCCATCGGCACCTGCGTCTCGGCCATGAAGTGGCTGTGGTACATGTGACTGCCCGCGTTGCGCAGCGTGTACTCGTAGGTGAACGTCTCGCCCGGCATGACCGCCGGCTGGCTGATCACCGGCACCCCGTCCATCTCCGGCGGCACGAGCAGGCCGTGCGAGTGAATCGTCGTCGGCTCCGGCAGCTCGTTGTGGAGAATGATCCGGATGCGGTCGCCGACCTGGGCCCGCAGCTGCGGTCCCGGCACCATGCCGTTGTAGGCATACGCCTCGACGACCGTGCCCGGCTCCGTCTCCCATTGGATGACCGATGCGGTCAGCTCCCACTGAAGCGTCCCGTCAGCCTGTACCTCCGGCTCCAGGATGACGTTGCCCCGTCCCTCGGTCTCGGCCGGGAACTGGCCCGTGACCTCGGCGTCGATGTCGCGCATCTCCTCGGCCGTGCGCTCATGGTCGCCGTGCGAGGGTGCGGCCGATGCATCGGCGGTCGCCACCACGACGTCGCCCGTCATACCCGCGTCGGAGTGACCGGGGACCGAGCAGATGAACGTCATGCCGTCGACGCCAATCGTGACTTCGCCCGTGGCGGCGGCGTGGCCCTCGGCGCCGATGACCGTGCCATCGGCGAAGGTGACGTCGTGGAACGTGCCGCCATCGTTGATGAAGTTCACGGCATAGATACCCGGCTCGGGGACCGTGACCGTGGCCGGTTCGAACCCGAGGTCGAACGCGGTGATCGTGATCTCGCCCAGCGGGCCCGCCGCCGGTGCGCTGCCGGTTGGTGGTTCGGACGAACCGGGATCCGCACTCGGGCCGAGCCCGAACACCAGCCCGGCGACGATCAGCGTGGCGACGAACACGGTCGCCATGCCAGTGACCGCGGCGAAATAGACAAAGGCGCGCTGCATCGTTGCTCCCGTGGTGTGCTGGTTCGAGGGACACAGTCTGGCGCCCTCATGCGTCCGGTCCATTCCAGCCAGCGGTCGGCGTGGAGGGCAGGGCCGAACGTCCCGCCGGTCCGGGTCATCCGGCCTGCCGGAACAGTGCGCATGGCACGTCGAACCGCCTCCTCGCCTCCATACCGTATGAGTCGAACGCGGGTCGCGAGGCGCACGAGCGCCATTTGAGCACCCTCCCGTGGCGGATCGACCGGCGGTGACGCCGGTCGATCCGCACCCGGTCGCACGAGAAGGAGCCTCATGAAGCTCGAACCGCCACGGCTGGCCATCGCAGGGGCGCTGCTCGGCGCGGCCGCATCGGCCTACCTGCTGATTGACTACGTCTTCGGCAGCGGGATCTGCCTCACCGGATCGGGATGCGACCTGGTACGCGCCAGCGAACTGGCCTACCCGATGGGCATCCCCATGCCGATGTTCGGCCTCGCCTTCTACCTCGTCGCGGCCGCACTCGCGCTCGCCCCTCCAACACGGCGGCTGCTCGGAGTTCCGCTTCCGTTGGTGATGGTGGGATGGGCGTCCATAGGCGTCGGCGTCATGGCCGTGCTGACTGCCATCGAGCTGTTCGTCATCGGCGCTGTCTGCAGCTGGTGCCTCGTCAGCGCGGTCGCCAGCGTCATCCTCGGCATCGGCGCCGTCGGCGTCTGGCGCCACTCTCGCCGCTCCTCCAATGAGCCAGTGCCACGTTCGGCTCGAGCCCGCCGCCGCGCCGTCGAGGAGGCAGACCGTCGTGACCGGGGCGTCACGACATTCGCGCTTCGCACCGCGGCCGTGCTCGGTGTCTGCGTCATCGCGCTGCTGGTCGCGCCGCCTCTGGTTGCCGGTCCTGCCGGCCAAGCGGACACTGGGTCGGCGGAGAGGCCTCGCCTGGGCAACGGTCCCGTCGAAGTCGTGGTGTACAGCGACTTCCAGTGTCCGGCCTGCGCCGCCACCGCACCGATTCTCTCCGAGCTGGCTCGGGATGGACCCGCCACGGTCGTCTATCGCTACTTTCCGCTCCGGCAGATCCATTCCAACGCCGATGCGGCCGCCGCGGCCGCCCACGCCGCCGCGCTCCAGGGTCGGTTCTGGGAGTTTCACGACGTCCTCTTCGCGCGGCAGCCCGAGTGGGCGCCACTATCCGTCCCGGAGGCAACGGAGTTCTTCGCCGCCGTCGCCGACGATGTCGGCCTCGACGTAGCCGCGTGGCGATCGGCTGCGGCCTCCGACGCGGTGGCATCGGTCATCGCCGAGGACGTCGGAAGCGCCGAGTCATTGCGCCTGACCGGCACGCCAACGATCTTCATCAACGGCGAGCGCTATGCCGGACCGCTGTCGGCGGAGGCGCTTGCGGCGGCGGTCGCGGGGGCGGCCGCCGAACGATAGCGCTAGGCGGGCGCGGCGCTCGGCGCGGCAGTTGCGCTCCTGATCGGCGCCGGCACGACTCCCCTCACGACCAGCAGCGACGAACGGCTGTGTAGCAGGAGGTCGTGCGAGACGCTCCCCTGGAGATGACGCCTGATCGCTCCCAGACCTCGCGAGCCGGTGACGATCAGATCCGCGTGCCACGCGACGGCCGCCGTCAGGATCTCTCGTTCGGTGTCGCCGACAGCCGCCACCGCGGCGGCCTGCCAGCCGAGATCCATCAGCTCATCGGCAACCTGGTCGGCGATCCGCTCGTGCTGTCGATAGCTCTCGCTCAGATGGAGGCTCCACCGGGCGGTCGCTCATCGGGTGCAGCAGGGATGACGGAGCCGATTCCACGCGTGCGGGGGGCGACGCTGAGGACCTCGACCGGCAGGTGCCTGAACGCCTCGCCCCACGAAGCCAGGACGGACGGGACATTGCGCGAGCTGTCGGTCCCGTCGGTCGCAAGGAGCATCCGGGTGGCGCCCGGGGAGCGCGCCACGAGCACCGGACACGGGGCGTGGTCGACGAGATGCGCGGAGACTGACCCGAGGACGGCCGCGGAGATCGGGCCGAGACACCGGCTCCCGACGACGATGAGCTGCGCGTACGTTTCCTCCGCGCGGCGGATGATCGTCGTGGCTGCGTCGCCGGCCTCGATCGTCGTGGTCACGGCGAGCCCGCCGTTCCGCAGGAGCGAGGCGCGTTCGTGCAGGACCCATTCGAGCGCCTCGCGATCGACTTCGGCGCTCGAGCTCCCCGATCGCGCAAGGCCGGTCCAGTCCCGTGGGGTGTCGAAGGTCGCGACGAGCTCGACGTCGGTGCCGACCGGCCACCGGCGGCTGGCGACGAAGCGGCACGCATCTTCGGCGAAGATTGAGGCGTCGACGCCGATCACGATACGCATGGCTGCTCTCCTCGATGGATTCCAGGGACCTCAGCGTCCCTCGCAGAACCATCCGTCTCCAGTTCCGGACGTCATCACCCGCGCAGGACATTCGGCACGATTCGAAGCGGCCCCCGCATGAGGGCCCTCGACGGTCCGGATGGCCCGATCCCGATGCGACCATCGGCCCTGTTCGCGCCCTTCTGTGAAGGTGAAACTCGAGGACGAACCCGCATTGTTGGGAGACCGTAGGTCATGCTCGTACTCGTTGAATGGAATGTTGGGATGAGCACGCTTGCCGGCTTTCTGCTGATTGCTGGCGCCCTGCTCATCGGGGTCATCGCCCAGTTCATCGGTGACGTGAAGGTCGCCTACCACTGGGCCGTCGTCGCGTTCGCTGCCCTGGTGGGCGGCTGGCTCGGCAGCGAGGCAATCGGCACGTTCAGCACGTGGGGTCCCGACTTCGAGGGCCTCTACATCGTGCCAGCGCTTCTCGGTGGCCTGATCCTTGGAACGATCGCTGACGTGCTGCTGCGTTACTCGATTGAGGGTGGCTACCGGCAGCACCCGGAGCCGATCTGACGCCTCGCGCCAGCGGTTCTATCCACGGGCGGCGGCCGCACGGCCGCCGCCCTTTCGCTCTCGGTCTCGTCCCGAGCGGACTACAACGGAGGTCATCAGCAATGGGCAAGCTTGCGAACACCGTCGTCCTTACCGTTGGTGCGGCGGCTCTCATCCGCATCACTGTCGTGCCGTGGTCACGGAGCTGGGGACGCCGCGCCGGTGACAGCGGCCCGCTACCAGGCGACGATCTCGTCGACGACGCAACCGCCATCGAGACCCGCGGCATCGACATCAAGGCCACCCCGGATGAAGTCTGGCCGTGGCTGGCGCAGATGGGCTACGGCCGTGCGGGTTGGTACAGCTACGACGCCCTTGACATGAACGTGCCGAGCGCCGACCACGTCCGATCCGATCTCGCGGAGCCGAAGGTCGGCGACGTGATCCCGACCCACCCCGGCGGGGGCTTCGCGGTCCGCGTGCTCGACGCGCCCCGAGCGCTGGTTCTGTACAGCGACACGGAGCTCGTGCGCAGCCAGGCGAAGCAGGCCAAGGCCGCGGCCACGGCCGACGGCCCGGTCAACATCCGCGCCACGGGCGCATTCCTGGAGAATGCGCAGCCGGAGGACTTCGCCGCCTCCTGGGCATTCGTCCTCGAACCGACCGCCAGCGGCAAAACGCGCCTGATAGAACGCTTCCGCGTCCGGTTCGGCGCGGACGATCGGCCCTGGCTCGGCGTGACCATGCCGGTCATGGGCTTCGGCGTCTTCCTGATGATGCGCAAGCAGATGCTCGGCATCCGGGACCGCGGCGAGCGCTCGGCCAAGACCCGCCAGGGGCCCATCGGCCTGGCGGCCGCGTCGTAGTCCTTCGCCGTGGGCACAACCAGGGAAGGAGCTCCGAAATGACCGCTCGAACGTTTGACGCACCACTGGCCGCCGGCCGGTCGGCGTCCACCGCCAGCCAGGCACAGCGGCGCCTCTCCGGCGTCCTGCTGTTCAGCCTCGCCGCACAGTTCATGACCGTCATCATGCTGGGAGCCTCGATGGCTCCCGGTTACGACATCGCGCAGGGAGCCATCAGCGACCTCGGCGTCATCGATGAAACTCAGCTGCTGTTCAACGCATCACTGATCGCCGTTGGCGCGCTGAACCTGGCCGCCGGCTACCTTCTCTATCGCGCTCACGACCGGCCCTGGATCTTGGGCATCTTCGTGCTCGCCGCCGTGGGCGCTGCCGGTGCCGGCCTGCTGCCGCTCGATGCGAGTGGCCTGCACGGGATCTTCGCCCTGGCGGCGTTCCTCTTCTTCAACGTCGAGGCCATCGCGGTCGCCACGCTCGTGACGGGACCGATGCGCGTCGTCTCGTGGATTGCCGGGCTGGTCGGGATCGGCTTCGTCGTGCTCATGGTCGTTGGCGACTCCGGCAACCCCGGCGTGTTCGGACCGATCGGGCACGGCGGCGCGGAGCGGATGATCGTCTACCCGGTGATGCTTTGGTTGATCGCTTTCGGCGGCTACCTCATGGCCAGCGAGTGAGGACGACAATGCGCGTCCGGGATGTCGATCTCTACGTCGAGATTGTCGGCAGTGGACCGCCACTGCTGCTCATGCATGGCGGCCCGGGGGCCGACCACTGGACCCTGAATCAATTCCGGCGACTCGCCGACGAGTTCACTCTTGTCTTCTACGACCATCGCTGCAATGGCCGTTCTAACGGGCCACCGGTCGAGTCGATGACCTGGGACAACCTCACCGCTGACGCCGACTCGCTCCGCGAGCGGCTCGGGTGCGAGCGGTGGGCCGTGCTCGGACACTCTTTCGGCGGCACGGTCGCGCTCGAGTACGCCCTGCGGTATCCCGATCGGGTCTCGCAGCTCATCCTGCTCGACACCGGAGGCGACGCGTGGTGGCCACAGCACAATGCTGCCGAGCTCCTGGCCCGCCGCGGATACAGCCCGAAAATCGTTCGACTCGTTCGCCGCTTCTTCAACGGGCAAGTCGCGCCGAGCCGGGCGCAGTCCTCGATGTTCCGCTTCGGCGGTGCCTACTTCCACCGGAAGGGCCTGCCGCTTCTGTGGCTGATGGCGCGCGACCTGATCCGCGGCGAATGGCGGTCGGTGTTCCGCGGCGAACCGCTCGTCTTTGCGGGCCGCCACCTGTTTCCCGGCTGGAGCGTCATGAGCCGGCTCGGTGAGATCCGCGCTCCGACGCTCGTCATCGCGGGACGCGACGACTTCCTGTTCCCGCCCGAGCACCAGGCCCAGCTGGCGGCCGCGATCCCTGACGCCAGCCTGGAGATCATCGAGCGTGCCGGCCACAACCCTCATGCCGAGCAGCCGGCGTTGACCATGAATGCCGCCCGACGCTTCCTGGCCGAATCCACCGACATCGCCCCGGTCCCGATGCGCGCGCATCCCGCGACCGCACCGACGGCCTGAGGCCAGCTCGATGGCGACTGAAACTGCTCGGCGTGCCGACCGCGCGCCCGACCTCGACCAGGGCCACCTGCGCGCCAGGGTCGCCGAGATCCTCAACCGGCATCCCGCTGTCGGCTTTGCAGTCGGGGTGATTCGCCGCGGCCGCCTCGAGTTCGTGCACGGCCACGGAGTCGCGGACATCGAGTCGGGGACGCCGATCACCATCGACACGGCGTTCCGCATCGGCTCCGTCACCAAGCTCTTGACGGCGGTCGCCGTCATGCAGCTGTCGGAGCACGGGCTCGTGGATCTCGACGCACCGGCGAGCGAGTACCTGCGAGCCTTTCGACTCCGTCCCGCCAATCCCAGGTTCCGCCCGGTGACGCTCCGGCACCTGCTGACCCATACGTCCGGGATCCCCGACGTGCGCTCTCCGCTCGACCTCCTCCACTTCAACTGGGGCCCGTTCGAGGGGCGGCCTCCGCTTCACAGCGTTCCGGTCGGTGAGCCGATGCCAACCCTCGCGGACTATTACCGTGCCGGTCTCCGGATCGTCGTCGAGCCGGGAACGTCGTTCGCCTACTCGAACCACGGCTTCGCCACGCTCGGCCAGATCGTCGAGGACGTTGGCGGACTGCCGTTGGACCGATACCTTCGGGAGCAGATCATCGATCCGCTCGGCATGGACACGAGCGACCTGCGACGGTCGCCCCGAATCGTCGAACGGCTCGCGACGGGGTACGCCTTCCGGCGCAGCGGGCCTGTGCCGGTGCCTGACCGCGAGTGGATCGGAGCCGGGGGCGGAGGGATGTATGCCACGACCGCGGATGTCGCCCGTTTCGTTGCGCTTCTGCTCGATTCCGAAGGGGCCGGCCGTGGGGCCGTGCTGCGCACCAACACGCTCGCGAGGATGCTTCAGCCGCACTGGATGACGAACGAACGCGTAACCGCCATGGGCCTCGCGTTCTTCCTCAGCGCCGTCGGCGGGCATCGCCTGGCCGGCCATGAAGGCATCCTGCCCGGGTTCACCTCACATCTGCTCATCGCCCCCGACGACGACCTCGGGGTCATCGCATTCACCAATGGGTCGAACGGCGCGATGAGCTGGCTGCCGGCGGAGGTCACAGCTCTGATGCTCGATCTCCTGGGAGTGCCGGAGCCGCGAGTCCGGACCGACGTCGCGCACCATCCCGAGCTCTGGCCCGACCTCTGCGGACGCTATCGGCTCCCGGCGCGGATCTCCGACATGCGCGGGCGCTTGGCCATGGGTCGGGGAGCCGAGGTGTACGTCCGCGGCGGGCGGCTCATGGTCCGCATCCTCTCGCCCATTCCGGCGCTGCGGCGAGGCTTCGCGCTCCATCCCGACGACGAGTCCGATCCGCTCGTGTTCCGCGTTAACCCGTTCAGAACGGGCACGACGTTTCGCATCGTGTTCGCCCGCGGCCGTGACGGGGACGTCGTCGCGGCTCACACGGACCTCGGTGGGCAGCCGATCTCGCTGGTCCGGTCCCGGACGAGGCGGTCGCGCATCGCACGGCCGATCGGCCCGCCCAGGGTCGTTCGGCCATGATCGAACGGCTCAGCGGCGCCGATCGGCTGGTGCTGGGTGCGGACGCAACGTGGCCGCAGGACGTCGGCGCCCTTGTGATCCTTGATGGCGGCGGACAGCTTGACCGTGCCTGCGTGCTCCGGAGCGCCGCGTTTCAGGACGCGCTCGCTCGGCGGCTGCACCTGGTACCGCGCTTCCGCCAGCGCGTCGTCCGACCACGGCGTGGACTCGGCGGACCGATCTGGGTCGACCAGGCGAGCTTCGATCTCGGCGACCACGTCAAGGTCCGTGCGCTTCCTGCTGGAAGCGATGAGGACGCCCTCCTGCGCGCGGCCGAGGCGATCCGGCGGCATCGGTTGGACATGGCCCGACCGCTGTGGGAGGCGTGGCTGCTCCCAGGGCTGAGCCGTGGCCGGGTCGGCCTGTTCCTGCGGTTTCATCACGTGATCGGCGACGGCCGGGCGGCGTTGACCACGCTCGGCGCCCTCGCCGACACCGATTCCTCGGCGATGCCAGAAGGCTCGTCGCCCTGGGTCCCCGCCCCGCCGCCCTCAGCGCGTGCGCTGCTGGCCGACAATGTTCGGCGCCGGCTGGCCGGGGTTTTCGCGGTGGTGCGTGACCTCTCGCGGCCACGTGGCGGGCTTCGAAAATTGGGGGCGGCCCTGCCTGCGACGCGCGAGCTCATGGCCGAGGAACCGGGCGACGAGACGAGCCTCAACCGTGTGATTGGCCCGGACCGGCGATTCGCCATCGTGCGGGACAGCCTCCGCGACGTACGGGCCATCGGTCGGGCGAATGGCGCGACGGTCAACGACGTCCTGCTGGCCGCGACTGCCGCAGGCCTCCGCGCGCTGCTGGTCCACCGCGGCGGGCCGGTCGCTGACGTCACCCTTCGCATCCTCGTCCCGGTTTCGCTGCGCGGCCGCCTGCATGGCGCCGTCACCGGCAACCACATCTCGCAGATGGTGGTGCCGCTCCCAATCGGCACGACCGATCCGGTGGACCGGCTCCGGGCTATCGCCGCGGAGACGACCCTCCGGAAGGGCCGAACCCGGAACCCGCCGACCTTTCTGTTCCGATTCGGCGTCGTGAGGCGTCTCGTGCTCAGAGCCATCGTCGGCCAGCGGGTGAATGTCACGTCCGCCAGCCTCATCGGTCCGCGGCAGCCCTTTTACCTGGGCGGCGCGCGCGTCCTCGACCTGTTTCCGATGCTCAACCTGATCGGGAACCAGACAATTGGCGTCGGCGCAATCTCATATGCCGGCTCATTCGAGATCTGCATCACCGCCGATGGCAGCGCGGTCCCGGACATCGAGGTCATCACAGACGGAATCCGCGACGAGCTGGAGGCTTTGCGCATGACCACCCCGCGCAGCCGAGCCGAGGACGCCTCAAGCACGCGTACTGGCCAGCCGGGAGCACCGGCGCTCAGGAACGTGCCCGTATCTGCCACTGTGCGCCGATGACTGCCAGAGGCGTGGTGCCTCAAGTGCATGCATCGATCACCCTTGACCTCATCGCCGGCTGAGTCTCGCCCAAGCGTGCAGCATGAGTCCAAGCAGGAGCGCCGCACCGCCGATGAGTGGGATGTTTCGAGCGGCCCACGAGGGCAGGAACAGGTCGGCGACCGCGCCGCTCTCGGCGCCGAGCTCCTGCGCCAGCGGGGTGAGCGGGCAGACCTGGTTGTTGCTGAGGTAGATGCCCGTCTCCGCGACCGCGACGCCGAGAGCCAAGGCGGCACGACGGCTCGGACGTTGCCGGACGCCATCCCATACGAATAGCGCGATCGCCGCAGCGACGGAGGCGAAGATGACCGTGTGTGTCGCCCTGATCGCTGCGAGCGCGGCTGGCCGCCAGGGACCGGGGACCAGCCGGCTCAGCGGGCGCGTAAACGGCTCGCTCCACGCGGGTCGGCGCATCACACTCGACACCCCGTGGGTCCTCGACGCCACGGCTCCGTCAGCCCGCAAGAGTTCGTGCGAGCTCCCGTCCCCACTCGCGAGCGCGCTCCGCCTCGCCCTCCCGCAGAGGCCCGTACTTGTCCTTGACGACGAACTTCTGAGCCTTTGCCACGGTCCGGTACCCGGCGTGCTCCAGCCGCTTCTCGATGTCGCCCGTCGCGCCACGGGGTGACCACCAGATCCTGGTCTCGAACGCTGCGCAGCGCCCGCTGCCGGCGGGCAAGGAGTCCAGCCAGGAGCGCAATGACGGGTGCGCCAGGTCCGGCGGAGTCGGCGCCCCCACTTCGCTCGACGCGACGCTGTCGCGCATCGCGTCGGTCGGCAAGCTGAACGCCAGCACTGGCGCGCCGGCCACGATGAGGTCCGCATCGGCGATCGCCTCGACGGGCGCCGCATCGGTTGTGACGGCCCGGGTACCTGGGCCAATGCCCTCCGCGATCGCGCGGGCGATCTCCGCGGTATTTCCCCACAGGGACTCGTAGACGACGACGGCTTTCATTGGGGCACCTCCGGTTACCACCACGTATCAGAGAGATCGGATCGGGGAACGACTGCGGCACGCGAGCACACCACGTACGACGCGCTGGGCCGATCGGGACCTGCGTCCTCCAATCGCACCAGGTAGGTGCACTCACGGCAGCGATCCAGGTCGACCGCGCCGACTCGCGGGCACGCCACCCGGTCACCAATGACATTGATCCGGTACTCGTCACGTCCGGTCACGTCTGGCGAGCTCGTCATGACACCTCCCTGCGGTCGCGGACCGCGTGACTCCCCATGCGGCGATGCTCGCGATGGCGAGCGATCAGCGGTAGGGCGCATCGGACCGAGTGGGCCGTGCCGGATGGCTCTCGATCGCCCGCGGACGGGGCGGAACCATGGCGTAAGTAACGAGAGCTTCGGAGGTGACATGGACGGCACGACCGATCCGCGTGTCGGCAGCCTGATGACCATCGATCCGGTCGTCGTGGGACCCGATGCGCCCGCCGCTGACGCTGAGCGGCTGCTCAAGACCCATCACGTCTCCGGGCTTCCGGTGGTCAAGGATGGCGTCACCGTGGGGGTGATCAGCCTCACTGACTTGGTGGCGGCGCGATCCAGCGACATGATCCGTGCCAACTGGCCCCGGATGCGGGTGAGGCACCTGATGTCCGTTCCGGCGATCACGGTGCACGCGGGGACGAGTGCCGAGCGCGCCGCCGAGCTGATGGTGAGCCGCCACATTCATCGGGTCGTCGTGGTCGACGACGAGGATGCGCCGATCGGCGTCCTCAGCGCGCTGGACCTCCTCCGGCTCCTGCTCCGGGACCGGCGCACCACCGTCTCACCCAACTGACGTCCCGGCGCGGCCGCATGTTCCCCCGATGAATGTGACCCTCATCCCCCTGGAACGGTCGCAACCTCGCACGGATCACCACCTCCGGCGGGCGCGGGCGGTTACCGACACTCTTCGCGTCGATCCCGAGCTGGGGCTGAATCAACTTGAGGCCGCCAGGCGCCTGGTCGAGCAAGGACCCAATTGAGATCGACCCGCCGGTGCGGCCTTCGTTGCTGAAGATCGTCTGGCAGGCCGCCACTCAGCCATTCGTGCTCATGCTGTTCGTGGCCGGTGTGCTGGCGGTCCTGCTCGGCGAGCTGCGCGACGGGCTGCTGGTGCTGGCTGGTCTCGTGCCGATCGTGGGGGCCGATGTCGCGACCAGCTACCGCGCCGAGCGGGCCCTCGAGGCATTGCGCGCGGCCTCCGCGCCGAGAGCGCGCGTCCGCCGCGATGGCAAGCCGATGGAGATCCACGCTCGCGAGACGGTGCTCGGCGACGTCCTCCTGCTCAGCACCGGCGACGTGGTGCCCGCCGACGGTCGAGTCCTCGCCACGCACGGGGCGCTGATCGATCGGAGCGCCCTGACCGGAGAGTCATTGCCGGAGCCCCTCGACGTCGAGCCTGACCGCCCGGGCGCTCCGCTGGCGGAGCGTCGATCAATGGTGTACGCAGGGACGAATGTCGTGGGCGGCATCGCCGAGGCCGTCGTGGTTGCCGCGGGTCGAGACACGGAGGTCGGCCGCATCTCCGGTGCCCTCGGAGCCACGGTGCGCCGCCGATCCCCGCTCCAGGAGGAGTTCGCCCGCTTGGTGCGTCTGCTCCTGGTGGTTGCCCTGTCACTGGTTGCCATCACCGTGGGCCTCGGCTTCCTGCGCGGCAATCCGCTGGGCACGAACCTCGTGGCGGGCATCGCGGCAGCGATCGCGGCGATCCCAGAGGAGCCCCCGGTGCTTCTCGCCGTCATCCTCGGATTGGGCGCCTATCGGCTGCTCCAGCGCGGCGTCCTGGTGCGGCGCCTGAACGCGCAGGAAACCCTCGGCGCAGTGGACCTGATCCTGACCGACAAGACGGGAACCCTGACCCGCAACCGCCTCGAGGTGGATTCGGTGCTGACCCCCGACGGGGATGCACCGCCGGGCCGCGGCCGGGCGCGGTTGCTCCTTGACGCCCTGCGCGCCGAAGCCGACGCGTGGCAGGCGGAGCGGCTCGGAGGGGCGGGGGCGTTCCCGAACGCGATCCGCCGAGCGCTCGAAGCCGATGGGGTCAATGCGGCCCTCGATGCCGGTGACCTGATCGGGTGCGAGCCGGCTGCGGAGAGCCATCCCTACTCCATGGTGGTGTGTCGCGTCGGTGCAGGCACCCGCTCGCTGGCCAGCGGTGCACCGGAAGCGATCCTGGACCTTGCGAGCGACGGCAACTCGGCCGAGGTGGCCGACTACTGGCGCCGGCTGGTTGCCGATGCGGCTGGTCGTGGCCGCCGGTTGCTCCTGTTGGCGGCACGTGATGAAGGCGAGGTCTGGCGACCCTCCGCACTCCTTGCCTTCCGGGATCCACTCCGGCCGGAGATCGCTGATGCCATGGCCACTGCCACGAGCGCCGGCATCCAGACAGTCATGGTCACCGGCGATCACCCCGCAACGGCCGAGACCATTGCCGATGAGGCGGGAATGCCCCCGGGTCGGGTGGTGACCGGCGCCGAGCTGACGGCGTGGGGCGATCACGAGCTCGCCGCGCAGCTCTCCGGCCTTCGGGTCGTGGCACGCGCAACGCCGGACGACAAGCTGCGCCTGGTCGAGGCGGCGCGGATGAGCGGGCGGACGACGGCGGTGACCGGCGATGGTGTGAACGACGCGCCCGCGCTGCATCGCGCCGACGTGGCCGTGGCGATGGGCAGTGGTACAGCCGTCGCCAGAGAGGCCGCGGATCTCGTGCTCGGCGACGACTCGTTCGCGACGCTCATGGACGGGCTGCGCGAGGGCCGGAGAATCATCGCCAACGTCCAGAAGGGCCTCGTGTTCCTCGTCTCGACGCATGTGGCGCTTCTCGGATTCATCCTCCTCGGCACGATTGCCGGCACCGCGCAGCCATTGCTGCCGATCCAGATCCTCTGGGCAGAGCTGTTCATCGACATTGCGACATCGATCGCCTTCGAGCGCGAACGCGAGGAGCCGGGCGCCATGCATTCCCCGCCACGGCCCCGCAATCGGCCGCTCCTGGACCGCGGCATCCTCGCCGGCGTTTCCGTTGCGGGTGGCTTCACCGCCTGCGCCGCCCTCGCGCTGGTGCTCGTCGAGGGCGGTGGAGATCATGCGAGGTGGCTCGCCTTCACCGCTCTCGCGGTGGGCCAGGCGGTGCGCGCGTACGCGAATCGCAGCCTGACCGTCCCGGTGTACCGGCTTGCCGCGAACGGCTTCCTGGCAGCCGCCGTGCTGCTCGTCATAGCCGGTCAGGCACTGATCCCCTATCTGCCGCCGCTTGGCGTCCGCATTCCGTGCCTCGCCACTCAGCGCCGGCGAGTGGGTGCTCGTCGGGGCGGTGGCACTCGTACCGGCCACGGTCGCACAGGTTGCACGGGCGACGGGCCGCCGATGGATCGCCTGAGTGCGCGAATGAATCCCCATCGCCTACGGGAACAACGGCCCGCACGACCGGGCCGCGCGGCTCTGTCACCGGGGAGTTGCGGGCCTTCAGCGTGAAGGGATGAGTCGCACGCCAACGGATGCCGTGAACCCGATGCAGGAATCGCTGCTCGACCATAAGCGCCGAAGCCAGCCTCCCGACCTCACGGCACGCGTCGGCGCGAGCCAGCCGGAAACCGTCGCGACGCACATGGTTCCCGTGACCGTGTGTCACCCGAGCGAGACCGTGGATGACGTGATCGGCCGCATGCGGAGGGCGGAGGCTGGATATGCCAGCACCATCTACGTCGTCGACGCCCATCGCCGTCTCGCCGGCCAGGTGCCACTCATGACGTTGCTCGGCGCCCTGCCAGGGACCAGCATCCGTGAGCTGATGACCGATGTGCAGACCTGCGTGACGCCGGATATCGACCAGGAGCATGCCGCGTCCATCGCGGTCGAGCAGAGGGTCGCCGCATTGCCCGTGGTGGACGAACACCGTCGGCTGGTGGGCGTCCTCCCGTCGGAGGTGCTCATGGAGGTGCTGCGCGCCGAGCACCTCGAGGATCTCCATCGGCTGGCTGGCGTCACGCGCGACCAGCAGATGGCGCGGGAGGCCATCGAGGCGCCTTCGATGCGGCGGGCGCGCAACCGCCTGCCGTGGCTGCTCATCGGCCTGGCGGGGAGTGCCGCCGCAACCATGATCATGGCCGGGTTCGAGTCGACGCTCGAGACGTCCGTGGCAGTCGCGTTCTTCGTGCCGGGAATCGTCTACCTCGCGGACGCCATCGGCACGCAGACGGAGGCAGCGGCGGTGCGCGGGTTGTCGCTCACGCGCGAGCCTCTCTCGCAGCTGGTCGGCGGCGAGGTGAGGACGGGATTGCTCATGGGAGTGACGTTGGCCGCGATCTCCCTGCCGGCCGTGTGGCTCGCGTTCGGGGATCTGAACCTGGCGTTCGCCGTCGCCGGCGCCCTCCTCTGTGCGGGCGCCATGGCTACGACAATCGGTCTGCTCCTGCCCTGGTTCCTGTGGCGCCTGGGCAGGGACCCGGCCTATGGCAGCGGCCCGCTGGCAACGGTCATCCAGGACGTCTTGAGCATCGTCATCTACCTGGGGATCGTCACGTTGCTCGTCGGCTGACGCGCCCACGGGTCGTCCGGCACGTCAAGGACGTGACCTGTGGCAGTTGGCTCCCCGACGTCCGATTGCCATCGTTGCCGCATGGGCCAGATGAAGGTTCGAGATGTCATGTCGCCGACCGTCGTTACGGTTGGACCGAGCACGCCTCTGAGCGAAGTCGCTCGACTCATGTCCGAACACGGAATCAGCGGCGCACCGGTGGTGGAGCCCTCCGGGCGAGCTGATCGGCGTCATCTCCGAGGGCGACTTCCTGTCTGAAGGAGCGTGGCCGGCCCGCGCGATCCGATGGGGCGCTGGATCGTCTCCTCGGTCGCCGCACCGATGCGACGGACCGGCGCCTCTCCGCCCAGACCGCAGGGCAGGCCATGAGCGCACCGCCGGTGACGATCGACCCTGATCGCACCCTGCGGGAGGCCGCCGGACTCATGATCGATCGAGCCATCAACCGGCTGCCCGTCGTGAGCGCCGGGCGCCTCGTCGGGATCGTGACCCGAGCGGACCTCGTGCGCGCGTACCTGCGCCGCGATGACGAGACGCTCCAGCACCATTCGCGACGAGGTCCTGCGCAACACGATGTGGATCGATCCGGACGACCTGCGGGTCGAGGTGAAGGACGGCCACGTCCGCCTCGAGGGGACCGTCGATCGACGCTCCACGGCCACCATCATCGAGAAGCTCGTCGGCCTGGTCGATGGGGTCGATCGCGTGCATAACGACCTGCGCTGGGACCTCGACGACACCAGGCTCGCGCCGCCCTCCGTCGACCCGGAGCCGGGCGCGGCATCGCTAGCGGCTCGCGAGCATCCCCGATCACTGCACGCCTGAGCCTGCGTCCGTCCTGGGGCCGGGCTGCACGCCCGGCCCGTTTCCTCCGCTTCGCGATCGATGCCGTCCGCGACGGTGCTCTTCAGGCGACCGGCGACGCGGCGAGCGCGGCCGACGGAAGCCGCTGGCCCACATATGTGGCCAGGTCGGCGAGCCGGCAGCTATACGCCCACTCGTTGTCATACCAGGCGACGATCTTCACCAACGTGCCGCCAATGACCATCGTCGACGCCGCGTCGATGATGGCCGAGCGCGAGTCACCGCGGAAGTCGCTCGACACGAGCGGTTCGTCAGAGACGCCGAGGATCCCGTCCATCGGCCCAGCGGCCGCCCGACGGAACGCCTCGTTTACCTCGTCAACCGTGGTGGGCCGCGAGACGTCCGCGGTGAAGTCCACGACGCTGACGGTCGGGGTCGGGACGCGCAGGCTGAAGCCGTCGACTCTGCCCGCCAGGTCCGGGATGACCAGCGACAGTGCTTTCGCCGCGCCCGTGGTTGTCGGGATGATGTTCAGGCCCGCCGCCCGCGCACGCCGCGGGTCCTTGTGGGCGACATCGAGGATGCGCTGGTCGTTGGTGTAGGAGTGGATCGTGTTCATGAGGCCACGCTCGATGCCGAGCAGATCGTGGACGACCTTTACCGCCGGCGCGAGGCAGTTCGTGGTGCACGACGCGTTCGAGATGATGTGGTGCGCCTCGGGGTCGTACTGGTGCTCGTTGACGCCGAGGACGATCGTGATGTCCTCTCCCTTGGCCGGTGCGCTGATGAGGACCTTCCGAGCGCCGGCGTCCAGGTGGGCGCGCGCTTTGTCGGCGGTCTTGTAGATGCCGGTCGACTCCACGACGATGTCGACGTCGAGCTCGCGCCATGGCAGACCTGCCGGATCCCTCTCGGCCAGGACCTGAATCTCGTGGCCATCGATGACCAGCCGGTCACCCTTCGCTTCGACGGTCCCCGAGTAGGGGCCATACGTCGAATCGTGCTTGAACAGGAGCGCGTTCATCTCCGTGTCGACGAGGTCGTTGATCGCCACGACCTCGAGACCGGGTGCGCGCTCGACGATCGCCCTCAGAGTCTGCCGACCGATGCGGCCGAAGCCGTTGATTCCGACGCGGATTGCCACTTTGAATCTCCTCCATCTCGCTCCGGCCGGCCGCACGTGGAGACGACCCAGCCGAGGGGCCTTCGTTGCTTGACGCGCTCATGCTCCAGCCGCGGCTGCCACGCGATCAGGGCCACAGGGCCCGAGGTGAGAGGCCGGAAGGCACGGCGCCCGGCGCCTCGGGTTGCGGCCACACGGCGATGGGCATCCGCGACCGCCTCAGCCTGCCGCCGCGACGGTGCGCTCCTCAGCCAGTTGAGTCGCGATGAGCTCCGCCCAGGCATCGATCTCGGGCCAGTCGCGGAAGTCACCCGCCGGCACGGCGTTGCGAGCGGCCGGCATCAGTCTCAGGATGCGCTGACCGAGCGACTCCGCCAGCCCAATCGGCGCGGCGTCGGGGTCGTAGGCGCCCCAGAACACGTGCGCGTCACGTGGATGGAGCACACCCTGCAAGTCGGTGAATTCCTTCGGCGCGGCTCCAGCCCGCACATCATTGCCCTTGGCATCGACGGTATCGGTTCCTACCGGGCCGCTGCTGAAGAGCCACGTGGGCCTGGCTGCCAGGGTGGACCGATGACGCTGGGTGAAGGCGTTCGCTTCCTTCAGCCAGCGGCCCATGTAGGCCGCGCTTCCAACGACGAAGGCGTCGTACTCGTTGACGTCGCTGATGTGATCGACGGCCTCGACAGATGCCTCGAGCCCGCGCTGCCGCAGCACCTCGCCGATGCGCTCGGCAATCCCTCGCGTGGCTCCGTGGCGTGTCGCATAGGCAACCAGTACGTGCATGACGCGCTCCTTCCGATCTCGACGACGCCGCCGTGAAGATGGTGCGTTGCGCTCTGTTCGCGCTGCCCCAAGGCGGGTCGGCACTCAGCGTCGCCAGGCCACGGGATGCGGGGCAAGGGCAGTCCGGATCACCGTTGATGGGTCAATTGGGCACGTCTGAACCCATGAGAGCCGAGGGCGACTCGCGGTCACGACTCCAGGCTCGCGCGGATGGAGCGGCGCACCGAGCCCGCGTCTCCGCAGGCGTGAGTCGGGCCGGATGGCCCGCGTCTGCGGGCCGACCGGCCGTCGCGATCGACGAGGACGACCGGCATCGTTGCAAGCCATCAATCGACACGCCGCCCTGACCGCGCAAGTCCGAAAGGAGAACGCCATGATGGCCGCCGATGCGACGACCCCGATGAGCGACATGCGTGTCGCCGATCTCATGACCATCGACCCGATCACCGTCGCCATCGACGCCACGATCGAGGAAGCCGAGGATCTGATGCGGCGCCATCACGTCACCGGCCTTCCGGTCGTCGACGATGCCGGGCGGCTCGTCGGCGTCATCAGCCAGACCGACATCCTCTTCCTCGACGTGCCCGAGGTACGAGCGCTCATCCGCGGCCGCGCGCACGGCGTGCGGGTCGGGGAGGTCATGAGCGCCCCGCCGGTCACCATTGACGCCGTGGCGTCCCTCCAGGACGCCGCCATCCGCATGCACCGCGAGTCCATCCACCGTCTCGTCGCCGTTGACGATCACGGTCGACCAGTTGGCGTGATCTCGTCCATGGACTTCGTGGCCCTCGCGGCCGAGGGCTAGGCCGAGCTCAGGCGGCAATCGACCTCGCCGCGCCGGGGTCGAGGACGATCTCCTCGACTCCGGCGTCGATGCGATCGGCCAAGATCGGATACCCGGCTGCAACGAGCAGGTGACGCATCGGAGCGTTCCCGGTGAGCGTCGAGGCCGTCACGCGTGCCATATGAAGCGAACGTGCTCGTTCGAGCACCATCGCCACCAGGCGCTTGCCCAAGCCGTGGCCCTGGACCTCATCGGCGACGGCGAAGGCCACCTCGCACGAGCCGTGCCCATCAGGCAGGATCGAGGCGTGAGCGACGATGCCGCCGTCGAGCGGTCCGCGCTCACGGAGGATCCCAACGAACCCGGGTGCGGCCGCGAGTCCCTGCACCAGCGCCAACGGTGCGATGCCGACACACAGGAAGCGGCGGCGGCGAGACTCCGGCGAGAGGCGCGCGTAGAAGTCGGAGAGGGCGGACGCATCTGCACGCTCGATCGGGCGGATCGATACCCATCGCTCATGGTCGATCCCCACCCGAATGGGAAGGATCGGCCGATCCTGGGAACTGACTGCGTTCATGCATCCGCACCTCTCCGTTGATCCGATCCTCGTACGGAGTGGGGCATCGACGCAGTGCCGGATGGACCGATGCGGCGGGACGATTGACCCGATCGCCAACCGGAAGCGTCCTGCAGACTGAGGCCATGCAGATCGTCAGCGCCGCCGAGGCCGTCGCCGGCATCCGCTCGGGGCAGCAGCTGTTCGTGCACGGCGGGGCGGCCACACCATCGGTCCTGCTCGACGCGCTCGTTGCCCGTGCGCCGGAGCTGCGCGACGTCGGCATCATCCACATCCACACGGAAGGCCCGGCGCCCCACCTGGCGCCCGGGGTGTCCGAGAGCTTCCGCCACCGCGCGCTGTTTATCGGCGGCAATGCCCGTGCGGCCGTCAACGAGGGTCGCGCCGACTACATTCCGGTCTTCCTGTCCGACATCCCCGAGCTGTTCATGACAGGCATCCAACCCCTCGACGCCGTCCTCATCAACGTGAGCCCGCCCGATGCGCACGGGTATTGCTCGCTCGGGACCAGCGTCGACGCGGTCCTATCCGCCATCCAGGCAGCCGACACCGTGATCGCGCAGATCAACTCGCGGATGCCGCGGACGCTGGGAGACTCCTTCGTCCACGTCGACCAGATCGACCTCGGGGTCGAAGTCAGCCAGCCGCCGCACGAGCACGTGCTGGGCGAGGTCGGCGAGGTCGAGCGGCGGATCGGCCACTATGTGGCCGAGCTCGTCCCCGATCGCGCGACGATTCAGATGGGGATCGGGTCGATCCCGACGGCGGTCGCGATGGCGCTGCGATCGAAGCGCGACCTCGGCATACACACCGAGCTCCTCACCGATCCCGTGATCGATCTCGTGGAGGCCGGCGCGGTGACCGGAGACGCGAAAGAGATCAATCGGGGCAAAATCGTCACCGCCTTCCTCATGGGCTCCCAACGGCTGTACGACTTCGTCGACGACAACCCGATGATCGAGATGCGGCCGGTCGACTACACGAACGACACCACCGTCATCCGGCGCTTCCGGCGAATGGTGGCCATCAACTCAGCGATCTCAATCGACCTGACCGGCCAGGTCAGCGCCGATTCGATCGGGACGCGGTTCTACTCAGGTGTGGGCGGCCAGATGGACTTCATGCGCGGCGCGGCGCTGGCCCTCGAGGGCCGCGCGATCATCGCGCTTCCGTCCCGGGCGGCGGGCGGCGAGATCTCGCGGATCGTTTCGGTCCTCACGCCAGGCGCCGGGGTCGTGACCAGCCGGGCGCACGTCCGGACGGTGGTGACCGAGTTCGGCGTAGCCGAGCTGTTCGGACGCAGCATCCGTGAGCGCGTCGCGGCGCTCATCTCGATTGCCCACCCCGACAGTCGCGACGAACTGGCCCGCGAGGCGCTTCGGCTCTACCACGTATAGCGCTCGCACCGACAAATTCCATCGGCCCAGTGAAACTGGGGCCGATCGGCACTCGCCTCACCCAGACGCCCGGGTCGACGATGGTGGCCAACACGCGCCGGAGATAGATAGATGGCCGCACCCGATACCGGCCCCTTGGTCCACCTCATCACCTGGCTCGAGGACCATGGCGTCCCGTACGAGCTCCATGACCATCCGTTGGCGTACACGGCCAAGGCGACGGCACACGCCGAGGGCGTCAGCGAACGCAGCTTCGCCAAGGTTGTCGGCATCGCCACCGCCGACGGAAGCAGGGTGCTCGCCGTCGTCGATGCCTCCGACCGCGTCGACCTCGTGCGGTTGGCCGCCTTCCTCGGCACGAACTGGGTGACGTTGCTGACGGAGCACGAACTGGACGAGATCCTGCCCGACTGCCCGGGCGGGACGATTCCACCCGTCCCCGAGATCGCCCGCGTCGATGTCGTCGCGGACGAGGCGGTTCGCACGGACCCAAGGATCAGCTTCCACGCAGGGAGCCATCGCACGTCCGTCCGGGTCGACCGCCAGGCGTGGGAACGCGCTGCCGGAATCCGCTACGGATCGTTGGCGATGAAGGCAGGGGCAGCGGTCGGCTGATCTACCGAACGGGTACCGGTTCGAGATCCAGGAGCGTGAGAACCTCGCGGCCGGCAGCTAGCGCATCGGGCCGGTCGCGCTCTGCGAGCTCGAGCTCGCAGAGCAACGCGTGTGCGTCGTCCGGGATCGCCTCCCGGAGGGGGGCGGAACGTTGGATCCGTCGCGCCTCGTGAAGCAGGAAGGCGGCGTACAGGGCGTCGGGTGGAAGCGATCCGACGAGCCGTTCGTGATCAGGGCTCGACCATAGTCGTGGGACGAGGCGACCGAAGAACGACATGGCGTCGTCCGACAGGTGGTCGCGCTGCTGGCTGTGCCCCGGAAGCCGGAGGATCGGGGCGGATGAGCGAAAGATCAGGAGCAGCGCATCCGGTCCGACTCGCTCGCCTGTGAGCCACCCACCGAAGCTCACAAAGCTGTTGCGCTTCCCGAGTCGGTCGACGAGGCGGATTCGGCCCCAGCTGAACCGTTGGGAGATGGGCGTTCGTGCCTCACGGTCCACCAGCTCCGTCTGGCCATGCCCATTCTCGATGACCCAGTAGCTGATGTCCTCCGGATCGAAGTGGCGTCGCGTCGGAGCGTCACGGATCATCGCCATGAGACAGGAGTCCTTCACCTCCGCATCCGGCGGCGTCCTGAACGCCACGAACCCGAGGTCCGCCATTAGGCCCGCGGCCGCGCCGATCGTCAGTGCTGCCTGCTCGATGGACTCCGGCGGCAACGCGATCGGCGTGCGGTCGCGTGCGTCTCGAGTCTCGTGCCGTTTCCCGTTCCCGTTCATGCGGCAAGCCTGCGCCCAGGCCGCGGGTAGGCGCGCCTGCCGAATGGCGACGGTTCCGGGGCCATCCGGCCCCGGTGCCGCCGGTCGGTCCGCATGGCCCGTCATCGTCGCCGGGCCCGTTCCGCCAGACCGATGGCGCATCAAGGCGGCCAACGGGCCGATTGGCCCGGCCGATTCGGGCCGTCGGTCGGGTGGAACCACCGCTGGAACGGGGGACGATGCGGGCATGCCGGCATCACCGCGCTTCCCTGGCACGCCAGCGATCTGCGACGGGTCGGAGGCCATCGCCTCGGTCGAGACCCGAATCAGCGAGGGTGCCTGCTCGTATCCCATCACGCCCTCGACCACGATGCCCGCGATCTACCAGGCGGCGGTCGCAGACGGCCGCACGAACCTGTGGGGCACGCCGCTGGCCTTCCTCGAACCCGAGAGCGAGCACTCGTCGGCGACGGCCGCCGAGGGGTTCGCCCTGGCGGGCGGCCGGGTCGTCAACTTCACGGCCGGGCAGGGCCTCATCCTCATGAAGGAGGTCCTCTACGTCATCGCCGGCAAGCGGCTTCCGGTCGTCTTCCACGTCGGCGCACGCGCGCTGACCAGCCAGAGCCTGAACATCCACGCCGGGCACGACGACGTGATGGGTGTGGCCGATTGCGGCTGGGGCATCCTCTTCGCGCGCAACGTCCAGGAGGCGGCTGACTTCACCGCCATCGGCCGGCGGGTCGCCGAGGAGACGAGCACGCCGTTCTTCGTCGTGCAGGACGGGTTCCTGACGACCCACACGCTCGAGAACGCCAACCTGCCCGAGGACGACCTGCTTCGCGAGTTCGTCGGCGATCCCCGGGACCACCTCGCGAACCTCTTCGAACCCTCCACCGCGGTCATGAGCGGGGTCGTCGCCAACCAGGACGCGTACATGCCGGGCAAGATCGCCCAGCGAGCCTTTTACGCGCGCCTCGCGCCGGCCCTCGACACGGCCTTCGCCAAGTGGGCACGACTCACCGGCCGTAGCTATGCCCGGGTCGACGCATACCGGACCTCGGACGCGGACACGGTGCTGGTGGCGATGGGGACGACCGCCGACTCGGCCCTGGCCGTCGTCGACCATCTTCGCTCGCAGGGACGGCGCGTGGGGGTCTGTGGCGTGGCCGCCTACCGACCCTTCCCCGGCGAAGCCCTCGCCGATGCGGTGGCTGGCGCCCGAGCGGTCGCGGTGATCGAGCGTACCGACGAGCCCGCCGCGGCGGACAATCCGCTCACCCGCGAGCTGAAGTCGGCCCTGGCTGACCGTGCGGCGCGCGGCGCGTCCATTCCGATCGTCGTCTCGGCATCGGCCGGACTGGGCAGCCGCGACGTCTCGGCCGGCGACCTGGTCGCCGTCTTCGACTGGCTCGACCGGCGTGATCTCGCCGACGGCCCGCGCTGGGCCAGTCTCGGCGTCCGGCATCCATCGGCCCTCGAGCCCGCCGCGCTCAGCCTGCGGCCGGCGGGGGCGTACAGCCTGCGCGGGCACTCGATCGGCGGCTTGGGCAGCGTCACGACGAACAAGCTGCTGGCGACGATCATGGGCGAGCTGTTCGGCAAGCACGTTCAGGCATATCCGCGCTACGGATCCGAGAAGAAGGGCCTGCCGACGACCTACTTCCTGACCCTCGCCGACGAGCCGATCCGGCTGCATGCCGAGCTGAAGACCGTCGACTTCGTGCCGCTCCACGACGTGAGCGGCTTCCACCAGGGCGCCTGGCCGGCCTGGTGGACGGAGGAACCGTGTTCGTGCAGAGCACGCTCACCGATCCCGCCGCGATCTGGGCTCGGTACCGGAGCGGGCGCGCGAGGAGATGACGCGCCGCGAAATCCGCCTGATCGCCCTCGACACCGCCGCGATGGCGCGCCGCCGCGCGCCGCGCCCCGAGCTCGCGATGCGCATGCAGGGAGTGGCCCTGGTCGGCGTCTTCCTTCGCGTCTCGCCGTTCGCGGCCGCCGCCGGCTACGACCGTGACCGACTGCTGAACGAGGTGCGCGCCCGCCTCGGCCGCTTCTACGGCAAGCGCGGCACCGCCGTCATCGACGCCAACCTCGACCTGATCGCGGAGGCGTACGACACGGTCATCGACGTGACGGCCGCCGCCCTCTCGGCGACGGAGGAGCGAGCGCATGCCGCCTGACACAGCGATCTCCTCCCTGGGCAGATTCGGCGACGACGTGCTGGACCTCTATCGGCGTGGGGTGGCCGAGACAGAGCTGCCCGCCGACGAGCTTGTCGCGCGGAGCCTCATGCCTCCCGGATCGGCCGCGGGACGCGACTTCAGCAGCCTGGCGCCCATGCTGCCCGACCTCCTAGCGGAGGCGTGCACCGGATGCATGGCATGTGTCAACGTTTGCCCCGACTCGGCCCTCTACGCGACGGCGATCCCGGAGTCGGCGCTCGCCGATGCCGCGCGGACCTACTTCAGCGGGGAACGTGCCGACGCCGAGGCCGGCGAGGTCCTCGCGCACTTCACCGAGACCTCGAAGTACGGGCGGCAGGCTGTGGCGCGCGGCCTGGAACCCGCGAAGTTCGGGCTCTTCGTCGACCCGACCAAGTGCAAGGGCTGTGCGGAGTGCGTCGCCGTTTGCCCGGCCGCCGCGCTGCGCATGATTCCCAAGGTGGCCGATGCAGGCAGTGGAGCTTCCACGGTCGACATTGCCCGCCGCGAGCTTGACTTCTTCCGCTCACTGCCTCCGACCCCGGAGGGGTATCGGTCCGGTGCCGTCCTCGCCGACCTCATGCTCGGCGAGCACGCGTTCGGCTATGTCGGCGGGGCGGGATCGTGCGCCGGATGCGGGAGGCCACCGCGATCCGGATGATGGTCGCCGCCACGCGCCAGGTACACGGTCCCGATTCGATGGGAGTCGTGGCCGCCACCGGCTGCAACTCCGTCTACGGCGCGACCTACCCCTTCAACCCGTACCTGGTTCCGTGGACGAACTCGCTGTTCGAGAACGCGCCTGCAGATGCGCTCGGCATCCGGGCGCGCTGGGACCAGGATGGGCATCCCGAGCGAAAGCTGTGGGTGCTCGGAGGCGATGGCGCGATGTACGACATCGGCTTCCAGTCGCTGTCGCGCGTGGTCGCCTCCGGTGCGGACATCAAGGTCCTCGTCCTCGACACACAGGTGTACTCGAACACCGGCGGCCAGGCGTCGACCGCCACATTCGGCGGCCAGGTCACCAAGCTCGACCGCCTTCGGCAAGCGCCCAGCATGGCAAGCCTGAACGGTGCAAGGACTCGGGCTATCCTCATGAGCCACGGAGAGGTGTACGCGGCCGAGGTCAGCACCGCGCACGTCAACACTTCTACCGGGCCGTCATGGCGGCCAACGCGTACCCCGGCCCGGCGGTGCTGATCGCCTACACGCCGTGCATGCCGGAGCACGGCATCGCCGATGATGCCGGAGCTCGCTCGGTGA
>CAVYSK010000006.1:0-50880 GCA_963771155.1 uncultured Chloroflexia bacterium
GGCACGCGATGATGGCCTATCCGCCGAAGCCTCCGAGGGAGATCCGCCAGTGACCGATGCCTCCGGCGCGCACGAGCCCAGCGCCCACCTTCCCACCCACGAGGCGGAGCACAGGACCGGAGATCAGCGGGCGGTGCACGCCGGGGAGAACCTCATCGTCTGCCGCGACGTCCACAAGTGGTTCGGCCAGCTCCACGTCCTGCGCGGCATCGACCTCACCGTGCAGACCGGCGAGGTGGTGGTGATCTTCGGCGCATCGGGGTCGGGCAAGTCGACCTTCATCCGCACCATCAACCGGCTCGAGGAGCACCAGCGCGGCGAGATCGTCGTCGACGGCATCGAGCTCACGAGCGACGTCCGGAACATCGCGGCGATCCGCCGCGAGATCGGGATGGTGTTCCAGTCGTTCAACCTGTTCCCGCACCTGACGGTGATGCGGAACATCACCTTGGCGCCGATGCGAGTGCGCGGCTGGTCGCGCGCCCGGGCCGAGGAGGTCGGGATGCAGCTGCTCGAGCGGGTCGGGATCCCGGAGCAGGCGGAGAAGTACCCGGCCCAGCTGTCCGGCGGGCAGCAGCAACGCGTCGCGATCGCCCGAGCCCTGGCGATGCAGCCGAAGGTCATGCTCTTCGACGAGCCGACGTCCGCCCTCGACCCGGAGATGATCAGCGAGGTGCTCGACGTGATGAAGTCGCTCGCGGACGAGCACCGCATGACGATGATCTGCATCACCCACGAGATGGGCTTCGCGCGCGCCGTCGCCGACCGGATGGTCTTCTTCGACGAGGGGCAGATCGTCGAGGAGGGGCCGCCGTCCCAGATCTTCGAGGCGCCACAGCACGAGCGCACGAAGCGGTTCCTGTCGCAGATCCTCCACTAGTGCGCATGCCGACGCGGACCTCGACGCTACCCTGCGTGCAGCACGCGACGCGTTTTCCGTCGCTGCGCGAGCGGTAAGGGAGCGGTAGTCGAAGTGTTCGAATTCCTGTCGGATCCGGGGACCTGGGTCGTCGCCCTGCTCACCTTGACGGTGCTCGAGATCGTCCTGGGCATCGACAACATCGTGTTCATCAGCATCCTCGTCGGCAAGCTGCCGGCGGATCAGCAGGATCGAGCGCGCATCATCGGACTCAGCCTGGCGATGTTCATGCGCATCGGCCTGCTGTTCACGATCACCTGGGTCATCGGGCTCACCGCGCCGCTGTTCAACATCCTCGGCATGGACATCAGCGGCCGCGACATCATCCTCATCGGCGGCGGGCTGTTCCTGCTCGGCAAGGCGACGTTCGAGATCCACGACCGCCTCGAGGGCGACGAGCACGGCGCCGCCGGCACGAGCGGGACCGCCTCGTTCGCGTCGGTGATCGCCCAGATCCTGGCGCTCGACATCGTGTTCAGCCTCGACTCGGTCATCACCGCCGTCGGCATGGCCGAGGACCTGTGGGTCATGGTTGCCGCCGTGGTCATCGCCGTCGGCGTGATGCTCGTGAGCTCCGGGGTGATCAGCCGATTCGTCAACGAGCATCCGACGGTGAAGATGCTGGCCCTGTCGTTCCTGCTCCTCATCGGCATGTCGCTCGTGGCCGAGGGCCTCGAGTTCCACATCCCGAAGGGCTACATCTACTTCGCGATGGGCTTCAGCATCTTCGTCGAGCTCCTCAACCTCCGCGTCCGCGGACGTGGCCGGAAGAAGGGCGAGCCGGTGCACCTTCGCGATCCGTACCACGTGACCGATACGCCGGACGCCGGGTCGAGCCCGCAGGTCGGCGCCGGGCCGACGCCGACCCCAACGGAGGGCTGAGCGAGTGAAGCGCGTCGAGGACTCCGTCAGCATCCCGGCGCCGCCGGATGACGTGTTCGCCTACCTCGCCGATCTCGACAACGTCGGCCAGTGGCAGAGCGGCGTGACGTCGGCGCGGCGGACGTCCGACGGTCCCATGGGCGTCGGCGCCACCGCCCTCGTCACCCGCCAGCTGATGGGCCAGCGCATCGAGGCCCCCCTGACGCTGAACGAGTACGACCCACCGCGGCGACTCGGGATCGGGAGCGAGGTGAGTGGGATCCGGGTCCAGGCGGTGCTCGATCTGGTGCCTGCCGGCGACGCGCAGGCGACCGACCTGGCCTTCGCGATGGAGATTCGCGGCTCGGGATTCTCCTCGTTCATGGAGTCGATGGTGGCCTCGGCCGCCCGCGAGGAGATCCGCGCCAGCCTCGACCGCATTGCCGCGCGCTTCGGACAAGAAGCGAGCTGAGCCGATGGAGGCGGTGCCCGGCACGGCGCGCCTCCGCACCGGCGTGACGCTGCCGTACCTCGAGCAGGGCGACCCGGCCGGACCGACGCTCGTCCTTCTGCACGCCTGGACCGAGTCGAAGCATGCGTTCAGCCGGCTCATGCCGCTCCTTCCGGCCGGCATCCGCCTCCTGGCGATGGACCAGCGTGGCCATCGAGACGCCGACAAGCCGGCAACTGGGTATGCGCTGGCGAACTACTCAGAGGACGTCCTCGCTTTCCTGGACGCACTCGGCGTCGAGGCGGCGGTGCTGCTGGGCAGCTCGAGCGGCGGGTACGTCGCGCAGCAGGTCGCGGTCGATTACCCCGAGCGAGTTCGGGCGCTCGTCCTCGTGGGTGCGCCAGTCGACCTGCGCGGCCGCGCGCCTTTCTTCGATGAGGTCGACGCACTCACCAACCCCATCTCGCGCGACTGGGTGCGTGCCTCGCTCGACTGGTTCGAGTTCGCCGTGCCGGTCCCGCCGGCCTACCTCGAGGACCGTGTTGAAGATGCCATCCGCACGCCCGCCCACGCGTGGAAGCTTGCCCTCCACGGTCTTGCCGACGCGGAGCCTCCGACGCAAGGTCGAGCGATCAGTGTGCCGACGCTGATCATCCACGGCGGCCGGGACGAGCTCCTGCCGGAGGACACCGGCCGGCGGCTGGCGGATGCGATCCCAGGGTCGCGGCTGCTCGTCTACCCCGATGCCGCTCATCTCGTGCTGTGGGAGCATCCCGAGCGACTCGCGCGCGACGTGACGGAATTCATAGCCGGGCTGCCAGGGCAGGAGGACCGTCGATGACGTCCCTCGTCACCGGTGGAGCCGGCTTCATCGGCTCGCGGCTGGTCGCCCGGCTGGTCGACAAGGGCGGCCGAGTCAGGGCGGTGGCGCGGACCGATGCCAGCGCCGATCGCCTCCGCGACGCGGGCTGCGAGGTCGTGCGGGTCGACCTTCTCGACCGCGCCGGCCTGGCCGATGCTGCGCGCGGCTGCGACGTCGTCTATCACCTCGCCGGAGACTACCGCGTCGGCATCGGCACCAACGAGCGGGCCGCCATGGAGGCGACGAACGTGACCGCCGCCGAGCGCCTCATGGATGCGGCGATCGATGCCGGGGTCGCGCGGATCGTCCACGTCTCGACGGTCAACGCGTTCGGCGACACCGGCTATCGCGTCGTCGACGAGACGTACCGCCGGCCGCAGCCGTATCGCTACGTCAGTGCCTACGACGAGACGAAGCACCGCGCCCATCTCGCCGCCGAGCGTCGCATCGCCGACGGCGCGCCGGTCCTGATCGCGATGCCTGGCGGGGTATACGGGCCGGACGACCACTCGTCGCTCGGCGGGCAGCTCCGCCAGGCCGCCGACGGCCGCCTGCGCGCCATCACCTTCGGCGATGCGGGACTGAACATGGGCCACGTCGACGACATCGCCGCGGGGATCGAGCTGGTCGGGACGCGCGGGCGGACCGGCGAGGCGTACGTTCTCGGCGGGGAGCTGACGACGCTCGCCGAGCTCGTGCGACGGGTGGCGGCCATCGCCGGGCGGCGTCCCCCGCGCACGGCGACGCCGACCTGGGTGCTGCGCGCCGCCTCTCCGGTGGGCCGCCTCACCGGCCGGAACGTCGCCGAGCTCGTGAGCGCAAGCGCGGGCGTCACCTACTGGGCGACCGATGCGAAGGCGCGGCGCGAACTGGCCTACGCGCCGCGAGACCTCGAGTCCGGACTGGCGGCAACGTTTGGTCAGATCGAACGGGGATAGCCCAATCGTACCGGTGCTCGGCAGCACCGCGCGTGCATAGGATGGACTTCGGCCGCGGGATGCCGCCGCCACATCGTCCCGCCTAATGAGGTCCCCACGTGATCGTGCCCCGAGCCGCTGCTTCTCGTCGCCGTCTTGCCCTCCTGGCACTCCAGCTGGGCTTGTTCGTTGCGGCACTGGGGGGTCCGGCGGCAGTCAACGCCCTCCAGATCCACAGCGTCGTCATCAGTCCCACGACCGCCGTCGTGGGCACGTCGACCACCTTCACCGTCACGGTCACCAACCTCAGCGTTTCGCCCGGCCAGACGCTCATGAGCTGCGTGCGGATCGCCATCCCCGCCAGTCTGACGCTGAGCGGCACACCGACCGTCAGTGCGCTCGACCCGCCGGTGCCGCCCGGTACGAGCCGCACGTGGAGCGCACCCACGGTCGTCACTGGCGCCCTCCAGACGGTCCGTACCGGCATCATCATCAATGACGTCAATCCCGACGGCCAGGTCGTGGTGACCTTCACCGGGACCCCGACCGCGGCCGGCGATCTCACCTTCACGACGGAGGCCTTCGGCCAGGTCAACTGCTCGGGCCAGTCCTCCATCCTGAGCGGCTCGCAGCCCACCGTTACCGTCACGGCAACGAACGACGCCCCGGTGTGCAGCGACGATGCGGGCAGCACGGCCGAGGACGTCCCGCTGTCCGACGCGGTGACCTGCGCCGACGTCGACGGCGACACGCTGACCTATGCGGCCGTCACCGGCCCGACCAACGGCGACCTGGTGTTCAACCCCGACGGCACGTTCACCTACACCCCGGATCCCGACTTCACCGGCGTGGACTCGTTCACCTTCAACGCCGATGACGGCGACCTGACCTCCACCACCGCCACCTTCACCATCACCGTGGGAGCTGTCAATGACGCGCCCGGTGTGCAGCGACGATGCGGGCAGCACGGCCGAGGACGTCCCGCTGTCCGACGCGGTGACCTGCACCGACGTCGACGGCGACACGCTGACCTATGCGGCCGTCACCGGCCCGACCAACGGCGACCTGGTGTTCAACCCCGACGGCACGTTCACCTACACCCCGGATCCCGACTTCACCGGCGTGGACTCGTTCACCTTCAACGCCGATGACGGCGACCTGACCTCCACCACCGCCACCTTCACCATCACCGTGGGAGCTGGCAATGACGCCCCGGTGTGCAGCGACGATGCGGGCAGCACGGCCGAGGACGTCCCGCTGTCCGACGCGGTGACCTGCGCCGACGTCGACGGCGACACGCTGACCTATGCGGCCGTCAGCGGCCCGACCAACGGCGACCTGGTGTTCAACCCCGACGGCACGTTCACCTACACCCCGGATCCCGACTTCACCGGCGTGGACTCGTTCACCTTCAACGCCGATGACGGCGACCTGACCTCCACCACCGCCACCTTCACCATCACCGTGGGAGCTGGCAATGACGCCGCCGGTGTGCAGCGACGATGCGGGCAGCACGGCCGAGGACGTCCCGCTGTCCGACGCGGTGACCTGCACCGACGTCGACGGCGACACGCTGACCTATGCGGCCGTCACCGGCCCGACCAACGGCGACCTGGTGTTCAACCCCGACGGCACGTTCACCTACACCCCGGATCCCGACTTCACCGGCGTGGACTCGTTCACCTTCAACGCCGATGACGGCGACCTGACCTCCACCACCGCCACCTTCACCATCACCGTGGGAGCCGTCAATGACGCCCCGGTGTGCAGCGACGATGCGGGCAGCACGGCCGAGGACGTCCCGCTGTCCGACGCGGTGACCTGCACCGACGTCGACGGCGACACGCTGACCTATGCGGCCGTCACCGGCCCGACCAACGGCGACCTGGTGTTCAACCCCGACGGCACGTTCACCTACACCCCGGATCCCGACTTCACCGGCGTGGACTCGTTCACCTTCAACGCCGATGACGGCGACCTGACCTCCACCACCGCCACCTTCACCATCACCGTGGGAGCTGGCAACGACCCGCCGGTGCTGGCGCCCATCGGGCCGATCAGCGGTCCCGAGGGCTCGCCACTCACCTTCACGGCAACCGCCACCGACGGCGACCTGCCGCCTGACACGCTCACGTTCAGCCTGACCGGTGCCCCGAGCGGCGCCGCGATCGACCCGGTCTCCGGCGTCTTCACCTGGACGCCGCCGAATGACGGCGTCGAGACCTTCGACGTGTGCGTAAGCGATGGCACCGCCAGCGACTGCGAGTCAGTGACCGTCACGGTCAGCAACGTCGCTCCCACGGTGACGCTCACCGGGCCGGCATCGGCCACGGCGGGTCAGACGCTGACGTTCACCTACGTAATCACCGATCCCGGCGACGACACGCACACTGCGATCGAGGACTGCGGCGACGCGGGCGTCTATGTCGACACCGCAGCCGCCCAGAGCTTCGACTGCACCTTCCCGACCGGGCCGGCCACCTCGACGGTGACCGTGACCGTGAACGACGGAGCCGAATCGAACAGCGTGGGGACCGCGGCGACCCAGGTCGCCGTGGCCGCCGCCGGCGGAGGCTCGCCGAGCCCGACTCCGACCCCCACGCCGAGCCCCGCCTCCCCACCGGCGACCCCGGCGCCGCCGGCCGACGCCGGCGAGCTGCCGGACACGGCGCTGCCGCCGGTCGCGCCGTTCACCATGATCCAGCTGCTCGTCGCTGCCGTCGTGGCATTGAGCGCCGCAGTGACGCTCGGGGGCGGTGCGACCGCATCTCTGGGCGGTCAAGGCGGCGCCGGCGCTAGGAGGCCTGGCGGGCGGCGTTTGCAAGGATCGCGTCGTGGACGTACTTCGCCAGTCCCGGCGCGATCTTCTCGTACGTGGCGGTGAAGCGCGGGTCCGCGACATACACCTCGGCTAATCCGACGTGGATCTCGGACGTGCACTCGTAGAACCAGTCGCTGATCTGCCGCCGATGCGCCTCCGCCCCGTCCATGGCCTCGACTGAGTCGGCGGGCAGCCCCGCCTGCATGGCATCGACCATCGCGTTGGTGGCCGCGGCCGCATCGGCCTTGAGGCGATCCCAGTCGGCCTTCGTGTAGCGCGACACGCGCCGCTGTGACTCGCGGTACGCATCGGTGCCGCCCCAGCGCTCCTCGACCTCAGCCGCGTGCTCGTCGGGGTCGAAGTCTCCGAAGACCTCGAAGCGCTCCTCCGGTGTCAGGTTGATTCCCATCGTTCGTGCCTCCAATGCCTTCTCGATGGCGGCCGCCATGCGCTCCAGCCTCCGGATCCGATCACGCAGCATCGCGTGCTGGCGACGGAGGTGGGCCGATGCGTCGGCGCCGCCATCGGTCATGACGGTCCTGATGTCGTCGAGTCCGAACCCGAGCTCGCGGTAGAAGAGGATGCGCTGCAGCCGATCCAGGTCGGCCTCGTCGTAGCGACGGTAGCCCGCGTCCGAGCGACCGCCGGGCCTCAGCAGCCCGATCTCGTCGTAGTGGTGCAGCGTCCGCACGGTCACGCCCGCCAGGCGGGCCACCGTGCCGACCGTGAGCGTCGTCGGTTCGTCCATCGGAGGCACCCTAGACCCTACCGTAACGTGAGGGTCAAGCCCAGCGAGGCCTTCCACCGATGGTACCTTGACATTCCAAGGTAGTATGCCTCTATTGGACGACACGAAGCGCATCGCACTCCGCAAGGGCCTCCTCGAGTACCTGATCCTCGCGATCACCTCGGCGGGAGCCGTGTACGTCGCGGACATTCTGCGGCGCCTCAGCGCCACCGACTTCGCGACCAAGGAAGGGACGCTCTATCCCCTCCTGAGCAAGATGCGACGCGACGGGCTCCTCGACTACAAGTGGCAGGAGTCGGACGCGGGTCCACCGCGCAAGTACTACGAGATCACTGCGACCGGCGCCAGGCAGCTGGCCGAGTTTCGCGCCTTCTGGACCTCTCTCACCACGCTGATCGACGAACTGGAGACTCCCCATGCACCGAGTGATTGACATCAGCCTGACCGGCCACCCCGACCCGTTCCGGGTGCATGACGACGCGTTCGAGCTCCTGCGCCAGTACCTCGATCGGGCGCGGGCGCGGCTGGCCGAGGACCCCGACGACGCGGAGGTGATCGGTGACATCGAGCGGTCGATCGGTGACAAGCTTGCGGAGCGGCAGCAGGCTGGGGCGCGCGTGTTCGACCGCGAGACGGTCAGCGCGGTCCTCGAGGAGGTCGGCGCCGTCGACACCGGCAGCGAGGAACCGGCCGCAGCCGCTCGTCCGCCCGTGCGGGTCCGGCGCCGGCTGTACCGCATTCGCGAGGGCCAGCAATGGGCGGGCGTGTGCACCGGGCTCGCGGCCTACGCGGAGATCGACGTCAACGCGGTGCGCTGGATCTTCGTCCTCCTCGGCATCCTGACGGCCGGCGTGTTCCTCCTCGTGTACCTCGTCGCGATGTTCGTCCTGCCCGTCGTCTCGACCCGGCAGGAGTACCTCGCGGCGATGTCCACGCCAACACCCTGATCGCACGGATCCCAGCCGGCCGGATTGAGGCCGAATCACGCCCTGTGGTACCCTCCACGGCGACGCGGTGACGCGGGAGCAGTACGCGCTGCCCCTCGTGGAAAGCGAGCCGGAATCGGTGGAAGCCGGCGCACGAGGAGCGCGGAACTCGCCCGTCGAGCAGCCCGGTGACGAACCGGGTCGGGTGGCGCCCGATACCACGCCGACGAGTGGACCGATACGGAATCCGTGGGGTTGTAGCTCAGCTGGGAGAGCACCTGCATGGCATGCAGGGGGTCGGGGGTTCGAGTCCCCCCAGCTCCACCACCTCATCGGTCAAGCTCAGGTGGTACCGCGAAGCGCCCCTTCGTCCTGACGACGGAGGGGCTCGTTGTTGTTCGGAGCAGAGACATGATCCTGGCCAGCACCGGTGACGCGAAGCAGACCCGCGACGGACGTCGCTGGACGCTGCGCCCGGGACGCCCGACCGACGGACGGCCCCTGGCACGGCTGTTCGCCGAGGTGCGCAAGGAGGGGCGCTGGCTGATCGCCACGCCCGGATCGGTCAGCGAGCCGTCGGAGGCGTTCTGGATCAGCGAGCTGATCCGCGCCAACGAGCATCTGGCCCTGGTGGCCGAGGCTGACGGCGACGTCGTCGGCAACATCCTGGTCAACGTCGACCGCGGGGTGGCCACCGAGCACATCGGCGTCCTGTCGATCTGCATCGCGCACGACTGGCGCGACGTCGGCATCGGGTCCGAGCTGGTGGCGTCGGCGCAGCGCTGGGCGGTCGAGCGTGGCCTGCGCAAGGTCAGCCTGGGGGTGTTCCCCGACAACGAGCGGGCGATCGCGGTGTACGAGAAGCGCGGCTTCGTCCAGGAGGGCCGTCGACGCATGCAGTACCGGTCGGGCGACCGGTTCCGCGACGAGGTGCTGATGGCCTGGTTCGCGGAAGGAACGGCGCCATGACCGCGGCATCACCCGAACGGGCACGCTCGTTCGACACCTGGGCCGACGACTACGATCGCTACCGGCCCGGGTATCCCGAGGAGCTGTTCGACCGCATCGCGAACCGCTTCGGGCTCGCCGACGACGCACGTGCTGTCGACCTGGGCTCGGGCACCGGCAAGGTCGCGCGCCACGTCGCCGCGCGCGGCTGGCGCGTCACCGCTGTCGAGCCGGGAGCCGGGATGCGTGCCGTCCTCGCGGAGGCGGCCGGCCGCGAGGGGGTGGCCGTCGACGTCACGGTCGGCACCGCCGAGGAGACCGGACTGCCCATGGCCGCGTACGACGTGTCCCTGGCCGGCGAGGCCTGGCACTGGTTCGACGCCGCCCGCGCGCTCGCCGAGGTCGCGCGCATCGTGCGGCCGGGCGGCGGACTGGCGTTCTTCTGGAACGTGGTCGAGGAGCCTCGCTGCGAGCTGGCTGCCACCGAGCATGCCCTCGCACAGCGGCTGGGCATCGACGCCTCCGACATCCGACAGCCCGGTCCACGACCCGAGACGCGGGACGCGCTGCGGGCCGCGCCCGGCTGGGCGGAGCCCGAGTTCGTTCAGGTGCCGCACGTGGTCAGGATGACCGCGGCGTCGTACCTCGGCTGGGCGCAGACGAAGTCGCACCTTCGCACGGCACCCGCCGACCTCCAGGCACGCTTCGCGGAGGAGTTCCCCACCCTGTGCGTCGCCCACGGGATCGGTCTCACCGATGTCGTGGATGTTCCGTTCACCGTCGACTGTTGGATGACCGAGAGGAGCGACCGATGACCACCGAGACGCGCACCGGCGCGCCACGCGCCGGCCGCTTCGACCCGGCGACGTTCGAGGAGAAGTGGCGGCTGCGCTGGGAGGCAGATCGCATCTACGCCACCCGCGACGACGATCCGCGGCCGAAGCGCTACGACCTGACGATGTATCCGTACCCTTCGGGCGACCTGCACATCGGCCACTGGTACGCCATGACCGGGCCGGACATCGTGGCGCGCATGCATCGGATGCAGGGCTTCAACGTGCTGTTCCCGATGGGCTTCGACGGCTTCGGGCTGCCGGCCGAGAACGCGGCCATCGACCGCGGCATCCACCCCGCGACGTGGACGTACGAGAACATCGACACCATGCGCCGCCAGATGCGGCTGATGAGCGCGTCGTTCGACTGGGACCGCGAGGTCGTCACCTGCGACCCGAGCTACTACCGCTGGCAGCAGTGGCTGTTCCTGAAGTTCTACGAGGCCGGGCTTGCGTACAAGGCCATGGGCACCGTCGATTGGTGCCCGAAGGACAAGGTCGTGCTGGCGCGCGAGCAGGTCGTCGGCACCGATCGGACCTGCTGGCGCTGCGGCACCCAGGTCGAGAAGCGCGACCTGGAGCAGTGGTATTTCCGGATCACGAACTACTCCGACGAGCTGCTCGACTTCGACGGCCTGGACTACCCCGAGCCGATCAAGCTGATGCAGACGAACTGGATCGGCCGATCCGAGGGCGCCGAGATCGACTTCCCCACCGAGGCCGATGACGTGGAGCCGATCCGGGTCTTCACCACCCGCCCGGACACCGTCTTCGGCGCGACCTTCATGGTGCTGGCGCCGGAGCATGCGCTGGTATCGGTGCTGACGACCGGGGACCGCGTTGCGGAGGTGGACGCCTACGTCGCCGATGCGCGCCGCGAGACCGAGATCGAGCGGATGAGCACCGAGCGCGAGAAGACCGGCGTGTTCATCGGGGCGTACGCGATCAACCCGATGACGAACGAGCGAATCCCGATCTGGATCGCGGACTACGTGCTGCCCGGCTACGGCACCGGCGCGATCATGGCCGTGCCCGCCCACGACGAGCGCGACTACGAGTTCGCTACGAAGTTCGACCTGCCGATCCGGTACGTCGTGGCGCCTGCGTCCGGCGAGCTGCCGGAGGGGAAGGCACTGGTCGAGCACACCGCCGACGAGGTGCTGATCGACTCCGGCGAGTTCACCGGCCAGGCGGCCTCCGACGCGATCGGCGCGATCACGCACGCGCTGGAGGAGCGTGGCCAGGGCCGCTTCGCGGTCACCTACCGGCAGCGGGACTGGGTCGCCGGGCGGCAGCGCTACTGGGGTGCACCGATCCCGATCATCTACTGCGACACCCACGGCGCGCAGCCGGTACCGGAGGACCAGCTGCCGGTGGTGCTGCCGACCGACGTCGACTTCGCTCCGACCGGGGTGTCCCCGCTCCAGACGCACGCGGAGTTCCTCAACGCGACCTGCCCGGTGTGCGGCGAACCTTCACGCCGCGAGACCGACACGATGGACACGTTCGTCGACTCGAGCTGGTATTTCCTGCGCTACTGCTCACCGCACGACGACGAGCGGGCGTGGGACCCCGAGCAGGTCGCCGCGTGGATGCCGATCTACCTGTACGGGGGTGGGGCGGAGCACGCCGTGATGCACCTGCTGTACTTCCGCTTCTTCGTCAAGGCGCTGCGCGACCTGGGCCTGCTGTCGATCGACGAGCCGACGCTGAAGCTCCGCAACCAGGGCCAGATCCTGGGCGCAGACCACAGCCGGATGAGCAAGTCGCGCGGCAACGTCCAGGCGCCCGACGAGCTGGTCGCCCGCTACGGCGCCGACGGCGTGCGCGCGTTCCTGATGTTCGTCGGCCCCTGGGACCAGGGCGGCCCGTGGAACCCGACCGGCATCGACGGCATCCAGCGCTGGCTGGCCCGGGTGTGGGGCGCCGCGCTGCCGACCGACGCGGCGGTCGCCGACATCGGCGAGGAGGCGGAGGAGCTGACCCGCGCACTGCGTCGTGCGACGCATGGCACGATCGACGCGGTCAGCGAGGACTACGAGACGCTCCACTTCAACACCGCCATCAGCAAGCTCATGGAGCTGACGAACGCGATCGTCCGGGGTCGAGAGGCCGGCGTGGCCGGCTCCGAGGCCTACGCGGAGGCGGTCGAGACGCTGCTGAAACTGATGGCGCCGGTCACGCCGCACATCGCCGAGGAACTGTGGGAGCGCCGCGGTGGGGCGTACAGCATCCACCAGCAGCCGTGGCCGGTGGCCGATCTGGCGCTGGCGGCATCCGACACACTCGAGCTGCCGGTCCAGGTGGACGGCAAGCTCCGCGACCGCCTGGTCGTCACCGCGGACACGCCGGCCGACGAGATCGAGCGCATGGCGCTGGCCTCCAAGCACGTCCAGCGCTACTTGAACGGTCGCCCGCCGGCCAAGGTCATCCAGATCCCCGGTCGCCTGGTCAACGTCGTCACCCCGCGCGACTGAGCCGATAACCGGACGGTAACGCCTCGGTAAGCGGCCCGGGCGTAGCCTGCGGTCCTGCTTCCGAGGCCCGGCGTCGAGTGCCCGGACGTCGAGCTTCGGACGCAGCAGCTTCTCGCATCCGCTCGCCTCCGCCGCGGAGGTGGGGCGATGTCTCGATCCGATCGCATCATGGTCGCCGCCGGAGCCGGCGCCCTGGTACTGGCGGCCGCCGCCGCCTGGATGCTTCTGGCTCCTTCTGTGGGATCGCCGCCGGTCGATGGGGCCGGCACGCTGTTCGCCGGCGCCAGTGGCGCGCCGGTTGGGTCCGCCGGACCCGTGCCCAGCGGCGGGGCGACAACCATCGTCGTCGACGTCCAGGGCGGCGTCGCACAGCCCGGCGTCCGGGAGCTGCCCGCCGGGTCGCGCGTCGCCGATGCGATCGATGCGGCCGGCGGCTACGCCAGCGATGCCGACCTGGTCGCGGCCAGCAGCATCAACCTGGCCGCACCCTTGACCGACGGGGGTCAGGTCCGCGTACCGCGCATCGGTGACGCGGTCGCGGTGGCACCCAACGCGAGCACACCCACGGGCGCTGACGGCGGAGCGACGACCGGCGGGTCGGGGCCGATCAACCTCAACACCGCGACGCCCGAGGAGCTCGAGGCGCTGCCGGGCATCGGTCCGGTCACCGTCCAGAAGATCGTGGCCGCGCGCACCGAGCAGCCGTTCGCGTCGCTCGAGGACGCGGTCGAGCGCGGCGTGATCAACCGCGGCCAGCTGGAGGACATCCAGGGCGTCGCCACCGCGGGCTGACCCGTGGGCGCCGCCCGCTTCGCCCTTCCCGCCACCCTCGCCGGTGTCGCGGCCGGCATCCTGGCCGCCGATCTGGGCCTGGCACCGCCTGCGGCGGCGGTCTTCATTGCGGGCGCGCTGCTGCATGCCGTCGCCGCGGTCCTTGGCGGCCGCGGAGCCGCCGTCCTGGTCGCCGGGGTCGCGCTTCTCGGGGTGGGGGCCGGCTCGTGGCGGCAGGCCGCGACCGATCCCGGACTCGTCGACCCGTCGGCCTCGGTGGCCTCGCTCGTTGACGGCGGCGAGCATACGCTGGTCGGCAGCGTCCTCGATGATCCGCGACCGCGCGCAGACCGGCTGCAGCTCGTCCTCGGGGAGATCGTGGTGGAGTCCGGCGGCGGCCGCCTCCTCGGTGACCGGCTCCTGGTGTGGCTGCCGCGCGGAATTGACGCACACACCGGTGATCGGCTGCGGCTGACGGTGCGCGTCGAGCTGGCCGAGGACTTCGAGGGCTTCGCGTATCGCGAGTACTTGGCGCGCCAAGGAGTTGGCGCCATCGCGCGGGCGCGGGGAGGGGAGGTAGAGCCCGGCAACGGCGGACTCGCTGCCGCCTTCGCCGCAGTCCGGGGCGGCTTGCTTGCCGGATTGCAGGGTGTCGTGCCGGAACCGGAGGCGGCGCTCGGGGCCGGCATCCTGCTCGGCGTCCGGGCCGCCATCGCGCCGGAGATCAACGACGCATTCGCGACGGCCGGACTGACGCACGTCGTCGCCATCTCGGGCTGGAACATCGCGATCGTCGTTGCCATCGTCATGGCAACGGTGCGGCCGCTGGGGCGGACCCACGGCGGACGGTGGACGACGGCGCTTGTGGCGGCGGGGACGGTCGGGGCCTACGTCGTCCTGACCGGCGCGAGCCCATCGGTGGTGCGAGCGTCGCTCATGGCCGGCGCCATGCTCGTCGGCCGCCTCGGCGGGTCGCGGGCGCACGCGACGTCGGCCCTCTGCCTGGCGGCGCTCGTCATGCTGCTGGCGGCACCGGCCGTCCTCTGGGACGTCGGCTTTCAGCTCAGCCTGCTCGCAACCGCCGGCCTCGTCTGGTTCGGGCGCTCGATCGAATCTCGCCTGAGCCGGTGGCCCGCCTGGTTGCGCGAGCCGGTGGCACTGACGCTCGCCGCCCAGGTGACGACGCTTCCGGTCATCCTCGTGAACTTCGAGCGCCTCTCATTGGTGGCGCCGCTTTCGAACGTGCTGGTCGTGCCCCTCGTGCCGCTCGCGATGCTCGCCAGCGCAACCGCCTCGGTCGGCGGCGCGGCCGTGGCATGGCTGCCGCTGGGACCGATCGGCGAGGTAGCTGGCTGGTTCCTGGGTGGATCCGCGTGGCTGGTGCTTCGCGCGATGATCGCCGTCGGCCAGGCCACGGCATCCCTGCCGCTGGCGGCGGTGGACGTCACGGTTCCCGCGCCGATGGCGATCGCCTGGTTCCCACTCCTCGGGCTCGTCAGCTGGGCGCTCCGCGGAGATGGGTCGGCGGTCAGGGCGCACGACGGCGTGCCGGACGAGGCGATGCGCGGCGCGATGGCCGCGATCGGCAAGCTCCTGCGCCCGTTCCCCGCCCTCGTGGCGCTGGTCGTCGTGCTCGGCGCGGTCAGCCTCGCGTCTCGGCCGGACGGCAGGCTCCACCTCACCACGCTCGATATCGGCCAGGGGGACGCGATCCTCGTCGAATCAGCATCCGGCCCCACGATGCTCGTCGATGGCGGCCCAGACCCCGAGCTCACCCTCCGGCGGCTGGGCGCCAACCTGCCGTTCTGGGCGCGGCGGATCGACGTGCTCGTCGTCAGCCACCCGCACCAGGACCACGTCGCTGGGCTCGTGGACGTGCTGGACCGATACGACATTCGCCTGGTGATCCATGCCGGCATCGGCTTCGAGAACGCCGCCTACGACCGCCTGCTGGCCGATGCGGCCGCTGAGGCGGTCCCTGTCCGGACGGTCCGAGCCGGCGAGACATTCGTGCTCGACGCCGCGACATCAGTTGAGGTGCTCTACCCGACCGCAGCTGATGCGGCAGCGCCACTGCCGGAAGGCGACATCAACAACGGCTCGGTGGTGCTGCTTCTCCGTCATGGCGGGTTCCGCGCGCTGCTGACAGGCGATGCGGAAGCCCCGGTCGAAGCGGCTCTGGTCGCCCGCGGAACCGCACCGGATGTCGACGTGCTCAAGGTCGGCCACCACGGATCGACCTCGTCGTCGACGCCCGCGTTCCTGGAGGCGCTGCGGCCGGAGGTGGCGGTCATCTCCTCGGGCGAGGGCAACGAGTACGGCCACCCCGCCCCGGAAACGCTGGCGACGCTCGCAGCCCAGCCGGGCATGACGGTGTATCGGACCGATCTCGACGGCGACGTCGAGGTCGAGTCCGATGGTCGGATGTACCGCGTTCGGACCGATGCCGGCTGGAGCCCGCCGCGGCCGGTCCGCATGACGGCCGATGCGCGTAGCATCGGCTCGTGGCCGTCCCCGACCGCGACACCGTCCATCGCCTGCTCGACGAGGCAGAGTTGCCGGGCGGCGTCCGCATCCATTCCGAGGGCGTCGCCCGTGTCGCCGTCGCCGCTGCCGGCCTGGTCGCCGAGGCCGGGATCCCGGTCGATGGCTGGCTGGTCGAGGCGGCGGCGCTCCTCCACGACATCGACAAGCCCGAGGTCGGGCGCACCGGCGGCGAGCACGGTATCGTCGGCGCGCGCCGGCTCACCGAGGCGGGGTTCGAGGAGCTCGCGATGCCGGTCGCCTCCCACCCGGTCACGGCACTCCTCGACGAGGATCGCTACCCGCGGGGTTGGCCGTCGGTCATCGTGGCCGTCGCCGATCGCCACGTGGCGCAGGGGTTCCTCACCATCGACGAACGCCTCGACGACATGAAGCAGCGCCATCCGAACTACGCCGACTCGATCGAGACCTCTCGGCGTCCGTCGCATGCACTCGAGGCGGAAGTGGCGGAGGTCGCTGGCCTCGAGGTGGAGGCGCTCGTCGCTCGCCTGCGCGCGGCGTGGGAGGCCGGCGCATGAGCGCCCCGCTCATCCTGCTGCACGGCGACGACGGATTCGGCCTGGACGCGGCGCTGCGCGACTTCGCGACTGCCGTGGATGCCACCGACCGCATCGAGATCCTTCCCGAGCGTTCGCCCGACGAGGGGGCGCTGGACCGTGCCCGCCTCGAGGCAGGCACGATGAGCATGTTCGGCGCGCATCTCACCGTGCTGCGCCAGCCGCTCCGTGCGGCAGGGCGCTCGACCACGGCCGCCGATCGGCTGACCGCGCTCGTCAGTGACCTTCCCGAGGGATCGGCGCTCGCCCTGCTCGAGGAGCGACCGTCCCGCGACCTCGCCAAGCCACCGGCCCTGCTGAAGCGCCTCGCCGACGCTGTGAAGGAACGCGGCGGCCGCGTGGAGCAGCACGACGCCCCGCGACGCGGCGAGCTGCGCGGCTGGATCACGTCGCACGCGACGCGCATCGGCGTGTCGATCGAGGTGCGGGCGGCCCACGTTCTGGCCGAGCGCATCGGCGGCGCGATCTGGGAGACCGACGTCGAACGGGGTGAGATGACCCGCGTGGCGGATGCCGAGCTTCGCAAGCTGGCCACCTACGCCGGCGACCGGTCGATCACCGCCGACGACGTCGTTGCCCTGACGGCGGACACGCGGCCGGCATCGGTCTTCGCCATCACCAACGCGCTCGACCGCCGCGAACCGGCAGCCATGGCCGATGCGCTGCGGCGCGCGCTCGACGAGGGGCAGCCCGGGCTGCGCATCCTCGCGTCCCTGGCGGGGCGGGTGAGCGACCTGATCGTGGCCCGCGACCTGGCCGCGGCGAAGGCGTCGCCGAACGAGATCGCAAAGCGCGTGGCACGGGGCAACGCCCGGATGGCGGGGCGGCTGGTGGAGGCGGCGCGACGCTACCGGGGCGACGAGCTCGACGCCATGCTCGTCGGCCTGTGGCAGGCGGACGTGGCGATCAAGTCAAACGAGATGGACGAGGCGCCGGCGCTGGTGGCGTGGGTGGGCGAGCACGTGCTCGCCGCGCGGAAGGGCTGAGGTCTGCGGCTGCTGTCGTCGTATATACGGTATATACGAGAGCGCGGGATCCGGGCTAGGCGGCGCCGGCCTGGCCTGTCTGGAGCACGCGATCGGACTCGATCGCGAAGGTGCAGCGCGCGCCCTCAAGGCCGAGGATGCCGATGAGCTGCTGGTCCACGTACAGCTGCCGACACGGAACGCACAGCGCGCCGGGGATCGCGAAGAACAGTCGCTCCTCGGCCTCGGGATCGCGGAAGACGGTATCGAACACACTCGTCAGCAGCGCCCCGCTGCAGAAGCGGCAGGTCTCGATCGGTCGCGAACGTCGCGTTCGGTCGGTCATGGGCCGAGCATGCAAAGCGCGACCCCCGCTCTCAATGGGACCGATGGGTCATACCCCCAGGACTGGGGGAGTACCTGCGGCGACCGCAGTGTGCCGCGTCAGACGACGCGTACGACCTGGACGGCCTTGCCCCACAGCCGCTCGAGGCCGTAGAACTCGCGCTCCTCGGGGGCAAAGACGTGGACGATGACGGCGCCATAGTCGAGCAGCACCCAGCGCGACGAGGCGCGGCCCTCGGTGCCGAGCGGCTTGATGCCCTCCCTGCGCAGCTCGTCGACGATTGCGCCGGCCAGCGCCTGCACCTGTCGGTCCGAACGTCCGGAGCAGATGACGAAGAAGTCGGCCATCGTCGTCAGCTCGGCGGTGCGCAGCATGACGATGTCGTTGCCCTTCTTGTCGGAGGCGACCTCCACGATCCGATGCGCCAGCTCGGCAGCGTCGGCGGGGATCTCAATGCGCTCCGGTTCGGTCAGGATCGGTTCCTCGTCAGCCACGGCGGTAGAGCCCGCGCTCGACGATCAGCTCCTCGACGCCGCGCGGCACAAGGTAGCGGATGGCCTGCCCGGCCGCCACCCGGCGCCGGATCTCCGATGAGCTGACGTCCAGCGACGGGCCTGACAGCAGGTGGATGCGAGCGGCGTTGGCGCCGAAGCGCTCCTCCAGCGCGGACCGATCCGGCAGCGGGTCGCCGGGCCGTGGCCCGACCGCCCACTCGATCCGCTCCAGCAGCCGATCCGGCTCGCGCCACGTGTCGATCGCGTTGAGCGAGTCGGCGGCCATGAGCAGGAACAGCTGCGCCTGCCCGACGTAGAGTCGCTCCAGCTCATCGATGCTATCGATCGTGTACGACGGCCCCGGTCGCTCCATCTCGATGGGACACAGCTCGAACGCGGGGTCGCCGGCGATCGCCAGGCGCGTCATCACCAGCCGATCCGTCCCGCGGCTCACCAGCTGGCCGCCCTTGTGCGGCGGCTGCGCCGCCGGCATGAACAGCACCCGATCAAGGCCGACGGCATCGGCGGCCAGGGTTGCCAGCCACAGGTGCCCGATGTGCGGCGGGTCGAATGTGCCGCCCAGCACGCCGATGCGCTGCGCGCGCGGCGCATCGGTCTCCGACTCCAGGTCGGCGGCGGCGTAGACCTGGGTCATTCGTCGTCGCCCCACTCGAGCTCGGCGCGCCCGACATGGACCGTCGTCCCCGGCCCGGCCCCGACGCGACGCAGCTCGACGTCGATGCCGAGCCGCTCCAGCAGCCGCCAGAAGCGGTCACGTGACTCGTCGTTCTCGAAGTCGGTGCGCGCGGCGGCCGTCTCGACGCGGCGGCCGCGGACGCGGAAGCCGTCACCCTCGGCCACGACCTCCCAGCCCTCGGCCAACGGGTCGAAGCGGTGGACGCGCATCTCGGCATCCGGCGGCTGGGCTGCGGCCTCGGCATCGGCGCGGTCAAGGGCCTCGACCAGGGCACGCCGCAGTGCCTCGAGGCCGGTGCCCTCATGGGCGCTGACTCCGATCGGATCGTTCCCGTCGGCCCGCAGGGCCGTCCGCAGCTCGGGCCATCGGGCATCAACCTCGGGCAGGTCGAGCTTCGTGACGACCAGCGCCATGGGCCGCTCCAGCAGGCGCGGATCATGGTGGCGCAGCTCGTCCGCCACCGCGCGCCACTCCTCCAGCGGCTCGCGGCCGGCGCCGTCGACCACCCCGACCATGACGCGCGTGCGCTCGACGTGGCGCAGGAAATGGTGCCCCAGCCCGCGGCCCTCGTGCGCACCCTCGATGAGGCCGGGTACGTCCGCGATCACCGCGGTGCGCTCCTCGTCCAGGGCGATCACGCCGAGGTTCGGAGTCAAGGTCGTGAACGGGTAGTTGCCGACCTCCGGCCGCGCCTCGGTCAGGGCGGCCAGCAGCGTCGACTTGCCGGCGTTCGGCGCCCCCACCAGGCCGATGTCGGCGATGAGCTTCAGCTCGAGCTCGATCCAGCCCTCCTGGCCCGGCGTGCCCTTCTCGAAGTGGGTCGGGGCGCGGTGGGTGGCGGTGGCGAAGTGGACGTTGCCGCGTCCGCCGCGTCCGCCGGCCGCGACGACCAGGCGCGCATCGGCCTCCATCAGCTCGCCGACGAACTCGCCGTCGGGATGGCTCCGCACGACCGTCCCAGGTGGGACGCGCACCACCACATCTGGTGCGGTGCGCCCATGGGCACGCCGACCCATCCCGCGACCTCCATCGCGTGCCCGCGATGTGCCGGCGGCGCTTGAAGTCGCCCAGGGTGGTCATGCCGGGCTCGACGACGAGGATCACGCTGCCGCCGTGGCCGCCATCGCCCCCGTCGGGGCCGCCGCGCGGAACATGGGCCTCGCGGCGGAACGTGCCGGCACCGTCGCCGCCCGCCCCGCCCGCGACATGGATCCGGGCGCGATCAGCGAACATCGGAGAGGAGGATACGCCCGGGAAACTCCGGAAAATCTACGCGGAGAGGCCGGAGTGAGGACCGCGCTCAGAAGTAGCGGAGCGGGTTGTCGATGACGCCGTTCACGATCACTTCGAAGTGAACGTGCGGCCCGGTGCAGATGCCGGTGCAGCCGACCCCACCGATCCCCTGTCCCGCGCCGACGTACTGGCCGGGCGAGACCCAGATCGATCCGAGGTGGTTGTAAACGGTGGACATCCCATTGCCGTGATTGATGCTGATCACGTAGCCGCCGCCGTTGTTGCGCCAGCCGGCCCACGTCACGGTCCCACCCTGCGCTGCCACGACCTGCGAGCCGTACGAGGCCGCGATGTCGATGGCGAGGTGGCCGGCATGGTAGTACTGGCTGATCGATCCGGCGGGAACCGGCCAGACAAGCGCCCCGGTCGCCTGGGCCGGGGCGGAACCTCGCGTACTGACGCCGGTGGTTGGGCCGCCGATGCCATTCTGCGGAGCGGGAAGGGGGGTGGAATTCGGATCGACGGCGACCGGAGAGGCCAACGGGATGGAGGCGGCAAGCGACTCCGTGGAGGAGCGGTCGAGAAGGATGGCCTCGTCCTGGGGTAGCGTCCCGAGCCCGAAGCTCAGCTGACTTGGCGTCGGCTGGTTGTCCGCGCCCCGGACGCGCTGCACGAGGGCGAGGAACTCGGATTCGGATGCGACGCTCCCGGGCGACTGGGCAGACAGGCCAGCGATCGAGGCGGCAACGACCAAGCTGGCGACACTGAGGTGGGCAAGTACCCGCGTCGGGAGGTTGCTATCTGTGACACGGCGGTAGAGCCGTCGTGGATCAGGCAATAGGAAGTCGAGCTCCGCCTACACGGGGATTGGTCAGTCGCTGCCGCAATGGATCCACCGCCGGGTCCAGCAGGGTCGCGCCCCCTTGGCCCGCGGCCAATACCTCATTGCGGGAGGCATCGTACCAGCGCCCATGTGGACCGGCAACCCGAAACGTGCACGCCCCCACCAGTACTCGCGGGTTGACCGGTTCGGTGCAGTCCGCGCCGGTTCAGGGCGCCCCCATGGCCAGCTGCAGTGCTGGCGAGCCACGGTCGGCGAGTGTCGACGCCTCGGACCACAGCGAGATCCATGCCAAGGCGCGACCCGCCGTCTGCGGATCCGGCAGCTCGACCTCCAGGACCACCGATTCGCCGGGCTCCAGGGCCGGCAGCTCCTCGCCGATCGGCGCGAGCCCCTCGGGTGCGGCCGCGAGATACGGCTGCTCGCTCTCCTGCCAGCCCGCCACCAGCCGGCTGCCCGCCGCGAGCGGCTCGGTGCCGGTGTTCGTCACCCGCAGCCGGAGCGGGCCGTCGGCCACCACCGGCGCCCAGAACGGCGGGCCGTCGCCGTCGACGGGCTCCGGGCGGCCGCCCACCGGGGCATCGGCGAGGGCGATCCGCGCCGCGAGTCCACGGCCCGCGAACCATGCCGCGAGGCCGTCGAACAGGCCGTCCGCCACGGCCTGCTGGCCCTCCTCGGAGGCGAGAAGGTCGTGCTCCTCGCGCTGCGTGATCGAGCCCACCTCGGACAGGACGCCCGGCATCGCCAGCCCGCGATGCGGCTTGCACCACTCGTCGCCCGGGACCTCGCAGGTGTCGCCATCGGCCCAGGTGCGGCTGATGGCGTAGAAGGCGACCGCATCGGTCCCGCGATCCTGGCGCTCGTACGTTGCCAGCGGATCGAGCATCGACACGACCTCGTCCTGGACGGTATCGGCCAGCGAGGCGCTGGCATCGGCGCCCCACGGGGTCTCGTCGTCGTAGAAGGTCTGAGTCGCGGCGATCTCGAACGTGACGCCGTTCTCGGTCAGCGAGTTGATGTGGATGCTGAGGAACGCATCGGCTCCGGCGAGGTTGGCGCGGTCGATCCGAGCCTGGAGCTCGTCACGGGTCCGGATGCGGCCGGTCTCCTCGAAGCCGGCGTTGCCGTCGCCGTCCACGTCGCGCCAGTCAGGGCCGTGGCAGTCGAAGTCGGGCTCGAGGTCACCCGCGAGGGCCTCGTCCCCCTCGCGGACCATGACGACGGCGATCCCCTCGGCGGTGAGGCGGTCACGCAGGCGCTGCGCGATCCCGAGCACCAGCGTCTTCTCGGCCAGCTCGACGCCGCGCTCCGATGGGTCCGGGACGCCCCAGTCGAGACACCCGCCGTGCCCCGGGTCGATGGCCACCACGATCGCGCCGGGATTCGGCGCGTAGACGGCCGAGTCGGACCCGGGCGCCGGCTCCACGGCGCCGAGGGCCGGGCCGGCGCTGGCGTCAGCGGTTGCCGACGCCGCGGCTGAGGCGTGAGCGCTGGGGGTCGGCAAAGCGGAATCGCACGGCGCCGCAGGCCGCCAGGATGGCGACGCACGCGATGCCGGCGACGACTCGCATGCACCGGCGCGGGGTCACAGGGTCAGGATGCGCGCTCGGAGGCCTCGACCGACTTCGTCAGAGACACGAGGAACTCGGCGTTGTCCTTCGTCTTGCCCAGCCGCTGCATGAGCAGCTCGATCCCCTCGTTCGGGCCAACGGCCGAGAGCATGCGGCGCATGGTCCATACCATCCGCAGCGAGTTCTCGTCGAGCAGCAGCTCCTCGCGGCGGGTGCCGGACCGCAGGACGTCGATTGCGGGGAAGATCCGCTTCTCGGAGAGCTTGCGGTCGAGGGCCAGCTCCATGTTGCCGGTGCCCTTGAACTCCTCGTAGATCACGTCGTCCATGCGCGAGCCGGTGTCGACCAGGCAGGTGGCGATGATCGTCAGGGAGCCGCCGTGCTCGATGTTGCGCGCCGCACCGAAGAATCGCTTCGGCGGATACAGCGCCACCGGATCGACGCCGCCGGACAGCGTCTTGCCCGAGGCCGGCAGGGCGAGGTTGTACGCACGCGCGAGGCGCGTGATCGAGTCGAGCAGGATCACGACGTCGCGCCCGGTCTCGACCTGGCGCTTCGCGATCTCGAGGCACATCTCCGCGACGCGTGTGTGGTTTTCGGTCGGCTCGTCGAAGGTCGAGGAGTAGATCTCGCCGTCGACGCTGCGCTGCATGTCGGTGACCTCCTCCGGCCGCTCGCCGATGAGGGCGACCATGAGGAGCGCGTCGGGCGTGTTCTCGGTGATGCCGGCGGCGATGTGCTTCAGGACGGTCGTCTTGCCGGCCTTGGCCGGCGACAGGATCAGGCCACGCTGGCCCTTGCCGATCGGGCTGATGAGATTGATCAGACGCTGCGTCAGGTTCTTCTGGTCCGTCTCGATGTCGAACATCTCGTCGGGGAAGACCGGCACCAGCGAGTCGAAGTACGGACGCCGCTTCGCGACCTCCGGCTCCACGCTGTTGACGGTGTCGACCCGCAGCATGCCCCAGTACTTCTCCTGGTCCTTCGGCGGACGCGTCTGCCCGGTGACGCGGTCACCGGTGCGCAGGCCGAAGCGGCGCACCTGCGAGGAGGAGACGTAGATGTCGTCGTTCGACGGCATGACGCCGTTGACCCGGAGGAAACCGAAGCCCTCGTCGACGATCTCGAGGATGCCCTCGGCCTCGCCGGGGCCGCCGTTGCGATCCGGCTTGGCCGGCGCCAGCGGCACGACGTCGAGCAGCTTCAGCACGAGGTCGGAGTGCTCCATCTCCTCGTACCCGGCGATGTCGTGCTCGGCCGCAAGCTCGCGGAGCTCGTCGATCGGCTTCGCCTGGAGATCGGCCAGGTTCAGGCCCGGCTCGTCGGCATCGGTCGGGAACGGACCGGTGTAGATCGACGAGTACTGCCCGGACGCGTAGTCGTTGCGGCGGCGCGGGGTGAAGCCACCACCGCGCTGGCCCTGACGGCGAGGGGCGTTCTCGGTGCGGCGTCGCGATCGGCGACGCTGCTGCTGTGGTCGCGCGTCGTCGTTCATGGTCGCCTCGCCTGCCAGCAGTGCTTCATGTAGGACCTGACCTCGATGAGCTTCGGAGCGCCGTCCCTGCTGCACCACCCTCGATCCGGAATCAGGGTTCGGGTGAAGTGTCGGCAGGTTGGGCAGTTGAACAGGTCGACCTGTGGGGTCGTGGTCACGGCCTTGGGGTCGGGATCTCGTGCTCGGGGTTCGCGTGAGGTCAAGCAGTCAGACCTTGCGGGTCCCGGCGCGGGTGGTGATGTTGGGGCCCCCGTATCCGCTCATCTCACCGATGAGCCGCGTCCGGATCTGACGCAGGACGGGTCTCCAGTCCAAGCCATCATACCCGAGTTGCGCAAGGGCGTCGGAGGCCGTTTCGCTCGTCGCGACGGCCCCGACCAGCTCGGCCGCCTCCGGGTCGCGCCACCAAGTCGTCCCGAACCGCTGCTCGAGCACCTCCACCAGCTGAGCCGCCAGCAGCGCGACCTCCAGCCTGCGGACCGATGCGTACGGCGACGGCACCTCGTTCAGGTACGCCTCCTCCGGGACGCCGACGCCGATCATGTGCCCGACGATCCCGGCGTAGTAGGCACGGCTCAGCGCCGGGTCGGCCGGTCCGGCCAGCAGCCGAAGCTCGTACTGGAGCATCGCCACGTCGTGGCGCAGACGCCACAGGCGGACGAATGCCGCGAAGTCGGCAAACGGCGCGACCTCGGCCGGCACGATGCCGATCTCCTTGCCCAGCCATTCCGGTGAGCCCGCCAGGGTGACGAACGCGGCGTCGACTGCGGCCCGGGCGACGCCGCCATCACCGCCAAGCCCGCCGAGCATCTCTTCCGCGCCACGCCAGCCGGCCGTGCCCGTGACGTCAGCGGCCCCACGGCCGGCGGCCGCCACCGCGCGGCGCACCTCGCGTTCGCCGAACCAGTGGCTCCATGCCGTCCCGCGGGCGACGTGCCAGAGGTCGGCGACGGTCGCATCGCCCTGCTCGATGTCGATCAGCGCAAGGTATCGACGCAGCGCCGCGTAGTAGGGAGTCTCCGAATGCACGATCAGGCGCTCGAGGTCGGCGGCCAGCGCGCTCGCCTCGTCCGTCGCGGCAGGGTCGACCGCATCCAGCCACGCGTCGAGGCGGCGACGTCGCAGCGGCACGAGCGCTTCGAGCGCGTCGCGGTACGCGCCGTACAGCACGTCGCGTTCGCCACGGCCGGTCATGCTGGCGATCTGCTCGGGCAGCACCGCAAACGGCACCTGCTCCCCGCGCCACATGACGATCGTCGTGGCCTCGGCCCGCGCGATCTCGCGGTCGAGATCCTCGGTCGAGCGGCGGAGCGCCGGTGGCTGGGTCGTCACGGATCAGCTGGTCTCGATGGCGGCGGGTTGGGTCGCGCGCTTCCGGGCCGGGGTGGCGGCACGCTCGCCCGCCACTCCGGCGGCGGCGGCGCCGACGAAGTCCCGGAACAACGGATGCGGCCGGTTCGGGCGGCTCTTCAGCTCCGGGTGAGCCTGGGTCGCCACGAACCACGGGTGGTCGCGCATCTCAATGTACTCGACCAGCCGGCCGTCGGGCGACACCCCGCTGAACTCCATCCCCGCCTCCGACAGCCGATCGCGGTAGGCGTTGTTGACCTCGAACCGATGCCGATGGCGCTCGTAGGCGATCTCGTTGCCATAGGCCTCGCGAACCTTCGAGCCTTCCTCGAGGCGCGCCGGGTAGAGGCCGAGGCGCATGGTGCCGCCCTTGTCGGTGACATCGGCCTGGTCGGGCATGAGGTCGATGACCGGATGCTCCGTGAAGACGTTGAACTCGCTCGAGTTCGCGTCGTCGGTCCCGAGGGCCTCCCGCGCGAACTCGATGACCGCGCACTGGAGCCCCAGGCACAGCCCGAGGAACGGCACGTGGTTGCGGCGCGCCCATCGGATCGCGTGGATCTTGCCCTCCACGCCGCGGTAGCCGAAGCCGCCGGGCACGAGGACGCCGCGCACGCCGGCCAGCTCACCGGCGATCTGCTCCGGCTCGATGCGCTCGAGGTGCTCGGAGCGGATCCATCGCACCTTCACGTCGACGTTGTGATGCAGCGCCGCGTGCTTCAGCGCCTCGTTGACGCTGATGTATGCATCGGGCAGCTCGGTGTACTTGCCCACGATGGCGATCTCCACCTCCGGCCGCGGTGCCCGGATGCGGCCCACCAGCTCCTGCCAGTCGGCGAGATCCGGCTCGCCACCGGGCAGCTCCAGCTCGCGGGTGACGAGCTTGCCGAGGCCGGCCCGCTCGAGCTGGATCGGCACCTCGTAGATGCTGCGCGCGGTCTTCAGCGGGATCACGGCGTGGACATCGACGTCGGTGAACAGGCTGACCTTGTCGAGGATCTCGTCGTCGATCGGCTCGTCGCTGCGCAGGATGATCACATCGGGCTGGATGCCGATCCCGCGCAGGGTGCTCACCGAGTGCTGCGTCGGCTTCGTCTTCAGCTCGCCCGTGGCGCCGATGGCCGGCAGCCAGGTGACGTGCACGTACAGCACGTTCTTGCGGCCGACGTCCTTGCGCATCTGGCGGATTGCCTCGAGGAACGGCAGCGACTCGATGTCGCCGACCGTGCCGCCGACCTCGACGATGACCACGCCGTGCGCCGCCAGCCCGCTGGCCGCCACGCTGCCGGTCCCCTCGCGGGCAACGCGCGCGATGCGCTCCTTGATCTCGTTGGTGATGTGCGGGATGACCTGGACGGTGCCGCCGAGGTAGTCGCCGCGGCGCTCCTTGGCGATGACCGACTGGTAGATGCGGCCGGTCGTGACGTTCGAGGCCTGCGACAGGTTCTCGTCGATGAAGCGCTCGTAGTGGCCGAGGTCGAGATCGGTCTCGGCGCCGTCATCGGTGACGAACACCTCGCCGTGCTGGTACGGCGACATCGTGCCCGGATCGATGTTGATGTACGGGTCGAGCTTGAGAATGCTCACCGGGATGCCACGGGCCTTGAGGATCCGGCCGATGCTGGCTGCGGTGATGCCCTTGCCGAGGGAGCTGGTGACGCCACCCGTGACGAACACGTACTTGGGCATCCGATGCGGTCCTCCGCGAGCGGCTGGGCGTGCCGGGCGACGACGCGACACGCGAGCAGAGGCGCCTGGTCCACTCGGGACCTGATCATAGCGTATCGGGCACGGAACCTGCGGCTCGTCGCCACCGAACATCCGCACAGGAAGGATCGAATGCGACGAATCATTTCTGCCGTGGCGATCGCCGCCAGCCTCGCCGTCTTCGCGGCCGCTCCGGCTGCGGCGGCTCCTGACAACGATCACACGCTGCACTTCGAGCTCACCTGCGAGGACGGCAACGTCTACCAGGCCAGCTTCAACGGTGGACCGGCCGCCTTCCACCTCGATACCGGCGGGCTCTACATCTGGAAGGAGATCCAGTTCGTCACGCCGGCGGGCGAGAGCGGCGTCCTCACCCACGGCCTCCAGGGGTTCGCGGCCGAGCCGACCGTGACCTGCACGTACACCGGCGCGGTCAGCGGCAACGCCTACACGGTCATCGGCTTCTATCCGGAGAAGTAGTACCGTTCGCTGCATGGCGCAGCGCGATCCCGCCGTCCATCTCAGGCACGCCTTCGTCCGGGATGGGCGGCTCACCTCGCTCCCGAGTCGTGCCCGGATGCTGGACGCTGCCTGCGCTTTCCTGGTGGAGCGCTTCGAGCCGGACCGCCTCTACGACGAGCACGAGGTGAACGCGATCCTGGCTGACGATGCGCCGGATCCGGCCACGCTCCGCAGGCTCCTCGTCGACCATGGGTTCCTCGGGCGCAGGAACGGCGCGTACTGGCGCGAGCGCCCGACGCCTCAAGCGCCTGTCCCGGACATCGGCCCAGGCCCGCAGCACACCGGCTGCTGAGGCCGGGAGGCCGTGCCCAGGCTCGCCGCGATCGTGGCGGCAGTGCGTCTCGTCCACCCCGCGCCCGCGGTGGCGGTCACCGCCCTCTCGGCCGCCCTCGGCGCCATCCTGCTTGCCCAGGCCGGTCTCCCGATCGATGCGCGCTGGCTGACGACGGTCGCCGCGGTTGCCGGATCCCAGGTGTTCGTCGGAGCCACGAACGACCTCGTCGACCGCGCCCGCGACGCGGCTGCGGGCCGCATGTCGAAGCCACTGGCCGCCGGTGACCTGTCGCCGAGCAGCGCCGTCTGGATCGCGTCCATCGGCCTGGCGGTCCAGCTCGCCGCCTCCTTCCGCCTTGGCGGCACGTTCCTGCTCCTCGGGCTCGTCGCGACCGGGTCGGCGCTGGCCTACAACGTGTGGCTCTCGCGCACGCCGGCCTCGGTCGTGCCGTACATCGTCAGCTTCGCGGTCCTGCCGCTGTGGATCGCGGCCGGCGTGGGCGTGCCGCTCGAGCGCGTCGCGTTGGCCCCCGTCCTCGTGGCCCCGTTCGCCGCCGCGGCCCACCTCGCCAACGTGCTCCGGGACTTCGACGCCGATGCCGCCCAGGGCTCCCGCAACCTTGCCCAGGTGCTGGGACGGTCCGCGGCGTTCCGGCTGGCGTGGGTGCTGGCCGTGGCGGTCGGGCTCGGCGTCGGAGCCGCGCTCCTGCTTGGAGGACCTGTCGAGCCGATCGCGCTCGCGCTCGGCCTGGCCGGCCTGTTCGCCGTCGCCCAGGGCGTCCGCGGACCCGATGCCCTGTGGCTCGGCATGCTCGTGGCCGCCGTGTGCTGGACCGCCGCCTGGGCCCTGGCCACCGCGTAACGCTCGACGGGCACCCGGATGGACCGTCCTGGACCGATCAGCCGGGCTTGGGCTCGGCAGCGGAGAACCCGGGCAGTCTCACCGTTGGGAGCCCATGCTGAGCCGAATCAAGCGCGGCCGAGCGTGGACGGCCCGCCTGCGGACTCCACGCGGTAGCACTGGAACTCGGAACGTCGGACCGTCCTGGACCTGGATCTGCCGAGGTTGGGCTCGGCAGCCGATCCTGCCGGTTCCGTCCGGCAGGCCGGGCGGACGAGCCTCCCCACGGACGACTCAGCTCCGGGCCGGATCAGATGACGTCGTCGAGCTCCATCTCCTCGTCGTCGGTCTCCTCGGTGAGCTTCAGCCACACGAACAGGCCGGCGAGGATGGTGAGCGGGATCACGATCAGTGCCGCCAGCACGGCGGCGATGCTGATGAGAAGGACCTTGATCGCCTTCATGAGAGGCTCCCCTACTGCTGCGTCGCCCCGCTGGGCTTCGGCGCGGGCTGTTGTCGCTGCTCTGGTGCGGCCTCGATCATAGCCAAGATCTCGTCCTTGGTGAACTCGGACAGCTGGTGGCCGGCACCGCGCGAACCGGCGACGCCGAACAGGCGCAGAACGAACGAGCCTTCCTGCTCGAACAGGAAGACGTCATGCGCCTTCTGGGTGTCGATGTATGCCCCCACGATGCGCATCGACAGCTCGTAGTAGTTGGAGAAGTCGGGCTTCGGACGATCGGCGTCCGCGGTGCCGCGCTTCGCGGAATTGACATCCATCAGCTCGCCGACCTGGTCATCGGTGAGCTCGTACGTGCGCTTGGCGGCCGACCCGAAGCTGTCGGAGTCGGTCCCGCCCTCGTGCAGGCCCAGGCCCTGGAGCAGGAAGCCGCCCTCGAGCTCCAGGAAGAGCAGGTCCTTGAGGCGCTCCGCATCGGCGAAGGCACCGATGCTGCGCAGAACCTCTTCCCAGTCCTGGCGCGGGCTTCCGTCATAGATCCGCATGTGGCGCGCGTCCCTTCGCTCCGCTGGCCTGCTGAGTCGCCCGAGCATACCGCCCGCGTCGGTCAGGTCAAGACCGATGCGATCCTGCCCGCGAGGCGTGCGTTCTCGACGATGAGGCCGATGTTGACGCGCAGCGTCCGCCCGCCAGATGCGTCCGCGAGGTGGCCGAGCAGGTGCGGCGTGACCGCCCCGCCGCTGATGCCGCGCTCTCCTGCCAGCCGCATCGCATCGGCGATCCAGGCTTCCACGTCAGCGCGCGGCAACGCCAGGTCAACCGGTGGAGGCTGGACGATCAGGATTCCGCCGGCACCCGGAATGGACCGATGCGCCGTGATCGCGGCTGCCGCCGCGGCCGGATCGTCGACGCGGTGCGCGACCCGCAGCCCCGAGCTGGTCGAGTAGAAGGCGGGCAGTTCGTCGGTGCCATAGCCGACCACCGGCACGCGACGCGTCTCGAGCAGCTCGAGCGTGGCGGGCAGGTCGAGGATGGACTTCGCCCCGGCGCAGACGACCGCCACGGGCGTGGCCGCCAGCTCGTCGATGTCGCCCGACACGTCGAAGCTCGCCGCGGCCCCGCGGTGAACGCCGCCGATCCCGCCGGTGGCGAGGACGCCGATGCCGGCGAGGTGCGCCGCGCGCATCGTGGCACTGACCGTGGTCGAAGCAAGGTGACCCATGGCCAGCAGTGGCCCGAGGTCGCGGGACGCGGCCTTGGCGACCTCGCGGTCCGGGTCGGCGAGCCGCTCGAGCAGGGTGCGATCGGCACCGACGATCAGCCGGCCGTTTTCGAGCGCGGTCGTTGCCGGCACCGAGCCCGACTCGCGAACGGCAGCCTCCGCCGCGAGGGCCGTGTCGAGGTTGTGGGGAACGGGCAGTCCCTGCGCGATCAGGCTCGATTCGAGCGCCACGACGGGACGGCCGGCGGCGAGAGCCGCGCGCACCTCGTCGCTTACGTCGAGCCACTCGGTCGTCATCGGCTCACGACGTGGCACGCTCGCCCGCGACCCGGCCCTGCGCGCCGGGAACACCGGTCACGGCGGAGGCCAGCTCGGCGGCCGCGGCCATCGCCGGCCGCAGCTCCGCCGCCAGCGGTGGCCACGGCACCTCGAGCAGTCCGGCCACCAGGCCGGCAGTGAACGCGTCGCCGGCGCCGGTGGTGTCGACAACTGCCGCCGAGCGCGGTGCGATCGCCTCGAGGTTCTCGCCGGACAGCGTCGCCGTCGCCCCGAACGGATGCGTCACGACGACGACCGCGCCCAATCGCTCGCCCAAGCGGCGGGACAGCTCATGCGCCTGGCCGCCAGCGTCAGGGACCAGCGCGCTGGCCTCGGCCTCGTTGAGGACGACCAGATGCGGGGACAGGGAACGGGTGGCCCGCTCCCACCGCTCGGCCTGCTCCGGGTCGAGCGAGCACCCGGCGACCACGCGTCGCGGCGGCTCCCCGGTAGCGGAGATTCCCGCGCTCTTCTCGAGCAGGACGTAGCCAGAGACGACGAGCCAGTCGGCATCCAGCACAGACGCCGAGGGCACCCCCGGCTCCAGCAGCGAGACTCGCTGGCTGAGCATCGTGCGGCTCCCGTCCACATCCACGAGGACGACGACCGCCCCCGTGCCGCTCGCCCCGAGGTCCATGAGCTCTACCCCGGAGGCCGCGAGGGAGCGGCGCACGAGGTCGCCGGCCGCGTCGTCGCCGATTCGCGTCACCAGCCGGGTCCGTACGCCGCGACGGGCGAGGCGGACGGCGACATTGGCCCCCTGGCCCCCGGGACCGATGGTCACCGCCGCCGGGACATCGCCACCCGGGCGGATCTGGTCGGCGGGAACCACCTGCACGTCCAGGACCGCGTCGCCGAGGACGAGCACGGTGGCATCTGTCATGGCAGCGGACGGCGCGAGGCGTAGCCCTCGCGGGTCGTGTGCCAGAAGGCCAGGTCTGGATCGTCGAGGCGCCAGCACAGCCAGGCCAGTTCGCCGTCACGGATCGTCGGGAAATCGACGAGGCCGGTCTCGAGGTCGCGGATCACGACGCCAAGAGAGGTGAGGTGCTCGACGAGGGCCATCGCGCCGGCGTGCCCGTCCGCGGACGCATCGGCCCGGTGGCGTTCCACGGCCAGCTGGAGAAGGACCGCTCGCACCTGGGGCAGGAGGGCGCGGGCTTCCTCGACGGAGTACGTGTGCTCGGCAGCCATGGACACCGGCGATGGTAGTGCTAGGATCGGCGCCCGGACGGGCCTGCTCCGCACCGCGACGGCGCCCGTGCGATCCGCCGGAGGTGACGCGCGAGCGCCATGACCGACGAGGTGACCCGCGGCTCCCGCGGGATGAACGACGAGGCCCCTGCCGGAGCCGATCCGTACACCGCCTACGACGACTTCAGCCTGCCCAGCTACGTCGGGTTGCCCAGCTTCCAGAAGCTGCCATGGGTGACCGATGCCGACGAGCTCGCCGCTCGCAAGCCAGACGTGGCGATCGTGGGTGCCCCGTTCGACGACGCCGTCAGCCATCGGCCGGGGGCGCGCTTCGGGCCCCGCGCGATCCGGCAGGCGAGCTATCACACCGGGGCGATCAATTCGCTCCAGCTCGACGTCGAGCCGTACGACTGGCTCGACGTCGTCGACGCGGGCGATGCGCCGGTCACCCCGATGGCCATCGAGCGCGGCCACGACGTCATCCGTCGCAAGGTGCTCGAGGTCGCCAGGTCAGGCGCGATCCCGATCGTGCTCGGGGGCGATCACTCGATCACCTTCCCGTCGGCATCGGCCGTGGCCGAAGTCGTGGCGCCTCGCGGCCTCGGCATCGTCCACTTCGACGCCCATGCCGATGCAGCCAACTCGACATGGGGCAACCTGCGCTCGCACGGCACGCCGATGCGTCGCCTGATCGAGTCGGGGGCAGTGGCCGGACGGAACTTCGTGCAGGTCGGCCTGCGGGGGTACTGGCCCGGTCCGGAGACGCTCGAGTGGATGCGCGACCAGGGCATGCGCTGGCACCTCATGACCGAGATCGAGGAGCGCGGGGCGGAGGTGGTCATCGCCGAGGCGATCGACCAGGCGCTCGACGGGCCGGAGGTGATCTACCTGTCGGTCGACATCGATGTCATCGACCCCGGCATGGCGCCCGGGACCGGGACGCCCGAGCCCGGCGGGATGCTGACGCGCGAACTGCTGCGCGCGATCCGGCAGATCGTGGGCCGCGTGCAGTTGGCCGCCATGGACGTCGTCGAGGTCTCCCCGCCGTTCGACCATGCCGAAGTGACGGCGGCGGCGGCGCATCGATGCATCCTGGAAGCGATCAGCGCGCTGGCCGCCGCGCGACGGGACGCAGGAAGCGCGCGACGCGCGCATTTCGGCGGCGGAACGGATGCCTCCGCCGGCGGGTGACGATCAGCCGCCCCCGACGCGGAACGAGGTCATCGCCACCGCCTCGCCGTTGCGCGTGGCGGTCAGGGTGTAGTCCCCGGCCGGCAGGCTGCCGGTCTGGAACTCGCTGAAGTAGTAGCCGTCGCCGCCTCCCTGCAGCGAGTACGGGAACCCCGCGATCGTGCCCGACGGTCCGCTGAGCACGGCGTTCAGCTGGTCGCCGGCGTTCGCATCGGTGAAGCGCACGAGCGCGGTGAACGAGCTGGCGTTGCCCGGAAGGGTCCCGAGCTGGTCATTGCAGTCGTCACCCGAGATCGAGCGACAGGCGAGCACCTCGGCGTCGAAGCCATCGGGCCCTTGCGGCGTGGCCGTCGGGGACGGCGACGCGTTCGGGGTCAGGGTCGGAATCGGAGTGACGGCGAGCGAAGGGGAGGGGGTCGCGACGTCGCCACCGACCTGGCCGACCTCGATCGACGGTCGCGGCGTCTCGACGGTGCTCGCCTCGTCGACGCCCCGTGGCCAGAACACGACGAGCGCGATGATCAGCAGGATCGCGGCGGCGGGCCACCGCCAGCGAGTGAATGAGTCGAGATCCATCGTCCGGGCCTGGCATGCATGCCGAGGGCCAGCGCGCGCCGACCGTCAGTCGACGCCGACCTGAATCGCGTGCGCCGGCTCGCCGTTCCGCAGCAGCTCCACGGTGTACTCGCCCGGCTGAAGGCCGGTGAACCCCTGGCGGGCGTACCCGGTGCACGGGTTCTCACACGAGAAGGTCGGACCCAGCGTGAACTCCGCGTCGGCCACGGCCGCCCCGTCCTCGCGTAGCACGAGCAGCAGGGTGTCATCGGGGGATGCCCGGGCGAACCCGATCCAGACGACGATCGAGCCACCACTGACGAATTCGGCTTCCTGCGCACACCCGTCGAACGACATCTCGTTGAATGCGCAGACCTGCACCTCGAAGACGGCGCCGTCGTCGAATACGACCGGCTCGCCGGTTGGAATCGGCTGGTCGGAACCGCCGACGGCCTCACTGGCTGCCGCGCTCGGTGCGATCGAGGGAGCTTCGCTGACCACCGGTGCCAGACTCGCGGCCACCGATGGAGACGGTGACACCACCCCGACGCCAGGGTCGCCGCTGAAGACGCCGGCCAGCACGGCTCCACCGAGCAGCGCCAGCACGCCGAGGGCGAGGAAGCCGAGGATGGCGAACGCTCCGGCGCCCGACGACCGTGCGGGGCGCTCCTCCCAGTCGTCGTATTCGTACGGGTAGGCGCCCGGCTCGTCCTCGTACGCGGGTGGGTAGTACGGCTCGTCGGGTACCGGTTCGTACGCCGAGGGCGCGTACGGCGGAGCCTCTGCGTCCGGGGCCATGGCGCTCGGCTGGCCCGGTTCCTGGTCCGCGGCACCGGCCGCGGCCGCGCCTGCCGCTCCGGCCGCGATCGGCATTCCCCACTCGTCGCGGTCGCGAGTTACGTCCGGCGGCCGGGCGCGCTCAGCGTCACGGGCGGCGGCGGCAGCGGCCTCGTCGAAGTAGTCGGTGCGTGGCTCCTGCTGGCTCGGCCCGCGACGGGCCTGTGAGTCCTCAGGCTCCGGCTCAAAGGGCGCATACCCCTGCTCGGGGCTCGCGCCGCGGCGATACGGATCGCCACCCGAGCGCCGTGCGCGGATCCGGTCCTGGAGCTCGTCGCGGTCCATGCCGCGCGGGCGAGCACGCGCGTCCGGAGGGATCGCGGAGCCGCACTGCGTGCAGAACGCGGCCGGCGCGGTGGATCGGTGGCAGGTCGGGCAGCGGATCTCGCCCGGCTTGGGGGTCGCCATATCCCGCGCATTGTGCCTGCCCATCGCGGTGATTGCACGCGACGCCCGCCGGGCTACACTGCCCCGCCCATGCACCGCATCAACGTCGTCGGGACGAGCTGCTCGGGCAAGACGACGCTCGCCCGAGACGTCGCGCGACGGCTCGCGATGCCCCATGTCGAGATCGACGCGCTCTTCTGGGACCGCGACTGGACGCCGGTCCCGACCGAGGTCTTCCGCGAGCGGCTGACTAGCTCGCTCGCCGCCGAACGATGGGTGGCGGATGGGGGCTACGCATCGGTGCGAGACATCACCTGGGGACGCGCCGACACGATCGTCTGGCTCGACTATCCGATGCGCACCGTGCTCGCCCGTTGGGCGCGCCGGACCGTGACGCGCATCCGATCCGGGGAGGAGTTCTGGCCGGGCACCGGCAACCGGGAGAGCGTGAGCAACGCCCTGCTGCGCCGGGATTCGCTGCTGTGGTGGATCGTGTCGACCCATCGTCGTCGGAAGCGGTCGATGGGCGATGCGATGCGCGAGCGGCGCGACGTGCGATGGATCCGGCTCCGCTCTCCCGCCGAGGCCGAGCGTTGGCTCACCAGTGTTGGGATTCCGCCCTGAGGCTCAGGCCCCGGCGCGCTTCCACTCGCTGCCGTCGGTGAAGCGTTCGCGCTTCCAGATCGGCAACCGCTCTTTGATGGCCTCGATCACGAACCGATTCGCCTCGTAAGCCTCCGCCCGGTGGGCCGCCCCGGTGACAATGGCGACCGCCGCCTCGCCGATGGGCACGAGCCCGTGCCGATGCGTCACGGCCACGACCACCGGCCAGCGGGCCTCCGCCTCCGCGGCGATCTCGTCGAGCACCGACGCGGCCATCTCGGGGTAGATCTCGTACTCGAGCTCGACCACGGTGCGCCCATCGTCGGCGACATCCCGGGCACGACCCACGAACGTCACGATCGCCCCCAGGCCCGAGGCGACGACTCCTCGCTCCAGGGCGGCGACGTCGATCGGTCCGTCGGCGAGCGCGGTCGCTGCGCCACCGCTCACCGGCGGCAGGAAGGCGATCATGTCGGCATCCGCCAGGGGCACGTCCCAGGCGGCGTAGGCGCCGTTGCGTGCCGCGCGGACGTAGGGCCGGTGGACGGCGAGGGCCGGAAAGCGCTCGGCGAGCGCGGTCCAGCCGTCCTCCAGCGTCGAGCCGTCGGGCAGCGCAAGGACGCATCGGTCGGTCGCGAGCTCGCGCAGCTGCGCGAAGCAGCGGGCGGTGACGTCCATCGGCTCAGACCGGGACGCCGGTCAGGTACGCCAGGCTGGCGCCGGCAATCGAGCCGGCCATGACCAGCGCGAGGCCGATGTACAGCAGCCCGGTCGACGCCTGCAGCGATGCCGCCCGCGAGGCGAGGATGGCGAGGACGGTCGCCACCAGGGGCAGCAGGATACCCGCCGCCAGCCGCAGCCAGGTCAGCCATCCGAGGTCACCCTCGATCGGCGCCGACCCGACGACGGTGAGCGCCAGGCCGAAGGCGATGACCTGCACCACGAGCACGCCGACCAGCAGCCACATCATCCGGCGCAGGGGTGCCGGTGACAGCTTCGGCGTCACGAGATACCAGTGGCCGAGGAGCATGGCCGCGTTCACCGCGCCCAGGGCGAGCGCCGCGAGGACGAGCTGCCCGGCAAAGAGCGCGACGCTGTCGGTCCCACCGGCCGCGGCCAGCACGACCAGTGACAGCAGGCCGAGTGCCCCGGTCCCGACCGCCAGCCACGCACGTGGCCATTGGGCAAGCGAAGCGACCAGGTACGCGAAGCATCCGGCGGCGAAGGCGAACGTAAGCGGACGGCGGACGTCCTCGGTCGCCGATGCCGCCGCCCCGGCGGGTAGTGCCAGCTCGCTGAGAACGAGGATGACGGCGAACGCGGCGAGCAGCCACGCCATGAACAGCCGATAGCCGCGCGTCGTACCGCCCAGGAGCTCGGTGACGCCGACCACGAGCAGCGTCCCGGACGACAGGGCCGCCCAGAAGATCCAGTTGACGTACGGGAGGGCCTCGATCTGCATCGGCTCCTCAGGCGGCGCCCGCCTCCGGCGTCAGCGAGCCGGTCAGGCCGATCTCGACCCATCCGTCGGTCACGCGCACCGGGTGCGTCTCGACCGGCTCGGTGGCCGGTGGCACGACCGCCGCGCCGGTGCGCACGTCGAAACAGCCGCCGTGCCACGCGCAGACGAGCACGCCGTCACGCGGGTCGAACCCCGCCTCGGAGAGCGGGAAGTCCTTGTGGGAGCAGTTGTTCTGCACGGCGAAGAACTCGCCCTCATGACGAACCAGAACGACCGGCGTGCCATCGATCTCGACCGGCATGAGCTCGCCGTCCCGCAGCTCGTCGGTGCGCAGGACGCGGGCGTAGCGGGTGACGGCAGCCTCGATCACGACGCCGGCGTGCGGCCGAAGGCGAGGAGGCGCGGCTCGGTCATGTCCTCGATCGACCAGCGAAGGCCCTCGCGGCCGAGGCCGGAGTCCTTGACTCCGCCGTAGGGCATCGCGTCGGTCCGCCAGGTCGGAACGTCGTTGACGATCACGCCGCCGACCTCGAGCTCGTCGTGGGCTAGCAGCGTGTGGTCGAGCGAGCCGGTGAAGACCCCGCACTGGAGGCCGAAGCGGCTGTCGTTGATGGCGCGCACCGCATCGGCGAAGGAGTCGACCGGGAAGAGGTTGACCACCGGAGCAAACGCCTCCTCCGAACAGATCATCGCGTCCTTCGGCACGTCGACGAGGACGGTCGGGCGGATACCAGCGGCCGTCCGGCTCGCCCGACACGAGGGCGCGGGCACCGGCGCGCAGCGCCTCGGTCACCCAGTCGTGCGTGCGGGCGACTGCCTTCTCGTCGACCATCGGCCCGAGGTCGGTAGATGGGTCGAGGGGATTCCCCATGTTCACGCGACCGACGCGCTCGGTGAAGCGCCGCTGGAACTCGTCGAAGACCGACGCGACGACGTAGATGCGCTGGACGCTGATGCAGACCTGGCCCGCGTAGGCGAACGAGCCGTACACGAGGCGCTCGACCGCCCAGTCGAGGTCGGCGGTCTCGTCGACGATGGCACCGGCGTTACCGCCGAGCTCGAGGACGACCTTTTTCTTGCCCGCCTCGGTCTTCATCTTCCAGCCCACCGACGGGCTCCCGGTGAACGAGAGAAGCTTGAAGCGGTCGTCCGTGACCATCCGGTCGCCGGTGGGCCGATCCATCGGCAGGATGCTGACCGCGCCCGCGGGCAGGTCGGTCTCGGCCAGGTAGCCGGCGATGCGCAGCATGATCAGCGGGTCGACCGACGGCGGCTTGAGCACGATGCTGCAGCCGGCCGCGATCGCCGGCGCGACCTTGTGCGCGGCCAGGTTGAGCGGGAAGTTGAACGGGCTGATCCCGGCGACCGGGCCGATGGGATAGCGCCGCACGATCCCGTGGCGGCCCTTGTTCGCCGGCGCCCAATCGAGCGGCATCCACTCGCCGTTGATGCGGAGCGCCTCTTCGGCGGCCGTCCGGAACGTGAGCGCGCCGCGCCCAACCTCGCCGCGGGCATCCTTGATCGGCTTGCCGGACTCTCGGCTGAGCAACGTCGTAAGCTCGTCCGCGTCGCGCTCGATGCACGCGGCGACGTGGGCCAGCGCGTCGCGACGGGCGTAGCTCGGCAGCCGCTTCGTCTCCTCGAACGCCTCGACCGCCGCGACGGTCGCCCGTTCGAGCTCCGCGGCCCCCGCCTGGAAGGTGGTGGCCACCACCGACCCGTCCGCGGGATTGCGGATCTCCAGCGGCGTGCCGGCCTCGACGAATTCGCCGGCCAGGTAGATCGGGACGCTCGGTGCCCGAACCTCGGTCGTCATGGGGCGATTCTACGACCGAATCGGCGGAACGCCGCCCCTCGTACCATGCGGGTGATGAACCCTGTCTTCCTGGTGCTCGAGATCGGCGCCGCGGTGCTGTTCGTCGCGGCCGCCTGGTTGGCGCTGCGTCGCGGACGCTTGCCGTTCCTGGAGCTCGTGAGCGCCGCCACGTTCGGGCTGCTCCTGGAACAGGGAAACCAGATCATCTTCGAGACTTACGAGTACTCGCCCGACTTCGTGCTGTCCATTGACCGCGCGCCGATCGTCATCGGTCTCACCTGGGCGCTGATCATCGCCGGCGCAATGCGCATCACCGATGCGCTCGGGGTGCGTCGGCGGTACGCGCCGGTGGTCGACAGCGTCCTGGCCATCATGCTCGACCTCGCCTTCGACGCGGTCGCCATCCGCATGGGACTGTGGACGTGGCGGGACATCGGCCCGGAGCAGGGATGGTTCGGCGTGCCGGCCGGCAACTTCTACGCGTGGCTGTTCGTGACCCTGGCCTTCAGCCTGGTGACGCGGTGGCTGCGCGATGCCACCCGCCACCGTCCCGCGCTCGAGTGGCTCCAGCTGCTCGTCCCACTGCCCGCCTTCGGGATCCTGCTCTTGGCCCTGCTGCCGTTCACGACGCTGAAGCCGATCGTCGATCCGGCACCGGGTGGCGGGCTCGGCCTGTTCGCGATCACCCTGGCGGTCCTGACTGCAATCGCCGCGTGGGCTGTGTGGGGGCCGGACCGCGGCATCCCGGACGGCGCGGGCGACGCGATCGTGGATCTGCGGCTGGCGTTCGCGTCGCGGGTCGCGATCCACCTCGTCTTCCTGGCAGCACTCCTCTGGCTCGGCGTCGCCACCTCCGCCCCGATGCTGCTCCTCGTCGCGCTGGCCCTGCTGGCGGCGGAGGCACCGCTGGCCGGGCTCGTCGCGAGCCGGCTGGCGGGCGAGCGGGCCGAACCCGCTGCGTCAGCTGCACTGACGGAGGGTGCGTAGGCGCGATGACCGACGCCTCCCAGGAATCCCGCCTGTCCCGCACCCTGACAGCCATCAGCCCGGCCCTGTGGCTGCTGGCCGCCATCGGCTTCATCAGCCAGGTCGGCATCTCGGTCATGCTGCCGCTCCTGCCGCTCTATGCGACCGAGCTCGGCGCGCCGCCGTTCGTGCTCGGCCTGCTGACCGGCGCGTTCGCGATCACGAACGCCATGGGACAGCTCGGCGCCGGGTTCCTCAGCGAGCGGTTCGGGCCGCGGCGGATGATGACCGCCGGCATTGGCTTGTACGCGACGATGAACGCGCTGATCGCGACCGCCGCCAGCGCGCCATGGCTCCTCGCCTGGCGGACGGCGGCCGGGTTCGGCGGCGGCGCCATGATCGTGTCGGAGCGCATCTACCTGGCGCAGGTCGCCGATCCGGCGCGACGGGCCTTCGCCAACGGGATCGTGTCGGCCGGGCAGTCGGCAGGCACGGTGGCCGGGCCGCTGCTGGGAGGGGTCGCGGCGTCGATCGGCGGCTTGCGCGCGCCGTTCGTGATCGTGGCCGCCACGAGCGCCATCGCGCTGGTCGGCACGCTGTTCCTGCCGGCGCCGCCGCCCGAGCATGCCGATGTCGACGCGGATCGGCCGCGGGATCCGATCGACCTGCGGCCGCTGGCGATGCTGCTGGTGGCGAACGCCGCACTGCTGGCCAGCTACGGAGCGTTCATCACGACCTACGCGACCCTGGCCACCGAACGGCTCGGGTGGACCGTCGTCGATGTCGGCATCGCCTTCTCGTTCTTCGGGGCCGGCAGCATCCTCCTCGGTCCATGGCTGGCGCACCTCGCCGATCGCATCGGTCGCCGGCGTGTCGCGACCGTGGCGCCGCTCGTGCTCGCCGGGTTCGGGCTGAGCCTGGTGCTGGGTCTTCCGCAGCCGATCATCTACGGGGTCGCCGTGCTGGCCGGCGCGGCGCTGACCGCGTTCAGCGCCTCCTGGTACGCCCTGCTGGCGGACAGCGCGGGCGACCGGCGCATCGGGCGCATCTTCGGCGTGGTGAACGCGTTCTCGACGATCGGGATCGTGGTCGGCTCGATCGCCGCGGCGGAGCTGTGGACGCGCATCGACATCACCGCCGGGATGCTGGTCGGCGTGCTCGCGCCGCTCGTGACCGTCGCCGCGATGCTCGCCTTCCGTCCGCGAGCGGTACCCTCGCCGCCATGAGCTTCGACCTCCGCCCGTACCTCGAACTCGACGCCTGCGTCGAGCACCTGCGCGAGCTGATTCGCATCCCGTCGGTGAATCCCCCGGACGGCGGCCCGGACGTGGCTGCCGGCCGCGACCCATCCGGCGGGGAGACGCTCGCCGCCAGGCGCTGTGCCGAGATCCTCACCGGCGCAGGCATCTCGGCCGAGGTGGTGGAGGTGACGCCGGGTCGCGGCTCGGTGTTCGCCCGGTTGCGGGCCGATGGCGCCGCGACGGAGCCACCGCTCGTCCTGCTCAGCCACATCGACGTGGTGCCGGTCGACGCCGACGCGTGGACCCGCGACCCGTTCGGCGGCGAGCTGATCGACGGTGTCGTGTGGGGACGCGGCGCGGTCGACATGAAGGACATGGTCGCCATGGAGCTCGGGGTCATGCTGGCCCTCGCGCGTTCGGGTGCTTCCCTGCGTCGCGACGTGATCTTCGCCGCCGTTGCCGACGAGGAGGCCGGCGGGACGCACGGAGCCCGCGCCCTTGTCGATACCCGCCCTGAGCTGTTCCACGACGCGCAGGGCCGCCCGGCCGCGGCCGCGCTGAACGAGGTCGGCGGGTACTCGATGACGGTCGGAGGGCGACGGTTCTACACGATCCAGGTGGCCGAGAAGGGCATCGTCTGGACCCGGCTCCGAAGCACCGGGACGACGGGCCACGGGTCGATGCCGCACGGCGACAACGCCGCGGTGAAGCTGGCCCGGGCGGTGTCCGCTTTGGCGGCGGACGAGGCTGAACGACCGGCCAACGTGGACGCGGTCGTCGCAGCATTCCTGGATGCGCTGGGCCTGGCAGAGGTCGCCCGCCTGGCGGGGTCCGATCCCGCCGCGGCGCGGGCCGCCTTGGAGCGAGACGTACCCGACCCGGTTCTGCGCCGCTCGATCGACGCGATGCTTCGCGACACGGTGACCCCGACCGTGCTCCACGCGGGTACGAAGGTGAACGTGATCGCGGGTGCGGGCGAGGCGGAGATCGACGTGCGCACGGTTCCGGGCAGTGACCAGGTCGCGCTCCTCGCGCATCTGCAGGACGTGGTCGGTACCGATGCGACTGTCGAGCCGGTCATCAGCCTGCCGGCGATCACGTGGCCGGCGGACGCCCCGATCGTAGGGCTCATGCGAGATGCCATCGCGGCAGCCGATCCGGACGGGACGCCGGTGCCGATGATGATCACGCTGGGCACCGACGCCAAGGCGCTCGCCACCATCGGCATCCCGTGCTACGGCTTCGCGCCGCTGCGCCTGGACGCCGACTTTCCGTTGCTCGCGCTCTTCCACGGCCACGACGAGCGTGTGCCGGTCAGCGCCCTCGCGTTCGGGCTCCCCGTGCTGGCCGACGTCGTCGCCGGCTACGCGGTGCGCGATTCGTGATCCGGCCCGCGCCCGTCGCTGGCATGCTGGCGATGGTCCTTGTCGCCACGCTCGCCGGGTGCGGGCGCCTGGCCGGTACGCCGGCGGCCTCGGTTCCGGTGCGCGACGACCCGAGTGCTGCCGCGACGGCTTCCGTCCATCCGTCGATGATGCCGGAGCCGTCCGAAACGCCGGCAGCCTCCGGGGTGGGCACGAGCATCGACATCGACCTGGACGCGATCCGCGCGGGCCTCCTCGGGCCGTCGCCCGTCCCCGAGGGCTGGGAGGAGCAGGTCGACGAGATCATGGACGACATCGAGTCCGCATTGCGGGACTTTCGTCTGCCCTCCGTCGCGGGAATGTCGGATGAGCAGGCTGCCTGCGCCACCTGGGGGCCACTCGTCGGTCGCCTGTCGTGGGCAACCGGAGCGCTGGTCGAGCGCCAGGTCATGATCGCCCACCTCGCGCAGCTCGCCGACGTTGCTCCCGCGGCGATCGACGCGGATGCCAGCGAGGCACTCCAGGTCGTGTCGGTTGCGGCCGCCGAGCAGTTCGACCCCGACGGCGACTCCGACGTCATCAGCTCCGCGCCGGACGAGGCGTTCCGTGGCATCGGTCTGTGGGCGCTCGAGCACTGCGAGCTGCCGGTCCAGGCCGAGGAAGCCCCGGACACCGAAGACTGGACGGAGGAGGACATCGCGTACTCGTGCGACCTGGACCGATCGTCACTCGAGCGGGGCATGGAGGAGTTCGTCGACGGCCCGGGCGATGGACGGCACGCGACGCATCCACACGAGCTCGAGATCAGCCTCGAGTTCTTCGTGTACCCGGCCTGGCACCGGATCGCCGTCGAGGACGATGAGGCTGGCGAGCCGACGTACACCGTGGAGCCGATTCCCGGAGGGTTCTGCGATCGGTAGGCCCGGTGGTCACGCTCCCGGTCGCCCCCTATACTCCGCGGAGCACTCCCCAAGCACGCAGAAGATGACTCAGAACACCGATTCCGCGACCGCGGCCGCGGCCCGACGCATCGCGTTCGTCTTTCCCGGACAAGGATCCCAGTACGTCGGCATGGGCGCAGCCGTCGTAGAGCGTTCGCCCGCCGCTGCGGACGCCTTCGAGCGCGCCGATGCGGCCCTCGGCTTCCCGCTGTCCCGCATGATCCTCGAGGGTCCGGCCGAGGACCTCGACCTGACCGTCAACGCCCAGCCGGCGATCCTCGCCACCAGCGTCGCCTACCTGTACGCCATGCGCGACGAGGCGCGCGAGGCCGGCATCGAGATCGTGCCGGAGGCCCTTGCCGGACACTCGGCCGGTCAGTACGCGGCCGCCGTCGCCGCCGATGCGATCGACTACGCCGATGCGCTGCGCCTCGTGCGAGAGCGCGGGCGGATCATGCAGGAGCGCGGGATCGCCGGCGGCATGGGCGCCGTCGTCGGCCTTTCCGACGAGCAGGTCCACGAGGTCGTGGATGCCGCGCGCGAGCACGGCGAGATCAGCGTGGCGAACGCCAACGCACCCGGCCAGATCGTCCTGTCCGGGGTCATCCCCGCCCTCGTCTTCGCGCTCGAGCTGAGCCGTAGCGTGGGCGCCCGCAAGGCCGCTCGCCTGACCGTCAGCGTCGCCAGCCACTCCCCGCTCATGCGCCGCGCCCGCGACGAGTTCGGCCGCATCCTCGCCAGGGTTCCGTTCCGCGACCCCAAGGTCCCGATGCTCGGCAACGTGCACGGTACGGTGATCAGCACCGCCGACGGCCTGCGCATCGAGCTCACCGAGCACCTCGTGCACGGGGTGCAGTGGACGACCACGATCCGCCGCATGGTCGGTGACGGCGTCACCGACTTCGTGGAGGTCGGCCCCGGACGGGTGCTGTCGGGACTCATCCGCCGCATCTCCCCCGAGGCGGGCACCCACCAGGTGGACGCGCCGATCGACAAAGCGTGGCTGGCGACCCTGGGCGAGTCGCCCGCGTGAGCGAGCGCCGCGCGGTCGTCACCGGGCTTGGCATCGTCTCCCCGGTCGGCATCGGCGCGGAGGCGAGCTGGGACAGCCTCGTTGCCGGTCGCTCCGGCATCGACACGATCTCCCTGTTCGACGCCTCCCAATTCGACGTCGACGTCGCCGGCGAGGTGAAGGGCTTCGACGCCACGCAGTACATGGACGCCAAGGACGCGCGCCGCCACGACCGGAGCACCCACCTCGCGGTGGCGGCCACCGGCGAGGCCCTCCGCGACGCGGGCCTGCTCGGCGAGGACGGCCGAGTAAGCGGCGACGTGAACGCCGACCGGTTCGGGATGGTGTTCGGGACGGGGATCGGCGGCATTGGCATCCTGCTCGACAACCACATCACCTTCCTCGAGCGCGGTCATCGGCGCGTCTCGCCGTTCCTCATCCCGCATATGCTCCCGGACTCGCCATCCGGCCAGGTCGCCATCGAGTACGGCATCCGCGGCCACAACATGGCGGTGGTCAGCGCCTGCGCGACCGGCGGCCACGCCATCGGCGAGGCGATGGAGGCGATCGTGCGCGGCCAGGCCGATCTCATGCTCGGCGCCGGGACCGAGGCACCGCTCGTCCCCCTCGCCATTGCCGGCTTCGGCCAGATGCGCGCGCTCGGCACGCCGCGCGACCCCGACACCGGCGAGTACTCCCCACCGATGGCCTCGCGCCCGTTCGACGCCACCCGCGACGGCTTCGTCGTCTCGGAGGGCTCGGCCGTGCTGGTGCTCGAGGAGCTGCAGCACGCGCTGGCGCGTGGCGCGACGCCGGTCGCGGAGGTCATCGGCTACGGGTCGTCGGCGGACGCGTTCGACATGGCAGCCCCCGCTGAGCGTGGCGAGGGCGGCCAGCGCGCGATGCGCGCCGCGCTCGAGCGCGCCGATATCGGTCCGGAGGAGGTCGACTACATCAACCCGCATGGCACCTCGACGCCGATCAACGATCGGTACGAGACGATGGCCATCCGGGCCGTCTTCGGCGATCACGCCGACCACCTGGCGGTGTCGAGCACGAAGTCGATGACGGGGCACGCCATGGGCGCCGCCGGCGCGATCGAGGCGTTCGTGTGCGTGAAGACGATCCAGACCGGCTGCATTCCCCCGACGATCAACTACCGGCACCCCGATCCGGAGCTGACGCTCGACTATGTCCCGAACGAGGCCCGCGCAGCGGACGTTCGCGTGGCCCTGTCGAACTCGATGGGCCTGGGCGGCCACAACTCGAGTGTCATTTTCCGCCGCTACGAAGGATGAGCCGCACACCGCCGCCGCGTGACCCGGCTCGCCGCGCGGTCGTCACCGGCCTTGGCGCGATCACACCTATCGGCACGGACGTTGCCACGTTCTGGTCGAACCTGACCGCCGGCGTGTCGGGCGTGGCGACGATCAGCCTGTTCGACCCCTCGGACCTCGAGGTCCGCATCGCGGCCGAGGTGAAGGGCTTCGAGCCGAAGGACTGGATGGATTTCAAGCAGGCGCGACGGATGAGCCGATTCGCCCAGATTGCGGTCGCGGCGGCACGCCAGGCGCTCGACGACGCGCGGCTCGAGATCGGTGATCACAACCGAGACGACATCGCCGTGGTGATGAACACCGGTGGCGGTGGATTCGAGGAAGTGGTCACCGGTCAGATGACCCTTCACGCGAAGGGCGGCAACCGGGTCAGCCCGTTCATGGTGCCGATGATGTCGCCCTCGATGGCCGCCTGCCAGATCAGCATCCAGAACGGCACGCGCGGCCCGGTCATCACCTCCGTCGCGGCCTGCGCATCGGGCGTGCAGGCGTTCGTCGAGGCGCAGCGGCTCATCGAGCACGGGGACGTGGACGTCGTCATCACCGGCGGCACGGAGAGCGCCATCCAGCCGGTATCGTTCGCCGCGCTCGCCAACATGGGAGCCCTCTCGACCCGCAACGACGACCCGGAGCGCGCGTCGCGTCCGTTCGACGCGCAACCGTGACGGCTTCGTGTTCGGCGAGGCCGCCGGAGTCCTGATCATCGAGTCGGCGGAGCACGCGGAGGCACGCGGCGCGTCGATCATGGCCGAGGTGGCCGGCGGCGCACTTGACCGGCGACGCGTTCCACATCTCCGCGCCGGACCCGAGCGGCTACGGCGCGACGCTGGCCATGCAGCGCGCGGTCCGCGACGCCCATCTCGAGCTGGAGCAGGTCGACCACGTCGTGGCGCATGGCACATCCACGCCGTTGAACGACGCGACCGAGTCGAAGGCCATCCGCGCCGCCTTCGGCCCGCACGCCGATCACCTGCCGGTGACCTCCAACAAGAGCATGGTCGGGCACACCCTCGGAGCCGCAGGCGCGATTTCCGCCCTGTCCGCGGTCCTGTCGATCCGCGACGGCATCCTGCCTCCGACGATCAACCAGGAGGCCCCCGATCCCGCCTGCGACCTCGACTACGTCCCGAACAAGTGCCGCCGCGAGGACGTCGACGTGGCCATCGTCAACGGCTTCGGGTTCGGCGGACAGAACGCGGTCACCGTCTTCCAGCGCTACGCCGGCTAGGTCCGCCAGCCGCGGTGCGCGGCGGAACCGGGCAAACCGGCGTACCGGTCAGGACCGGACCTTCAGGCGTCTGCGGATCAGTGGGGCCCGGACCCCTAGCATCGGTGACGTGACCGAGGTAAACGGGCTTCGGCTCGCCTATCGGGGCTTCGTGACCGGCATCGCCGGTGCTTACGTGTGGGCGGCGATCGCCATGGCCCTTGCCGGACTGATCCACGGCGACCCGATCGCGCCACTGCGACCGGTGGCAATGGCAATCTCGCCGCTTGCCGGCACGCCGGAGCTCTCGTTCGTGCTCGGCCTTGCCGCGATCCAGGCCGGCGGCGCGCTCATTGGCATGTGCTTCGCCTACTTCTTCGCCCGCTTCTTCACGGTTCGCCTCACGCTCGGTGTGGCGGGACCGGTGGTGGCCGTTCTGGCGTGGGCGCTGATCGTCGCCGCCTTCGAGCAGATGGGCCAGGCGGTGCCCGTGGAGCTCCAGGTCATCGGCGTGGCGGCGACCATCGGCTTCGGGATCGTGCTCGGCGCGAGCGTGCCGGTGCGCGGCGACGTGACGCGCTACTCGGGGTCCGCCTCGACGTAGAGCTGCGGCTCGTGGCGCGGACCGCGTCCGGGCAGTGAGGCGACCCAGTCGCGCAACGCGGACTCGGCGGTGCTGAACGCCAGCTCGTCCCACGGGATCTCGTCCGGACCGAACGCACGCACCTCGCTCGTCTCGGCGGCCGGCTCCGGCGCGCCGCCCACGACGTCGGCCTCGTACATGATCGTCACGATCCCGACGTGCGGCCGCGAGTAGACGCCGATCAGCCGCCCGACCTCGATCCGCAGCTCGGTCTCCTCCTCGGCCTCGCGCCGGGCGCCCTCCTGGGTGGACTCGCCGAGCTCGAGGAAGCCACCGGGAATCCCCCATCGCCCCAGCCCCGGCTCGATCGCGCGTCGGGCGAGCAGGACGCGGCCGGCCTGGATCGGCAGGGCGTTGACCACGATGCGTGGGTTCTGCCAGGTGACGTGGCCGTCCGCGCACACCAGGCGCGGCCGATGGTCGGCCTCGAGCAGGCGCGGCTCCACCGGGAGGCCGCAGGTCGGACAGAATCGCGGCTCATCCATTGCCGGTCATCCTAGCCGCCGCGTCTTGGGTATATACGTATATACGCCGCGGTCCCCGGCTACAATGGCGCTCCCATGACGGACGCCCTTCCGCAGATGCGCCTGCACAACTCGCTGACCAGGCGGACCGAGCCGCTCGTGCCAATCGAGCCGGGCAAGGTCGGGATCTACACCTGCGGCAGCACCGTTTACAAGTACGCGCACATCGGGAACCTGCGGACGTACCTGTTCGGCGATCTCCTGCATCGGACGCTCGAGTACCTCGGCTACGAGGTCCGCTACGTGAAGAACATCACCGACGTCGGTCACATGCGCAACGACGACCACGACTCGCTCGCATCGGACGCCGACAAGATCGAGCTGGCCGCCGAGACCGAGGGCAAGACCACGACCGAGATCGCCGATTTCTACACGACCGCCTGGCTGGAAGACGAGGCGCTCCTCAACATCCTGCCCGCGGACGTGATGCCGAAGGCGACCGACCACATCGGCGACATGATCTCCCTGACCGAGCGGCTGGTCGAGAACGGCCTCGCCTACGAGGTGGACGGCACGATCTACTACGACGTCTCCGCCTTCCCCGGGTACGGCAAGCTGTCCGGCCAGAAGGTCGAGGAAACGCATGCCGGCCACCGGGTCGACGTCGAGACGGACAAGCGCGACGCGGCCGACTTCGCGCTCTGGAAGCGCGCCGGGCACCATCGGCTCATGAAGTGGCCGTCGCCCGTGGGGCGACGGCTTCCCCGGCTGGCACATCGAGTGCTCGGCCATGTCGCTCAAGCACCTCGGCGAGCGCTTCGACGTCCACACCGGCGGGATCGACCTGAAGTTCCCCCACCACGAGGACGAGATCGCCCAGTCGGAGGGCGCGCTTGGCCACCCGGTCGTGACCGCCTGGCTGCACGGCGAGTTCCTCACCCTGGCCGACGCGAAGATGGCGAAGAGCGCCGGCAACGTGCTGCGCGTGGCGGACCTGCCGTCGATGGGCTACGAGCCGCTCGCCTTCCGCTACCTGGCGCTGACCGCGCACTACCGCAGCAAGCTCGACTTCACCCAGGACGCCATGCACGCCGCCGCGTCCGGCCTGGCCCGTCTGCGCCGAGCGGTCGCGTCCGCTCCGGCCGACTCCGCGGCGGACCTGTCTGCCGAGCCGACCGCCTCCTACCGCGCACGCTTCACCGATGCGGTCGCCGACGACCTGGCCCTGCCGAAGGCGCTGGCGATCGCGCAGGAGGTCGCATCGGCCTCCGGCCTGACCGATGCGCAGCGTCGAGCGCTGCTCCTCGACTTCGACCGCGTGCTCGGCCTGTCGCTGGATGCGCCGATGCCCGATGAGGCTCCCCTTCCCGAGGGTGCCGCCGAGCTCCTGGAGCGCCGGGCTGCCGCTCGGGCGGCCAAGGACTTCGCCGCATCCGACGCCCTGCGCGACGAGCTCGCGACCCTCGGCGTCGAGGTCCGCGACACGCCAGCCGGCCAGGAGACGACCGTCCGCCGGACATAGCGGAGGGCCGCCCGAAGGCGGCCCTCTCATCGCTGCGGCGATTCGGTTCGCCGATGCTCGCTCAGGGATAGGTCAGGATCACCTGGCCACCGACCGAGACGACGACCGACAGGTTCGACCACTCCACCCGCATCGGCGGGGTGCAATCCGGCTGGAACGTCGCCGACGAGGTCCAGCGAGAAGAGCGCCTTGCCGTTCTGGACCGGGAAGGTACCCGAGGCCGAGAACGTGTCCTTGTTGTCCGCGTCCGGGTTCTTGTTACCGCGATTCACGCAGGCCGCATCACCGGAAACGGTGACCTGGATCTGGTCGATATTCCCGAGACCGGCCACCTTGCCGGAAGCGGTGGCGACGTTGCCCGAGGCGCTGAGCTGCGGGGTACCGACGAAGTGGGCGTTGCCGGCGGCGACCGTCGACACAATCACGACGAGCGCGGCGAACACCGCGATGAGAATTCCTACCTTCCGGAACATCGATGGCTCCTCCTCCCGGGCATGCCGGGAACTTGGGGCCACGCATGGCATGGCTCGGGTGCGGGAAGAATCGGCGGCAGCGGTCGAGTTCACCCCGCGCTCGCTCCCCGTGCGAGGCCGTGAACGTCCGCTTTCAGGGGCTCGGAACCTGAAACGGCTGCCCAAAGCGGTCCCCTCACGGTAGCCCTGTCCAGGCCGCTTGTCGTGTTAGAAAAGTGCGAAACGGTGTGGTCCGGTGAACTTACGCATCGCCGAGCGAGGCCGACAGGCCGATCTCGCGCGCACGCGTCACCGCCGCCTTCCGACCCTGGACGCCCAGGGCCCGGTACAGGCGGGTCAGGCGGTACCGCACGGTCGGGACGCTGACCTTCGTCGCATCGGCGATCTCCTGGTTCGTCAGGCCCAGGACGAGATAGGCCAGCAGCTCGGCCTGGATCACGGTCAGGCCCTGGCGCGACGCGGCGAGAAGGACGTCAAGCGAGATCTCCATCGGGGACAGCGCACGGGACAGGCCGTCCCGGATGGCGACCTTCTCCGCACCGGCCGGGGCCGCCGCCAGGGCCTCGTTGAGCGCGAGGGCGCGCGCGTCCACTCGAACGAACCAGTCGGAGAGGACGCCGATGATGACGACGACGGACACATCCTCGATGGCGTGGACGAGCATGCCGTCCGCCAGGGCTCGCGGCATGACGAGC
>CAVYSK010000007.1:0-420528 GCA_963771155.1 uncultured Chloroflexia bacterium
TGTGTTGTCAGAGAGGGCCGTGTGGGATTCGAACCCACGACACGAGGATTAAAAGTCCCCTGCTCTGACCCCTGAGCTAACGGCCCGCAGGGCCGAGGATAGCCCGATCCGGTGCCTCATACGGCGATCGGCTCGACCAGGAGGACCAGCTCTTCGCGGCCGATCACGCGCACGCGGTCGGCTGTGTCGGCGCCCGCCTCGCAGCGAGCCTGCCAGATCTCGCCCCGAATCCGCACCGTGCCGTCGGGCTGGCACGGGGTCACCACCCGCCCCGTCGCGCCGATCAGCGTCTCCGGCCCGACCTTCACCTTCGCGCGCTGCGACCAGCGCCACGTGAACACTGTCTCGCCGACCTCCAGGAAGGCTGCGCCGATCACGACCGGGACGTTCCACGGCCACGGAATCACGAACAGCGCGAGGCCGATGCCGATGAGCAGGATCATCGGCATCATTGTCGCCGTATGGCGCTGTGATAGCAGCGGGCAACCCGGTGGCGCCATCCGGCGTCTTCGGACACATGACGCACGGACCGATGCGGCTCACGATCGCCGTCGCGCTCCTGATCCCCGCTCTCGCGACGGCGTGCTCCCTGGTCTCGCCGTCGACGGCCACGGCGCCGATGGTCGAGCCCGGCGGTGTCATCGAGCCCGGACGCGCAGCTTCGTATCGGCTCAACGTCCACTGCGGGATCGAGTGGCTCGGACCGCTGAACGGCATCGATTGGCGCACCGATGTGCCGGTAGGCGTTGTGGACTTCGTTCCGCCCGAGTGGTCCGAAGACGTGGATCCGACCCGGCAATCACTCGTCATCCGGCTGGTCCTCGCCGATGTCCCCGACGAGGTGCTCCGGGCAGAGGCCAATGGCCGCATCGTCGAATACCGGCCGGCGAACGAGCCACCACCCGGCTGCGACTGAGTTCTGGCTACGCCTGGTTCCGTGCTAGGATCGCGATCGGGCCACCGACCACGCCGCTCGTGCCTCGTCCGGCCACGGAATCGGTAGCCACTCGGCACTCGAGAACCTGTTGCGCAGACGCGTGCCCCTGTCCGGAACACGTATCTGGTGAACCGCACATGCGAGTCCTGCTGGTCGGGGTCGGCACGGTGGGCGAGGCGATCGCCCGCATCTCCGCATCGGGCGATTGGCTCGAGACGATGGTCCTCGCCGACTACGACGAGTCCCGCGCCCGCACCCTGGCCGATGCGCTCGGTGGCGCACCGAAGTTCCCAGCGGCGCAGATCGACGCGCGGGATGCGGCGTCGGTGACGGCGCTGGCCCGCGAGCACCGCGTGGACCTGGTGATGAACGCCGTCGATCCGCAGTTCGTCATGCCGATCTTCAGCGGTGCCCTCGACGCCGATGCGCACTACATGGACATGGCGATGAGCCTGTCGAAGCCAGCACCCGGATCGGCCGTTCGAGGTGCCGGGCCTCAAGCTCGGCGACGAGCAGTTCGCCGTGCCGACGCCTGGGAGGCGCGCGGCAAGCTGGCGCTGGTCGGGATGGGCATGGATCCAGGGCTGACCGATGTGTTCGCCGCGCACGCCGCGAAGCACGCCTTCGACGAGGTCCACGAGGTCCACGTCCGCGACGGCGGCGACCTCGCGATCCCGGGCTTCGCCTTCGCGCCGGTGTTCAGCATCTGGACCACGATCGAGGAGTGCCTCAACCCGCCGATCGTGTGGGAGGACGGCGACTGGCACACCACCGAGCCGTTCAGCGGTCCCGAGTCGTTCCCGTTCCCGGAGGGCATCGGCCCGGTCGAATGCGTGAACGTCGAGCACGAGGAAGTGCTCCTGGTCCCGCGCTGGATCGAGACCCGGAAGGCGACCTTCAAGTACGCGCTGGGTGACGACTTCATCGACAAGCTGAAGACGATCCACGCGCTCGGCATGGACCGGACCGATCGCGTGACCGTGAAGGGCGTGGAGGTCGCGCCGCGCGACGTCCTGGCCGCCATCACTCCCGACCCGATCTCGCTCGGGGACAAGTTCCGCGGGCGGGCCGTGGTGGGGACCTGGGTGCTCGGCACGAAGGACGGCAAGCCGCGCGAGACGTTCGCCTACCAGATGGCCGATGCCGAGGAGATCTGGGCACGGCTCGCCCTGCAGGTCGTCGGCTGGCAGACCGGCTTCAACCCGACGATCGCCATGGAGCTGCTGGCCACCGGCGCGTGGTCCGGCGCCGGGGTGCTCGGCCCGGAGGCGTTCGACCCCGACCCGTACCTGGCGCTGATGGACCTGCACGGCATCCACCACGCGACCGTCGAGATGGAGCCCGGAGCGCACCGCCCCACCTGAGGCGGGTCAGTCCTCGGGGGCGATCCGGGTGATGATCGCGTCGAGCCGAGTCCGCAGCTCCGCGAGCTCGGCCAGGGCACCGTCGCCCCACGGGGCCGCCGGGGCGTCCGACAGCGGATGCTGGAACGCACGCAGCTGGATGGGATGTCGGGTGAGCTGTGCCTCGATCGAGGTGCGCCAGGCGTCGATCTGGCGGCGCCAGTAGTCCTCGGAGTCGGGAGCGCCCAGGTCGTCGCCACGCAGGCGTCGTTCGAGATCGACGCTCTCGCGCCGAAGAGCCGCGAGCCGGGCAGCGACCTCGCGATCGGGCACGACGCCATCGTACTCGTCGGAATACCTCCGACAAGACCCGGAGGTACCAACGGCGGATACTGGTCCTGCACACCAACGAGGAGACAGACCGATGACGACCACGTTCCAGACGGCAGCCACCAACGCTCTCGAGGGCATGCACGTGAAGCGCGTGTTCGGCGAGCCGATCGACCGTGACGGCGCCCTGTTCATTCCCGCCGCCAAGGTGCGCGGAGGTGGTGGCGGAGGCGGCGATGCCGAGGGCAACGGGGGAGCGGGGTTCGGCCTCACCGCCAAGCCGGCGGGGATGTGGGTCATCCGCGACGGCGCGGCGTCCTGGCAGCCGGCCCTCGACTTGAACCGGGTGATCCTGGGCGGCCAGATCGTCGCGATCGTGGCCCTGATCGTCCTGCGGTCAATCCTGAAGCGCCGATGAGCGAGCGGCCGGCGAGGCCGTTTGACCACCCCCGGGGTCCGCACTACCATGGGCGGTCGCGGGGTGGAGCAGTGGTAGCTCGTCGGGCTCATAACCCGAAGGTCGGCGGTTCGAATCCGTCCCCCGCAACCACGCATACTCGATCGAAGCCCGCCTCCCGCCAGGCGGGTTTCGTGCTTCGCGGGGGTGCTAGCAGCGCTTCCGCGGACCCTAGCCACCGGCTGCTCGGTATGATGACCCCGCTCGACGCACGAACGGAGGCTCGCGGGTGGACATCGCGCGCTCGCGCCGTGCCCCGGCCGGAGCACCCTTCGCCATCCACGTCGTGGGCCCTGCGTGAGCACTCCGGACGGGTCGGGGGAGACCGAGGCCGACGAGATCCTGGCGGTCGACGTCGTCCTCAAGCTCGGCGCTCTCCTGCTGAGCGCCGGCTCTCCTACCGACGACGTCGAGCGCTCGATGCGTGTCGCAGCCGCCAGCGTCGGCCTCGAGCGTGCGACTGCGGCCGTCACGTTCGGCACGATCACGCTCTCGTATTTCCCCGGTCCGGGCACCAAGCCGATCACGGCTCTGTACCTGGTCCCGGAGCGGGTGACGGACTACCGTCGCCTCTCCGCGGCAGCCCGCCTGGTGGCCGACCTGCGGGCGGGCACCGTCGACCTCCGTCGAGCGGCCGAGGAAGTCGACCGGATCGGTGCTTTGAGCACGTCGTGGCCGGAGCCACTCACCAGCCTGGCCCAGGCGGGGTCGGCGGCCGCGTCGACCCTCCTGTTCGGTGGCTCGGCCGTCGATGCGCTGGCGACGCTGTTGATCGGCGTCCTGGTGGAGCCGATCCTCGCCCGGCTCGATCGGTCAGGCCTTCCGCCCTTCTTCCGGAGCCTGATCGGGCCGTTTGTGTCGTCGCTGCTCGTCGCCATCGCGGTCGCTGTCGGCGCCCCGATCTCCGGCGCGCTCGTGCTCACCGGCAGCCTGCTGCGCTTCCTGCCCGGTGCCGCCCTGGTGGCGGGCATGCGCGACCTGATCGACCAGTCGATCATCAGCGGATCGGCGCGGCTCGCGGAAGCCCTCTTCCTCGGCGCGGCGGTCGCGTCGGGCACGGCGCTGGGAATTGCAATCGCGGGCCAGTTCGGAGTCTTCCTGGAGGTCGCCGCTCCCGCCGCCGATGCCGGTCAGGCGGTGGCCCAGGTGGTGGCGGCTGGCTTCGCGTGCGGATTCTGGGCGGTGCGGCTCGGGGAGCCACGCTTCGCGTTGCTCGGCGCGAGCGTGCTGGGTGCGGTTGGATGGGCCGTCTACCTGTTCGGCTCGTCCTTCGGGACCGAGGAGATGATCGCGACCGCCCTCGCCGGTTTGGCGGTCGGGTCGCTCGGCCGCATCCTTTCGATCCGCGCGGATACGCCGGTCGTGCTGTGGATCGTGCCTGCGTCCCTGCCGCTGCTGCCGGGGCTGCTGATCGTGAACGGGATGCTGGCGCCGACCCCGAGCGCCGGGATCGTCCAGCTCACCACGGCGGTGACGACCGCACTGGCACTCGGTGCCGCGGTGGCCTTCGGTGACATCGTCGTGCAGACGCTGCGCCACGTCCGCGACGAGATCATCGAACCGGTGATCGTGCACCCCATCGGCCAGGTCGTGCAGTCCGGCATCCAGGCCGTCACCCGGCCACGGCCCTCGCGCCCGGATGCTGAGCGCCCGTCCGAGAACGGTCCCGAGGATGGACCGGCCGACCGATGACAGCGTCGCTCGTTGGGTACAATGCGGCGGCCTAGTCAGCCCCTGAGCGAGCCCGATGGAGGGTGAACGCGCCCGATGACGGTGACGGTGAACCGCAACCCGAAGAAGAGCCGTCCCTACGACCAGCCGCCGAAGCGACGCCGCACGTTCATCCCGAACGGCCCGGGGAGCGCGGCCAAGGGCTTCTTCGTGGCTGCCGCGCTCTGGCTTGCCGTGGCCACCGCCATCGGCCTGCTGGCGATCGCCATCCGCGTCGTCCCATTCCAGATCACGTTCTCGCTGGTTCTCTTCGACCTCGCGCTCTCGTTGGACACGCGCCGCGTGGACGCGTCCTTCATCAACGCCACTGTCTTCGGGTGGCTGACGAACGTCGGCTTCGCCGCGGTGGCGTTCATGACGCCACGGCTGTTCGGCCGGCCGCTTGCCGGCATCCGGCTGGTGAACCTGGGCGTGGTCATATGGAACATGGCACTGGCCGGGGGAATCGCGGCGCTGTACGTCTTCGATCTCGGCCCGAACGCGGCGCTCAGTGCCATGCCGTGGCTTATCGACGGGGGCCTTGCGACCGCGGCGCTCATCGTCACCGGTTCGTTCTTCGTCACCGCCGGCGCGGCGATCCGGTCCGGGTACATCAGCACCTGGTTCACCGGCGTGGCGCTTCTGGGTCTGCTTGGCCTGCTGGGCCTGAATGCCACCGTCGGCCTCGTTGAGCTGTTCGTCGAGCTGCCGGAGCTGAGCGTTGCCCTCGTGTCCGTGTTCGTCGAGCGCGCCATCGTCACCCTGTGGCTGCTGGGAATGGGGTACGCCACGCTGTACTACGTCGTGCCCCGCGCGACGGGGTTGCCCCTGGCGTCCGGTGGTCTGGCCGTGCTCTCGTTGCTGACGTGGCTGGCGCTGGCGCCGCTGTCGGCGCTGGCGACACTGCGCGATCCGAGCATCCCGTACGCCATCACATCCGTCGGATCGGTGGCAACCATGCTGCTCCTCGTGCCGGCCGCGCTGACGACGGTGAACCTCGCGCTGTCGATGCGGGGCCGCTGGACGCTCCTGTTCGGAACCGGTCCGCTGGCCTTCGCCGCAATCTCGCTGGCCTTCCTGCTGTCCACCAGCCTGCTCGCCGCGATCGGAACGCTCGACCCGGTGAGCGCCGCCGTCGGTGGAACCGACTGGGAGCGCGGTGTCCTGCTATGGGTGACGTACGGGACCTTCACCTTCGCCGCCTTCGCCCTGTCCGAGCACGCGCTGCCGCGCCTGCTGCGACGGGCGTGGGGTTCCGGCCCGCTCGCCGGCGCGAAGCTGTGGCTGACCTTCGGCGGCGTCACCATCGCCGGCCTGGCGCTGATGGCGAGCGGGCTGGCGGAGGGGTCGCTGCGCGCCACCGGCGTCCCACCGACGAGATGACCGCGTCGCTCCTCATGTACCGGGTTCCGGCGCTCATCGGTTTCGGCCTCGTGGCGTTGGCCGGGCTCGCGACGCTCGTCGACCTGTTCCTCTTGTACACCAGCGGCGAGCCGGTGGAATACACCGTCCCCGGCCAGCCGACCGTCGCGGCGACTGGACACTGAACGACCGATGACCGTACCGACGCCGATCGAGACACGATCCTCGAACCTGCCGCGCTGGGCGATCCTGCTGACGTTGATCCTGTTCCTGGTGGGCGGTGCCTACCTGGCCGGAAACCTGGTCGGCGAGAATCCGCCGCTCGCGATTCCCGGTGCGAGCGCGGGGCCGGTGGGCGGTGGGTCCCCCGACCCGGCGGTCGGGGAAGCACTGATCGCTCAGGCGGCGCCGCAGTGCGCTTCTTGCCACGGCGCCGACCTCGGAGGATCCGGCTCGTTCCCGAGCCTGCATGGCGTGGCTGACGGACCGGTCAGCGAGAACCTCCAGGACCTGGCGGCCGAGCATCCCGATGACTGGGCGCAGATCTGGATCGCCGGCGACCCGGGCGGACCCGCGGCCGACATCGACCGCATGGGCATGCCGGCCTTCCATGACCAGTTCACTCCGGAGCAGATCGCCTCGATCGTCGCCTACCTCGAGACGCTGCCGTAGCGCGCATGCCGGACCCGGCGACCCGCGTCGAGCGCAGCGTTCCGGTCCTCATCGGGGCCGATGAGATGGCGCGCATCGACGAGGCCGCGCAGAAGCTGGGCCTGTCCGAGGACGCGCTCATGGAGTCCGCCGGCGCCGCGGTGACCGAGGCGGTCCATGCGGAGCTGACTCGGGCGCTCGAATCAGCGACCGGGCCGGGTGGCCCGCTGGCAGGGCCGCCGCTCGTCGTGGTCCTGTGCGGCCCCGGCAACAACGGGGGCGACGGCTTCGTCATCGCCCGGCGCCTGGCCACTGCCGGCCGAGCCGTGCTGTGCATCCTGGTGTCCGATGCGTCCCGCATCGGTCACGGAGCCGCCGGGCACGCGTGGGTCGTGCTCCAGGCCATGGCGTCGGCCGGGTCGCTCGACCTGTTCGTGGCGCCCACGCCGGAGCTGCTGCTTCGCCTGCGCGAGCGCATCGCAGCCGCGACCGTCATCGTCGACGCCCTGCTCGGATCGGGCGCGTCGGGCCCGTTGCGCGAGCCGATCTCGACCGCCGTGGACCTGGTCAACGCCACCCGAGCCCACGCCCGCGCCGCCGGTCGGCCCTGCTCCGTCGTCGCCGTCGACACCCCGACCCGGGTCGATCTCACCGGCGGTGCACGGTCGACGCCGGTCGTGACCGCCGACGTGACGGTCACGTTTCATCGCGCCAAGGCCGGCTTCGCGCTCGACCGCGACGCGCGCCGGATCGCAGGGCGCTACCTCGTGGCGCCAATCGGCATTCCGCTGGAGGCCGAGGAGGGAATCGTCCCGCCGGATGGGGAGTGGCCGCCGGCGCGGATGACCGAGATCACCTGGGAGGAGCCCGTCGCCCGCGCCGACGCCGCGCATCGGCCCGGTGGCGGGATCGCCGCCGGACCCGGCCGCACGGACTGACGCCGCACCGTTAGCCGCGCTAACCTTTCCGGCATGTTCGAACACGCCGAGGCCGCCGTCGACGCGGCCATCGCCGCCGGCGCGCGCTATGCCGATGCGCGCGTCATGGACCGGCGGCACGAGTCGATGGTGGCCCGCAACGGCGAGGTCGAGGGCCTCAACCAGGAGCAGTCGGTCGGGATCGGGGTCCGCGCCCTCATCGGCTCCGGGTGGGGGTTCGCCTCGACCGCAGACCTCGACGCCGAGAGCGCCGGCCGAGCGGGCGCCCAGGCGGCAACGATCGCCCGCGCCAGCGCATCGGTTCCGGCGCCGACCTGGAGCTCGCCCCGGTCGAGGTCCGCCAGGACTCCTGGTCGAACGAGGTGCGCTCGAGGATCCGCTGCACGTGCCGCTGTCCGAGAAGGCGGACATGCTCGTCTCGGTCACGCGCACGATGCGCGAGCACGGCGCCGACACGGCGAACGCCGGATACGACATCTGGGACACCACGAAGTGGTTGGCCAGCCGAGGGCCACCGGATCGACCAGCGGATCGTGGAGTGCGGGGCGGCCATGGACGCGACCGCCGACGGTGAGACCGAGACGCAGCGACGCAGCTATCCCGGCATCCGCGGCCAGTACGGCACGCGCGGATGGGAGCTCGTCCGCGAGCTCGATCTTCCCGGTAACGCGGCCCGCATCGCCGAGGAGGCGCGAGCCCTGCTGACGCGCGCCGGAGTGCCCGAGCCACGACGCCATCGACCTGATCATCGGCTCCGAGCAAATGGCGCTCCAGATCCACGAGTCTGTGGGCCACGCCGTCGAGCTTGACCGCATCCTGGGCTGGGAAGCCGCCTTCGCCGGCACGTCCTGGCTGGACCTGCAGCAGCTCGGCTCGCTTCGGTTCGGCAGCGACCTCATGAACGTCACCGCCGATGCGACGCTCCCCGGTGCCCTGGGCAGCTTCGGGTACGACGACGAGGGCACGCCCGCTCACCCGGTCGACATCGTGAAGGACGGGATGTGGGTCGGCGTCCTCTCAGGCCGCGACTCCGCGGCGCTCGCCGGCCTCGACAGCTCCGGTGGCGCGGTCCGGGGTGACGGCTACAACCGCCTGCCGATGGTGCGCATGACGAACGTCGGCCTCCTGCCGGGCTCCGAGCACCCTGGAGGACATGATCGCCGCCACCGACGACGGGATCCTGCGTGGACACGAACCGGTCGTGGTCGATCGACGACAAGCGGCTGAACTTCCAGTTCGGCTGCGAGATCGGCTGGGAGATCAAGAACGGCAAGCGGGGACGGATGATCAAGAACCCGACGTACACCGGCATCGGGCCGCGGTTCTGGCAGAGCCTGGACATGCTCGGCAACGCAGTCCGAGCTGACGTACTGGGGCACGCCGAACTGCGGCAAGGGCCAGCCGGGCCAGATCGGGCACACCGGGCCATCCCGCGGTGCCATGCCGCTTCCGGGGCGTGCGGGTGGGGGTGCGAGGATGACTGCGCCGATGGACGTCTGCGAGCGCGTGCTCGCCGCGCGTGGACGACGGAGTCGAGGCGGAGGTCACCGTCACGACCGGTCACGAGGCGCTCACCCGCTTCGCCACCGGGTTCATCCACCAGAACGTCGCCGATGCGAGTCCGGCGCGTCCACCTCCGCGTGGCCGTGGGTGGGCGCATCGCCGAGGCGACGACCACGCTCGTCGACGACGAGGCGCTGGCCGCGCTCGTGCGCTCGGTCCTGGATGCCGCCGCGCTCCAGCCGGTCGATCCCGGCTGGCCGGGCCTGGCGCCGACCGCCGAGGCGCTCGCCGTCGATCACTGGGACGACGCCACCGCGGCCGCCGAGCCCGCCGAGCGCGCCGAGCGGGTGGATGCCTTCGTTCGTGCGGCCGGCGGCCTGGAGACGGCCGGATTCTGCTCGACCGAGGGGGTGGAGGTCGCCTTCGCGAACTCCGCCGGCCAGCGCCTGACCGGGCGGACGACGTCGGCCGAGCTCGACGGGATCGCTCGGACCGGCACCTCCGACGGGTCGGGCCGGGCCGCGTCGGTCTCGACTGGCCGACCTGGACGGGACCGCGGTCGGCGCCGAGGCCGTGCGCCGCGCGCGCGACGCCGCCGAGCGCGACCGACCTGGAGCCGGGCACGTACGAGGTCGTCCTGACCCCGTCGTGCGTGGTCAACGTCCTCGCGTTTCTTGCGATCTACGGCTTCAACGGCCGCGCCGTCGAGGAGGGGCGATCGTTCGCCCGCATCGGCGAGGCTCAGTTCGACGAGGCCATCTCGCTGATCGACGATGTGACCCATCCGATGGCGACCGGGCGTACCGTTCGACGCGGAGGGCACGCCGAAGCGCCGATGGGAGCTCGTCCGCGACGGGGTCACGACGAATCTCGTCCATGACCGGCGGACGGCGAAGGCGCTGGGCGCCGATTCCTCCGGCCATGCCGTGCCGGGTGGAGGCCCGTTCGGCGCGCTTCCCGCCAACCTCGTGCTGGAGCCAGGGGCGGCGTCGCCCGACGAGCTCGTCGCGGCCGTCGAACGCGGGCTGCTGGTGACCGACTTCTGGTACACCCGGATCCTCGACCCGCGGACGATGGTGGTCACCGGCCTGACCCGGAACGGTGTGTGGCTCGTCGAGGACGGCCGCGTCGTGCGGCCGGTCACGAACCTGCGCTTCACGCAGTCCTACCTCGATGCCCTCGGGCCCGGCGCCGTGAAGGGCGTCGGCTCGGATGCCACCCTCATCGGCGGCGCGACGTTCGGCTTCGGCGCCTACGTGGTGCCGTCGCTGCACCTCGCCGGCTGGAGCTTCACCGGCGGCGCCCAGGGCTAGCGCCGTCCGCGGCGTCAGCTGCTGCCGGGTTTCCGGAGCGGCACGCCCTCGGCGCAGAGCGGGCATTCGGCGGGATCCCACGAGGGCACCTCGAGGCGGCCGAGCGCATGGAGCGGCAGGCCGAGCTCAACCGGCGCCACTCGAGCGGTCGACCATGACGGCGGCGGCAAGCGGCTCGACGCCTGCGGCCCGCACCGCCTCGACCGTCTCGACCAACGAGGCTCCTGTCGTGAGGATGTCGTCGACCAGCACGATCCGCTCATCCGGAGCCACCGGCCAGCCGCGGCGCAGGGCGCGGCCGCCGTCGGACGCGGGCTCGGCGAAGGCCGCGCGGACCGACCCGCCCAGCTGGCGGGCGGTCTCGAAAGACAGGAGGACGCCGCCCGTGGTCGGCCCGACCACCATGGTCGGCCGATACGACGCCAGCACCTCGGCGAAGCGGCGGCACAACTCGACACCGATGGCCGGGTGCTGGAGCACGAGGAACTTCTCGAGGTACCTGCCGGCGTGGCGCCCCGACTTCAGGAGGAAGTGGCCGTCCAGGAGTGCGCCGGAGCGTTCGAACAGCGACTCCACGGAGGCGCCGGCGAGGGACGCATCGGTCATTCGTAGACGGCGCTGAAGTCGACCGCGGGGTACCGCTCGGTCAGTGCCTCGGTCACCCAGTGCAGGACATCGGCCGGATCGTAGAACTCGGCGATCGTGCGTGCTTCGGTCACGGCAAGGCCGGAGCGGCGCGGCTCGACATCGGTCAGGACCTCGCGAGGTCGGTCGGAGAGGTCGAGCGAGGTCTCGAAGCGGCCGTCGGCCCGCAGCACGAGGATGTCCTCGGTCTCCTCCAGCAGGGCGAGGTCGCCGGTGCGGCGCAGGACCTCCTCAGCGTTGGCGCTGAACTCGCGCAGGATCTGCGCCTGGGCGGTGCCGAGCTGGGCACGGTATGCATCGGCAAGCTGCCAGAGGCGCTGCGCGGCCAGGGTCTCTTGCTGCGTCGACGGCAGCTCGGCCTCCCAGTCGTCGCTGGTCTCGACTAGCTCCTCCTCGCGCGCCAGCTCGTCGGCGGCGACGAGGTGGCCCGGTGGGTCCTTGGCCGCCTCGCCGAACCAGGCCAGGATGTCCGCCGGGTTGTAGAGCTCCACGAGCTCGCTGATCGTGTCGACCAGCTGCTCCTGGTCGTACCACTCGCTGTCGGCCGGATCCTGGAACGTGAGCCGCGTGGTCCAGGTCTCGTCGACCGGGTGGTAGAGCAGGTAGTCCTGCTCGTCGTCGACGAGCTTGATCGGGCCGATCTCCCGCAGCCGGTCCCGGTTGGCGTCGAGGAATCGGCGCAGCTGCTCGGTCGCCTCGTACAGGAAGTCCCGCCGCTCCAGGTCGGCCTCCACGGCCAGCTCGCGCAGCGCGACCAGGCGCGGAGAGCCCGGACTGCGCTCCGTCACGGCTTGTACACGAAGTCCGGGCCCATTCGCTCGCGGAGGAAGATCGTGTGCTTCGAGTCGAAGATCGACTCCGCGATCATGTGGCCGATGCCCCGCGTTCGGTTGTCGGTGTACAGCTGGTCGAGCACCGCGTAGTTCGGCATATCGAGAATGACCACGTTGTTCCAGGTCGACCCCTCGGTCACGTTGAACCAGCCGACGAACCGGATCCCGTACTCGCGCTCCAGTCGTCGCATCTCCTTCGGGAACCCGCCGCGGGTCGGAAAGGCGCCGCGCATCCCGCGCTTGAACATCAGGTCGCGGCCCTTGCGGACGTTGAAGAAGGTCACCATCAGCGGCACGGGTCGGTCACTCCGAGCGGGTTCGTGATGAGGCGGTGATGCTCACGGTTCATCGGTCGGCTCGTCATCGGTGGTGGTCGTGGTCACAACCCTGGCCGGGGCCTTCGCGACCCCGGTCGCGCGACCGCGGCCGCCACGGCGATCGGCGAAAAAGACGCGGAGCAGGAAGACGCTCGTCATGCTCACGAAGAACAGCAGGATCATGTCAACGAACAGCAGGAGGACCAGCAGCCACACCGGCCAGTTGAAGGCGAACAGGCCGACCGGGATGAGCAGCAGGATGAACGCGAACAGGACCGCCTGCGTGATGAAGCAGCCGAACCCAGGGCCCTGGTTCGGGTCGAGGTCCTCGTTATAGCGGACGGACAATCCATTCCTCGATCAAGTCTCGGGGCGAGCGGCGGGCCGATGGTCCCACATTGCGCACCGCCACGCGAAGCGTCGCTCACGCCCGATACGTGACCCGGCCATCCGCCACCGTCATGCGCACCACGCCCGGCAGCTCCATCCCCAGCAACGGTGTATTGACAGAGCGCAGAAGCGAGTGCCGACGCCTCCACGCGCCATCGTTCGCTCGGGTCGAAGACGACGAGGTCGGCGCGACCCCCGGCTCGAGACTACGTGGCTCGCCGATGATCGCCGCCGGGCGCGTGGACAGCGCGGCGATCAGCGCGGGAAGCTCGAGCGCTCCCGCTTCCACCGCCGCGAGGCCGAGCGACAGGGCGGTCTCCAGGCCGATGAGCCCCGGTGCCGCCTCGTCGAACGGCACGAGCTTGCGCTCGGCCGGATGGGGCGCGTGGTCCGTGGCGATCGCGTCGACCGTTCCGTCGGCAACGCCCGCCAGCAGCGCGGCCGCATCCTCGCGCGACGCCAGCGGCGGATTGACGCGGCAGGACCCGTCGAATCCCAGCGAGGGGCGGACCAGGGGCTCGGTCCACGCGAAGGAGCGGTCGCCGGCGACCCAGGTGTCAGCCAGGGCCAGGTGATGAGGGGTCACGTCGCACGTCACCGCCACGCCATCCGCGCGAGCGCGACGGACGGCCTCGAGCGACGCAGCGGTCGACAGATGGGTGAGGTGGACCTTTGCCCCGGTCTCGCGGGCCAGCGCGAGGTCGCGCTCCACGACGGCCAGCTCCGCCTCCGGCGGCCACCCGGGCAGCCCTAGCGAGACGGCCGCTGTGCCCGCCCGCATCACGCCGCCCGCCGCGAGCGCCGGATCCTCGGCATGCTCGAAGAGGGTGACGCCTGCCGCGGCCAGTTCCTCGAGCAGCTCCCGCGCCACCGCCGTCGACGCCACGGACGCGCCGTCGTCGGACACGCCGATCACGCCCGCCGCGACGAGCGCCGCGATTGGCGCCAGCTGCTCGCCGGCCCTGCCTGCCGTCGCTGCCCCGACGACCCGCACCCGGCAGGATGCGTCGATCGCGGCCGCGCAGAGCTCCGCGACCCGAACCGGGTCGTCGAGCGGCGGCTCGGTATTCGGCATCGCGCAGATCGTGGTGAAGCCGCCACGGGCCGCAGCGCGACTGCCGGACTGCACCGTCTCGGCCGCTGGGTCGCCCGGCTCGCGCAGATGGGCGTGGAGGTCGCAGAACCCCGGCGCCGCCACCAGGCCGTGGGACTCGATCCGCGGCACGCCGGGCGCCACCGACGCCGGATCGGCGATCACGCCGTCGACGACCGCCAGGTCGCGCGTCTCATCGACCCCAGTGGATGGGTCGATGACCCGGACGCCGGCGAGGAGCAGCGACGCCGGCGGGTCGGTCAGCCGGCCGAAGCCAGCGTCGATCATGCGACGCCGGCGACGAGGGCCAGCACAGCCATCCGGACCGTCACCCCGTGCTCGACCTGGCGCCCGATGAGGCTGCGCGGTCCCGATGCCAGGGCGGCTGTCGAGCTCGACGCCCTCATTTGTCGGCCCGGGGTGCAGCACCGGCGCGTCGGACGCCGCCAGGCCCATGCGCTCCTCGTCCAGGCGCCAGTCGCGGACGTACTCGGCCAGCGACCCGACGCCGGCCACGGCGCCGCGTTCCGCCTGGACGCGGAGGGTCATAACGGCGTCGGCTCCGCCGAGGGCCTCGACCAGGGTGGTTGCCACCTCGACGCCGGGCCAATCGTCGAAGCCGGCGACCCACTCCGGCGGACCGCCGACACGCACCCGGGCGCCGAGCGCGCGGAGCGCGTGCAGGTTGGAGCGGGCGACCCGCGAGTGGGCCACGTCGCCCACGATCGCGACGCATCGGCCCTCCAGCGAGCCCAGCGCCTCCCGCAGCGTCAGCGCGTCGAGCAGCGCCTGGGTCGGGTGGGCGTGGCTGCCGTCGCCGCCGTTCACGATGTTCAGGTCCGTCTCGCGGGCCGCCAGGTACGGTGCCCCGGCCGAGCCATGGCGGAGCACGACGATGGTCGCGCCGACGCGGCGCAGCGTCCGCAGGGTGTCGACCAGCGACTCGCCCTTGCCGGCGCTGCTGCGCTCGACGGCCAGGTCGACGACCGTCGCACCGAGCGCCTTCGCCGCGAGCTCGAAGCTGACCCGGGTCCGCGTGGACGGCTCGTAAAAGGCGAGCGCCACGGTCTCGAGGTCGAGGAGCGACCGATGCGCCCGGGTCTCACGCGCCTCCCGCATCTCCTCGGCCAGCTCGAGGACGCGCTCGATGTCCGCGCGGGACAGGGTGTCGACGTCCAGGAGATGCCGATGTGTCCACGCGTGCGCGGGGGCCCGGATCGTCATGTCGCCGACTCCGGCTGCTCGATCACGACCTCGTCCACCTCGTCTGTCTCGCTGACGCGAACGTGGACGATCTCGGTCGCGCTGGTGGGTAGGTTCTTTCCCACGAAGTCCGCTCGGATCGGGAGCTCGCGATGCCCGCGATCCACCAGGGCGGCGAGCCGAACGGCGCGCGGCCGGCCGTGATCGGTCAGCGCATCCAGCGCGGCGCGGACCGTGCGTCCGGTGTAGAGGACGTCGTCGACGAGAACGACGGTGCGTCCGGCGACCTCGGCCTCCAGGTCCGACCGCTTCACGATCGGTGCGTGGGCGATCCGGGTCAGGTCGTCGCGGTAGTACGTGATATCGAGCGAGCCGACCGGGACCGATACGCCCTCGTGCTGCTCGATGAGGGCCGCCAGCCGCTGCGCGATCGGGACGCCACGGCTGCGGATCCCGACGAGGACAAGGTCGGCTGCACCGCCGTTGCGCTCGACGATCTCGTGGGCGATGCGGGTCAGGGCTCGGCGCAGCTCATCCGCGCCGAGGATGCGGCGTTCGCTCAATCTGGCGTTCTCCTTGGCGGCCTCTCGGGACCGCGTTAAAGGGCTCGCGCCACAGGATACCCGAGTGGCCTACTCGCCGATGAGCTCCGCCCACTGCTCCGACGTGAAGACCGCCGGGCCGAACCACTGCTCGGGCTCGGAGCCGAGCGTCTCCCTCTCGTCGGCCACGTCGCCGGTGTTGCGGGTGATGAGGAACAGCTCGGCCTCCGGCAGCGCCAGGTCGCCGGACGTCGGCTTGCGGGCAGTGAGGGCGAGGTGCCGTCCGGTGCCCGCGAGCTTGACGTCGATCACGCTCGACCCTTCCGGGACGTCATCCGCGTCGAGGGCATGCAGTTGGGTCATCCCGCGGGGGTCGGTGGCCCGCGTCAGGTACACCCGCGTCGGGTCCGGGTACTGGCCCTCCGATGCCTGCGTCTCGCCCGTCCATGCGGCGTCCCAGACGACGTAGGCGTCGCTGTCCAGTCCCCAGCGGATGGCGGCCGAGGTGAACGCGTTCTGTCGGACAGTTACGTCACGGAAGACCTCGCGCGCGTTATCGAACGTGAAGCCCAGCTCGCCGTCCTGGCGGTTCTCTGCCAGCCACGGCGCTCCACCGTCGGTGAACGCCCACTCGGCGTCGGCGCGTTGCATCAGGCCCGTCCAGTAGATGACCAGCGCCCCGTTCGGGCTGACGATCGGCTGAAATGCGTTCGTTGCCGAGGGGTGGTCGTTCTCCGCCGGATCGATCGGCTCGATCACGCCGGCGGCGTCCTCCGGGATCGTCAGCAGGTGGCTCTCCGGCGTCTCGCTTGCCGTGCTGATCCACAGCAGGCTCGTCCCTGGCCCGCCCGGGACCCAGCTGCCCGCGTACGCGGTCCCGACGTCGGTGAGCGCCGACGCAGTCCCGGCAGCCGGATCGAAGATCCACGCATCGGTGCCCGCGCCGTCGCGATCGATGACGGTGAAGGCCAGGTGGCGGCTGTCAGGCGACCAGAACAGGTGCTCGACGAACGGCGAGCCGGCGAGCGAGTCGGCCAGCTTCACCGTGTCGCCGACCGCTACCGGCGAGTCGATCGGTGGTGCTGCGTCCGGATCGTCGGAGGGCACGCCCTCGGCCAGGCGCATCGCGCGGACCTCGGTCTGGCCGCTCAGGCCCAGATCGACGATGTAGGCCAGCCACTGGCCGTCCGGGGAGAGCTCGGCCGCGATGGGCATGGCGGGCAGCTCCGCGCTCGAATCGGGAGGCGTCGGTACCTCGGTCAGGGCGGCGCCGGTGTCGGTGGTGTCCGCTTCGCGGAGCGTCATGGACTGGTCTTCGGACGGCCCGCTGACGGCCAGGAAGACCTCGGGCTCCGGCGACTCCTGGGCAGGCGCCGCCGTCGGGACCGGCTCGACGGACTCGCTCGGCACGAAGGACGCGGGTGGAAGCGTCGGGATCGGCGTTGCGAGCCGGTGTCTCCAGCGGAGCGAGCGTCTCCTCGGCCGGCGACGGGGTCGCCACAGCCACGCTCGGGGTCGGACTCGTCTGCCCGACCTCCGGGTCCTCGGCCGGCTCGCCGAGCAGCACGAGCGCGAGGAGCACTCCGGTCACGAGCGCGAGGCCACCGCCCACGCCGGCGAAGATCGCGGGCGGCTGCTGCCACCACCGTCGACCGACGGGCGCACCACGTTCGATGCCGGTCCGGACCCGCGCCTCCAGGTCCCGCGGGGGCGGGACGTGTCGGAGGCCGGCCATGATGCGGCGTTGATCTGCGAAGCTCGGCCAGGGTGGCACGGCACGTGGAGCAGCCATCGAGATGGGCATCCAGGCGACGTCGCTCCTCGGCGAGTGAGGTCCCCGTGGAGCGAGGCGCTGATGAGCTCCTCGATGTCGAGGTGGCGTTCGCGGTCGAAGCTCATCGCACGAGGCCTTCGGCGGCCAGTGCACGGCGCATCTCACCGCGGGCGCGGCACAGGAGTGTCCGGACCGCCGCGTACGACAGGCCCATCACCTCGCCGATCTGCATGGCGCTCATGTCCTCGAGGTCACTGAGCAGCAGGCATTGGCGATGATTCGGGCGAAGGGTCGACAGGGCCCGCTGCACGCGCTCGTCGAGCGTGCCGGCCATCGCCTCGGCCTCGGGTCCCGGACGCGGGTCGGGACGGTTGGCCAGCACGGGCTCATCGTCCCGGGCGGTGGTCACCATCCGCCGCCGACGCATGTCGTCGATGGCGGTGTTGGTGGCAATGCGGTAGAGCCACGATCGGGTGGCGGCGGCTTCGGTCACGGTGTCGAGCTTGCGATAGGCCTTGATGAAGGTGTCCTGGGTGATGTCAGCGGCGCGGTCGGCATCGGCAACCATGCGGAGCACGTAGTTGTAGATCGGAGCGGAGTACTCCTCGAAGAGGCGCGCGAACTCGACCTCGCGGACGTCCTGCGTGCGGTCGCTCATCGAAGATCGACCCCACGCGGCACGGCCGGGCACCGCCATGGAATGCACCCCGTCCTCCGCAACCGATACCCCCCGCTGGTTCGGCTCTGACGCACCGTCACCCCCGACTGTTACCGATGCAGGTGATCGCGCAGCACTTCTGCGGCGTATTCGGGCGCCGCCGGGTTGACGGCCAGGGCGGTCGCGCGCTCCAGCCCGGCGATCACCCGCAGGCGGGGATGGATCTCCCAGTGCCAGTGGAACGTCTGGTCGAGCCGCTCACCGACCGGCGCCGTGTGGAGGAATAGGTTGTACGGCGGGTCGCCGAGCGCATCGAGCGCGTGCAGCGCGCGCTGCAGCGTGGCGGTCACATCGGTGAGCGCATCGTCGTCGAGCGCCGTGAAGTCGGCGGCATGCGCGCGTGGCACGACGACGAGCTCGAAGGCGGAACGGCTCGCTGCCGGGGCGAAGACCACGGCGTGATGGTCCGCGAAGACCAGGCGCTCCCCGTTCTCCTCCTCAGCCTCCGCCAGCGCGCACCAGACGCATCGGCGCGACTTGATCACCTGGCGGGCACCCCCGCCGATCTCCTCCGCGACCCAGTGGGGAACCTGCGGGATCGCGTACAGCTCGAGGTTGAGATGCTGGCTCCGCGAGCCCGCCTGCATCCCGTAGCTCTGCACCACCTGGATATAGAGCGGCTCCGGGCGGCCCTCAGGATCCGTGGGCCTCGGCGCGTCCCCGAGGTCGCGCATCGCATCCAGGGCCGCGCGCACCAGTGCGTTGGCGAGCTGGGCGAGGCGTCGGACAGGCGCTCGTGGTGGTCGCGCGGGCCGACGAGGATCTCCCACGCCCCGGTCGCCCGCTCGACCTCGCTCAGCGAGAGCTGCGCGGCCTGCGCCTTCGTCGAGTCGATGCGATGGAACGCATGCGACCGTAGCGCGATCCGCCGGACGAGATGGGGCGGCTCGTTGTCGGGCGCCTCGTCGCAGTGCCGGCAGTGGGTGCCCTCGACCGGCTGCGCCGGAATCTCGAACGCCTCGCGGGTGAACGCTCGATCCGCGACGATGGCCGACCACCAGCCGGTGACCGGGTCTCGGCGCAGCTCGAACACGGCCGCATCGTACTCGATGCCCGGCGCGGCTCCGTGGTGCGCAAGCGCACCGCTGGCGACCCTTTGCGGTGTGCGCCAACGCCGGCCCCAGGCGTAGAATCGCGACCTTCACACCGCGGTCGCCCGTCCCGAGCCGTCCGACCACCGGACACGTACGCAGCCACGCCGCACCACTGGGAGGTTGATCAATTCCATGCGCAGAGCATTCGTCGTGCTGCTCGCCACGATCCTGCTGCTGGCCTCGTCCGTCTCGATGGCAGCCGCCGCCACGGGCAGCCGCAGCATCGCGATCAACGTGCTGCTGAACCGGGACATCAGCGCCGCCATCCTGGCCGATCTCGGCCGGTACGGAACCGTCAACGACACGCTCCCCGACATCGACGCGTTGACCATGAGGGTCCGCGAGTCGGCCCTGGCGGCGATCAAGGCGCTGCCGTACGTGGCCGCCGCCAATCCCGATGCGAAGCGGGTCGGGAAGCCCGTGCCCACCAGCCCGTTCACCGACACCGCGGGCGGGATCGCGACTTGGGACCTCGATCAGATCAACGTCATGGAAAACGGCGCGCCCGACTCACGCACGGTGACCCAGGACGGCAGCGGCGTGTACGTCGCGGTGCTCGACACCGGGCTCCTGAGCAGTTGGCGCTTCTACTTCGGCGAGGAGCGCATCGCCGACGAGTTCGCGATCGCCTTCGGCGGCGGAGGGGGCGAGAAGGGCAACATCTCGACGCAGCCGAACAAGTGGCAGACCGACCAGAACAGCCACGGCACGCACGTGTCGAGCATCATCCTCGGCTACAACCTCAACGGCGTGCCGGTGGGCGGCGTCGCTCCAAAGGCCAAGGTCATCCCGGTGAAGGTCCTGAATCAGAACGGATCGGGCTGGTCGTCGATGATCGCGAGCGGGATCATGTACATCGCCGACCTGAAGATCAGCGGCGCGCTCGGATCGTCTCCGGTCGTCATCAACATGAGCCTCGGTGGCGATGAGCTCGACGCCGTCGAGCAGGCGGCCATCGATTTCGCGCTCGCCCACGGCGTGCTGATCGTCGCGTCCGCCGGCAACGAAGGCGCAGATGGCATGGGCTTCCCCGGCGCCTACGCGCCGGTGATCAGCGTCGCCTCGAACGGCTGGGTTGGCGAATGGCGACCGGGCGCCGACGGCAACCCGAACAACTGGTGGAATGCGGACAACGTCCCCGACCCGACCGCGGCCGCCGACGCGTACATCAGCGACTTCTCGAGCCGACAGCTGGCCGGGCAGGACCTCGATCTGGCGGCCCCCGGTTCGTGGGTCGTCGGTCCGTACCAGGTGAACGGTCAGCTCAGCTACTTCTTCGTGGGCGGCACGTCACAGGCAGCCCCGCACGTGGCGGGCACGGTGGCGCTCATGCTCCAGAAGAACGGCGGCCTGTCGCAGGCTCAGGCCGATACGGCGCTGACGACCTCCGCAACGCCGCTGCCGGCCGGGTGCCGAAGCGTCCTGCCGCTTCCCGGCGTGCCGGCGGAGGAGGTCTGCTGGGGCGCCGATGCCACCGGCGCGGGGATCCTGAACGTCCCCGCCGCCCTGGCTGCGACCCCCTAAACAGAACTTCGCGCGAGAAGGCCCCGGCTCCGGCCGGGGCCTTCGTCATGTCCGGCGGAGAGCCGCGACAACGTCATACGGGTCGTGCCCGACGATCGGCGTGCCGTACAACTCCATTGCGCCGATGTCGGACGGCCGGCTGAACGGGTCGCCACGATCGACGATTCTGACCATCGTCGGAAAGCCCTCCCAGCCGGCAGGCGCGGCCGATCCGAGCGGAGGGCGCCAGAGCGCGAGGTTGAAGGACCGGACGCCGATGTGGTCGCGATAGGCAATGAGCGCGCGTGCGACCGCATCGGCGAAGGCCGGGTGACGCTCGTCGCTGTCGGGCGGCCCGACGACGAGCATCTCCCGCTCCTTGGCCGGTGTGAGGTGCGCGATGGTGCTGACACCGTCGCGGGTCACCGCCAGCCCGAGGTCGTCATGCACGCCCACCAGGTCCCGGACGAGGTCGGCGGCATGCCGTTCGCGGAACTCGCCGATGTCCCGGCGGAACCGCTCGATCCTGGCGTGGTGACGGCGCGACCCGAGCAGTGCCTGCGCGTGGCCGTGGACGATCGATCCGCCCGCGCGCCACAGGCAGTTCCAGATCAGCAGGTAATTGCCGGCGGCGGGATCCGCGTCCCGGGCGCGGTCGGCCCACGCGCGTCCGGTGGTGAACACGTCGCGCACCAGCGGCGTATCAAACGTCAGCGGATCGTGGTCGTCGAAGACGAGGACCGCGTGGTGCGCGTCGGCCAGGGCCGCATTCGCGCCGGTGATCATCCGCTGACCGCGAACACGCCCGAACGGATCGGCCGGCGTGCCGGTCATCGGCTCGCAGAACGGATCGCCCTCGGTGGCCGCGATCTCGGTCGCCAGGTCGCCGTGGCCAGGACCGTCGATCGGCCGCCGGGCGCGAAGCGGCGCGAAGATCGTGGCGTCAAGCGTTGCGAGGTTCGTGACGCGCAGCAGGGACTGGTGCCGCACCGCGTCCACCGATCCGAACGTCGCCGTCAGCCATCCGTGCAGCTCGCTCGGCGGACTCGTGTGGCCTTCGACGGGGTGCACGTCCAGCAGGCGGTCCGCACGGGCACGAGCGTCGCCGTCGAGGTCGGCGACGCGCGTTGGAAGCTCGAGGATGCCCGTCAGCCCGGCTCCCACGCTCGAGGGTGCGACGCCGCCAGCCACTCGTCTCGCAACAGGCCCATGACGTGGACGTCGATGTGCTCCCCGCGCGTGAAGTGCGCGCGGCGCAGGGTGGCTTCCATCGTGAATCCGGCCTTCTCGTACGCGCGGCGTGCCCGGTCGTTCCCGGCGTACACGTACAGGCCGATGCGTTCCAGCCGAAGCTCACCGAAGCCGAAGTCGCAGATCGCCCGGGTCGCATCGGTTCCGAATCCCTTGTCCCATTCCGACTTCTCGCCGATCGCGATCCCGAACTCGGCCGTGCCGTTCGTTCGGTCGATGGCATGCAGGCCGATGGTCCCGATCGGCCGGTCGTCGTCGGCCAGGCAGATCACGAAGTGGTGATCGGTGGAGCCCTGCGCGGCGAGCATGCGCTCGAACCACTGCTCCTCGGCCGCGAGGCTCATCGGCGCGAACATCGCCAGGTTGCGGAGCACGTCGGCGTCGTTGAACCATCGGACGAAGGTGGGCAGGTCATCCCGTTCGGCGCCACGGAGATAGACCCGCTCGCCACGGATGATCGGCCGCAGTTCGGGTACGCTCTCCATCCTGGTCCCGAGTCTAGCGAAGGAGGTTGACGCACCGATGGCCGCCACGCGATCCGCAACCGTGACCTGGAACGGGACCCTGGCCGAAGGGTCGGGAACCGTCAGCTCGGGGACGACCGACCTCTTCACCGACCTTCCCGTCTCGTGGCCCTCGCGCACCGAGGAGCCCGGTGGCGCGACGTCTCCGGAGGAGCTCCTGGCGGCCGCTCACGCGGCGTGCTTCGCAATGGCCCTTTCCGGCGGCCTCGTCAGGGGCGGTACGCCCGCGGACCACGTCCACGTCTCGGCGGCCGTCAGCTTCGGCAAGGTGGGCGACGCGTGGACCGTCACGACCTCAGAGATCGACGTTGTCGGAGTCGTGCCCGGCCTCAACGAGGAAGGCTTCCTGGCCGCCGCAGAGGCCGCGAAGAGTGGGTGCCCGATCTCCCGCGCCCTCGGCGGGAACGTCGCGGTGTCGGTGTCCGCTGCGCTCGAGGACGAGCACGACTGAGTGTCGGTCCGCGACTGCTGGCGGTCGCGCCTGGTGCATCGCCCGCCGATCGATCGCCGGAACTTCACCGGAGGCTCAGTTCGCGCCGCGTTTCGCCGACAGATCTGTATCGGCGGCGCACGAGCCGCGCCCGGAGGCGCACCTCACGCGGGCAGGATGCCGATCCATCGTCAGTACCGCACCGGGCGCTGGTTCCGGTGAACAACGGCCGATGCGTCGCCGGCATGGGCTGAAACCTTCGGGCTCGTCGCTGCCTCGAAATAGATGAACGGTGGACGCGACCGTCCGCCCTCGATCGATTCGAGCATGCGAACTGGAGCCTTTCCCGTGAACGTTCCTTCCCCCATCCGCGGAGCCGCCATCGCCGTTGGTGGCCTCCTTGTCCTCGCCGGCGTGGCGCTGGCGACCGGCAATGGACCCGCAACCGTGGCCACCTCGACGCGACAACTCCGGTCCGGGCAGCGGAGATGACGATGACCACGACAACTCCGGGCCGGGCGGCGGCCACGACGACTGATCGGCGCCGATGGCGTCCGGCATGTGGCCAGCAACATGGCACGATGAGGGTGTGGACGACCGCGCGCTCATCGACGCCGTGCTGTCCGGCGATCGCCAGGCGTTCGGTGTCCTGGTCGAACGCGAGACGCGGACGGTCTACCGCGCCACCGTCCGCATCCTGGGCCGCCCGCAGGACGCCGAGGACGTGACGCAGGAGAGCTTCGTGGCCGCCCTATCGGTCCATCCGGACCTACCGGGGCGAGGGCTCGTTCCGAGGCTGGCTGCTGCGGATCGCAACCCGCCAGGCCTTCCGCCGGCTGGCCCAGCGTCGGCCCACCGTGGACTCGACGCGATTCCGGAGCCCCGCCTGGCCGATGCGTCCGCGGAGCCGACCCGCCTGCTCATCGACCGCGAGAGCCACGACGCGGTCCGTGACGCCGTTCGCATGCTGCCCGAGCCGTATCGCGAGGTCGTCGCGCTGCGCTTCTTCGGCGAGCTGTCCCTGGCCGAGGTTGCGGAGGCGACGGGCCGCCCGATCAACACCGTGAAGACCCACCTGCGCCGCGGGCTGGAGCGCCTGCGCCCGGTGCTGGGCACCCGGGAGGCGGAGTGATGAACCCGTACGAGCCCGGCGTCGACCTCGATCGCAGGGATCCCTCGCTGGACGAGGTCGCGTCGCGACTCGAGACCTACGCCGCGGCCACCGGCGGCGAACCACCGGTCGACCTGGCTACTCGAATCACCACCGCGATCGACGACGAGCCTAGGCCGGCCGGACGCTGGGCGTGGCTCGGGACATGGAGTGCACCGATGCGCGCGGTTGCCGCCGTCGCGATGCTTGTCGTGATCGTGGTCGGGACGCTCGCGCGTGGCGACCCTCATCGACAGCGCACGACGGAACGTCGGGACCTCGCCGCCTCCGCTCGTGCCCAGCCTGTCCGAGTCGCCAAGCCCGATCCCCTCGCCCACGCCAACCCCGTCCCCGTCGCCGAGTCCTTCCGTCGCGCCGTCGCCGACGAGCTCGACCACGCCGCAGCCCACGGTTACACCGGTCCCGTCGCCCAGCGACGACGATGACGACGACGAGTTCGAGACGCCGGAGCCCAGCGAATCCGACAACTCGGGGCCGGGTGGAGGCGGCGGCAGCGGCGGTGACAGCGGCAGCGGAAGTGGCAGCGGCAGCGGCAGCGGGGACGACTAGACGGCGGAGAAGGCCGGCGGGTACTCGACGATCCCCGCGGGTACGGTCGCCGCGTCGATGTCCGGTTGCGGGCGGACCTGGAAGGCGTCGCCCGCATCGTCGTATGGCCCGCTGATCCCGAAGTCATTCGCAGGAACAAACCCGAATCGCCCGTAGAACGCCGGTGAGCCGACCACGATCATCATCGGCTCGTCGCGCGCATCGGCTGCGCCGAGCACTGCCCGCATGAGCGCGGTGCCGATGCCGCGGCCCTGGTGCGGCGGTAGCACGGCCAGTGGCGCGAGCGCGAGGACGTCGACGCGCGGCGCCTCCACCTCGGTGACCTCGAATCGCACCCGGCTGACCAGGACGTGGGCCAGCACGCTGCCGTCTTCGGTCGCCGCCACCAGGGACAGCTCGGGGATGAAGTCGGGTCCGCTGCGGATGGCGTCCACGAGCTCGGCCTCGGTCGGACCGGTGAAGGCGGTGCGGTGAAGCTCATGGATCAGGTCCAGGTCGATCGGCTGCTCCGGTCGCACGGACCACGACGGCGCAACGGTTTCCTCGGGTGGCATGCTCATCACCATGGCGGCCTTCGGCTGCACGCCGCGGGCCAATTCAGCGCACGGCGGCCAGTGGGTCGCCCGTCAGCTCCCATGTGTCCGCGTTGGCACCGTCCGTGGCCAGGCCGCCGAAGAGCAGGATCCGCGCGCGCTCCGGATCGACGACCATCTCGGCGCCGGAGCGTCCCGGGGGCCCGCCGTCAACGACCAGCTCGGCGGCCGGCCCGTCGTCCGGCAGGATCCACAGGTCAGCGAGACGGCCGCCGTCCAGGGCCTGGCCGCCGAACAGGAGCGTCGCGCCATCGAGGCGGGCACGAGCGTAGAGGTTGCGCGCGGGCGGAACGGTCCCGTCGACGCGCTGCCAGCCATCCGGGCCCAGCACCCATCGGTCATCCAGCGCGGTGACCCCGGTGGTCTGGCCGCCGAACAGCGCGAGCTCGCCGCCGGCGGTGAACCAGCAGCCGTGCAGGCAACGGTCCACCGGGACGTCGCCGCTGGGCGTCTCGTCGGCCCACGTCCCCGTGGCGAAGTCGTAGCTGAGCGTGTCCGCGAAGCGCGTGCCGTCGGACGTGAATCCGTGGCTGATCCACAGCCTGCCGTCGGGACCGATGCCGGCACAGGTCCCGTAGCGTGCCACCGGGACGTCGCCGGCCGAGGGCAGCGCGCTCCAGGTTCCCGCCTCCGGGTCGAATGCCCACAGGTCGTTGAAGAACGTCGTCCCGGCCTGGCCGGCGAAGACGACCAGCCCGACGTCCTCCACCCAGACCGCCTCGTGCCCGAAACGAGGAGCGGGGCCTTCCGCCACGTCGAGCCGTGACCAGCGGTCGGCGTCAAGGTCGTACGCCCACAGGTCCCCGTGGATCGTCGAACCGTCGCGGCCACCGAACAGGTACGCGGTGCCACCGCCCGCGGCCGCGGTCCAGGTGTGGTCCTCGCGGGCCGGTGGTCCGTCGAGCTCGAGGTTCCGCCACGCGAGGGGTTGCGGGGAAGCCTCCGGGGATGGGGTGGACGTCGGCGGCTGCTCCGACGGTGCGCTGCTCGCCGCGGTCGACGACGGGGACGTCGGGCTGGACGTGACCTCGGGCGTGGACGCGGGCGCGGCGCAGGCTGCAAGGAGGGCGACGAACGCGAGCAGCGAGCGAGCGTGAAAGCGGGACACGACAGGCAGCGTACTCCGACGAGCTACGACGAACGTCGTCCACGCGATCCGGCGGTTGCCGGGTCGAACTCGGGATCCCAACCAGGCTATCCAGCGTCAGGGAAGCATGGCAACTCCCGAGCTGATCTCCCTGATCGTCGCCGTCATCGCCTGGATCGTGCTGCTCGGAACAATCGCGCCCGATCCGTGACCATCCGCCGCCCGTCGGCGGCCGTCAGGGGCTGAATGCCGCGATCAGCTCGGCCGGGACGCGGGACGGTCGCCCATCCGAGGCCCGGACCCAGATCCACTCGGTGAGCACCTCGGTGGTGAGGACTCCGTCGGATTCGCGACGGATCTCGGTCCGCCGCATGCCGCGGGCACCTCCGATCTCTTGGGGGAGCGTCGTCACGAGGACCGCGTCGCCCCACTCGACCGGGCGGTGGTACGTCACGTGGTGCTCGCGCACGACCCACGCGCCGCCGCGTTCCCGGGACCACTCCCGGCCGAAGCCGAGTGCCTCCACATGCTCGATGGCCACCTGCTCAACCCAGTTGAGATACACCGCGTTGTTGACGTGGCCGAGGACGTCGAGCTCGTACTGTCGCACCGCATAGCGAACCGTGAACTGACGGGGATCGGGGCGAGACGCGGCGGACGGGTCGGTGTCGGTCATCGGCCCATCAGGATACCGGCGGGCGGGACGGACGACGTACGGCTCGCGCGACCGATGCGCCTCCCGGGGCAGGGCGTTGCTCCGATGGCGCCGGACCGAATGGGGCCGAGGATGGGAGTCGCTCACCCCCCTTCCTTCATCCGTCAAGGAGATTGCTCGACCATGGATGCTGCCGTCACCCTCCGCCTCACCGCCGCGCCGGACGACCTCACCGCCCTGGCCAACGCGTTGCGAGGCACGCTCGTGCGCCCGACCGACGAGGCCTACGAGCAGGACCGGCAGGTCTGGAACGAGGCGTACCAGGGCGCGCCCCACGCCATCGCCCGTGTCGCGGACGGTGGCGATGTGGCCGCCACGGTCGCCTACGCCTGCCGGAACGGGGTCGAGATCGCGGTGCGGTCCGGCGGCCACAGCGTGGCCGGCCACAGCACCGGCGACGACGTCCTCGTCATCGACATGCGCGACCTTCGCGGACTGCACGTCGACCTGGAAGCGGAAACGGTCTGGGCCGGTGCCGGTCTCACCGCCGGAGAGGTGACGGGCGCTCTCGCGGAGCACGGCATGGCCGTACCGTTCGGCGACACGGGTTCGGTCGGCATCGCCGGCCTGACCCTCGGCGGCGGAATCGGCTGGCTGGCGCGCAAGCACGGCCTGGCCGTTGACGCGCTGCGATCGGTCGAGATCGTCACTGCCAATGGCGACGTGGTTACCGCGTCGGCGACCGAGCATGCCGACCTGTTCTGGGCGGTCCGCGGCGGGGGCGGCAACTTCGGCATCGTCACGCGGTTCCAGTACGACATGGTCCCGGTCGGCGAGGTGCTCGGCGGTGCCGTGTTCCTGCCGGCGACCCGTGACGTGCTGCGCAGCCTGGTGCCGATCGCCTCGAGCGCACCGGAGGAGCTGACGGTCATCGCCTCCCTGATGCCGATCCCACCCGTCCCATTCGTCCCCGAAGTGCATCACGGCACGCCCGGCCTGGTGCTCATGTTCGTGTACGCCGGTGATCCGGCGGATGGGCAGGTGGCGATCGCGCCATTCCTGTCGGTCGCCGAGCCGTTCGGCATGGCCGCCGTGCCGATGCCCTACGCCGGCATCTACGAGTTCACGAAGGATGCCGGAACCCGCCATCCCAGCACGACGCGCTCGGTCTTCATGGATGTCCTCGACGACGCATCGGTCGACGCCATCGTCGACGCGGTCAAGCGGGCGCCGGAGTCGTTCATGGTCCAACTGCGCGTGTTCGGAGGTGCCATGGGGCGCGTCCCGGCGGACGCGACCGCCTTCGCCCACCGAAACGCCACGGTGCAGGTGACGATCATGAATGGGCTCGTCGACCCGGCTCGGATCGATGAGGCGATCGCCTGGAATCGGTCCCTGTTCGCCGAGCTCGCGCCAAAGGCGACTGGCGTGTACGTCAACTTCCTCGAGAACGAGGGCGACCGGCGCGTTCGCGACGCCTATCCGGCCGAGACCTATGCTCGCCTGGCGCGCGTCAAGCGCCGATACGACCCGTACAACGTCTTCCGGCGGAACCAGAACATCCGTCCCGCCTGACCACGAGATGTCCGGGACGCCACGATGGCCCGGCGTGGATCCGGGCCATCGGGTGGCAGGTTAAGGCGTGGGAGGGTCAGCCGTGGTTGAGTCGTGTGACCAGCTGTGAGGTGAGACGAGCGACCGTCATGCGACGGAAGGGCGTCTTGTCCTCGGCGGCGAGACCCTCGCGGCGCTCGCGCTTGAGCTCGCGGATCTTCGCGGTCTGGTCGAGCAGCTCGTTGTGCTTATGTGCCGCGACCGAGTAGGTGATGCGAGTTGAGCTGAGCATCGGAGCCTCCGTCGAGGGATTGGAGTTTCGAACGGAGGCCATCATCCGGTGCGCAGGCTTCCTGGCCGTAGCAAGCCGCCGACGCGGCGAGAGGCTGCCTGTGCACAGCCGGGGTGTCCGCTGAGCGACACGTGGAACGTCCGCAGGGAGACGAGGAACGTGGAGCGGGAGACGGGGATCGAACCCGCGGCCTCAACCTTGGGAAGGTCGCGCTCTGCCAGCTGAGCTACTCCCGCCCGCGGACGGAGAGGAATTCTACCGCACGCCCGGGTGGCCGCCATCGGGCCCGCCGGGTGGCGGCCAGACCTCTTGACGCAATGGCCCGGGCGGGCGAGAGTGATGCGGCTGTCCACCTGTACGCCAACTTGAGGTCCCGAGCTTGCTCGATCCGTCCCTGGCGGTCGACGGTCTGCGCCGGTGCGCGCTGTTCACCCATGTCGACGAGGAAAGCCTGCTCGCGATCGCCGGTCAGATGCGGCGTCGCCGATTCCGTCGTGGCGAGGTGATCTTCCACCAGGGCGACATCGGCGACTCGCTGCAGATCGTGGTGTCGGGAGGCGTGAAGATCGTCCTGCCCTCCCAGGAGGGCGACGAGGCGATCATCGCCAGCCTGCACCCCGGTGAGTTCTTCGGTGAGCTGGCACTCCTCGACGGCGCGCCACGCTCGACCACCGCCACAGCGCTCGAGGCGACCGAGACGCTGGCGCTCCCGCGCGACCGCTTCCTTGCCCTACTCGATGACGACCATAAGATCGTGCGTGCCCTGCTCCACGCCCTGGCGGAGGAGCTGCGGAGGCTGACCGGGCATGTCGAGGAGCTGCACTTCCTCGACCTCGCCGGCCGGCTCGCGATGCGGCTTGTGCGGCTGGCGCGTGACGCCGATGCCGATGCGGCCGGACGGGTGAAGCTGGACTGGCCGTTCACCCAGTCGGACCTGGCGGCGATGATCGGCGGAACGCGCCAGAGCGTGAACAAGCTGCTGAGCGGCCTGGTCGACGACGGCCTGATCGTCATTGAGCGTGACACCCTGGTGATCACCGACCTGGCCGGCCTCGAGGCACGGAGCGCCCGATGACCTGTCGCGCAGCCGACATCGATGGTGTCATCGGGCCGATGCGATATTTGCAATGCCATCCGTCAGGATCGCGATGAACGCGGTCCACCTGCCGTTACCATGCAAGGAGGGTATCCGTGGAGGACTACCGGCGGCGACCGCCGATGGAAGGCTTCTCGCGGCCGGGATCGCTCGGCGGAGAAGCGTGGGACGACGACGATTCAGTAGAGGGCCACATCATGAGCGACGACCGCAACCTGGACCAGGACACCGAGGGCCACGCCGTCTTCAAGGCCGATGAGGGCGCTGTCCTCAAGGCCGACGATGACGACACCGAGGGCCACGCCGTCTTCAAGGCCGACGAGGGCGCTGTCCTCAAGGCCGACGATGACGACACCGAGGGCCACGCCGTCTTCAAGGCCGACGAGGGCGCTGTCCTCAAGGCCGACGATGACGACACCGAGGGTCACGCCGGCTGGCTGAAGGCCGACGACGACGACACCGAGGGTCACGCCAACCTCAAGTAGGTCCGCACGTGGCGAACCGATCATCGGCCGCCGCGCACGCCGCGCTCGTCGCGGCGGCGCGGCGATCTACCGTTGCCCGCCGGATCGGCGGGGATCCCGAGACGAGGCTGCTGCAGAGCATCGTCGACGCGACGGTCAAGCTCTTCGACGCCGAGGCGGCGTCGATCGCGCTGTTCGAGCAGGATCCGGATCGGCTCGAATTTCGCGTTGCCTCCGGCGCGAAGGGAGCCGGCGCAGTCGGGTTGACCGTGGCGCCGACCCAGGGCATCGCCGGCTACGTGTACTCGACTGGCCAGGCACTGGCACTCTCGGACGTCGCCAGCGACCCACGCTTCAACCGGGACGCCGCTCAGCAGACGGGCTACGTGCCGCGCTCGATCGCCGCGGCTCCCCTCCTGGACGAGCACGGCACCGTCGGCGTGCTGCAGGTGCTCGACAAGCACAGCTCGCCGACCTTCTCACTGCGCGACATGGAGCTCCTCGCCGTCTTCGCGCAGCCAGGCGACCGTGGCGATCGCCGCTGCGCGCGTTCAGCGCGATACCGCGCGCCTGCTGCGCGAGGTGCTGGCCGAGATCGGACCGGACATGGACGTCGCCGATGTCGAAGCGCTGGTCGCATCGACCACCGCGGATCTCGACGCCGACGAGGACGCGCCCTTCTGGCGCCTGGTCGACGAGGTGGATCGGCTCCGCGGCCTGACCGATCGGGAGACCTCGATGGTGGCAGATATCCTCTCCGTGCTTGCCCGGCACGCCGAGCAGACCCGACGGGACCGCCGCGGTCGATGACCGACCCCGCGCTCCCTGCCTGGTCGGAGCCGTTCGCCTCTCCCCGACGACACCTCCGCCGGGCCCTCCGCGTGCGGGGCGTGTCCCGTGACTGGGCATGGGGCGGCGCGACCGGCGCCGGCGTGCGGGTCGGGATCGTCGACTCCGGGCTCGAGAACGCCCATCCGAGGCTCAACGGGCGGGTGGTCCAGAACGTCGCCGTCGAGATGACCGATGACGGGCCGAAGGTCGTGCCCGACGAGCCGATCGACCTGTTCGGCCACGGAACGGCCTGCGGCGCCATCATCCTGTCGCTGGCTCCGGAGGTTGAGCTCGTCTCCATCCGAGTGCTCGGCGCCGACCTGCGCGGCAAGGGAACGGCGTTTGCCGCCGGCCTCGAGTGGGCCATCGACCAGGGCCTCCCCGTCTGCAACCTCAGCCTGTCCTCGAAGAGCGAGTCTCTGTTCCCGGTCTTCCACGACCTGGTCGACCGCGCCTACTTCCAATCGATGGCGCTCGTGAGCGCGGCGAACAATGTGCCGGCGCCGAGCTATCCGTCGCTCTTCTCGTCGGTCATCTCGGTCGCCGCTCACGGCGAGCCCGACCCTTGGCGTGTCTACTACAACCCGACCCCGCCGGTGGAGTTCGGCGCGTGGGGCGTCGACGTTCCGATCGCCTGGCGGGACGGGGGGTCGACGGTGGCCACCGGGAACAGCTTCGCCGCGCCGCACATCGCCGGCGCTGGTGGCGCTCATCCTGTCCAAGCACCCCGGCCTGACGCCATTCGAGGTGAAGGCCATCCTGGCCAGCGTGGCCGACAACCCCGGCCGTCGCCATCCCTGGCGTCATCGTCGGTGAGCCTCTTCCGGACCTACGTCGACCTGCTTCGCCGCAGTCCGGCGCTGGCGCGCCTGCTGGCCGGCGAGTTCGTGTCCGGTATCGGCGACTGGCTCTACCTCGTTGCGGTGCTCGTCGTCGTATACGCCGAGAGCGGCTCGCCGGTGCTGCTCGGCATCATCGGTGCAGCGCGGATCCTGCCGTACGTGCTGCTGTCGGTCCCGGCCGGCATCGTCGCCGACCGGTTCGACCGGCGCATGGTCCTGCTCGTGACCGACGTGGCGCGGGGCCTGCTCATGCTGGGGCTCGCCGCGGCGGTTGCCGTCGACGCGTCGGTCGGTTGGGTGATCGCGATCTCGATCCTGGCCGCGTGCTTCTCGACGTTCTTCAACCCGGCCATCGCGGCGCTGGTGCCGACGCTGGTCGACGAGCGCGATCTCGGCCCGGCGAACGCCGCGTGGGCGACGCTCGACAACCTCGCATTCATCATCGGGCCGGCGCTGGCGGGCGTGCTGCTCGCAGTGGGCGGCCTGGAGATCGCCTTCCTGCTGAATGCCGCGTCGTTCGCGGTCGTGGCCGTCGTCCTGTGGCGGCTGCCGATCGCATCCCGACCGTCGCCGATCGCGGCGCAGGCCGCGAACATGGCGCCGGCTCCGGAAGGGTGGCGGGGCATGGCCGGCCGGCTCGCCGGCCCGTTTGTGATGGACACTGCTACGAGCTTCGTGAGCGGCGGCCTGAGCGTCCTCACCGTGATCCTGGCCGTCGACGTACTGGGCGCCGGGGAGGCGGGCACCGGCTATCTCAACGCGGCGGTGGGCGTGGGCGGCGTCGTGGCCGGGGTCGCGGGAGGCGCCCTGCTGGCGCGGCCGCTCCGGGTACCGCTCGTTGTGGGCGGCGCCATCGGCGGAGCGGGGCTGGCCTGGCTCGGCCTGGCGGGCTCGCTGCCGGTGGCGATGATCGCCATCGGCGTTGCCACCGCAGGGGTCCTACTGCTCGAGATCGTGACGACCACTCTGCTCCAGCGGATCGTGCCCGATGCCCTGCGCGGTCGGGCGGTCGGCATCCTGCAGACCAGCTCGGCCATCCTGTATTCGCTCGGCTCGCTGGTGGTGCCGATCCTCGCCAGCGTCGCGGGGGTCGGCGTCGTCCTGGCGGGCTGCGCAGTCCTGCTCGTCGCGGGGGCGGTCGCCGCGCTGGTGCTCAGCGGCCGAGGAGCCGATCCGGTGCCTGTCGACGCGCGCACCGCCACCCTGCTCGAGCACCCGATCTTCGCCGGCCTTCCGGCCTCGCGCCTCGAAGCGATCGCCCGGCAGCTGGTGACGGTGCCGGTCACCGCCGACACGGTCGTCATTCGGCAGGGCGAACCGGCCGATCGGTTCTACGTCGTCAGCGACGGGCGATTGCGCGTTACCCAGCAGGGCGACGAGGGGGAGGCAGTCCTCCGCGAGCTCGGTCCCGGAGACGTGTTCGGTGAGATCGGGCTCCTGCGACGGGTGCCGCGCACCGCGACCGTCACGGCCGTCTCGCCGGCGGTGCTGCTGGCGCTCGACGGTCCGGCCTTCGCCGAGCTGGTCGGGGCCGGTCCGGGACTCAGCTCCCGCCTCCTCGACCTGTATCGCGGGGCTCTCAGCCGGCCGGCAGCCTGAACCTCGGCGGCAAAGCGGCCGTATCGGTCAATCATGGACCCCTTGCGGCGACCCGCACGATTCGGCCTGCTGGCGCTGGCCTTGGTGGCCGGCTGCACGGCGGTGCCCCCGCCGGTCTCGGACACACCGTCCGTGGCCGCCTCCGCGGCCGCCGCGACGCCATCCCCGGCCGCCAGCGCCGAGCCGACGTCAGCGGGGGATCGGCTGCGGGCGGACCTTGCCGCCCTGCAGGCAATCGCCGACACCAACGAGGGCATTCGCGCCACGGGCACCGCGGGTTACGACGCGTCGGTCGAGCACGTCGCCGATGCGCTCCGCGGAGCTGGCCTTGCCGTGGAGACGCCAGAGGTGCCGTACACCGGCTTTCGCGATCTCGGCGGGAGCCTGGAGGTTGGAGGCCGCACGTTCGCCGGGCCGGACGAGCTGCGCGCGCTGATCTACTCCCCGAGTGGCGAGGTGAGCGGCCTTGTGACGGTACTCGAGGAGAGCGGCTGCCAACCCTCTGACTTTGAGGGGGTCGTGCCCGGCGAGATCGTGCTCACGACACGGGGCGGGTGCTTCCGCCGCGACCAGGCCATCAACGCGGCCGATGCCGGTGCCACGGCGCTCCTGGTCGGCTACCCGGGGCGCGGAGCCGGCGAGATCTACCGCCCGACGCTGATCGACCCGGCTGGGGTCACGATCCCGGCGGCGAGCGTCACCGACGAGGCTGCCGATCTCCTGTCCGACCCGGCGGTCGGGGCGGTGACCCTGCGGGTGAGCACCGACCTGCCGTCGTCGACGTTCCGCAACGTCGTTGCGCAGCTCGGCGACGGTCCGCGGGTGCTGATCGTCGGCGCTCATCTCGACTCGGTGTTCGACGGCCCCGGCATCAACGACAACGGCAGTGGGGTCGCCGCGGTGCTCGAGATCGCGCGGGCGTTCGCCTCCGAGGGAGTGCCCGACGGCTGGTCGGTGCGATTCGGCCTGTGGGGCGGCGAGGAGCTCGGATCGATTGGCTCGCGTGCCTACGCGGAAGACGTCGGGGACGAGGTCGAGGCTTACCTGAACCTCGACATGGCCGGCTCCATCAACGGCGCCACGCTGGTGTACGACGAGACAAGCGCAGCTCCGGGATCCGAGGCGATCACCGCCGCCTTCGAGGCGGTCCTGGCAGATCTCGGCGAGCCGAGCGCCTTGGCCGATCTCGGCGGGTCGAGCGACCACTTCGGCTTCCGCCAGGCGGGCATCCCGACCGGCGGCCTGTTCGCCGGGGCATCGGAGAGCGGGTCCGCGGCCAACCCCTCGGCGGGCGGCGGCCCTGCGCCGGATCCCTGCTACCACATCGGCTGCGACGATCTCGACAACGTCGATATCGACCGCGTCGCCCTGTTCGCCGACGTCACCCTCGAGGTGATGCGGGAGCTGATGGCACCGGGCTGACCTCGATCAGCCGGCCGCCCGGGCGGCGAGATCGCGCAGCGCGTCGTTCGGCTGATCCCGCCATGGTGGGTAGTGCGACAGCGCAATGGCGTCGACGTCGAGGGCCGCCAGCCGATCGACCGAGGCCCGCGCTCCGGCGTGGTCGTGGCTGAAGAAGGCGCTGGCGTACGTGAGGCGGCCGCGGACGACCTGCAGCACGTCGCCGGTGAAGAGCAGCCGCGATCGCTCCAGGTACAGGCAGATGCTTCCTGGCGTGTGACCCGGCGTATGGACCACGCGCAGGCCGCCGAGCACCGGAAGCAGCTCGCCGTCGTCCACCGGCGTCGGTGCGGCGGGCGTCCGCGTCAGGTATTGGATGATCCGGCCCCGCCGCTCCGCCCGGTCCGGCGTGCGCGCGAGCGCCTCGCGCAGCGGTCGCTGCAGTCCGGCCAGGTCGTCCGGGTGGATGAGGACGGCCACGTCATCGCGGTCCCGGACCAGCTCCTGCATGCCGCCGATGTGATCGGGGTGGCCGTGCGTGCAGATGATCCGCTCCAGCTCGTCCAGTCGCCGGCCGATGCGGCGAAGGTAACGCTCGAGCAGCAGGCGCGAGCCGACCATGCCGGCGTCGATCAGTGTGAGCCGATCATCGGCGAGCAGGAACGCATCGGCGCCGAGCATGCGCACCTGGTGGACGCCCGGGGCGATCTGCATGGTGCGCGCGATTGTACGGCTGACTTCCACTCAGCCGGCGAGATCACCTGTGAGCAGGCGTCGATAGGAGTCGTAGCGCTCCTCGGAGACGTCGCCGAGCCCAACCGCGGCGCGGAGCCCGCATCGCGGTTCGTGAAGGTGGCTGCAGTCATTGAAGGCGCACGCACCCAGGTGGTCACGGAACTCCGGGAAGCACCACGCGAGCTCCGAGGGCGGGATCTCCCACAGCCCTAGCTCCCGTATGCCGGGCGTGTCGGCCACGTATCCGCCAGCCGGGCCGTCGAGGGGTAGGAGCTCCGCATGGGTCGTGGTGTGCTTGCCCTTGCCCTCCTCGGCCTTCGACACTTCCCCGGTGGCCAGGTGCAGGCCCGGCTGCAGGGCGTTCAGCAGGGTCGACTTGCCGACGCCCGACGGCCCGGTGACGATCGACAGCCGCCCCGCCAGGCGCTCCCGCAGCTCCTCGATCCCGATTCCGGACTTCGCGCCGGCGAACAGGACGTCGTAGCCGATGCGCTCGTACGGGCCGAACACGGCCTGCGCGGAGTCAACGCCGAGGTCCACCTTGTTCGCCACCAGCAGCGTCGGCACCTCGTTGTATTCGGTGACGACAAGGAACCGATCGATGAGCCGCGGGTTCGGAGGCGGCCGGTCGACCGAGAAGACGATCACCACCAGGTCGGGGTTGGCGACCATCACATCCTCGCGCCACGAGCCCCGCGGCCCCGGCTGGCGGCGGCTGAATCGCGTCCGCCTCGGCTCGACGGCGGCAATCGCTCCGGTGCCGTCCGGGAGCAGTTCGACCTCGACGCGGTCGCCGATGACAGCGAGGTCAGATGCCTGTCGTTCCTTCTTCACGCGCCCGCGCAGCCTCGCCTCCACCAGGTCCCCGTCGTCGGTGGCGATCGTGTAGAAGCCGGATCGCGCGCGCAGGACAAGACCGCGGCTGACGCTCATCCGAGCGCGCCCACCGCCATGCCGTACACCGTGTCGTCCCGCCGCGGGATCTGCGGTCCGCGGGCCATCCGCCCGTCCCATGGCTCGATTTCCACGCCCAGGCCTCGCAGCCACGCCGATCCGGCGTGGTTGTTCGGCGGCAGGTTCAGACGGAGCTCGCCAGCCGCATCGGCGACCGCGAATGCCTCGACCGTGAGCGTCTCGGCCACACCCGGGTCGTCGGCCAGCAACGGGCCGATGCGCGGCGCGTCGGTCCGCAGGCACGCGTACCCGACGAGCTCGCCATCACGAGCGGCAAGGAACAGCCGTGCGTCCGGGTCGTACAGCAGCAGCGCGAGCACCGGCTCGCGATCGCCTCCGAAGCGCGGGCGGTCGTATGCCGCCAGCGGTCCGAGGTCTTCGGATGAGGCGCGCCGCACGCCGATGGCCGGATCCGGGGCCAGGCCGACATCGCGCGTGATGCGCGCGGTTGCGCTGAATCCCATCGAAGCGAAACCGTGCCGCTCGTACAGCGGCCGGCCCTCCGGTGTCGCGTTCAGCTCGACGCGCACGCACCCCGCGGCATCGAGGTAGTCGGTGATGGCCCGAAGGATGGCCGAGCCGATGCCCCGCCGCCGATGCGTCTCGGCCACGACCATGTTCCCGACGAACCCGAGCGACCCGTAGGCGATGCCGGACCCGACGCCGGCCAGAATGCCACCGTCGAGAGCCACCACACAGCGGGCATGCCGTACGCCGATGACCGCGCGCAGGGCCCACTCGTGCACGGTCCAGCCGACCGCCTCACGGAGTGCGGAGATGGCCGAAAGATCGTCGGCGGCGGCGTCGCGAAGCGTCAGGTCATGCGCAGGCTGCATCGGCGGCTGAGTCTATCGAACACCTTGAAGGCGGTACGGCAAGCGCTCACCGGTAGCATGAGCCGGTGGGCGCACCCGACGAGAGAACCGATGTGCTGCTGGTCGGCGGCGGCGTCGCCTCCGTCCGGTGTGCGAGGACCCTGCGTCGCGAGAGGTTCGAGGGGTCGATCCTCCTGGTGGGCGACGAGCCGACCGCGCCATACAACCGGCCGCCACTGAGCAAGGAGCTGCTGCGCGATGACCTGCCCGACGATCTCGTGCTGGCCGAGCCCGAACGCTGGTACGAGCGACGCGGGATCCGGCGCCTGGCTGGCGTGCGCATCGAGTCGATCGATCCCGATGCGCGGGTCGCGATGCTGGCGGACGGGCGATCGATCGGCTTCGACCGATGCCTGCTGGCCACCGGCGCCGAGCCGAGGTCGCTGCCCGTGCCCGGCGGCGAGCGCGCCCTCCTGCTCCGCACCCTCGACGACGCGCGCCGACTGCGGGCAGCGGCCATCGCCGCGGGCGAGGGTGCACCGGTCGCCGTCGTGGGCGGCGGGTTCATCGGGGTGGAGGTTGCCTCGTCGCTGGCCGCGCTCGGCCTGAGGCCCACCATCGTCGAGATGGCCAAGGGCCTCTGGTCGGGCTCCCTCGGAACCACCCTCGCGGAGTGGGCGCTGCAGCGCCTGGAGGACGCGGGGATCCGGGTGCTCTTCGGCGCCACGCTCAGCCGCCTGGGTGCCGATGCGGCCTGGGTGGCCGATGAGCGATTGGATGCAGCCTTCACCATCGCTGGCGTCGGGGTCCGGCCACGGACCGAGCTGGCGGAGGCGGCCGGGCTGGCGGTGGACGACGGAGTGGTCACCGATGACGGCCACCGCACCAGCCACCCCGCGATCTGGGCCGCCGGCGACATCGCGCGCCGGGCGCGGAAGCGCATCGAGCACTGGCACAGCGCGCGCGAGGGCGGCGAGCGGGCCGCCCGCTCGATGCTCGGCCTCCCGCTCGGTGCGGATCCCGAGCCGTGGTTCTTCTCGGAGGTTGCCGGCGTCACGCTCGACGTGATCGGCGCTGCCAGTGCGTGGGACGAGGAGCGCTGGGTCGCGGAGGGCGTGCTGGCCTACCTCGCCGACGGCCGGGTGATCCAGCTCGCCTCGATCGGTTCGGCCATGGATCCGGGCCACATGCGCGAGCTGGTCGCGGCTCGCAGCCCCCACGATCGCGTGACCTGGCCGGCCGGGTGACGAAGGTACCGTCCCCTAACGTTGCCGATCGGCCCGATCCGGCGCGGTGGTCTGATAGGCTCCGAACCGGATCGATCACGCATCGAGGCTGCCCATGCCGCGCTCCGTCAGTCGAGCCTTCCGAGTCGCGCTCGCGCTCGTCCTGCTCCTGGTGGCGCCCCCGGCGACGGCGCCGGTCGCGGCCGGCTCGGATCGGCTTCCGGACCTGCGGATGGCCCCGTTGTCGAACTTCTACACCGAGACCTCCGGTGGCGAGCGGCGCCTCCGATTCCGGACGATCATGACCAACGAGGGGACCGGGCCGCTCGAGGTCCGCGGGCGCCGGGACAACGTCAACCAGCCGCACCTCACCACCCAGCAGGCGATCCGCGACGGCTCCGGCAACTTCCGGCTCGTCAACAGCCGTGCCCTGATGGAGTACGCCGTCGACGGCCACGACCACTGGCACATCCAGGGCGTGATGCTCTACCAGATGTGGTCGGGCAACGGCGCGGTGCGGCGCGGGACGAAGGTCGGCTTCTGCTTCCTCGATTCGTATCGGTACAACCTCGCGATGCCCGGCGCGCCGCAGTCGCAGGTCTATCCCGAGCGGCTGTGCGGCGACCGCGGTGACCTCACGAATCGGATGGGCCTGTCGGTCGGCTGGGGCGACGACTACCCGGCCAACTTCGCTTACCAGTGGATCGACATCACCACCCTGCCGGCGGGCGACTACACCGTTCAGGCCCGAGCCGACGAGCAGAACTGGTACGTCGAGTCGAGCGAGTCGAACAACTGCGCCTACGCCCGCGTTCGGATCACGGGCACCAACGGTCCGGTCCAGGTCCTCGGCTCGGGTCGGACCTGCCTGACGCCGCCGGCCTCGACCGCGCGCGTCGAGCGCCAGTACGGCAACAACCGCTACGAGACCGGCGCGGCCGCCTCCGAGGATGCCTTCGCCCCAGGCGTGCCGGTCGTCTACGTTGCGACTGGCGCGAACTTCCCCGACGCGCTGGCTGCCGGGGCGGCCGCCGGCTTCCAGCGTGGACCGGTGGTTCTGGTCGACCGTAACACTCTTCCCGCGCTCGCCACGACCGAGCTCGAGCGGCTCAACCCCAACCGCATCGTCATCGTAGGCGGCACGAGCGTCATCAGCTCGTACGTAGGCTCGCTGGTCGGGCGCTTCCATACCGGCGGCGGGGTGACCCGCGTGGCCGGTGCCGACCGGTACGAGACGGCTGCCGCCATCTCGAACGCATTCGCCCCCGGCGTACCCGTGGTATACGTCGCCAGCGGCCACAACTGGCCGGATGCCCTTGCCGCGGTGCCGCATGCCGCGCGAGCGGGTGCGCCGATCCTGCTCACGCTCCCAAGTCAGCTCCCCGGCCACACGCGCAATGCGCTGACCCGCCTCCGACCGGCTCGCATCATCGTGCTGGGCGGAACCGCGGCCATCTCGGCGGGAGTGGCATCGGCCCTGGACGGCTTCGACACCGGCGGAGGGGTGCGCCGCCTGGCGGGTGCCGACCGATACGCGACGGCCGCGGTCATCGCGCGATTCCACCACTCATCCGGTGCGCCAATGGCCTACGTGACGACCGGGATGAACTTCCCCGATGCGCTCGCCGCGGGTGCTCCGGCCGCGATCCGCGGTGCGCCGACGCTCCTCGTGCGCACCTCCAGCGTGCCCGGCGCCTCCGCCACCGAGCTGGAGCGGCTCGAATCCGAGGCGGATCATCGTGCTCGGCGGTCCGCGCGTCGTGAACCAGTCGGTCTTCAGCCAGATGGGTGCCTACGCCGACGGCTGAGATGGTGGGGTCTTGTGGGGTCGATCCCGATGAGCGCACAATCGCCGCCCTGCCCGAGCTTTTGATCCTGGTTTTGCAGCGCCGACCGGCCGAGCACGTACAACGGAGGAAATGGCAATGTCAGAGAACCAAGACCCGTTTTCCGAGATCATTGGTCGAGCATTGATCGACCACACCTACCGAGACCGGCTCCTGGGCGGGAATAAGACGACCAGGTCTCGGCCATGGTTGATGCCGGCCTCTCGCTCGAGCAGGCGGAGGAGGTGCTTCCCGAGCTCCAGGCGGCCGTCGACTCGCTCAAGGCACTTCACGGGCATCCGGTGTTCGGGCCCGTGAAGCCCGCCGCCGCCTAGCGGACGTCTCTCCTCGATCCGCGCATGGGGTGGGCCGCCGAGCAGGCCCGCATTCGCGACCGGCACTGGGAGTCGCTCGAGTGGCTCCTGCGCGGGCTGCCGCACGATGTCGCGGAGACGTTTCGGCTGCTGGAGTTCGAGCTTGCGCTCCACTACTCGCCGACCGGCCGGCTTCGCGATGTCTTCACCGGCGTCGAGCAGCCGCCGCTGCCGTTTGTTGGTCCATGGCTGCTCAACGACCTGGGATCTCCGCCCTCCCCCGGCCGCGACGCGCTCTCTTCTCAGCTGTTCTCTGCCGGCGTTCTGCTGGGTGCTCGTGAGCACCTCGTTGGGCGCCTCGCCGATGCCGAGTCGTTTGCCGCCGGTCCGCAGCTGACGCTCGCCATCCACCTGTCGGACCGTGCGGCCGCCCTTCTCACGGCCGCGGCCGGCGAGGGCTGGCTCGATGTCGATGGCGAGCAGCCACCTCCGGCCCTGCCGAGCGACGGCCCGGACGAGCACCTGTTGCCGAGGTGGTCGGAGCCGATGCGGCGCATCGGCGGTGCCGCCGTGGTGGCCTCCGACGTGGAGGTCGACGGTGCACATGTTGAGCGGATGCTCCACCTTCTGGCGGTCGGAACCGAGATCCGTGCGCAGTTGGCGACGATGCACGAAGACCTGCTGCGCGGGAATCCGAGCTACCCGATCGCGTTCGTCGCGCACACGGCCGGGATCTCCCTTCGGCCGTGGCCCCGCCCGGAGCTGATCCTCGGCGCCATGGTGCTCCGCGGGTGTCACGTCGCGATCCTCGACCGCGCCCGCAGGGCCCTGGCCGAGGCCCGGGAGTTGGCGGAGCAGCTCTCTCTTCCGACGTTCGCCGGCTACCTCGGCGACGCGGAGGCGAACCTCACTGAGCCCGCTGAGCCAGCCGCGGGCGCCGAGGCCGGCGCTCCCGGGCGCGCTGCGCTCATCGGCCGGGGAGAGCGACCACTCGAGCGCGCCATCACCATGGCTCGCGGCTACCTGCAATCGGACCCCGATGTGCGTGGCGCCTGGGAGGTTCACCGCGAGGGCATGTTCGATGCGGAGGTCGTGTCCTCCCGGTTTCCCGCGGCGCTGGTTCTCGAGCGGCTCGCGTGGCACGGCGACGTGGTCGCGGAAGGGGTCCATGCGTTCCTCGAGGCCACGGTCCAGAACCGGTTCCGGTACTACGACCATGTGCTCTCGGGCATCGACACCGACACGATCGGCGCGTTCCTGCGCCTGGCGCGCTTCGGGTCAAATCCCGACGCCGCCAGCACCGCCGTCCGCGATGTGCTGGACTGCCTCGGTCGTGCGGTCGAGACCATCGGCCGCGTACCGGTGTGGCTGGATTGCGGCGGCGATCCGCGGGCGGTCCTCGATCTCGGCGAGGACTGCGGGACCGTTGCCGGGCACCTTCTGCTGGGCATCGACGCGCTGCCCGACGAGTTGTCCGGCGACCTGATCGGCATCGGCGCACGCCATCTGCTCGAGAGCATCGGCAGCGTCGGTCTCCAGGCGAACCGCAATTACCCGCCGGCCTTCGCGCTCGGCGTCTGGCAACGGGTCGTCGATGCGATCGGGTTGCGGGATCGCTTCGAGCCGGTCCTGGAGCCAGCACGTGGCGCCATCCGCGCCGAGCTCGAGCGGCTGGCTCGGCTTCCGGTCCGGACCGCTCAGGATGCCGCGATGCTCGTGACGGCGTGCGCGGGTGCACGACGTCCGGAGCTGCTCGACGAGCGATGGCTCGGGGTCATGCTGCGAGCGCAACGGTCGGACGGGAGCTGGCCCGGCGAGCCGTTCACGGTCACCCCGAATCGCGGCGCGGCCGTGACCTGGTACGCCACCAGCCCGATGACGACGGCCCTGGTGTACGACGCCCTGCAGCGATGGGAGGTCGCCGGTCCTTGACACCCCAGAGTCTGATAACGGCGTGACGGTCGACGACCACGCCGAGATGCCGACCCTGCACAGCTACGTGCCCCAGCTGGTGGCGCGTCGCCTGCGGCCGGCCACTGGCGGTGCCGACGAACCTCGCTCGATTGCGATTCCAGCCGCCATGCTGCTCATCGACATCACGGGCTTTACCGCCGTCACGGCCAACGCAGTCCGGCAAGGCCCGGTCGGCGCCGAGCACCTGTCACGCTCGCTGAACACCTATCTCGGCCGCGTCATCGACCTCATCGCGGCACACGGCGGCGAGGTGGTGAAGATCGTCGGTGACGCGCTCATCCCGATCTGGGCGGGTGACGAGGAGGACCCGGTGGCAGCGGTGCATCGCGCTGCAGCCTGCGGACTGGCCACGGCCGGGGAGCTCGAGGAGCTTGAGATCGAAGAGGGCAGGCGCCTGTCCGTGAAGGTGGGGCTGTGCGCCGGGCAGGTCAGCCTGTCACGGGTCGGCGGCGTCGATGGGAAGTGGCTCTTCGTCGTGTCCGGTGACGCAGTGGGCCAGCTCGCGGGCGTTGCCGATCGAATGCTGACGGGTGCATTGGTGGCCTCGCCGGCCGCCATCTCGCAGCTCGGGGGCGATGTCGTGGTCGACAGGATCGACGGGGGATACGCCCGCATCCGCGCGCCGCTGCGCCCGGCCGATCTCGGCTCCGTACCGGCACCGACGCATGACGGCGCCGAGCAGGATCTGCGTGCCTACATTCCCGACGTGAGCCTGGCGCGAATCGACGCGGGCCAGAGCGATTGGCTTGCCGAGCTCCGCCGCACGACGGTCATCTTCGTCAACGTGCCGCAGTCGAGCGGGGGGCCCGGTCTGAGCCTTGACGTGCTCCAGGCCGTCGCGACCGCGGTTCAGCTTGCGGCACGCGCGCACGGGGGATGGGTGAAGGAGATCACGGTCGACGAAAAGGGCACCACGGTCGTGGTGGCCTTCGGCGTGGCCCCATTCAGCCACGAGGACGATCCGGCACGCGCGATCCGGGCCGCGATGGCGATCCACTCGGAACTCGCAGGCACCGGGTTGTCGGCGGGGGTCGGGGTCGCCACCGGGGACGCGTTCTGCGGACCGGTCGGCAATCTCGTGCGCCGCGACTTTGTCCTCCTCGGCCAGCACGTGAATGTCGCCGCCAGGCTCATGCAGGCCTCGACGGACGACGCGATCCTGAGTGACGCCGCCACACACGCGGCGGCTGGCGATGCAGCCACATTCGAACGTCTTCCCTCGCACGTGCTGAAGGGATTCGGAGCGCCCGTCGCAGTATTCAGAGTCAGGGAGGGCGGGTCTCCCGCACGTCAGCCGGCTGCGCTGGTCAATCGGTCGGCCGAGGTTCACACGGCCGATGCGGCGCTGCGAGCGTTGACGACCGGCGACGGCGGGATGCTGATCCTCGAGGGAGAACCCGGCATCGGGAAGTCTCGGCTCGCCGCCGAGATCATGGCGCGTGCCGAAATCGCCGAAGTACGCACGCTCCGCGGCGCCGCGGCCGAGGTCGAAGCCACGACGCCGTACAACGCCTGGCGCGGAATCTTCGAGCGCCTCCTTGGCCTCGAGGGTGTGCGCGACCTGGCGCTGCGCGCCAAGGTCATCCATGACTGGCTTGGTGACGAGCGGGCCGGCCTGGCACCACTGCTCGACCTGGTCCTGTCCGTGGACGCCCCGGATAACGACACCACCATCCAGCTCACGGGCGCCGTCCGGGCGGAGAACACGCGTGACCTGCTCATCGAGCTGCTCGGTCACGAGGCGTCGCGGGGGCCGACCCTCATCGTCCTGGAGGACGCCCACTGGCTGGACTCGGCATCCTGGACGCTCCTCGACCGCGTGCGACGGGACCTCGCCACGATCCTCGTGCTCGTCACGATGCGGCCGGTGGCGGACGCCACCACTGACCCCGCGGCATCGATGCGACCGCAGGCTACGATCATCCCGCTCGGCCCTTTGGGCCCGTCCGACGTGCAGATCCTCGCCTGCCAGCGGACCGGCGCGGATCGTCTTGCGGACGACGTCGAGGACGTCATTCGCCAGCGGGCAGGGGGAAATCCATTGTTCATCGAGCAGCTGACGTTCGCCATGCGGGATGCCGGACGAATCGTCGTGGACAACGGCGTGTGTCGCGCGGCAACGACCGGAGGTCTGGACGTCTCGATCATCCCGGACACCGTGCAGCGCGTCATCACGACCCGCGTGGACCAGCTTCCCCCGGCCGAGGCGATGACGCTCAAGGTCGCGAGCGTCATCGGACAGCGCTTCTCGATGGACACGCTCCACGAGATTCATCCTGTCCCGACAGAGCGCGACGCGCTGCGCGGACATCTCGACACGCTGGAGCGCCTCCACCTCATTGTTCCGGACCAGACGTCGCCGTCGGCCTATGAGTTCGGGCACGTCATCGCGCAAGAGGTGGCCTACAACCTCATGCTCTCCCAGCAGTCGAGGGAGTTGCACCGACGCCTTGCCGAGTGGCTCGAGCGTCTCCATGCCGCCGACCTCTCACCCTTCCACCCGATCCTCGCGCACCACTGGCGCCGAGCCGGGTCACCGGAGCGGGCCGTCGATCATCTCGAGCTGGCTGGTCAGCAGGCGCTGCGGACCTTCGCGAATGAGGAGGCGATCGGCTTTCTCGAGGAAGCGTCGTCGCTGGAACGGGACGCGAAGCTCAACGCCGACCCCAGCCGCCGCGCGCGCTGGCAGCTCCAGCTCGGCGAGGCCCACGTGAACATGTCCCGCTACCACGAGGGCCGGAGGCATCTCGAGGCCGGATTGCGGCTCTTTGGGCAGCCGGCCCCGAGTGGCCGGGTGGGACAGCCGATGGCCGTGCTGCGCGAGCTCGTGCGCCAGATCGGACATCGGGTCGGGATCCGATCGCGACGCCGGCCGTCCGACCGCGAGGAGCTGATCGCCGTGTCCCGCGCATTCTCGGCGCTCGCAGAAGCCTCCTACTACGACAGCGAGACGCTCCTCCCGCTCTATTGCGTGATCCGGACGCTCAACGATGCCGAGGCTGCGGAGTCCGACGCCGAGATCGCCGGCGGCCTGGCCGGCACCGGCGCCCTTCTCGGACTGATCCCACTCCCAGGAATCGCCGAGTGGTACCTGCGTCGCGCCATCGAACGCCTCGACCGCGTGGAAGACCTGCCGACGCACGAGTTCGTCGAGATCACTGTCGGCTTCTACTACATCGGCGCCGCTCGCTGGGAACTGGCGCGCGAGCGCTTTCGGTCCGTCCGGCGAACGGCTCGACGACTCGGCGACCGGCGGCGCCTCGACGACGCGTTGGCGAACGAGATGGAGCTGGAGTACCTGCAGGGCAACCTGCGCACGTCGCTGGAGCGCTCGAACGAGCTGGTGGCCAGCGCCTCGGCGCGGGCTGACCGGAGGTACGAGGCCGAGGGCCTCGCCGGCCGCGCGTATTGCGCGTGGCAGTTGGGAAGCACTCAGCACGCGTTCGACGACCTCGAGCGCATCCGCGCCATCATGCTGGAGGGCGTCGAGCTGACCGATGAGCTTCGCCTCCAATTCTACGGCCTGGCCGCCATGATGCACGCGAGTCCCGGTGACGAGGCACAGGCGCTCGCCGCCGCAGACGAAGCGCTGCGACTGACCGCAGACACTCGCCCTGCCTTCTATGGCACGTTCCTCGGCTATCTCGGACCGGCGGACGTGCATCTCCAGCTGTGGGAGCGCGGGTCGCACCTTCAGGACCAGGAGCGCACGATCGAGGCCCTGGGGCGGTTCAAGGCCTTCGCGAGCGTCTTCCCGATGGCACGCCCGCGACGGATGCTCCTGGAGGGCCGGCTGGCGTCGCTTCGCGGGCAACCGCACGAAGGCCCTCCAATCGATCCGAGCCGCGATGGCGACCGCGGAGCGCCTGGATATGCCGTATGAGGCAGCGTTGGCGCATGTCGAGCTCGGCCGTCGCCTCGAAGCGGCCGACCCGGAGCGGATGTCCCATCTGCAGTCTGCCCAGGAGCTGCTCGGTCGCATCGGGGTGCCAGTCCCGCCCATCGACCCTCTGCCGTGACCGTGGCGTGGCCACGGGGCCTGCGGCGCCTGGCCGAAGGGTCATGGCGCCGCCTCGCGCGTCGTCTGTCTCAGCGTGCACCGTCGCTTGCCGAGCCCACGCTGCTGATGGATGCGGGGGCTCTCTGACGGCCTCCCGCCGCACCGGTACTTCACGCATCCCGAGTGCGTTCCCGCTCGCTGCTGCTGCCGTGGTGGTTGGAGGAGAGGATCGCCGGCGTGGCCGACAACGCGTTCCAGGCCGACGTTGCGTACTCGACAATTCCGGCCTACTACGCCGTACGGCTGATCGACGACTCCATGGATGGCGACCGGCCCCCGCCACCCGAGGTCATGCCGGCGTCGATCGTCTTCCAGCTGGAGTTCCTCGGACGTACCAGGAGTATTTCGACGCCGCCCATCCGTTCTGGGAAGATCTCGCATCTGCCTGGATCGGCACGGCCGAGATGGCCTCAAGGGACGCGGCGCTTGGTGCCGCGACCAGGAACGAATTCGTCGAGGTCGCCGCGCGGAAGACGATCGGCGCACGGGTTCCGATCGCGGCGGTCGCGCGCCTGCGCGGCCGCCCGAGCTCCTCCCTGACTGGTACCGGCTCGTCGACGCGTTTGGCCGCTGGCACCAGATGCAGAACGACCTTGCCGGCTGGCAGGGGGACCTGGCGCAGGGACGTCGGACGTATTTCCTCAGCCACGCACCGTCGACCGCCCCAACCATCATTGCCTCCTGGGTGGTCACCGAAGGGCTGCAGTGGGGGACCGCGGAAGCGGACGCCATGATGGATGAGGCCTTCGCCGCCGCCGGCCCGCTGCAATGCCCGCCGCTGGTCCGATACCTCGAATTCAGGCGCCGGGCCGCGCACGCAGCGTGGCGAGAGGTCCTGCCAGCCGTCGAGGCGCTCCGCAACGCCACGCTGGTGGTGGGAGCAGGTACGCGCACCCGGCCGCGCTGAGCGGCCGCCCGGGTCGTGTTGACCATCGCGCCGGTCTGACGGACAATCATCCCGAACACCGACCAAATCAGTCGGGATTCGCGATTCGCGCGGCTCCCGACCCGTCCCGAGGTGCACATGGCCCTTCCGAATCCCGCCCTGAGCCAGGTTCCCGACAGCTACAAGTACGGCTGGCACGACACCGAGCAGCCCCGCACCACGTTCCCAAAGGGGATCAACGCCGAGATCGTGGAGCAGATCAGCCGCGTCAAGGGTGAGCCGGAGTGGATGACGAAGCTGCGCCTCAAGGCCTACCGCCACTTCGAGGCCCGGCCGATGCCGAAGTGGGGAGCCGACCTCGACGGGATCGACTTCCAGGACATCTACTACTACGTCACCGGGACCGACAAGGCGGCGCAGTCATGGGACGACGTGCCCGACTACATCCGCCGCACGTACGACAAGCTGGGCATTCCCGAGGCGGAGAAGAAGTACCTCGCCGGCGTCGGTGGGCAGTACGACTCGGAGGTCATCTACCACAACATCCGCGAGGACCTCGAGAAGCAGGGCGTCATCTTCCTCGGCACCGACGAAGCGCTGAAGACATACCCCGAGATGTTCCGCGAGTACTTCGGCACAGTCATCCCGGCGAATGACAACAAGCTCGCGGCGCTGAACACCGCCGTCTGGTCGGGCGGCTCGTTCATCTACGTGCCGAAGGGCGTCCACGTCGAGCTGCCGCTGCAGGCCTACTTCCGGATCAACACCGAGAACATGGGCCAGTTCGAGCGGACGCTGATCATCGCCGACGAGGGCTCGAGCGTGCACTACGTCGAGGGCTGCACGGCTCCGACGTACTCGACGGCGAGCCTGCACAGCGCCGTGGTCGAGATCATCGTCAAGAAGGGCGCCCGCGTCCGCTACACGACGATCCAGAACTGGAGCCACAACGTCTACAACCTCGTCACCAAGCGGGCCGTCGCCCACGAGGACGCGGTGATGGAGTGGGTCGACGGCAACCTCGGCTCCAAGGTGACGATGAAGTACCCGAGCATCTACCTGCTCGGCGAGCGGGCCCACGGCGAGGTCCTGTCGCATCGCCTTCGCCGGCGACGGTCAGCACCAGGACGCCGGGGGCAAGATCATTCATGCGGCGCCGAACACGACCTCGCTCATCACCTCGCAAGTCAATCAGCAAGGGCACCGGCCGCACCAGCTACCGCGGCCTGGTGAAGGTCTACCCCGGCTGTGCGAAGTCGAAGTCCACGGTCCGCTGCGACGCGCTGATCCTCGACGAGGAGGCGCGCTCCGACACGTACCCGTACATGGAGATCGACGAGGAGGACGTCACCATCGGCCACGAGGCGACCGTCTCCAAGGTCGGCGGCGAGCAGCTCTTCTACCTGATGAGCCGCGGCCTGTCCGAGGCCGAGGCCACCGCGATGATCGTGAACGGCTTCATCGAGCCGATCGTGAAGGAGCTGCCGATGGAGTACGCGGTCGAGATGAACCGCCTCATCCAGCTCCAGATGGAGGGCGCGGTCGGGTGACGATCGCGGCCACTGCCACGACGCTCGACGCCGAGGCGATCGAGCGGATCAGCGACCTCCTCGACGAGCCCGAATGGCTCCGCGAGCTGCGCGCAGCGTGGTGGGCGCGCGCCGAGTCCACGCCACCGCCGACCGGATTGGAGGAAGAGTGGCGTCGCACGGACGCTGGCGGGCCTGCCGCGAATTGGTGAGCTCCTGCTCGACGCGCCGACGGTCGAGGTCAGCCTTCCGCATGGAGCCGCCGAAGCGGGCGTCGTCGTCACCGACCTGCGCACCGCGGTCCGCGCTCACGGTGACCTGGTGCGACGGCATCTCGGGCAGGCGGAGGGAATCGCCTCCCACGCCCACTTCTGGGCGCTGGCCCACGCGGCGTGGACCGGCGGCGTCTTCTGCTTCGTCCCGCGGGGCGTCGCGGTCGACGGGACGGTCGTCGTGCGCACGGCGCTTCCCCGCGCCGACGTCACCTACCTGCCGGTGACCCTGGTGGTCGCCGAAGAGGGGGCGAGCCTCACCCTGCTGGAGGAGGTCACCTCGCCCGACGGATCCGCTGGCTGGTACGGCGGCGTCGTGGAGGTCGTGGCGGACCAGGCGTCGCGGGTGCGCTATGCGAACCTGCAGCAGCTGGGAGACGGTGCCTGGAACATCGGCTCGCAGCGGGTCGAAGTCGGACAGGACGCCGAGGTCACCACGTTGAACGCCGAGGTCGGCTCGAAGGTGACGAAGATCGGTGTAGACGTCCAGATGACCGGCAAGGGCGGGACGTCGCGGCTGCTCGGCCTGCTGGCGGCCGGCGACGACCAGCACATCGACATCAACTCGGTGCAGGACCTGCACGGCAGCTACACGACCAGCGACCTGCTCTACCTCTCGGCCCTGTACGACGAGGCACGGGCTGCTTTCTACGGCGTCACCAAGGTGCGTGCCGGGTCGCGGCAGACGAGCTCGTACCAGGAGTGCCGCAACCTCCTGCTCAGCCCGACCGCGGGCGCGGAGCCGATCCCGGTGCTCGAGATCGAGACGAACGACATCCTGCGCTGCGGGCACGGCGCCACCGCCGGAGCCATCGATCCGATCCAGCTGTTCTACGCGCAGAGCCGCGGCCTGGATGCGGAGTCGGCGGAGCGGATGATCGTGCGCGGCTTCTTCGAGCAGGTGGTGGCGCAGGTCCACGACGAGACGATCCGCGAGCGGGTGCTCAAGGCGCTGGCCCGACGCATCGGCTCGAGCGAGGAGGAGGCGGCATGACCGCCCTCGAGCAGCCCGTCACCGGCTTCGTGACCGTGGCCCGGGTCGGCGACATCGAGCCCGGCTCCGTGCGCGTCGTCGAGGTCGACGGGCGATCGCTCTGCGTTGGCCTGACCGAGGACGGCGAGTGGGGCGCCATCGATAACGTGTGCACCCACGACGGCGGCACGCTCGGCGAGGGCGAGCTGGACGACAACGCGGTCGAGTGCCCGCGGCACGGCGGGCGGTTCGACCTGTTCAGCGGCCGCGTGCTGGCCCTCCCGCCGGTGCGACCGGTGAGCGCCTACGAGACCGTTGTCGACGGCGACGAGATCCAGGTGAGGTTGGACTGACCGATGAAGATCAGCACGCGCACCGAGTACGGCCTCCGGGTCCTCGTCACGCTGGCTCGCTCCGAGGAGGATCGCTGCCTGTCGCTGAGCGAGATCGCAAAGCGCGAGAAGCTGCCCCATGCCTACCTGGAGCAGCTCGTCGGCGATCTCCGTCGCGCTGGCCTGGTGAGCGCGACCCGCGGCCAGGCCGGCGGGTACCGGCTGGCCCGTCCGGCTGGTGAGATCGCCATGGCCGATGCGGTCCGCGCCCTCGAAGGCCCGCTGCTGGAGATGCCGTGCGCGGGCGTCGAGGATCTCGAGCACTGCGACCGGCCGCAGCCATGCAGCGTGCACGAGGTCTTCCAGCGCGTGTACGAGTCGCTCAGCCTGTCGCTGGGCACGACCAACCTGGCCGAGGTCGCCGCGACCGCTGGCGGCCCGCCCTATCCGCCCGAAGTTCGGCGCCGCCGCGCGGCCGCCCACCATTCCACCCACTCGCAGCAGCCAGCAAGGAACGCATGACCGACGAACTCGTCATCTCCGGGCTCGAGGTGAGCATCGGGGGCAAGAAGATCCTCAAGGGGCTCGACCTGACCGTGCGCCAAGGGGAGGTCCACGCGTTGATGGGCCCGAACGGCTCCGGCAAGACCAGCCTGGCCTACGCGCTCATGGGGCATCCCGACTACCACGTGGACACCGGCACCATCACGTGGGCCGGGCACGATCTCCTGGACGGGCCGACTCCGCTGGGCCTGTCGCCGGACAAGCGGGCGCGGCTGGGGATGTTCCTCGCCTTCCAGTATCCGAGCGCCGTCCCCGGCGTCACGGTCGCGAGCTTCCTGCGCAATATCTACAACGCGGTTCACCATCCGAAGCCGGCGGACGAGACCGGCGAGACGTCCATCAAGTACACCGGCATCCCGCTCGCGAAGTTTCGCAAGCTGATGGAGGAGAAGATGGCGCTCCTCCACATGGACCCGGCCTTCGCCTCACGCTACGTGAACGAGGGCTTCTCCGGTGGGGAGAAGAAGCGGCTGGAGATGCTGCAGATGGCCGTCCTCAGTCCGCGCATGGCAATCCTGGACGAGACCGATTCGGGCCTCGACATCGACGCGCTCAGGAACGTGGCCGACGGCATCAACGCCACGCTGTCTCCGGAGATCGGCGTGCTGTTGATCACGCACTACCAGCGGATGCTGAACTACGTGAAGCCGCAGTTCGTGCACGTGCTGCTCGACGGGCGCGTGGTGATGTCCGGCGGCGAGGAGCTGTCGCACCAGCTCGAGGCCAACGGCTACGACTGGGTCCGCGAGCAGGTCGGGCTTCCGGCGGGGGTGGGCGACGCCGCATCGGTCCCCGAGCCGGTCGCGCCGCACTAGGCGCCCGGACGGAACGGATACCGATGGCAATCGAGCAGGCAGCCACACCGGACGTGTTCGACGGCGCCGCGCTGCGCGCCGACTTCCCGGTGTTCGACCGCCCGCATCGCTCCGGCCGCCCGCTGGCATACCTCGACTCCGCCGCCTCGGCGCCCAAGCCGCGGGCGGTGATCGACGCGCTGGCCGATACCTACAGCCATCACTACGCCAACGTCCACCGCGGTATCTACGAACTGTCGGAGGACGCCACCCAGCGCTTCGAGGGCGCGCGCCGATCGCTGGCGCAGTTCATCGGCGCCCCGAGCGAACGCGAGGTCGTCTTCGTCCGCAACGCCACCGAGGCGATCAACCTGGTGGCCTACAGCTGGGGCCGTGCCAATGTCCGAGCCGGCGACCTGATCCTTTCGACAGAGATGGAGCACCACGCCAACCTCGTCCCGTGGCAGCAGCTTGCAGCAGAGACCGGCGCGTCGATCGAGTACGTCGCCATCACCGACGACGGTCGTCTCGACCGCGACGATCTCCGCGCCCGGCTGGCGCGTGGCCCGAAGCTGCTGGCATTCAGCCAGGTCAGCAACTCGCTCGGGACGATCAACCCGGTTGCCGAGATCGCGCGGGAAGCGCGCGAGGCTGGAGCGGTCACGGTCCTGGACGCGGCGCAGAGCGTGCCGCACATGCCGGTCGACGCCGCCGACCTGGGCATCGACTTCCTGGCACTGTCCGGGCACAAGATGCTTGGCCCTTCGGGTATCGGCGCGCTGTGGGGCCGTCGCGAGCTGCTCGACGCGATGCCGCCCTTCATGACCGGCGGCAGCATGATCACCCGCGTCACGCTCGAGGGAACGGAATGGAACGAGGTGCCCTGGAAGTTCGAGGCAGGCACGCCGGCCATCGCCGAGGCCGCCGGCCTGGCCGCGGCGGTCGCGTACCTCGAGCGTATCGGCATGGCGAACGTTCGCGCCCACGAACGGTTCCTGTTCGAGCGCGCCTGGGCCGCGCTGGGCGACCTGCCGGGCGTGCGGCGCATGGGGCCGGATGACCCCGACCAGCACGCCGGCGTGATCAGCTTCGTGCTTGACGGCATCCACCCCCACGACGTGGCCACGATCTTCGACGGCGAGGGCATCGCAGTGCGGGCCGGCCACCATTGCGCGCAGCCGGTGATGCTCCGCTACGACCTGCCGGCCACGACGCGCGCCAGCTTCTACGTTTACAACGATCTCGACGACGTGGATCGCCTGACCGATGCGATCCGCGCCACCCAGCGCGTGTTCGGGAGCGCGTGATGGACAACCTGTACCGCGATTTCATCCTCGAGCATTACCGCAACCCGCACAACCGCGGCGTGCTCGATCCACACGACCTGCACTTCGCCGACTCGAACCCGACCTGCGGCGACGAGCTGTCGATGACGATCCAGCTCGACGACGGCAAGGAGCGTGTGGCCGACGTGGCTCATGACGGCCGCGGCTGCGCGATCAGCCAGGCATCCGCCTCGATCCTGACCGACGAGCTGCGCGGCATGTCGCTCGACGAGCTGCGTGCCCTCGATCCGCGTGAGGTGGTCGAGAACCTCGGCGTGCCGATCGGTCCTGCACGGCTGAAGTGCGCGCTGCTGTCCTACAAGGTGCTCCAGGGCGCCCTCATCGGTGCCGAGGCGCGCTGGCCGGACGAGGCCGAGGTGCTCGCCGGCGCCAACGAGGGGGGATCTGCACCATGACCCGTGAACCGACAGGAACCTGAACCGTGACTAACCAACCAACCAACGCCGTCCGTGAGGTGAGCACCGCCGAGGCTGTGGCGCTTGCCCGGGAGGGCTACCACGTCATCGACGTCCGCGAGCAGAGCGAATGGGATGCCGGCCACGTCGCCGGCGCGACGCTGCTGCCGATGCGGGAGGTGCCTGATCGAATCGCCGAGGTGGCGCCGGACCGCGACACCCCGCTCCTGCTCCATTGTGCTGTCGGTGCCCGCTCGGCGCGGGTTGCCAGCTGGCTGGCGCAGATGGGCTACCGCAACGTGGTCAGCGTCAACGACTCGATCAACCTGTGGAAGGACCTCGGCGGCCCGTGGGAGGAGCCGGTCCAGCTGCTCAGCCCGGCCCAGCAGCGCCGGTACTCGCGGCAGGTGCTGATCCCCGAGATCGGCCAGGAGGGGCAGCGCGCGCTGCTTGACGCGAAGGTCCTGCTTATCGGTGCGGGCGGCCTCGGCTCTCCAGTCGCCCTCTACCTCGCGGCGTCGGGCATCGGCACGATCGGCCTGGTCGACGACGATGTGGTCGACGAGTCCAACCTCCAGCGACAGGTGCTCCACGGGGTGGATCGGCTGGGGATGCTGAAGGTCGACTCCGCCGAGCTCACCGTGCGTGGCATCAACCCCGAGACCACCGTGGTGAAGCACGTCGAGCGGCTGAACGCGGATAACGTCCACCGGCTGATCAGCGACTACGACGTGATCGTCGACGGGACCGACAACTTCGAAACCCGCTACGTGCTCAACGATGCCGCGGTCCAGCTGCGCAAGCCGGTGGTGCACGGCTCGATCTACCGCTGGGACGGGCAGGTCACCACGTTCGTGCCGTTCGATGGGCCGTGCTATCGGTGCATGTACCCGACCCAGCCACCGCCGGAGCTCGCGCCGGCCTGCAGCGTCGCAGGCGTCCTCGGTGTGCTTCCCGGCATCGCCGGCGTCCTCCAGGCCAACGAGGTGTTCAAGCTGATCCTCGGCGTCGGCGAGACGCTCGCCGGGCGGCTGCTCATGTTCGACGCGATGGGCACGACCTTCGACGAGGTCCGCATCTGGCGCGACCCGGCCTGCCCTGCCTGCGGCGAGGGGGCCGTCGCGCAGGTCGCTGCCGCCGAGGTGAGCCCGGCGTCGGTGACGGCATGAGCACGATTCGCATCCCGCCCGTCCTGCGCGAGGAAACCGGCGGCAGCCGCTCGGTCGATGTCGCTGGCGCCACGGTCCGCGAGGCGCTCGACGATCTGTTCGGATCGCATCCGGCTCTGCGTGACCGGGTGACCGAGGACGGCCAGCTGTCGAGCTTCATCAACGTCTACGTCAATGACCGGGACGTGCGCTACCGCGACGGGCTCGAGACGCCGGTCGGACCGGACGACACGATCATCATCCTGCCGGCCATGGCCGGGGGCGTCCGCTAGGCCGATGCCGGCCTCGGTCGGCCGCTCCGCCGCGAACCTGTTGTCCACCATCGGCGACACGCCGATGGTGGAGCTGCGGCGGCTGGCGCCGTCCGGCGCTGCGCGCGTGTTCGCCAAGCTGGAGGGCGCGAACCCGACCGGCAGCGTCAAGGACCGGATCGCGCTCGCCATGGTTGAGGCGGCACTGGCCGCCGGGCAGCTGCAGCCGGGGCAGACCATCCTCGAACCGTCGAGCGGCAACACCGGGATCAGCCTGGCGTTGGTCGGTCGCCTGCTCGGCCACCCGGTGCGCATCGTGCTTCCCGACAACACGACTGCCGAGCGCGAGCAGCTGCTGCGCCTCTACGGGGCGGAGATCGTCCACTCCCCGGGCGCGGAGGGATCGAATGGCGCGATCCGCCTCGCGCAGCGCCTGGCCGGCGAGGACCCGAGCCTCTTCATGCCCTACCAGTACGGCAACGAAGCGAATCCCGGCGCCCACGAGGCGACCACCGGCCCCGAGATCCTCGCCCAGGTCCCCGACGTCGACGTTTTCGTCGCAGGGCTCGGCACCGGGGGCACGCTGACGGGCGTGGGCCGGTACCTGAAGCGCGAGCGTCCCGCGGTGCGGATCGTGGCGGCGGAGCCGCTTCCCGGGGAGCTGGTGCAGGGCCTGCGGTCGCTGGACGAGGGCTTCGTGCCGCCGGTGCTCGACGCATCGGTCCTGGACGACAAGTACCTGGTCGGGAACCGCGACGCGGTGATCGGTGTGCGACGGCTGCTCGACGAGGAGGGCATCTTCGCCGGGCTGTCGTCCGGCGCCGCGGTTGCCGTTGCGGTCCGCGTCGCGCGCGACCTGCCCGATGGCTCCGTGGTGGTGCTGCTCGCCGATGGCGGCTGGAAATACCTGTCGACCGACCTGTGGACGCGCGAGCTCGACGAGCTGTCCGGCGAGCTGGAGAGCTCGCTGCTGTGGTGAGCCAGGGGCTCACCATCCCGCGAATGGTCGCCGCTGAGCTGCTCGACCATGCGCGGGCCGAGGTGCCGAACGAGGCCTGCGGGATCCTGTCCGGCTCGCTCGCCGACGGCCTCGCACGTGCGTACCACCCCGCACGAAACGCCGATGCCAGCCCGTACGTATACACCGTCCATCCCGAGGACCTAGTGCGCATCGTCTTCGCAATCGAGGACGCCGGCGACGACCTGGTGGCGATCTATCACTCGCACACGCATACCCCGGCCGTGCCCTCGCCCACCGACCGACGCCAGGCGCAGTACCCCGATGCGTTCTACGTGCTGGCGTCGCTGAGCGACCCCGAAGCCGAGGTCGCGGCCGCGCTGCGTGCCTGGCGGATCACCGACGGCGAGAGCACCGAGGTACCGCTCACGATCAGCAGCCCGTGACCTCGAGGTCGGTGATGATTCCACCGGCCGCGTCGAGCACGAGGTCGACCGCGCAGGACTCCTCCTCGTCGCCCGTCCGGTAGGCGAGGTCGAACCTGCCGACCGCGGGTGGCGGCTCCCAGCGGACGGCGGTCAGCGTCAGATCGGGGAGCATCTCGCTGCCGGGAGCGTTGCGTGCCATCGCATCGAGCGCGGTGATCCAATCGGCGGGCACGCCGTGCAGGTCGGCCGTGGCTACCGCCACCTCGCCGGTCGCCGGCGCAACCGTGAAGACCCACACATCCTCACCGGCCGCATCCGGCGGCGCGCCCGATAGCTCGAGGGTGCACGTGTCGCCCTCGCAGGACCCGCCCGCAGCGATAGCCGACCATGGCTGACCGTCGATCGTCCAGAGGTGGTCCGCCACCCCGGCGGCAATCGCATCGGTCTGGAGCTCCTCGGGGACGCCTCCCGGGCGGCGGGAATCACGCATGGCGGCCAGGATGTCCTCGGGCTCGAACGGCTGCCCCGGCTCAGGTGCCGACGAGGTTGCCGATGCAGCGGCGCTGGTCACCGGCTCCTCTGTCGGGATCACCCTGCGATGGCACCGGCCCCGTGCCGCACCCCGCCAGCGCTGCCACGCCCAGAGCCGCCGCGAGGAGCAACCGGGTCATGGCTTGCCGAGGGTGGCTCGGAGCTGGCTGACGACGGAGTCGGCGATGACCGCCGTTCCGCCGGAGAGGTAGCACCGCGGAGGATGCAGTCGAACCAGCTCCGTGGCCACGACCGGCGGCACCCGGTCGCGCTGGACGAGGAGCAGCGGTGCGCCGGCGCGGCCGGAAGCGGGGACCGCGGAGAGCGCATCGGGGAAGTTCGCGCCGGTGGCAAGGAAGACCGACGGCGGCCGATCGAAGAACTCCCTGGCGATGGCGACCGCGGTGGCGTAGCGGTCGACGCCCGCCAGCCGTACCACGGGCCGCCCGGTCGCCTGGGCAATCGCCTGTCGCACACCCTCGGTCACCGCGCTCGTCCCGCCCAGCACGTAGATCGTGCGAGGCGCCAGGCGGACCAGCTCGTCGCGGGTCGCGTCGGGCAACGCGCCCGGCTTCGTCAGCAGGACGGGGCCCCTGGCCGAGATGGCCGCCGGGCCCGCGGAGAGGGCATCGGGGAAGGACGTCCCGGTGGCGACGAATGCGGCGCCCACCCCCGGCGAGAATGCTGCCCGGCTGACCGCGACGGCCGTCGCGTAGCGGTCCGCCCCCTGGATGCGCCGCACCGTCCCGTACCCGGCCAGCTGTTGCGCGACGCGTGCCGAGACGGCGCCCGTGCCTCCCAGCACCACGATGCGGCCCGGACGGAGGCGGGCGAGCTCGTCGCGGATGACCTGCGGGAGGTTGCCCGGGTCGGTGAGCAGCACCGGGCCACCCGCGATGCCTGCGGCCGGCCCACCGGCCAGCGCGTCCGGATAGTTGACGCCGGTGGCCACGTACGCGACCGGCACGCCCGCCCCGAACCGGGCTCGGCTGATCGCGGCCGAAGTGGCGTATCGGTCGGCGCCCGCGATGCGGATCGGCGTGCCGACGCTCCACTTAGCCCAGGCCAGGCCATAGCGTTCCGTGCTGGCCTCGAACCGCGCCTGGCGGATCTCGATCCGGGCGGTCCCCGTCCGCGCCGCCGTGAACTCGACCCACTCGTAGTTGTTGTCCATCGTGAACGAGCCGCTGACCGATCCGCCCGGCTGGACGACGCGAAGGTCCAGGTCGGCCATCAGCCGGTCGGCGGAGGTGCTGCTCGAGCTGTGGCTGTTCCAGGAGACGACGGCCTTCACCTTCTGACCGGCAACCACCGAGATCTCCTGGGTCACGACCTGGCCAGAGGTCATGCTCCCCAGCCGATAGCCACCCCATGCACCGTCGCTCGCGGTGAGGATCCGGTTCGCCCACAGCGCCGATGCGGTGCCGGTCCCTTCGCGATCGGCATTCGCGCCGCCCGTCGGGAGCGGGGAGCGGTTGATGGCGCCGGCCATGATCAGGGCGCGGGTTCCCTCCGGCCGCAACGCCAGGCTGGGCGCGCGAGCGATGAGCTGCGCTGCGATGCCGGCTACGATCGGGGAGGCGACGCTGGTCCCGCTGGCACCGAGCCCGTTCGCCGTTCGCACGGACACCGCCGGAGCCGAGACGTTCGGCTTGTTGAAGTCGCCGTGCGCGTTCCAGGCGGTGCCGGCCGGGTCGCGGTAGTTGCTGCCGTTCGAGCCGGGGTAATACCAGATCCGGTCATCGTTGCGCCCCGCGGTATTCCGGTCGTCGATGCCGCCGACGGTGAGGACGTTCCAGGCGGTGCCCGGCGACAGGACGTTCCAGTGGCCGAAGGTGACGAAGTTGCCGGCCGCGGCCACCGGCAGGCGCCCGTCCTGGGCGGCAATGGCGTCGAAGTAACGGCGTGCCTCTTCCGACCCGGTCGCGGTGTCCTGGCCGAGGCTGACGTTGATGACGTCGGAGTCGCCACCTCCGCTGCTGGCAGCCCAGTCCGCTGCCTGGATCACCTGCCGGTCCCGACTCAGCGACGCCCCGCCGCCCCCGGTCGAGGCGCTTACGATCCGCGCTCCCGGTGCGACTCCAGGATAGGTGCTGCTGCGCCCGGCGATGGCGCCGGCGACCCAGGTCGGGTGGTCGAAGGTCGGGCTGTAGGCGATCGATCCGGTCGTGCTGTACGCGGCGACCACCCGGCCCGAGAGGTCACCGGTGTTGTGCACGTTGTGATACTCGACCACCGCCACACGCACGCCGGCTCCCTGGTCGCCGGACCCACCGGTCCAGTTCGCCTGCACCCCGGGCCCGGCGCTCGACATGTTTGTCGACCAGCGACGCTCGAGCCCGAGCGTCTCGACCGCCGGCAGCTCGGCCAGGGCCTCGACCCGGTCGGCAGGGAGATCGACGTACACCAGAGGGGCGCTGGTCGAGGCATAGCCGACGCTGCCGCCCATGGCGGTCACGTCCGCGCGCAGCTGTTCAACCGCCGCCGCCTGGGCCGTGGCGCGGGCGGCGCTCAGCTCGGCGCGGATGGCGCGGGCCGTGTCCAGGTCGTCGACGATCGGGCGATCACCGTCCCAGGTCAGCTCGGGATGCCTGGCGATCACCGCCGCCTCCGCGGCCGTGACGTCGACTCCGAGCCAGACGCCGACCGGGATCGTCGTCTCGGCCGACGCGACCGCCGGTCCCGTCGCGGCGCGGCCGGCGGCCACCGCCGCACGCAGCTCCGCGTCCCCCTTGCGCTCGAGCGCCGATCCCTTCGCGTCGGCTGCGGCGGCTTGCTGTTCCGTCCGCAAGTCCGCCCCGGCGACCGAGCCGTCGGTGGTGTCCCGATAGACGACGTGCACGCCGCCGGAGCGCTGGTCGACGTACTTGCCGGCCCACAGTGGGCTGGCCCCCGCGACCGGCGTGGTTGTGCGTTCGTAGACGAGGACGTAGTCGTTCGGCGCCCCGCCGAGCGTCTCGGCAAGGTGGCGGGCACCGGCGGCCGCAGCAGGCTCCGCAGCCGTCACGTGGTGAGCGGGCAGCAGCGCCCCGGCCACGAGCAGGCCGACGATCGCGACGGCGGTGCGCCGAGCGAGGCTGCGCGGGCGGCGGCGGTGCAGCATCGGCCTCCCTGCGGTGATGTATGACGCCGTATGACAGTGTCGCACGGCCCGGGGTTCCAGCGTCGCTCGTCGGCGCGCCGATCGCAATGACCCATCGGTGTAGGCTTTCGTCCATGACCACCGAGGCGCCTGCGCCGGCCCGCTTCACGCCCGACACGCACCGAGACCGCATGCGCCGTGCCGCCGGTGAGGCATCCGAGCGGGGGATCGACGCGCTGCTCATCACTCCGTCGCCGGACTACGCGTACCTGCTCGGGTATCGCGCCCCGGCCATGGAGCGCCTCACTTGCCTGGTGGTACCAACGGACGGCGATCCGGTGCTCGTCCTGCCACGGCTCGAGGAACCGCTCGCGCTCCACGAGCTGGGGGAGCTCGCCGACGACCTCGAGGTCGTGCCGTGGGACGAGACCGACGACCCCGTTCGCATCGTCCAGCGGCTGGTCGGCGGGGCGATGCGCGTCGGCGTCCAGGACCAGATGTGGGCGCGGTTCGTCCTCCGGCTCCGCGCCGCCCTCGATCCGGCGCAGCTGGTCGAGGCGGGTCCCGCCTTGAGCGCGCTGCGCGCGGTGAAGAGCACCGAGGAGATCGATCGCCTCCGGGCCGCCGCCCAGGCCGCCGACGAGGCGATGCGCGCGATCGCGGCCGAGCCGCTGTCCGGCCGGCGCGAAGCCGAGGTCAGCGGCCGCATCCGGGAGCACCTTCTGGCCGCCGGCCACGAGGAGGCCGGCTTCGCGATCGTCGCCTCTGGGCCGAACTCTGCGAGCCCGCACCACACCGCCGGGGAGCGCCGGATCGGGAGCGGGGACGCGATCGTGCTCGACATCGGTGGCGTTCGCGGCGGGTACTGCAGCGACACGTCGCGCACCGCGTTCGTCGGCGACCCGGACCCAGAGTTCGTGGCGCTGTACGAGGTCCTGCACGAGGCCCAGCGTGCGGCCTGCGAGGCCGTCCGGCCCGGCGTACCGGCCGCGGAGATCGACGCGGTGGCCCGCGACATCATCACCGAGGCTGGCTACGGCGACGCCTTCATCCATCGCACCGGCCACGGCATCGGCATGGAGACGCACGAGGAGCCGTACGTGGTGTCGTCGAACACCGCCCCGCTGGTTGCGGGCAACGCGTTCAGCGTCGAGCCGGGGATCTACCTTCGCGACCGTTGGGGCGCGCGAATCGAGGACATCGTCGTCTGCACCGCGACCGGCGGGGAGCGGCTCAACACCTCGACGAGGGAGCTGCTCGTCGTCTCCTAGTCCTGCGCCGGCTCAGCCGCCCTCGCGGTGCGAGCTGACCAGGGCCACCAGCACCTGGTCGATGGCGGCGTTCGCCTCGTGGAACGCGCCGGTCACGTCGGCGACGTCGGCCGCGCGGCGACGGAGGTGGCCGGTGATCGCGTCCAGCACCGGCGTCCGGAAGAAGAGGAATGCCTCGACCGTCTCGGCCAGGCTCAGGCCCGCCTTCGATGCCTCGCTGCCGTACAGGGCGCCCATCTTCTCCGCCTCGTCCAGCAGGAGCTGACGCTCCGCCTTCTTCGAGGCTGCGACGTACTCGATCACGAGCTGGAACGTCCGCTGCCCCCAGCGCCGGAAGTCGTCGCGCTGCTCGACGGACAGCCGAGCCTGCCAGGGTTGGCCGGAGTAGCCGGTGCGCGCCATGCGCCGATGCAGCTCGCCGGCCATCGTCTGGGTCGAGTCGGGCAGCCGCTCCATGCCGTATCGGTGCCGGCGCGGCGCGTTGATCATCGCCTCCAGGCTGGAGCGCAGGAAGCGCCGATGGCCGCCGGGAGTCTGGTAGCTCTGCACCTTCCCGGTGTCCGCCCAGCGGCGCAGGGTGTCCGGGCCGACCCCGACGAGTCGCGACGCGGCGCCCAAGGGGAGCCAGGGATCGTCGGGGTCAGGGGTCTGTATGGCGTCGGTGGGCACGGGGCGTCGCGAATCTCCGAAATCTTGGTAGGAAGCTACGCTACGGGCGCACGTCCACTTGCGTCAACCGCGTGCACCGTTCCAGTCGCCTCCAGCGAGTGCCTCTGCGCCGCTGACGCTTCGTCAGGTCCTGAGGTCGTCCGCCGTCATGGCTCCCAGCTCGGCCCACAGGTGGACGAGCGAGGTCATCCCGTCGCGCAGGTTGCGCAGGCTCATCCACTCGTTCGGTGCGTGGAAGTTCCCGGTCGGATTCGCGAAGCCGACCATGAGCGTCTTCAGTCCGAGCTTGGCGTCGAGCGCGGCCACCACCGGTACGGAGCCGCCGGAGCGCTGGAACAGCGGAGCCGTTCCGAAGCCGGCCTCCAGGGCGCGTGCGGCCGGGGCGACCCCCGGATGGTCGAGCGGCGTGAGCGCGGGCGCCCCGCCGTGGATGATGTTGACCTCGACCTGCACGGTCGGTGGCGCGATGGCCTCGAGATGCAACGTCATCGCACGTTCGATCCTCCGGTGGTCCTGGTTCGGAACCAGCCGGGTGGAGATCTTCGCGGCGGCCCAGGCGGGGATGATCGTCTTGGCGCCCTCGCCGGTGTACCCGCCCCAGATGCCGTTCACATCGAAGGTCGGGCGTGCCGAGAGACGCTCGAGGAGCGTGTAGCCCTGCTCGCCTTCCATGGGGCACGGGCACCCGGTCTCATCGCGCCACGCCTCCGCGCTGAACGGCAGGTCGGCGTAGGCGGCACGCTCTTCATCGGTCAGATCGACGACGTCGTCGTAGAAGCCAGGCAGGGTGACCCGGCCGTCGGCGTCCACCATGGACGCGAGCATCCGGACCAGGACGTTGGCCGGGTTGTCGACCCCGCCACCGTACTGGCCGGAGTGGACGTCCTGGCGGGGACCACGGACGCGCACTTCCCAGTACGCGATTCCGCGCAGGCCGTAGCCGATGGCCGGCGTCCCGTCGTCGTCGTAGGTGTCGCCATCGGAGACCACGCACACGTCGGCTCGCAGGAGGTCGGGGTGATCGGCGATGAACTGCTCGATCGGCGCGGAGCCAACCTCCTCGTCACCCTCGAAGAAGAACCGCAGGTTGACCGGCAGCCGCCCGGCAGTCGCCATCCAGGCCTCGACCGCCTTGAGGTGCATGAACAGCTGACCCTTGTCATCACCGGCGCCGCGCGCGTAGACCCGCTCGTCCTCGTGCCGCGGCTCGAACGGAGGCCGCACCCACTCCTCCAGCGGGTCGGTGGGCTGGACGTCGTAGTGGCAGTACACCAGCACCGTCGGCGCATCCGGTCCGGCGTGCAGCCACTCGGCGGTGACGATCGGGTGCGCGCTCGTCTCATGGATCGTCGCGCGCTCGACCCCGAGCCGCGTGAGCTCATCCACGATCCACTGCGCCGTGCGGCGAACCTCGTCCGTGCGGGCCGGATCTGCGGAGACGCTCTCGATCGAGAGGAACTCGTCGAGCTGCGCGAGGTGCTCCGCGTCGTGCTCGCGGAGATGGGCGACGGCGGCGTCGACGGCCGCGGCGGTATCGGTCTGGCTGGTCATCGGAGGATGATAGGTCGGGAAACCGATCCGGACTTGTCGGCGTCCTCCATCCATGCCCAGACCACTCTCCGCCATCGTGGCCTTGGCCACCGCGGTGCTGCTCACGGCGGTGCCGATCGCGACCGTGTCGGCGTGCAGCTGCGCGATGACCGAGTTCGACGAGGCGGTGCGCGACGCCGAGTTCGCATTCGTGGGACGCCCGATCTCGAGCGAGCCGAGCGCGGACGGCGACTTCGGCGACGCGGTGCTGACCACGTGGAGCGTCGACCGCTCGAGGGACCCGATCAGCGCCACCACGGTCACCGTCCGCAGCTGGCCCGACAGCGGCGCGAACTGCGGCGTCAGCTTCGGGGCCGACGAGCGATGGCTGGTGCTCGCCTACGCGGGCGACGGCGCGCTCGAGACGAACGGCTGCCTGCCGAACCGGCTGCTCGACGGCAGCGACCCCGACGGTGAGGCCGCCATCGTCTCGATGCTGCCGGCCAAGGTCGGCGGGCCTGAGCCGAACGTCGAGGGGACCGTGTCCGTGCCGGTCCCGGTCATCGGCATGGCGGTCGCGCTGGCGCTGGTTGCGGCGGTCAGCGTGGTGGCATTCCGCCGCCAGCGTCCCTAGCCGAACGCCCCGAACACGAATCCCAGGAACAGGCCGAGCGCCACGGCGGGAATCACGCTGCCGATGCGCAGCGCGAGCGGCCATCCGGGACCGCCAGCGAACGCATACACGGGGATCGTGATCGGGAAGGCGAAGACGCCGGCGGACCAGCCGATCCGGGCCGCGGTGCCCAGGTCGGGTCGGTCCTGCACGTCGAGCCAATAGGCGGCGATCATCAGGAATCCGCCCACGGCGAGCACGACGAACAGGGTCCAGACCACGGGGAGCATCTCGGCGCCGATGCTACTCGTTCCGGCGGCGAGCCACGTCCTCGGCACCATTGAGCACGTCGGTGAGGAAGGCCAGCGGCCGCCGGCTCGGCAACGGGGGATCCGTCGAAGGCAGGAGGTCCTGCACGGCGGCCCGGATTCGTGCGTCCAGCAGCGCCCGGGCCTCGCGCCCGCGGAGCTCGATGGTCGGGATCGGCGGCCCGAATCGCACCTCGATGCGCCGCCGGAACCACATGTCGGTGCTGCCGACGATCGCGCACGGCACGACCGGCACGCCGGCAGTGGCGGCGAAGACGGTCGCTCCGTCCTCGAACGGGAGGAGCTCGCTCTCGCGGAAGCCGATGCGTCCTTCGGCGAAGATGCCGAGGACGCCGCCACCCTCGAAGACGCGCCGGACGGCTCGCACGGCACTGGTCAGCGTCGTCTTCTCCGGGTGGTACGGGATCATCCCGCCGAAGAACGCCATGACCCGGTTCTTGAAGCCGCGCCCGAAGTTCGCCTCCCTCGGGCCGAACCACGTGATGCGCGGTTCGGGGCGGGTGACGGCGATGATCAGCAATGGGTCCCACCCGTTGTGATGGTTGGCGACGAGCTGGAACGGTGCGGCTGGCCAGTGCTCGAGCCCGCGAGCCCGCACGTCGAACAGGCCGCGCACCAGCAGGCGCACCAGCACTCGCATGAGGCGATAGCGCGGCGTGACCTCGACGCTCAGCGCGCGGGGACCCGTCGACCGACTCGGGGCGGGCTCGGGCATCGGTAATCAGGCGGGGGCGGGTGCGGGCGTCTGAGCGCCGAGCTCGCGCCGGGTTGGATCGACGCGGGTCAGGGCCAGGGCCGACAGCCCGAGGAATGCCGCGCCAACGGCCATCGCCGCCCTTGGGCCGGCGGGATCGCTGACCGTCCCGGCCACCAGGTCCTGAATGGGTCCGGCGACGATGATGAAGACCGGACCGGCCATCGCCGTCCCCGCGTTGAGGATGCCCATGTAGCGGCCGGCGGTCTCCTTCGGGATGACGTCCGCCATGAGCGCCCAGTCCGCGGACAGGAAGATGCCCATCCCGATCCCGAACGGCACCCACGAGGCGACCGCGAACTCCGGAGACGGCGCGAACGTGACGCCGATCAACCCGATCCCGGCGATCAGCGAGGCGGTCCAGATCACCGGGCGCCGGCCGTACCGGTCGGACAGCCGACCACCGGGAATTGCGGCCAGCGCCGTCGAGACGCCCACGATGGCGGTGGCCAGGAACACGGTGGTATCGGCGTCGTTGTCGCTGAGCCCGTGGGACCTGCGGAAGTAGCCGATGGCGATCAGGGTCGCGTTGTAGGCGCCGAGGAACAGGAGGCGGACGAGGAGCAGCCATAGGACGTCACGCTGCTGGAGGATGTCCCGTCCCCACGCCGATAGCGCGACCTGCAGCCACGGCTTCGTGCGCGGCGGTCCGTCGCGCCCCTCGTCCACGGTCAGCACGAGGATGACCATGGTGACCACCTCGACGACGCCGAGGGCCAACGTGGCCGCCGCGACGTTGTCCGTGATCCCACCCACCGTGGCGATCCCCACGCCGACGATCGTGCCGAGAGTCAGCATCAGCCCCATCAGCCCGCTGGCGAGACCGACCTGTTTTGCCGGGACGAGGTCGGGGACGTAGCCCTGGAAGGGTCCCTGCGCGAAGTTCGAGCTGACCTGGAGCAGGAAGTAGAACGCGACCAGCGCCACGAAGCTCTCGTTGAAGGCGATCCCGGCCAGGAACACGACGTCCAGCAATGAGCCGATGACGATGTAGGGCTTTCGCCGTCCCCAGCGTGTCACGGTGTAGTCGCTGATGACCCCCACCGTCGGCTGGATCAGGATCGGCGCGATGGCGCCGGCGAGCATGATGATCGCCAGCATCGTGCCCTGGGTGTCGCGGCTCAGGTCGTCGAGCCGGCCGGGGATGATCGTGATGTTCAGGCCGCCCCAGATCGTCTGGATCCCGAGCCAGTAGATCGAGAGCGTGACGAGCTGCGACAGCGGCAGGCGCTCGCGGATGGGCTGCTCGGATGTATCGGCCATCGGGCTCGGTCCTCTCGACGTGCTGGCGGGGACTCTACGCCCCGCGCAGCGGTGACAGCGTGCCGGGCGCGCACTGCGGTCCGACAGCGGGGGCACCCGCACGCGCTACCCTCAGCGCTCCATGTCCATCGACCCGGCGGAGAGCCGGAGGATCGTCCTGCGCCATCCGGACCTGCGCCGCTACCTGGCGGCACGTTTCATCGTGGCGATCGCCACGCAGGTGCAGACCGTCGCCGTCGGCTGGCAGGTCTTCAGCGTCAGCGGCGATCCGTTCGACCTCGGGCTCGTGGCGCTGAGCCAGTTCCTGCCGTTTATCGTGCTCGTCCTGCCGGCCGGGCACATCGCGGACCAATACGACCGTCGACGGGTGCAGCTGGCGACGTACCTGCTGCTCACGGTCTGCGCGGTCGCCCTGCTGGGGCTGACTTTGGCGGGGGTGACCTCCACCGGCCCGATCCTGGCGGTGATGGTCCTGTTCGGCATCGCGCGCGCCTTCAACCAGCCGACCAGCCAGGCGCTGCTGCCGAACATCGCGCCGCCGGGCACGTTCCCACAGGCGGTCGCGCTCAACTCGTCGCTTGGGCAGGTGGCCACGATTGCCGGCCCGGCTCTTGGCGGCGGCCTGATCCTGCTGGGCATCCCGGTCGCCTACGCCCTTTCGGTCGCGCTGCTCGTAACCGGCGTGGTGCTGGTCGCGGGCCTGCACGGCGGTGGTCGTGACGAGGGCGCGTCGCGGGAGCCGGCGTCGTGGGCGACCTTGCTCTCCGGCATCACGTTCGTCCGCTCACGGCCGATCGTGCTGGGCTCGATCTCCCTCGATCTCTTCGCCGTGCTGTTCGGCGGGGCGACCGCCCTGCTGCCGATCTACGCGGGCGACATCCTGGATGTGGGCCCGGCAGGGCTCGGCCTCATGCATGCCGCTCCGGCGGTCGGCGCCGCCATCCTCGCTGCCGGGCTCACCGTCCGTCCTCTGCGACGGCACGTCGGGCGCTGGATGTTCGGTGGCGTCGTCACGTTCGGGGTGGCCACCATCGTCTTCGGCCTGTCGACCAGCTTCGCGCTCAGCCTGGCCGCGCTGGTGGTGATGGGCGCCGGCGACATGGTCAGCGTCTACATCCGTCATCTCCTGGTCCAGCTCGAGACGCCGGACGCGATCCGCGGGCGCGTGAGCGCGGTGAACGCCGTCTTCATCGGCGCGTCGAACGAGCTCGGCGAGTTCGAGTCGGGCCTCACCGCCGCGTGGTGGGGGATCGTCCCCGCCGTGGTGATCGGGGGCGGGGCCACGATCCTGGTAGCGGCCGTCTGGACGCGGCTGTTCCCGGTCCTGTGGCGGCTGGACCGCTTCCCCGACGCTCCACCGGCATCGCGCTAGAATCGCCCGGTGATCGACCCCGTCGCCTTCGAGATCGGCCCCATCCAGCTGCACTGGTACGGGATCATCATCGCCGCCGCCGTCCTCATCGCCGGCATGCTCGGCACCCGCGTGGCGCGGTGGCTGAACGAGGATCCCGACGAAGGCTGGTCGATGCTGCTGCTGGTCATCATCCTGGCCGTCCTCGGCGCGCGCCTCTACCACGTCATCCACCAGTGGAGCGACGTGTACTCGCAGAACCTGGCACTCATCCCACAGATCTGGAACGGCGGTCTCGGGATCCCCGGCGGGGTCGCCGGGGGCGCCCTGGGAATCTGGCTCTACACGCGCTCCAAGGGCCTGAGCACCGCGCGCTGGATGGACATCTTCGCGCCCGCGCTGCTGCTCGGCCAGGTGATCGGTCGCCTCGGCAACTATGTGAACCAGGAGCTGTATGGACCGCCGATCGAGCTGTGCGGGACCGAATTTCCGCCATGCCTTCCGTGGGGCATCCAGATCGACGCGACCCACCGGGCCGGAACGCCGTGGGACGCGGTCACGTTCCCGGTGGAGACCACCAGCTTCGTGCCGCTGTTCGCGTACGAGATGGTGCTGAACCTCATCGGCATGTTGCTGCTGCTGTTCATCATCCGCCGGTTCGCGCCGAGGCTCTTCGCCGGGGACGCCGTGCTGCTGTACATCATCTGGTACGGCACGGTCCGGACCCTGCTCGAGACGTACCGCGTCAACAACTGGACGATCATCGGCGTGCCGACCGCCATGTGGATCGGGATCATCGGCGTCGTGCTCTCTGTCGCCTGGCTCTGGTACCGCCATCGCCGCGGGTGGGGCTCGCCGATGATCCGGCCTGACGAGGAGCAGGCGCCGGAAGCCGATGCGGCCGCCGCCCAACCGGAGCCGAGCGCTGGCTGACTCACCCGCCGGCATCCTGCCCGACGTCACCGCGGCCGTGGGCTCCACCCCGCTCGTGGCCCTCGACCGACTGGCGGCCGACGTGCGGCCCCGAATCGTGGCCAAGCTCGAGCACATGAACCCGGGCGGCTCAGTGAAGGACCGCATCGCCATGCCGATGATCGAGGCCGCCGAACGCGCGGGGCTCCTGAAGCCGGGCGGGGTGATCGTGGAACCGACGAGCGGCAACACCGGCGTGGGCCTGGCCCAGGCGGCCGCGATCAAGGGCTATCGGTGCATCTTCGTCATGGCCGACAAGCAGTCGGAGGAGAAGCGCGCGCTCCTGCGCGCGTACGGCGCTGAGGTCGTGGTCTGCCCGACCGACGTCGACCCGGAGGACGAGCGCTCGTACTACAAGGTCTCCGACCGGCTGGCCCGCGAGACGCCGGGCGGCTGGAAGCCGGACCAGTACCACAACGAGGCGAACCCCCAGGCCCACCACGACTCGACCGGCCCCGAGATCTGGGACGAGACCGATGGGCGGATCACGCACCTGGTCGTGGCCCTCGGGACGGGCGGGACGGTGACGGGCATCGGGCGCTACCTCCGCGGCCGGAACCCGGCGATCCAGGTCATCGGCGCCGATCCGGACGGCTCGGTGTTCTCGGGTGCCTCGCCGCATCCGTACCTGACCGAGGGCATCGGCGAGGATTTCTGGCCGGCGACGTACGACCCGGCCGTCTGCGACCTCGTCGTCCGTGTCAGCGACCGTGACTCGCTGCTCACCGCCCGGATCGCCACCGCGCGCGAGGGGATCCTGATGGGAGAGTCGTGCGGCACGGCGCTGTGGGCTTCCCTCCAGATCGCGCGGGATCTCGACGATCCCGACGCACTGTTCGTCGTGCTCCTGCCGGACGGCGGACGCAACTACGTCGGCAAGCTGTACAACGACCGATGGCTACGCGAGAAGGGGCTGCTCGGCCCGTACGAGGAGGTCGGGGACTACGACTGGCGGGCGACCTCGCTATCCGTCGTCCTGCGCGGCGACGAGGTTCCGCGCCCGCCGCGCTGATCCGGCGTCCGCTGGATGCGCTCGGCGCGCCGGTGGTCGGCATGCTGACGCTGCGCGGATGGGAGAGTATCGTTGCCCTTCAACGAGCATGCCGATCGCGGTACGAGGAACGTCATGACGCACGTCGCGGAGCCGCCGGTCCCCGGTGGCGACCAGGCGACCGAGCTGGACCGGGTCAACCACTGGATCAACGGTAGCCACGTGGCCGGCACCAGCGGGCGGCGGGGACCGGTGTATAACCCGGCATCCGGGCAGTTGGCGCGCGAGGTCGACTTTGCCTCGGTCGAGGAGGTCGATGCCGCCGTTCGTGTCGCCCACGAGGCCTTCGCCGGATGGCGGGCAACCAGCATCAGCAAGCGGACCGAGATCCTGTTCCGCATGCGCAACCTCGTCGACCAGCATCGTGAGGAGATCGCCGCGCACCTGACCCGCGAGCACGGCAAGGTCCGCACCGACGCCCTGGGCGAGGTGGCCCGCGGACTCGAGAACCTCGAGTTCGCGACGGGGATCCCGCACCTGATCAAGGGTGGCTTCAGCGAGCAGGTGAGCTCGGGGGTCGACGTCTACCAGATCCGCCAGCCGCTCGGCGTGGTGGCCGGCATCACGCCCTTCAACTTCCCGGCCATGGTGCCGATGTGGATGTTCGGCAACGCGATCGCGTGCGGGAACACGTTCATCCTCAAGCCGTCCGAGAAGGACCCGTCCGCATCGGTCTATCTCGGTGAGCTCTGGAAGGAAGCCGGCCTGCCGGACGGCGTCTTCAACGTCGTGCACGGCGACAAGGTGGCCGTCGACCGCATCCTCGAGCACCCCGATATCGCCGCGGTCAGCTTCGTCGGCTCCACGCCGATCGCGCGCTACATCTACGAGACCGGCACCGCCCACGGGAAACGTGTCCAGGCGCTGGGCGGCGCGAAGAACCACATGATCGTGCTGCCAGACGCTGACATCGACATGGCCGCCGATGCGGCCGTTTCCGCCGCCTACGGCTCCGCCGGCGAGCGCTGCATGGCGATCTCGGTCGTTGTCGCCGTCGGTGACGTGGCGGATCCGCTGGTCAAGGCGATCGAGGAGCGGCTGCCGAAGATCAAGATCGGCCCGGGCCACGAGGAGAGCTCGGAGATGGGCCCCCTCATCACCCGGGAGCACCGCGACAAGGTAGCCGAGTACGTGGAGCATGCCGCCAGCCACGGGGCGACCGTTCGTGCGGATGGCCGTGAGCACGTCCTGTACTCGGAGGAAGACGGAGGCTTCTACCTCGGCGTGAGCCTGCTCGACCACGTCACCCGGACATGGAGTGCTACCAGAACGAGATCTTCGGGCCGGTGCTCGAGGTCGTGCGGACGCACGACTATCCGGAGGCTCTGAAGATCGTCAACGACAACCAGTACGGCAACGGCACCGCGATCTTCACCCGGGACGGCGGCGCTGCGCGCCAGTACCAGTTCGACGTCAACGTCGGCATGGTCGGCATCAACGTGCCGATCCCGGTCCCGGTCGCGTACTACAGCTTCGGCGGCTGGAAGAACTCGCTGTTCGGAGACCTGCACATGTACGGCCCCGAAGGGATCCAGTTCTATACCCGTGGCAAGGTCGTCACCGCCCGGTGGCCCGATCCGGGGACCTCGTCGGTCGACCTCGGGTTCCCGCGGACGCGCTAGGGGTCAGGGAGCAGACGGCTTGTCGGCGGCTTCCTGCGGGGCGAGAGAGACCCGATCCACGTAGCACCACAGCCACGACTCACCCGGCTCCAGCGACCGAATGAGCGGATGGTCGGTGGCCCGCCGGTGCTTCGAGGCATGCCGCTTCGGCGACGAGTCGCAGCATCCGACGTGTCCGCACGTCACGCACGCGCGGAGGTGGACCCACGTGCTGCCGATGCGCAGGCAGTCCTCGCAGCCGGAAGCTGACGGCTCGACGTCGCGGACCATGCCGAGATGGCTGCAGAGCTCGTCCATGCTGCCGACCATAGCAGCCGGCGCGCGAGCAATGCCGGCAGGCGCGAGCGGGACCCGTGACAGAATGACGACCGCATGACGCACCGCACCGACCACCAGGACCGCTTCGAGACGCTCGCCGTCCATGCAGGCGCCGAGCCTGATCCGATCACCGGCGCCGTGGTGCCGGCGATCCAGATGAGCGCGACGTTCAAGCAGGACGGCGTCGGCGGATTGCGCGACGGCTTCGAGTACGGCCGCAGTGGGAACCCGACACGCCGCGCGCTCGAGGAAGCGATCGCGATCCTGGAGAGCGCGACGCAGGGGGTGGCCTTCGCCTCCGGCCTGGCCGCGACCCAGGCCATTGGCCATCTGCTCGATCCGGGCGACCGGCTTCTCATGAGCGACGACGTGTACGGCGGCACCTGGCGGCTGGCCGACAAGGTCTGGCGCCGCTACGGCGTCGAGACCGATACGGTTGACCTCCGCGACCTGGACGCCGTGGCCGCCGCGTTCGCCGCCGATCGGCCGCCCCGGATGGTCTGGATCGAGACTCCCTCGAACCCGCACCTCAAGGTGATCGACATCAGCGCCGTCGCGCGCCTGGCCGCGGTCGCCGGGGCGATCACCGTCGTCGACAACACCTTTGCCACGCCCTACCTCCAGCGGCCACTGGAGAGCGGCGCCGACCTCGTGCTCCACTCCGCCACGAAATACCTCGGGGGGCACTCCGACGTCATCGGCGGGCTGGTGGCCACCCGGTCGGACGACCTGGCCGAGCGCCTGCGGTTCCACCAGAACGCGGCCGGCGCCGTGCCGAGCCCCTTCGACTGCTTCCTCGTCATGCGCGGCCTACGCACGCTGGCGGTGCGGATGGAGCGTGCCTGCGCCAACGCCCTGGTGCTCGCGCTGTGGCTGGCCGAGCGGCCGGAGGTCGAGCGCGTCCAGTACCCGGGCCTGGCGGACGGGGAGGCCGCCGCGCTGGTCGAGCGTCAGATGCGGCTGCCGGGAGCAATGCTGAGCATCGAGCTGCGTGGTGGCGAGGACGCCGCCCGGCGGATGGCCGGTGCGACCCGCCTCTTCACCCTTGCCGAGTCGCTCGGCGCGGTCGAGTCGCTGATCGAGGTTCCGGCGCCGATGACCCACGCGTCGGTCGCCGATTCACCTCTGGCCGTTCCGTCATCCCTCGTCCGCCTCTCCGTGGGGATCGAGAACGTCGACGACCTGCGTGCCGACCTGGAGGCGGCGCTCGCCGCATCGGCGTCGTGAGCGACGATCGCGAGCGTCACGACGGCCCGACCGAGCTGGTCGAGGGTGCCGACGGCGAGCTCATCGAGCGCCTGTCGGGTGGCACCGCCACTCTTCTGCTCATCTGGCTCATCGGCGTCGGTGCGCTGTCGACACTCCTGGCGGCCTGGGCCTTCGTGTGGATCGTGACCGGGGAGCGGCTGGGCATCGGCGCGCTGTTCGGCGGCTTCGGGCTGTACACCGCGCTGGCCGGCGCCGCCGGACCGTGCGTCCTGTGGTTGACCGGCCGAGCCCAGGGGCATTCCCTCGCCTGGTTCGCCTGGACCGCGGCGAAGATCGCGCTCGTGATGGTGGCGCTCATCGCGCTGGCCGTCGCCGCCATCACCGTGATCATGGCCGGTACGTTGCCGGGGCTACCGGCAGCGGCAGTGGCGGGGCTCATGGCCGGGATGGCCGTCGTGCTCAGCCAGGTCTGGGCGCTCGCCACGTGGGCGGCGGACCGATGGATTGCCCGCGCACGGGTCGAGTCCTAGTCGTCGGCCCGGCGCGCCGTCGCGTCAGATGGTCGTGGTGTGCCCCGGCGTCGCGATCTCGACCTCGGCGCCGAAGGCCTCGGATGCCGCCTCCCGCGCCCACGCGGCATCACCGTTGACCGGCAGATGCGTGAGCATGAGCCGCTTCGTCCCGCCGTCTCGTGCGATCTCGCCCGCCTCGGCGGGAAGGAGGTGGCCCCGCGGCTCGGGCGGCGCCGCGTCCTCGTCCAGCGATCGCAGCGTCGCCTCGCTCAGGAGCAGATCGGCGGCGTCGGCCAGGTCGGCCATCCCTCCGCACGGGGCCGTGTCGGCGGTGTAGGCCAGGCGGCGACCGTCGCCCTCCACGCGGAACCCCCAGCACGGGATGTAGTGCTGCGTGCGGACGGGCGTGAGCGCCAGCGAGCCGAGCTGGAAGGTTCCCGATCCATCGTGCTCGCTCAGCCGGAAGACGTCCTCGAAGTGCCGTGGGCTGCCCACCCCCTTCGCCAGGTGCAGAAGCTGGTCCGCCGATCCGGGAGGCATTATCACCCGCAGCCGTTCGTCCTTCGGCCGCGCCCGCCACGGATAGACGTAGCGCAGGGTGACGAGGTCGAGCATGTGATCGGCGTGCATGTGGCTCACGACCACGGCCTGGAGCTCGTCGGGATGGTGCCGGCCGACGAGCTGCGCCACGACCCCCGGGCCGATGTCGAGCAGGACCCGCGCGCCACCGTCCTCCACGAGGTAGCCGGCGCAGGCCTCACCGGGGTTGGGCGAGGCCGGGGAGCGGCCGAGAACGGTTAGGTCCATCAGCCGTGGTCCGCGTGCGAGCCGGCGTGCGGTCGCAGGTACATCGCCCGGTGGCCGTGCGACTCGTCCGTGAATCCCATGGCCGCGAAGAATGGCACGGCGGCAGGGGTGCTGACCAGTGCCACGAGCCGTCGGTCCTCGCAGCGAGCCAGCGCGGCGCCCACGAGCGCCGTGCCGATGCCGCGGCGCTGGCGGTCAGGCCGAACGATGACGTCCCACAGGCTGGCATGCAGACCGCCGTCGTCGTGGAGGCGGGCGATCCCCACCAGCGACCCTTCGGTATCCCGGGCGGCGAGCCACGTGCAGCTGCGCCCGATCGCCTCCAGGCGCCAGGGCTCGCGCTGCGGCCACTCGACCCAGGCGTACGCCGAGTTCACCTCGTCCGGATCCAGGCTCGGATCGGCTTCGATCCGGACGTCGGGATCGCGGCTCACAGCGCGGCTTCCGCGAGGCTGCGGGCGACGGCGATCATTCAGCGCTGCTCGATCGCCACGTAGTCGCGGGCCGTCGGGCCCGTGTACACCTGCCTCGGCCGGCCGATCTTCGTCTCCTTCGCGCCCAGCATCTCCCGCCATTGGGCGATCCAGCCGGGCAGCCGGCCGATGGCGAAGCAGTTGGTGAACATGTTCTTCGGGAAGCCGATGGCCCGGTAGATCAGCCCCGAGTAGAAGTCGACGTTGGGATATAGCTTCCGGCTGACGAAGTACTCGTCGCGCAACGCGACCTCCTCCAACCGGCGAGCGATCTCGAACAGCTCGTCATCCGCGCCGGTGGCGGTGAGCACCCGCTCGGCAGCGGACTTGATCAGCGTCGCGCGCGGGTCGAAGTTCTTGTAGACCCGATGACCGAAGCCGGGGAGCCGGAAGCTGTCGTTCGGATTCTTGGCTCGGTCGACCCACTTCTGGAGGTTGCCGCCGTCGGCCACGATCCGCTCGAGGGTGTTGATGACGTCCTCGTTGGCGCCGCCGTGCAGCGGGCCCCACAGCGCCGTGATCCCGGCGCTGATGCTGGCGTACAGGTTGGCGTGAGTGCTGCCGACCAGGCGCACGGTCGAGGTCGACGCGTTCTGCTCATGATCGGCGTGGAGGATGAGGAGCAGGTCGAGCGCCTCGGCGACCTTGGGGTCGACCTCGTAGTCCTCCGATGGCACCGCGAACATCATGTGCAGCAGGTTGGCCGCGTAGCCCAGGTCGTTCCGGGGATAGACATACGGCTGGCCGATCGCCTTCTTGAACGACCACGCCGCCAGGGTGGGGAGCTTGGCGATGAGGCGGTTGATCGTGATCTCCACCGCCCCCTCGTCCACGATGTCGTGCGAGTCGGGATAGAAGGTGCTCATCCCGACCACGCCGGATGCGAGCACCGCCATGGGGTGGGCATCGGCCGGGAAGGAGTCGAAGAAGTGGCGCATCTCCTCGCGGATCAGGGTGTGGTGGGTCACCTCGCCAACGAACCGATCCAGTTGCTCGCGGCTCGGCAGCTCGCCCCAGATCAGCAGGTACGCGACCTCGAGGAAGGTCGACTGCTCGGCCAGCTGCTCGATCGGGTAGCCGCGATAGCGCAGGATGCCCTCCTCGCCGTCGAGGAACGTGATGGCGCTTGTGCAGGCGCCGGTGTTGCCGAAGCCGGGGTCGAGGGTGATGAGGCCGGTCTCGGCGCGCAGCCGAGCGATATCGAGCGCGTCGTCCCCATCGGTTCCCTCCACCAGCGGGAGCTCGAGCTCCCGCTCCGCGACCGTGAGCCTGGCCGTCGCGCGGGACGGGGAGTGGGTGGTCACGCCAGCAGCTCCGTCACCGCCTCGCGCTCCTCGAGGAGCTCCGCCGTGGTGGCCTCGATCCGCGCCCGCGCGAACGTTCCGTGCTCGATGCCCTGCACGATCTCGACGCCGCCGGATCCGGTTGCGCGCAGCGGGAAGCCGAACACGAGCCCTTCGGGCACGTCGTAGCCGCCGGCGGCGGGGGCCGGAATGGCCGAGCTGAACTGCTCGCCGGTCGGTCGCGCCACGTTGCGAACGGTGCCGATCACCGCGTTCGCGGCGCTGGCCGCGGAGCTCTGTCCGCGAGCCTTGATGATGGCCGCGCCACGCTGCTGGACGTCGGCGATGAACGGTCCCTCCAGCCAGGCGTCGTCGTCGATCACCTCGGGCGCGCGTCGCCCGCCGATTGTGGCGTGCCAGGCATCGGGGAATTGCGTCGACGAGTGGTTGCCCCAGATGGCCAGGTCGCGGACCTCGTGGACCGCCACGCCCGCCTTCGCGGCCAGCTGCGAGCGGCCACGATTCTCGTCGAGCATCGTCATTGCGAGCCATCGGTCCTTCGGCATCCCGTGCCGGGCGGCCGCCGTGGAGCCGATGAGCGCATTCGTGTTGCACGGGTTGCCGACCACGAGCACATGACAGTCATCGGCGGCGTTGCGCGCGATCGCGGTGCCCTGGCCGGTGAAGATCCCGCCGTTTACGCTGAGAAGGTCCTTGCGCTCCATCCCCTCCCTGCGAGGCACCGCTCCCACCAGCAGGGCCCAGCTCGCGCCGCGGAATGCCTCATCCGTGTCGGCGGTGCAGACGATGTCCTCGAGGAGCGGGAAGGCGCAGTCCTCGAGCTCCATGCGGACCCCGTCGAGGGCCGGCAGCGCGACCTCCAGCTCGAGCAGGCGGAGCCGAACCGGGGTGTCGGCCCCGAACGCCTCCCCGGAGGAGATCCGGAACAGGAGCGCGTAGCCGATCTGGCCGGCAGCGCCGGTGACGGCCACGGTGACGGGCGAGGCGGGCATCGGTCTCCTGGTGCTGGGATGCGCCCGAGTGTAGCGCAGGCTACGTGCCGATCGGCCTCGCGCGGTCAGACCTGGCGGAGCAGCCGCTCGCGCCTGAATCCTCGCGACGCGACGTACAGGACGGTCCCCGCGGTGGCCCACACGACCGCCCCGATGACCACGGCCAGCCGCGCGTCGAGGACGATGGCTCCGACGAGCTGGGCGATCACCAGGAACACGACCGGCAGCACGATGACCCCGCCAAGCTGATATGCCTCCTGGAAGCCCCGAACCCGCGCGGAGACGACGACGAGGACCGCGATCGCCAGGGCGCCGACCGCCGGCCCGAGCCAGAGCAGGATCAGGGCCCACAGCGGGGTGATCGCCACCGGCCGCCCGACGATCGCCGGCGGCCAGGACGTTGACGAGTACCGCGTACACCGCCCAGCTGACGAGCGACACGCCGATCGATGCGAGCCATGGACCGAGCAGCTTCGCGACGTACAGCTCTCGATCGGTGGTGGGGGTGTACAGCAGCGCCTCCAGGGTCTTGCGCTCCTTCTCGCCGGCGAAGCTGTCGGCGGCGATCACCGCGCAGACCATCAGGGGCACGAGCAGGAAGAACGTCGCGAACTGGTACTCGAGCAGGTAGACGAGGATCTGGCGCTCGAGCGGCCCGGGCCCGAGCGTTTCGGTGAAGTCGACCGGCAGCACGTCGACGAGCGGCCGCAGCTCCTCGATCGCTTCCCCTCCGGCTCGGATGCCCAGGATGCCGGCCACCGGGAGGAGGACGAAGATCATCAACGGCACGATGATGAGCGGCACGAGGACCGCTTTCGCCCGCAGGACGAGGCGGAGGTCATGGGTGACGATCGCGCGGATCGCCCGCCAGTTCATCGATCCTCCTCCCCGTACAGCGCCACATAGGCCGCCTCCAGGGTCGGCTCGTCCGGGCTGACGCGGTAGACCGATGCGCCGCTCGCGACCAGCTCGGCGACGAGGGCAGGCACCCCGTCGCGAGCCAGGCCGTCAACCCGGATCCTGCCTTCGCCGAGGTCCTGCGCGGCCAGCCCGTCGCGAGCGGTGACCGTGCGCAACGCGACGGCCCGGTGGTCGGGATCGACCTCGAGCTCGACCGCGGTCGGCAGGGCGGCCGCGTTCGCCACCTCTGCCGGTGTCCCGTCGGCGACGAGATGTCCACGGCGGAGGATGAGCACCCGGTCGCACAGCTCCTGCGCCTCGACCAGGTTGTGGGTGCAGATCAGGATCGTTCGCTCATGGTCCGAGGCCAACGAGCGGACGAGATCGCGCACGTCGATCGCAGCGATCGGGTCGAGCGCGGCGGTCGGCTCGTCGAGGAACAGGACCGGCGGATCGTGGATCAGGGTGCGGGCCAGGGCGAGGCGCTGGCGCATGCCGCGACTGTAGGCACCGATGCGGTCGCCGGCTCGCTCCGACAGGTCGAAGCGCTCGAGCAGCTCCGCGATCCGTCGCTCGACCGCCTCGGCCGGGACGCCCCACAGCTCGCACCAGAAGCGCATCGACTCCAGGGCCGTCATCCGGTCGTCGAGCGAGGGCGTCTCCGTCAGGACCCCGGTGCGGGCCCGGATCGCCGGTCCGTCGATGCCGGGGTCGCGGCCCAGCGTTCGGGCGGCGCCGGAGGTCGGGGCAAGCAGGCCGTTCAGCAGACGGATCGTGGTCGTCTTGCCCGCGCCGTTGTGCCCGAGCAGCCCGACAACCTGCCCGGCTGGCACGGAGAACGACAGGTCCTCGAGCGCGACGACGTCGCCGAACGTGCGCCCGAGGTGGTCCGCCTCCAGGGCGGACGGAGCGGTCATCGGCTCTCGGCACGCCGCGCCCAATCGGCAACCGCGGACGCCATCGAGCCGAACGCGATGCGCGGCAGCCAGACCGGGACGTCCGCGCGCGCGATCCACGCGTGGTCGCGCGACTCGAAATCGAGCCGGACCGGGGCATCGGGATCGAGAGGGCGGGCGCGGAAGACGGCGGTCACCGCGTTGGCGGGCGGCGAGTGGTAGACGCCGGCGAGCTCGACCAGCTCGACCGCCAGCCCGGCCTCCTCGCGCGTCTCCCGCACCGCCGCCCGCTCGAAGGACTCCCCCGGGTCCAGGTAGCCCGCCGGCAGGTCCCAGCCGCCGGCGCCAGGCTCGACGGCCCGTTGCAGCAGGAGCAGCTCGGTGCCGTTGCCGGCGGACCGCTCGAGGAGCACCGCGGCGGCGGGACGTGGGTTCGCGTACCAGCGCCAGCCGCATTGGTCGCACACGATGGGCGCCTCGTCGCTCGCGAGGCAGTGCGGGCAGACGGGGACGGATCGGCTCACCCGGCGAGCGTAGCAGCCGGGTCAGCCGCCGATGCGGGTCGGCTCCGGCTGGGGCAGGTCGTCGCGGGCAGCGGCCAGCATGAAGATGTGGATCCGGTCCCGGAGCCGATCGCGCGCGTCGCGGAACGCCTCGAGGCGCGCTTCCTCGTCGCCCTCGACGGCCGATGGGTCGTCGATGCTCCAGTGGGCCTGCTGGGCCACGCCGGGGATCGTCGGGCACGCCTCGCGTGCCTGATCGCACACGGTGACCAGCCAGCTGAACGACTCGCCGCGGAACGGCTCCAGCGTCTTGCTCGTGTGGCCGCCGATGTCGATCCCGATCTCGGCCATCACGCGGATCGCTTCCGGACGGACTTCCGTCGCCTCGGTCCCTGCGCTGAAGACCTCGAAGTGGTCGCCGCCCCACGCCCGTAGCATGCCCTCGGCCATCTGGCTCCGCGCGCTGTTGTGGGTGCAGACGAACATGACTCGCTGCCGTGGTGTCGTGCTGTCCATGTGCCGATCGTACGCCGCGAACGTCAACCTGGCATCAAGGTCGGTCAATGTCCACCATTGGGGAAAACATGTGGATAACTTCGGCGCCGAGCCCGAAGCTCGTGGAGAACGGGGATTGCGGCGGTAATTCGGGCGACCCTATGCTGCCGTCGTCCCGAAGGGGCAGCCAACGGCACCAGCGATTGCATCAACGGTCCGGCGGCGGTTCCTTCGGGACATTTCGTGTGCCCGTCGATTGGTGCGGATCCTGCGGCCCTGGCCCCCAGGAGGTGATCCGAATGACAACGACGGTCACGACCAACACCGACATCGCCACGGAGTTCCTCCGAAGGGCGGCCACCGGCCAGGCTCATGAGGCCATGGAGCGCTTCGCATCACCCGACTTCGTGCACCACAACCCGTGGTTCGCCGCCGATGCCGACTCGCTGGCGACCGCGATGGACGAGAACGCGCGCGCCAATCCCGAGAAGTCGCTCGACGTGCAGCGCACCATCACCGAGGGCGATCTCGTGGTCGTGCACTCGCGGGTTCGGCACGCTCCCGGCGGCCCGGAGGCGGCCACCGTTCACATCTTCCGCTTCGTGGACGGCCGGATCGGCGAGCTGTGGGATGTGGGGCAGGAGGAGCCGGTCGACTCCCCGAATCAGCGCGGAATGTTCTGAGCGGAGCGTTTATTCCCGGTCGAGGTTGCGCTGGAGCTTCCTGACGACCTCGGCCGCTTCGTCGCCATGGGCGTGGCCGGGCTCGGAGGCCGGACCGGCGAACGTCCCGAACTGCCGGTCGCCCGCGTCCCCGAGGCCCGGGACGATGTAGCCGCGCTCGTTGAGGTGGGAGTCGAGCGCGGCCACGTGGACGTCGACGTCCGGGTGGGCGCTCTCCAGGGTCGCCACGCCCTCGGGCGCGGCGATGAGTGAGACCTGCTTGATCCGCGCGGCGCCCCACTGCTTGAGGATGTCGATCGTAGCGGCCGCCGATCCGCCGGTCGCGAGCATCGGGTCGAGGACCAGGCAGACCTGGACCGTCGCCGCGTCCGGCAGCTTGTTGTAGTACTCGACCGGCTTCAGCGTCCGCTCGTCGCGGTACAGACCGATGTGCCATACCTCGGCCGTCGGGAGCAGCTCGAGCATGGCGTCGACCATGCCCAGGCCGGCGCGCAGGATCGGGATCAGTCCGACTGGAGGCTCCATGCGCGCCGCCGTCATCGGCTCCAGGGGCGTCTCGATCTCGTACGGCCCGGTGGCGAGATCCGCCATCGCCTCGTAGCCCAGCAGCCAGGTCAGCTCGCGAACCAGCTCCCGGAACTTCTTCGGCTCCGTGCGCTTGTCGCGCAGGATGGCGAGCTTGTGGGCTACCAGCGGGTGCTGGCTGACGTGGAGCGGCATCGGCGCCGATTCTAGCCTCCCGGATCGGCAGAATGGACCGATGCGTCCCGCCCACTGGCTCCTGCCGATCGCCTTCGGCGTGCTCGGCGTCATGTGGGGTGCCTGGCAGGCGGTGCTTCCGGACCTGGCCCGCTACCACGGACTGACGAGCGGACCGCTGGGGGCGATCCTGACGGCCGGGTTCGCCGTTTCGCTTCCGGCGATGCTGCTCACCGGGCGGATGGTGGACCGCATCGGCGCAGGGTGGGGCATGGCGATACCGGCGACGGCCATGGCGATCGGCCTTCTCATCGTGGGCAGCCTGGGGCCGCTTCCGACCCTGGTGGTCGGGGTGGTGCTCATGGTGGCCGGCAGCGGCGCCTTCGACGTGGCCATCAACGGCGCGGCCATGGGCGATGCGCGTTGGAGCCGGGCCGCGCAGCTGACCCTGCTGCACGCCGCGTTCAGCGGTGGCGGGCTGGCGGGAGCGTTGGCTGCGGGCGCCCTGATCGGGGCATCGGTGCCGTTCCAGCTGGTGTACCCGGCGCTCGCGATGGCCCTCGGGATCATGGCCGTGCTGGCCGCTCGATCCGGCTGGCGCGTGGCGCCGCCGTCCGGTCGCATGCCCCGCGCGATCGCGATGGCGATGCTGCCGCTCGCCGCCCTGGCCGGCCTGGCGTTCCTGGCCGAGGGCTCCATGGAGACATGGTCGGCGATCTACCTGCGGGACGTGCTTGGCGCCGCCGCGTTCGTGGGCGCGCTCGGCCCGGCGGCGTTCCACGCTGCAATGCTCGTCGGCCGGCTCATCGGCGCGGGCATCGCCGGCCTGATCGGCGCGCGCTCCACGCTGCTGGTGGCCGGCGTGATGATGGCGGCCGGCATGACCGCGGCGCTCCTGGTGTCGGCACCCGCGCTGGCCATCCCCGGCATGGCGGTCGCCGCGCTGGGCGCATCATTCGTGGTGCCGGTGGTCGTCAGCATCGCCGCCGAGCGCGCCGGTGGGTACGCAGGCCGAGCGGCCTCCTACGTCCTCACGCTCGGGTACGCGGGCTTCCTGATCGGACCATCCCTGGTCGGCATCGTGGGAGAGATTGCCGGGCTGCGGATCGCGCTGGCCGTGATCCCGGTCGCAGGCACGGTGATCGCTCTGGCATCGCGCGGGAGGGTGTCCACCACCGCGGCTGCCTCGGAAGGCGCTCCGTGACGGCCGGATGCGGTCCTGGGTGGGTGGGCGCGACCGATCGTCACACGCGAGCGTGGTACGCGTCCTGCGGAGGTGGCCCATCTACCTCCGGATGCGACATGCTGGTAGGCTATCGCTCCTTGCGACCCAATCGTGCACGGACCGTGTCCAGCCCGTCGCCGGATCCGTACTGAGGAGGTTAGGAAGAGCATGGTCTTCGGATCGAAGCGTGAAACCAAGCCGGACAGCCTCTCGCGCGAGGACGTGGTCGGGAACCTGTATCCGGATAGCCTGACGAGTGAGGTTGACGTGGCACAGTCACCCAGCGAGTTTCCCCGAACCAGCGATCGTGGCAACGAGTCGGTGATCGACCCGCATGCCCGCTTCAACGGCAAGTACGTCAGCGACCGCGACCTGCGGATCGAGGGCGAAGCGCAGGGCGAGATCGAGTGCCAGGGCACCCTGATCATCAGCCCGCAGGCGCGCGTTCGCAGCGCGATCAAGGCGCACAACGTGATCGTGAACGGCGATTACGAAGGTGACGTCGACTGCGGCGGCCGATTCGAGATCGGGTCCACGGGTCGCGTGAAGGGCAACATCAAGACGCAGGTCCTGGTCGTCAAGGAAGGAGCCCACTGGGAGGGCGGCGTCACCATGACGCGCGAGCCCGGTGCGCGGCCCGCCCCGACGCCGACCGGCCCGGGAGCGCAGGCTCCGGCGCAGACGCCGCAGCAGCAGCGCCAGGGATCCGGGGCCGGCAGCATCTTCAGCAAGGGCGAGCGCCAGGGTGAGCAGGCCGGTGCCGAGCAGCGCGAGGGCCAGCCGGCCGGTCAGGGAGGGTAGTCGGGCGCCGGCCACGCGCGGGCGCCGTCCCTCGGCTCGATCCGTCGCCCCGCCGGTCCTCGTCGAGGTCACGCGCGGCGATCGTGTCGAATCGGTCCACCGCGGGGTGGTGGTCGTCGCTGGGCCGGATGGCGCCGTCACCGCATCGGTCGGCGATCCGGACCAGTTCGCGTTTCTCAGATCCAGCGCCAAGCCGTTCCAGCTGGCGCCGTTCGTTGCGTCAGGTCGGTTCGACGAGTACGGCCTCGGCACCGAGGCGCTCGCGATCATGGCCGCCAGCCATTCCGGCGAGGATCGCCACGTGCGGCTGGTACAGGAGATCCTCCGCCGTGCGGGACTGACCAGCGCGGTGCTTCAGAACCAGGTCCATGCCCCGTATGACACCGAGACCGCACATCGGTTGCTGCGAGACGGCGAAAAGCCGACCGCGCTTCGGGGGAACTGCTCAGGGAAGCACGCCGGCATGGTGCTGTTCGCCAGGGCGTCCGGATGGCCGATCGACAGCTACTGGCACCCCGACCATCCCGTCCAGCGCCTGGCGCTCGAGACGATCTCAGCGCTCTCCGACGTGCCGATCGAGGAGATCGCGACAGGCGTCGATGGCTGCGGCGTCGTCACCTTCGGCATGCCGATCCGTGGGCTGGCGGTGGCGTTCGCCCGCCTCGCCGACCCGTCGGCGGTTGCCGACCCACCCCTCGGCGAGGCGCTGACGCGGATCCGCGACGCGATGATGGCGCATCCCGAGCTGGTCGCCGGTGAGCGACGCCGGATCGACACGGCGCTGATGCGCGCCTACCCGAAGCGCATCGTCAGCAAGGGCGGTGCGGAGGGCGTGCTGGCAATGGGGCTTCCTCCCGGCGCGCTCTCGGCGCCGGGGCCGTACGGGGACGCGCCGATGGGAATCGCGGCCAAGGTCGAGGACGGCAACCTCGCCCGCCGGGCGGGAGACGTGGCCTCGGTCGCCCTCCTCCGTCAGCTCGGGTTGGTCTCCGATCCGCTGCCGGGGCCGCTCGTCGAATACGCCTCTCCGCCGATCGTCGACCCGCGCGGGGATCCCTCAGGGGACGTGCGCGCCGTCTTCCGTCTCGCCTGACCGCCGCTCCGGCCGCCACCGGAACAGCCGCCAGCCTACGATCCCGCCGATGACGAGCAGCACGAGCCCGACGGCGATCGTGAATCCGGAGCTGCCGGGCTGGGTCAGCAGGAGCCAGGCGACGAACAGCATCCCGCCAGCCGCGGCCAGGCCGAGAAGTCGGGCCAGGATCGGCCGGCGCGGCGCAATGAATGCGGCGAGGACGGCCAGCGCGCCGACCGCGGCGACGACGACCGCGCCGAGGATCCGGCTGCCCGTGCGTTCCGGGTCCCCGTCCGCGAGCAGGCCGAGGATGGCCAGCACGTCGAGGCCCGCCCCGGTGATCCACAGCAGCCGACGCGCAAGCTGTGGCATGTCGGAGTGCGTCACGGCATCGTGACGAGTCAGCCGCCGAGCGCCGAGCGCACGGCCTCGGCGACGCGGATGAAGATCGGGGCCAGCACCAGCGCCGGCAGGAAGTTCGCAACCCTGACCTGCTTGAGATCCAGCAGCCGCAGCGCGACGCCGAGCAGGATGATTCCGCCTGCCGAGCTGATGGCCAGGATCGTCCGGGCGTCCATCACGTCGCTGAGCAGGAATGCGGCGCCGGCGATGGTGCCCTGCACCACCAGCACGGTGATCGCGGATAGCGCCACACCGGGGCCGAGGGCGGCTGCGAAGGCGATGCTGGCGACGCCGTCGAGGAGGGACTTGATGGCGAGCAGCCGCACGTCGCCGGTCAGGCCGTTCTCGAGCGATCCGAGGATCGTGAGCGGCCCGACGCAGAACACCAGGCTCGCGGTCACGAAGCCCTCCGCGATGCGGCTCGGCCGCTCGTCGCTGGCCAGCCTGCGCTGGAACCAGCCACCCAGCCATTCGAGCCCGTCGTGGAGACGCAGCGCCTCGCCGATGGCAACGCCCGCAAGGACCGCGGCCAGCACCGCGAGGTCGTCACCGGGCTCCGACAGCGGGTCGGTGAAGATGGCCAGGCCCATGCTGATCGCGATCAGGATGGTGAAGAAGCCCAGCCCGGTGGTCAGGCTGTCCTGCATCCGCGCCGGCATGCGCGCGCCGATGAGGAGGCCGATGACCGTCCCGACAAGGACGGCCGCCACGTTGAGCAAGGTGCCGGTGAGGAACACGTCGGCGTCAGTCCGCGCCCGGCCAGGGAAAGCACCTCGACCGTCGCGCTGGCGGTGAGCATCGGCTCGGGTCCGCCGAGCAGGACGTAGGCGAGCCCGTCGACGACCGCAGCCCCATGGCCGTGGTGTGGCTCGAGCAGCTCCGGCAGGGTCGTGATCGCGCCGTCCGCGCCGATGCACTCGACCGTGGTGTAGGCCCGGTCCGGCGCCTCGCCGCCAGTCAGGCAGGCACCCAGCGCCGGGTCGAAGAAGGCTGCCACGCCGCCTCGCGGAGTCGGCAGTGAGTCGAGCATCGTGATGTCCGAGCCCGCCACCAGCTCGACGGTGGCCATGTTCGAGTCGAGGCCGCTCGCGCGCCCGCCCAGGAGCCACGTGCGTCCCTCGAGGTCGCTGGCGGCGGCGAAGTGCTCCCGCGGGGTGGCCATGGCGCCGATGCGGTCCCAGGCCTCGCCTGTGAGCCCATAGACGTCGGCGTGAACCCCGTCGCCGACCCCGCCCGCGTACACGACCCGCTCTCCGTCCCAGGCTGCGGCGCCGGCCGCCCGCGCGGCCGGGAGCGGTGGACCCTCGGTCCACGCGCCCTCGTCATCGGCCAGGACGAGAACGAGGTCCGTCGGGCGGTTGAACTCCGATCCAAGGTATCCGCCGATCAGCAGCAGCCGATCTCCGTCCGACACGAGGGCGGCATGGTGCACGGACGCGGGCAGAGGCGGACCATCGGTCCATGCCCCGCTGGCCGGGTCGAAGACCTCGACGTCGGTCAGGGCCTCGCCGAACGGCGACAGCCCGCCGGCGAGCCAGATCCGGCCGTCGTGAGCCGCCACGGCCATCTCGAGCCGGGCGAATGGCGCGTCCTCGAGGCGTTCCCAGCCGTGGCCCCGGCGCTGGCCGCGGCCGGCGGCGCGTCAGTCGGCGACGCCGACGCTCCGGGCGGTGAGGGTGGATCGGCCGATGACGACGGGCTCGGCTCGTCGGTCGCGCATGCGGCGAGCACGGCGACCCCGAGCAGCGCGGCGGCCACGGTCTGACGGCGACGAGCGCGGGTCATGCATCGTAGGGTACCGGCCGCTTGGTCCTGCGGTTCACCGGCCCGATCAACCGCCGGAGGCCGGCAGCGCCCAGGTCGTCCAGTAGCTGCCTCCAGCTCGGGCGAGGGCCGGGACCCGGTGAGGCGGCACACGTCGGCGAGGCACAGCGCCAGGAGGCCGCGCAGCTCGAGGTCGCGCCATGCGGCGGCCGCGTCGGCGAACGGCTCGACGGCATCAGTCGGCGACCCCAGGGCGCCCAGCCCTGCGCGCAGGGTCGCCACGTGTGCGCTGGCCGCCCGGCCATTGATGGCGAGCGCCTCGATCTCGGCCACGGTGGCAGCCGCGGCGTCGGCATCTGCGGACCACAGCTCGCATCGGGCCGCGAGGACCAATGCATTCAGCCGTTCCGCCCCGAGTACCACGGCGGCGGCCGCGCGAGCATCCGCCAATGCCGGGCCGAGCTTCCCGCCCGCGAAAGCCACCCAGGCCCTCCCCAGCGCGATCCCGCCCACGATCTGCTCGTCGAGGTCGTCCGGCAGCGGTTCCAGCGCTCGCAGACCGGCCATCGGCTTTCGGTCGCCGCGGAGCGCGCGGATGCCGGCCGTTGTGGCGGCGAGATTGATCCGGTTCGCCAGTGGCGTGGCGTCATGCATGAGGTCGTCGGCGGTGTCGATCGCCCACGCCCAGTCTCCAGTGTCCACGGCAGCGGCGCACGCCACCTCGGCCAGCTGACCGGCAAGCTCGCCGACGCCGAGGCTCGTGGCGATGTTCACCGCCTCGCGCGCCGTCTCCAAGGTCGCACGCGGATCGTCGACGACTGTCAGCCACGCGAGGTTGTTCCGGGCGCGGAGCTCGGTCGGTACGGCGCCGATGCGCCGGGACTCGGCGATCGCGTCCCGCAGGTCGCCCAGGCCGCCGTCCTCGTCGCCCATTCGGAACCGAGCGGTTCCGCGTGTCACCAAGAGGTCGACGGCGACCCCCGGAAGGTCGAGACGCTCCGCGGCCACGAGCGCTCGGGTCGCCCAGTCGAGCGCCGCCGGCTCGTCGCCGAGCAGGACGCGCGCCCGCGCCAGCTGCGCGGCAAGCTCGACGTTCGCCGCGTCGCGGCCGATGTCGCGAAACGCGCGGAGCGCGGACTCGAGCTCGGCCACCGCCGACTCGTTGCGCTGGGCGGTGAGGAGCATGCTGGCCAGCTTCGCCCGGGCGTGTGCCGCGTCGCGACGGCGTCCCCCGGCCGCCTGCAGGTCGACAAGCTCGCGAAGGTGGCTCTCGGCCAGGTCCAGGCGACCGGCTGCGGCCGCGGCGGTCGCCGCCTCGTCCAGCACGACGGCTCGCTGCTCGACAACGTCGGTGAGGCGGAGGGCATGCTCGAGATATCCGACCGCCCGCTGTGGCACATGCTGGTCCAGGGAGGTCGACGCCGCACGCCTGAGAGCGCCGACCGCGCGCCGCGCGATGCGGCTGGCGTCCGCATGGTCTGGCGCCAGGTCGTGGGCTGCGGTGAGGTGGCCGGCCAGGGACTCCGTCACGTCGTCGTCCACGACCGTGTCCAGCCATCGAGCCGCAGCCAGGTGGAAGGTTCGGCGCTCGCCACGTGACAGCGTCCGATAGGCGACCTCGCGCACGCCCTCCTGCACGAACGCCACCTCCGCGAGGGCGGGATCGGGCACGTCGTCACTCACGCTGAGCAGCTCGCGGCGGACGAGGGCGGCCACTCGGGCCTGAACGGAAGAGGCCTCGGCACCGATGGCCACCAGTGCCTCCACGCGAAACCGTCGCCCAAGGACGGCAGCGGCCATGAGCAGCCGCCGCTCGCCGGCGGGGAGCGCATCGATGCGGGCGGCAATCAGGCCATGCAGCGAGTCAGGCACATCGATCTGTGGGATCCCACGTCCCCCGTCTCTCACCCGTCGACGGTCACCGGATCGCGCGCCGTCCGCGCGCCGTTCGTCGTCGAGCATGCGCACCACCTCGACCGCGTACAGTGGCACCCCGCCCGCGTGCTCGAGAATGCGGCGCTCGAGCGCCTCGGGCATCCGCGGCGCGCGTTTTCGCAGCAGGCGCAGCATGGCTGCGTCGGAAAGCCGCTCGAGGTGCATCGCCGTGAAGCTGCCTGTGCCGGTGCCCCACGCGGGCCGCCGATCGAGCAGCTCCGGCCGCGCCAGCGTGATGATCAGGATCGGGTGGTGACGCGCCCATGCGCCGAGATGCTCGACGAAGTCGACCAGCGCCGGATCGGCCCATTGGAGGTCCTCGAACACGAGAACGGCGGGCGTCGTGTCGGAGACGTGCTCGAAGAAGCGCCGCCAGGCGGCGAACAGTTCGGCGCGGTCATAGTCCGTGAGCGGCTCGCCTCCCAGCAGCGCCGCGACGCGCGGCTCCAGCCAGCGTCGTTCGTCGTGCTCGCGAACGAGCTGGACGAGCGCCGATGCGAGCTGACGACGCGCGATGTCAGGCGCGGTGCCCTCTGGAGCCTGGATCCGGTGTCGCACCATCTCGCCCACGGCCGCGAACGTGATCTCGTCGCCGTACGCCGGCGCGCGGCCGGCGTGCCAGGCGATCAGCTCGGGCCGCGAGTCCAGTGACCGGTACAGCTCCCAGGCCAGGCGGCTCTTGCCGATTCCCGCGACGCCGGTGATCGACACCAGGCGACATCTGCGATCCCGGACCACGCCGTCGTACAGGGAAAGGAGCTCGCGAAGCTCGCGATCGCGGCCCGCGAGCGGGCCCGTGTGGGACCCGCGGGCCGGGGCCGTGGCGGGTGCGGGCTCGGCGAGGCGCCACGCGACGACCGGCGCCGTGCGTCCCTTCAGCTCGAGTGGAGCCATCGGCTCGTACGAGGCCGCGGTAATGGCAAGCGACCTCGTGGCATCGTCGACCAGCACGCCCGAGGGAGGCGCCATCGACTGAAGCCGAGCCGCGACGTTGACGAGGTCCCCGGCCACCATGCCCTGTCCCATCGCCCCGATCGTGACGGCCGCCTCGCCGGTCGTGATGCCGGCCCGCGCGGTCAGCCCGGTGCGGGCCGCGACCCCTCCGAGGCGGCTGACTGCGTCCAACAGTGCAATCGCGCATCGGACGGCCCGGTCGGCATCGTCCTCGTGAGCGACGGGCGCTCCCCAGACCGCCATGACCGCGTCGCCGATGAACTTCTCGACCGTGCCGCCATAGCGGTTGATGGCGGCCCGCGCGGTGTCGAAGTAGCGCGACTGGAAGGCGCGCACCTCCTCTGGATCGAGCGACTCGGCGAGTGCGGTGAAGCCCTCCAGATCGACGAACAGGACCGAGACCCGACGCCGCTCGGCGATCGGCGCCTCGAGGGTGGGGCCGATGGCGTCCGCCGCTGGAGCCGCGTCAGGTTCGACCGATGCGCCGCAGGACGTGCAGAAGCGCAGGCCAAGTGGGACGGTCGCGTTGCATGCCGGGCAGCTGGTCGCGACGCGGGCGCCGCACGAGCCGCAGAATCGCGACGACTCCGGGCTATCGAATCCGCAGGCTTCGCAGTGCATCGGGCCCTGGCGGCCGATCAGCCGGTCAGGTCTCCTTGTCGATCGTCATCGAGACGTCTCCGGTGTCTCCCTCGACGGTCGCCTTGGCCCTGATGATCCTGTAGTTCAGGCCGCGCTCGTGATGGAAGACCGTGGTCGTCACGCGCGACCCCTCGTGGACATCGTCAATCCCATGCTCGATCAGGAAGGCAAGGGGCTGGTGGATGAGCTGCTCTGCCTCGGGTGAGCTGCTCTTCACCTTGATGATGTACGACCTCGACGGATCGTTCTCGAGGCGATGCTGATCCTCGGGGTGCAGCGCCCCGACCTCCGTCCAGACGTTGAAGTCCTCGTCGTGATGAGGGCTGTAGTCAACGTCCAGGTAGCCCCCTCCGTTTTCCACCATGCCAGGGGTCCTCCGTGCAGGCCGCGATCATAGGCGTAGCCACGTTCAGCGCCTACCCCCAAAGCGGCCTCGCCCGGACTCGCCTGCTAGGATCGGTAGCCGATGACGACCCCCAACGTCGACGATCGACCGATGCGGGTGCGGATGGCACCCAGCCCGACCGGTCCGCTCCACATCGGCACAGCGCGCACCAGCCTGTACAACTTCCTGACCGCGCGCCATGCCGGAGGCACGTACGTGCTGCGTATCGAGGACACCGACGTCGCGCGCAGCACCGCCGAGTTCGAGCGCGACATCATCGACAATCTCCACTGGCTGGGCATCAGCTGGGACGAGGGGCCCCAGGTAGCCGGGGGCGAGGACGTCGGGGAGTCCGGGCCATACCGGCAGAGCCAGCGCATGGAGCTCTACGCGAGCGAGGCGCGTCGGCTGCTGGAGAGCGGGGCGGCGTATCGGTGCTGGTGCACCCCGGAGGAGCTCGAGGGCGTCCGCCGCCAGCAGGAGGCAGCGAAGGAGCCGCCGCGCTACAACGGTCGCTGCCTGACCCTGACCGATGCGGAGCGGACCGCCTTCGAGTCCGAGGGCCGCGCAGCCGTCGTGCGCCTGAAGGTCGAGCCGGAGGTGATCCGCTTCGACGACCTGATCCGCGGCGAGGTCGAGTTCGACAATGCGCTGCTCGGCGACTTCGTCATCGTCCGCGGCAACGGCGTGCCCCTCTACCACTTCGTGGTCGTGGTCGACGACGAGGCGATGGAGATCACACACGTCATCCGCGGCGAGGATCATCTCAGCAACACGCCGAAGCACATCGCGCTGATCCGCGCCCTCGGCTACCGCGAGCCGCGGTTCGGGCACATCCCGCTGATCCTCAACTCGGATCGCACGAAGATGAGCAAGCGGAAGTCGCAGACCGCCATCACCGCCTACCGCGAGGAGGGCTACCTGCCGGAGGCGGTGGTGAATTTTCTCGCCTTCCTGGGCTGGTCGCCGGGCACCGAGGAGGAGATCTTCACCCTCGACGAGCTCGTGGGGCGGTTCGACATCGCGAAGGTCCACAAGGGCGGCGCGATCTTCGACCCGGACCGCCTCGATCACCTGAACGGCGTCTACATCCGAGCCCTGTCCGATGAGCAGCTCGCCTTGCGACTGCGCCAGTGGATCCCGGCGGCGGTCGCCGATGCGGACCTGCTGCGCATGGTCCCGCTCGTGAAGGAGCGGCTCGCGAAGCTCGCCGATGCGCCCGGCCTGCTCGGCTTCGTGTGGGAGCCGGACGACATCGTGGCCAGCTGGTACGCGCCGGAGCTCCTGGTCCCGAAGAAGGGGGGCCCCTCCGAGGCCCGGGTTGCGCTGGAGCGCGCGACCGAGGTGCTCGCAGAGCTCGACGCTGCCGACTTCAGCGCTGATCTCGTCGAGCAGCGCTGCCGCACCGCGGCCGAGGCGGCCGGCATGAAGGCGGGCGACTTCTTCACTCCCATCCGGGTGGCGGTCACCGGGCGGACCGTCTCGCCGCCCCTCTTCGACTCGCTCGAGCTGCTCGGGCGCGACCGGTCCCTCGCGCGCATCCGGATCGCGCGCGACAAGCTCGCGGCGGTGCCGGCATGATGATGGACGACCTGCCGGCCGGCGCCGAGGCGGTGCGCCTCGACGCGCTGATCGACGCCGAGCTGCTCATCCCGATTCGCTCCTCGTCCGGCGAAACGCCCGATTCCGCGCTGCTTGACACCGACGCCTTCCGGCATGGCACCGACGAGGACGGTGGCCGCTTCGTCGCGGCGTTCACCGCACCGGAGACGCTGGCCGACTACGGGCCGCCGGGCAGCGATCACGTCCGCATGCCCGCACGCGACCTGTTCGAACGGGCCGATGCGGCCCACGAGCGGGTGGTGGTCGATCCCGGCGCACCGACCCAGGTCGCGATCTCGACGGGCCTCCTGGCGTTCCTGGCAGCCGGGATCGATCCGAACCGGCCCGATGCACTGCGCGCCCGGAGCCCGCTCGGCGCCCTGGCCACGCTCGAGGCGCCGGAACAGATCCCCGACCCGTTCGGGCGTGAGCTGCACGCCGCGCTCGGCGACCTGCCGAAGGTCGAGCGCGCCTGGCTGTTGCGCGCCGGAACGGCCTGGACGGCCGGTATCGAGCTGGCTCCCGACGCCGTCCTCGGAGACTTCGACGCGGTCCGCAACCGGCTCCATGCGGTCGCTACCGAGCACCTCGGGTCGCGCCGGCTGCTGGCCGTGACCGACCTCCGCGCGCCGGCACTGCGCGACATGTACGACGCCACGGCGGCACCGTTCTACGTGCGGCGCGACCAGCAGAAGGGGATCTTCGGGCGCCTGTTCGGCGGCTGACGCGAGCGGGGCTCCTCAGGGGACGAGGACGATACGGCCCTCGACCTCGCCATTGCGCAGCTTCGCGTGCGCCTGTGGCGCATCGACCAGGTCCATGACCTCGACCGACCACGACAGGCGTCCGCGACGCGCCAGGCGGACCACGTCGCGCAGATCCGCCGGCGAGCCCCAGGCCACGGTCGACAGCCACGCTTCGATCGTGGGGCGCTGCATCCCGAACGCGAGCTCACCGCCGGCCTCGCCGACCAGCAGGACGAGGCCGCCCGGCGCCACGACGTCCGCGGCGTGAGCGAGCGTGCCGTTCGTGCCGACGAAGTCGAGCACGACGTTGGGACGGCCGCCGAGCCCCTCGATCGTGAGCTCGGGTCCGACGTCCAGCAACCCGACGTCGGCACGCAGCTCCGCGGCGCGCTCGAGGCGACGCGGATCCAGCTCGCGCACACCGATGAGCAGGTCGCGGCCGCCCCGCGGCATCAGCCTGAGCAGCTGCAATGCGAACTGGCCGAGCGCGCCGGCGCCGATGACGAGCACCCGCGCGCCGGGCAGGAGCCACGGCATCGCGCGGCGGACGGCGCGGAGGGGTGTGATCCCGGCATCCGCCAGGGGAGCGGCCCGCGCCGGATCGAGGTCGGCCAGCGCGACGAGGTGGCGCGGATGGGGAACGAGCATCGCGTCGGCATAGCCGCCGTCGGCCTGGAAGCCGGGCGCGACCGATTCCTCGCAGCGCTGCTCGTCACCCGCCAGGCACTCGTGGCACGCACCGCAGCCCCAGCCACCGTGGACGACGACCGGATCGCCGGCTCCGATCCGCGCCCGACGCAGCGGTCGCCCGGCGTCCGGCCCGATGGCGTCGATCCAGCCGGCGACCTCGTGGCCCAACGTGCGCGGCAGCTCGACCCGCGCCTGGATGCCGTCCACGATGTGCAGGTCGGTGTGACATACGCCGGCGCCCGCGACGCGAATGCGGACCTCCGTACCGGTCGGCTCCGGGAGCGGGACGTCCTCCAGGCGCAGCTCCTCGCCGGGGGCGTGGAGCCGGACGGCGCGCATCGGCTCCGTGCGGTCAGCCGGGAGTGGAGGCGTCTCCGGTCACGGCCGGGATCGGCTCCGAGAGGGCGCGCATCACCAGGTCGACCAGCGCACCCGGCTCGACCGGATCGAGAACGGCCCGAATGGTCCCGTCCGCATCCACGGCAACGCCGATCGGCCGGGCGACATTCACGTTGGCGCCCTCAGCGGTCGTCTCGATGCCGAGGACGCTGACGGCGCTGCGCCGCTCGTCACTGAGGAGGAGGAACGGCAGCTCGTGCTTCGCCACGTAGTCCGACTGCTGCTGCTCGGAGTCGGTGCTGATGCCGGCCACCGCGATGCCGGCCTCGCGCAGCCGCGCATGGCCCTCGACGAGTGCCTCGATCGCCTTCGTGCCCTTGCGGCGCGCAGCCGCGGTCAGCGTGGGTGCGCCGAAGAACAGGAGCAGCGCTGGCTGCTTCGTGACGAAGCTGCGGAGGTTGAGCAGGTAGCCGTCGGTCGCGCGCAGCCCGACCGACGGAAGGGCGTCGCCGACCTTGACCTTCAGGCTCATGCGCCGATTGTAGCGGCGCCAAGGCGCAGCTCGCCGTCGGCGCGATGGACCAGCCGATCACGCTCGAGGCCGTCGACGACCCGCTCCCATCCGTCGTCGTCGAGGACCGGCCCGATGCGATCCCGCCCGCGTTCGAGCTCCGCGCGAAGCGCCTCGCTCGATAGCCTGTGGTCTGGCTGGGCGCTCAGTCCGCGCACCACGGCACCGCGGTACGCGCGCTCCGACCCGCGCAGCGCAGGCTGCCGCGGCACCGGCACCGACTCGGCGCGACCGCGAGAGGGGCATCCCCGCGCGATCGGGCACGCCTCGCAGCGCGGGTTCTGCGCTCGGCACACGCGCGCACCGAACTCCATCGTGGCGTGGGTCCAATCGGCCGTGCGCCCGTCCGGGCCCGCGGCAGCCAGTGCATCCGCCGTCGACTGGAGCATGGAGGTTGCATCGGGGACCGCGAGTCGGCGGATCAGCCAGCGCCGGACATTGGTGTCGACCACGCCGACGGCTCGCTCGAAGGCCAGGGACGCGACCGCCCGCGCGGTGTACGGGCCGATCCCGGGCAGCCGTTCGAGCCTTGCCACGTCGTCCGGCCACCCGTCGTGGTGAACGGCCACCGCCACGTCCCGGAGGGCCAGGGCACGTCGGTTGTATCCGAGCCCGCTCCACTCGGCCAGCACATGCGCCGAGCGCGCGGACGCCAGCGAACGCGCTGTCGGGAAGCGCTCCATGAAGCGCGGAAAGCGCTCGACGACGCGAGCAGCCTGGGTCTGCTGGAGCATGACCTCGCTGACGAGGACCGCGTACGGATCGCGGGTCCCGCGCCACGGGAACTCCCGGTGCTCACTGTCGTACCACTCCAGCAGGCGCCGGCGGATCGAGCGAAACGTCCGGTCAGACGATGGCCCGGGCATCGGCGGAGCGTAGCAGGCGAGTGCGCTACCGTTGCACGCCATGAGCTACCGACTGCTGTGCCTGGACGCCGGCTTCACGCTGCTCTCGCCTCGGCACACGCTGGCCGACGCGCTGTCCGGCGTCCTCGCCGAGGACGGCCGCTCCATCAGCGAGGATGAGATGCGGGCCGCCTGGGAGGAGGCGGACCGGTGGTTCTGGGACGAGTACCACCGTCCCGGCAACGACACCTGGAGCGACGATGGGCGGATCGAGGAGTACTGGCGCCGCTATCACGCGGTGATGCTGGCCCAGCTTGGCGTCGAGGCGCACCGCGAGATGCTCGACCGCATCCTGGCCAGCCAGTTCTCCGCCGACTCGTGGGAGCCGTTCCCCGACGTGGAGCCGATGCTGACCGCGGCGCGGGCCATCGACGGCATCCGCATCGGGATCGTCAGCGACTGGGGCTCGAACCTGCGGGAGATCATCGCCGAGCTGGGGCTCGATCGGCATGTCGACTTCGTGCTGCCGTCCGGCGCGGTCGGCGTCGCGAAGCCGAACCCGGCCTTCTTCCGGCTGGCGCTCGACGAGGCCGGCGTGGAGCCGCGCCAGGCGATCATGGTCGGCGACTCGTATCGGGCCGACGTGCGGGGCGCCTGGTCCGCGGGCATGGACGCCGTATGGCTCGATCGGCGGGAGGGTGTGAACATCACGCCCGACGACGAGCCGATCCCGGCCGACGTACGCCGCATCCACGGTCTCGACGAGCTGCCCGCGATCATCGCGGCGGGGGGGCCACTGCCGCGCGGCGACGGGATCGCCGTCGACGCACCCCACCCGGCCTGAGGCTCACCGCAGTGCCCGCCGCCCCGTCCGACGCGATCGTCGTCGACAAGTTCGGTGGGTCCGTCCTTCGACGCCCCGAGGACATCGCCGCCGCGGTCGATGTGGTGGTCCGCCAGCGGGCCGACGGCCTGCGTCCGGTGGTGGTGGTGAGCGCGTTCGAGGGCGTAACCGACACGATCCTGGGGGCCGCGCGCGTCCTGCTCCCCGACGGGGGCGGCTGGCTGCGGGAGCCCGGTCATGGCGCCGGATCGGGCCTGGCGCGCGAGACGGACCGGGCGCTGGCAACGGGCGAGGCGCTGTCGGCCGCGCTGTTCGCGGTGGGTCTCCAGGCGCGGGAGATCCCGGCGCGGTCGTTCTCCGGAGCGGAGGCCGGCATCCGGACCGCGGCCGCTCATCTCGGTGCGGAGGTCCGCCGGGTCATGTCGCGGCCGCTGCGCGCCGCAATCGGCGAGGGCATCGTGCCGGTGGTTGCCGGCTTCCAGGGCATCGGCACCCACGGGGAGCTGACCACCCTCGGCCGCGGCGGCACGGACCTGTCGGCCGTCGCCCTGGCCGTCGCGCTGCGGGCGGAGCGATGCGAGCTGTTCAAGGACGTGGGCGGGGTGCTCGAGGCCGATCCGCAGCTCGTCCCTGCTGCTCGGTTCCTGCCCACGGTCGACGCGCTCCAGCTCGAGCTGCTGGCCGAGATGGGCGCCGAGGTCGTCCATCCGGTCGCCGTCCGGCGCGCTCGCCGCGGCAAGCTGCGGCTCGTGGTGCGAGCGCTCGACGACGACGCTCCCCAGACCATCGTCCGACCGGCGTCTCGAGACGAGGACGGCGTGCTGATGCTGGCCGTCGATCGGAAGGAGCGGATGGCGCGTGTCAGCCTCGTCGGGCCGGCCGCACTGACCCCCGAGGTGCTGCCGCTCCCGGCGCACGGCGAGGGAGCCTTCGACGAGGGCGGCATGCGGGTCGTCTGGGCCGAGGTCCCGATCGCCTCGGCCGCATCGGCCGCGCAGGCGGTGCACGCCAGCTTCATGAGCCGGCGAGACGCCTAGAGGCGGGTCGCCGCGTCCGACGGCTCCCGACAGTCTCCGCCGGCTTCGGGCGGGGAAAGCAGCGTGCGTTCGAGGAAGAAGTGCGTCTCGACCTCACCATCCTGCACGAAGACGATCAGGTTCCGGTCCCCATTCGGATCGCCGCCGATCACGCCCCATTCGAACCCGAGGAGCGCGTCGACGTCGGCGGCATCCACGGACGAGGGGAACACGCAGACCCGATCCCACGCGAACGGCGTCACCTCGGCGAGGAACGGATCACCCTGCCCGGCGGCGATTCGTACCTCCTCGGCGAGCTCGATGTTCGGAAAGCCCTGCGTCGCCCGCGCCGCGATGCCCAGTCCGGTGACCAGCAGAGCGCCGAGCACCAACGGTCCGAAGACCCAGAGCAGCGGGAAGCGGGTGCCCCGTCCATAGTCATCGTGCGAGAACATCGTCGTCCTCCCCGTCATCGTCGATGGCGACCGCCTCGTGCTCGGACGGCCCCGGCCGCAGCTGAAGGAGCGCCGCTGCCCCGAGGATCAGCGCGCCGCCGACCAGCTGGATCGGGGCCGGGCGCTCGCCCAGGAGCCATGCTGCCAGCCCGACGCCGACGACCGGCTCGAGCGTGGCCAGGATCGCCGCCTGCGACGGACCAAGCCGCCGGATTCCGGTGATGAAGGCCAGGGTCGGCACACCCGCTCCGATGATGCCGGCCAGCAGGACCGGTACCAGCGCATCGCGGCTGGCGAGCGGGCTGCCCAGGGTGCTCGCGGTGCCGATGACGATACCGATGAGAAGGTACAGCGCGGCGGCTCCGCCCATCGTCAGTGCGGCCGCCTGGGGGGCGGGGACGTGGGCGAACCCGTGGCGCGCGGCCAGCACGTAGAAGACCTGCGCCAGTCCCGCGAGGAGTGCCAGGGCAACGCCCACCGGGTCGACGTCGCCGAGCGACTCGGCGCCGGCCACCACGAGCACCATCCCGCCCAGGGAGACCGCCAGCGCGACCCATCGCGCGCGATCCAGCCGCTCGCCGAACCACAGCGTCGACGCCAGCGCCACCCCGGCGGGGTAGAGGTAGAACACGAGCAGCGTGAGCGCGATCGTGATGCGCTCGAAGGCAATGAAGGCGGCGAGATTGAGGACCATGTTCGCCACCGCCGCCGCGACCATGAACCAGCGATCCCGGACCGGCAGGGTGCGCAGCGCACGCGGCCGCACGCCGGCGAGGACGAAGCGAAGCCCGATGAAGAGCCCCACCACGGTGGCCCCGAGCGCGGCGCGCCACGTCACCAGGGTGAGGGAGTCGACGCCGGCGTCGCCGGCGAAGCGACTCAGCGGACCGAGCGTCCCGAAGCAGGCCGCTGCCAGCGCCACGAGGCCGGCGCCGACCAGGTCGGCGCGCCGGCGCGGGGGCTGGTCGCTCATCGAGCGGTCAGGGCCGGGTCGGCCTCGGCTGCGGCGAGCTCATCGGCGAGGCGGGTGCGGTCGGCGGTGAGCCGGTCGACGTCGTCGCGCAACGCGTTGTGGCGTTCGACCAGGGCGCGGACGCGAGTCGCATCGGCGTAGATCGTCGGGTCGGCGAGGCGCGCCGTCAGCTCCTCCAGCTCGCGATTCGCTGCGGTCGCATCGGCCTCCGTGCTCGCCAGCGCCGCGCGCAGCTCACGGGTGCGCCGGTGCCGAGCGTTGCGCTCCTCCGCCTCGCGGCGCTTCCGATCCGCCTCGGCGCGTGCGGACTCCCGCGGCTTCGCCTCGCGCGCCACGACCCCGCGTGGCGTTGCGCGCGCGCCCTCGACCGCCCCGCGCTGCTCGATATCGACGCCTCGCTTGGCCGCGTAATACTCGAAGTCGCCTGGGTACACGGTCGCCTTCCCGTCGTTGACCTCGATGATCGTGTTGGCCACGCTGCGGATCAGGTACCGGTCGTGGGTGATGAGCACGATCGTCCCGCTGAAGGCGTTGAGCGCGTCCTCGAGCACGTCACGCGACTGAATGTCGAGATGGTTCGTCGGCTCGTCGAGACACAGCAGGTTGGCGGGATCGGCGAGCAGCTTGGCCAGGGCCAGCCGCGTCTGCTCGCCCCCGGACAGGACGCCAACCTTCTTGTCGACCGCGTCGCCGCTGAAGAGGAACGCCCCGAGCAGCTTGCGGACCTCGCTGGTGGACAGCATCGGCGCCGCGTCGTTGAGCTCCTCGAACACGGTGTTCGTCGGGTTCAGCGCCTCGATCTGGTGCTGCGCGAAGTACGCGACCCGTACGTTCGAGCCGAGCTCTCGCGTGCCGGCGTCGACCTCCAGCACGCCCGCAAGGATCTTCAGCAGGGTCGACTTGCCCGCGCCGTTCGGACCGATGAGCGCCACCCGTTGGCCGCGCTCCAGCTGGAGTTCCAGGTCGCCGCGGTACACGACGGTGTCGCCATAGCGCTTGGCGATGTCCGACAGGGTGATCACCGTCCGGCCGGAGCGCGGCGGCTCGGGAAACCGGAACTTCACGCTCTTCGTCCGCCGCTGCGGCTGCGCCACGCGGTCGAGCTTCTCTAGCGACTTGATCCGCGACTGGACCTGGCGGGCCTTGCTGGCCTTGTACCGGAAGCGCTCGATGAAAGCCTCGGTATGGGCGATCTTCCGCTGCTGGCTCTTTGCCGCCGCCTCGAGCTGCGCCATCCGCTCGGTGCGCTGCTCCACGAAGTCGGCATAGTCGCCGACGTACTCGGTCGCGCGGCCGTCATGCAGCTCGACCACCCGGTTCGCGACGTCGTTGATGAAGTCGCGGTCGTGGCTGACCAGGACGATCGCGCCCGCGTACTGAGCGAGGAACCCCTGCAGCCACTCGACCGACGCCAGGTCGAGATGGTTGGTCGGCTCGTCGAGCAGCAGCACGTCCGGGTTCTGGAGCAGCAGCCGCGCGAGCGCCACGCGCATCATCCAGCCGCCGCTGAACTCGCCGATGTCGCGCTCGACGTCCGAATCGGCAAAGCCCAGGCCGGCAAGGATTCGGCGAGCGTCCGACTCCAGGCCGTAGCCGCCCATCGCCTCGAACCGATGCTGGAGCCGGCCGTATTCGTCCATGAGCTCGGCGAGCTCGTCGTCGTCCGTGGCGTCCGCGACCTCGGTCTCGATGTGGCGCATGCGGCGCTCGATGCCGCTCACCTCTCCGGCGCCACCGAGCACCTCGACAAGGGCGCTGCGGCCGCGGATCTGGGCCACCTCCTGGCGCAGGTAGCCGATGACCGTGTCCCTGGCGCGGGTGACGGCGCCGGTGTCCGCCTCCTGGTCGCCGGTGATCAGCTCGAGCAGCGTCGTCTTGCCGGCCCCATTGGGGCCGACGACCGCCAGGCGACGGCCGGCGTTGATCTGGAGGCCGACGTCGCTGAACAGGTGCTGCGCCGCGTGGCTCTTCGACACGCCGGCAATGGTCACGAGGCTCATGGGGCGAGGTGCATGGTAGCCGCGGAGCGCGGACGTCAGTCGGCGACGAGCTTTGCCCCCGAAGTGTCGAACCGCAGTCGCGTCGCCATCCCCGGCAGTCCGGCGGCGTTCCACGCCTTCTCGACTGCGTGCGCCGACGTGGGCGAGTCGCAGATGGCGAGCACGGTTGGTCCCGCGCCGGACAGGCATGCGCCGGCCGCGCCACGGTCGTAGGCGAGATCGATCAGGTCGCGGGAACCGGGCAGCAGCGGCAGGCGGAAGGGCTGGTGGAGCTCATCGGTCATTGCGGTACGCAACAGCCCGGCATCGGAGGTCATGACCGCCGTCGCGAGCATCGCCGTGCGCCCGGCCTGCCGCGCGGCGGCCGCGTGCGGAACGCTCGCGGGCAACGTGGCGCGCATCTCCGAGGTCCGGCTCTCGCGCTGTGGGATGAATGCGACCGGAATCCACGCCTCGGGGACACGGAAGCGACGCAGGACGACGCGCCCATCCGTCTCGGTAAGGGCCACCGTGATGCCGCCGTACAGGGCGGCGGCGACGTTGTCGGGGTGGCCCTCCATGCGCGACGCGAGCTCCAGCAGCTCGTCGGCCTCCACCTGGCGGCGGCCGACCGCGGCGCCGAGCACCACGCCCGCCACGATCGCCGCCGCGCTCGATCCAAGCCCGCGAGCGGACGGGATCATGCTCGACACTTCCAGGCGCCAGGACCCGGCTCCCGGGGCAGCCGACGCGCGCAGCCCCTCCCGGAACGCGCGAATGAGCAGGTTGTCGTCGGCGCGCTCGTCGTCCCGTGGGGCACCCTCGCCCCGCGCGTTGAGCGTGATGCCGGACTCGTCGCCGTGCCACAGCTCCGCGCGCAGCTTCAGGGACAGGGCCACCGCGAAGCAGTCGAATCCGCTGCCGAGGTTGGCGCTCGAGGCCGGAACGTCGACGCTGGCGATGGGCGGCATGCGCGGCCGAGTATAGGGTCGCGCATACGTCATCCGGCCGCGCGGGAGACCCGCCAACGTCCAAGCAGGGATGCGACGTCCCGCGGTGGGAGATGGCGCCGCCCCCGTCGACACTGCGAGCATGCATCCACCCCCCGGGAGCACCGCCACCACCCCTGCGGCGTCGCAGGAACGCTCGACGGCCGATACCGCCCTGCGCGACGACACGGTCGTGTGGATGAGCTCGGTCCAGCGCGACGGCCGGCCGCATCTCGTGCCGGTCTGGTTCCACTGGGACGGCGAGCAGATCGTGGCCTTCTCGAAGCCGCATGCGCGGAAGGTCGACAACCTGCGCGACGAGCCGAGGGTGATGCTGGCGGTGGGTACGCCCGGACCGGAGTTCGAGGTGGAGCTGATCGAGGCCACCGCGGAGCTGCCGGACCGCCCGGCGGCGGAGATCATGCCCGAGGGCTTCGGCGCCAAGTACCGCGAGCTCCTGCGGCGCGCGGGTCTGACCGTGCAGCACTTCGCCGAGGTGTACTCGCAGCCGATCGTGCTGCGCCCGACGCGATTCCTCGGATACGGCGGTCGCGGCTGGGAAGGAAGCGGCGCGCTGGCGACCTGAGCGCGCGGTTGCCGAGCTCAGAGTCCAAGGACAGCGTTCGCGACGAGGAAGTACACCACCAGGCCCGAAGCGTCGATGAGCGCGGTGATCAGCGGGACGGACATCACCGCCGGATCGATCCCGACGCGCTTCGCCACGAGCGGCAGCGTCGACCCGATGAGGGACGCGAGCGTGCAGGCAATCAGCAGCGTGAGCCCGACGACCAGCGCAATGCTCGGGGCGACCAGCAGGCCGATCGGCACCGATGCCACCAGCGCCAGCGTCGCACCGAGCAGCATGCCGGTGGTCACCTCGCGGCCGACGACCGGGGCGAGGTCCTCGAGACGCACCTCGCCGACGGCGATGGCGCGGGTGATCGTGGTGGCCGACTGCGCCCCGGTGTTGCCCGCCGTGCCGATGACGAGCGGCACGAAGAACGCGAGGGTCACCGCCGCCGCCAGGGTGGACTGGAAGGCCGCCAGCACCTGCACGGTGATGGCGCCGGCCCCGATGAAAACGAGCAGCCACGTGATCCGGCTGCGGGCCAGCTGGAAGATCGATGTCGCGAGGTACGGGCGGCCGAGAGGCTCCGCGCCGATGGATCGCGCGACGTCCTCGGTCTCCTCTTCCTCGAGGACCTCCATCGCATCGTCGACCGTCACGATGCCGACGAGGCGGTCCTCGCTGTCGACGATCGGCAAGGCAAGCAGGTCCGCCTCCAGGATGAGGCGCGCAACCTCCTCCTGGTCGGCATCGACCCGTGCCGAGTAGACGTCCGGGTCCATCAGCTCGGAGACCGACGTGTCGGGATCGGCCAGTACGAGATCGCGTAGCCCGAGCGCACCGACCAGCCGCCTTTGGCCATCAGTCACCGGAAGCGCATAGATCGTCTCCGCGGACCGGCCCAACCGTCGCAGCCGGTCGAGGGCCTGCGCGGCGGTCAGGCCAGCCGGCAGGCTGGCCACCTCAGGCGACATGAGCCGCCCCGCCGAGTCCTCCGGGTAGCCGAGCAGGGTGGCGGTGAGCTGCCGTTCCGATGGCGACAGCCCGGCCAGCAGCTGCCGGGCCACCGTGGCCGGCATCTCCTCGGTCAGCCGCGCCCGGTCGTCCGGGTCCATCTCCTCGAAGAGGCGTCGCACGTTGGCGTCGCGCAGCCCGTCGAGCAGCTCCTGCTGGACCGATGGATCGAGAAGCTCGAACGACTCCAGCGCGCGGTCGCGGGCTAGCAGGCGGAACGGGACGGCCCTTCGCTCGCGCGGCAGGCGTGACAGCTCTTCTGCGATTTCGACCGGGTCGGCCTGCGCGAGCCAGCGATCCATGAGATCGAGGTCGTCGCCGAGCAGGATCTCTTCTGCCTCGATGGCGGGAACCGCGTCGGGCGTGCCGGTCAGGGTCGGGCGGGTCACGTGGCGCAGGATAGTCCGCACCGCGGCGGGCACGACGACGCCCGGGCCAGTCGGCCCGGGCGCATCGGCGCGGGAAGAGCGATTCTCAGGCCTGGGAGCCGGCGTTGCCGAGTCTCAGGATCCGTAGCGGCCACGAGCGCGGCTTTGCCGGCTCGGTCGCCTGGCGACGGGAGTGCTGCGCACGAGTGCGGCGGCGCTCCGCGTCTTCGTGGTGGTCGGCCAGAATCGCCTTCGAGAGCATCAGGGCGGTGGCGGGGTGCATCGCCATGCTCCTTTCAGTACGGGTAGTTCGCGCTGACCCGTGGCATCCACGGATCGGCGTCGGGGCTCATCGCAAGGCTGAGCTCGCGGCGGAACGCCCGAATGGCGGTCCGGACTCGGCCGGCTCCCCCATCGGTCCTCCGTTCCGGCCGTGATGGCCGATGCGGAGGCGTCCCCCGGAACGATGCGTCAGCGAACGCCAGGACAAGCGTCGTGGCAGGCATCATGTGCGGCCTCCTTTTCAGTGATGTCGTGTCTTTCGTCGATGTTCTGAGTCTCGCGCCGATCCGTTCCGCCGGCGACGGCCGCGGGTCTCGGGCGAACGAGCGATCTTTCGCCGAGGCCGCGCTACGTCATTCCGCCACGGGTGGTGCGCGAGGGGGCCGTATCCTTGTCTCCATGGAGCGCCCCGAGCCGACGCCCATCCGGCACCTCACCTTCCTGTTCGCGGACGTCGAAGGAAGCACGCGGATCGCCGAGCTCCATGGAGCTGCGGCCGGCGTCGCGCTGGTCCGGTACCACGACCTCGTGGCACGCTCGGCCACCGAGCACGGCGGCCTGATGTTCGAGCGCATCGGCGACGGCGCCTACGCACACTTCCCGACGGCCACCGACGCGGTCACGGCTGCCGATGAGCTGCAGGCCGCCATCGCGGACGAGGATTGGGGACCGATCGGGCGGCTGCGGATCCGGATCGCCATGGTCACCGGCGACGTGGAGGTGCAGGGCGATCGCTTCTACGGCCCGCCGCTGTTCCGCGCGGCGCGTCTCCAGGCGCTCGCCAGCGGCGGAGAGACGCTCCTGGCCGGCACCACTGTCGACGAGCTCACCGATGGCCCGCCCGAGGGCACCATCCTTCGCGACCTGGGCACGCAGCGTCTCCGTGACGTGGCGGAGCCCGAGCGGGTCTTCGCGCTGGTGCATACTTCCCGCGCGCGCTCCTGGGGGCCGCACGATGACGAAACCGAGCAGAGGCAGGGGATCGAACGAGTGAGTGACGAAGAAGGCCCGATTCGCGTGCTGCTGGTCGACGACCACGCCGTCGTTCGACGCGGCCTGCGTGGCTTCCTCGAGCTGCTGAAGGACTTCGATGTGGTCGGCGAGGCGGAGAACGGCCGCGAGGGCGTGGCCGCTGCCGATCGGCTCGTGCCCGACGTGGTGCTCATGGACCTGTTGATGCCCGAGATGGGAGGCCTGGAGGCGATCGCCGCCATCAAGGAGGCCCACCCCGAGATCGAGATCGTGGCCGTGACCTCGTTCATCGAGGAGGAGAAGGTCACCTCCGCCCTCGAGGCCGGTGCGTCCGGATACCTGCTGAAGGACGCCGAGGCCGAGGAGGTCGCGCAGGCCATCCGAGCGGCCTATAACGGCGAGGTACACCTGGACCCGGCCGTCTCACGCCTCCTGGCGCAGCGCCTGCGACAGCGCAAGGACGCCGAGCCGGTTGAGCCGCTCACCGCGCGCGAGAAGGAGGTCCTCTCGCAGCTGGCCAAGGGCGCTTCGAACAAGGAGATCGCCTACGAGCTCGGGATCACTGAGCGCACGGCGCGAACCCACGTGTCGAACATCCTCGGCAAGCTCGGCCTCGCATCCCGCACGCAGGCCGCCCTCTATGCCGTTGAGCACAAGCTGGTCTAGACCCGCTGCCAGGCGCACACGAAAACGGCGGGCCGGATACCCGGCCCGCCGTTGATGGATCTGCGGTAGTGCCTAGGCGGCTGTCGGGCGGAACCGCGCCGGCAGGACCGGGGCGACCGACTCGAGAGCGCTGCGGACGAGGCCCATCGGGCTGCCATAGACGCGGACGACGTCGACGGCGATCAGCGCGATGAGGGCGACCTCGATGCCCTTGGCGATCCAGCCGAGGGTGAAGTAGGGACCCACCACCAGGTACCCGGCGATCGTCATGGCGGCGTATCCGGCCAGAGCGACACGTGGGAACCAGCTGAAGCGCTGGATGATCGGCGTCGGGGCCGCGGCACCGACCACGAACAGGGCGGCGAGGCCGAGGTAGCCGAGGCCGTTCATCGTGAACAACAGGCCGCCGAGGCCGAGGTGGATGTTCGCGGTCGCCAGGGTCAGCGCGACGATGGCGGCGGTGATCACGAAGCCGGCGGTGCGGCTGCGGAGCATGGACACGGCAGGGATCCTCCAGGTTTCGTGTGTTGAGCGTCGACGCCGCCGATCGGCATCGAGTCATTGATTCGATGCCATGAGTGTCAGGGGGAGACCGGTGCCAACGAATCGGACAGACGGGCAATGCGCGTGCGGGACAAGCGCGGCGTGGGCCGATCGGCCGGATGACGTATGGCGTATGGGACGGGCGCCGGGTAGGGGTCCGCGTGTGCGATGACGTATGCTCACGGGCGCCGATGACCCGCGCCCCAACGCGTCGCGAGGCCCCGAGCCCCCCGGCGCCCACAGAGCAGCCCGAGACGCGCGCCATGCTGGCCCGCGCCGTTGAGGAGGCCGCGCGCCTCCTGAACGCCGATGGGGCGATGGTGTATCTCGTCGACGGCGACGATCAGATGCGATTTGCCGTCGACGCCGGCATCCGGAATCCGGAGGCACAGCAGCTGATCCGCGACCTCACGCTCCCGGTCGGCGTGGGGCTCATCGGGCACAGCGCGGCTACCGGCGAGGTCATCGTCTCCGGCGATTACCGGCGCGATCGGCGCTTCCCGCACTCTCCCACCGCCGATCGGATCGCCTCGATCGCCAACATGCGCTCGATGGTCGCCGCACCCCTCATCGCCGAAGGCACCGTGCTCGGCGCGCTCGGAGCCTACTCGTCGCGCATCGACGACTTCGACGAGGCCGAGGTCGCGCTGCTGCGCGCTCTGGCCGACCACGCGGCGGCCGCGATCGCCAACCAGCAGCTCATCGAGCGGCTGGCGCGCTCGCAGGACGAGCTCGCGCGGCGCGTCGACGCACAACGCACGCTGGCCAAGATCACCGCGTCGGTCGCCGGGCTCCGGACGCCCGATGCGGTCCTCCACGAGGTGGTCGAGTCGGCGAGGCGTCTCCTCGGATCGGACGGCGCGCACCTGACGCTCATGGACAGCGGCGGCACGTATCTGCGACCGACCGTGGTCGCCGGCGGCAACGAGGCCTGGACGGAGGAGTGGCTGACGCAGCTCGAGTTCCCGGTGAACGGCGGCATCAACGGACTCGCGGCCGGGACAGGGAAGGTGACCTGGACCGAGGACTACCCGGCCGATCCGCGCATCCCGCACGAGGAGAGCGATCAGTCGGTCGCCGAGCGACTCAGGCTGCGTGGCATGGCATCGGCCCCATTGCGCGGCACCGAGGGCCACGTGATCGGGACCCTGGCGGTCTCGTTCGACGAGGTGCACCGCTTCACCGACGACGAGCTCGAGCTGCTCATCGGCCTTGCCGACCAGGGCGCGATCGCGATCTCGAACGCCCGGCTGCTCGAGAAGGTGTCGAGCTCGGAGGGACGCTTCCGCCATCTCGTGACATCGTCCCCGGACCTGGTGTGGGAGACCGACGCCACGGGGAACTTCACGTTCCTGTCCCCCCGCCTCGCCGAGCTGACGGGGTGGGGGCCCGAGGACCTCGTCGGCCAGGGATGGCCGGCGATCGTGGACGAGGCGTCGATGCCGGATGCGCAGGCGACCTGGGAGGGCTTGCAGGCCGACCCGAGCGTGGTGCGCAAGAACCGCTTCCTCCTGCGTCGCAAGGAGGGAGCACCGATCCCGGCCGAGGTGTACGCCATCGGCAGCGAGCGCGATGGGGCGTTCGCCGGGGCCCACGGGTCGATCCGCGACCTCAGCGACGCCGAGCAGCTGACCGAGCGCCTGCGTCGGCAGACCGACGAGCTCGCCGATCGCGTCGAGGCGCAGCGCACGCTCGCCGAGATGGCCGCCCAGCTGACCTCGCTGCGCGATCCGTCGGAGGTCCTCAAGCAGACGCTGATCGCCGCCGTCCGTCTGCTGAAGGGGGATGGCGGACAGATCGGGATGATCGCCGCGGATCCCGACGGCACGCTGCGCTGGGGTCACGGCCACTCGCTCGTCCACGATGCGCTGTCGCCGTTCACCAAGGAGGACCAGACCACGGTCTACGAGGGTGTCTCGGGCCGCTCGGTCCGCGAGCGACGCGCGACCTGGACCGCCGACTACCTCGCTGACACGACGTTCTCGCACGAGGCCAACGCCGACAGGGTCGGGCGCGAGCTCGGCATCCGTGCCGTCATTGCGGCCCCGCTGCTGGCCAACGATGAGCCCATCGGCGCCATCGGCGTCTACACCGAGGAGCCCGGGACCTTCGACGCGGACGACGCGGAGCTGCTCGGGCTGCTCGCCGACCAGGCGGCCATCGTGCTGACCAACGCGCGGCTGTACGCCGAGGCGGAGATCGCGGCGCAGCAGCTGGCGCACCGCGTGGAGGCCCAGCGCTCGCTCGGCGAGATCGCGGCCTCGATCACGTCGCTGCGCGACCCGTCGGAGGTCCTGCGCCGCACCGTGGCCGAGGCGAAGCGGCTGCTGGGCGCGGAGCACCTCGTCATCCATCAGCTCCGGGCAGGCACCCACGAGCTGGCCGACTACCGGGAAGTGTTCAATGCCGGCCCGGATACCCCACCCGTGGACGAGGTGACCGTCAGCATCGGGCAGGGGATCGCAGGTCGGGCGATCGAGAACGCAGAGGTGACGTGGACGTCCGACTACCTGGCCGACACGTCGTTCCAGCACACCGCCAAGGCCGACGAGTGGATCACCCGTTACGGCTACCGATCCCAGATGAGCGCGCCGCTGATCGGCGAGGGCGGAGCGCTGGGAGCGATCACCGCCTACTCCTCGAAGGTCGACGCCTTCGGAGCCGACGACGCGGAGCTGCTGGGCGCCCTTGCCAGCCAGGCGGCCATCGTGCTCGGCAACGCGCGGCTGTACGAGGAGCTGGAGCTGCGCGTCGAGGCACAGCGCTCGCTCGGCGAGATCGCGGCCCGCATCACCGCCATCCGCGACCCGGGCGACGTCCTGCAGCGCACGCTCGACGAGGCCGTGCGGCTCCTGGACGCGGACGGCGGCCGGATCGAGCTCGTGGCCGACACCGGCGGCCTGCACTGGGCGTTCGGCCACTCGGCCATCGACCTGCCGATTGAGCGCGACGAAGAGATCGACCCGGTCCAGGCGGACGAGGGCGTCTCAGGTCGGGCGGTGATCGAGCGCCGTGTGATCCGGACCGGCGACTACATGGTCGACGAGCAGTTCACGCACGCCGAGGCGCCAGACCGCTACATCCGCCAGCACGGCATCCGGTCGGTCATGAGCGCTCCCCTCATTGGCGAGGACGGCGCCATCGGCTCGCTGACCGTTCACTCGCAGACCCGCGACGCGTTCGACGAGGCCAACGCCGAGCTGCTCGAGGTGCTCGCCAGCCAGGCGGCCATCGCCGTCACGAACGCTCGGCTCTACGAGCAGCTGCGCGAACGGGTGGACGCCCAACAGGCGCTGGCCGCGATCAGCGCCGAGATCGCCGCGCTCCACGACCCTGCCGCGGTGCTCCAGCGCACCGCCGAGGAGGCGCTACGGTTGCTGCGCGCTGACACGGCCGTCATCAACCCGCTCGAGGACAACGACGCGCTGCTCGGCTGGCCGATCGCCTACGCCCCCGCCGAAGGGCCAGCCGATGACATCCCGGTCCGCATCGGCCAGGGGATCAGCGGCCTTGCCATGGCCGAGCACCGCGTCGCTCGCACGGGCGACTACCTCGTGGATCCGTCCTTCCCGCACGCTGCGGATCTGGACGAATACATCGAGAGGCGCGGGATGCGCTCGGTGATGACGGCCCCGCTCGTGAGCAGCGCCGGGGGCCTGGGCGCCCTGACCGTGCAGGCCATGCGGCCGAACGCCTTCGACGAGGCCGATGCCGAGCTTCTCCGCGTCCTGGCCGACCAGGCGGCCATCGCCATCACCAACGCGCGCCTGTACGACGAGCTGGGCGAGGAGTCGGCGGCACTTGCCCGCCAGACCGATTCGCAGCAGCGGCTGCTCCAGATCAACGAGAACCTGCTGCGCACGCTCGACCCGGCATCGGTGCTCGAGCTGATCGCCGATGGCCTGAAGAGCGTGGTCTGGTACGACAACTTCAGCATCTACCGCGCCGATCAGGAGATGCGCGTTCTCAATCCGGTGCTGGCCCGTGACCGCAACGCGCGGGCGGTCCTCGCGTTCCCGATCGAGCGAGGAAGCGGGCTGACCTGGTGGAGCGTCGAGCACCGCGAGCCGGTGCTGCTCAACGACGCCCTCAACGACCCGCGCGTCATCCAGATCCCGGGCACGATCGAGGAAGAGGAGGCGATGATCATCGTGCCGCTCGTCAGCGGCGACGAGGTCATCGGCGCCATGAACATCGCCCGCAGCGGCGGCGCCGAGGTCGCCTTCACCGATGCGGACTTCGAGCTCGTGCAGCTCTTCGCGGGCCAGGCCGCGGTGGCCATCACGAACGCCCGGCTCTACGAGCAGCTCCGCACCCGCGTGGACGCGCAGCGCAGCCTGGCCGAGATCGCGGCGCAGATCGCGTCGCTGCACGAGCCGCAGACGGTGCTGGACCGCGCCGTCGCCGATGCTGCCCGCCTCCTCGGCGCCGACCGGGCGCAGATCAACCTGATGGGCGACGACACAACCCACCTCGACCCGCCCATCACCGCGGCGCCGATCCCGCCATCGCCGAAGGACGTGCCCGTGCCGGTTGGCTCGGGCATCGCCGGCATCGCGGCCGCCGAGAAGCGCGTGTGCTGGACGGGCGATTACCTCGCCGACCAGGCCTTCCCGCACGACGAGGGCGACCGCTGGATCGAGGTGCAGCAGATCCACTCGATGATGTCCGCACCGCTGCTCGGCCCGGACCGGCTGATCGGCACGATCACGGTGCAGTCGACCGAGCGCGACCAGTTCGACGAGCAGGACGCGGAGCTGCTGAAGCTGTTGGCCGACCAGGCCGCCATCGCCCTCACCAACGCGCGCCTGTACGCCGAGGTCGAGGAGTCCGAACGCCGGTATCGCCACCTCGTCGACAACTCGCCGGACATCGTGTGGAGCGTCGACGTCGACGGGATCATCACGTACGTCAGTGACTCGCTCGAGCCGCGATCCGGTTGGAAGCCGGAGCAGATCATCGGGCAGCCGTACACCGTCATGATCAACGCCGAGCAGCCCGGCCCCGGGGTGTGGGAAGCGCTCCGCCAGCGCCCCGAAGAGGAGCATCGCCTCAGGACGGAGATGCCGCTGCCGGACGGCCGCCGTGCGCAGGTCGAGGTGGCGATGACCGGCACGATCGTCGACGGCAAGTTCGCCGGCGCGCATGGATCGGTCCGCGACATCAGCGAGCGCGAGCGGCTGGAGGGCGACCTGCGCGGCCAGGCCGCCGAGCTGGCCGCCAGCCAGGAGCGCGCCCATCTCGCGCGCGAGCTCCACGACTCGGTCACGCAGGCCCTGTTCAGCATGGGACTCACCCTGCGGACCCTGGAGCTCCTGCTCGAGAGCGATCCCGATTCGGCCCATGAGAAGCTCACCGAGCTGCGGGAGCTCCAGAAGGACGCCCTGGCCGAGATGCGCACCCTGATCTTCGAGCTCCGTCCATCCAGCCTGGAGAACGACGGGCTGGTGCAGGCGCTGCGCACCCACGCCACCGCGGTGCAGCGCCGGACCGGCCTGGCCATGGTCGTCGACGCCGAGCCGATCGACCGCCTGCCGTTGGCCTGCGAGGAGGCGCTGTACCGCATCGGCCAGGAGGCGCTCCACAACGTCGTCAAGCATGCGAACGCCTCGAACGCCACGATCCGGATCTGGCGCGATGGCCCGCGGGTCCACCTGTCGGTCACAGACGATGGGGGAGGATTCGACCCCGATTCCGTTCCTCGGGGGCACCTCGGGCTCATCGGGATGCGGCAGCGCGTCGACCTGGTCGGTGGCGAGCTGCGGGTTGAGAGCCGCGCGCACCGAGGCACCACGATCGAGGCCAGCGTGCCTGCCGACGACCCGCCCGAGCCGGCCGAGGCGGCGACGAGCGAGCCCTCGGCCGAATGACGTAGCCCGACTGGTTCATTCCGCCACTCGTCGCCGGCGCCCGCGCGACGTACTCTGGATCCATGTCGCTTACCCCCCGCCCCGTGCCGCTGTCCGCGCCCCGGGTGGTGATCGTCGATGCCGATCGGCGCGTGCAGCAGAGCCTGTCCGACCTGCTCGGCCTGACCGGGGAGGTCGCCGTCGTGGGGCATGCCGGCGACGTGCGTTCCGCGCTCGAGGAGGTGGAACGCGCCCGTCCCGACGTCGTGCTGGTGGACCCGCGCCTGCCCGACATCGAGGCCGGCCTGGCGCTGATCACCGGCATGTCTCGCGCGCGGCCGGACCTGCGGATCGTGCTGACGGGCTGGAGCGACACCGAGGGCCATATGCAGCCGGGGGTCGCGGAATCGTGTTACGTGAGCAAGGGCTCCTCGCCGGAGGACTTCGTGAGCGCCATCGTCGACGCCTGCGGAAGCCGGGTGGCGGGCTGAGCTAGAGCTCCATCGCCGCTCGGACGGATCCGAGGTCGGGCGAAATCGGCGTCAGGGTTCCCTCCTCGGCCTGGACCGCATCGGGATCCTTCAGCCCGTGCCCGGTCAGGACACAGACCACCGTCTCGCCTTCGCCGATGCGCCCCTCCGCGGCCAGCCGTCCCACACCGGCCACCCCAGCCGCCGACGCCGGCTCACAGAACACGCCCGCGAGCTGCGCGATCATCCGCTGCGTGGCGAGGATCTCCTCGTCGGTGACCGACTCGATCAGGCCGCCCGACTCGTCCCGCGCTACCACCGCGCCCTCCCACGACGCCGGATTGCCGATCCGGATCGCGGTGGCCACGGTCTCCGGCGCCTCCACCGGCTCTCCGCGCACGATCGGCGCGGCACCCTCGGCCTGGAACCCGAGCATGCGCGGAAGGGCGCCGTTCGGCGTCCGTCCGGCATCGGCGTAGCCGCGGAATGCGCGCCAGTAGGCGGTGATGTTGCCGGCGTTGCCGACCGGCAGGGCGAGCGCATCCGGCGCGCGTCCCAGCACGTCGACGATCTCCCAGGCGGCCGTCTGCTGACCCTCAAGCCGGTCGGGGTTGATCGAGTTGACGACCACGGCGGCTCCCTCGTCACCCAGCCGGCGCACGGCCTCGAGGGCGGCGTCGAAGTTGCCGTCGACCATCACCAGCCGCGCCCCCGCCGCCAGTGCCTGGGCCAGCTTCCCGCGCGCTACCTTGCCGGCGGGCAGGATCACGTGGCACGGCAGGCCCGCCGCCGCCGCGTACGCCGCCGCCGACGCCGAGGTGTTTCCGGTGGACGCGCACACCACCGCCGCGGCGCCGGCCGACACAGCTCGGTTGACGGCCAGCACCATCCCGCGGTCCTTGAAGCTGCCCGTTGGATTGGCGCCTTCGACCTTCAGGTGGAGGTTCCGCAGGCCGAGCTCAGCGCCCAGCCGCCGCGCGTGGATCAGCGGCGTCGCGCCCTCGCCAAGCGTGACCGGAAAGGTCTCGCCATCGCGGGCCAGCAGGTCGCGGTAGCGCTCGAGCAGCGGGGGTGTGGCGTCGGTCACGCCGGCGAGTATAGGAGGACGCCGTCACGCAGCCGCCAGGCGCCTCGAGAATGCCGCCACGGCCATGAGGGCTCCGCCCACGTACACCCCGGCGAGGTGGTACACCGTGGCGGTCAGCCCGAGGTAGGTCGACTCGGGTGGCGGCGGTGGATAGCTGCACGCGCACAGGGCCTGGAACCAGAGCAGCAGGACACCGATCCACCCTGCAGCTCCGAGCCACAGCACACCGACGCCGCGCGCCAGAAGCCGGCGCTGGCCGCTGTATGGCTCGTGGACCGCCCACGCGCCGATCCCGCCGAGGAACGTGAGGCCGATGAAGAATGGGACGAGGTCGGCGTCGCCGTCGAGGCTCGAGATGACTCCGGCGAGCCCGGCCAGCGCGGATGCGCCGAGGGCCACCGCGCTTCGCGTCGGCATCGATCCATCCCTCCGTGCGACGAGCCTACCGCTCGGTCAGCGCCTCCCGAACGATGCGCGCCTGCTCGACGAGGTGGGCGGCGGGGTATCCCTCCGCCGGTCGCGAGCGTTCGGGTCGGCTGATGTCGCCGAGCGGGATCTTGTACGGCACAAGGTGCCGGATGCGGGGCAGAACGAACTTCCGCGCGCCCATGTTCCGCGGCTCCTCCTGGACCCAGGCGAACGAGGCGATCTTCGGGTACCGGTCCAGCACCTCCTGCAGGTCCTCGCTGGGGAAGGGGTAGAGACGCTCGACGCGGACGATCGCGACGTCCGAGGCACCCGCGAACTGCTCGGAGCCGATGAGGTCGTAGTAGATCTTGCCGCTGCACAACAACAGGCGGCGGACCTTCGCGGCGCGGCGCGCATCGGTCTCAAAGCGAGGATCGTCGATCACCGAGCGGAACCGGCCGGTGGCCAGCTCCGACGGTTGGGAGGCCGCCTGGGGGAGGCGGAGCAGTGACTTCGGCGTCATCACCACCATGGGCCGGGCGTCCGGATGGAGGGCCTGGCGACGCAGGAGGTGGAAGTACTGCGCCGGCGTCGTCGGGTACAGGACGCGGATGTTGCCCTCCGCGCCGAGCGCCAGGAAGCGCTCCAGGCGTGCGGAGGAATGCTCCGGACCGGACCCCTCGTAGCCATGGGGCAGCAGCAGCGTGAGGCGGGAGGTCTGCCGCCACTTCGCCAGCCCGGCGATGATGAACTGGTCGATGATGATCTCGGCGCCGTTCACGAAGTCCCCGTACTGCGCCTCCCACAGCACCAGGGACTCGGGCGCGGTGACGGCGTAGCCGTACTCGAAGCCGAGTGCCGCGTACTCGGACAACGGCGAGTTGTGGACCTCGAAGGCGGCCTGCGACCCGGGCAGGTGCTGCAGCGGAACGTGTCGCTCCCCGTTCGCCGCGTCCCACAGCACGGCGTGCCGCTGGCTGAACGTCCCACGGGCCGTGTCCTGCCCCGTCAGCCGAACCGGCGTCCCGTCGGCCAGCAGGGTGCCGAAGGCGAGCAGCTCGGCATGGCCCCAGTCGACCTTCGGATCTCCGTCGTCGGCGAGCGCCGCCGCTCGGCGCTCGAGCTGTTTCGCCAGCTTGGGATGCACGGTGAACCGATCCGGCACCGCGCCCATGGCGGCGTTGAGCTCCCGCAGCCGATCCAGCGCTACGGCCGTCTCCGGCTCGGCAGCCTCCTCCTGCGGGATCGCCTCCGAGCCTCGGTCGAGCTCGCCCTCCGGCTCGTCGGCCCCCTTGCGGATGGCAGCCTGCACCGCGGCCAGCTCCTTCAACGCGGCCTTGACCTTGGCCTCGGCATCGTCCTTCGATATCACGCCGGCCTGCACCAGCTGGGCCTGGTAGAGCTCGCGGACGCTCGGGTGCTCGGCGATGTTCGCGTACATCGCCGGTTGGCTGTAGGCCGGCTCGTCCCCCTCGTTGTGCCCGAATCGCCGGTAGCCGACGAGATCGATGACCACGTCGTGGCCGAAGGTCTGGCGGTACATCATCGCGAGCCGGGCGGCGGCAAGGCAGGCCTCGGGATCGTCGGCGTTGACGTGCACGATCGGCGCGTCGAAGCCCTTGGCCAGGTCGGACGAGTAGTCGGTCGAGCGTCCCTCGCGCGGCCCGGTCGTGAAGCCGACCTGGTTGTTTGCGATGAGGTGGACGGTCCCGCCGGTCGCGTAGCCGTCCAGGCGCGCGAGATTGAGCGTCTCGGCCACGACGCCCTGCGCGGCGAAGGCGGCGTCGCCGTGGATCAGGACCGGCAGGGCAACCGTGGCGTCCACGGCGGCCACCGCCGTCGTCCGGTCCGTCTGGTCCGCTCGCGTCCGGCCCTCGATGACCGGGTCGACGGCCTCGAGGTGGCTGGGATTCGGCGAGAGCACGACGGTGACGACCTCGTCGTCGGCGGTCAGGAATCCACCCTCGGCGCCGAGGTGATACTTCACGTCGTCCGATCCGCCCTTTGGCGCGGTCGGTGCCTCGACCCCGGCCCGACCCGCCTCGAACTCGGCAAGGATGGCGTCGTAGCTCACCCCCACCACATGGGCCAGCACGTTCAGGCGCCCGCGGTGCGCCATGCCGATGAGCACCTTGCGCGCCCCCTGGTCGGCCGCGTCCGACAGGACCACGTCGAGCATTGGGACCATCGTGTCAAGGCCCTCGATGCTGAACCGCTTCTGCCCCAGGTAGGCGCGGTGCAGAAAGCGCTCGAGCGACTCGATGCTGGTGAGCCGCTCGAGGAGGGCGAGCTGGTCCTCCGGCTCCATCGGCCGCCGGTGCTCTCCTGACTCGATGACCTGGCGGAGCCATACGCGCTCCTCATGCGAGCCGATGTGCTCGACCTCGTAGGCGATCGTGCCGCTATAGGTCTCCTTGAGGTACGGGAGCGCCTCGGCCAGGGTCGCGCCCGGAACGTAGATGCGCAGCAGCTCGGCAGGGACCTGGGCCATCAGCTCCGGGGTCAGGCCAAGCGGACGGGGGTCGAGGGCAGGATCCCCGGGCGGCTCCGAGCCGAGCGGGTCGAGCTGCGCCGCAAGGTGCCCGAAGTGCCGGTACGCCTTGACCAGCGCCATCGCGGCGGCGACGGCCTTCAATGGCTCGTCGGAGGCAGCGGACGGAACGGAAGAGTCGGGAGGTGGCGCCCCGACCGCTTCCGCGGGGGACGGCACCGGCTCGTCCGTGGTCACGTCGGCGGCGCGAGCGCCGATGGCCGCGAATGCATCGGCGTAGAAGTCGTCCTCGCCGGACAGCAGCCGCTCGATGCGCTGCAGGAAGAGGCCGGATTCGGCGCCCTGGATGATGCGGTGGTCATAGGTCGACGTGATCGTCATTCGACGCGCGCCGCCCACGTCGCGGATCGTGCCCGTTGCCACGATCGTGCCCTGGTTCGGCATCAGGCGCGGAACGCTGGCGGTCGTGCCCAGGGTTCCCGGATTGGTGAGCGTGATGGTGGCCCCAGCGAAATCATCGGGCGAGGCCTTGCCCGTTCGGACCTTCTCGACCAGCTCTTCGTAGCGGGCATGGAAGCCTGCGAAGTCCATCCCATCGGCCGCCTTGATGACCGGCACCAGGAGGAAGCGGGTGCCGTCGTTGCGCTCGACGTCGACCGCAAGGCCGAGGTTGATGGCGCCAGGATCCACGCGGTACGCCTGCCCGTCGATCTCGCCGAACGCATGGCTCATCGAGCGCTGCTCGGTGGCGGCCCGCACGATCGCCCAGCCGATGAGGTGCGTGAAGCTCACCTTGCGCGGCGCGATCTGACGGTTCAGCTCCTTGCGACGCGCCTCCATCGTGGCCACGTCGACCTCCCGGAAGCTCGTCGCGGTCGGCACGGCCAGGCTGGCCGTCATGTTCTGCGCCAGCCGTGCGGCGGGGCCCTTGATCGGGGTCGCGCCTTCCGGGACCGATGCGGCCGGAGGCGCCTCCTCGGCCGTCGCCTGGGTCGGAGCCGGCATGTCCGGTGCCTGGGCGCTGCCGTTCCCGCCACCGTCGCTCGAGGCTGGGGCGCTGACCGGCTCGAACCCCCCGGCACCCGAGTCGAACAGGGAGCGCCACTCGGGGTCGACGCTGGCCGGATCGCGCCGGTACTGCTCGTACAGGTCGGCGACGTACCCGGCGTTGACGAGGTTCAGCGCGTCCGTGGGGTCGTTGGAGGGCATGTCGTCCTCAAGGATACGGCCGCGCTACCGGCGCTGCGCACGCTGGCCGTCCGAGTGGCATCGACGTCAGTCGGACCGGTTCGCCTCTTGCTGGCGCTGCTGCTCTTCTCGCTCGCGCTGCTCCAGTTCGAGCTCCTTGTCCGCCCACGGCTGCTCCGACGGCGCGTACAGGTGCGTGCCGAAGTAGCACGCGATGTCGGTGAGCAGCGAGGCGTCCCTGGTGAGGAACAGGTACCGCTTGCGGCGGCCGCCGTATCCGGTGGCGACGAGCGGCACGCGGAAATCGATGTGGAAGCCGTTGGCGCGCGCGATGTACGTCAGCGCTTCGGGCGTGTAGTACGAGGTGTGTCCGGGGATGAAGATGTACTTGTGGGTCTCCAGGTCGCTGCCGTCGTAGATGTTGGTTGAGCAGACCAGCAACCCGCCCTCGGCCACGAACCGGAACAGCGCGGGGAAGTCGTCACTCGGGCTGAGGAAATGCTCGACGACCTCGCTGGCGATGACCAGGTCGAACTGCCTGCTCGCCGGCTGGTTGATGTCGATGAACTCGGCGTCGTCGCGCAGCTTCATCACGTCGGCGATGGCGACGCTCTTAACCTGCTTGAGCGCGCCGATGTGCCTGTTGTCAAGGCTGCGCCCTGCGCCGAAGACGAGGACGCTGAGCCCCGACCGCCCCATGATCTGAGCGGCCATCTTCGACATGTGGAACTCGCGTCCCATGCGGTCCTCGGTGCCCACCCGCGCGCGCATCGGCAGCTTCTCCAACTTCTTGAACCTGCGGTAGTCGTGGGTGTTGTCGGGGTTCCCGACGTGACCGCAACCACGGCAGATCCTGACCTCGCAGGCCGTGGTCGGGTCCTTGGTGTACCTGATCGTCATCAGCCTCGGCCGCGCTTCCCCGCAGACGAGGCAGTGCTCGCCCTCTGCGTACGTCTCGTTGTGCGGCTGCAGCCTGCGGCGTATGGCGTGGACGTATTGCGGGCGCGTGGATGGGCGGGCAAGGCCGGCGGCGACACGTGCGACGCGTCGCACCTTGCCCTTCAGAGTTGCCCGGCCTAGAGGTCGGCGCACCGGAAATACCGTAACACGGTGTCCGCGCCACTCCGTCGTCGAGCTCGGCCGGATCGTGCGCGGAGGAGCCGTCACGTCACCGTCCTGCTGCCGGGCCAGCTTACGTCCCTTCAGGCTCCTCACGGCTCAAGAGGCCGCGGGCCAGGATCACGAGGCCGATCGCGATCACCACGACGGGCAGGAGCCAGTCGGGCAGAGGCAGCGGTTCGCCGTTGATGCCGATGACGCCCTCGAAGAACAGGAAGCCGACGGCGAAGATCGCGAGCCCGCCCAGCAGCCCCCAGGTCCCGTTCCTGATGTCGTTGGCGTCCCCGCTGCGAATGCCCCAGAGCGCCAGCCCCAGGCCGCTGGCGGCGGGACCGACGAGGGCCCAGGCATACGCCCAGCTCGCCCAGTTCCCGGTCTCGTTCTGATAGAGGAGCACCAAGCCCACCGTCGTGGTGATGGTCCCACCGACGACCAAGCCGCTCTGGTTGGCGATGACGAGCCCAATGACCAGGATGGCGACGCCGATGGCCACGATGATGAGCGGCCAGCCAAGGTCGCCCAGGCCGATGTCGAGCAGCTGCCCGGCGAGCAGGACCGCCCCTAAGATGACCAGCACGGCGCCAACGGCCGCGGCCGGCGGTCCCGAAGTCGATGCCGGTGCGTCCGGGTCGGACCCAGCGGGCGGATCGGGTGGGGTGGTGCTTGCTTCCATGCGTCGATCGTACGCTCGCCCGCAAGTGCCGCTCGTACCATGGCGGACGGCATGGATCTGAACGCCGACCTGGGCGAGTCCTTCGGTCGCTGGACGCTCGGCGACGACGAGCGTCTCGTGGCGCACCTGAGCAGCGCCAACCTGGCATGCGGCTTCCACGCGGGTGACTTCCGGGTCATGGAGGCGACCGTGAAGCTCTGCCGGAGTGCCGGCGTGGCGGTTGGGGCGCAGCCCGGCTACCCCGACCTGATCGGCTTCGGTCGCCGGCCGATGCCCTTCGAGCCGGACGAGGTCGAGTCCCTGGTGCGCTACCAGATCGGCGCGCTCGAGGCGTTCTGCCGTTCCGCCGGTATCGAGATGCAGCACGTCAAGCCGCACGGTGCCCTGTACAACCAAGCCGCCGTGGATCCGGCGTTGTCCACGGCCATCGCACGCGCCACAGCCGGCTTCAGCAGGGATCTCCTCCTGTTCGGCCTGGCCTCGTCGGAGCCGATGGCCTCCGCAGCCGCCGATGCCGGCCTGCGCTTCGTGCCGGAGGCCTTCGCCGACCGGCGGTACCTGGCGGATGGCACACTCCAGCCGCGAGCAGAGCCGGGCTCGGTCCTGGCCGATGTCGGTCATGCCGCCGCCCAGGCCGTCGCGATCAGCCGTGGGTCCGTCATCGCCGCCGACGGCTCGACGGTCGAGCTTCGCGCCGAGAGCATCTGCTGCCACGGGGACACCCCAGGCGCCGTGGAGATCGCGGCAGCCGTTCGACGGGCCCTGGAGTCTTCCGGCGTCGCGATCGGTCCACCGTGATCCGGGCCTTCGGCGAAGGCGCGCTGCTGGTCGACACCGCCGGTGCCGGCGAGGCGCAGTCGCTGGCCGCCTCGCTTCGCGGCCATCCTCCCGCGGGTCTGCGGGCCGTGGTGCCGGGACGGACGACGGTGCTGATCGAGTTCGATCCTCTGATCGTCAAAGCGTCCGAGCTGGCCGCGTCGCTCGAGCCCATGCCCCACACGACGACCCCCGCCGCCGGTCGCCTGCGCAGGATCCCGGTGGTGTACGACGGCGCGGACCTCGCATCTGTGTCGGAGCTCGCCGAGCGCGACGAGGACGAGGTGATCGAGCTTCATGCGTCGACCGAGCTGCGCGTGCTCTTCTGCGGCTTCGCGCCCGGATTCGCGTATCTCGGCGACGTCGCAGCGCCGCTTACCGTCCCGCGGCTACCGACCCCACGGACGAGAACGCCTGCCGGCTCGGTCGCGCTGGCAGACGGGATGAGTGGCATCTACCCCGCCGACCTGCCCGGGGGCTGGCGGGTGATCGGACGCACGCCCCTCGTCCTGTTCGACCCACGACGCGACCCGCCTGCGTACCTGGTGCCCGGTGACCGGGTTCGGTTCGAGCGGATGGGCGCCGCGGATTGGGATGCGCGCGTCGGGGTCGCGGACGACTGGTGACGATCGAGGTCCTCGAAGCCGGCGCGCTGACCAGCGTGCAGGACGCCGTCGGGCGGCAGGGGTGGCGGCACCTGGGGGTCCCGGCGGGCGGCGCGGCGGACCCGTGGAGCGCCCGGCTGGCCAACCGGCTGATCGGCAACGCCGACGAGGCGGCCGTCCTCGAGATCACGCTGGTCGGTCCCACGCTGCGGTTCGAGACGTCCGCTGCCGTCGCGCTTGCCGGCAGCTTCGAGGCCACCCTCGACGGCCTGCCGCTCGCTCCCAACGGGGGTCGTGCCGTGCGGGTGGGATCCGTGCTGCGGATCGGCACCGGCGACGACGCGCGCGGCTACGTCGCGGTTGCAGGCGGCCTTGCAGTGGAGACCGTGCTGGGCTCGAGATCGACCGACCTCCGCACGGGGTTCGGCGGCTTCGCCGGGCGCGCGCTGCGCGCGGGCGACCGCCTCCCGCTCGGCAGGGCGGCACGTCTCCGGACTCTCCGGTGGAACGGGGCCCCCCACACGGGGCCGATCCGCGTGGTGCCGGGCCTGCACGCCGATCGGTTCGAGGCCGAGGCGCTGACCGGGCAGGCATGGCGCGTGAGCGCGCTGGCCGATCGCACTGGCGCGCGGCTGGAGGGCAAGCCGCTCACGGCCGGCGACGCCACGGACGTCCCCTCAATGGGGCTGCCGCTCGGCGCGATCCAGGTGCCCCCCGACGGTCTGCCGATCGTCGCCCTGGCCGATCGGCCCGTGACCGGCGGCTACCCGGTGCCAGCCGTGGTCATCGGCGCCGACATCGGCCGGATGGCACGGCTCCGCACCGGGGACGAGCTGCGGTTCGCATCGGTGTCGCTCGAGGAGGCTCGGGAGGCGCTGCGGCGGGCGGTCGACGAGCTCGCCGACCTGACGCCGCTGGACCCGGCGAGCGCCGACGAGCTCGGGTGGGCCGGCTCACACGACTGAGCCGCATCCGGCTCAGGCCGGCGGAGTCTCCTCCTTCGGACGGAAGATGAGGCGGGCTGCCCCGTTGTCCTGCGCCACGTCCATGGCCGCATCCTCGAGCGGTGCGGCCAGCTCTTCCGCGACGAACACCTTCATGCCATCGGCCTCGGTGATCTGGTCGCCGGCCACCGGGCCATCGGTGAATCCGAGGCCGATGGTGAGCTCTCCCGGCCCACTCTGTTCGGGAAAGACGCGCAGGCCGTAGTCGTCGGGGACGTCCTGGCCCCTCCGAATCTCCGTCAGCAACGCCGCGGCGCCATGAGTGATCTCGAGCACGATTTCTCCTTGGTTGGTCCTACGAGGCACGCCGGGGTCCGCAAGACCGATACCACCCCTCAGTCCGTCCCCCAGCCGCTCCACCGCTCGACGGTCACGACGATCGCCGGGCCGATGATCGGGACGGATCGGTACTGCGGGTACCGATCGCGCAGCAGCGCAACGGCGCGCGCGAGGTCCGGGCCCTGCTCGGCGATCTCCGCTCGGCCGTCGGCGCGCGCCCACCAGAGGCGCGACCAGTCGTCGTCGTAGACGTCGACGAGCACGCTGACCCGCGGGTTGGCGCGGATGTTCTCCAGCCGCCGGAGCGGGCCGGATCGCTTCGGCTTGGCGTCGATGGCGGTCACGAGCCGGCCTTCGTCCAGCGCGAAGGTGATGGGCACGACATGCGGGACGCCATGCTCATCGGCGGTCGCGAGGCGCGCCACCGTGGCGGCCGCGAACCGTGCCCGAGCGTCGTCCGGGGTCACGCCAGGACGGCGCGCAGCGTTTCCGGAGCGACGTTGCGGCCCGTGGTCACGACGGCCACGTTGCGTCCGCCGGCATCGGCCAGGCCTGCGCGCAGCGCGGCGATCCCGAGGACGGCGCTGCCCTCGAGCAGGACGTGCTGCACATCGATCGCCCAGCGCACCGCATCTGCGATCGCCTCCTCGTCCACGACGATCACTTCGTCCACCAGGTCGCGGCACAGTTTCCAGGTGATGCTGTCGCGCTCGATGTTGCCGGCCACGCCATCGGCCAGGGTCGGCGCGATCGGCATCGGCTCGGTCGAGCCCGTCTCGAAGTACGCATACATCGGTGGGGACGCCGCCGGCTGCACGCCGATGAGCCGAAGCCCCGGCTTCACGGCCTTGGCCCACAGGCCGATCCCGCCGATCAGCCCGCCGCCGCCGATCGGCACGACGATCGTGTCGACGTCCGGCCAGTCCTCGAGGATCTCCACGGCCACGGTTGCCTGCCCGGCGACGACGTCGGGGTCGTTGTACGGCGAGATGTAGATCGCGTGGCCGGCGTCGTCGCGGCGGCGACCCTCCTCCTCGGCGTCATCGGTGTCGTTGCCGGTCAGCTCGACGGTGATGCGGCGAGTCTCCAATCCTCGCAGCCGCTCGAGCTTGGCGGGCGAGACGCTCCGGCCCACCAGCACGGTCAGCCGCATGTCGTGCCGGGCGGCCGCCGAGGCAACGGCGATCCCGTGGTTGCCGCTCGAGGCGGTCACCAGGGCCGCTTCCGGCCTCCCCTCGGCGATCACCGCCACCTTGTTGCTGGCGCCCCGCAGCTTGAATGCGCCGGTGGGCTGGAGCTCCTCCCGCTTCAGCCGGACCTCGGCCGCGCCGATCTCCCCGGCCAGCACCGGGCTCGCCTCGAGGGGCGTGTGGACGGCGACCGCGCGCAGGCGCGCGCGCGCGGCGTTCACATCGGCGAGGGTCGGCATGCGGGGCATGCGGTGCGAGTGTACGGCCCGTGCATCGGCGAACGGCGATGCATCGTCGTTCCATCACCAGAGCCCCGCGGGCGTCTCAGCGTGTGGCGATCACGCAAGTTGTCCGCCAGCGGCGCTAACGGCCAAGTTGAGCCCGTCGCAGCACGCCTGGATGGCCGATACATGCCGTGGAGCGGCCAGCGCGGCCAAGAAGGTGCCCATCGGTCCGGAACGTGGCCGTTGAGTTCCGCTCCGGGACAACTCGCGGGCCTTCCCACCCGGGAACCGGAATCAGGCCGCCGGCAGCGGCTCCGGAGTGGGGCCATCCGGCGCAGGAGCGTCGCGGATCTCGCGGAACCGCATCCCGATCCGCATCAGCGACCCGAGCCGATCCTCGACGCGCGCGCGCTCGACGGGTGTGGCCCAGTGGCGGAGCGTGTAGTCGATCTCGTGCTTGTGGCGCGTGGCGGTGGCGAGCAGATCCCCGACCCGGTGCCGCACATCCTCATCGGGACGGTGCTGCATGATCGCCCGCTGCGACTCGAGGATGTCGACGTAGTACGAGGTCGCCAGCCGGTCCAGGTCGCGCAGGGCATCATGCTCCCACGGCTCAGGAGGACCCCCGAACCCGTATCGGCGCCACTCGTGCGGCTGCGGCTGCTGCATCCCGGTCCCTCTCGGTCGTGGTGATGGATGGGTGGACCCCCCTTGAGCAGCGACGGTATCGGTTGGTCGCTCGCCCGGCGAGTGGCCGGAGGAACTATCGGTGGCCTTACCAACGGTGGGCGTTCGAGCGCACCAGACCGATGCCGACGTGCGCGTGGTGCACCACACCACCCCGACGCAGAGGTCGTGGTAGCGTCGCCGGCGCATGCAACCCGACGTGAATGCCACGCCGATGCGGCGGGCGGTCGAGATCGCCGTGCCATCGCGGCTGGGCGGCGGCTTCCGATGGCTGCTGGCCTCCTCGTGGTCGTCGAACCTGGGCGACGGGATCGCGATTGCGGCCGGGCCGCTGCTGGTCGCGTCGCAGACCGACGATGCGCTGCTCATCGCATCGGCGGCGCTGGTCCAATGGCTTCCGCCGCTGCTGTTCGCGCTGTGGGCAGGGGCGCTGTCGGATCGGCTCGACCGCAAGCGGCTCGTCGTGCTCGTCGACCTTCTTCGTGCGGTGGTGCTCGTCGTCATCGCCGGTTCGATCGTGACGGACACGGTCTCGATCGCTGTCGTGCTCGTGGCGCTCTTCATCTTGGGCAGCGCCGAGGTCTTCGCGGACAACGCCGCCCAGACGCTTGTTCCGATGCTCGTCGAGCGCGACGACCTTCCAATTGGCAACCAGCGCCTTCAGGCCGGCTTCATCACCATGAACCAGATGGCCGGGCCGCCGCTGGGCGCAGCGCTGTTTGCCGCTGGGATGGCCCTTCCGTTCGCGACCCAGGCGATCCTGGTCGCCGCCGGCGCGCTGCTCATCACGCGCATCGGTCTGCCCCATCAGGAGCACCTTGCGCGCGAGCGCCGGCACATCCGCCACGAGATCTGGGAGGGGATTCGCTGGGTCCGCCACCACGCGGCGGTCCGCACGCTGATCCTGACGATCTTCATCTTCAACATCACCTTTGGCGCCGCGTGGTCGGTGCTCGTGATCTATGCCAGTGAGCGCCTCGGGCTCGGCGCGGTCGGCTTCGGGCTGATCACGACGGTATCGGCCGCCGGCGGCCTGCTGGGCACGGTTTCCTACGGCTGGATCACGCGACGGGTCAGCCTGGGAAACATCATGCGCATCGGCCTCATCATCGAGACCGTGACGCACCTCGTCCTGGCGCTCACCACACAGCCTCTGGTGGCGATGGCGATCTTCTTCGTCTTCGGTGCCCACGCATTCGTGTGGGGCACGACGTCGGTCGCCGTGCGGCAGCGCGCCGTTCCGCACGAGCTCCAGGGCCGCGCGGGCAGCGTCAACTCGGTGGGCGTCTACGGCGGACTGGTCATCGGCTCGGCCATCGGCGGCGTGCTGGCACAGGCGTTCGGCGTCACCGCCCCCTTCTGGTTCGCCTTCGCTGGCTCCGCGGTCTTCCTCGTTCTCATCTGGGGGCAGCTGCGTCACATCGCCCACACCGACGAGGCGCCGGCAACCTGACACGGCCTGTCCGGCATGGTGGCTACGCTTGTCCGATGAGCCTTCAGTCCCTGCCGGAGGGCATCACCACCGAGCCCGATGGCGTCGCCCGTTGCTGGTGGGGCGCCGGCGACGAGCTCTACCGCACCTATCACGACAGCGAGTGGGGCCGCCCAGTGTTCGGACGACCGGACGCTGTTCGAGAAGCTCAGCCTGGAGGGCTTCATGGCCGGCCTCAGCTGGCTGACGATCCTGCGCAAGCGAGAGAACTTCCGCCAAGCCTTCGCGAACTTCGATGTCGATGCGATCGCTGGGTATGGCTCCGAGGACGTCGAGCGTCTCCTGTCCGATGCGGGCATCGTCCGTCACCGCGGCAAGATCGAGGCGGTGATCAACAACGCCCGCCGATGCATCGAGGTGCGCGACGAGCTCGGCAGCCTGGCCGCGTACGCCTGGGGCTTCGAGCCCGACGCGGCCACGCGCGCTGCGCCGCTCGACCACGAGACGCTCATGGCCACGACCTTCAGCCCGGAGGCGAAGGCGTTGAGCCGCGATCTGAAACGGCGTGGCTGGGCATTCGTCGGACCGACGACGGTGTACTCGTTCATGGAGGCCATGGGCCTGGTGAACGACCACCTCGACGGCTGCGCGACCCGGCCGATCGTCGAAGCCGCACGCGCTTCCTTTGCCCGTCCGGTTGCCACGTCCGCCTGAGTCGGGTTTGTGGGCGTTCACGGCCCTCGGCTACAATCGGCGCCGCACCGATGAGCGGCCCGCGCTCTCGCTCGCTGGGGAGTGGCCAAGCGGTAAGGCGCCTGACTCTGGATCAGGAGACCGAAGGTTCGAATCCTTCCTCCCCAGCCAACATTCGCCGACATCACAACGGGTAGTGACGGTCCGCCATGCGCTTTGAGCAATCCATCGACATCGACGCGCCGCCGCAGCGCGTGTGGGACGTGCTCAGCGATCTCGAAGCGTGGCCGCAGCGGATCGAGACGGTCGACGTCGGTCGAGCTGCTCACGCCCGCTCCGGTGGGTGAAGGCAGCCGCGTCCGCCTCAAGCAACCCAAGCTGCGGCGAGGGAACGTGGGAGGTCACCGTCTGGGATGCGCCCTCCTTCTTCGAGTTCCGCCAGAAGTCCGGCGGCGTCACCAGCGTCGCGGGCCATCGTGTCGAGGCGCTGGAGGAAGGCCGATCCCGCCTGACCCTGACGCTGGAGATGGGCGGCCCGCTGGTTGTGGTGGCCCGCTTCTTCAAGGGCCTGACCAACCGCTACATGACCATGGAGGCGCAGGGCATGAAACGCGCCGCCGAGTCCGCTTGAGGCGGACCGAGGTTCACGCTTTCCTCCCCAGCCACGTCGCAGGCGAAGTGGTATCGCATCTCATCGCCGATCCGCTAGGCTCGCAAGATGAAAGGTGACCCCACCAGCCTCCGCGAATCGTGGCTCGACCTCGACGGTCGGCGCCTGCTCTATCGGACGAACGCCGAGTCACCGCCGCCGGCGGACGCTCCCGTGCTGATTCACGTCCACGGCTTCGCCATCTCTGGCCGATACCTCATGCCGGCCGCGTGGCGGCTGGCGCCCGAGTTCCGGACCTATGTACCCGACCTGCCGGGCTTCGGCCGCAGCGAACGCCCGCCGCGTCCCTTCGACATCCCGCAGCTTGCCGACGCCCTGGCGCGGTTCATGGACGCGGTTGGCGTCGAGCGCGCGACGCTGCTCGGGAATTCGCTCGGCTGTCCGATCATCGGCGAGTTCATCGACCACTTCCCGGACCGCGCCGAGCGGGCCATCCTCGTGTCGCCCGCCGGTGGGCTCTACAACCAGCCCCTCCCCAAGGGCCTCTCGCAGCTCGTCGTGGACACCCTGCGCGAGCCGCCCGGCATGGGCAAGTTCGTCGTCACGGACTACCTGGCCTATGGCCCGGTCGCGGTGTTCAACCTCATCCGCTCGATGCTGGCGTATCCGACGACCGAGCGGATCGCCGAGCTGACCCTCCCGACGCTGGTCGTGCTGGGCAGTCGCGACCCGTTCGTCAGCCAGCGGTGGGTCAAGCGACGAGCCACCGGCCTGCCCCACATCACGGGAGTGACCATCCACGGCGCCGCGCACGCGATCAACTACTCGCATCCCGAGCAGCTGGCGAACGTCGTCCGGAGCTGGATGGCCGATCGGCCGATCGTCGACGATCCGACGGCCCCCGGCCGGGCGCGTGTCTTCCTGAATCCCGCGGAGGGCTAGTCGTGGGCGAACCGATCCGGTGGGGGCGGGATGCGCCGCATCGGCCGTCGTGCCGTGAGCCCGCCCCACCACGGGCCGGTCGTGGCTTCGCAGGCCGGGGTGGATGGTCCGCCGCTCGTCTTGCTTCACGGCCTCGCCGGCTCGGACGCATGGTGGAAGCGGAACCTGCCCGCGCTCTCCGGCGCGTTCCGGGTAACGGCCATCGACCTGCCGGGATTCGGCTCGAGCCATCCGGACGCGCGGCTCATTCTCGACGAGGTTCCCGCCCAGGTTGCCGCGCTCCTGGGCGAGCTGGGCATCGAGCGGGCCAACGTCATGGGCCATTCCATGGGCGGCCTGGTGGCCGGCGGGCTCGCCGCCGATCATCCCGAGTGCGTCGATCGGCTCGTGCTGGTCGATGCCGGGTTCCTGTCACTCGACCCGACGTGGCGGCACCGGGTCACCGGTCCCCTGCGGACGCTGCCGTGGACCTCGCCGACGCTCCTCCCGACCCTTCTGCGCGACGTGGTCCGCTCAGGCCCCCTGCGGATGGCCCGTGCCACCGCCGAGGTCCTGCGCAAGGACTGGCGTCACAAGCTGCCCGCCATCGCGGCGCCGACGCTCGTCGTGTGGGGAGAGCACGATCGCATCTGCAACCCGCGCATCGGCAGGCAGATCGCTGCCGCCGTGCCCGGCGCGCGGCTGGTGATCATCCGCGGCGCCGGCCACGTCCCGATGTGGGAGAAGCAGGTCGCCTTCGACCGCGAGGTGCTCGACTTCTTGCGGGGTTAGCCTCAGGCGGCGATCAACTCGGGTATCCGCCCCACGGCTCGATCGGCCATACCATGCCCGCCCGATTCACACCCGCATGGAGCAACCGACCGCTGTCCTCAGACCCCGTCCCGGGTCATCGGCGGGGGCGGCGGGGCCGGTTCACCGGCATAGTCGTCGCCGACCGGGAAGAGCTCGTACTCCGGCGCCGTGAACCACTGGATGCCCATGCCCACGACGGCCAGTGCGATCCAGACGACCGTCCACAGGAAGGACGTGCTGATGGCGATCTGCACAGCCCCGGAATAGAGGCTGTCCGGCTCGACCTGGTTGAACAGGATCAGGACTCCGCCGATGACGCCCGCGGCTCCCCACAGGGACGTGAGCACGATGATGATCGCGCGCGGCAGGTGCAGCACGATCGCGCCGATCGCGAACACGGCTCCGGCGGCGAGACCGAGGAGAACGGCCAGGAATTCGGTGTCCAGCCCGAATGCCGGAAGGATCGCGTAGCCGAGCAGGAAGCCGAGGCCGCTGATGGCGATCACCACGCCGATCCACCACCAGGCGTACGCGATGAAGGCGGCGCCGATGCCGAGGGCGAGTCCGAGCACGATGCCCAGGATCCCCGTGAGGAATCCCTCCCCGAGCCAGTTGGCGATGAACCCGGCCCCGGCGAAGAAGCCGATCATGAAGCCGAACAGGGGAAGGAGCATCCGGAACAGGCGATAGCCCGCGAGCAGGGCCACGAGCCCGAATAACGCGACGAGAAGTGCGGCGAATAGATCCACGGCTCGAGTACCTCCGGCCATTCGATCGGTTCCCCCGGTCGGCGACCAACGGTACACCATCGATTCCGCACGATGAACCCATCGCGCACGCGGCGATCTGCCGTGTACTGTGCCGCCGGGGAACATTGCACGTACTGCTGGTGGCGGAGCGCAACGGTGCGCTCGACGCGGCTCGCAGGGAGCTCCGTCCGGAGCAACCGACCGACGGCTAGCGGAAGGAACGAGATGCTCGAACGAGTCGAAGGTCTGGTCCGGGCAGTGGACGCCTGGAGCCTTCGACGGCGCTGGACTCGCGTCACGCGGAATGCCGTCGTCGGCTTCTTCGCGCACGACACGCTCCAGTACGCCGGCAGCATGGCCTACTTCGCGGTGCTCTCCATCTTCCAGGTCCTCGTGTTGGCGATCGTCCTGCTCTCGACGCTCTTCGGGGAGGGGGCGGCGCGGGAGTTCCTGATCGAGCGGATCGAGGAGGGTTCCCCACTCGACACCCAGGCCATCGCCGACATCATCGACGCGACGCTCGAGGCGCGGGGCAGCATGACGGCCGTCAGCATCGGCTTCCTGCTGTTCGGCGCTCTCGGACTCTTCTCATCCCTCACGCGGGGCGTGGCGCGCGTCTTCGATGTCGAGCCACCGCGCCTCCTGTTCTGGGACATGCTGCGCGGATTGCTGCTCATGGTCCTGACCGGCGCACTCGCTGTTGGCGCGGTGGTCATCGGGATCATCACCGGGGCGCTCCAGCGCATTGCGGCCGACTCGCTGGACGAGGGGCCTACCGGGGGCTTCATCCTGTCGGCGATCGGCCTGGTCGTGCCCCTCCTCCTGACGTTCGTCGCCTTCTGGGTGATCTACCGGGTCGTGCCCACGCGACCTGTCGGCTGGGGCCAGGTGCTGCCGGGCGCGGTGATGGCCACGATCCTGTGGACCATCCTCAGGTTCGGTTTCACGCTCTATGTGACGAACTTCGCGAACTACAGCACGGCCTTCGCGTCGGTCTCGACGGGGATCACGTTCGTGGTGTTCCTTTACCTGGCCAGTGTCGTTGTCCTGATCGGCGCCGAGTTCGCACACGCCAGCTCCGCCGATGCGGCCGAGTCGTCGCCGGCGCCGCCCGCGGTATCGTGACCGCATGACGATCCAGGTGAGCATGATCGGCCTCGTCGTCCGCGACATGACCGCGTCGCTTGCGTTCTACCGACGCCTCGGTCTCGAACTACCCGCCGACGCGGACGCGAGGCGGTTCGTCGAGCACCGCATGGAAAGCGGCGTGACGCTGTTCTGGGACACCGTCTGGACCGATCGCCACGATCCTGCCCATCGGCCGGTCGAGGGCGGCTACGGGATCCTTCTCGAGTTCTTCCTCGCCGATGCCGACGCGGTCGACGCGAAGTACGCCGAGCTCACCGCGGCCGGGTACTCCGGTCGGATGGCGCCGAAGCAGACCGAGGGGCCATACGCGGGGATGGTCGACGACCCCGACGGCAACGTCGTCCTCATCACTGCCGGCTGAGCGACCGATGACGCAGATCTCTCGCAAGGCGGCGACCTTCACCGAGTCGGTGATCCGTGAGATGACGCGCCTCGCGATGGCGCACGGCGCGGTCAACCTTGCCCAGGGCTTCCCCGATTTCGCGGCGCCCACCGAACTGAAGGAGGCCGCCAAGACGCGCCATCGACGCGGACATCAACCAGTACGCCATCACCTGGGGCGCCCGCGATTTCCGGGAGGCGATCGCCGCGAAGACGACGCGCCACTACCCCGCCTGGAGCGTCGACGCCGAGACCGATGTGACCGTGGTGTGCGGCGCGACGGAAGGGATGATCGCGGCGATGATGGCGATCCTCGACCCCGGCGACGAGGTCGTGGTCTTCGAGCCCTTCTACGAGAACTACGGGCCCGATGCGATCCTGTCCGGCGCCGTTCCGCGCTACGTCACCCTGCACGAGCCGGACTGGTCGATCGACCCCGACGAGCTGCGCGCGGCCTTCGGTCCGCGCACCCGCGGCCTGGTGCTGAACTCGCCGCACAACCCGACCGGCAAGGTCTTCTCGCGTTCCGAGCTGGAGCTGATCGCCGAGCTATGCGTCGAGCATGATGCGGTCGCGTTCACCGACGACATCTACGAGCACATCGTGTACTCCGGCGAGCACGTTCCGCTCGCCACGCTGGCGGGCATGGCGGAGCGCACCGTTGCGATCAACTCGCTCTCGAAGACGTACTCGGTCACCGGGTGGCGAGTGGGGTGGATCATCGCGCCGCCGCCGCTGACCGCCGGCATCCGCAAGGTCCACGACTTCCTCACCGTCGGTGCCGCCGCGCCGCTGCAGGCCGCCGGGACCGTGGCGCTGTCCCTGCCCGACGACTACTACGTCGACCTCGCCGCCGGCTACCGCCAACGGCGGGAGCTGCTGCTGAAGGCGCTGGCGGGAACTTCGCTGCGCCCGTTCGTGCCGGACGGGGCGTATTACGTGATGGCCGACATCGGTGCGGTAACGGACGAAGACGACGTCACCTTCGCGCGCCGCCTTGTGGTCGACCCCGGCCTCGCCACCGTGCCCGGGTCGTCGTTCTACTCGCGTCCCGAGCTCGGTCGCACGAAGATCCGGTTCGCGTTCCCGAAGCGCGCGGAGACCCTTGCAGATGCCGCCGCTCGCCTGGAGCGGCTCCCCGAGCGCGCCGCCTGAGGGTCAGGAAGGCTCGAGGCCCTCTGAGTTCCGACGGTCGAACAGGGGTCGTGAGCCGAAGCGCGAGTTCACCACGCCGATTCCGGCGATGATGAGCGCCGTGCCGATCAGCAGGCGAGTGTCCACCGCTTCGTTGAGCACCAGGGCGCCCAGCGCGATGCCCACGATCGGCAGGAGGTACGCGACGAGGGAGGTCCGGGTCGCGCCCCACGCGCGGAGCAGACGGAAGAAGACGAGATACGCCAGGCCGGAGCCCAACAGCCCCAGCCAGACCACAGCGAAGCCGGTCTCGAGCGTGATCGGAGCCTCGAGTGGCTGCTCGAAGATGAAGGCAAGGACGGTGACCATCAACAACCCGAAGGCGACCTGGAACATGGCGGGAATCATCGGCCGCAGACCGTGGACCATGCGCCGGGCGTAGACGCCGCCGATGGCGTACGAGGCCGTCGCGCCAACCAGCGCCAGCTCGGCCGACAGGCTGCCGCCGGTCAACGCCGCGGGGTCGAAGCCGACGAGGATCGCAACGCCAACGAGGCCGATGGCGACTCCGACCAGCTTGTTCAGCGTGATCGGCTCATCGCGCAGCGCGAAGGCGGCGAGGACGATCACGAACAGCGGCACCGCGGAGGTGATGGTCGCGGCGATCGTAGAGTCGACGCTGCGCTCAGCCCAGGTGATGAGGGTGAACGGGATGGCGACGCTGAAGGCGCCCAGCACGGCGAGGTGGCCGTACATCCGTCCGCCGCGGGCAGGGGCTCGCGGGCAACCGCGACGACCGTCGCGAGCAGCGCCAGGCCGATGAGCAGGCGGATGCTGACGAGCGTGAAGGGCGTCAGGCCGCCGTCGACCCCGATCTTGATGAAGATGTAGCTGCTGCCCCAGAAGAAGCCAAGGAGCAGGAACAGGAGCCAGTTGATGCGGTCGGGCAACGGGACCTCCGGGGTGTGCCTCGCCATCATCGCGCGTCCAGCCCGGACGCGCATGGGCGGGGGTCGTGCCGGTTCGACAGATTCGACGAACCCGACCGCCAGCGTCGCGCAACGGCCACCGGGTGTCCTGACAGTCGGGCCGGGAGGGCCGACCGTCCGACGTGGCTAGAATCGGTGGCCCACCACCCGTCACCACCGGAGGACCCGGAGCGATGCGCGCCCACCAGATCACGATGCTGGGAACCGGCCTGATCGGCGACTTCTACACGATGACGCTGCACGGCCAGCGCGGGCGCGACCGGGTGCGGGTCGTGTACTCGCGTTCCGAGGAGCGTGGCGCGGCGTTCAGCGAACGGTGGGGGATCCCGGAGCACACGACGAGCATCGAGGCGGCCATCCGATCATCCGGAGACCGACGTCGTGGTGGTCGGCGTCCCGAACTTCCTCCACGTCGAGGCGGTGGCGGCGGCCGCGGCGGCCGGCAAGGCGGTGCTGGTGACGAAGCCGCTCGGGCGCAACGCGGAGGAGGCGCGGCAGATCCTGGAGAGCGTCGAGCGCGCCGGCGTCTTCGGTGGCTACCTCGAGGACCTGTGCTACACGCCGAAGTCCCTGAAGGCGATCGCGGCGGTGCAGGGCGGCGCCGTCGGCGACGTCACCTGGGTCCGCTCGCGCGAGACGCATCCCGGACCGCACTCGGCGTGGTTCTGGGATGGCCGGCTGACCGGCGGCGGGCGCGATCATCGACCTCGGCTGCCACTGCATCGAGATCATCCGCAGCTTCGTCGGCAAGGGGAATCGGCCGCTCGAGGTGCTGTGCCACACCGACACCCTGGTGCATCCGATCGATGACGAGGACAACGCCATCGCCCTCATCCGCTTCGAGTCCGGCGCCATCGGGCAGTTCGAGGTCTCATGGACGTTCCGCGGCGGGATGGACCTGCGCGATGAGGTGGCCGGCACGCACGGCACGATCTGGCTGAACCACTTCCTGCGCACCGGCTTCGAGATGTTCACCACCGGCGGCTCCGGCGGCTACGTGGCCGAGAAGGCGGAGACGAGCGCCGGCTGGCTCTTCCCGGTCGGCGACGAGGTAGTCGAGCTCGGCTACGTGGACATGTTCAGCGACATGTTCGACGCGATCGACGCCGGGCGCGACCCGCAGGAGACGCTCTACGACGGCTACGTCGTCAACGCGGTGATGGACGCCTGCTACCGATCGGCGAAGAGCCGGCATGGGAGCCGGTCGAGCTGTTCGAGTGGCGCGGCGGCGAGACGCCGCGGATCGCCGGCGCGCACGACGAGTACGACGGCAAGGTCGTCATCAAGCGCGAGGTGCTGCCCGACGGCCGCGAGAAGATGATCCTCAAGGACCCCGCGAGCGGGCGACTTCGCCGACGTCGTGCCGTCAGCGGGCTGAGCTCAGCCAGCCAGCCGCGGCACGGCGGGCTCCGGCGGGCCGCCGGCTGCCAGCCAGCGGCCACGAGTCGCGCGCGAAGAGCTGGTCCGACGACCATCGCCGACGCGCCGACCACGCCCGGCCAGCGCGCCGAGCGACGAGCGCTGGACGACAGGTCGCGCGTGGCGAGCGGCAGGGAGCGGCGATAGACCGTCTCGCGGATCGCGGCCAGGAGCTGGTCGCCGCTCTGCGCCACGCCGCCGCCGACGACGATCAGCGACGGGTTGAAGAAGTTCACGACGCTGGCCAGCATGCAGGCCGACCCGATGGCCGGCGGCCTGGAGGAGCGCGACCGCCAGCGGGTCGCCGAACGAGGCCGCCCGCGCCACGTCCTCGGCGGTCACGCGGCCGTGCTGGTCGAGAGCCGCGCGCAGCCGCTCGCTGCGGCCCTGACCGCGCGGCCGCCTCGCCGTCGCGCGCCAGCGCGCGCGCCGCCGGCGAGAGCCTCGAGGCAGCCGACGTTGCCGCAGCGGCAGACGATCGAGGCGGCGTCGACGACCTGGATGTGACCTACGTCGCCGGCGGCGCCCTGCGCGCCGCGGTGGATGCCGCCCGTTGGAGATGATGCCGGCGCCGATGCCCGTGCCGATCTTGACGACGACGACGTTGTCATGGCCCACGGCGATGCCCGGAACGCCACTCGCCCAGCGCGAGGATGTTGACGTCGTTGTCGACCCACACCGGCGCGCCGTAGCGGTCGGCGAAGCGCTCCCGGACCGGGTAGCCGTCCCAGCCCGGCATGATCGGTGGCGACACTGGGCGGCCAGAGCGGAACTCGACCGGACCCGGGCACGCCGATGCCGACGCCCCACAGCGTGCCGGGCAGGTCGCGCGTCGCTCCGGTCAGCTCGCCGAAGAGCTCCTCGATCCGCGTCAGGCAGCGCTCCGGCCCGGCAGACACGTCCGCTGGCTCGTCGCGGTGGCCGAGGATCCGCCCGTCGAGGTCGGTGATCGCGACGTCGATGCTCGTCGCGCCGAGGTCAGCCACGAGGAGGTGGCCCGCATCGGCGCGGAACGTGATGCGCCGGGGCGGCCGGCCGCCCGTGCTCGGCCCAATGTCGCCCTCGCTGACCAGCCCGAGCTCGAGCAGCTCGGCCACCCGCTGAGCGACGATGCTGCGGCCCAGGCCAGTCCGCGCCGCGAGCTCAGACCGCGACCGGGAGCCGGCCGAGCGGATCTCGTCGAGGATCGAGACGAGCGCGTCGAGCGTCTCGTCCGCCGGCGCTCCAGCGGTCCCGGGGTCGAATCGCGGGCATCCACGCCTCGATCATACGGCCTACCGTCGCCCATCGGCGAACTTTTGCACTTGACAGGCCAAAGTACCATCGAGACGTGCAATTGCCACGCAGCGGACTCGGCCGCGAGCGTCCCTCACCAGCCAGCGGTCTAGACAGCCGGTCGCGCGCCGCATGAGGCGACCGAGCGAGATCGGGGCCGCGGTCATCGGCAGCGGCTTCATCGGCACGGTCCATATCGAGGCCCTGCGACGCCACGGCGTGCAGGTCCACGGCCTCCTGGGATCCACGCCCTGAGCGCGGTGCGGCGAGCGCCGAGCGCCTCGGCGTCCCGCAGGCGTACCGCACCCTCGACGACGTCCTCGCCGACGATCGCGTCGAGGTCGTCCACGTCACCTCGCCCAACCACCTCCACCACCCGCAGGTCAGGGAGATCCTCGCCGCCGGCCGCCACGTGGTGTGCGAGAAGCCGCTGGCGATGACCTCGGACGAGTCGGCCGAGCTGGTCGCGGCTCGCCGCCGACAGCGGACGCGTCAGCGCGGTGAACTTCAACATCCGCTTCTATCCGCTCAACCAGCACGTTCACGAGCTCGTGCGCCGCGGCTCCATCGGCGACGTGCGGCTCGTGAGCGGCCACTACTTCCAGGACTGGCTCCTCCTCGAGACCGATTGGAACTGGCGCCTCGAGCCGCAGCTCGGGGGCGCGCTGCGGGCTGTGGGCGACATCGGCTCGCATTGGCTGGACCTGATCGCCTTCACCACGGGCCTGCGCGATCACCGAGGTCCTGGCCGACCTGGCGACGTTCATCCCGACCCGCCAGCAGCCGACCGGGCCCGTCGAGACGTTCTCCACCGAGCGCTCTGCGGACACCGTGGACCGCGAGATCGGCACCGAGGACACCGCCGTCATCCTGCTGCGCTTCGAGAACGGAGCGCGCGGCACGGTCGCCATCAGCCAGCTGAGCGCGGGCCGCAAGAACTCGCTCGAGTACGAGATCGACGGCTCGACCGGTCGCTCTGTCCTGGGACTCCGAGCAGCCGGACCAGCTGTGGATCGGTCACCGCGAGGCGCCGAACGAGATCCTCATCCGCAATCCGGCCCTCATGGGCGCGACCGGTCAGGCCGCCGCGTTCCTGCCCGGGTGGGCACGTCGAGGGCTTCGCCGATACGTTCCGCGCCCTGTTCGCGGCCATCTACGCCGAGGTCGCGGCAGCGGCGCCCAGCCGAGCGCCCCGCGTACCCGACGTTCGCCGACGGCCACGACGAGATGCTCGTCGGCGATGCCGTGGCGGCAAGCGCCCGCGATGGCCGCTGGACGAAGGTGGCGCGCGAGGCAGCGTCCCAACGTCCATCGCCGCCGGAGGGTCCGCTGGATGAAGCTCGGCTTCCTGACCGCACCGTTCCCTGACACTCGCGCTCGAGGACGTCGCCGACTGGGCCGGCGCGAGCGGCTTCGAGAGCCTCGAGATCGCCTGCTGGCCGCCGTCTACCGGATCGGCGCGGCGCTACGCGGGCACGTAGTCATATCGACGTCGACCGACCTGAGCGAGAGCCGGGCCACCGAGATCGTGGACGAGGTCGCCTCGCACGGCCTGAGCCATCTCCGGACTCGGCTTCTACCCGAACCCGATGCACCCCGACGCCGAGGTCCGCGACGCGGCGATCGCCCATCAGAAGCTCGTGATCGAGGCCTGCGAGAAGATGGAGCGTGCCGTTCTTCAACACCTTCATGGGCGGCGACTCAGCGTTGCACGTCGATGCCAACTGGGAACGGGCGCTCGAGATCTGGCCGCCGATCGTGGCGCATGCGAAGGACCACGGCGTGAGGATCACGATCGAGAACTGCCCGATGATCTTCAGCCACGACGAGTGGCCGGCCGGGAACAACATCGCCTGGTCGCCCGTACATCTGGCGCCGCATCATCGAGGAGTGGGGAGACACCGTCGGGCTCAACTACGACCCCTCCCACCTCGTGTGGCTGATGATCGACCAGGAGCGCTTCATCCGCGAGTTCGGGCCGCACATCCTCCACGTCCAGGCCAAGGACGTCGAGATCGACCGCGATGGCCTCTACGAGCGGGGCACCCTGTCCGGCGGCATCGGCTGGCAGATCCCGCGCCTGCCGGGGCTGGGCGAGGCGAACTGGGGCCGGATCTTCGCAGCCCTGTGGCGGGCCGGCTACGACGGCGACATCATCATCGAGCACGAGGACCGCGACTTCGAGGGCACCGACGACCTCGTCAAGCGCGGCTTCCTGCTGGCCCGCGACATCCTCCGGCCGTACATCAAGTGAGCGTGCCGATGACCTTCACCGTCGAGACCGTCACCGAGCGGCAGCTCGCCAAGACGATCGACCACTCGCTGCTGAAGCCGGAGCTCGACGACGCGTTCATCGAGGCCGGCTGCCGGCTGGCGGCGGAGTACGACGTCGCGTCGGTATGCGTGCGCCCGGTGGATGTCAAGCGCGCCGTGGCGATCCTCGACGGGACCGAGGTCGCCGTCGGCACCGTGGTCGGCTTTCCGCACGGCTCGTCCACGACCGCAACCAAGGTCTTCGAGGCCGGCGACGCGCTGCGCAACGGTGCCACCGAGCTCGACATGGTCATCCCGATCGGCGCGCTGCGTTCCGGCCGCGACCAGGATGTCCGCGACGACATCGCGGCGGTCGTCGCCGTCGCCCACGAGGCGGGCGCCATCGTGAAGGTCATCCTCGAGAACGCCTACCTGACCGATGACGAGAAGGAGCGCGCCTCTCGGCTGGCCGAGGCCGCCGGCGCGGACTTCGTCAAGACGTCCACCGGGTACGCGCCGGGCGGTGCGACCCACGAGGACCTCGAGCTGATGCGGCGCGTCACGTCGCCATCCGTCCAGATCAAGGCCGCCGGCGGCGTTCGAACCCTCGACGACCTGCTCGCGGTGATGAATCTGGGCGTGACCCGCATCGGGGCGACCCAGACCAAGCCGATCCTCGACGACTTCCGAGGACGACGCGCCGGGTCGGCCCCGGTCACTGCGGCATCCGGCGATGGGGGTTCGTACTGAGCGTGATGGCAGCCGCACCGTCCACATGCGCTGGGTCGCCGAGGCATCGGCGCTGCTCGAGCGCCTGGCAGCCACGCAGGCCGAGCCGATCGAGCGTGCGGCCGCTTGGTGCGCGGATGCGATCGGCGGCGGCGGTCTGGTCCACCTGTTCGGCACCGGGCACTCGCGCATCCCGGTCGAGGAGATGTTCCCGCGCTACGGCTCCTACCCGGGCTGGAATCCGATCGTCGAGCTGTCGATGACGTTCCACACGCAGGTCGTGGGAGCCAATGGGCAGCGACAGGCGATGTTCATCGAGCGCACGCCAGGGCTGGCGGAGGTCATCCTCGACAACTTCAGCTTCGGTGATGGCGACGTGATGATCGTGTTCTCCGCCTCCGGCCTGACGGCCGTGCCGGTCGAGATGGCACGCGGCGCGCGGGCGCGTGGTCTCCGGGTGGTCGCCGTCACGTCGGTTGCCCAATCGATGTCAGGCGAGCCACCGCCCGAGCTCGGTGCGCGGCTGCTGGACGAGGCGGACCTCGTCATCGACCTGTGCACGCCCCACGCCGACGCCCTGTGCGAGATCGACGGGCTCGACACTCCGGTCGGTCCGGGGTCCACGGTCACCGCGGTGGCCATCGTGAACGCAATCAAGGTGCGGGTCGCCGAGCTCCTTGTGGAGCGCGGCGCCATGCCTCCGGTCATCACCCGATCGTCGGTGGTGGGGGAGGATCGGTCCCGCGAACTGTTCGACCAGGCCTATCGAGAGCATGCCCGGCGCATCGCCCGTGCGATCGACCAGCGATCAGGAGGTGAATGACGAAGGCGAACCCATGCCCTGCGGCTCATGCGGGCGCAGCGGACAGAGGCCCCGAGGCGGGGCACGACCACGGAGTAGAGGAGTCAGGAACGGAATGAATGCATTGAAGCGCAGCAGGACGCTTGTGGCGGGCTTCGCCGTCATCGCCGTCATCGCAGGCTGCACCAGCGGCGGCGACGGGTCGCCGGGCGCAAGCGGCGGTGGAGAAGGCAGCTACACCATCGGCGTGTCGAACACGCTGACAGGCAACGGCTGGCGCGAGGAGATGATCTGCTCCATCAACGCGCAGGCCCTGGTATCGGGTGAGGTTTCCTCGCTCACTGTCAACCATCGGGACACGGATGCTGCCGGTCAGCTCGAGGACCTCCGCAACCTCATCGCCGAGGGTGTTGACGCAATCGTCGTGAACCCCGCCGACCGGGAGGCCATCAACGACGCGCTGACCGAGGCGCAGGAGGCGGGCATCACCGTCGTGGCAGTCGACCAGGCCGTGACGGAGGAGAGCACCTACGTCGTGAGCAACGACCAGGAAGAGTACGCCTACCTGGGCGCGTCCTGGCTGTTCGACCAGCTGGGCGGCGAGGGTGACGTCGTGTACATGCGCGGCATCGCCGGGGCGGCGGCGGACGACGACCGTGACGCGGGCTTCCAGCGCGCGCTGGACGAGAATCCCGGGATCACCGTCGTGTTCGAGGTCCACACCGACTGGGACCAGGCCAAGGGCAAGCAGCAGTTCGTCGACTTCCTGGCCACCGGCGACAACTTTGACGGCATCTGGACCTCGGGCATCGACAACGTGATCGTCGACGCCATGACCGAGGCCGATGTCGAGCTCGTCCCGATCGTCGGAGCCGACAACGCCGGCTTCGTGCAGCAGCTCCTGGAGGTCGAAGGCCTCGTCGGCGCGGCCGTCACGAACTCCGCCGCGGTCGGCGGCGCCGGCGTCACGCTGGCCCTGCAGGTCCTCAACGGCGAGGAGCCGGCCGAGCGGATCACGCTCACCGAGCCGCAGATCTGGTCGAACGACACCGAGGAGGGCATGGCGAGCCTCACGGAGGCCAACGATCCCGACCTCGATCCGCTCTGGCCGCTGCAGTACACCCTCGAGGGGTGGACCGACTACACCAAGGAGGAGATCATCGCCTGCGACGGGCCTGGGGCCTGACCTGAACGCGGGGGTGCCGGCCCGGTGCCGGCGCCTCCGCCCATCAATCCACAACCGGGACGGAGGGCGATGACGGAGCTCCTGCTCGAGGCCACCGGCGTCCAGAAGCGCTACGGCGCGGTGACGGCGCTGCGTGACGCGTCGCTGGCTGTCCGACCCGGCGAGATTCACGCTCTCATGGGCGCCAACGGCGCCGGCAAGAGCACGCTCGTCAAGGTGCTCACCGGGGCCGTCCGGCCCGACGGGGGCACCATCGTGCTGCGGGGCCGCGAACGCGCCGTCCATTCTCCGGCAGAGGCGCGCCGCACCGGGATGGTGTCGGTGTACCAGGAACCGGCGATCATCCCCGACCTGACGGTCGCCGAGAACCTCGTGCTGACCGAGACTCCCGTCGATCGCTTCCGCGAGCGCATCGCGGATCTCGGCATCGCGAAGCTCGACCTGCGCGTCCACGCCCGCGATCTGCCGCTGGCAACCCTGCGTGTCGTCGACCTGGCCCGGGCACTGGCGATCGAGCCGGACGTGCTGCTGCTCGACGAGATGACCGCGGCCCTGCCGGCTGACCTGACCGCCCGCGTGCTCGACGTCGTGGCCGAGCACCGGGGAACGAGCCGCTCGGTGATCTTCATCTCCCACCGCATGCTCGAGGTCGCTGGCCTGTGTGACCGCGCCACCGTCCTGCGCGAGGGCAGCACGGTCGGGGTCGTCGACATCGCCCCCGGATCGGGAGCCGAGGAGGAGATCGTCACGTTCATGCTCGGCCCGGCCGCGGCAGCCGCCGGCGCCGTGACCGCCACAGCGACCAGGTCCACCCGCACTGACGGTCGGGGAGCCCCGCCTCTCGGCGCGCCAGGTCGGCGCCGCGCGAAACCTGTACGACGTCTCGTTCGACCTTCGAGCGGGTGAGGTTCTCGGCATCGTGGCGCTCGAGGGCCAGGGCCAGGATGAGCTGTTCGACATCCTGTCCGGGCAGGCTCGGCCGGGCGCGGGCGAGCTCCTCGTCGATGGCGCGCCGGTCCAGCTACGACATCCGTCCGATGCGATCCGGGCCGGCATCGTGCTCGTGCCCGCGGATCGGTCGTCGGCGCTTCTCATGCAACGGTCGGTGCGCGAGAACATCGGCCTCCCCGCCATCGCTCCGGCGCGGCGCTGGGGCGTGGTCAACCGGAAGGCCGAGCGGCGACGGGTCGCCGCGGCCATCGACCGACTCCAGATCGACACACGCGCACAATCCGAGGCGCGCCGCCTCTCCGGCGGCAACCAGCAGAAGGTCACGATCGCCCGCTGGCTCGAGAGCGGCGTGCGCACGTTCCTCTTCTACGACCCGACCCGCGGAATCGACATCGGGACGAAGCGCGAGATCTACGAGCTCGTGCGCGAGCTGGCGGAAGCCGGCGCGGCGGTGCTGCTCCTCACCTCGGAGCTGGAGGAGATCCAGCGCGTCTGTGATCGAGCGATCGTGATCTTCGGCGGACGGGTCGTCGACGAGCTGCCCGCTGCCCGCGCCGACGAACCGACGCTCCTGCGCGCCGCTCATGGCCTGCCGGTGGCTGCCGGAGACGCGGCGTGACCGAGTCCACCGACGCCACGGTCGTCGCGGAGCCTCTCGCGGAGCGAATGAGCTGGCGCGACCGGCTGGCCCGCGCCATGGGCGGGGATGCATGGACGATCGGGCTCGCGGTGGTCTTCATCGGGCTCTTCGTCTTCACCCTGGTCCTTCGACCGGCCTACGGGCTCGAGGCGCTCGCCAAGGCCTCCCTGCCGGTGGCCTTCGCCGCCGCCGGCCAGGCGATCGTCGTCATCTCCGGAGGCATCGACCTCTCGATCGGCTCGGTCATCGCGCTCATCAACGTCCTCTCCGCGCTCCTTCTGCTCGAATGCGCCGGAGCTCTCGGTGCCGATCGTCGTCTTCGTCCTGCATCGTCGGCATCCTGATCGGCCTCGTAAACGGCTCGCTGGTGGTGATCAGCCGCGTCCCCGACATCGTGGTCACGCTCTCGATGCTGTTCGTGTGGGCCGGCGCCGCCCTCCTGGTGCTTGCCACTCCGGGCGGCGACTCCGTCGAGTGGCTCGATGGCCTCATCGACGGCGGTTTCATCGTCGACCTCGTGCCGCGGGCGCTGGTCGTGCTGCTCGTCATCGTCGGCGTCGTCTGGATCCCCCTCCGGCGGTCCCGCCTGGGGCTCTCCCTGTATGCCATCGGCTCGAACCAGCTGGCTGCGTTCCGCAGTGGCGTGAACGTGGGGCGCACGAAGGTGATCTCGTACGCCTTCTCGGGCTTCTTCGCCGCCCTCGGCGGCCTCGCCCTCACGGCGAGCACCGGCGTCGGTCAACCGATTCCCGGGCCGTACCTGCTCCTGAGCGTCGCGGCCATCGTCCTCGGCGGCGTCAGCCTGGCCGGAGGTCGCGGCGGCCTCCTCGGCCCGATCATCGGCATCTTCATCCTCGGCCTGATCCGGGCCGATCTGCTCTTCCTCGGAGTCGAGCCCGCGTTCTCGACGGTCATCCAGGGAGTGATCATGGTTGTGGTCGTCATGCTCGGCGCGTACGTGACGCTGCGACGGGGCGTGGCATGACCGCCGGCGTCGCAACCGCACGCAACCGGTCGATGATGGCGACGGCACGTGCATGGATGCGCGATCGGCCGCTGGTCGCGCTGTTCCTGCTGCTGGCCGTGCTCGTGCTCGCGCTCCAGATCGTGCAGCCGGGCATCGTGACCGCGTCGTGGGTGTCGGGCACGATGCGCTTCGCGATCCCGCTGGCGATCATCGCCGCCTGCCAGACCCTGACCATGCTCACCGGCGGGATCGACCTCTCGGTCGCCGTGGTCGCCTCGATGACGGCGTACGTGATGGCGACCCTGGTCTCGGACATGGGCTGGCTCCCGGCGTCGCTGCTTGCCCTGATTCCCGCCGCGGTGGTGGGCGTCGTGAACGGCATCGGCGTCGGCATCTTCCGTGTCCACCCGCTGATCATGACGATCAGCATGAGCCTGGTCGTCTCGGGAGCGGTGAACGTCTATGCCCGTGCGAACATCGCCGGCGGTACGCGCGTCCCGCCCGAGATCACCTGGCTCGGCGGCCAGTCCCTGTTCGGATTCCTGCCGAACAGCCTGCTGCTGTTCGTTCCGCTGGCGGCGCTCATCCTGTTCGGCCTTCGCCGCTTCGGCTACGGGCGTCTCCTCTATGCGGTGGGTGACAACGAGACCGCGTCCCGGCTGGCCGGCGTCAGGATCGGCGGGGTGCTCGTCGTCCTGTACCTGATCTCGGGGCTGCTCGCCGGCGTCGCTGGACTGCTCTACGCGGGCGTGACCAGCAGCGCCACCGGCCGCCTGGTGGACGCCTTCCTGCTGCCGTCGGTCGCCGCCGTGGTCATCGGAGGCACGTCGATCTTCGGCGGCCGGGGCGGGTACGCCGGGACGATCGTCGGTGCGCTGATCCTCACCGTGCTGACCACCCTGTTGACCGTCCTCGGGATGCCCGAGGCGGTCCGCCAGATCCTGTTCGGAGCAATCATCCTGGCGGTGGCTGCGGCGTACACGCGGATCACCGAGGAAACGTGACCGTGGTGGCGACGGCGAACCGATCCTCCCACCTGGGCCTCGACCTCGGCGCCACGAACGTGAAGTGGGCGGTCGTCGAGCGACTCGACGATGAATGGGCGGTGGCCGACCGAGGTCAGGTCGTGACCAACGCCGCCTTCGGTGCCGCCACGGTGCTCGAGCGGATGGCCGATCTCGGCAACCGGGCGATCACCGACCGGCCCGGTATCGCGACGGTCGGCATCGGCCTGCCGGGGCTCTTCGACTCGGACACGGGGATCGCCACGTTCCTGCCGAACCTGCCTCCCGACTGGGAGGGGCGCGACGTGGTCGGGCCAATCCGGTCGCGGCTCGGACTCCCGGTCACCCTGATCAACGACGCGCGGGCGTTCGGGCTCGCCGAGCTGCGGCTGGGCGCCGCGCGTGGCTGCAGCACGATGGTCGGGCTGGCCCTGGGAACGGGCGTGGGCGGCGTTATCGCGGTCGGCGGCGAGATCCACTTCGGGCACGCCGGGACCGGCGGCGAGGTCGGGCATCAGACCCTGGTTCCGGACGGGCCGGCATGCACCTGCGGCAACCGGGGCTGCCTGGAGGCGTTCGCCCGGGCCGATGTGGTCGCGGCCGCCTGCGGCACCGCAACTGCCGAGGAGGGCGTGGCCGCCGCGCTGGCGGGCGACGCCGTCGCGCTGGCGGGGATCGGCGAGGTCGGTCACTGGCTGGGGATCGGCATTGCCAACCTGATCGTCGTGCTGACGCCGGACTGCGTTGTCATCGGCGGGGGCGTGGCCGGCGCCGGCGACCTCCTACTCGACCCGATCCGCGCGGAGGTCCGCTCGCGGGTGCGGGTCACCGACCTGGATGCCATCGAGATCGTGGCGGCTGAGCTCGGGACGTGGGCCGGGGCCATCGGTGCCGCCGTCCACGGCGCGACCGCGTCGGTCGCCGCGAGCGTGACGACGTGACGGCCACGTACCTGCCACGCTACCGGACCATCGAGCAGGCCCTGCGGGAGCGGATCGCCGGGTTGCGTCCGGGAGACGGCCTGCCATCCGACAGCGAGCTGTGCGCGGAGTTCGGGGTCAGCCGGATGACGGCGCGCAACGCGATGCATCGCCTGACGGAGGACGGGCTGGTCCTGCGGCTGCCCGGCCGCGGCAGCTACGTGGCCGAGCCACCGGCGCACCGGCGCGCGGATCGGCTCGTGAGCTTCAGCTCGGAGATGGGGCGCCGTGGGCGCGTGCCGAGCTCGATCATCGTGGCTCGCGAGATCCGCCCGGCGTGGCGGACCGCAGCCGCCGACCTGAAGGTGCGCGAGGGGGAGCCGATCGTGTTCCTGCGGCGCGTTCGCTGCGCCGACGGAGAGCCGATCGCTCTGGAGACGACCCTGCTGATCGGCGCGGTCGCCGCCGACGTCATGGCCGCGGACCTGCGCCACGACTCCCTGCACGCGATGCTCGCCGCCGCGGGCTGGAGCCTCCGCCGCGGGACGGCCACGGTTACCGCCGCCTCGGCCTCGAAGGAGGACGCCCGCCTGCTCGGCGTCGCGCGGGGTGACCCGGTGCTCGTGGAGCGCCGGGTGATCGTCGACGGCCAGGGCCGGCCGCTCGAGGCGACCGAGACCCGCTACGCCTCGGAGCGCTATGCCATCGACGTGCGGTTCGACGTCGAGGAGGTATCGCCTACGCCTGTGAGCTCGCCGCAGGCTCGCTGACGCTCCATCCCGCATCGACGGTGATCACCTGGCCGGTGACCATGCGTGACTCGCGGCTCAGCAGGTGGAGGGCGACCGGCGTGACCGCGTCGGCGTCCATCGGCCCAAGCGCCAGGGGCTGCTTCTCGCGCAGGTAGGCGAGGATCGCCGGGTCGGACTGGGCGCGCTCGCTCATCGGCGTGGCGACCAGGGCGGGGGCGATGGCGTTTGCGCGGATCCCGTGCCTGGCGTATGCCGATGCCACCGATCGGGTGAGTGCCTCGATGGCCCCCTTGCTCGCCGCGTACGCGTGCGTGTCGAAGTGCTCGGGCGACGGATGGCGTGCCAGCGCGCTGGACATGAAGAGCAGGACGCCGCGGCAGCCGTCGGAGTCCGGCTCCTGCTCCAGCATCTGGCGCACCACCGCCCGAGCGACCAGGAACGGCCCGGTCAGATTCGTCGCCAGCACCGTCTCCCAGCCCTCCAGAGTGGCCTCGTGGAGCGGCCCATCGCCCAACCGGCGCCCGCTGATGCCCGCCACGGCGTACAGCCCGTCGATGCGCCCATGCCGGGCCACGCATGCTCCCACGACCGCGTCCGCGTCCGCCTCCCGCGATAGGTCGCCGGCCATCCAGCCGCCGCCAAGCTCCTCGCCCAGCGCGGCGGCGTGCTCGGGCGTGCGGGATGTGACGAAGACGCGGGCACCCTCCGCCACCAGCGCCCGGGCGGCCGATGCGGCCATGCCGGTCGAGCCCGTCAGCAGCATCACCCGCCCATCGAAGCGGCTCACCGGACAACCCCGTTGACGGCTTCAACGATCGCACGGCGCCTGGCCGTGTCCGTTCTGGTGATCGCGCTGCCGATCCCGACGGCCGCCGCGCCCGCGTCCAGGAACGCGGCCGCGCTCGAGACGTCCACGCCGCCGGTCGGGATGAGCTGGACTTCGGGAACCGGGCCACGCAGCTCTCGCACGAAGCCCGGGCCCACGACGGATGCCGGGAAGAGCTTGACGAAGGTGGCGCCAGCCGCCCAGGCGGTGGCGATCTCGGTCGGGGTCATCGCGCCGGGCACGAACGGCAGGCCGGCGCCCAGGGCTGCCTCGAGCAGAGACTGGTCCATCACCGGGGCGACGCCGAAGTCCGCACCTGCCGCCCGCGCGGCGACGAGGGCGTCGTGGGTGAGGACTGTCCCGGCGCCGATCAGCACGCCTCGACCGGCCAGGCGCTCGGACACTGCCGCCAGGTCATCGGCCGCGTCGGGCGTGTCCATGGTGATCTCGACCACCCGAATCCCGGCGTCGACGAGCTCGTCGACCAGGGCGAGCAGTCGATCCCGCGGCTCGACGCGCCGGAGCACGGCAATCAGGCGATGGGCGCGGATCGCATCGGCGACCGCTCCGGCGCGCAAACCGACCGCCGCCGAGCTCACGCCGGCACCTCGACCGGCATCGGCTCGAGCAGGGCGCCCTCGGCGTGCAGGCGATTCCGTAGCGAGACCGTGCTGACCGCTCGGGGCACGGTTCCATGGCGCGTCGCCAGTACCGCGGCGGTCCCGGCTGCCTGGCCGAGGGCCATGCACGTCGCCATGGACCGTGCCGAGGCGTGGGCGTCGTGGGTCGACGAGAAGCAACGACCCGCGACCAGCAGTCCGTCGATCCCCGCGGGCAGCAGGCAGCGGTATGGGATTCCGTACACGCCCGCCTCGCCCACGTACTGCCACGCCGTGTCGCCGCCGCCGTGATGGTCCTCGATCGGCGCCCCGCACAGCGTTATCTCGTCGTCGAAGCGCCTGCCCTCCAGGACGTCCTCGCGGGTCAGGATGTAGTCGCCGTGCACCCGACGCGACTCACGGATGCCGATGGCCGGCGATGTCGCCACCACCACGGAGTCCTCGAACCCGGGGACTCGGTCGCGGAGGAAGCGGGCGTACTCTCTCACCTGGCGACGGCCGGCCACCTCGGCCCGGGTCAGCTGCTCCGGATCGGTGGCGTCGACGTTCGGGACGCGCGTCATGTGGATCAGCACGATTCCGGGGAACGGCGTGCGGTGCCACGAGCCCTCGACCCGCGGCAGGTCGTAGTCGCCGGATGCGGCTGCCTCGCGCATTCGCTCCCAGAGCTCCGCTCTCTTCACCGACGTGGCCCGCGCCACGTCGACGTTGGCGAGCTTGAACAGCGTGGACAGCGACTGGACCCTGCCCTGTTGCGCCGCGTTGTCGTGCGGAACACCGGCCATCGCAGAGATGTCGGCATCGCCGGAGGTGTCGATGACCGCATCGGCTTCGACCCAGCGCTCTCCACCCTTGTTCCACAGCCGCACCGCGCCGATGCGTCCCTCCTGCACCCGCACCCCGGTGGCCCACGTGTGAAGGAGCAGGTCGACCCCGGCGTCGGCGGCCAGCTCCTCCCACAGCACCTTGAGCGCTTCCTGGTCGTAGGTGACGCCAGTCCCAGCGCCGTACGTGTTCGGCCGCTCGAACGCGACGCCGGCGGCCGTCAGGCGCTCGACGACCTCCCAGCCGATCCCGCCGACCACGCGCCGGGTCCCCTCGCCGGGCGTGTAGAAGGCATAGAACGTGTCGAGGACCGCCGTCGACGTGCCGCCCATGAACCCCAGCCGATCCACCAGCAGCGTGCGGGCACCCAGGCGCGCTGCGCTGATTGCCGCCGACGATCCCGCCGACCCCGAGCCGACGACCAGGACGTCGTACCGGTCGGTCACGCCGGTGTCTCCAGTGCGAAGGCGCGGGCCGGGTTGGCGCGGAGGATCGCGTCGGTCGCCGCATCACCGATCCGGCGCCGGACACGCGGGACGAAGCGCTCCATGAGGTAGCGCAGCCCCGGTCCGCCGCCGTATGCCCGAAGCATCGAGCGACGGCCGATGTCCTGCCCGAACAGGAGCCGCTCCCCATGGCCGGCCCCCACCATGCGCTCGACGAGGTCGAGCAGGTCGCTGTCCGGTCGGTACTTCGTGCGGCCCAATGTGTCGTACTCGAGGTAGACGCCGCGCGCGGCGATCTCCGCATGGAGCTCCGCGTCGGGATTGCGGTCGAGGTGGGCGAGGATGATCCTACGCGGCGTCACCCCGAATCCCTCGAGCAGGTCGACGATCTCGTGGCCGAACGTCCCGATCTCGGTGTGGACCAGGATCGCGACCCCGCCCCGCCGGCTGCCGATGGCGCAGGCCTCCAGCCGGCGTCGCTCGGCAGGGCTGGCGTGGTGATACGAGGCGCCGGACTTGATGGCCCCTGCCCGCGCCGGGTCGGGAGGCGCCTCCGGATCGGTCCAGTCCGACGGATGCATGCCGACCTCCAGGTCTCGCACGATCCGGTCGGCGAGATCCTCGACCGACGCGTCATGGACCCAGTGCCCGCCGGGGTAGTGGGCGTCGCGGTGGTAGCCGCTTGCCGCGATGATCCGCATGCCGGTGGCGTCAGCGACGGCGCGCAGGAGGTCCGGCCGTCGGCCGAGCCCGATCGGTGTCATGTCGACCAGCGTGTCGATGCCGCTGGCTCTGCCCTCATGAGCCTCGGCGGTGGACCGCTCGAGGTCGTCGAACTCGTCGCCCGGCAGGGCCGGCGTGCGTAGGAACAGGTGGTCGTGCGCGTCGACGACCCCGAGCGCGGAAACGCTTACGGGACCGCTGACGGTCATAACCTGGGGCTCGGCCACGCCCGAATGGTAGCCGCCCGGCGGGAGTGGTCAGTCTTGCGGATCGGCGTCCGATTCAGCTGGGATGTTCGCCTCGTCCTGGTCGGTCATCGCCGGGTCGTAGGCCTTGCCCTCGTCAGGCGGCGCTCCGCTCGGCCCGGTGACGCTGGTGGCGTCATCGGTTTCGTTCTCGCGCTCCTGGTCCGTCCGTTGGTCCATCGTGCGTCAGCCGTTCTCGCCGGCGCGGCGCAGGTCTTTGTCGCCGGCCCGGTCGCCTTCGCGGTGGCCGTGGGGCCACTCGCCCTCACGTTCGCCGGCACCGGACTCGTTGTCGGTCACCGCGACGCGTTCAGCTCCCTCTGGGAGATGCTCGCGGACCTGCTCTGTGTTCTCGTCCGGGTGTTGCCCGATCCAGGCGCCGCCCTCGCGGCGATCGTTGGCATCTGTCATGAGACGTCCTCCATCGGTTGGAGAGACGCATTGCAAGGCGCGCGCCGGATTCGCGCGGACGGATGTTCGAGAATCCCGACTTCGCTGACTAGAGACGAGCAGCGGCGGCCAGCCTTCAGCCGTTGTAGGCGGACATGATCCGGTCCTTCGAGGAGGACGTGTGATCGGGGTCCGTCTCATGGAGGTCCGTGTCGCCGGGCGACGGCACAGCCGACGCGATATCGACGCCCTCATCGGCGAGCAGCGTATTCATCGCATCGATGTAAGCGACGACGCTCGCCTGGAGCAGGTTCTCGTCGACCGCCGCGCCGGCGTAGACCGGCGCATCGGGCTGATCACTGCGCTGGACGTTGAGCGTGACCGATGCCTGGGCCTCGTGGCCCGCCCGATTGGCGTGCACGTCGAACGAGACGAGCGTCACCCCGTCGCCCAGGAGCGGCGCGAGGGCGCTGTCGGCGGCGCGCATGAGCGCATCGATCGCCCCGTTGCCGTCAGCGTTGGCGCGCCAGCGGTGTCCGCCGCCGGCAACGACGAGGTTGGCGCGGCTGCCGCGCTCGCTGCCGGACGTGGCAGACCAGCGCTCGAGGGACAGGCCACCGGTCGAGGCGGGTCGGGTGTCGGACGGAGACAGGGTCATCGCGAGAAGCTCCTCAGGAAACGGGGGTGAGCCAGGAGGCGTAGCGCGGGTCCGTCCCGCGCACGGCCGCGAAGTAGCGGCGCTGGATGTCGAGAGAGACCGGGAACCCATCGGTGCCGATGGGCCGGTCGTCGATCGAGGCGATCGGCGCGACCTGCACGCCGGTGCCGGTAAGGAAGACCTCGTCGGCCAGGTACAGCTCGGATCGGTCGATCCGGCGCTGGACGACGTCATAGCCGGCATCGGCAGCGAGCTGGAGGATGGCGTGGCGCGTGATCCCGGACAGCACGTCGTCCACGAGCGGCGGCGTGGCCACCTCCCGGCCGAAGACGACGAACAGGTTCGCGGCGGAAGCCTCTGCGACGTGACCGTCCGAAGTGAGCAGGATCGCGTCGTCGTAGCCGCCGGCGTGCGCATCCTCGGCGGCGAACGCGGCGTTCACGTACGACCCGCTGATCTTGCCCCGCGCGGGGATGGCGTTGTCCGGGACCCGCTGCCAGCCCGACACCGTGACGCGGATGCCTCCGGTGGGCAGGTACTCGCCGAGGGGCATTGTGAAGATCGCGACCCGGTCGTCGAGCCCGGTGAGCTGCACCCGGATGCTCGGCGCCGACTTGTAGATCAGCGGCCGGATGTAGACATCGCCGCCGTGGGCGTTGCGCCGCAGCAGGTCGAACGTGATCTCCACCAGCGCCTCCGCGGTCTCCGGCACCGCCGCTCGCACCAACCGGGCGTTGCGCAGCAGCCGCTCGTAGTGCTCGCGACCGAACAGCAGGGCGGTCGAGCCATCCTCCTGCAGGTAGGCGCGGATGCCCTCGAACACGGCGGTCCCGTAGTTGAAGGAATGGGTCGCAATGGAGACCGATGCGTCCTCGATCGGCACCACGTCGCCCTCGAAGTAGGCGAACGCGCCGATGCCGGCCGCGGCCGCGGCCGAGCCTGAGCTGCGCGGCTCGACGGCAGTCACGACGACGTCTCCGCCGCGGGCTCCGGGGCGGCTCGCCGGGCGGTGGCATGGCCGGCGCTGCGCTCGTCGCGCCGTTCGGGCCGGGCGTCCAGGCGCCAGACCGCGTACTCGAGCGAGTCGTGGAGCGCGGCGAGCGAGGCGGCGATGATGTTCGCGTCGGCGCCGGCGGTGATCCATGTGCCGGACTCGTGGCCGGTCTCGATGATCACCCGCGTGCGCGCCGCGGTGGCCGCGTCACCGTCGACGATCCGCACCTTGTAGTCGACGAGATGCACGCCGTCGAGCGCCGGGTAGAAGGCGCCGAGTGCCTTTCGTAAGGCAAGGTCCAGCGCGTTTACCGGCCCGTTGCCATCGGCGGCGGTGTGGAGCACCTCGCCGTCGACCTCGACCTTCACGCTCGCCTCGGCCCTCGGCGCCGCGCCATTGCGTCGCTCGACGACGACGGTGAAGTCCACGATCCGGAATGGAGGCACGTAGTCCGCGTGGCGCCGGCGAACGAGCAGCTCGAACGACGCATCGGCGCCCTCGAAGCTGGCGCCTTCCGACTCGAGCTGCTTCACCACCCGGGACAGCTCCGCAGGATCGAGGCCCTCGGTGGCAACCGATCCGAGCTGGCGGACGCGCCATCCAGCGTTCGCCTTGCCGCCGAGCTCGCTGACCACGAGCCGCGACATCCCCCCGACCAGCGCCGGGTCGACGTGCTGGTAGGCCTGCTCCACGCGCACCGTTGCGGCGCCGTGGACGCCGCCCTTGTGAGCGAAGGCCGAGGTGCCGACGTACGGCGCGTGGGCATCGGGGGCGATGTTCGCGACCTCGGCCACGAATCGCGACAGCTCGGGGAGGTGCGACAGGTCGTCGCCGGCGGGAACGGTCGCGCGCCCCAGCTTGAGTGCGAGGTTGGCCCAGATCGTCACGAGGTTCGCGTTGCCGCAGCGCTCGCCGTAGCCGTTGATCGTGCCCTGGACGTGAGTGACACCGGCCTGGACCGCGCCGAGGGAGGTAGCAACGGCCAGGCCGGCGTCATCGTGGACGTGGATGCCGAGGGTCACGCCCCGACCCAGTTCGGCACCCACGTCCCGCGTCATCGCGGCCACCTCGTCGGTGAGGCAGCCGCCGTTCGTGTCACACAGAACCACCGTCGTCGCGCCGGCGGCGACCGCCTCGCGCAGGGTGGCCATGGCATAGGCCGCATCGGCCTTGAATCCGTCGAAGAAATGCTCGGCGTCGTAGATCACCTCGCGGCCGGCGGCACGCAGATGGGCGACCGACTCGCCGACCATTGCCAGGTTCTCCTCCGGCGTGGCGCCCAGCACGTCGGTGACATGGAGCAGCCAGCTCTTACCGAAGATCGTGGTGACCGGCGTCTCGGCCGCCAGCAGGGCCTGGATGTTCGGGTCGTCCTCGACGCGGTTCGCACGGTGGCGTGTCGAGCCGAAGGCGGCCAGCTTCGCGTGCCGGAAGGTCATGCCTCGGGCGGCGGCGAAGAACTCCTCGTCCTTCGGGTTCGACCCCGGCCAGCCGCCCTCGATGTACGGGAACCCAACGTCATCCAGGCGGCGGGCGATCTTCAGCTTGTCCGCCAGGCTGAGGACGAGGCCCTCGCGCTGGGTGCCGTCGCGCAAGGTCGTGTCGTACAGGAGGACCGGCTCGCTCATGCGGGCACCTCCAGGGCATGACCGATGCGGTCGAGCACGAAGGCGGCGACCGCCTCGGTCCCGTCCGATCCACCCAGGTCCCCGGTCCGCGGCCCGTCCTCGATGGCGGCCTCGACCGCCGCCTCAACCTCATTGGCGGCGCCCGCCTCGCCGAGCGACCAGCGCAGCATCATCGCGGCGCTGGCGATCGTGGCCAGCGGGTTGGCCACGCCCTGCCCGGCGATCGAGGGCGCGCTGCCGTGGACCGGCTCGTACATGCCGAACCGGCCGGATTCGGTCGTCCTGGTCCCGAGGCTCGCCGACGCCATCAGGCCCAGCGAGCCGCTGATCGCGGCCGCCTCGTCGGACAGGATGTCGCCGAACAGGTTCTCGGTGACGATGACGTCGTAGTGGGTCGGCTGGGTCAGCACGAGATACGCGGTCGAGTCGACCAGGGCGTGCTCGACGCGGACCGACGGATGGCGCGGGGCGAGCTCGTCCACGACCTGGCGCCAGAGCCTCGACGAGGCCAACACGTTCGCCTTGTCGACGCTTGTCAGGAGTCCGCGCCGGCCCTCGGCCAGCGCGAAGCCGAGCTCGACGATGCGCTCGATCTCCGGGCGCGTGTAACGCAGCGTGTCGACCGCCGACTCCACGCCGGCGTCATCGGTCGAGCGGCCCTGCGGCTGTCCGAAGTACAGCCCACCGGTCAGCTCGCGCAGGATCAGCAGGTCGGCACCGTTCCGCACCTCCGGCCGCAACGGCGAGGCCGATGCGAGCGCGTCGTACGCGCGCACCGGTCGCAGGTTGGCGAACAGCTCGAGCTCGCGCCGCAGGCCGAGGAGGGCGTCCTCCGGACGCGTCGGTGCCGTCGGGTCGTCCCATCGAGGTCCGCCGACGGCGCCGAGCAGGACGGCGTCGGCTGCGCGGCACGCCTCGAGTGTCGCCGCCGGCAGCGGCGTCCCGTCGCTCTCGATGGCCGTGCCGCCGACGGGTTGCTCGTCCCAGCTCACCTCGAAGCCGAACCGGGCGCCGGCGGCGTCGACGACGCGGCACGCGACGTCGCAGACCTCGGGGCCGATCCCGTCGCCGGGAAGGTAGGCAACCCGGTGCTGTCTCACGTGCCACTCCTTGCCTTGGCGGGCTCGCCGCCCGATGCGCGTCGCTGGCGAGCCGCCTCGACCGCATCGGCGGCGATCGGGTGTGCGGCGATCAGCTTGTTCACCGCGGCCAGGTAGGCGCGCAGGCTGGCCTCCACCACGTTCGTCGATAACCCGTGCCCCGTGAACACCTCGGGCACGTCGCCGTCGGACGTGGGTGCGGCGATCTTAACGGTCGCCTCGCCCTGCGCGTCCTCGCCCTGCCCGATGCTCTTCAGCTGGTAGTCGATCAGCTGCGGGCGGCCCTGGATGATCTGCTCGAGTGCGTTGTCGACCGCCGACAGCAGCGCGTCGACCGGCCCGTTGCCGCCGGCGAAGGCCCGGAACGTGCGGCCGTCGTAGAACAGCGACACGTTGCCGGAGCTCGACTCTCCCTGCCGGCTGGCGGCCGCCCAATGCTCGATCTGGACGAGCTGCGGAACCGGGTCGGCGTGCTGCTCGGCGAGCGCGAGCAGGTCCGCATCGGTCACCTGCTTCTTCTGGTCCGCCAGGCCGATGGCCTCGGCGTACAGGGTGTCCAGGGTCTCGGGCTCGACGTGGATGCCCAGCATGCGCAGCCGCTCGTCGAAGCCCGCCCGGCCGGAGAGCTTGCCCAGCGTCAGCGTGGAGCCGGACAGGCCCACCGACTCGGGCGTCATGATCTCGTAGGTGAGGGGGTTCTTCAGGAAGCCGTCCTGGTGGATGCCGGACTCGTGCGCGAAGGCGTTCGCGCCGACGATCGACTTGTTCGGCTGGACCGCGATGCCGGTCAGGTAGCTCACCAGGCGCGAGCTGGCCGTGAGCTGCTCGGTGGCGACGCCGGTCGTCGCATTGCGGAACTGGCCGGGTCGCGTGCGGAGTGTCATGACGATCTCCTCCAGGGAGGCGTTGCCCGCTCGCTCGCCCAGGCCGTTGACGGTCACCTCCACCTGCCGGGCGCCGGCCTGGATGCCGGCCAGCGTGTTCGCGGTGGCCAGCCCGAGGTCGTTGTGGCAGTGGGTGCTCACGATCGCCCGACGTCCGCAGAGCTTGACGACCTGCTTCACGACCGACGCGAACTCCTTTGGCTCGGCGTACCCGACGGTGTCGGGCACGTTGATGACCGATGCGCCGGCCGCGATGGCGGCCTCGTACGCCTCCAGCAGGAACGGCAGCTCGGTGCGAGATGCGTCCTCCGCGCTGAACTCGACGTCGTGGTCCGCACCGACCATCTCGCGCGCCTGGGCGACACACGCACGAATGCGCTCGAGGACCTCGGTGCGGGTCGATCGCAGCTTGTGGGTGATGTGGATGTCGGACGTCGCGATGAAGACATGGAGCTGGCGCTTCCGGGCCGGCTCGAGCGCCGCGGCGGCCACGGTGACGTCGGCCGGGACGCAGCGTGCCAGCGCGGCGATGGCCGGGGCGCCCTTGGCTCCGCCGACCTCGCTGGCGATGCGGCGGACGGCCTCCGCCTCGCCGGGGGATGCCGCCGGGAAGCCGGCCTCGATGACGTCGACCTTGAGCCGGGCCAGCTGTTTCGCGACGCTGACCTTCTCGTCGGCGGTCAATGCGGCGCCCGGCGTCTGCTCGCCGTCGCGCAGGGTCGTGTCGAAGATGCGGATGCGGGGCATCTACGCGACCCCCTCGGCGCCGCTGACCTCGGCCTTCTCACCGCCGGCGGCCCATCCATCCGGCGCCGATTTCGGGTTGATGAACGCCATGTGGCTGCGCAGCTCGGCGCCGACCTGCTCGATTCGGGCATGGGCGTTCTCGGCGCGCAGCCGCTTGAACTCCGGCGCGCCGCGCCCGCCCTCCTCGATCCAGCGGCGGGCGAACGACCCGTCCTGGATCTCGGCCAAGATCCGCTTCATCTCCGCGCGGGTGTCGTCGTTGATGATCCGCGGTCCGCTGACGTAGTCGCCGTACTCGGCGGTGTCGCTGATCGAGTAGCGCATGTACTGCAGGCCGCCCTGGTACATCAGGTCGACGATCAGCTTGAGCTCGTGCATCGTCTCGAAATACGCGAGCTCGGGCTGGTAGCCGGCGTCGACCAGCGTCTCGAACGCGGCCTGCACGAGTGCCGTCGTTCCGCCGCACAGAACCGCCTGCTCCCCGAACAGGTCGGTCTCGGTCTCCTCGGCGAAGGTCGTCTCCAGGATGCCGGCCCGGCCCGCGCCGATGCCACGCGCGTAGGCCAGGGTCCGCGCGCGGGCCGTCCCGGTGGCGTCACGGTGCACGGCATAGAGGGCAGGCACCCCGCCGCCGCCCTCGTACAGGCGCCGCACGAGATGGCCTGGACCCTTCGGGGCGACCATGCCGACGTCGATGCCGCCCGGCGGGTCGACCTCGCCGAAATGGATGTTGAAGCCGTGGGCGAACATCAGCAGCGCCCCGTCGCGCAGGTTCGGCTCCACTTCGGCGTGGTAGACCGATGGCGCCGCGGTGTCCGGCACGAGCATCATCACCACGCTGGCGTCGGCGGTCGCCGAGCCGGCATCGGTCACTCGCAGTCCCGCTTCGCCGGCGCGCTCGGCCGATGAGGACGTCGGTCGCAGGCCGACCACCACGTCGACGCCCGACTCGTACAGGTTCCGCGCGTGGGCCTCGCCCTGGCTGCCGTAGCCGATGACCGCCACCGTCTGGCCGTCGAGCGCCGCCGAGTCGATGTCGGCGTCGTAGATGAGCTTGGTCATGCCGGGTTTGCTCCGTTCGTGGTCGGGGGTGGCTCGGGGGCGGTGGTCATGGCCACGGCGCCCGCGCGCACGAGGCGGCGCAGGCCCAGCGGCCGGAGTGCGGTGAGCGCGCGGTCGATGTCCACGGGCGCCGCCGTCAGCCGTGCCCGCCAGGTGCCGTCGGTGGTGGGGATCGGCTCGCCGCCGGCGATGGCCAGCGCGGCCCGAAGGTCGCTCTCCGCTTCTGAGTCCGCGGGAGGGTCGACCTCGACCAGCGCGAGCTCGAGCTCGACGTGCGGGATCGTGGTCAGGTCGTGGACCTCGAGCACGTCGATGACCCGCTCGAGCTGAGCGAGCACCTGGCGCAGGTGGCCGTCGTCGCCGCGGATGGCGATCGTCATCCGGGACTTGCCCGGCTCGTGGGTCGTGCCGACCGTCAAGCGACTCGATGTTGAAGCTGCGCGCGCGCAGCAGCCCGGACACGCGGTTCAATGTGCCGGGCCGGTCGACGACGAGCGCACTGACCACATGCCGGCGATGCTCGGCATCCGGCTCGCCGGCGGGCAGGGTCTGGCGGCGGGGAGCCGTCGCCATCATTCGGCGCCCCCCTCGACCATCTCGGACAGCCCCTTGCCGGGCAGCATCATCGGGTACACGTTCTGCGCCTCGTCGAGGTGGAAGTCGATGAGCGCCGGCCCGGGCGCCTTTCGCGCCTCCGCGATCACGGCGTCGACGTCCTCGGGCTTCGTCGCTCGCCAGGCTGGGATGCCGTACGCCTCGCACAGGCGGACGAGGTCCGGGCCCAGCAGCTCGGCCGAGTGGTAGTTCTCGTCGTAGATGATCTCCTGCCACTGCCGGATCATCCCGAGCCGATGGTTGTTGAGGACCGCGATCCGGACTGGAATCTGGTCCTGCACAAGGGTGGCGAGCTCCTGCATCGTCATCTGGAACCCGCCGTCCCCGACGATCGCCCATGTCTCGCGCTCCGGCGTGCCGAGCGCGGCGCCCATTGCCGCCGGGACGGCGTAGCCCATCGTCCCCAGCCCGCCGGAAGAGAGATGGTGATACGGCTTGCGGAAGCCGAAGTAGCGCGCGGCCCACATCTGGTTCTGGCCGACATCGCTGACCAGGGTGGCCTGGTGATCGGTCGCCACGCCGATGCGCTCGACGACGTAGTCCGCCGACAGCCGCCCTTCGCGCCAGGCACCGGAGCCGTGCCACGAGCGGCTCTCGCTCACCGTCCGCCACTCCGCGATCTGCTCCAGCCATGCGGTGCGTGGCTCGAACTGCGGCAGGCGGGTCAGGAGCGCGGCCAGCAGGTCGCCCGCATCGGCGACGATGCCGAGGTCGGTCCGCACGTTCTTGCCGATCTCGGAGCGATCGACGTCGACGTGGACGATCTTTGCCTGCGGGGCAAAGGTCGAGGTCTTGCCCGTGATCCGGTCGTCGTAGCGGCAGCCGATCCCGATCAGAAGATCGCACTGCTGGATCGCCTTGTTGACGTGCATCCAGCCGTGCATGCCGGCGTAGCCCGCGCTGAGCCGATGGGTCTCGTCGATGTTCCCGATGCCGAGCAGGGTGTGCGCGACCGGCACCTCGGAGCGCTCCGCGACCTGGCGCAGCAGGTCGGTGGCCTCGGCGATCTGGACGCCGTGGCCGGCCAGGATCAGCGGTCGCTCCGCGGTGGCGATGAGCTCGGCGAGCTCGTCCGCCTCGGGGACGTCGCCCCGAACTGGGCGGAGCAGGCCGGGCAGTCGCAGCTCGTACGGCTCCGGATGCGGGGCGGTCGTCTCCAGCTGGAGCACGTCCTTCGGGAAATCGAGGAGGACCGGGCCGGGGCGGCCGGAGCGCGCGATCTCGAACGCCTCGGCCACGGCCAGTGGGACCTCGTCGGGATCCATCACCACGGTCGCGTACTTCGTGACCGGCAGCGCGATCCCGACGATGTCGGTCTCCTGGAACGCGTCCTTGCCGAGCAGCGCGCGCGGCACGTTGCCGGTGATCGCGACCATCGGCACCGAGTCCATCATGGCGGTCGCGAGGCCGGTCACGAGGTTGATCGCTCCCGGTCCGCTCGTGGCGATGGCGACGCCCACCCCTCCGGTCGCACGGCTGAAGCCATCGGCCGCGTGCGCCCCGCCCTGCTCGTGGCGGACGAGGATGTGGCGCAGGGGGAACTCGCGCAGCACGTCGTAGATCGGCAGGACCGTGCCGCCGGGGTAGCCGAAGATCGTGGTGGCGCCCTCGCGGACCAGCGCCTCGCATACGGCGCGGGCACCGATGCGCGGGGCAACGGTGCGCTCCGGCTGCGGAGTCGCCTGGTCGTCAGGGAGGCGGAGGGCTGTCATCGGTGTGGATTCCTCGTAGACAAACAAGAATCCCGCCGAGGCTCTTGGCCTGGCGGGATGGTGGCGTTCGCTGCGTTCGGGGCTTGCTAGTCCCTGGCGCGTCCTCCATCCCGCCATCCAAGGAGGATGACGAGCCGAAGAATCGCGATTACGAGAAGCATGCCGAGCGCACCGGCGGTCGCCGGACGCAGGCTCAAACTGGCGGCGCTCATGCCGCGCTCTTCTCGCATGGCTGGACCGTACCAGCGCTGTCAACCCCGGCGAAATGGGACCTTCGGCAGCTCCCCCGACCAACGCACCGAAAGATCGTCGGAAGTTCACCTGAGCCGCTCGCCCGGTTGCATGCTGCTGATGCATCGGCACCTGGTGAGCGTGAGCGGCGCATCAGGGCGCCTTTCGTGCGTGGGAGATGCCGATACGGCGATAGAACCGCACGCGCCACGCGGCGCTGGTGAAGTTCCGGCGATACATCGACATGATGCGCGCCGGGGGCATCACGCTTCGGTGCGCAGTGCCACCTAGCTGCGACGGTCGGCCGCGGGATGTCAGCCCAGCCGCTCTCGCAGGCTCGCTGTCATCTGCACGCCCGTCGTCACGGCTCCCTCCGACGCGGACGACACCAGCGCGGCGTACTTCGCGAGCACGCCACCGGTGTAGCGCGGCTCCGGCGGTGACCAGGCGGCACGGCGGCGCTCGAGCTCCGCGGGCTCGACCACCAGGTCCAGGCGCCGGCTGTCGACGTCGATCACGACCTCGTCGCCTTCCCGTATCAGGGCGATCGGCCCGCCCAGCGCGGCCTCGGGCGCCACGTGCCCGATCATCAGCCCGTGGGTGCCGCCACTGAAGCGGCCATCGGTGAGGAGCGCCACGTCCCCGCCCAGCCCTTCACCCACGAGGGCCGCGGTTACTGACAGCATCTCCTGCATCCCCGGCCCTCCGACGGGGCCCTCGTAGCGAATGACGACCACGTCCCCGGCACCGATGCGCTGCGCGCGCACCGCGTCGTAGCACGCGTTCTCCGAGTCGAACACGCGCGCGGGACCGCGGAAGTGCCGCGTCTCGTGGCCGGCCAGCTTGATGACGCAGCCGTCGGGCGCCAGCGACCCGCGCAGGATGGCCAGGCCGCCGGTCGGCTTGATGGGGTGCTCGATCGACACCACGACCTCCTGGCCGATCGTCTCGACGGCCGCGCCGGCGACCTCGGCCAGCGTGCGGCCGTCGACGTTGCGTGTCGACGCCGTCGATCAGGTCGCGCTTCAGCAGCTCCCGCGCCACGAGGCCGACGCCGCCGGCCTCGTGGATGTCGAGCGCGGTGAAGCGGCCGCCGGGCATGAGGGACGCGACGATTGGCGTGCGATCGGCGATCCGGTCGAACTCATCGAGCCCGAGCGGGATTCCGAGCTCGTGGGCGATGGCCAGGATGTGGAGCACGCCGTTCGTCGAGCCACCGGTCGCCGCCACCGATGCGATGGCGTTGTCGAGAGCGGCGCGGGTCATGATGTGCGACGGCCGGATCCCGCCGTTCACGAGCTCCATCACCAGGCGCCCCGCCTGCTCCGCGGCGTCGAGCTTGGCCGGATCCGTGGCGGGGATACCGTTCAGGCCCCCGGGCTGATGCCGAGGAACTCGAGGGCCGTGCTCATCGTGTTGGCGGTGAACTGGCCGCCGCAGGCGCCGGGCCCCGGGCATGCGGCATCCTCGACCTCGCGAAGCTCCTCGAGCGTGATCTTTCCGGCGCGGTACGCCCCGATCGCCTCGAACACGGTGACCACCGTGACATCGCGCTTCCCACGCAGCACGCCCGGGTTGATCGTGCCGTTGTAGAGGGCCAGGCCCGGCAGGTCGAGACGCGCCAGGGCCATCGTCGCCCCGGGCAGCGTCTTGTCGCAGCCCACCAGGCACACCAGGCCGTCGAACAGGTGCCCGCGGGCCACGAGCTCGATCGAATCGGCGATCACCTCGCGGCTGATGAGCGACGCCTTCATGCCCTCGGTGCCCATGCTGACGCCGTCGGACACCGAGATCGTGTTGAACTCCATCGGCGTGCCGCCGGCGGCGCGGATGCCGGCCTTGACCCGCTCGGCCAGCTCGCGCTGGTTGTAGTTGCACGGCATCGTCTCGATCCAGGTCGTGCCGACGCCGACGATCGGCTTCGACAGGTCCTCGTCGGTGAAGCCGATGGCCTTGAGCATCGAACGGGCGCCGGCTCGGTCGGGTCCGTCGAGAAGGATGCGGGAGTGCTCGCGCGGGTCGTAGGCGGCGGCGGGGTCGCTCATGCGCCGGAGTCTAGGAGGTCTGGCAAACGGCGGTCACGGCGACCGCGCCGCGCGCAGGAGCTCCGCCGGTCGTCGCCGGCGGAGGCCACTCCTCGCCGGTCACCAGGACGGCGATGATCGTCCCGCTCTCGGCATCCGCGTACAGCACGGACTGGTAGCCGGGGATGCTGCCGCCATGACCGACGCCGTCGAGGCCAGACTCGACGAGCCGGCTGGCGCCGAGGCCGTAGCCGTCGTCGGCATCGACCATCTCGGCCAGGGAGTCCGGCTCGATCACGAAGCCGCCGTACAGCAGGTACCCCCACGTCGCCAGCGAGGAGGCGTCCGATGCCATTGCGCCCGCCGGGCCGGCGGCCGTGACGACGGCGGTGACCGGGAGCAGGCCGCCACCGACCTCGAGCGCCTCGGATCCGGACGGGAAGCCCTCAGACGGCCCGGGAAGCGCGACCGGGCCGACGAGCGGTTCGGCGCCCTGGTAGACGAGCCGATCCAGGCGGTCATCGGCCAGGACGCCGTCCCGAAGGGCCTGGGCGAGCGGAACCCCGGTCACTCCCTCGATCGCGCTGCCGAGCAGGACGTAGTTCACGTTGTTGTAGGAGAAGATCTCGCCCGGCGGGCCGTCGGGCGCGCCGAGGAGCGCCACGACGTCCGCTGCCGTCCAGGTCCGGCGCAGGTCATCGAGGATCAGGTCGACGGCGCTGGCCTCGACCTGTGACAGCCCCGACTCCATGGCGAGCATGTCGCGCACCGTGGCGCCGTTCGTGTCGACCTCCAGGCCGGCCGGCAGGTACCGATCGATCGGCTCATCGATGTCGATCAGCCCATCGTCGGCAAGCGCCAGGACCTGCGCGGCGACGACCGTCTTCGTGATGCTGGCGATCGCGAACTGCGTCTCCGGTGGCAGCATGGTGCCGTCCGCCTCGTGGCCCGCGATGCCGGTCCAACGGCCGACCCCGGGGACGATCACGCTGGCGGCGATCGCCTCCGACGCACCGCCCGCGACCACCCCGTCGATGGCCGCCTGGAGCTCGGCGGCGATGGCAGCGTCCAACGGACGAGCAGATAGGTCCGGGAAGGCGCCCAACGTGGCTGCCGCGAGGGGAGTGACGCTGGGTGCCTCGTCCCCCGACCGGATCGGCACCGCCGTTGTGCATGCGCCGAGGGCAAGTGCGACGACCACGCCAACTGACCTGAGGGTCGTGCGTGGCACCGTCAGTCCTCGCTCAGCCCGAACCGGAGCTGGCCCCGATCATGGAGCTGATGCGTTCGGACCAAGCGTCCAGGGGCTCGCTGCGGCCCCGTAAGTCGAGCCGACGGGCCTGGAGCCCCGCGGTATCCCATCTGGCCGCGGCCGCCGCATCCGCGCTGATGAGCAGCTCTCCGGCAGCAGCCTCCGACCCGAGCCGGCTGGCGACATTCACCGCGTCGCCCAGGGCGGTGAAGTCCAGGACATCGCCCTCCCCGACAAAGCCGACCCACGCCGGCCCCGTATGGAGCCCGATCCCGACCGGCACGCGCACCTGGCGCAGGATCTCGCGGCCGGCCTCGATCGCACGGACGACGTAGTCATCACCGACGAACGAGGGAATGAACAGCGCCATCACGCCGTCCCCCAGTAGCTTGTCCACGAGGCCACCCGGCTCACGGATCGCGCGGCTGGCAACACGGACGTACTCCGAGACGGCGGCGGAGTAGTCGGCGGGCGACATCGTCTCGGCAAGTCCGGTCGAGCCGCGAATGTCGGCGAACATCGCGGTGACCTCGATGGTGGCGCCACCCGGGTGCTGTTGCGCCGAACGGAAACAGGCGTTGCACAGCTGTGGGTTTGCCGGATAGCGCCCGTAGCCGAACAGGCTGACGATCGGTCCCATGCCGCCCTGGGGAGCCAGGCAGAGCTTGCAGCGCGGATCGGACGGCATGTGGCGGAAGAAGCGCCGAAGGCGCGTGACCTCCGGATGGACCCCGAGCAGGATGTCGCGCCAATCAGGGTTGTCGTGCGGTTCGGCGTCGTTCGGCGAGGACATGCCTGCGCAGTGTAGGCACGCGAACGTCCGGCGACGAGACCGGAGAAAAGCATGCCCTTGACGCATCGGCTAGGGTCGGCTGCACCGATGAGCACACCGGCCTCCGATTCCACGCGCCCGCAGCCCAGGACGATCGTCGAGAAGATCTGGGACGAGCACGTCGTTGCCACCGGCACCGACGGCGCCCCCGACGCGATCGGCATCGACCTGCATCTCGTCCACGAAGTTACGAGCCCGCAGGCGTTCGACGGCCTTCGCGAACGCGGTCTCGGCGTGCGACGTCCAGGTCAGACCGTTGCGACGGTGGACCACTCGGTCCCGACCACCGACCGCTCGTTGCCGATCGCCGACGAGATCGCGGCGCGTCAGGTCAGCCGCCTCGAGGAGAACTGCCGCGAGTTCGGGATACCCCTGCACGGGATCGGCTCTCCGCACCAGGGGATCGTGCACGTCATCGGTCCGGAGCTCGGGCTCACCCAGCCGGGCATGACGATCGTGTGCGGCGACTCGCATACCGCCACCCACGGAGCCTTCGGTGCGCTGGCCTTCGGGATCGGCACGACCGAGGTCGAGCACGTCCTCGCCACCCAGACGCTCCTCCAGCGACGGCCGAAGACCTTCGAGGTCCGGGTCGAGGGCACGCTCCATCCCGGGGTGACCGCAAAGGACATCATCCTCTCGCTCCTCTCGCGCATCGGCGTCGCCGGTGGCAACGGCCATGTGTTCGAGTACCGAGGCTCGGCCATCCGCTCGCTCGGGATGGAAGGCCGCATGACGATCTGCAACATGAGCATCGAGGGCGGCGCGCGGGCCGGCCTCGTCGCGCCGGATGACACAACGTTCGAGTACGTTGCTGGGCGGCCGCATGCTCCCGCTGGAACTGCCTGGGAGGACGCCGTCGTCCAATGGCGCGAGCTGCCGACGGATGACGGAGCGGCATTCGATCGGTCCATCAGCTTCGACGCGGGTGAGCTGACGCCCATGGTGACTTGGGGCACGAACCCGGGCATGGGCTTCCCGATCACGTCCCGCATCCCGGATCCCGCCAGCGTGACCGATGCGTCCCAGCGCGATTCCCTGCGCGCGGCGCTCGAGTACATGGCCCTGACGCCCGGTGAGCCGATCCTGGGGCGGCCGATCGACGTCGTCTTCGTCGGCTCGTGCACGAACTCGCGGATCAGCGACCTGCGGGAGGCCGCCCGCATGCTCCGCGGCCGCCAGGTCGCCGACGGCGTCCGCATGATGGTCGTCCCCGGATCGACCGAGGTGAAGCGCCAGGCCGAGTCGGAGGGCCTGTCAGAGATCTTCCGTGCCGCGGGCGCCGAGTGGCGCGAGGCCGGGTGCTCGATGTGCATCGCGATGAACGGCGACCAGCTCCAGCCCGGCCAGTACAGCGTCTCGACCTCGAACCGGAACTTCGAGGGCCGCCAGGGGAAGGGCGGCCGCACGTTCCTCGCCTCACCGCTCACCGCGGTCGCATCGGCCGTGACCGGACGCCTGTCGGATCCGAGGGCGATGCTGTGAGCGCGCGCGAGCCGTTCAGCTCGGTCACCTCGGCCGTGGTGCCGATGAACCGCGGCGACATCGACACCGACCAGATCATTCCCGCCCGGTTCCTGAAGACGGTGAATCGCGCCGGCCTGGGCGAACAGTTGTTCTGTGACTGGCGGTACCTGGCCGACGGCTCGCCGAACCCGGAGTTCGTCCTCAACCGTCCGAAGATGGCGGGACGCAACGTGCTGCTGGCCGGCGACAACTTCGGCTGCGGGTCGTCGCGCGAGCACGCGCCGTGGGCGCTCATGGCATGGGGCATCCGCGCGGTGATCAGCAGCCGCTTCGCGGACATCTTCCGCAACAACGCGCTGAAGAACGGTCTGCTCCCGATCGAGGTGCCGCCCGAGGAGCTCTCGCGCCTGTTTGACTTCGTGGACGCCGAGCCCGACGCCCAGGTCACCGTGGACCTCGAGGCGCAGGAAGTCCGCCTGCCGGACGGCTCTGCCATCGCCTTCCACGTCGACGCGTTCGCGCGACGGATGATCCTCGACGGCACCGATGAGCTGGGCTACCTGCTGAGCCTCGAACCGCAGATCGACGCGTACGAGGCGACCCACACGCCGCGGGTGTCGACGCTCTGACCGCGGTCTTCGGGCTCCGTGGCGTCGTGGTGCGCCGCGACCGGCGCCCGATCCTGGACGGCATCGACTGGACCATCGGCCAGGGCGAGCGGTGGGTCGTGCTCGGGCCGAACGGGGCCGGTAAGACGACGCTGGTCCGCATCCTCAGCACGTACCTGGTTCCGTCGGGAGGTCGCGTCGACATTCTCGGCGAACGGGTCGGACGCTCGAACCTCGCCGAGCTCCGACCCCGCATCGGCTACCTCAGCCCGGCCCTGGCACACGAGATCCCCGAGCAGCTGACGCCGCGCCAGATCGTGGACGCCGCCCAGGCCGGCGCCCTGTTCCCGTGGTACGTGGATCCGGAACGGATGAGCCGGTCGCGGACCGATGCGGCGCTGGCGCAGGTCGGCATGGACGGCGTCGGCGACCGCCCGTTCGCCACGTTCTCCTCCGGCGAGCAGCTCCGGATCCAGCTGGCGCGGGCGCTGGTGACCGAGCCGGACGCGCTTCTGCTGGACGAGCCGATGGCCTCGCTCGATATCGGTGGACGGGAGACGCTGGTCGCGAGCCTCGCCAGCATCGCGGACGGCCCGACCCCGGCTGTCGCGGTCGTGCTGCATCGGCTCGAGGACATCCCGCCCGGCTTCACCCATGCGCTCCTGCTGCGTGATGGGCGCGTATGTGGCGCCGGGCCGATAGGAGAGGCACTGTCCGACCGGTCGGTGTCGAGTTGCTTCGGGATGGGGTTGCGCGTGCGCCGCATCGGTGACCGATGGAGCTCGGAGGCGGCCCGGTCTCCCGGGTGAAGCCTACGTCTGTGGCAGGGGAGCCTGCGGCGTGTAGACCCAGAGCAGCTTCAGTGGCGTGGTGCCGGTGTTCCGGTGCTGGTGATGAACGCCCTTCGGCACCCACATCGCCTGGCCATCGACGAATTCGGCTTCCTCGCCCTCCGAGACCAGGATGCCCGATCCTTCGAGCACGAGGTTGATCTCCTCGGACTCCTCGTGGACGTGATACGAGCTCGATTCGCCGGGCTCGAACACCGTGATCCCCGCCATGAACTCCTCGGAGCCGATGTCCGGTGACACGAACCTGAAGGCCTTCCGCCGCATTCCCGGCTCGTCGAGGCCGATCCAGATCTGCTCGGCGTCCTGGAAGGGCGAGATCAACCGGACCTTCATGTGTCTGACTCCTCTGTTTCGAGACCGGGGACCAGCTCCCCGTCGTATTGCGCGGCGGTGGGGTCGATCATGCGCATCGGGCGCTCGCGAGCCTGCTCCTCGACGTAGTGCGCCGCCAACCCGAAGCTTCGGGCGATGGCGAACAGGAAGTCGCCGTACGAGGGGTCGAGCCTGAGCGCGGTGAGCGCCACAGCGAGCGCTCCGTCGATGTTGACGGGGACCGGACTGCCGGCGTGCTGGCTGACGCGCGTCGCGAGGGCGCGGACCGCGGCCTCATGCCGTCCGTCGGATCGGGCGGCAGCAACCTCGAGGAGGCGCTCCGCACGTTGATCGTGGTGATGCCAGCGATGCCCGATGCCGGGGATGCGTCGCCCGGCCGCGCGCTCCTCGTCGAAGACTTCGCTGGCCCATGCGGCGAGGTCTCCTTCGATTGGCGCGCTGGCCAGGATCCGCATGGCGCGGCTGACGACCGCCCCGTGGAGATCCCCGAACGCCAGGATCCCTCCGGCCAGGCCACTCATCGGGGCGGCCCGGGTCGATGCGATCGTGCGGGTGACGAGCGCCGACGGTGAGAGCGGGCCGTGGTCGATGGACGCAACGAGACACGCGCCCAGGAGATCGGCCTCGTCATCCCCGACCATGTCGCCGCGCCACAGCCGCAGCAGCATCGCGGGGAACGACTCGCGCCCGATCGCGTCGTCCAACGCCACTCCGCGGACGAAGACGCGTTCATCGGTCGTGGCTGTGATGGCTGTCGACCATGTCCCGGCCCGATGTGCCTGGCCCGCCGCCGATCCCCGGTGAGCGCCGCCGCCCCTCGCGGTCATTGCGCCACCTGGTAGATGCGCTCGATGTCCCACTCGCCGGGCGTCATGACCGGCGTGTTGCGCATCGGCACATCGAGGACCGTCGGACGCCCGGATTCGGTTGCGGCTCGCATCGCAGGCTCGAGCTGATCGGCGCGCTCGATCGCAACGCCATCCGCGCCGCACGCGCGTGCCAGAGCGGCGAAGTCCGGCGTGTAGGACTCGCCACCAGCCTCGAACTCGCATCCGTAGCCGGTGCCGTAGTGCTTGCGCTGGAGGCCGGCAATCGTTCCGAACGCGGCGTTGTTCATCACCACCCAGAGCGGTGCGATCCCCATCTCGACCGCGGTGGCGACGACGCTGGGATTCGAGCCGAATGCCCCGTCGCCGACGAGCGCGACGGCAGGCCGTCCGGTTGCCGCGGACGCGACGCCGAGCACGGCCGCCGGTCCGAATCCCATCGTCGAGAACCCGCCTGGCGTGAGGAAGGAATCGGCACTGTCGACGGGGTACTGCTGGCCGACGCCGTTCTTGTTCCAGCCAACGTCGGTCACGAGGATCGCGTTGGGGATGGCCCGTCGCAGGTCGGCGAGGATGCGCTCCGGGAGAAGTGGGAACTCGTCCGATGTCGCGTTCTCACGGCTGGGCGCCAGAAAGGCCTCGCGCTCCGCACGAAGCTGTGCCCAATCGTGTCCGCCCTCGCGAGAAACTTCGCCACAGGCATCCGAGATGGCACGCAGGCCCAGGGCCGCGTCCGAAGTGGCAGCCACGATGGTCGGATAGTTGCGGCCCGGCTCGGACGGATCGATGTCGAGGTGGATGAGGCGAGTCGGTGGGATGGTGAATGTGACCCCTTGTTCCCAGCTGCTGCTGTCCGTCTCTGGGAAGCGGGTCCCGACAGCGAGGATGACGTCCGCCTCCGCTGCGATTCGGTTCGCCGTCGGTGAGCCCCAGAAGCCGATCATGCCGATCAGCTGCGGATGGTCGGGCGGGAGCACGCCGGTCGCCATGAGGGTATGCGCAACCGGGGCGCCGATGAGCTCGGCGAGGTGGCGGATCTCGGGTGCCGCCCGTCGCGTCCCTCCACCCGCCAGGATCAAGGGCCGCGCCGCGCCACGAAGCTCCTCCGCGATGACGCGAGCCGTCTCCGCTGAGATGGCCGGCGGTGAGAGGGGAGACGCCGGGATCACCTCAGCTTCGAGAACCTCTCCAGCGATGTCCATGGGCAGGGACACCAGAACCGGCCCGGGTCGGCCTGCCAGGGCCAGATCCCAGGCGCGCGCCAGGACGCGCGGTACCTGGTCGGCTCGCGAGACGCGCCAGGCGCGCTTGACGAACGGCTCGTAGACGGAGACCTGGTCCGCGTCGCGCCGGAGGTTGAACTCCTGGTGCGGCCCGCGTCCCTCGTAGTACGACGGAACGTCCCCGGCGATGACGAGGAGCGGGATCGAATCAAAGGCCGCCGTCGCCACGCCGGTCGCGGCGTTCGTCATTCCCGGACCGACATGCAGCAGGACAACACCCGGGCGCCCGGTGGCGCGCGCGTATCCGTCCGCGGCATGCGCCGCGATCTGCTCGTGGCGGGTGGTGATGAAGCGAGGCCCCCCGTGCCGCTCGATGGCGGCGAGAAGGGAGATGTTGGTGTGACCGCAGAGGCCGAAAAGGCGGTCGACACCACGCGCGTCCAGGAACCGCGCGACGTGGTCGGCGACCGTGGGTCTCATGCCACCTCCCTACGAGACGGGTCCGGGCGACGAGCTGCGCGAGCAGTTCCTTAGTTCCACATATCGGACCTTGACGTCCGGTATGAGGAACCTTGTCGTCTTCGCGGCCCTCTGTCAAGTGTACCGCTCACCGCCGATCGCGCGCGCCAGCACCAGCGATCCTTGACAGCCTGCGCGGCCGATCCTACGCTCACAGCGTTCCCGATTCATGGGCAGACGATACGGAATAGTGGAAACGCCGCCGGCCTCATAACCCGCTGGGCTCACCGGAGAAGCGATGCCCCCTCGAACGATCACCCCTGAGGAATCCGCGCACGTGGACGATCTCGTCGCTCGCGGACGTGCCGCATTGCAATCCTTCGAAGGTGCGACGCAGGAGCAGGTCGACCGACTCTGCCAGGCGGTCGCGTGGGCGGTGGCGAACGAGACGACGTTCGCCCGACTTGCGGACATGGGCGTGGAAGAGAGTGGGATCGGGGACCCGGAGAGCCGCATCAACAAGCGGTTCAAGGTGATGGGCATCCTGCGTGACGTCCTCCGGCAGAAGAGCATCGGCGTCATCGAGGAACTGCCAGAGAAGGGGATCGTCAAGTACGCCAAGCCGGTTGGCCTGATCGCGTCTCTCGTCCCCACCACGAACCCCGAGCTCACCCCGCCGGGCGTTGGGTTGTTCGCGATCAAGTGCCGCGACGCGGTCATCTTCTCCCCGCACCCCCGAAGCAAGAACACGACGCGAGAGACCGTGGAGATCATGCGCCGCGCGCTCGCACGCGAGGGAGCGCCTGTCGACCTCGTCCAATGCCTCGCGCGGCCGAGCATCCCCGCAGCGCAATACTTGATGACCCGCGCGGACATGGTCCAGGCGACGGGTGGACGAGACATGGTCAAGGCCGCGTACAGCTCCGGCACGCCCGCTTACGGCGTTGGCGCCGGCAACTCCACAATGGTGATCGATGAGACGGCGGACGTGGCTGACGCGGCGAGGAACACACGCATCAGCAAGACATCCGACTTCGGGTCCGGATGTTCCGCCGACGGCAACCTGGTCGTCGAGACCGGCGTCTACGACGCGCTGCGTGACTGCCTCGTCGCAGAAGGCGGCCACCTCGTGACCTCGGACGAAGCAACGAAGCTTCGGGCCATCTACTGGGACGCCGACGGGCACCGGACCCCCGACACCATTGCCGTCTCGGCGCAAACCCTGGCCGAGAAAGCGGGATTCCAGATCGCGCCGGATCGGCGATTCTTCATCACCGAACAGGCGGAGATCGGCCCGGACAACCCGTTCAGTTCGGAGAAGCTCGGGGTCGTGCTGGCACTGTTCCGCTACTCGGGCTTCGACGAGGCGCTCGAGAAGGTCGCTGCGATCTACGAGGTCGGGGGTAAGGGCCACTCGTGCGGCATCTACTCGTTCGACGATGACCACATCGACCGATTGGCACGCCTCGCGCCGGTCAGCCGGATCATGGTCCGCCAGCCTCAATCGAAGGCGAACGCCGGTGCATTCAACAACGGCATGCCCATGACTTCGAGCCTTGGATGCGGGACCTGGGGCGGCAACATCACATCGGAGAACATCCACCTCAAGCATTACATGAACACCACCTGGGTGAGTCGCCCGATCACCGAGGACCGACCACCGGAGGAAGAGCTCTTCGGTGACTTCTACGGGACACCGGTCGACTGATGTCGGTCCTGGAGAAGGCGACACAGATCCTCGACGTCGTGGCGGAGGTGCCCGAGGGCGCCACACTGACCTCGATCGCCCAGCGGCTCAGTCAGCCACGTTCTTCGACTCACCGCCTGCTGTCCGAGCTCGTCCAACTTGGCCTGCTCTTCCGCGTCGGGCCGGCGAACTACGTGCCCGGACCCCGCCTCGCGCGATGGGGCGAGGCCGCGGGCGGCGTCACCGACATCGTCCGCGTGTCGAAACCGACCATGGTCCGTCTCCGAGACGCCGTCGGCGAGAGCGTCCACCTGTACGTGCGCCAGCGGGACCGCCGCGTATGCGTGTCCGCGGTGGAAGGTAACTACGAGCTGCGCCACTTCACCGAAGTGGGCAAGCCGCTGCCACTCTCGGTGGGCGCATCGGGGAAGCTGCTTCTGGCATTCGCCGACCCGGCTACGCAGGCGCAGGAGCTGAAACGCGTGGCCCGCGAGCCGCTCACCTCTCGCGCGCCGAGCGTCGAGCAGCTGGGCGGCCAGCTGGAGGCCATCCGCGCCACCGAGTGGGCGGTCTCGTTCGGAGAGCGCGAGGAGGGGCTTGCCGCCGCAGCCGTTCCCATTCGAAGCCAGTCCGGCGCCGTGGAGGCAGCCCTCTCCATCTCCGGCCCGACTGCCCGCCTGGACGATCAGCGCCTCGACGCGCTCCGCCCGGAGCTCACGGCGGCCGCGATCGAGATCAGCGTCGCGCAGGGGTGGGCTCCGCCGCCGACGCGGTCCGATGGCATACCCGCAAGCGAAGCGCTGATCAGCCGCGCTTGAGCAGCGCGCTGACCTCACCAGCACATGCGACCAGCGGCGTTCGCATCTCCTCGAACCGGTCGGCGCCGAGACGTGTCGTGGGGGCGGAAATACAGAGGGCGGCGACGACGCGATCGCGTGAGTCAACGACCGAGGTTGCGACGGCAGATACGCCCTCTTCGCGCTCACCCATGGATGTCGCCCAGCGCTCCCCCCGAATCTGCTCGAGCTGCTCGCGGAGCCGCGGGCCCGGCGCGTTCGGCATGGTCGGGGCGTCGGCAAGGGCGCGGTGCAGTTCGAGCTCCTGCACCTCGTCGTCAGCGAACGCCAGCAGGAGCTTGCCCGCCGCCCCAACCCGCAGGGGAAGGGGCCGGCCGAGCTGGATGAACGGACGCAGCTCGTGCCGTCCCTCGACGGCAGCGATGCAGATGCGGGTGTCGTGCTCACGCACGTACAGGTGCACGCTCTCACCGAGCTTGTCGCGGAGCCGCCGCATCGGCTGGTCGGCCACGGCCCTCAGGTCGAACGTGTCCGCAGCGGCCTCCCCCCAGTACAGCAGCCTCGGTCCGAGCGAGTACCGGCCGTCCTCGGTCCGGCGGACGATCCCGAGCGCCGCCAGCTCGTTGAGCAGGCGATGGGTCGAGGACTTCGGCATCCCCAGCGCCTCGCGCACGTGGCCGAGCGTTACCGGCTCCCCGGCCTGACCCAGGCAGTCGATAAGGTCGCTGGCCTTCTCGAGGACGGACATCTCAGGACGCGGGGGTCATAGACCGATTGCCTCCGGCAGCCACAGGGTGAGAGCCGGAATGTACGTGATGAGGAGGAGCACCACGATCATTGCGGGCAGGAAGAAGGCCGCCCCGCGAAAGACCCGTTCCACCGGGATGCTGGTGACAGAGCTCAGGACGAAGACCACGCCGCCCATCGGTGGCGTGAGGAGTCCGATCATCAGGTTGAAGATGACGATCGACCCCAGCTGGATCGGGTCGACACCGAACTCCAGGGCCACCGGCAGGAGTATCGGCGTGATGATCAGCAGTGCCGACGTCGGCTCCAGCAGCATGCCGCACACGAGGAGCAGTACGTTCACGATCAGCAGGAACACCGCCGGGTTGTCCGTCAGTGCCAGAAGGGCCTGCGCCACCGTCTGAGGGACCTGCTCCCGGGCGAGGATCCAGCTGAGCAGGGTCGACGCTCCGATGATGATCATGATCTGGCCGGTGATGACCGCGGTATCGCGGAAGATCAACGCGACGTCGCGCATTCGCATCGTCCGGTAGGACAGGGCCAGGAGGAGCATGTAGAGCGCACCGATGCCGGCCGCCTCGGTGGGCGTGAAGAAGCCGCCCAGGATGCCGCCGAGGATGATGATGGGAGCGCCCATCGGCGGGATCGCACGCAGGAGCGCGCGGCGCGTTTCCGGCCAGCTGTACGGCTCCCCAACGAGATCCGGACGACGCCTCGACCACAGGAACACGGTAACGACCAGCGCTGTCGTCATGAGCAGCGCCGGGACCACGGCCGCCGCAAACAGGGCCCCCGTCGACACCGCTGCGACCGACGCGTAGACGACGGCGGGGATGCTGGGCGGCATGATCGGGCTGATCAGCGCCGAGCTTGCGCTCAAGCCCACGGAGAACTCCGCCGGGTACCCCTTCTTCCGCATGTGGCCGACCTCGATCGCGCCGATCCCGGCTGCATCGGCCAGCGCGGCTCCGCTCATCCACGAGAACCCAAGGCTCACGGCGATGTTCACGTAGGCGAGGCCGGCGCGCAGCGGGCCGAGCAGCAGCAGGGCCGCGTCGTAGAGGCGGTCGGCGATCTCCGAGCGGGTTGCCACGATCCCGACCATGATGAACAGCGGAACGGCCAGCAGCGGCCAGCTGTTGATCCCCTGCATCATGACGCGGACACCCAGGTGCAGGGTGTAATCCTCGACCAGCAGGTAGATCATCGACGGCCCAAGAATGGCGAACGCCATCGGGACGCGAAACAGGAACAGCACGAGGATCGCGATGAGCAGGAGGGGAAGGCTCATGCGGCCGCCTCTGGGCTCCGGCCCAGCACGCCTGGGACATCATCCAGCACGATTCCGAGGACCGCGCGGAGCGCGACCAGTGAGAACCCGATGATCGGCACCGCGTTCACGTAGAGCAGCGGAAGCCGTGCGGCGGCCGTGACCTGGCCGATGTCGTCGGCGACGAGCTGGTATGTCGCGTACACCACAGCGACGCTCGTTGCCAGCACGACGATGTGGGCACCGAGCTTCACGGTCGCGAGCGCCCGTCCGGCGAGAACGTAGTCGACGACGTGGATGGCGATGTGGCGGTCGAATGCGGCGAGGTACCCGGCCATCACGAACGTGGCCCATACCATGGCCAATCGTGCCACCTCGCCTGTCCACGGGAACGACCCCGGAACGTAGCGCTGTGCGACCTGGGCCAGCACCAGCACCAGCACCACGAGCATCAGCAGGGCGCCGACGACCTGCTCGCCTATGCCGATGCCGTGCACGATCGTGCGCCATGGCTCCCGCCGGGGCAGGATCTCGGGGTTGGACTCGCCCCCGAGGCTCTCTGCCTCCGCTGGAGGACGATCGAGGCTCTCTTCCTCTGCTGGAGGGCGATCGGCGGCGTCGTGGGCCATCAGAAGCTCACACCTCCGAAGACGTGCTGGGCCATCCCCCGAAAATCACGCAGCAGGTGGCGCCGCGGTGCCCGTGGAGGATTCGGGCACCGGGCGCTGAGCTTACTCGTCCGCGACGGACCGAATGGCGTCGAGGACCTCCACCTGCTCAGGGGTGAAGTTGTCGCGCAGGTAGGGCTCGACCATCTCGCGGAAGGCATCACGGTCGACGTCGTCCACGATCTCGATGGCACCGTCCGCCTCCCAGCCGGCCAGGATCTCCTCCTCGGCGGTGGCGGCGCAGATTGGCTCCTCGACCATCGCCTCCTCGACCGCCGCGGCCAGGGCTTCCTGCTGCTCCGCGCTCATCTCGTTCCAGACCGGGCCGATGATGACGAGGTTGGAGCTGAGCTGATGGGCGGAGAGACTGATGACGTCCTGCACCTCGATGAGGTTGCCCGCGTCGATGTTCGTGATCGGGTTTTCCTGCCCGTCCACCGTTCCCTGCTCGAGCGCGAGGTACAGCTCCTCGAACGCGACTTCGACCGGCTCCGCGCCCATGGCGGCGGCGTTCATCAGGAACTGCGGTGACGGCGGGAAGCGCATGCGCAGCCCTTCGAGGTCGGCGGGAGATCGGATCGGCACGTCGGCAGTGAATTGGCGCGCCCCGGTGTTCCATCCTCCGAGGATGTGGACGCCCGTCTCCTCTTCGAAGCCCTGCTTTAGAGGATCGGAGGCCTCGGTGGAGAAGTACTGGTACATGTGCTCGCTGTCGTCGAAGACGAAGGCGCCGTCAACGGCGCTCATCGGCTCGTAGACCGCGGCGAGGGCGGACGCGCCCTGGATGTCGATATCGATGTCGCCGGCGATCACCGACTGGATTCGATCCGCGTCGCCTCCGAGCTGGCTGGCGCCGAAGATCTCGACGTTGACCCCGACATCGGCGGCCTCGACGCTGTCGCGGATGATGTTGGCGCCGCAATCGACCTGTGGCTGCCCGTCCTGGTAGCTATGAGCGAGGGTGAGGTCGAACTCCGCCTGGGCGGCTTCGGAAGGTGCCGATGACTCCCCGGTGGCAGGCTCGCTGGCCGCGGGCTCGTCGCTGGTCGTTTCCTCTCCGGCGCCGCAGGCCGCCAGCACGAGGAGCAGCGCCAATGCGAGGAGGAAGGTCGGGGTTCGCCTGCTCATGGTGTCTCCCTTCGTTGCTCAGTACCGACGAATCGGGCCCTGCTGGGCCACCGGACCAACCGTTCGGGCCGGCCGTAGCAAGCCGGAGTGCGGTGGTGGGCGTCGTTCCGCATAGTTGGACACTGGTCTATGATACGGGACGGCGGCAGCGGCGGTCAAGACTCCTCCGCGACCCGGATCCACGTCTTTCCGGCAGCCGACGGGCTGCGATCGAAGGCGCCCTGCGCCTCGGCCAGGGGGTACTCGTCGCTGACGATCCGCCCCGGCCGGAAGCGCTCGAGCGCCACGAGCCGGAGGGCCGCATCGAAGTCGCCGGGGTGGTCGTACGTCAGTGAGCCGCGCACGACGGCCTGGCGCCGGACGATCATCTGGGCCGTCACCTCGAGCGGGCGACTGTCGAGCCCCAGCAACAGCAGCGTGCCGCCAATCTCCAGCTCGCCAAGCGCGACCTCGACCGACGCTGGCGAGCCGACCGTATCGACGACCAGGCCGAAGCGCGAGCCGTCCGGGTCCGGTTCGATCGCGCGTGCTCCGAGCTTCGCGGCGAACGCGACGCGGTCCGGGTTCACGTCACGGACCGCGACGGCGATGCCCCGCGACAGGAGCGTGAGGGACATCAGCAGGCCCTGCGCGCCGATGCCCACGACCAGGACGGAAGGCGGAATCGCCATGCCGACACGGCGCAGCGCTGCCGTCACCACGGTCAGGGGCTCGACACAGACGAGGTCGACCGGTGCCACGCCGCCGACCGGCCAGGCGAATCGCGCCGGGAGGACGAGGCGCTCGGCGAGCGCTCCCGGACGGTTCATTCCCACGGACTGCCGGGCCACGCAGGCGGAGGTCAGGCCACGCCCGCACTGCGCACACGAGAGGCACGCGATGTTCGGCTCGACCACGACCGTCTGGCCGATCCGAGCCGGGTCCACACCGGAGCCGACCGCCTCGATCGTGCCGAACGCCTCGTGCCCCATAACCCACGGATAGCTGGGAGCCTTCCACGCACCGCTGAAGACACTGAGGTCCGAGCCGCAGAGACCGACACCGCCCACCGCGATGCGCACCTCGTCGGAGCCTACCTCCGGCTCCGGAATGTCCTCGACCGCGATCACGCCCGGCCGGACGAGCAGCGCGGCCTTCACGAGGGCACCGCCAGCAGGCGTCGCGGGTTGTGGACGAGCATCTGCTCGATCGTCGCGGCGGGGACGCCGGCGTCGCCCAGCGCCGGAAGGATCGATCGCGAGATGGTGTCCATGCGCCACCGCGGCGCCAACTGCGCTCGCCAGGCAGGCGGCGTCACGTGGCTGTAGATGGCCGCGTCGTGCGACAGCACCATCCGATCCGCGTATCCCTCGTCGACCAGGGAGACGAGCGTGCGGATGCGCCGATCGTCGGAGAGCACGTGCTCCATTCCGAATCGATCCATCCCGATCGTCGAACCGTTGTTCATGAGCTCCCTCAGGTAGGCGAGGTCCTCGCTATCTCCACAGTGGCCGATGATGATGCGTTCCGGCGCGACCCCGCGCTCGGCCAGGAACGCCTGCTGAAGAAGCCCGTTTCGCGATGCGGGCAGCGAGTGTGTCGTGATCGGCACGCTTGTCTCCCGGTGAGCGACCGCGGCCGCGGTCATGACGCGTGCGACGTCCGGCGTGATCCCGTCGGCATCGGTCATGACCTTCAGCATCCCGGCTCGCACGCGCGTGCCGGCGATCCCAACGGTGAGGTCCCGAACGAACAGCTCGATCAGCGGATCGGTGCGGTCGATCGGGCGACCCGGGCCGTGGAACTGGAAGTACGTGGGCAGGACGTTCGGCGTGTACCAGCCGGTGGATGCGACGAGATTGATCGGTACGCGGTCCGCGACGTCCGCCACGAGCCGGACGTCCCGCCCGAGCCCCGGGACCGTGAGGTCGACGACCGTGCGGACCCCGAGCAGGTGGAGGCTCGTGAGCTCGCGCACCGCGGTGTCGATCGCCAGGCCGGGATCCCACTCGGGATCGGGAAGGTTCGTCTCCAGCTCCGGGTTGCGGACGAACAGGTGCTCGTGGATCAGTGTCGAGCCGAGGTCTTCGGGCTGGATCGGTCCGCGAAAGGTATGAACCAGTCCCATGGCCTGCCTAGCGGCGGGCCTTGGAGATCGGGCGCTCGTCTCCGGACAGCTCGCCCCGCGCGTGGCGACCGCGAACGACTTCGGTGGACGCACCGAGCTCCTGGGCGAGCGGCGGAACCCGGCCGGGCGTGCGCCCCAACCTGGGGACCACGCCCGGAACCAGGAGCGGTCGGTCGAGCCGATCATCCTCGACCTCGACGAGCATCTCGCGCGCACGGAACTGGGCGTCGGCGACGATGTCGGCGATGCTGTTGATGCGGCTGACCGGCACTTCACGCTCACGCAGGATGGCGACGACCTCGTCCGCAGTGCGCGTGCTTGTCCATGCACGGATCGCGTCATCAAGGTCATCGGATCGCGCGACCCGCCCCTCGTTCGTGGCGAGGAATGCATCGGCCAGGAGGTCGTCCCGCCCGATGGCTTCGAAGAGCGTCCTGGACAGCCTGGTCGTGTTCGCGGCGATGCAGACGAGCGATCCATCGGCGCACGGATACGCGTTCGTGGGCGCCGAATTGTGCGCGATATTGCCCGTTCGCTCGCGGACCGCGCCGAGGTAGCCGTACTCGGGCACGATTCCCTCGAGCAACGAGAACAGCGCCTCGGTCAGGGCAACATCCACGACCTGGCCGCGGCCGGATGTCTCGCGCTCGTGGAGTGCCATCAGTGCTCCCGCGACCGCGTGCAGCGATGCGATCGAGTCGCCCAGGCTCAGGCCAACGCGGGCCGGCGGCCGATCCGGCTCTCCCGTGATGAACCGGAGTCCGCCGGCGGCCTCGGCGATCGTCCCGAAGGCCGGCTGCCCGTTCATCGGGCCGGTCTGTCCGTATCCCGAGATACGCACGACGATAAGCCGAGGGTTGGCCGCCATGAGCGCCTCGGGATCGAGGTTCCACTTCTCGAGTCGTCCGGGCCGGAAATTTTCGATGAGAATGTCGCTCTCGATGGCCAGCTTCCGCACGAACGCCTGGTCGTCCGGGTCGTGCAGGTCAGCGGTGACGGACAACTTGCCGCGCGACTGCACCAGGTGCCACAGCGAGTCGTTCCCGTCCCACGCCATGCCCCACCGGCGCAGGGGATCGCCGCCTTCGGGCTGCTCGATCTTGATGACCTCCGCGCCGAAGTCCGCGAACATGCGTCCGGCGAAGGGTCCGGCGATCAGCGTCCCGAGTTCGAGGACCCGGAGGTCACTCAGGGGCCCGCTGTGCATCGCTCATCCGATGGCTGTCCCGAAATGTTGGACACTGATCCAGCATATGGACCGGCTCTCGGGAGGTCAAGGTTATCGCGGTGATCGGTGGGAGCGATGGTCGAGAATGAGACGGTGACTGACCGTTACGCCGTCATCGGGAACCCGATACGCCACTCGATGTCTCCGGCGATCCATGCCGCGTTTGCGAAGGACGCGGGGATTGACATCGAGTACACGGTTATCGAGTGCCCGCGCGAGGGCTTTCTCGATGCTGTTCGACAGTTCCGCGAGGCGGGCGGTCGCGGGCTCAACGTGACAGCCCCGTTCAAGCTCGACGCCTATCGGCTGGCCGATCAACGCAGCGAGCGGGCTGAGATCGCGGGGTCGGTGAACACGCTCAGGTTCGACGGGGCCACGGTGGCGGCCGACAACTTCGATGGCGTCGGGCTCATCCGCGACATCACAACGAACCTCGACTACGAACTGACCGGAACCCGCATCCTCCTGTTGGGAGCCGGCGGCGCTGCGCGCGGCATGCTCCAGCCGCTCGTGGAGCAGCGCCCGACCGAGCTGGTCATCGCCAACCGTACGCCGCCGATTGCGCGCGAGGTTGCCGGGCTGGTCGGTCCGGATCACCCGGTGCGAGGTGGCGGGTATGACGAGATCGGCGAGGGGGGATTCGACCTGGTGATCAACGCGACCTCGGCCAGCGTCGAGGGAGCCATGCCTCCGCTGGCCGCGGCGCACTTCGCGCCAGGTGGCGTCGCCTATGAGCTGGCATATGGTCTTGGTGTGACACCGTTCCTGGCGCTGGCGAGGACGGCGGGTGCCGGACGGATCGTCGACGGCGTGGGCATGCTCGTGGAGCAGGCAGCCGAGGCATTCGCGTGGTGGCGTGGGATCCGGCCCGACACTCGTGCGATGATCGAGGCGCTCACCATCCCGCTGGTATGAGACCGGAGAACGTCCGTCGATGAAAGTCCTGATCCTGCACGGCATCAACCTCGACATGTTCGGGAGGCGCGATCCGGCCAGCTACGGAACGCTGACGCTCGCGGACATCGACGCGCGCATCGAGGCGCTTGCTTCGGATCTGGGCATCGAGGTCGAGACGTTTCAGACGAACCACGAGGGCGCGATGTGCGAGCGGATCCACGCCGCGCACGAGGCCGACATCGACGCGGTCGTGATCAATGCAGGGGCATGGACCCATTACAGCTATGGCATTCGCGACGCGCTCGCCATCCTCTCGATCCCCATCGTCGAGGTGCACCTCTCCAACATCCATGCACGCGAGTCGTTCCGCCATACCTCCGTCTTCGCCGATGTGATCCGCGGGCAGATCGCCGGACTCGGGGTGGACAGTTACTTGCTCGGGCTGCGGGCAGCGGTGTCGGCGGTCGGGACCGACGGCTCGTAGCTCACCCGGCGACGAAGGAGCCGAGGACCCGGATCGATCGGGTGTGTGCCCCCATCTCGGTCAGCGCCGTGCGCAAGGGCTCCACCTCGGCGTCGCCCGCCACCTGGATGAGGAAGCGATAGCGCCACGGGCCGTCCCCCGATGGCCGGGACTCGATCCGCGACAGGTTGATTCCGGCGCTCGCGAGGACCGAGAGCGCACGGACCAGGTCGCCAGGCTGGTGGCCCGTCTCGAACGTGATCAATGACTCCCAGACGGTCGACGCTTCGGCCCCGGTGACGACGGCGACGTGCCTACGCTCGGGCGGAGTGGCGGAGATCACCGCGAAGCGCGTGACGTTGTGCGACGCGTCCTCGATGTCCCGCGCCGCCACCTCCAGGCCATAGAGCTCCGCGGCGCGTTCGGATGCGATCACCGCGACGTGCGGATCGCGGTCCTGCGCCAGCTGGCGCGCCGCGCCGGCGGTGTCGGCGGCCGGGATCACGTGCCATGCGTGCCGCGACAGGAATCGGTCGCACTGGGACAACGCCTGCCAGTGGCTCTTCACGTGTTCGACATCCGAGAGCGGGACGCCGGGGACGACGAGCAGCTGGTGGTGAATCGGTTGCAGGACCTCGCCGATCACCGTGAGGGACCCAGTCGCCAGGGCATCCAGCGCGTCGCCCACCGTGCCCGCCAGCGAGTTCTCGAGGGGGAGCACGCCGGCATCGGTTGTCCCGGACGCGACCGAGTCGTAGACCGCCGAAAACGTGGGCATCGGGCAGGCCTCCACCGTGTCGGCACCGAAGAAGCGAAGGCAGGCTTCTTCCCCGTACGCTCCGGGTTCCCCCTGGTAGGCCACCCGCGTCACGCGGTGATCACCCGCAGGCCTGTCGCCAGCTCGGCGTCTGTGACGTCGTCCACCTCGACGACGCGACCGATCTCCATCGGCAGGATCCATCGTTGTCGGCCCGCTTCGCGCTTCTTGTCGCGCCGCATCGCCGTCCGGACCACCGCCTCGTCGAACGCGTGGTGGCGCCGATACCCTAACGTGCCGAGCAGATCATCGAGTCGGGAAGGAAGGTCTGAGTCCGCTCCTCGCAGAGCAGCGATCGCGGCGACGGACCGCATGCCCAGGGCTACGGCGGCACCATGCTTCAGGCGGTATCCGCTCTCGATCTCGAGCGCGTGCCCGATCGTGTGTCCGAGGTTGAGCGTGCGTCGTTCGCCGCCCTCGAAGGGATCACGCTCACAGATGGCCAGCTTCAGGCGCGCACTGCGCTCGATGATGGCGTAGCGGCTGGCTTCGTCGCGACGCAGGGCGGCGGCACCGCGCTCCTCGATCAATCGCCAGAGCACCGGATCGCCGATCATCCCGGTCTTGATGCACTCGGCCATGCCATCGCGCCGGGAGCTCACCGGCAGCGTGCGCAGCGCGGCCAGCTCGCTGAAAACGGCGACAGGAGGCCAAAAGGCTCCGGCCGCGTTCTTCGCCTGCCCGAGGTCCACCGCGACCTTGCCACCGATCGCGCTATCCGCCTGTGCCAGCCACGTGATGGGGACATGGATGAGCGGCAGGCCACGAGCGTATAGCGCGGCAGCGGTCCCCACGAGGTCGCCGATGGTCCCGCCGCCGACCGCGATCAAGGGTGTTCCTCGCTCGACGCCGGCGCGCGAGAGCTCCTCGAGGATGCGCTCCACGCTTCGAAGCCGTTTTGCGCGCTCGCCCGAGGTGACCGCGAGGAGCGGTTCCGGAGACAGTGCGGACATGACCTGGGGCGCGACCTTCGTGAGACGGCGATCGACGACCGTAAAGCCTTCGAGGTTCGCCGCCGACAGGTGGTCGACCCCCATCACCAGCCGGGTGTCGTGCGGGCCGACCGGATGATGGCGCGGCACGTCGCCGTCGAACAGCCGCTTGCCGGATGGGCGCGGTCCAACCTGTCCGGCCAGCTCGCGGGCCACCGCGGCCGGCGTGCCGGATGCGTCGATGCGGACATCCGCCGCGCGGTACGCGAACGTCCGGTCCGCGAGGGTGCGCGCCATCTTCTCGCGTCGGTACGGTTGGAACGTCGGACGCGGCACCGGATCCGCGGCGAGCCGCCGGACGATGCGCTCGGGGGTGACGTCGAGCCACGCGACGGTCCCGTGCTCCCACAGCAGCCATCGGTTCATCGGATCGAGGACCGTCCCGCCGCCGGTCGCTATGACCGCGTTCGGAACTGCGATCGCCTCCCTGACTGCCTGCGCCTCCTCGTCGCGGAACGCACGCTCGCCTCGCGAGTCGATGAAGTCCGGCACGGACACGCCGAGGCGTTGCGCCACGAGGTCGTCGATGTCGACGAAGGGGCGATCCAGCCGTCGCGCGAGGATGCGGCCGACCGTGGTCTTTCCGCTCGCCGGCATGCCAACTAGCACGACCTGATGCGTCACCGCAATGCCCTCCGCTCGGTCCGCCGGCGGCGCCGGGCGACCGCGGCGCGGAGGTCGGCCATCGCATCGCCGCCGAAGGAGTGGAGCAGCTCATCGGCCAGCGTCAGCGCCACCATCGCCTCGCCGACGATCGCCGCGCGGGCGAGGACGGTGACGTCGCTGCGCTCGATGTGGGCGCGGCCCGACTCGCCGGTCGCCATGTCGATGCTCGGGAGTGGGCTGCGCAGCGTCGACACCGGCTTCTGCGCGGCGCGGACCACGATCGGCTCGCCGTTGCTGATCCCGCCCTCGATGCCGCCGGCGCGGTTCGACGTTCGACGCCAGCCCATGTCATCGGTGTCGACCACGTCGTGGACCGCGCTGCCCGGCTGATCCACCACGCCGAACCCGAGACCGATCTCGACGCCCTTCACGCCCGGGATCGCCATCACCGCACCGGCCAGCAGGCCGTCCAGCCGCGTGTCCCACTCCGATCGAGCTCCCAGCCCGACCGGCACCCGCTCGGCGACGACCACGAACGACCCCCCGATCGAGTCGCCCGCCTCCTTCGCGCGGTCGATTGCCTCCAGCATCCGGGCCTCTGCGTCGGTGTCCGGGCAGCGGATCGGCGACGGGTCGCGCAGGTCGCGATCCGGCCAGTCGGCGGGGATGCAGGACAGCGGGTCCTCCGCGTCGGGATACGCCCGCACCGGGCCGAGCTGGTCGACGAACGACCAGATCCGCACCCCGGTGGCGGCCAAGAGCTGGCGAGCGAGCGAGCCGGCCACCACGCGCGGCGTGGTTGACCGCGCCGACGCCCGCTCGAGGACGTCGCGGACGTCGTCGGTGCCGTACTTCAGCGCGCCGGCCAGGTCGACGTGTCCCGGGCGTGCGCGCGTGATCGGCTTCGGGCGGCGCTCGGCGGGGATGGCCTCGACCGACATGCGATCGGTCCAGTTCTCCCAGTCACGGTTGTCGACGGCGAAGCCGACCGGCGAGCCCAGCGTGCGCCCGTAGCGGATCCCGGCGATCCATCGGACCCGGTCGCGCTCGATCTGCATCCGGCGGCCGCAGCCGTAGCCATGCTGGCGTCGCTTCAGGTCGAGGTCGACGCGCCGCGTCGACACGCGCAGTCCGGCCGGCAGGCCCTCGAGCACGCCGACCAGCCCCGGGCCGTGCGACTCGCCGGCGGTCAAGCAGGCGCAGGCGCCTCACGAGCGCCGAGCGCCGCGCATGTCCGACCAGAACGTCGGGTAGGAGACCGCCACGCACTCGGGATCGTCGAGCTCGACCGACGCTGGCCACGCCGGTCAACGCGGCGATGGCGAAGGCGATGGCGACCCGATGGTCGCCGTGCGTGGCGATCGCGCGCATCGCGCGGCGACCCCGGTGCCACGCGCCAGCCGTCTGGCAGCTCCTCGACCGAGGCGCCGATGGCGTGCAGGCCGGCCACCACGGCCGCGATCCGGTCCGACTCCTTGACGCGCAGCTCCGCCGCGCCCCGCACCTCGCCCCCCGTCGTGGGCCATCAGCATGCCGAGCAGCGGCAGCTCGTCGATCAGCGCGGCGGCGTCCGTCCCGGAGATCGTCACGGGCGCCAGCTGACCGCCGCCGCGTGACCCGGATGTCACCGACCGGCTCGCCGGCATGCACGTCGCGGACCGTCGCCTCCACCTCGGCCCCAGCCCGTCGAAGGACGTCCAGCAGCGCGGTCCGGGTCGGGTTCAGGCCGACGTCGGTAACCGTCACCTCGGCATCGGGGTGCAGCGCCGCCGCGACCAGCCATGGTGCGGCCGACGAGACGTCGCCCGGAACGACCAGCGACAGCGGCGATGGCTTGGCCGGCCCATCGACGGCGGTGACCGAGCCCTCGCGGCGAACGCCGACGCCCGCCGCGGCCAGCATCCGCTCGGTGTGATCGCGGGTCGGACCCGGCGAGGTGATCCGCGTCTCCCCGGCAGCGGCGAGGCCCGCCAGCACCGCGGCGCCAAGCAGCTGGGCGCTGGCGACCGGGAGCTCATGTGCCACGGCCGAGAGTCGCTCGCGGCCCGCGACGGTCATCGGGCCATGGCCGTCGGTGGTCGTGACGTCGGCGCCGGCGGCGCGGAGCAGCGTGGCCACGCCGCTCCATCGGTCGCGCGCGGAGCGAGTCGTCGCCGTCGAGCGTGACCCGCAGCGGAAGGCCCGCCACGACGCCGGCGAGCAGGCGCATCGTCGTGCCGGAGTTGCCGCAGTCGACGGTCGGCGTTCCGCGATGGTCGCCCGGCAACGGTGAACCGCGTCAGGGCTCCATCCGTCGCCTCGTCGACCGCAACGCCGAGGGTCCGAAGGCTATCGACGGTGGAGCGCACGTCCGCCCCCGGTGAGCGAACCGTCACCGATGATCGGACCCCCGGACAGGGCGCCGACGATCAGCGCCCGATGGGAGATCGACTTGTCGCCAGGCAGCTCGAGCGACCCGCGCAGGCGGCTCGCCGGACGGACGACGGACGGTGCCGCGGCGACGCTCAACGGTCGTTCCCGGCAGCCGTGTCTTCGCCCAGCACCACCGATTGAGCGTGCCGGCGCTGGACGGAGCGCGACGCCCGGAGGACGGCGTCGAAGACCATCGTCAGCTCAACCGGCGTCATTGGTCCCGGCGTGCCGTTGGCGGCGCGCTCCAGGAGGTCGCGCTCGCGCTTCACGTCATGCCCGTGGACGTGGGGATCCCGGCGGCGCTGGACCTCGAGCGCCAATGCGGCCCGTTCCTGGACCAGGTCGGCGAGGCGGGTATCGGTGTCGTCGATTCGCTCGCGCAGATCCTCGAGGCCCGACGTGACCACCGGACGCTCCTCCGAGGCGAGGGCTTGGCCTTCCGGGGTGGCGCGCACGAACTGCAGGCGTCGGAGCTCGTCCATCAGCGCGCCGAACTCGTCGAACGAGAGCGACTGGTCGCCGTCGGACTTGGCGTTCGCGGGATCCGGGTGGACCTCGATCAGCAGACCGTCGGCGCCGACCGCCGCGCCGGCAAGCGCCATTGCCCCGACCAGCGCCCGAGCGCCGGTGCCGTGCGACGGGTCGACCACGATCGGCAGGTGCGTTTTCTGGCGCAGGACCGGGACCGCGGAGAGGTCGAGCGTGTTGCGGGTCGCGGTCTCGAAGGTGCGGATGCCGCGTTCGCACAGGATGACGTTCGGGTTGCCGGCCGACAGGACGTACTCGGCGGCGAGCAGCCACTCCTCGATCGTCGACGAGAGGCCTCGCTTGAGCAGGACGGCGCGACGGCTCTGGCCGACGGCCTTGAGGAGGGCGAAGTTCTGCATGTTGCGGGCGCCGACCTGGAGGATGTCGACGTGCTCGTCGAAGACCTCGATGTCGTGCGGGTCGACGACCTCGGAGATGATCGGCAGGCCGGTCGTGCCACGCGCTTCCGCAAGGAGCTTGAGGGCGGGGACACCCAGGCCCTGGAACGAGTACGGGGACGTGCGCGGCTTCCAGGCGCCGCCGCGCAGGACGCGGGCGCCCTCCCGGCTGACGCAGCGCGCGGTCTCGAGCAGCTGCTCACGCGACTCGACTGCGCACGGGCCGGCCATGATCGCGAGCTCGCTCCCGTGGCCGATCTCGACCGGCCCGATCCGGACCCTTGTCCGCTCACCGGGCTCCTGGATGCTCGCCAGCTTGTACGGCGAGCTGACCCGGATCACCTGGTCGACGCCGGGCAGGGTGCCGAGGTGGCTGATGCGCTCGACGTCGCCGACGACGCCGATCACGGTGCGCTCCTCGCCGACCGACAGGAAGGCCTCGAGGCCGTGATCCTCGATGCTCTTTCTGACCCCGTCGATCTCTTGCTGCGTCGCTGATGGACGCATCACCACGATCATTCGACTGCCGCCTCTCCGCTCCCGTCCCGCACGCCGAGGGAAACAAAAGACGCAGGAGCTTTCGCTTCCTGCGTCTGCGGGCACGAGTGCCTGCGCCGGCGAGATCTACTCGCCTGCCTCGTACCCGCTAGCCGTAAAACCACATCTGGGACATTTGTGCGCGGACTCTACGACCGATGCGCCGTCACTGTCAACGACTCAGCACGCCAGCCGGTGTTTCCCTCAGGTGCCGTTGCGCAGCGCACGGGCGAAATGACTCGCGCGGAGCGCTGCACCCGACCGGGTCGCCGTTGGGAAGGCCGCGATCAGCACGCCTTCGTCCTCGAGCGCGTGGACCTCATGGGTCAGGAAGTCGTCCACGGGGATCTGCATCGGTCGGAGCCCGCTCCACGTCCCGGTCGCCATCGCCATCGCCTCGTCTCGTCCCGGCCACACGGGAACGACGACGTGGCCGCGCGGGTCGCTGAACGTCGCCCACGCATCCTCGACTGGGTGGCTCAGAACCCAGAAGGAGCCCGAGCGCGTTGCTTCCGCCACCAGCCGCCGGTAGCGATCAGCCGCCTTCTCGGAGGGCACGCGTTCGCGTGGCGCCACGGACTGGCTTGGCATGTCGGTCATGCGCGGTGCACGCGGCGTGCCGTCGCGTGACGTTGCCGGGGACGATTCTCAACGCCCCGCTGCGTCGGCGCCGGAAAGGATCGTGCGCCCACCGTCCACGGTCCACACCGCTCCAGTGACGTAGCTCGTCGCGTCCGAGGCGAGAAAGCCGATGACGGCGGCGACCTCATCGGCCGTGCCCATCCTGCCCATCGGTACGTCGGTCCGCTGGTCCGCGGGAAGCAGCCGCTCGTCGAAGTCCGTGGCGATGGCACCCGGGGCTACGACGTTGACGCGGACGCCGTCGGACGCGCCGATGACGGCGAACGAACGGGCCAGGCCCTCGATGCCTGCCTTGGCGGCGGCGTAGGCAGGCGATCGCAGCGACCCTTCCAGCGCACCGACGATGCTTCCGACCAGCACCGCCGCACCCCGCGCGGCCACGAGCGCGGGCCAGCAGGCGCGGAGCGCCTCGTACGGGGCCGTGAGGTCGACGCGCAGCACCTCCTCCCAATGCTCGCGGCTGTCCCACGGCCCCGACGGTGGGATACCGGCGGAGCAGATCAGCGCATCGACGCGGCCGTCGCAGCGCTCGACTGCCTCGCGGAGAACGGCTTCGTCGCCCGCGTCGCCGATGAGCAGCTCGCCGCCGGACAGCGCGCCGCTGGAGCGGTCGATGCCCACCACGTGCCAGCCGTCGCGCACCAGCAGGTCGACGGTGGCGCGACCGATACCCGCCGCGGCGCCGGTGACGATGGCCGAACGTGCGGTCACGCCGCGGTCTGGGTCAGCGCTGCGCGAAGGCGCGAGACCGCCTCGTCGACTTCCTCCGCGTTGATCGTCAGCGGTGGAACGATCCGCAGCGTCGAGTCGCCCGTCGCATTCACCAGCAGCCGATGCTCGTCGCGGGCGATGGCCATCGCCTGCCGCGCGATCGGTCCGGCGGTCTCCAGGCCGATCATCAGCCCACGCCCCCGCACCTCGGTCGCCAGGCCCTCGGCGACCAGCGCCCCGAGTCCGTCGGCGAAGCGGGCACCCATGGCGCGCGCATTGTCCATGAGCCCCTCTTCGTCGATGACCCGCAGCGTCGCGAGGGCGGCGGCGGCGGTGAGCGGATTGCCGCCGAGCGTCGTGCCGTGGTCGCCCGGGTGGAAGACCGATGCGGACTCGCGCACGAGCATGGCGCCGATCGGCACGCCGCCCCCCAGCCCCTTAGCGATCGTCACGACGTCCGGGATCACCGGTGTCTGCTCGAAGGCGAAGAACGTGCCCGTCCGTCCGATGCCGGTCTGGATCTCGTCGAGGATGAGCAGCGCGCCGACCGCATCGGCGGCCTCCCGGGCGGCCACCAGGAACTCATCGGTGAGCGGGTGGATTCCGGACTCTCCCTGGATCGGCTCCAGGAGGATGGCCGCGGTGTGTGGTCCGACCGCCATGCGAAGGGCGTCGGCGTCGTTGATCGGCACCTGGAAGAAGCCTTCCGGCAGCGGCGCGAATGGAGCCTGATACTTCGGCTGCCCGGTCGCCGCCAGCGACCCGAGCGTCCGGCCGTGGAAGGAGTTCGTCAGCGACACGATCGCGTAGGCGCCGCGCTCGTTGCCGGCCCGGCGGGCGAGCTTGATGGCCGCCTCGTTGGCCTCGGTCCCGGAATTCGTGAAGAACGCTCGGTCGAACGCGGAGCGGGCGAGGAGCGCATCGGCCAGCTCGAGCTGCGGAACGGTGTAGTACAGGTTCGAGGTCGTGAGCAGCGTCCGGGCCTGCTGGGCCAGTGCGTCGGCGACCGCGGGGTGGGCGTGGCCGAGCACGTTGACCGCGATACCCGCCACCATGTCGAGGTACCGATTGCCGGCGTCATCCCAGACCCAGCAGCCCTCGCCTCGGACCAGCACCAGTGGCTGGCGGGCGTAGACCGGCAGGTGGACGCGCGATTCCAGGTCGATCGCGTTGCCTGAGGTTGCGGCCTTCATCTCGGCTCCATCGTAGATAGGTCCATACCCTGACTCACTACACGTCCTCTCCGGCGCGCAGCGCCTCGAACTGGGCCCGCATGCGGCGGAGCGCGTCGCGGTCGCGGCAGGCGATGAAGATCGTGTCGTCACCGGCCAGCGTCCCGACCACGCCGTCCAAGGGCAGGAGGTCCACGGCCCGCGCGATCGCATTCGCGCCGCCGGGCGACGTGCGCAGCACGAGCAGGGGCGGTGCCTCGTCGATCGTCAGCGGCAGGTCCAGCAGGAGCCGGCGGAGTCGGTCCGCCGCTCCGGGATCCCGCGACGACGGCAGGTCGTCGGAGGCGAGGTATACCGGCGAGCCGTTGCGGACGCCGCGGACCACGCCAAGCTCGGCGAAGTCGCGTGACACCGTGGCCTGGGTCACCGCCACGCCGCGACGCGCCAGCTCGGCCACGACCTGTTCCTGGGAGTGGATCTCGCCGGTGGCGATGAGGCGACGGATCAGCTGCCGCCGTGCCAGCGGCTTGCGGAGGTCCTCGGTCATGCCGCGGTCACCATGGTGCCTGCCGCCTCACCGTGCAAGGCTCGCTCGAGCTCCGAGACGGACCGCCCGTCGACGATCCGGACCTCGCATCCCGCTGCGGCCGCGACGAGCGCCGCCCGTAGCTTCGGCCGCATCCCGGCCGACGCCGAGCCGTCGGCCAGCATGGTCTCGGCGGTTGCAGCGTCAAGCCGTTCCAGGACATGGCCGTCGCGCTGGACCCCGGGCACGTCCGTGCAGAGCAGCAGGAGGCCGCCGCGCGCGGCGGCGACCGCCGCAGCCACCTCGTCCGCGTTGACGTTGAGCAGGTCGCCCTCGTGGAGGCCGATCGAGGCGACGACCGGCAGCCGCCCGTCCACGACCAGGGTCTCGAGCAGGGACGCATCGGCCCCGATGACCTCCCCGACCTCCCCGAGCTGGGGGTCACGCCGCCGCAGCCGAAGCAGCGCTCCGTCCGCCCCGGTCAGCCCGACGGCCGAGCGGCCTGCAGCCTCGAGCGCCGCCACCAGGCGGGAGTTCACCAGGCCGGCAAGCACCGCGACGACCACGGCCAGGGTGTCCGGGTCGGTGATGCGCAGGCCGTCGTGGGATCGCGGCTCAAGGCCCAGCCGTCGGCTCCACTCGGCGACCTCGGCGCCGCCGCCGTGGACAAGCACGGTGGATGAGGGCGCGTGACGTGCGAGCCACTCCACGCTGTCGGCATGCTGTCCGGCCACCCCGCCGATCTTGATCGTCACCGGCCGCTCGGTCACGTGCGGTACTCGCTGTTGATCGCCACGTACTCGGCCGACAGGTCGCAGCCCCAGGCCATGCCGCTTCCGGATCCGAGCCGCAGATCGAGCCCGATCCCGACGACCGGCCCTCGCAGCGCTCGCGACGCGGCCCGCTCGTCGAATTGCACGGGGGCTCCATCGTAGACGGCGATCGCGCCGATGCGGACCGCCAACCGATCTGGATCGAGCCGGGCGCCCGAGCGCCCCGCGGCCGCCGCGATTCGGCCCCAGTTGGGATCGGCGCCGTGCACGGCCGACTTGACGAGGCTGGACCCGGCCACGGCCCGTGCGGCGAGGCGGGCCTCGCGATCGCTCCGCGCGCCGATGACCGATACGTCGATGCGATGCCTGGCGCCCTCCCCATCGGCCGCGATCTGCTCGGCCAGGGAGCGGCACACCTCCTCGAGACCCTCCTCGAAGGCGTCGAGGTCGGCCGGCCCAAGCCTCGGGCCGCCCTCCGCCCCGCTGGCCAGGAGCAGCACGGTGTCGTTGGTGGATGGGTCGCCGTCGACCGTGACCTGGTTGAAAGTCCGGTCGACCGTGGCGCGGAGGGTGTCTCGAAGGGGCCCGGGCTCGATCGGCGCATCGGTGGTGAGGAAGGCGAGCATCGTGCCCATCTGCGGATGGATCATCCCCGCCCCCTTCGCCATGCCCGCCACCTGGGAGGTCCGGCCGCGTCTGAGGTCGACCTCCACGGCGGCCTCCTTTGGCACCGTGTCGGTGGTCATGATCGCGCGGGCGACCTCATCGTCGGCCTGCCGGCTGGTCGTCGGATCGAGGTCCTCCAGGACCGATGCGATCTTCTCCACCCCCAACCGCGAGCCGATCAGCCCGGTTGACGCGGTGAACACGTGACGGTTCGCGACGCCGATGCGCCTGGCGACCAGCGCCTGCACGGCGCGCGCGTCGGTGAGGCCCTGCGCGCCGGTGCCTGCATTCGCGCACCCCGCGTTGGCGACCACCGCGGCGACGCGGCCGCCGGAGGCCCGCAGCGACCGCATGGCGACCTCGACTGGCGCGGCCCGCATGCGGTTCTTCGTGAACGTCGCCGCCGCCGGCACGGGCCCGCGGTCGCTGACGATGAGGGCCACGTCGGGGCCCTCCCCGGATCGCAGCCCGGCGCGCGCCGCGGCCGCGCGGAAGCCGAGCGGGGTGGTGATGCCGCCCCGAACCGGCCGGACGCTCACGGGTAGACGCCGACCGCGCCGAGCCCGGCCGTTTCCGCCACGCCCAGTGCCACGTTCATGTTCTGGACCGCCTGGCCGGCCGCACCCTTGCCGAGGTTGTCGATGACGCCGATGGCAACGGCACGTCGGGGCGCGGTGCGGGCGACGAACACGAAGGCGTGGTTCGAGCCCGACGCGAGCTTCGAGGACGGGGGCGATGCCGTCGGATGAACGAACGGCTCGTTGGCGTACGCGTCGTCGAGGATGGCGCGCAGGCCGTCGTCGTCGACGTCGTCGGTGAGCTGGAGGTAGCAGGTGGCGATGATGCCGCGCACCTGCGGAATGAGGTGCGGCACGAAGGTGAGGCCCAGCGCACCCGCACCGGCGGCGGCCAGTCCCTGGGCGATCTCCGGCGTGTGGCGATGGCGGGGGATGCCGTACGCCTTCGTCCCGCCCTCGAGCTCGGTGTACAGGAAGTCCGCCCCGGCACTGCGCCCCGCGCCCGACACGCCCGACTTCGCGTCCACCACGACCTCGTCGCGCAGCACGCCGGCGCGCGCGAACGGGGTGATCGCAAGGAGTGCGGCGGTCGGGTAGCAGCCGGGGTTCGCGATCAGCCGGGCCCCAACGAGCCGATCCCGTGCGTGCTCGGTCAGGCCGTAGACCGCATCGGCCAGGGCGTTCGGCGCCGGGTGGTCGAAGCCATACCAGGTGGGATAGGCGGCCGGATCGGCCAGCCGCAGATCGGAGCCGATGTCGATCACCGTCGTCCCACCCGCCGCCAGCGCAACCGCCAGTTCGGCCGATGCGCCGTGTGGCAGTGCCAGGAACGCGACGTCCACCGCCCCGGGCTCCGGCGTGCCGTCCCGGAGCGTGAGCCCGAGCGGCGCCAGGTGGGGGAACTCGTCGGCCAGCGGTGAGTCCGCCCGACCGCGCGCGTAGAGCGCGGCGATCTCGACGTCGGGGTGTCCGGCGAGCAGCCGAACGAGCTCGGCGCCGGCGTAGCCGGACGCGCCGACCACGGCCACGCGCACGGGGGTGCTCATCTGCATAGAGTGCATGAGAAGTGCATGATCATGCAATTCGAGGACATGTCAGCCGGTGTGCTGGAGGCCGGCGGCCACGCCGCCGATGGTGAGCTGAAGCAACTCCTCGTAGGCACGCCGTTCCTCGCCGGGGAGTCCGCCGCTGCGGAGTCGAGCCAGCGCGTGCACCTGGAGCGCGGACAGAACGTCAACGTACGGCGTGCGCAGCTCGATGCTGCGCGCCAGGCGAGGGCTGCCCTCCAGGAGCCGATCGCGCCCGGTCAGCCGGGTCAGCTCCTCGACGGTGCGCCCACGCTCCGCCTCGATCGCCGCGGCGACGCGGCGCATCGGCTCCTCGGTGCCGGCCAGCTCGGCATAGCGCCCGGCGAGCGACGGATCGGCGATGGCGAGGCCCAGCTCCACGTTGTCGATCAGCGAGCGGAAGAACTCCCAGCCGCCATACGCATCGGCGAGGTGCCGGCGGTTCTCCGCATGGCGATCGGCGAATGATGCCAACGCGGTTCCGACCCCGAACCACGCGGGCAGGTTCGTGCGGCTCTGCGACCACGCGAAGACCCACGGGATGGCCCGCAGGCCGTCTAGCGTCGGCGGAGCTCCACCACGGCGGGCGGGGCGCGAGCCCAGCTCCATCCGGCTGATCTCGTCGATCGGCGTCGCGCGCCGGAAGAAGTCCTCGAAGGCCGTGTCGTCCCAGACGAGCCGCCGATACGCTCGCTCCGCCAGCTTGGCCAGCTCGGTGATCATCGGGCGCCAGCGGTCGGCCTGCTCGGCCGTGATCGAGGCGTGTCCCGGCCGGCTGGCGAGCAGGACCGCACTCGTGAGCTGCTCGAGGTGGCGCTGCGCGATCGTCGGGCTCGGGTAGCGCTCGGCGATCATCTCACCCTGCTCGGTGAGCGCCAGCCGCCCGTCGACCGATCCGGCCGCCTGGGCCAGCACCGCGCGGTTGGCCGGCCCACCTCCGCGGCCGATCGTGCCGCCGCGGCCATGGAACAGGGTGAGCGCGACGTCGTGCTCGCGCGCGACGGCCACGAGCTGCTCCTGCGCGCGGTACAGGCTCCAGGCGGCGGCGAGGTAGCCGACCTCCTTGTTCGAGTCGGAGTAGCCGAGCATCACCTCCTGCCGCATGCCGCGCCGTTCGAGGTGGGCGCGGTAGGCCGGATCCGCGAACAGCGAGCGAAGCAGAGCGCCTGCCTCACCGAGCGCGTCGCGGCTCTCGAGCAGTGGCACCAGGTCGAGCTCCAGCGGCTCGGCACCCGGACTGGCCTCGGCGTCGAGGCGGAGGACGGCGGTCACGTCGGCGGGCGTGCGGGTGAAGCTCACCACGTAGCGGGGGATGGCTGCGGTGCCGAAGGCGGCCTGTAGATCGCGGATCGCGCGCGTCGTAGCCAGCACTTCGGTTCGCTCGGGCGCGTCGTCGCCGGTGAGTGCGGCGCGATGGACGTCGGAATGCTGCCGCACTTCGAGGGCTGCGAGGTGGAAGCCAAAGGTCTCGACCTGCCAGACGAGATCCTGGACCTCGCCCCAGGCCACCCGATCGGCGCGGTGCCCCCGCAGCGAGTCCTGCAGCGTCCGAAGGTCCGCGAGCATCGCATCGGGGTCCGGGTAGCCGCCGCGACGCGGCCCGCGCGAGCCGGTCAGCCGGCGCCGGGTGCGGTCGAGCCGCTCACCGATGACGCCGAACGCCTGTCGATAGGGCTGGCCCGGGAAGCGGCGCTCGAGATCGGCCCGCAGCTCGGGGAACGGCCGCAGCCAGTCGGCGAGGTTCCCGTCGAGACCGGCCGGGACCTCCGGTCGCTCGGCGCCGATGGCGATCGTCTGCTGGAGGCGGTCGGCGACGTTGCGGTAGCCGCGCAGAACGTGATCGGCCTGGATGCGCAGCGTCGCGCGCGTTACCTCGGCGGTCACGCCGGGATGGCCGTCGCGGTCGCCGCCGATCCAGGTGCCCCAGCGTAGGAACGGCCGAGCGCCCGGCTCGCGCGATCCGGAGCGCCCGGTGCGTCCCCGATCGAGCAACGCGGTGTCGAGCGCGCGCACCAGTTGCGGCGTGACGCGGAACAGTGTCTGGTCGAAGAAAACCATCGCCGCCCGCACCTCGTCGAGCGGGGTCGGCCGCTGACGCCGTCCCTGGGATGTCTGCCACAGGACGGTGATCTCCTCTCGCAGCCGCCGGCGCAGGTCGGCGTCCTGGCGTCGGGTGAGGCGCGGATCGTCGAAGCGGTCGAGCAGCCGGTACAGCCGGCGCTGGGCCACGAGCACCGTTCGCCGCCGCGCCTCGGTCGGATGGGCCGTCAGCACCGGCCGCAGCAGAAGCCGATCCAGCAGGCCACGCATCGCCCCGGCGGACATGTCGCTGCGGGCCAGCTGAGCTATCGCATCGGCGATGCTCTCCGGGAGCACGCCGGCCCGCTCGCGCCTGCGGAGCATGCGGACGCGGTGCTTCTCCTCGGCGAGGTTGATGAGCAGGAAGTACGCGGTGAAGGCGCGGGCCACGGCGAGGAGCTCTGCCGGCGAGCGGTCCGCCAGCATCGGGTTGGCGTCGAGCGCCGTGGGATCGTGGACGGAGCGATGCCGGATCGCGGCCCGTCGCAGCTGCTCGACAAGCTCGAAGAGCTCGTCCCCCTCCTGCTCGACGATGACCTGCCCGAGGAGCGCGCCGACAAGCTTGACCTCGCGCGCCAGCGGGTCCCGGGCACCGGCACTGCCGATTCCCTTCGGCTCCGCGCGGCGCGCGGTATCGGCGGCGGGCGTTCGCGGCACGCGGTCCTCCGGCTCAGCCGAGAGCCGCGGCGACGCCTCCGTAATGCGGCCGCTCAGCGCAGGCCACGATACAGCCTCGCGCGTCACGCTCTCCGCGCCCGTTGAAGTGCCACCACATTCCGTCTGCGTGGCGCTCGAGGCGGCAGCCGCAGGCGACGCACGTGACCGGCGCGAAGTGACCCTCGCGGACGCTGAAGGCCGTGAAGTCGCGCTCAACAGCGATGGGTTCCGGGAGCTCCATGGATTCAGGCTACGGCGGAGGTGCCGGGGTGTCAGCGCCGCGTCGGTCGCGCCTGCGTTGCGGCCCGGTTGCGATCGGGTCGAAGCCTTGACTCCCCTTCGGGGCAGGCCTAGGATGCGGCTCCAACTTCAGACGGCGTCGACCGGGACGAGTAGTCCGTCGTACGGCCACCGCAGCGAGCCGGGATGGTGCAAGCCGGCGTGGCACGGCGAGGGCGAATGGACCCGCGAGCCTCGCTCCGAACGAGTAGAGGGCGCCGGAGTATATCCCGGATATATTCCGCGACCGACACGCACTAGGCAGCGACGGGAGGCCCCCGTTACCGACGGCCAGCGCATCGGCGACGAGCCCGTGCGTGTGAAGCGCGGACCGCAGAGGTCCGAACCAGGGTGGCACCGCGGAAGACGCCTCCGTCCCTCGAGGATGGAGGCGTTGTCGTTTTCATGGATGCCGAACCGATGACCACCGCAGTCCCACCCCTGGCGCCGATCCAGAGCCTCGAGCTGGCGGCCGACACGCTCACCCCGGTTGCCGCAGCCCTGCGGCTCGGCCCCCGCTGCGCGTTCCTGCTCGAGTCGGTCGAGGAGGGCGCCCGCTACGGTCGATACTCGCTCGTCGGCGTCCATGGCAGGACGCTCGAGGTGCGCGGCGATCGCGCCGTCCTGTTCGGCGGTCCAACCGCCGAGGAGTTCACGACGGCCGACCCGCTCGAAGCGCTGCGCGGCATCCTGCCGCATCGCTCTCCCGCGGTGGGCGACCCCGCCTTCACGTTGTCGTCAGGCGTCGGCTACCTGTCGTACGAGACGGTCGCCCGCTGGGAGCGCGTCCCGGTGCCGGAGGTCGATCCGCTCGGCCTGCCAGACGCGGTATTCCACCTGCCGTCGGCGGTGATCGTGTTCGACCATCTCGAGCAGGTCGCCCGGGTCACGACGCTGCGCGACGCCGGCGGCGACGCGCGCCTGACCGAGGTTGCCCGGGCGCTGGGGACCCCGGCACCCACCGAGCGCCCGGCCCGCGTGTCCGCGGGCATCGTGCCGCCGGAGTCCGATCCCGACGCGCGAGCCCGGTACGAGGCCGGCGTCGCGCGGCTGGTGGAGGAGATCCACGCGGGAGAGATGCTGCAGTGCGTGCTCGCACGCCGGTTCAGCGTGCCGACCACGCGCAGCCCGCTCGAGATCTATCGGTCCCTCCGTCGCATCAATCCGTCGCCATACCTGTACTACCTGGATCTCGCCGGGGTTGCTCCGGGAGCGGCGCTGGTCGGCGCGTCCCCGGAGCTGCTCGTCCGGGTCCGGGCCGACGAGGTCGTCACGCGGCCGATCGCCGGCACCCGTCCCCGCGCCGAGGACCCGGCCGAGGACGCCGAGCTGGAGGAAGACCTGAAGGCCGATCCGAAGGAGCTCGCCGAGCACGCCATGCTCGTCGATCTGGCGCGCAACGACGTCGGCCGGGTCGCCACACCGCGCGTCCGTCGAGGTGACGACGCTGCGGGCGGTCGAGCGCTACCGCCACGTAATGCACCTCGTGTCCGAGGTCCACGGCACGCTTCGTGACGACCTCGACGCGTTCGACGCGGTGCGCGCGGTCTTTCCGGCCGGCACGCTCTCCGGTGCGCCCAAAGTGCGGGCCATGGAGGCGATCGCGGAGCTGGAGGGCGAGCGTCGCGGGCCGTACGGCGGCGCAGTTGGGTACTTCAGCCCGCACGACGTGGAATGCGCGATCACGATCCGGTCCGCCGTCATTCGCGACGGCGTGGCCACCGTGCATGCAGGTGCGGGCGTGGTGGCCGACTCGGTGCCAGCGCGCGAGGCGGAGGAGGTGGCCGCCAAGGCCGCCAGCATGCTGGCCGCCATCGGCGCGATCGAGGAGGTGCCGGCATGACCGAGCCCCGCGTGTTCATGCTCGACAACTACGACTCGTTCACGTTCAACCTCGTGCAGCTGCTGGGTCGCATCGGCGCCGACGTGACGGTCGCGCGCAACGACGAGGTGACCGTGGCGGAGGTGCGCGAGCGCCAGCCCGACGCGATCGTCATCTCGCCCGGCCCGTCGCGGCCGGAGAAGGCCGGGATCAGTGTGGATCTGGTCCGAACCCTCGGGCCGTCCACGCCACTGCTCGGCGTGTGCCTCGGGCATCAGGCGATCGGGGTCGCCTACGGCGCCGAAATCGTCCGCGTGCCCCCGGTCCACGGTAAGGCGGCCGCGGTCCACCACGCGCGCGGCGGATCGTTCGCCGACTTCCCCTCGCCAATCTCGGCAGCGCGCTACCACTCCCTGGCGATCGATCGCGACACGGTTCCTGCCGAGCTCGAGGTGACCGCGTGGAGCGAGGACGGCGTCGTGATGGCCGTCCGCCATCGGACCCATCCGGTGGAGGGCTTCCAGTTCCACCCCGAGTCGATCCTGACCGATGACGGTGAGGCGCTGCTGACGGCGTTCCTGGCCCGGATCGCGGTGCCGGCGTGAGCGACCAGGCTCCGGAGACCCGGCCCGCGGTCTCGGCGGCGGTCGAGCTCGTCGCCGGCGGCGGGACGTTGCCGGCACCGTTGGCCGAGGCGGCCATGGAGGAGCTGATGGACGGCTCCGCGCCGCCGGTCCAGGTCGCGGCGCTGCTGGCCATGATGCGGGTAAGGGGCGAGACGCCGGAGGAGGTCGCCGCGTTCGCGCGCGTCATGCGAGCCCGGGCCGTCCGGGTCGACGCCCCCGACGACGCCGTCGACCTGTGCGGGACCGGCGCCGACGGCCTTCACACCTTCAACATCTCGACGCTGTCGAGCTTCGTGGTGGCCGGTGCCGGCGCGCCGGTGGCGAAGCACGGCAACCGGGCGATCACCTCGCGCTCGGGGTCGGCCGACCTCGTCGAGGCGCTCGGCATCCCGCTCGATCCCGGCCCGGAGGCGGTCGCCCGCTCGATCCGCGAGACCGGCTTCGGCTTCATGTTCGCGCCCGCCTACCACCCGGCCATGAAGCACGCCATGCCGATCCGCCGCGAGCTGCCGATGCGCACGATCTTCAACCTCCTCGGCCCACTCTCGTCGCCCGCCGGGGTCCGGCGCCAGCTGCTCGGCGTCGCCGATCCGTCCCTAGTGCCGCTCATCGCCGGGGCCCTGAGCCGGCTGGAAGCGGTGCGCGCCCTCGTCGTCCACGGTGCCGACGGCACTGACGAGCTCTCGCTGGCTGGCCCGAACGACGCGCTGCTGGTCGAAGAGGGCGAGATCCGACCCGTGGTCGTCGATGGGTCCGAATACGGCCTGTCACACGCGCCGCTCGCCGCGCTCGTGGGTGGCGATGCCCAGATGAACTCAGCGATCACCCTGTCCGTGCTCGGCGGCGAGCCCGGCCCGGCCAGGGACGTGGTCCTCCTCAACGCCGGGGCGGCGCTGTTCGTCGCCGGGCGGGCAGCCGATATCGGCGAGGGCGTGGCGATGGCCGCCGAGTCGATCGACAGCGGACGCGGTGCCGACGTCGTGACCGCCGCGGCCCGGGTGCCGGTGACGTGAGCGTCCTGGCGCCGCTCCTGGATGCCTCGCGCGCCCGGCTGCGCCACGACGCCCGCGTCACGCCGCTGCGCGACCTGCGACGGCGGGTGGCGGGCATGCCGGCCGCCCCTCGCTTCGAAGCCGCGCTGCGCTACGCACCCCGACTCGCGCTCATCGCCGAGGTCAAGCGTGCCTCCCCGTCGGCCGGCAGGTTCGCATCGGTGGCCGACCGCCCGATCGTCGACCTCGCCCGCGCCTACGCCGATGCGGGTGCGGCGGCCATCTCGATCCTGACAGAGCCGACCCGGTTCGGCGGGGCCGACGACGACCTGGTGGCGGCCACCCGGGCCGGGCTGCCGGTGCTGCGCAAGGACTTCACGGTCGACCCGTACCAGATCTGGCAGGCGCGGGCCCTCGGCGCGGGCGCCGTCCTGCTCATCGTGCATGCCCTGTCCGACGATGAGCTCGCGGCTGGCCTCGTCGCGTCCGGCGAGGCCGGGATCGACGCCCTCGTCGAGGTGCATACCCCGGCCGAGCTGGAGCGCGCGCTGGGGCTTGACGCAACCCTGATCGGCGTCAACGCGCGCGATCTCGACAGCCTGGCCGTGGACCGGGACGGAACGCTCGAGCTCCTCGCGGCCGCGCGGGCGGCTGGCGCCACGGTGGTCGCGGAGAGCGGCCTCTCGGAGCCGGCGCACCTCGCGGCGGCGGCGAGTGCCGGCGCTCACGCGGCGCTGATCGGGACCGCACTCCTCGCCGCCGACGAGCCGGCTGCCCGGTTGGCGGAGCTGGCATCCACCCCCCGTCGGAGCTCCCCGTCCATTCCGCCGCATCCCGCCCGGGCGCTGGTCAAGACGTGCGGCCTTCGCGACGAGCGCGGTGTCCGGGCGGCCGTCGCCGCCGACGCCGACCTGGCCGGGTTCGTGACGACCGCCGACAGCCCGCGCCGCGTCGATGTCGAGCGGGCTGCGCAGCTGGCGGCGGGGTTGGGGACGATCCCGCCGGTACTCGTCTTCCACGCGCCGGATGCCGCCGAGGTCGACCGCGCGGCGGCCACCTTCGCGGACGCCATCGGCCGGCAGGCGGGCATTCAGCTCACCGGTTTCACGAGCCCGCCGCCGTGGCTGGCCGAGCGCGCCGGCCGCCTTGCAACCGTCATCGGGGTCGTCCATCGGCCGGACTCGGTGCGTGCCGCGCTGTGCACCGCCGAGGCGTGGTACGCCGCAGGCGCAACCCACGTGCTGCTCGAGGGCGCGTCCGTCCGGCAAGGCGGAGGCGCCGGCGCACGAGCGCCGCTCGACGTCGCGAGGCGCCTCAACCGGATCGTGCCCGCCGGGGTGGCGGGCGGCCTCGACCCGACGTCGGTGGCCGGAGTGGTTCGCGACGCGCGGCCGGCCTTCCTTGATGCCGCGTCGGGCCTGGAGCGGGACAAGGCGTCGGATCCGCGGCGGATCGCGGCCTTCGTGCGTGCCGCGCGGCGTGAGCCGACCGGCGCGGATCGTGTGGACGCGCGTGGCCGGTTCGGCCCGTTCGGCGGCCGCTACGTCCCGGAGACCCTCATCCCGCCGTTGGACGAGCTGACCGCCGCCTGGACGGAAGCGCGAGGCGACTCGGCGTTCCGGAAGGAGCTCGCGCGGCTGCAGCGCGACTTCATCGGCCGCCCCACCGCGCTGTACGAGGTGGCGCCCGAAGCAGTGGCCGATGGCGCCCGCCGGGACGTCCGAATCTTCCTGAAGCGAGAGGACCTCGCCCACACCGGCGCGCACAAGATCAACAACGCGCTGGGCCAAGGGCTGTTGGCGAAGCGGATGGGCAAGACCCGGATCGTGGCCGAGACCGGGGCCGGCCAGCACGGGGTCGCCACCGCAGCAGCGTGTGCATTGCTCGGCATGACCTGCGTCGTCTACATGGGCACCACCGACGTCGAGCGGCAGGCGCCAAACGTCCGTCGCATGCACCTGCTGGGCGCCGAGGTCCGGCCGGTGGCCACGGGCCATGGCACGCTGCGCGATGCCCTGAACGAGGCGCTGCGTGACTGGGTCGCCAACGTGACCGACACCGCGTACATCCTCGGCTCGGCCGCCGGCCCGCACCCGTACCCGGACATGGTCGCCGAGCTGCAGAGCGTGATCGGTCGCGAGGCCCGAGCGCAGCTGTTCGAGCGCGTCGGTCGCCTGCCTGACGTGGCGATCGCATCGGTCGGCGGCGGCAGCAACGCCATCGGTCTGTTCCGACCATTCCTCGACGCTCGCACTCGGCTCGTGGGTGTGGAGGCCGGCGGTCGTGGCGACGGACTTGGCGACAACGCCGCGTCCCTCGGTCTCGGCTCGCCCGGCGTCCTGCACGGGGCATTCACGATGCTCACCCAGACCGCCGAGGGCCAGGTCGTCGAGCCACACTCGGTCTCCGCCGGCCTCGATTACCCCGGCGTCGGGCCGCAGCTCTCGGCGCTGGCAGCCATCGGCCGCCTCGAGGTCCAGCGCACCTCCGACACCGACGCGGTCGCGGCCCTCCATCGGCTGACACGCAGGTCCGGGATTCTGCCGGCGCTCGAGCCCTCGCATGCCCTGGCCGCGGCCGGTCGCATGCTGCCGTCCCTCCCGGCCGATGCGGTCGTGGTCGTCAACCTGTCCGGACGCGGTGACAAGGACCTGGACATCATCGAGCGCTTCGGGGCCGGCTCGTGACATTGCCGGCCGGAGCGCGCCGCGTCCGCGACGCGTTCGCCGCCGCGGACGCCGAGGATCGACGCGTGCTGGTCACCTACCTGATGGCCGGGTACCCCGATCCCGAGACGGCGATCGAGGCGTCGGCGGCCGCGCTCGCGGCCGGGGCGGACATGCTCGAGATCGGGGTGCCGTTCAGCGACCCGGTGGCCGACGGCCCCGTGATCGCCGCGGCGGGCCATGCGGCCGTCGCAGCCGGGGCGGGCGTCGACACCGTGGTGCAGACGGTGCGGGCGCTCCGCGAGCGCGACTACGACCAGCCGATCCTGGCGATGGGCTACCTCAACCCGATCGTCGCCCGCGGTCGGGAGCGGACCCTGCACGAGCTGCGCGATGCCGGGGTCGACGCCCTGATCGTGCCGGACCTGCCGGCCGGCGAGGACCGGGGCCTGGAGCGCCTGGTGGCAGATGCCGGCCTCGGAATCTGCTTCCTCGTCACCCCGAACTCATCGCGAGCACGTCTTGAAGCCGCCGTGCGCGGATCCACGGCCTTCCTGTACGTCGTGCCGCTGTACGGCGTGACCGGCGCTCGCGAGCGCGTGGCCGAGACGACCGTCCCGCTGCTGGAGCGGATCCGGGAGGCGGTGGATGGGCGGCTGCCGGTGGCGGTCGGCTTCGGCGTCTCGCGACGGGAGCACGTCCGCGAGCTCGCCCCGGCAGTGGACGGCATCATCGTCGGCTCGGCCGTCGTATCGGCACTCGAGGAAGGCGGCCCGGAACGAGTCGGAGGGCTCGTGCGCGAGCTGGCGGCGGCAGGGGCGCTCACCACCGCCTGACGGCCGCCGCACGGCATAATCGGGCCATCCCGGGCGAAAGGAGCGAGGATGGCACAGCAGTTCGGACCCGAATGGATGCTCTGGCTGTGGATGGGCGTCGCGGTCGCCTCGGTCTTCGGCGCGATCCTCGTTGCGCGCTCGAGCCGCCCGCGCCTGTCGAGGCTGTCGGTCGAGCACATCGCGGCCGCCGCGATCATCGGCGTGGTCGGCTGGGAGGCCGCGGTCCGGGTGCCGGAGACGATCGTCACGGTCACCTCCGGATATGCCGGGATCGAGGGTGCGCGGGGACAGGGCACGTATGAGGCCTTTGCCGCGACGCTCGTGGGATCCGTCATCGGCGCCGTCGTGGCCATCGTCGGACTGCTGCGGAGGCGGGCGTGGGCAGTTGTGCTCGGCCTGGGCGTGGCGCTCGCGCGCGTCGGTACGGTGGCCATCGGCGTCAGCAACATGCTCTCCCTCACCGCCTCCGATCCGCAGTTCGCGTGGTGGTCGGTCCAGGTCGCGGCGGGGGCCGTCCCGGCCCTGGCGGCGATCGTCCTGCTCGTGCTGCCGTTCATGCGGGGCACTGTCCGGCCGGTTCAGGCCGAGCCGTCGCCAGGCGTATCGGAGCCGGAGGCCGAGGTGGAGCCGGCCGCCGAGACCCGAAGCCCCGACATCATGTCGGTCGAGGAGCGCGCCTAGCGGTGTGCGGCCGGTTCAGCCAGGGCGAGCCGTCGAAGCGGATCAGCGACTACTTCGGCGCGTACCCGGACGACGACTTGCCCGACGGCTTCTGGAACGTGCCGCCCACGGAGCAGATCAGGATCGTGGTCGAGCGCGAGGGTGAGCGCCGACTGACCGCCGCTCGCTGGGGCTTTCAGCCGTTCTGGGCCGATGGCGGCGGCCGGTCGTGGATCAACGCCCGCGCCGAGACCGCGTGGGACTCGCCGGCATTCGGGCCCGCGTTGCGCACGACGCGATGCGTCATCCCGGCCGATGCGTTCTACGAGTGGGACCGCACCGCGACGCCGCGCCAGCCGTTCGCGATCGGGCCGGCCGATGAGCGGGACCAGCTGGCGATGGCCGGCATCTGGAGCGCAACCCGCCACGCGCCACCGACGGTCGCGATCCTGACCACCGCACCGAACGAGCTGGTCGCGCGCATCCACGACCGCATGCCGGTGATCCTCGACCGTGACCTGCTCGACGCGTGGCTGGATCCGGCAACCGCGCCCGCGGACCTCGCGCCGATGCTGCTGGCCGCGCCGGAGGACTCGCTTCGGATGTGGGCGGTCAGCACCGCCGTAAACCGCGTGCAGGTGGACGGCCCTGAGCTTCTCCGACCGATCGAGCTGCCGCCGACCCTGGGGCTCGCCTAGGCGCGGTCGCTCCCGACCAGGCGCCACGCGGCAGGAAGGAGGCCGGCCGCCAGCAGGATCTTGAGGGCGTCACCGACGAGGAACGGCAGCGCGCCGAGCCGGACTGCTTCGGCGAGGCCGACGCCGAGCGCCCACGCCAGATACGGCACGCCGACCGCGTAGATCACCAGGTTGCCGAGGACCATGGCGCCGATCGTCCCGCGGAACGTGCGGCCGGCCCCGCGCCGCGCGAGCCACCCGACCAACGTCGCGGCGACGATGAACCCGATGACGTAGCCGAGCGTGACGAACCCGAGCCCGCTGTTCTGCTCCGCGAACCACGGCACGCCGGCGGCACCGGCGACGAGATAGAACCCCATTGACAGGCCGCCGCGCAGCGGGCCGAGCGCGGCCCCCGCGAGCAGGACGGTCAGTGTCTGGAGCGTCACCGGAACAGGCCACAGCGGGATCGCGACCTGCGCGGCAACGCCGGTGAGGGCCGCCGCCCCGACCACGAGGACGACGTCGCGGACGAGCCCGCCGGGCACGAGGTCGGCGAGGACGCGGCGGTCGGTCGTCGCGGTTGCGGTCGTCATCGGCCGAATCCTACTGCCTGCTCATGGCTCCAGGCTGGCGAGCGCCGCGAATGCCGAGCCGCGCGCACCGGCCATGTCCCGGTCGGGGACGAGCGCGAACTCGGCGATCGCCGACTGCTCGGCACGCAGCTCGGTGTGCTCCCGGACGCGGTCGAGGAACCAGTCGCGAAAGTCCGGCGCCACCTCCACCACGCCGCCGCCGACGAAATAGGCGGCCGGATCAGTGAAGTTCGCCGCGACCGTGAAGAGGCGACCGAGGACGGCCGCCTGCTGGTCGAACAGGCGGCGCGCCAGCTCGTCGCCCGCCTCGCCCAGGGACCGCACGGCCTTGGCTGCATCGGCCAGCGGAAGCTCGTGCAGCGGGTGGTCCGGATACTTCGTGAGCCAGTACGGAAGCAGGTTGCGCACGATCCCGGTGAGCGATGCGACGCTCTCCACGTCGCCGGGATTCCCGCACGCGCACGTCGGCATCGGCTGGTCATCGGCGAGAATGCCGTCCAGGGCGACCCGGACGTGCCCGAGCTCGCCAGCCTGGCCCGATGCGCCCCGCACCACGTGCCCACGCTCGATCACGCCGCCGCCCAGCCCGGTCCCGACGATGGCGGAGATCGACGAGGTCTCCGCCGCCCGCGCACCGAAGTGGACCTGGTGCGCGTAGAGCGCCGCGGCATTTCCGTCGTTGTTGTAGGTGACCGGCAGCCCGATCCTCTGCTCCAGCCCGCCGCGGACATCGAAGCCGCGCCACGCCGGCTGGGCGAAGTTCGTCGCGCCCTTGCTGCTGATCACGCCGTCCGCGCTGGCCGGGCCGGGCGTGTCGAGGCCAACCGCCATCACCTGTGTGAGCGTTGCACCCGCCGCCGCCAGCGCCGTCTCCGTGGCCTCGACCATCGCCTCGATCGCCGCGTCCGGGCCGTCCGTCACCCGGCTCGGGACTTCGAGCATGCGGTCGACCAGGAACGTGCCATCCAGCGAGAGGACGGTCGCGTTCGTCTTCGTGCCGCCGTTGTCGATCCCGACAACGACCGGCGTACCAGCGCTCATCGGCCGATCGTAGCGCGGAGCGCTAGCCGTCCTCGACCGGCTCCCGCCAGGCGGTGTCGCCGAACGAGAGCGCGAGGTGGCGGACCGCCTCGTCTTCCGAAGCGCCGTGCCAGTGCTCCTCGTCGGGCGGCGCGTAGACCACGTCACCCGGCTCGATGTGCTCGACGGCGCCGTCTCGCGTGCCGACGCGACCCCGTCCGTCGACCACGTACAGCACCTGGCCGTCGGGATGGGAGTGCCAGTGGGTACGGACGCCGGCCGGGAAGCTGACGACGAGCGCGGTGCCGTCCGGGTGCGGCAGCCTCCCGTAATCACGGCGGCTCACCGGCCCGCTGAAGGTCGGGTTCTCGAAGGGCTCGTCGGGGGCATCGGCCCGATGCGTGACTCGCATCGGCACAGCCTACCGCCCGGCATACTGCCGAGGTGGTGCAGCAGACCATCGAAGGCGTCCTCGTTACCGGTGTGTACGGAACCGGCAAGACGACTGCGGTCGAGGAGATGGCGGACATGCTCGAGGAGGCCGAGGTTCCGTACGCCGCGTTCGACCTCGACTGGCTGGCGTGGGCCAACGTCGATGACCACGGCCCGGTGTCGCATCGACTGATGATGTCGAACGTCCGCGACGTGGTGAGGAACGCTCGCGAGGCCGGCATGACCCGATTCCTGTTCGCGGGCTCGTTCGACGACCCGGTTCAGGTCGCCGACCTCGAAGCCGCGGCCGCGATGCCGATTCGGGTCGTCCGGCTGACGGCGCCGATCGATGTCATCGCTCGCCGCCTCGCGCCGAGCCCGACGACGGGGCGGCAGGGCGATCTCGCAACCGCTCGCGCCGCCGTCGCCGCGGGCCCCGACGCGAGCATCGGCGACGTCGTCGTGGACAGTGACCGCCCGGTGCGCCTGGTCGCCGAGGAGATCCTGGGCTGGCTGGGGTGGCTGCCCGCGCGCTAGCGGCTCAGTGCTGCCAACGATTGCCGTTCGGTTGCGATCGTCGCTCGCCAGTCGCATCGAAAGGAGAACCGGTCCGCCGCCGACACCGGAGCGCGCGCGCTTGACGATGAGTCGGACCCGTAGCGGAGTCGAGAGCGACCGATGATCGAGCCCATCGCCGTCCCCCTCTACGACGCGCGCCACGAGCACGACGCCTGTGGCGTCGGGTTCGTCGCCGACCTCGATGGTCGACACGCCACGCGCACGGTGGCGATGGCCCTCGAGGCACTGGCGGCCCTCGCCCATCGCGGCGCCCGCGGTGCTGACGACACCACCGGGGACGGAGCGGGGATCAGCTTCCCGATCTCGGCCCGGTTCCGGCGGCGTCTGCTCGACGAGGCCGGCGTCGACGTCGGTCCACGGCAGCGCACCGCGATCGCGATGTGCTTCCTGCCGCCCGATGCGGCCGGCGCCGGAGAGCAGCTGGTGGCCGACCAGCTGGCCCGGGCCGGGCTGCGCGTGGCCGGCTGGCGATCCGTGCCGGTCGACGGGTCGCTCGTGGCAACCCGGCGAATCGGCGGGACGCCGGAGGTTCGCCAGGCCATCGTGGTCGCGGAGAGGCGTCTGGCCGGCATCGGATTCGATCGGGCACTGGCGGTCGGGCGGCGGTCGATCGAGGAAGCGGCCGCGGGTATCCCGGCGCTCGCGGAGGTGGCGGTGGCATCGCTGTCCGACGCGACGATCGTCTACAAGGGACTGTTCGTCGGCGACGAGCTGGGCCGGTTCTATCTCGACCTGGTCGACCCGGAGCTGGACGCGCGCTATGCGATCTTCCACCAGCGCTACAGCACGAACACCTTCCCGTCCTGGAAGCTCGCCCAACCGTTCAATCGCCTGGCGCACAACGGCGAGATCAACACGGTTCGCGCCAACCGCGAGCACATGCGCGGCCGGCGCCACCACCTGGGCGGCGGGCGCTGGGCGCGCCGCCTCGCCGAGGCCGGCCCGTTGGTCAGCGTCGACGGCTCAGACTCCCGGTCGCTGGACGACGCGCTCGAGCTGCTGGTACTGGGTGGGATGCCCGTCGACGAGGCGCTAGCCACCCTCATCCCGCCCGCTGCCGGCCTGGCCGGCGAGCAGGATCCGCTGCCGGCGCGCACCGAACCATGGGACGGCCCCGCGGCGATCGTCTTCGGCGATGGCCGCCAGGTCGGTGCACTGCTCGACCGCAACGGGTTACGACCGCTGGCCATGGCGCGCACCGACGACGGTCTCGTCGTCGTGAGCTCCGAGGCGGGGAGCATCGCGCTGCCCGCGGAGCGCGTGACCGAGCGCCACCGCCTCGGCCCAGGCGAGGTCGTCGTCGTCGACGTTCACGAGGGGCGTATCCACGGGCCGGCGGTCCCGAGGCGGGCCGCGGCGCCGCGGGCGATCGGCGGGGTGCGGTCTCAGGAGATCGCAGGGCGCGCCGCGACCGGCGCGCGGCAGCGGGTGGCGCTCGGACTGGATGCCGAGACCCTGCGGCAGGCGATCCGGCCGATCGCCACGGAGGGCAAGGAAGCGACCTGGAGCATGGGCGACGACACGCCGAGTGCGCCGTTCGCCACCCGACCACGACGAGTGACTGCCCATCTGCGCCAGGCGTTCGCGCAGGTGACGAACCCCGCGATCGATCCTGAACGCGAGCGGGCGGTGATGTCGCTGCGGATGGCCGTCGGTCGCCAGCCGGGGTTCCTCGACGACGCCGATTCGGACGTGGCCGTCATCGATGGCCCAGTCCTGGACGGCTCGGGCTGGGCCGGCCTGCTGGATCGCTTCGGGAGCCGGGTCGTGACGCTCGACGCCACCTGGCCCTCGGATCGAGGCCCGCGCGGCCTCGCGTTTGCCCTCGGGCGGCTGGGCCGGCAGGCCACCTCTGCTGCGCGTAGGGGCGCGCCGCTCATCGTCCTGACAGATGCGGCGCTCGGGCCGCGTCGCGTTGCGATTCCGCCGGTCCTCGCCGTCGGCCGCGTCCATGCCGAGCTGCTGGCGGCGGGCCGCCGTGCCGCAACCGACCTGGCGGTCGAGTGCGGGGAGTGCTTCGACGTTCACGACACCGCCATGCTCCTGGCAGCCGGCGCATCGGCGCTGCACCCCTGGCTGCTGTTCGAGCTGGCACGGGAGCACGCCGGGGCGCGCGGCTTCGAGGACCTCGAGGCGGCCGAGGCCGATGCGAACGTGGTCGCGGCGCTCGAGACGGGCCTCAGGAAGGTGCTCGCACGGATGGGTGTCTCGACGCTGGCGTCGTACCGCGGCGGACAGCTGTTCGACGTGCTGGGTCTCGACGTGGCGCTCGCGAGACGCTGCTTCCCGGCTGCCGGCACGTGGACCGGCCGCGTCGGTGCGGACGAGCTGGCGGCTGACCTTGTGGCGCGGCACCGACGCGCGTGGCGGGGTGACCCGCCCGCGCTCGAGGATCCCGGCCTGGTGCGTTTCCGCGGGAGCGGTGAGACGCACGCCTTTGCGCCTCGCGTGGTGAAGGTCACCCAGGCCCTTACGGCGCCGGACGTCGAGACGACGACTGCGCTGGCGGAGTACCGGGCGACGGTCACCGACGGCGAGGCCCGACAACCGAGGGACGTGCTCGCGCTGCGGCCGCTCGGGCCGCCGGTCCCGTTGGACGAGGTCGAGCCGGCCGCGGCGATCGTACGCCGCTTCGTCAGCTCTGCGATGAGCCTCGGCGCGCTGTCACCCGAGGCGCACCAGGCGATCAGCATCGGCATGGCGCGGCTCGGGGCGGCGGCGAATTCCGGCGAAGGCGGCGAGGATCCTGCGTGGTACGCGCAGTCCGCGGACGGTGACCGACGCGATGCGGCGATCAAACAGGTCGCTTCGGCACGCTTTGGCGTGACCGCCGAGTACCTGGCGCGCGCGGAGCAGCTCGAGATCAAGATCGCGCAGGGCTCGAAGCCCGGCGAGGGAGGCCAGCTGCCCGGCAAGAAGGCGACGGCGTTCATCGCGGGACTCCGGCGCGGTCAGCCGGGCATGACGATGATCAGCCCGCCGCCGCACCACGACATCTATTCGATCGAGGACCTGGCCCAGCTCATCGGTGACCTGCGCGCGGTGAACCCTCAGGCGCGCATCGGGGTGAAGCTGGTAGCTGGCGCCGGCATCGGCACCATCGCGGCCGGGGTGGCGAAGGCGCACGCCGACTACGTGATGGTCTCCGGCCATGCCGGTGGCACCGGCGCCTCCCCGCTGAGCTCGATCAAGCACGCGGGCCTGCCGTGGGAGCTCGGCCTCACAGAGGTGCACCAGGTGCTCGTCCGCAACCGGCTGCGCGACCGGGTCGTGCTGCGAACCGATGGCGGCCTGCAGACCGGCCGCGACGTCGTCGTGGCCGCCGCCCTGGGTGCGGAGGAGTTCGGCTTCGGGACCGCCGCGCTCGTCGCCATCGGCTGCGATATGGCGCGGCAGTGCCACCTCGACACCTGCCCGACCGGGATCGCCACCCAGCGCGAGGACCTGCGGGCCAAGTTCACCGGCACCCCGCAGCAGGTGGTCGCCTTCTTCACGGCGATCGCCGAGGACGTGCGCCAGGAGCTGGCGGCGCTCGGCGCTCGAACGGTGGGCGAGGTGGTCGGGAGGCTGGAGCTGTTGCGCGCAGATGGGGCGAGCGCGCTTGACCTCCTGCCGATCGTGTCGGGCCCGACCTGGCGACGGGCCGACGCACGTGACGGCGCCCCGAAGGATCGCGCGCGATGGCCCGACCGACCGGTGTCGGCCGCTCGCTTTGAGACAGTCGCGCTCGACGGCATGCTCGAGCGGGTCGAGACCGGCCGACGGGTGGTGTTGCGCCAGGCTGTCACGCCGCGCGACCGCAGCATCGGTGCGCCGCTGGCCGGCGCCCTGTCGCGGCGGCCCGAGCCACGGCAGCTGCCGCACGTGCGCTACGAGCTGACCGGATCCGCCGGGCAGTCCCTGGGCGCCTTCGCGGTGGCGGGGATGCGGATCATGGTGACCGGGGAGGCGAACGACTACGTGGCCAAGGGGCTCTCCGGCGGTACCGTGGTCGTGCGGCCGTCGTCGCCGGACGGCGCGACCCATGCCCTGGCGGGCAACGTGTGCCTGTTCGGTGCCACGGGTGGCGCGCTCCATGTCGTCGGCCGTGCCGGGATGCGGTTCGCGGTCCGCAACAGCGGCGCGCGCGCCGTGGTCGAGGGCATCGGCGCCCACGGCTGCGAGTACATGACCGGCGGCACGGTCGTCGTCCTGGGCGAAGTGGGACCGAACTTCGGGGCGGGGATGACGGGGGGCAGGGCGATCGTCCTCGACCATCCCGGATTGGCCGAACGCCTGAACCACGACAGCGTGGCCAGCCGGGCACCCGACGAGGGAGAGCTGCGGCAGCTGCGCGAGCTGATCGCCGCCCAGTCGGCGGAGGGAAGTGCGGTGGCCAGCAGGCTGCTGGCGGACTGGCGGCCGGACCGATTCGTCGTCGTGGAGCCGCGGATTGCGGCGGCCATGACTGCCGCGGTGGCGGAGGACGCTACGGAGCCGGTTGCCCTGGCTCGATGAGCCGGTAGCCGATGGCGCGCACCGGGTACGGCTCGGCCGCGCCGGTCTCGCGTAGCTTGGCGCGCAGCCGGGCGAGATGGGGCTTGACCCACAGCGGGTCGGGATCCGGCTCACCCGGCCAGCCGGCCTCCAGCAGCTCGGCGTGCGGCACGAGATCGCCATGGGCCGCCACCAACGCCTCCAGCAACGCGAACTCGATCGGCGTGAGCTGCAGGAGCTGGTCGCCGGCCCACGCCTCGTGACGGCGCCGGTCGATTCGAACCGATCCCTCGTCGGTTTCGTCGGGCTGGTCACGCCGGCGACGCGTCACGGCGCGGATGCGGGCCAGCAGCTCGCTCTTGCCGAACGGCTTGGTGACGTAGTCATCGGCGCCGGCATCGAGGGCCTCGACCTTGGCCGCTTCCTGCCCTTCGCCGGAGAGGACGATGATCGGTGTCGAGCCGCGCTGGCGCAGCTCGCTGCACACCGCCAGCCCGTCCATGCCGGGCATGGCCAGGTCCAGGATCACGAGGTCAGGCCGCTCGTCGTCGTAGTGGCGCAGCCCCTCGATGCCGTCGTACGCGGCGCTGACCCGGTGGCCGACGCTGCCGACGAGGGCCGCGACGGCGCCAACCATGGCAGGCTCGTCGTCGATGACAAGGATCCGGAGGCGTTCCGTCGCCGTCATGGCGCCATGGTTTCGGGGAGGGCGGTGACGAACTGGCTGCCGCCGGCCGGCTTGTCCTCGATCCACAGGCGACCGCCCATGGCCGCGGCAAGGCGGCGCGCGGCGAACAGTCCGACGCCGGCACCGGGACGACCGGTGTCGTCCAGGCGCACGAATGGCTCGAACACGCTCTCGCGCAGCTCGAGTGGGATCCCCGGTCCGTCGTCGCCGACCGCCACGTGGACCTCCCCCTTCTCCGACCAGTCGGCCACGACGATCGTGGCGCCCGCAGGAGCGTATTTCGCTCCGTTCTCGAGGAGCAGCTCGAGGACCTGGGCCAGCCTCGCCGGGTCGCCGAGCGCGTGGCGAGCGCCGTCGCCGTACCGCTCGAGCCGGTGACGTCGCAGGAGCGGTGCGAGCCGGGTCAGGACCTCGTCGACGATGGCGCCGACCTCGAAGGGTCGCACCTCGACGGTGAGCAGGCGGTCGGCGCGGACGGTGTCGAGGATGGCGCTCACCATCTCGTCCAGCCGCTGGACCTGGCCGGTCGCCGCGTCGTGCCACGCGCCGACCTCCGGATGATGCGGCTCCGCGGTCTCGGCGAGCAGGTCCAGGTAGGCGCGGACCACGGCCAGCGGTGTCCGCAGCTGGTGGGTGACGACGGCGATCAGCTCGGCCCGTGCCTGGTCGATGCTGCGCAGGCTGTCGAGCTGCGCCTCGGTCTCCAGGTGCAGGCGCCGGCGCTCGACCACGCCGGCCAGCAGGCTGGCGATCGTGGAGAGGCGCCGAACCTCGGCCGGCGGGAACTCGCGGCGCGCCTCGGTCTTCACGTTCAGCACGCCGATCACGGTGTCGCGAACGCTCAACGGCACGGCCAGGATCGAGGTGAAACGCTCATGGTCGACGCCGCGGATCCAGGCACAGCGCGGGTCATTGGCGAGGTCGCTGCTCACCACCGCCGCCCGCGTCTCCGCGGCGATGCCGGTGATGCCCTGCCCGATCGCCAGGCGCGCGACGCCTACGTGCTGGCGGTCCACGCCGTTGGTCGCAGCCAGGGTGAGGCCGGCACGGTCGCGATCGACGAGGTACAGCGAGCAGACCTCCGCTCCCATGGCCACCGTCGAGCGGTCGACAATGAGCTGCATCAGCTCGTCCCAGGTCGGCGCCGTCGTCCCCAGCTGGACGATCTCGCGCAGCGCGGCGAGCTCCTCGTGGTCGTCCGCGGCGGCCACAACCGCGCCGGACGGGTCCGCGTCCGTGGGGTGCGTCGTGGCCATCGGGTTCCTCGTCAGCGATCGGGTGCCGTCAGCAGCTCGACCAGCAGCGCCTGCTGCACGTAGAGCCGGTTTTCCGCCTGGTCGAGCACCACCGAGGTCGGCCCGTCGAGAACCTCGTCGCTGATCTCCTCGCCCCGATGCGCCGGCAGGCAGTGCATCACCAGCGCCCGTGGCGCGTGGGACATGAGCGAATCGTCGACGCGGAACCCGGCGAACCGCAGGCGTCGGAGATCGGCCTCCGCCTCGGCCCCCATGCTCGTCCAGGCGTCAGTGTAGACCGCGTCGGCTCCGGTCACGGCCGCGACCGGATCCGTGTTGATCGTCACCGATGCGCCTCGTCGGGCAGCCGTATGGGTCGCCTCGCGCACGATGTCGGGGTCGGGCTCGTAGCCGGGTGGGGTGGCGACCGCGAGGTTCAGCCCGGCCAGGGATCCCGCCAACAGCAGGGAGTGGCACACGTTGTTCCCGTCGCCGACGAATGCGACCGTGCGGCCGGGCAGCTCACCGAGGTGCTGGCGCAGGGTCAGCAGGTCCGCAAGCGCCTGACACGGATGCTCGTGGTCCGACAGCGCATTGACGACCGGGACCGATGCGGCCCGGGCGAGCTCGAGGAGCGTCTCGTGGGCGAATGTACGGAACACGATGCCGTCCACCCACCGGCTCAGGTTCCTGCCGACATCCGTGGCCGTCTCGCGCCGCCCGATGCCGACCTCGTCCGGCCCCAGCGACACCGCCTCGCCGCCGAGCGAGGTGATCCCGACCTGGAACGTGACCCGGGTCCGCAAGCTGGGCTTCTCGAACAGCATCGCCACGGTGCGGCCGGCAAGGAGCGGCGGCACACGGCCAAGCCGACGCTGCTCGCGGAGCGCGGCACCGTGGTCGAGCACGCGTTCCTGCGTGGCTGCATCGAGGTCGCGCGATGACAGCATGTGGCGCGGCGGCGCGCCGAGCGTCGGCCGCCGGGCAGCGCGGGCTGGGGCGTTCACGTGCGAAGGACCATGGCCGTATTCCAGCGTCGACGGGCGATACCCGATGCGCGATCCGCGTCAAGGACCTCCGGGACGTCGTCCCACGCGAGCTCCTCGAACCCGTGCAGGGCGAAGTATCCGGGGTTGGCCGTCAACACGAACAGCTGGCCGATGGCGGCATCGCGGGCATCGCGCACGATCGCCCGCACCAGCATCTCGCCCATGCCGCGGCCCTGGGCCGCATCGGCAACGGCCAGCGAGCGGAGCTCGCCGAGCCCATCCCCGAAGTCCCGCAGCGCGGCGATGCCCACCACTTCGCCATCGAGCTCGCTGACGCGGAACGTGCCGATCTGCTCCGCGATCTCGTCGGGCGTGCGCGACAGCAGGATGCCGCGCCGCGCATACCGCTCGTTGATGGCGTGGATGGCCTCGACGTCGGCCAGCCTGGCGCGCCTCTGGAATGAGGCGCCGGCCGTGAGCGAGGACACGACGTGGGCGGGCTCGGTGGGCGGCGCCACCATTCGTGACGGCGCGGCCGCAACCGGCGCAGCCGGCTCCTCTGTGGCCGAGGTCTCGACGTCCGTGCCGTTCCGCCGGACGGTCGACAGGCGGCCGATGAGGGGCTGCTCGTCGGCATCCTCGAATGGCCCGCGGACGGCGGCCTGGGTGCGGACCGGGAGGCCCCAGATGCTGATGAAGCCGACGGCGGCCTCGTGGTCGAACGTGTCCTCGCCGCCGTAGCTGGCCAGGGTGAGGTCGTACAGGGAGTGCGGCGAGCGCCGCCCCACCACCGCCGCTGTGCCGGGCGCCAGGCGCAGACGGACCTCGCCGGTCACGTGCTGCTGCGTCCAGGCGACGAACGCCCGCAGCGCACGGGCAAGCTCGCTGAACCACAGGCCGTCGTACGCCAGGGTGGCAAAGCGGTCGGCCACCTGGCGTTTGAAGGCGAGGAGCTCTCGCGACAGGGTCAGCCCTTCCAGCGCGTCGTGCGCGTGGTGGAGCACGACCGCGGCCGGTGCCTCGTAGATCTCACGACTCTTGATGCCGACCAGCCGGTCCTCGACATGGTCGATCCGCCCGATCCCGTACGAGCCGGCCAGCCGGTTGAGCTCCTCGATCAGCGCGACACCGTCGAGCTTCTGCCCGTCGAGGCTGACCGGCACGCCGCCGCTGAAGCCGATGACGACCTCCGTCGCTGCGCCGGGCGCATCGGCCGGGTTGACGGTCCAGGCGAACGCGTCTTCCGGTGGCGCGGCCCAGGGGTCCTCCAGCAGGCCGGCCTCGATCGATCGGCCCCACAGGTTGAGGTCGATCGAGTACGGCGATCCGGGACCCAGGTCGATGTCGATCCCATGTGCGCGGGCGTAGGCGAGCTCCTCGTCGCGGTTCATTCCCATTCCGACCCGCATCGGCGCGATCACGCTCAGGGTCGGGTCGAGTGCGGCCACGGCGACGTCGAATCGCACCTGGTCGTTGCCCTTGCCGGTGCAGCCGTGGGCGACGCTGGTGGCGCCGGCCTCATGCGCGACCTCGACCAGCAGGCGCGCGATCAACGGCCGCGCGATCGCGGTGGCCAGCGGATAGACGCCCTGGTAGCGCGCGCCGGCCTGGAGGGTCGGCCACACGAAGTCGGTGACGAACGCCTCGCGAGCGTCAACCGCCAGGGCCTCCTTCGCGCCTCCGGCCAGGGCACGACCCAGCACGTCCTCGGACGCCGCGCCGGCGCCGACATCGACGGTCAGGGTGACGACGTCGACGTTGCGGGTCTCGCGCAGCCACGGAACGGCGACGGAGGTATCGAGCCCTCCGGAGTAGGCGAGGACGACGGTATCGGTCATGGTCGCTGGATCCTTTCGCGGGCATCGGCGAGGGCGTCGCGCACGCGCGCGGGCGCGGTCCCTCCGGGAACATCGGCGGCGGCCACCGCCTCCGCAAGGGTGGGAACGATCGGCTCGCGCTCGGCGAGCTCCAGGAGCGCCTCGCGCAGGCGTTCGTGCGGGAGCTCGGCGAGGTCACATCCCGCCGCCTCCGCCTCGGCAACGAGCTCGCCAACGCGCCAGTGTGCGTCGCGGAACGGAACGCCGGCGCGAAGGAGGCGCTCGGCGAGCGCGGTGGCCAGCGCGTGGCCGCTCTGGGCAGCGCCCGCCATGGCCTGGGTGTCGAAGGCGACCCCGGCGAGCATGTCGTCCATCGCTGCCAGCGCGAGCTGAAGGGAGCCGACCGTCCGCTGCATCGGCGCACGGGTCTCCTGGAGGTCGCGGTGGTAGCCCAGCGGCAGGCCGGACTGGACGGCAAGCACGCCGGTGAGATCGGCCAGGGCGGTCGCGGACCGCGCGCGGATCAGCTCCGCGATGTCGGGATTGCGCTTGTTCGGCAGCATCGAGCTGCCGGTTGCGTAGCCGTCGCCGATGCGAGCGAAGCGGTAGTACGGCGTCGACCAGCTCACGAGATCGGCGGCCAGGCGCGACAGGTGCATGAGCCCGATGGCGGCCGCGGCGGTCAGCTCGACCGCGTAGTCTCGGTCGGCGACGGCGTCGAGGCTGTTGGCGGTGATGCCGCCGAAGCCGAGCCGCTGCGCGACGGTTTCGCGGTCGATCGGCAGGCCGGTCCCGACGGCGGCGCCCGAGCCGGCGGGAGAGAGGTCCGCGCGTCGGGCGGCGTCGCCCAGGCGACCCCGGTCGCGTTCGAGCATCTCGACGTAGGCGAGCAGGTGGTGCGCGAGCAGGATCGGCTGGGCGGGCTGCGTATGCGTATGCGCCGGCAGGACCGCGTCGATGTGCTCCTCCGCGCGCCGGACCAGGGTCTTCTGCAGGCCCTTCAGGCCGGCGTCGAGCCGGCCGGCCGCGTCCTTGAGCCATAGCCGCTCGTCGGTCACGACCTCCTCGTTTCGGCTGCGCCCGGCCTGGAGCTGACCGGCAAGCTCCGGCCCGACTGCCTCACGCACCGCAGCCTCCACGTTCATGTGGACGTCCTCGTGCGCATCGCTCCATGCAAAGGTGCCGTTCTCGATCGCGTCGCCGATGTCCCCGAGCGCGTCGTCCAGGCGGGCTCGCCCGTCGGCATCCACCAGGCCGATTCGCTCCAGCTCAGCGACGTGCGCACGCGTCGCAGCTACGTCATGGACCGCCAGGGGCCGGTCGACCTCGGTCGAGCTCGACAGCTCGAGGGCTACGGCGGTCAGCGGAGCCTGGACCCGGCTGCCCCACAGGGGCCGGGCGGGGGAATCTCGATCTGGCATGGACGCATGATCATACGGTCAGACCGTATGAGCATGCAACCACCGGCGGCTCGGTCACCAGGTCGCCCTCGTCCTGCGCCGGCAGCGGCAGCCGATCGTCTGGCGGTTCCACGCCCGGCGGGTGCATAAGCCGCGTGCCGTACGATGCGGCCGATGTCCATCGTCGAGATGCTGCGCGAGATCGTCGGCGAGCGCCACTGCCTCGTCGATCCCGCGCTGCGTGCCTCGTACGAGACCGACTGGACGCGCCGATGGGCCGGGACCGCGCTGGCCGTGGTCCGCCCCGGCAGCGCCGACGAGGTGGCCGCGGTTCTGGGGGCCTGCGCCGGTGCGGGGGTCGGCGTCGTGCCGCAGGGTGGCAACACCGGGCTCGTCGGCGGCTCCGTCCCGTCGGATGGCGCGGTCGTGCTCTCGACGCTGCGGCTGAACGCGATCGCGGATCTCGACGCCGATGCCGGCGAGGTGTCGGTTGGCGCCGGCGCCACGCTCGCCGCCGTCCAGGAGGTGGTGCGAGCGGCCGGCTGGGACGTCGGGGTGGACCTCGGAGCCCGTGACTCGGCGACCATCGGCGGAATGGTCGCCACGAATGCCGGCGGGGTGAACGTGCTGCGCCACGGGCCAATGCGACGCCAGCTCCTCGGGTTCGAGGCGGTGCTTGCCGGCGGGACACTCGTTCGCCGGCTGCCCGGGATGCCGAAGGACAACACCGGCTACGACCTCGGCGGCCTGCTCGCCGGCTCCGAGGGCACGCTGGCCGTCATCACCCGCGTCCAGCTCCGCCTCGTGCCGCCGCTGGCGCACCGTGCGGTCGCCGTCATCGGGTTCGGCGACGCACCGTCCGCCGTCGCCGCGGCCGGTCGACTTCGGCGCGAGCTCGCATCGGTCCTGGCGCTCGAGCTGTTCAACGACGCCGGCCTCGAGCTCGTCATGCGCCACGCAGGGGTGGCGGCTCCGTTCGCGGCACGTCGCCCGGTCTATCTCCTCGTGGAAGCCGGATCCGACGCGGCCGACCCGACCGACGAGCTGCTGGCCGCACTGGAAGCGGTCGGTGCCGACGAAGAGTCGGCGGCGGTGGCCTCCGATCCGGGCGGGCGCCATCGGCTGTGGCAGCTGCGGGAGCGTCACACGGAGGCCGTCAACGCCGAAGGCGTTCCGCACAAGCTGGACGTGTCGGTGCCGGCGGCGCGCTATGCCGAGCTCGTGGACGGGGCTGTCCGTGCGGTCGGGGAAGTCGATCCCGCGGCCCGCACGATCTGCTACGGGCACGTCGGCGACGGCAACGTCCACGTCAACGTCCTCGGCCCCGCCGCCGATGACGAGCGGGTCGACGACGCCGTCCTCGAGCTCGTCCTCGAGCTGGGAGGCAGCATCAGTGCGGAGCACGGCATCGGCCGCGCCAAGGTCGCCTGGCTCGAGCGCGACCGCGGAGTTGAGACGGTCGCGGCCATGCGCGCCCTGAAGGCGGCGTGGGACCCGACGGGCATCCTGAACCCCGGCGTCCTGCTGCCAGCCGAGGATTCCTGACACGGATCGTCCGGATCGACGCCTAGCATTCGCCCATGACTGAGATCCTCGAGACCAGTGGCGCCCGGATCGCCTACGACGTCGACGGCAGCGGCGAGGCCGTGCTGCTGATCCACGCCGGCGTGGCCAACCGGAGCATGTGGGACGACCAGGTGGCCGCGCTGAAGGACGCATACCGGGTCATCCGCTACGACACTCGCGGCTACGGCGAGACCGTGACCGATGCGGTGAAGTTCTCCAATCGCGCCGACATCGGAGCCCTGCTCGACGAGCTCGGGGAGCGAGACGCCCACGTGGTCGGACTGTCGCGGGGCGCCAACATCGCGCTCGACTTCGCGCTTGAGTTCCCCGATCGCGTCCGTTCCCTGACGGTCGTGGCCGGTGGCGTCGGCGGCTACGAGTCACCGGCCGAGCTGCCGCCCGAAACATGGGAGCCGGTCGAGGCGATGTGGAAGGCCAAGCAGTGGGAGCAGCTCACCGACTGGGAGACGGCGTTCTGGGCCGATGGTCCCGGCCAATCACCCGATCGCGTTCCGGCCGTGCGGCAGCGTGTCCATGAATGGGTGCTGACCAACTACCTGGCCGAGAAGGAGGAGGGGGAGCCGCAGCCGCTGGATCCGCCCGCAGAGGCGCGCCTCGCCGACTTCCGGGCGCCCCTGCTCGTAATCCTGGGGACGTTGGACGACCCTGGGACCACCGACGCCATGCGGCACCTTGCGGAGCGTGTGCCGGGTGCCCGGCTCGAGGAGTTCGAGTCCGCGCACATGGTCAACCTCGAGCATCCGGAGCGCTTCAACCTCGTGCTGCGCGAGTTCCTCGACAGCAACCGGGGGTAGGAGCGTCGAGTATATACGTATATACTCGGCGATCCGCGAGAATCACAACACCTTGCCAGGATTGAGGATGCCAAGCGGATCGAGGGCGTCCTTGATCGATCGCATGACGGCGACGAAGTCCGACCCGCGTTGCTCCTCCAGGAACGGCCGCCGGGCCGCGCCGATTCCGTGCTCTCCGGTCACCGTCCCGCCAAGGGCGATGGCCTCGCGGTACAGGTCTTCGCAGGCGGCATGTGCCCGCTCCTCGGCCGCGTCGTCCCCGCGGTCCCAGACGAACGTGGGATGGAGGTTGCCGTCGCCGGCGTGCCCGAAGGTGCCACACCGCACGTCGTGGGCGGCCGCGACGCGCTCGATCGCCAGCAGCAGCTCGGGCAGCCGCGAGCGAGGCGCCCCGACGTCCTCCATCCGAGCCACCCCCAGACGCTCCATCGCACGGAACGCCATGCGGCGCACCTGGCGCAGGTAGTCGGCCTCCATCGGGTCGGTGGCACGCTCGACGGATGCGGCGCCGGCATCGGTGCAGCAGGCCTCGGCCGCGGTCAGCTCTTCATCCGCCGCCTGGCCCGGGCGGTCGGACTCGACGAGGAGCAGAGCGGCGGCGGTTCGGTCCAGGCCGAGGTTGTGCCAGTCGTCGACGGCGGCGATCGTCACACGATCCATGAGCTCCAGCGTGCAGGGCTCGAGGCCGCGGCGGGTCATGGCGGCCACGGCATCGCCGGCCGCCTCGACGGTCGGGAAGAACGCGAGCAGCGTCTGCTTCGGCGGCGGAGCCGGTCGGAGGCGTAGCGTCGCTTCGGTCGTGATGCCGAGCGTCCCCTGCGAACCGACGAACAGGTGCGTGAGCGAGTAGCCGGCCACGTCCTTCACGTTCCGACCGCCGGTGCGGATCACGCGGCCATCGGCGAGGACCACTTCGAGGGCAAGCACGGCGTCTCGGGTGACGCCGTACTTCACGCAACACAGCCCGCCTGCGTTCGTGCCGATGTTTCCGCCGATCGAGCAGAACTCGAAGCTCGCCGGGTCCGGCGCGTAGAACAGCCCCTCCGCCGCGACGGCCGCCTTGAGCTCGGCGTTGATGATCCCCGGCTGGGTGACGACGACGAGGTTGTCAAGGTCGATCTCCAGGATCCGATTCATGCGGTTCAGGACGACGGTCAGGGCGCCCTCGACGCCGCCCGACCCGCCCGACAGTCCCGATCCCGCGCCGCGTGGCACGACGGGTACCCGATGCTCTGTCGCCACGCGCATGATCCCGGCCACCTCGTCGGTCGTCGCCGGAAGCGCCACGGCCAGGGGCAGCCCGGGCTCCCAGTGGGCTGTCTCGTCGCGCCGATACGACTCGCGGTCGGTCTCGTCGGTGAGCAGCTTCAGGTCCGGCAGCGCGGATCGAAGCGCGTCGAGGAACGCCGTGCCAACGGCCGTATCAGCCATCGAGCTGCTCCACGAGGGCTCGAAGCCGCTCCTCGCGCTCGGCCGGCGCAAGGTCGGCCAGCGCGACGCCGGCGAGATAGGTGGTCAGCGGTGCGGCGATCCGCTCACTGGAGTGCGCGGCGACTCGCGCGAGATCGAGGAGCAGCCGCTCCTCGGCGGCCGAGAGGGCCAGTCGCTCGCCATCCCCCAGCTCGGAACGGAGGCGCTCCAACCACTCCGCCATCGTCATGGGGCAATGTTGCCACGGCCATGGCTCGGGCCCAAGATGCGGGGATGGAGAGGACGTCGGGGATCGTGCTCGCGGGTGGCCGCAGCCGCCGGATGGGCACCGACAAGCGCCTGCTCCTCATCGAGGGCGAGCCCATGCTGCGCCGCGTCGCCATGGCGGTCGCCGCAGTGACCGATGAGCTGATCGTCGTGGTCGCCCCGAACCGGCCGCTCCCATCCGGCGTTCTGGACGGCATCGACATGCGCGTCGCCATCGATCGTCGCACCGATGCCGGACCGCTGGCCGGCATCGAGGCCGGGCTCCTGGCCACGACCGCGGGCGACGTGCTGGTCATCGCCGGGGACCTTCCGTGGCTGGACGCGAGTCTCATGCGGGACCTGCTGGCAGGGCTCGAGGGAGCCGATGCGGTCGCTGCTGATGCCGGCCGTGGGCCTGAGCCGCTGCTGGCGGCCTACCGGCGGGGGCCGGCCCTCGTCGCGGCCACGCGGCTGCTCGACGCGGGGGAGCGGAGAGCGAGGAAGCTCCTCAACGAGCTGGCGCTGGTCACGATGCTGGACTCGGGGGCGTCGACGCGCAACGTCAACAGGCCGGTGGACCTGGCGGGCGGCGCCCTGCCCAGCGCGCGGCGGCAGTAGGCTTGCGCCATGTCGCACATTCGACGAACGCCCGCCGACTTCTCGCGCGAGGACGCCGCCGACCGCGCCGGCGTGACCGTCGAGATCGTGGATCGGTACGTCGAGCTTGGGTTGCTGACCCCCGGCGACGGCGATCGGTTCAGCCACGGGGACGTCCGTCGGATCGGGGTGGGGCAGACCCTGGACAACGCCGGGATCCCGCTCGAGCGAATGGCCGAGGTCATTGCCCGGGGCGATGCCTCATTGGCGTTCCTGGACAGCCCGCTCTATGACCGGTTCGCGATGCTCAGCGCGACCACGTTCCGCCAGCTGGCCGAGCGCACCGACTTGCCGGTCGAGTCGGTGATGATGATTCGCGAGGTCATGGGGGCGGCTTCGCCCGAGCCGGACGACCTGGTCAGAGAGGACGAGCTGGCCGTCGTGCCCGTCCTCGAGATCGCCGCGGCGGGGGGAACCAACCTGGCGGCATCCGAGCGGCTGCTCAGGGTGATGGGCGACAGCATGCGCCGTGTCAGCGACGCGCAGGCCGCGTGGTGGCAGGCCGAGGTGGCGGACCGGTTCGTTTCCAGTGGTACGGCGCCCGGAAACATGGGCGAGGCGACTCTCGAGTTCGGTTCTCGGATAAACGACGCATACGGCGCGGCGCTGACGGCAATGCGGCACGCGCACGAGCAGCGGACGTGGACGGCCAACATCCTCGAGACAGTCGAGGCCGTCATGACCAAGGCGGGCGTGTACCGCCGGGTCGAGCGGCCCCCCGCCATGTGTTTCCTTGACATCACTGGCTACACCCGTCTCACCTCGGAGCGCGGCGACGCCGTTGCCGCCGAGCTGGCGTCCACGTTCGCGAGCATGGTCCAGCGCACCTCCCAGCAACATGCAGGGCGTGCCGTGAAGTGGCTGGGAGACGGCGTCATGTTCTACTTCACCGATCCCGGTCCAGCGGTCGTTGCGGCCCTCCGCATGGTCGCGGACGCGGCGAATGCCGGCCTGCCGCCGGCTCACGTGGGCCTGCATGCCGGTCCGGTCCTGTTCCAGGACGGTGACTACTACGGACAGACGGTGAACGTTGCGGCCCGGATCGCCGACTACGCGCGACAGGGGGAGGTCCTTGTCTCGCAGGCGGTCGTCGAGGCGGCCGGTGACGCGAGCGCCGTGTTCACCGAGATCGGTCCGGTCGAGCTCAAGGGTGTATCGGACGCGGTCCGCCTCCACGTCGCACACCCCAGCCAGCTGTGAGCACGACCCGGCACGCGGCCCGGATGAGTCGGGTGCACCTAACGGCGATCGGACCGGACGGGACCACTGAGCGAGACGATCTCGTCGCCGGCGAGGAGCCGCTCCAGGTCCTGGCTGCCGGCCCCGGCCAGGAGCCGATCGAGGTGGCGGTCACGATGCGCACGCCGGGCCACGAGGACGAGCTGGCGGTCGGATTCCTGGTCAGCGAGGGCCTGGCGGCTTCCGGCGACATCGACAGGCACGAGCGTCGGCGACCCGGCCCGCGATGCCCGGCCGGACGACCGCGTCGTCGTCCACCTGCGGCACGATCGTTCGACGCCGGAGATGGTTGCCGAGCGGCGGACGCGTCGCGACCGCCAGCTGCGGGATCTGCGGCAAGGCGAGCATCGATGACGTCGCTGCGTCGCTGCGACCCGCTGCCTGACGGGTCGGCGCGTCGACTGCGGACGTCATCCAGGCACTCCCCAGGACAGCCTCCGGAGCGGCGCAGGAGACGTTCGAGCGCGACCGGCGGCCTGCATGCAGCCGGCCTGTTCGACACGCACGGGGAGCCTGATCGCTGATGCGCGAGGACGTCGGGCGGCACAACGCCCTGGACAAGGTCATCGGCGCAGCGCGTGCTGGCGAACGCGCTGCCGCTCCACGACGCCGTCCTGCTGCTGAGCGGCCGCGTCAGCTTCGAGCTCGTCCAGAAGGCGGCGATGGCGGGGATCCCGGTCGCTGGCGGCCGTCGGCGCGCCGACCGACCTGGCGATGGACACGGCCGATGCGCCTCGGCATGACCCTCGTCGGCTTCCTGCGCGGCGAGCGGATGCAACGTCTACACCCGCCCCGACCGCCTGGATCCGCCCCGTGACCGGGCTCGACCCGGCTGATGGCGACCCCGCAAGAAGGCCCGGCGGACTCGCGCCGGACCTGTGGGTCAGCCTGCCGGCCCAACGGCATCGGCCTGCCAGAAGCCGAACCACTACGGCGAGATGGCGCAGCACGGTGTGGGAGAACCGGCACGCCCTGCCGCTACGCGTGGCGGATCCTGCGCAAGGGCGTGTGCGACGGCTGCGCCCTGGGCGTCGCCGGGCTTCCAGGACTGGACCATCGACGGCATCCACCTGTGCACGACGCGGCTCAACCTGCTCCAGCTGAACACGATGCGAGCGCTCGACCCCGAGCGCCTGGCCGATGTCGAGGCGCTGCGCGAGCCTCGACGGCGCGGAGCTGCGCGACCTCGGCCGGCTGCCCTACCCCATGCTCCGGCGGCGCGGCGAGCCGGCTTCCACGCGGATCAGCTGGGACGAGGCGCTCGGGCTGGTCGGCGGTCGCGGGTGCGCAGGCGCGCGCGAAGCGACGCGGGCGACGGTGGCGACCGCCTCGGCTTCTTCCTGACCGCGCGCGGCATCACCAACGAGGTCTACTACGTCGCCCAGAAGGTGGCGCGCTTCCTGGGCACCAACAGCGTCGACAACGCGGCGCGCATCTGCCATGCGCCCTCGACCGAACGCGCTCAAGGACGCCATCGGGCGTGGCCGCGACCACCTGTCGCTACACCGACGTCATCGAGTCGGACCTCATCGTCCTCTTCGGCGCGGACGTCGCCGAACGCGCAGCCGGTGTTCATGAAGTACCTGTACATGGCCCGCAAGCGCGGCGCCCGGATCGCGGTCGTGAACCCGATGCGCGAGCCGGGCCTCGAGCGCTACTGGGTGCCCGTCGAACCCCGAGAGCGCGCTCTTCGGCACGCAGATGGCGACCGACTTCTTCCCGGTCCATACCGGCGGCGACATCGCGTTCCTGACCGGCGTGCTCAAGGTCCTCGCCGACGAAGGCGGCTGATGGACGACCGATTCATCAGCGAGCACACGACCGGCTGGGCGGAGCTGCGGGCCTCGCTGGCCGACCGCGTCGCTCGAGGACCTCGCCCGCTGGGCAGGCTCGACGGTCGAGGACATCGACGCCGCTTCGCGCAGATGTACGCCGACGCCGGGACCGCGGTGCTCGTCTGGTCGATGGGCATCACCCAGCACGTCTGCGGCAGCGGACAACGTGCGGGCGATCATCGACCTCGGCGCTGGCGCGCGGCAACGTCGGGCGGCCGGGTGCCGGCCTGATGCCCATCCGCGGCCACTCCGGCGTCCAGGGCGGCGCCGAGATGGGCTGCCTACGCGACGGTCGTTCCCGGGCGGCGTGCCCGATCGACGCCGGAGTCGGCCGCGGCGCTCGCCGGCGCAGTACGGCTTCCCGGTCCGCGCCGGAGCGCGGGCGCTCGGCGGCCGAGATGGTCGAGGCGGCCGGGCGCGGCGAGCTCGACGTGCTGTGGTCGTCGGGCGGCAACTTCCTCGACACGCTGCCCGACCCGGCGCGCCGTGCGAGGCGGCGCTGGCGCGGGTGCCGCTGCGCGTCCACGTGGACATCGTCGTCAGCTCCCAGATGCTGGTCGACCGGCGAGGAGGTGCTGCTGCTGCCCGGCGATGACGCGCTACGAGCAGCCCGGCGGCGGCACCGAGACGACCACCGAGCGACGGGTCGCGTTCAGCCCGGAGATCCGCGGCCCGCGCATCGGCGAGGCGCGGGCGGAGTGGCAGATCTACCTCGACCTGGCGGCGGCGGTCGATCCCGAGCGGCGCCGGAGCGCCTCGGCTGCGACGACGCCCAGGCCATCCGCGAGGAGATCGCGCGCGTCGTGCCGTTCTACGACGGCATCCAGCACCTGGCCGAAGACCGGCGACGCGTTCCAGTGGGGCGGCGAGCGGCTGTGCGACGGCTGGGTCTTCCCGACCGAGCGACGGCAAGGCGCACTTCCGGCTCGTCGCGCCCCGCGAGGCCGAGCTGCCCGATGGCCGCTTCCTGCTGCCACCCGCCGCGGCAAGCAGTTCAACTCGATGGTCTGGAAGCAGCGTGACCCGCTGACCGGCGCGGACCGGGACGCGCTGTTCATGGCCGGCGAGGATGCTCGAGCGGCTCGGCCTGGCCGACGGAGCCGCCGGTGCTCGGTTCGGTCCGAGGCCGGCGAGGTCCCGGCACGCATCCGGATCGCGCGCAGTCCGACCGGGCAACGTCCAGATGTTCTTCCCGGAGGCGAACCCGCTGATCGCGCCCGGACGGCGCGACCCGGTCGCGCTGGTCCCCGACTACAACGCCACTGTCGAAGTCGTCCCGGCGGCCGCGGAATTCCTTGACGGGGCTTCCGAGCGAGCGTAGCCTCACTGCACGCCCCCGAAGGCGACCGCGAGACGCTCCGGTTCGCCTCCGCCGGCATCGTCCCCAGCCAAGCTCGAGCGAAACCGTGCCCGTCGGGCAGGCTCGACGGGCCGTCACTCCCCTCGTATTCCCATCCAGCGAATGCAGGAAGGACGGCGGCGATGATCCCTGGCGAGTTCGACTACGAGCGCCCCGACGACGTCGGGACCGTGCTCCAGCTCCTCAAGGAGCACGAGGGGGAGGCGAAGCTGCTGGCCGGCGGCCACAGCCTGTTACCACTTCTCAAGCTGCGGCTCGCGTCCCCCACGGTGATCGTCGACCTGCGCAGCATCCAAGGGCTCGACGGCATCGACGAGTCAGATGGCGAGCTGCGTATCGGCGCGCTGGCCACGCACGGGGAGATCCTCGGGCATGCCGCCACCACCTCGATCCCAGTCCTGTGGGAAGCGGCCGCCGGCATCGGTGACCCGCAGGTTCGCAACTGGGGCACGATTGGCGGCTCGGTCGTGCACGCTGACCCGTCGTCGGACTGGCCGGCCGTGCTCCTAGCGCTCCGGGCGTCGGTGGTGTGTCGCAGCGCCGACGGCGAGCGCACGATACCGGCGCGCGACTTCTTCATCGACCTGTTCACGACGGCCATCCAGCCGACCGAGCTCCTGACCGAGGTGCGCATTCCGCTGCCCGGGCCGCGGACCGGGAGCGCGTACGCATGGCTCGAGCGTCGCGCGGGCGACTTCTCCACGGTGGGCGTGGCCGCCCAGGTCACGCTCGGAGAGGACGGGCGGATCAGCGCCGCCGGCCTCGGGCTGACCGGAGTTGCCGACGCGCCATTCGCCGCCGAAGACGCCGAGAAGACGCTGGTCGGACACGCGCCGACCGAAGGGGTCATCGACGCGGCCGCCGGTGCGGTAGCCCGCCAGAGCCGCCCGGTCGACGACGCGCACGGGCCAGGCGACTACAAGCGAGAGATGGCAGCCGAGATGACCCGGCGCGCCCTTGGCCGCGCCGTCGAGCGCGCGGGCGAATAGGCAGGAGACCGCTGATGAGCACCCACCAGGTACGGATCACCGTCAACGGGGAGGCGCACGAGGCCGAGGTCGAGGCGCGGCTGTTGCTCGTGCATTTCCTGCGCGACACGCTCGGGCTTACCGGCACCCATATCGGCTGCGATACGAGCAACTGCGGGGCGTGCACCGTCATCGTCGACGGTCGGAGCACGAAGTCCTGCACCATGTTCGCCGTCTCGGCCGATGGCGCCGAGGTCCAGACCATCGAGGGGATGGCCGACGGCGCGACCCTCCATCCGCTCCAGCAGGCGTTCTGGGATCAGCACGGACTCCAGTGCGGCTTCTGCACGCCGGGCATGATCATGCAGGCCTCATGGCTGCTGGCCCAGAAACCGGATCCGTCCGAGGCCGACATCCGCGAGGGCATCTCCGGCAACCTCTGCCGGTGCACCGGCTACGTGAACATCGTGAAGGCGATCCAGCAGGCCGCCGGCGAGCTCAGCGCGTCGGCATCGGCGCCCGTCGTGGCCGATGCGACCGCCGAGCCGAACGAGCCGGTCGCGGCCGGAGGGCAGTGAGATGGTCGACACCGCTCCGCAGACCACGCCCGAAGTGGGCGGCATGGGCCACTCGGTCAAGCGCAAGGAGGACCCGCGTTTCATCCGCGGTGCCGGCGAGTACATCGATGACCTCAATCTGCCGGGCCAGCTGTGGCTCGACATCGTCCGCAGCCCGTATGCGCACGCCACGATCGTAAACATCGACGCCAGCGAGGCGCTCAAGATTCCCGGCGTCCTCGCCGTGATCACCGGCAAGGACCTGGAGGGCTACAAGCTCCACTGGATGCCGACGCTCGCCGGCGACAACCAGATGGTGCTGCCGGTCGACACGGTCATGTACCAGAGCCAGGAGGTGGCCGCGGTCATCGCCACCAGCCGCTACATTGCGGCCGACGGAGTCGCGGCGGTCGACGTCGACTATGAGCCGCTGCCCGTGGTCGTCGACCCGTTCAAGGCGCTTGAGCCGGGTGCGCCGGTCCTTCGCCCCGACCGCGGTGACGACAAGCAGAACAACCACATCTGGCACTGGGAGTCGGGTGATCGCGCGAAGGCGGAGGCGGCGCTCGCCGCGTCCGAGGTCCGGGTCAAGGAGCGGATCTACATCCCGCGCATCCACGTCGCGTCGATCGAGACATGCGGCTGCGTCGCCGACTGGGACCCGGTCCGCGAGCAGCTCACCCTGCACATCACGTCGCAGGCGCCGCATGCGATCCGCACGGTGCTGGCGCTGGTCGCGGGGGCGGTGGGGCTGCCGATCAGCGAGCAGAACATCCGGGTGAAGACCCACGACATCGGCGGCGGGTTCGGCGGCAAGGTCCCGGTTTACCCGGGCTATGTGTTGGCCGTCGCCGCGTCCTTCCTCATCGGCAAGCCGGTGAAGTGGATCGAGGACCGATCGGAGAACCTCCAGGCAGACTCGTTCGCCCGCGACTACCACATCGATATCGAGCTCGGTGGGACAAAGGACGGCAAGATCCAGGCGCTCCAGGTCAAGACCCTCGCCGACCACGGCTACAGCGACGCAGCCGCCGATCCGTCGAAGTTCCCGGCAGGCCTGTTCAACGTCATCACCGGCAGCTACGACTTCGACAACGCGTTCGTCGAGGTCGACGGGGCGTACACCAACAAGCCGCCCGGGGGCGTCGCCTATCGCTGCTCGTTCCGCGTGACCGAGGCGGTTCACGCCATCGAGCGCATGGTCGACATCTATGCCCACGAGATCGGCAAGGACCCGGCCGAGCTGCGGTTCGAGAACTTCATCAAGCCGGAGCAGTTCCCCTACAAGACGCCGACCGGCTGGGAGTACGACTCCGGCGACTATGGACAGGCGCTGCAGAAGGCGCTCGACCTCATCGGCTACGACGACCTGCGCAAGGAGCAGGCCGAGAAGCGCGAGCGCGGCGAGCTCATGGGCATCGGGATCAGCTCGTTCACCGAGATCGTCGGTGCCGGGCCGTCGCACGACTTCGACATCCTTGGCATCAAGATGTTCGACTCGTGTGAGATCCGGGTCCATCCAACCGGCAAGGTCCTCGCGCGGATCGGCGTGCAGACGCAGGGCCAGGGCCACGAGACCACGTTCGCCCAGATCATCGCCGAGGAGCTCGGGTTCCCCGTCTCCGACATCAAGATCGAGTACGGCGACACCGATACGGCGCCCTACGGGCTCGGCACCTATGCGTCGCGGTCAACGCCGGTCGCGGGCGCGGCGACGGCCATGGCGTCGCGCAAGATCCGCGACAAGGCGAAGAAGATCGCCGCGCACCTGCTGGAGGCCAACGAGGACGACCTCGAGTGGACGAACGGCAAGTTCAGCGTAAAGGGGTCGCCCGACCAGTCCAAGACGATCGGCGAGATCGCCCTGGCCGCCTACACCAACCATCCGCGAGGGAATGGAGGCCGGCCTCGAGGCGGTCAACTACTACGACCCGCCGAACCTGACCTTCCCATTCGGGTCGTACATCTGCGTGGTCGACATCGATACGGGCACCGGCGAGGTCAAGATTCGCCGGTTCGTCGCGGTCGACGACTGCGGCAACATCATCAACCCGATGATCGTGGACGGCCAGATCCACGGCGGGCTGACGATGGGTCTCGCCCCGGCGCTGTACGAGGCGATCACCTACGACGAGAACGGCAACAACCTGGCCGGCACCTTCATGGACTACCTGCTGCCGACTGCGCTCGAGACGCCCGCATGGGAGCTGGAGAAGACGGTGACTCCATCGCCGCATCACCCGATCGGCGCCAAGGGCGTCGGTGAGTCGGCGACGGTCGGCGCGCCGCCTGCGATCGCGAACGCGGTGGTCGACGCGCTCTGGCACCTCGGCGTGCGGAACATCGACATCCCGATCACGCCGTGGAAGGTCTGGGCCATCCTCCACGAGAAGGGGGTGGCTCGATAACGACTGCCCCTGACGAGGTCTATGGGCGCGTCGCCCAGCTCGACGCTGCCGGGGAGCCGTTCGCGCTGGCCACCGTTGTGGCCGTGCAACGACCCACCTCGGCGCGTCCCGGCGCCCATGGCCTCGTCCACCCCGATGGCACGATCGAGGGCTGGGTCGGGGGCTCCTGCGCCCAGCCCGTCGTCGTGCGGGAGGCGCTCCGCGCACTCGCTACCGGTGAGCCGCGGCTCCTCCGGCTATCGCGCGAGCCGGTGGAGGAGCGCCGCGGCGACGGGGCCATCGAGTACGTCATGACCTGCCACTCGGGCGGGACGATGGAGGTGTACGTGGAGCCGCATCTTCCCAAGGCCGACCTGTGGGTCTGTGGGACGACGCCGATCGCCGGCGCGCTCGTGCTCCTCGGATCGGCGATGGGCTTCCGCACCACGCTCATCGACCCCTCGGCCCACGACGACGATTTCCCTGCGGCTGGATCGGTGGTGGCGGGTGATGACCTCGCCGCCGTGTCGCCCGACACGCGGCCATACGTCGTCGTTGCGACCCAGGGACAGTGGGACGAGGAGGCGCTCGCCGCCGCGCTTCGGCGCCAGGCCGCCTACGTGGGCCTGGTGGCGTCGCCGACCCGCGCGGCCGCCGTCCGGGCGTGGCTGCTCGACGAGGGCGTGCCGGCTGATCGGGTCGAGGCACTGCGTGCGCCGTGCGGCATGGACGTCGGTGCCACGACCCCGGAGGAGGTGGCGGTCTCGATCCTGGCCGAGCTTGTCGCCGTCCGTCGTGGACGCGCCAGCTTCGCCACGCCGCCGTTGGCCGAGATGGCGGTTGCGGCACCGCCGGAGGAGCAGATGGTACTGCTCGACCCGGTATGCGGGATGACAGTCGACCCGGGCACGACGCGGCACATCGCCGAGCACGAGGGCACGATCTACGCGTTCTGCTCGGCCGGTTGCCGTACCGCGTTCCGCAAGGATCCGGCGGCCTACCTCAACCCGCCAGACGAGGCCGAAGCCGGCTAGATCAGCCCTCGAGCTTCGACTTCACGCAGGTGAAGGTCTGGCCGATGAGCTTGTTCGCGGTGCTGTCGATGAGCCGCGCGCCGAGCGAGGCCATCATCCCGCTGAACTGCATGTCGGCGGTCCAGTCCATGACGGTCGCGCCATCGGCGTCGCCGTCGCGCAGCGTCATCTCGGCGGTGCCGTCGACCGCGGAGCCGGGCGCCTTGCCGCGGACGCGAACCTTGGCTCGGTCGGGTGCGACGCGCTCCAGGAACTCGGCGTCTACGTTGAACTTCGCGTTGATCGGGCCGATCCCGATCTTGGCCTTCGCCGTGAAGCGATTCTCGTCGATGGCCTCGACCGTCTCCACCCCCGGGCCGCAGCCGCCCATCTTGAGCGGATCGCTCACGAAGTCCCACACCTGGTCGCGCGGCGCAGCGATATCGACGCTGCCGGAGAACTGCATCGGTCCTAGACCTCCATCGTCTGGTGGCTGCGCCCCCGCATCGGTTCGCCACTCGCGCCATGGCGGGCGGCGGTGATCTCGGCCATCACGGCAAGGGCGACCTCGGCCGGAGTCCGGCCACCGAGGTCGAGGCCGATGGGACCCCGCAGGCGGTCGAGCTCGTCATCGGTCACGCCGGCGGCCAAGAGCCGGGCGCGCCGGTCGGCCTGGGTCTTGCGCGAGCCGATGGCCCCCACGTAGCGGCACCCCGCCCGCAGGGCGGCCACGATCGCCGGCTCGTCGAGCTTCGCGTCGTGGCTGAGGATCGCGACGCTGTCGCGCGGGCCCAGGCCGATGGTCGCGAAGGCGTCGTCGGGCCAGGCGAGGTGCACCTCGTCCGCGTCGGCGGTCCGCTCGCCGGCCGCGAACGTCGCGCGGCGATCGACGAGGACGGTGCGGTAGCCGAGCTCGCGCGCGAACCGCAGCAGCGGCAGAGCCGTGTGCACCGCTCCGACCACGACGAGCCGTGGTGGGGACGGCACCGCCTCCACGAACCATTGCCGGCCATCCTCGTCGCGCACCACGCCCGACGTGCCGTCGTCGAGAGCGCGGGTCACCGCTGCGCGCAGCACCGGCGGCGCATCGTCGGCCGAACGGACCACGAGCACGTCGCCCGGTGGCTCTCCGCGCCCGGTCTCCACCGGCGTGAGCTCGTCGCCCGGCGCATCGGCAGGGAGGGGGGTGAGGACGGCGGCGCCGGCCGACTCCGCAGCCGCGACCGCCTCTTCGCGAACATCGGGCTCGACGAGGACGTCGATGATGCCGCCGCAGGCGAGGCCGACGTCCCAGGCCACCTCGTCGCTGATGCCGTAGCGGATCACCCGGGATCGGCCGTCACGGCGCGCACGGCGCACCTCGTCCGCGGCCGCGCCCTCGACGCATCCGCCGCTCACCGATCCGTCCAGCCGCCCGTCGTCGGAGGCGAGCAGCACCGCACCCGGCTCGCGTGGCGAGGAGTGATAGGCCCGGATGAGCGTGGCACGGCCGACGCCGGCGCCCTCCTCGTGCCAGCGGTGCAGAGTGGGCAGCAGCTCGCGCAGGCTCATGCGGCGCGCGCCGGTGCCGGAGCGGCAAGGAGCGCCCCGAGCGCCTCGAGGTCGGCGACGCGGGCGGCCGGCAGGAAGCGATCGACGTGCGGGAGCGCGGCCGCCATGCCGATGGCCAGCGGCTCGTAGCCCTCGGCCCCGGCCAGCGGGTTCAGCCACACCAGCTCGTGGCAGCGCCGCGACAGCCGCGCGGTCTCGGCACCGATCAGGTCGGGCTTGCCGTGGTCCCATCCGTCGGACAGGACGATCGACGATCCCGCTGCCGGGGAGCACCCGCCGCGCCCACTGGCGGTTGAAGGTGTGGAACGACTGGCCGATGCGGGTGCCGCCCGCCCCGTACGCGGCCTCGCTCGCGATCCGTTCCAGCGCCACGTCCGGGTCGCGCTCGCGGAGGAACCGCGTCACGCGGTGCAGCTGCGTGCCGAACACGAACGCCTCGGTGCGGGCAGGGGTCCGGGCCAGGGCGTGGACGAAGCGCAGGAGCAGGCGGGCGTAGCGCTCCATCGATCCCGAGACGTCGATGAGCGCCACGATCGGGCGAGGCTTCGTCATCGGCCGCTGCCAGGCCCAGGCCAACGGCTCGCCGCCGGTGGCCAGGGAGCGGCGGAGCATGATGCGTGGATCCAGTCGCCGCCCATGGGCGTGCGGCTCATGGCGTCGCGTGCGGCGCGTGGCGAGGCGGGGAGCGAGTGCGTCGACCATGCGCTCGGCCTGGCGCAGCTCGGCACGCGTCATGTGGGCGAACGAGCGGAAGCGGGTGATGTCGGCCGGCGACCACCCGACGCGGCGGAAGAGGTCGCCGTCGCTTCCCTCCTCGTCTGCCGCCGGCTGCTCCCTCCTCTGCAGCTGCGAACTCGCGCGGCTCCCACGCCGGGCCGGCCTCGACCATGCCTGGATTGGGGCGGGCGCGCCACCAGCGGGCGAAGACGCGGTGATAGATCGGCAGCTCGTCACGGCGGCGGACAAAGCACGCGGCGCCGGCGGCGCGGACCTGCTCCCGTTCCCCGACGTCGACGAGCGTGAGGGCTCGGGCGAAGTCGATCGCGCTGCTCAGGTCGCCCGACAGGCCCTCGGCGCGCAGCTCGCGGCTGAAGCCGACCGCCGAGCGGAGGAGCGCCGTGCCGCTGACCTCAGCCACGCGCGACCATCTCGTCGAGGTAGCCGCGCGCGGTCGCGCCGCGCACGAGCCGCACGTCCTCCTCGACCTTGAGCACGACGCCGAGCGTCTCGTCCACCAGCTCCGGCTCGAGCCGGTCGGCTCCCAGAGCGATGAGGGCAGCGGCCCAGTCGAGGGTCTCGGCGACGCCGGGCAGCTTCGCCAGGTCGGCCGCGCGCAAGCGACCGATGAAGGCGACGACCTGGAGAGCGAGGGTCTCGGGCACGCCGGGCAGGCGCGCGTGCACGATCGCCAGCTCGCGCGCCGCATCGGGGTAGTCAATCCAGTGGTACAGGCAGCGGCGCTTCAAGGCGTCGTGGACCTCGCGTGTCCGGTTGCTGGTGAGGATCACCCGCGGCCGTCGCTCGGCGCGGATCGTCCCGATCTCCGGGATCGTGATCGCGAAGTCGCTGAGCAGCTCGAGCAGATAGGCCTCGAACTCGGCGTCGGCGCGATCGATCTCGTCGATCAGCAGCAGCGGCGGGACTGTGCCCGACGATGCATCGAGCGCCTGGAGCAGCGGCCGCCGGATGAGGAACTCGGGGCTGAAGATGTCGCGGGCCGTCGCGCCGCCGCCCTCGCCGCGGGCCTCCAGCAGCCGGATCTCGAGCATCTGCCGTGGGTAATTCCACTCGTAGACCGCGGTCGAGACGTCGAGGCCCTCGTAGCACTGGAGCCGGATGAGGGGCGACCCGAGCGCCTCGGCAAGGGAGCGGGCGAGCTCGGTCTTGCCGACGCCCGCCTCACCCTCGAGCAGCAGCGGCCGCTCGAGGCGGAGCGCGAGATACGTGGCGGTGGCGAGGGCCCGATCGCAGACGTAGCCGCGCGCGTCCAGCGCCTCGACCACGTCCTCGATCGTCTCGACCGATCGGCCCTCGCCCACGCCCTCCCTACCTCACCCAGTCCGCGCCTTGGCCCGCTCCAGCGCGCGGCGGGTCATCGTCACGGCCAGCGCGGCGCGGTACTCCGCATCGGCGTGGATGTCGGAGGCCACCGTCTGCCCATCGGTTGCGCGCGGCGCCGCCGACGCGATGCCGGCCTGGTTGCAGTCGCTCCCGACGAGGGCCTCCTCCACGGCGGTGGCCCGGTAGGGCACGTCGCCAACGCCGGTGATCCCCACGCGAACGTGGTCGATCGAGGCACTCCCGTACACGCCATGCGTGTCGGCGACCACGGCGGCCACCCCGGCGATCGCGTAGCCGGACGCCGAGACCTCGAGCGACTCCCACGCCGTGCCGGCACCGGGCGGTAGCTTCGGCAGCGCCAGACCGGCGATGAGCTCTCCCTGCTCCAGCGCGGTCGTGAAGGCACCCTGGAAGAAGGACGCGAGCGGCACGCGCCGTTCGCCCCCGCTGGAGCGCACGATCGCCTCGCCGTCGAGAGCCAGCGTCATGGCCGGAAGGTCGGAGGCCGGGTCGGCGTGCGCCAGCGAACCGCCGACCGTGCCGCGATTGCGGACCTGGACGTCGCCGATCGATTCGACGCACTCGCGGAGCGCCGGATACGCCTTCGCCAGCCCATCGTGGTCGAGGAGCTGCCGGTACGTGGTCAGGGCCCCGATTCGCCAGCCGCCGTCGTCCTCGGCGATGCCGTCGAGGTCGCGCAGGCCACCGATGTCGACCAGCGTGCCCGGCTGTGCCAGGCGGAACTTCAGCAACGGGATCAGGCTCTGCCCGCCCGCGATGGCCTTCGCGTTGGGATCGCCCGCCAGCCGCTCGAGGGCCTCGTCGACCGATGCGGCCCGGACGTATTCGAAGCTGGCCGGAATCACGATTGCACCTCCTCGGCGCCCTGCATCGCGCGCCATACGCGCTGCGGGGTGAACGGCATGTCCAGGTGGCGGATGCCGAGCGGCGAGAGCGCATCGGCCACGGCATTGGCGACGGCCGCGGCCGAGCCGATCGTGCCGGCCTCGCCGGCGCCCTTGACCCCCATCGGGTTCACCGGCGAGGGCGTCACCGTCTCGTCGAGCTCGAAGACCGGCAGCCACGAGCGCCCGTGGCAGCGCGTAGTCCATCATCGAGCCGGACAGGAGCTGGCCGTCGTCGTTGTAGACGGCGCCCTCCCACAGCGCCTGCCCGATGCCCTGCACGATGCCGCCGGCGATCTGCCCGTCGACGATGAGCGGGTTGATCTTCTTGCCGACGTCATCGACTGCCACGTACTGGACGAGGTCGACCTTGCCGGTCTCCTCGTCGACCTCCACCACCGCGACATGGGTCCCGAACGGGAACGTGCAGTTCGGCGGGTCGTAGTAGGCGGTCTCGTCGAGGAACGGCTCCATGCCGGCCGGCAGGTCGTACGCCACCGACGCCGCGAGCGCCAGCTCGTGCGAACGTCTTGGCCTTGTCCGGCGAGCCTTTCACGCGGGCCCCGCCGTCGGCGTACTCCATGTCCTCGGGGTTGGCCTCGAGCATGTGGGCCGCGAGGCGCTGCGCCTTGGCCTTGATCTTCTGAGCCGCGAGGTACGCGGCCATGCCACCCACTGCGCCGGAGCGGCTGCCGTAGGTGCCATAGCCGAACGGCGTGCCGGAGCGTGTCGGAATGCTCGACGAGGATGTCGTCGACCGGGATGCCGAGCTCGTCCGCCACGATCTGGGCCATGGTCGTCTCGTGTCCCTGGCCGTGGGGCTGGTGCCTGTGGTCAGGACGACCTTGCCGGTCAGGTGCACCCGAACGTTCGCCGACTCCCACAGGCCGGCGCCCCAGCCCTCGCCGGGGAGCCCGATCCACTTCGACGGTGCCACGCCGCAGACTTCGATGTACGAGCTGAAGGCCGACGCCGAGATGCTTGCCACGAGCCCGCGCCTCGCTCTGCCGCCGCGCGAGGTCCTCGTAGCCGGCCATCTCCAGCGCCCGTGTCGAGCGCCGGCGCGTAGTTGCCCGAATCGTAGCAGGGTGCCGGTCGGTTGCGTTGCAGCCCTGAAGCCGGCTCGTACGGGAAGGCGTCGGGCGGGATGAAGTTCCGGCGCCGGACGCTCGGCCGGGTCCATCTCGATCTCGCCTGGCGAAGAGGTCCATCGCCCGCTCGACGACGTACGTCGCCTCCGGTCGGCCAGCGCCGCGATACGCGTCGACCATGGCGGTATTGGTGTAGACGCCGTTGACCTCGCAATACACGTTCGGGAACGTGTAGACAGCCCGAGAGCATCCGGCCGTAGAGGGTGGTCGGGATGCCCGGGGCGATGGTCGAGAGGTAGGCCGCCGAGGTTCGCCTTGGTCTTCACGCGCAGCGCGGTGATCTTCCCGTCGCGCGTGCCGGCGATCTCGAGGTCGGTGATGTGGTCGCGGCCATGGGTCGTGGACTGGTAGTTCTCGCGCCGGGTCTCGACCCACTTGACGGGACGGCCGCCGAGCTGCTTGCTGAGCCAGGCGACCATCGTCATGTCCGCGTAGCAGAAGATCTTCGAGCCGAAGCCGCCGCCGACGTCCGGGCTGATGCACCGGATCTTGTGCTCCGGCACGCCCATCACGAACGCTGCGATCAGCAGGCGCATGACGTGCGGCGCCTGGCTGGTCATCCAGATCGTGTACTCGTCCTCGCCGGGGTCCCATCGTCCGATGGCGCCGCGCGGCTCCATCGGATTGGGGATGAGGCGCTGGTTGATGATCCGCTGGCGGACGACCACCTCCGCGCCGTCGATGGCCTCCGCCGTCCCGTCGGCGTCCCCGAGCGTCCAGTCGCATGACGAGGTTGTTCGGTGCGTTCTCGTGGAGCTGTGGCGCGCCCGCCTCGGTCGCCTTCTCGGCGTCGACGACGACCGGGAGCGGGGTGTAGTCGACCTCGATTGCCTGCGCGGCGTCTTCGGCCGCTGCCTGGCTCTCGGCCACGATCACGGCGACCCCGTCGCCGGTCCATCGCACGGTGTCAATGGCCAGGATGCGCGGCGTGTTGAGGTGGTTCTCGACGCCACCGGCTGCCCAGGCGCACGGCAGCGGGTTGATCGACTCCATGTCCTTGCCGGTCCACACGCCAAGCACGCCGGGCATCGCGGCGGCCGCGGAGGCGTCGATCGAGTTGATCTTGGCGTGGGCATACGGTGACCGGACGACGGAGGCGTACGTCATTCCGGGCAGCTTGATGTCCTCGAGATAGCTCCCGGCGCCGGTGATGAAGCGTGGATCCTCCTTCCGCTTCAGGGAGGCGCCGAACGGGGTTGCAACGGCCATGTCGTGCCTCCTCCTCAAGCCTCGGCGGCGGCAGGCTGGTCGCCGGCCCCGGATTGCGTTACCGCCCCCTGGCCGTCGACGGAGATCGGCGTCACCCCGCGCGCGGCGGCGATGCTCACCGCCTCGCGGATGGCGGCCACGATGTTCTGGTACCCGGTGCAACGGCAGTAGTTGCCCTCGATCGCGTGGCGGATCTGCGCGTCGCTCGGGTCGGGGTTGCGGCTCAGCAGGTCCGCGGCGGCCATGATCATCCCGGGCGTGCAGAAGCCGCACTGCAGCCCGTGCTTCTCCCAGAACCCCTGCTGCAGCGGATGGAGCTCGCCGTCCGTGGCCAGCCCCTCGATCGTCGTCACCGCTGCGCCATCGGCCTGGACGGCGAGGACCGTGCAGGACTTCACTGCCGCCCCGTCGACGAGGACCGTGCAGGCGCCGCACTGGCTGGTGTCACACCCGATGTGCGTGCCCGTCAGCGATAGGTCCTCGCGCAGGAGGTGCACGAGCAATCTCCGGGGCTCCACCTCCACGCTGTGCGGGACGCCGTTTACGTTGACGGCAACGGACTGAGCCACCGGCAGCCTCCTTCCAGGCGGGCGCCGGCCGCATCGTGGAAAGCCGACGCCAGAGCATCGGGGTCGGGTGGGATGGACGCCCATCATCGCCCTCATGGCGTCCGCAGGTCAATACGAATCGGGTGTCGCCTCGGATTCGCCGGCCGGGTGCTACAGTCGGCGCTCCGGACCATGAGCGAGCTCACCGACGTCCTGTCCGCGATCGCCACGCTGCACGCGCGCGGCGAGCGCATGGCCCTCGCCACGATCGTGTCGGTGCGCGGATCCACGTACCGCCGGCCTGGGGCGCGCCTCCTCGTCCCGGAGCACGGCGCGCCGGTCGGCAACGTCTCGGGCGGCTGCCTGGAGGGTGACGTCGAACGCATCGGCCGCGACGTGATGGCCACGGGTGAGCCGCGACTCGAGCTGTTCGACCTGACCGCCGACGGCGACGAGGTCTGGGGCTACGGCCTCGGCTGTAACGGCGCGATGGAGCTGTTCATCGAGCCCGCCGAGCACGCAATCGCCACCGCCGATGCGCTGCGCATCGCAGTCGAGGAGGAGCGCGCCTGCTGCCTCGTCACGGTGCTCGCGTCGTCGGTTGCGGGCGTTGACCCCGGCGACCGGCTGCTGCGCCACGCCGATGGCACCTCCGACGGCGCCCTCGTCGGCTCGCCGATCGAGGCGGACGCAGTCCGCCTGGCCGATGCGGCCCTCGCCGATGGCTCGAGCGCGGTCGCCGAGCTCGATGGGGCTCGCCTGTTCGTGGAGATGCTGGAGCCGGCCTCGACCCTCCTCGTGTGCGGCGCGGGCCACGACGCGATCCCGCTCGTACGCTACGCCTCCGAGCTCGGCTGGCGCGTCACCGTCGCCGACGTGCGCCGGCCGTTCCTGAACCATGAGCGATTCCCCGAGGCGGCGCACTTCCTCGACCTCGATCCGGAGCGGGTGGCCACCGGGATCGAGCCCGGACGGCGGACGTACGCCGTCCTGATGAGCCACAACTACCTGCGCGACGTCGACTACCTTCGCTCCCTGCTCGACGTCGAGCTGGCCTATCTCGGCGCGCTCGGCCCGCGGAAGCGAACGCTCCAGCTGCTGCGCGACCTCGACCGTGTCGATGCCATCGACCAGATCCACGCCCCGGCGGGACTCGACGTAGGGGCCGAGGGTCCGGAGGAGGTGGCCTGGTCGATCGTGGCCGAGATGCTGGCCGTGCGGCGCGGCCGCTCCGGCGGGTTCCTGCGGGAACGGCGAGCCCCGATCCACGCGACGGACTGAGCGGAGCGTCAGGCCGGGGCGAGCACCACCGATTCGTCGCACTCGGTGCAGCGGTAGACGACCCCGTTGACCCACGGCCCACCGGGATCGTCCTCGCTCGGATTGTGCTGCTCGGCGGGCTTGAAGGTGACCCACCGGTTGCCGTGGAGGTGCGCCATCCGGTAGAGCGGATGGTCGAACGTGAAGTCCGGGTGCACGTGGGACGCGTCAGCGTTCATGTCTCACTCCCTTCAGCTCACGAGCTCATTCTTCCAGTTCCCCGATCGCTCAGCCCCCGATGAAGCTCATCTCCACCTTCGGCAGCTCGATGGTGTCCAGCGTGCGCAGCTCCGAGTAGCGGTCGTCCCGGCGCGTCCAGATCGCCCGGAGCGCATCGGTCAGCTCGGGATCGGTGACGCCGCCGCGGACCAGTGCCCGGAGGTCATGGCCCTCCGTCGCGAACAGGCAGGTGTAGAGGTGCCCGTCGGCGGAGAGCCGTGCCCGGGTGCAGTCGCCGCAGAACGGCTGCGTCACGCTGGTGATCACGCCGATTTCCCCGCTCCCGTCGCGGTAGCGATACCGCTTCGCGACCTCGCCACGGTAGTCCGCGTCCACGGGCTCCACCGGCCAGCGCTCGCCGATGCGCTCGACGATCTCCGCTCCCGGCACGACGTCGTCCATCCGCCAGCCGTTCGTGTGCCCCACGTCCATGTACTCGATGAATCGGACCGTGGTGCCGGTCCCCCGGAAGTGCTCCGCCAGGTCGAGTACGGCGTGCTCGTTGAGGCCGCGCCGGATCACGGCGTTGACCTTGATCGGCCCCATGCCGGCCGCCTCCGCGGCGGCGATCCCGTCCAAAACGCGCGCGACCGGAAAGCCGACGTCGTTCATCCGCATGAACGTCGCATCGTCCAGCGCGTCGAGGCTGACGGTCACACGCCGCAGGCCCGCGTCGGCCAGGACGCGTGCCTTTGCACCGAGCAGCGAGGCGTTCGTGGTCAGCGTAAGGTCGTCGATACCGGGGATCGGCGCCAGCAGCCCGACGAGCGTCTCCAGGTTGCGCCGGACAAGCGGCTCGCCACCGGTCAGGCGGATCTTGCGGACGCCCAGCCCGATCGCGGCTCGCACGATCCGCTCGATCTCCTCGAAGTCCAGGATCTCCGAGCGGGGGAGGAACGCGTGGTCCGCGCCGAAGATCTCCTTGGGCATGCAGTACACGCACCGGAAGTTGCACCGATCGGTGACGCTGATCCGCAGGTCGCGCATCGGTCGGCCGAGCGTGTCGACGGCCTCGGCGATCATGGATGGATCGTGGCAGGTGCTCGCTCCGGGCGCAACGGCGTGGGCTAGAGGCCGGCGAGGCGATCGATCCCGATCGCGATCCCGAGGCCGATTGCGACGGCCCCGCCCGCGCGCAGCGCCAGCCTCGACGCGGCGGCCTCGCAGCGGGGAAGCCGGCCACCGCCGAGACCAAGCCCGATCGCCAGCGCGCCGCCGAGCAGCAGCAGCACGCCGGCCACGGCGCCCGGATCGGCGAGCGACGTCTCGCGCCCCTCGTCGATCCCATCGGACGACACCGTGAACGCGAACCGTTGGCGTGCGAGCTCCGTGCCCGCCACCGAGATGGCCCGCACGCTCGTGTCCCACCAGCTGTCGGGGGCCAGGACGACCGCATCGCCGACCCAGTCGATCGGCGTGTCGGAGCCTGCCGGGTCTGCACCGCGCTCATCCATGCCCTCGTGCACCACCGATGGGTCGACGGCCAGGCGCAGCGGCACGCGCGTCGACGAGCCGGTGTCGAGCCGATCGAGCACGAGCTCCAGCCCGCCGGAGATCATGGCCATCGCGTCTGTCGTGGTCACGGTCACGCGGTTGACGCCGGGGCGCCCCGGGGACAGCGTCATCGTCATCCCCGGCGTCGTGGCGCCGAACGCATCGGGGACCGGCGCGATGGCGACGCCAGGCGGCACCTCGATCGGCGGAGTGGCAGCCAGCGCGCCCGTCATCAGCAGCACCGCCGCGATGAGGGCGGACTCGACGCCGAGTCGAGAGCGCATGCCGTCGAGCCAGCGCCGCATGCGTCCGCCGTCGAGGTAGTTGAGCGCGCCGAGCGCCACCGCCGCCACCGCAAGCGTGCTCTTCAGGAGCAGCGTCCGGCCGTACTCCGTTGCCGGGTCCAGCAGCACGCCGGTCTGGCTCCAGGCGGTGAAGACGCCGGTGACGCCCGCCAGGCCGATGGACACGAGCGCGAGGGCGGAGAAGCGCGGGACCAGGGTGCGCATGGATGGCGCGGGACCGGTGGCTACCACGAGGCGCCGTCGAGCCAGCGTTGCGAGCAGGAGGACGACCCCGCCCGCCCACACCCCTGCCGCACCGACATGCACCACCTGGACGAGCACCGCGACCGGACCCGGAAGCCCGGCCGCGTGCCCTGCCAGCGCGAGCAGGACGATGCCGGCCACTCCGGTGACGGCCGCGACGAGCCTTGGCGCGAATCCGGGAGCAAGGACGAGCAGCGCCCCACCGACGAGCGCCACCACGGCACGGGCGAGCTGGAGCGCGCCGTTGCGCGTGCCGAGGAGGTAGTCGCCAGCCGATCCGGCCTCGAGCCCGTTCGCCACGGCCAGCACCAGCGACGCACTACCGGCCACGATGAGCCCGATACCCACCACGCGCGCCATGGACCGAGGCATCGGCGCGCGCACCACGACCCGGAAGCCAATCGCGATGCCGAGCGCCGCCAGCAGCCCGAGGTAGGTCAGCCAGCGCCCGATGACGTCGAGCGGCGCGGGCTGGGTGTGCGTCATGCCACCGTCGGCGACCGGGAGGGTGGCAACGGCGCCAACGGCGAAGGCGAAGGTGCCATCCGCGGTGTGGCCGTCCGCCGCCGACAGCGTGCGCCAGGTGACGGCGTAGACACCATCGGCCAGGGCGGGCAGGTCAGGCGGACCGAGGACGAGCGCGAAGGGATCCGTCGGATCGATCGTCCCGCCGTGATCGACCAGCAGTGTTCCATCGGGGCCCGCCAGGTCGAGCGAGGTGGCCTGGGCCTCCAGCGGCTCGCTGAAGACGAGGCGCAGCTCGGTCGGGGTGGCCGCCAGCTGCTCGCCTGCCCCCGGCGAGCTCGCCACGAGCTGGGCATGCGCCAGCACGCGGCCGCCCGCCGCACCCGGCAGTGCCGGGGCGACGAGCAGCGCCAGCAGTGCCACCGCGGCGGCCAGCCCACCGCGGTGCGGTCCGGGCATCAGCCTCGCCGGCGCGCCAGGGCCAGCCCGATGGCCACGACTCCGGCCACCAGGCCGGCGGCACCGAGAGCGAGCGCGATCGTCGCTGTGGTGGCCGCCTGTGCGCCCGCCTCGGCGTCCCGCGCCAGGTCGGCCGGCGCGGGGTACACGACCGGGAACTGGCCTCCTGCGGTGTCCTGGACCTCGCTGAAGGTGTCCGGTCCTGACGTGAACGACTCGTCGATCGCCGTGCCCTCGAGGTCCCCGAACACCCGGAACGTGTACGGCCCCGCCGCGGTCGGGAAGAACACCGACTGATAGGCACCGGGCTCGCCGAAGCTCGGCGACAGCTCCAGCGCCCGGGTCTGGTCACCGAATGTGACCTCCGCGTCAAGCGTGGCTTCCGCCCCCTCGACCGGGGACTCTCCGGCGCTGATCCGAAGCTCGAGGCCGCTCTTCTGGCCGGCGTACACCGGCTCGTCGAGGAAGCCGACGACGAACGTGTACGCGCCGACCTCGCGGGATTCGTGGGCAAGGGTGGCGCCGACGCCGACGAGCATCGTCAGCGCCACGCCCAGGGCGGCTGCCCGCCCCATCCGTGTTGCCATGCAGGGACTCCTCGTGATGCGGGGCAGCGTGCCCCGCAGTGTTCAGATGCCGACGAGGAGGGCAGGCGGCGCGCGCCCGGCGTTGGCCCGTGGCCGCGGCACGCCGAGGCGGGGGGCCGAGGAGGCAGGTCGCTGAACGCGCTGCGGCGCGCGCGGAGGCCGGAGCGCGAGGGCGATCCGGGCCAGCAGGGCGGACTCCGCGGCTCTGACAACCGCCGCGACGAGGGCGGCCGCCAGGCTGATGATGGCGATGACCGGCAGCGCGAGCGGATACTCCGGCCCGACCAGTGCGCCCATGCCCGGCAGGTGGCCATGGCTCAGCGCGTGCTCGACGTTCTCCTGGATCACGAAGCCGATGGCGACGGTGGCCAGCAGGCGGATCCAGAGCCTCCCCAGGCGAGCGGCGTATGACGGCCGGCGCACGGATGCGCCGGCCGGGTCCAGGGCGTCCGCCCGGCGCCGAAGGAGATGGAGCCGGAGGATGCTGATCACGGCCACGATGACGGCGACCGCCGCGATGCCGAGGCTGACCATGCCCCAGTAGTCGTGGCCGGAGTGCCGAAGTGCCTGCGCGAGCCGCTCTCCGGGACCGACCTGCAGCGTCCAGACCGCGTCGTGGCTGACAAGGAGCGCGAGCGCGGCCAGGCCCCAGAACGCGACCCGCGGCGAGAGGCGATGCAGAAGGCCGTTCGGCGTCATGTCACTCATACGCTAGCCGACACACGGGCCGGCCGGCGCTGGCGCCTTCAGGCGGATTCTCCGTGACCGTGCGGGTGCTCCACCATGCGCGCCGCCAGCGGCGGCAGTGGCCGGGGGTCCGGGGATGGCTCGTACTCGTCAGTCTCGTCGGCAACGGCGTAGGTCCAGCGCGGGCCGTCGGCGGCGATCGCGCGCAGCGCATCGGCGAAGGCGTCCACGTCCGCTGTGGTCGAGCCGAGTCCAAGGCTCATGCGGGCGGCGCCGGGCAGGCGCTCGTGGCCACCGCCGCGGGACACCTCGAGCAGCCGATGCGCCTCCGCGTCGTCCACCCGCAGCAGCCGCATCATCAGCGGGTGGGCGCAGAAGCATCCGTGGCGGATGCCGATGCCGTACTCGGCGGACAGGACGGCGGCGACGAGGTCGTACGGTGTGCCGCGCAGGTTGAAGGTCAGCAGGCCGACCCGCGGATGATCGGCGGGCCAGATCCGGTAGTGCTCGAACTCGGGGATCCCGGCCAGCCGGTCCCGGGCGTACGCGAGAAGCTCGCGCTCCTCTGCCGCGATGCGGTCCATCCCGGAGCCGGTGAGCGTGTCGCAGGCCACACCCAGGGCGACGGCGCCGATCACGTTCGGCGATCCAGCCTCCTGGCGGTCGGGGAGCTCGGCCCACACCGTGTCGTCAACGGTCACGATCTTCACCGCCCCGCCTCCGCGCAGGAACGGGTCGCCGGCCGACAGCCAGTCGCGCTCGCCGACGAGTGCGCCGGCCCCGTAGGGCGCATAGAGCTTGTGGCCCGACAGCGCGAGGAAGTCGATCCCGTCGCGGGCCATGTCGATCGGGGCGTGGGGCGCCAGCTGCGCTGCGTCGACGAGCAGTCGCGCGCCGTTCGCGTGCGCCACGCGGGCGATGTCCGCCACCGGCCAGATTTCGCCGGTCACGTTGCTTGCGCCGGTGACGGCCACGAGGTGCGGGTCCTCGCACTTGGGAAGGTCCCGCAGGGTCGACTCGAGCACCTCGAGCATCTCGGCAGGGGTCTCGGGGACGGGCAGGTAGCGCACCCCGATCCGCTTCCACGGCAGCAGGTTGGCGTGGTGCTCGCCGGCGAAGCACACGACGTGGGTGCCCTCCGGCAGGGTGCCCGCCAGCAGGTTGATCGAGTCGGTGGTGTTGCGGGTGATGATCACCGCGTCGTCGTCGCGGGCGTGGACGAAGCGTCGGATCGACTCGCGCGCTCCCTCGTACGCGGCTGTCGACGCCCGGGACTTGAATCCCGCACCGCGGTGGACGCTCGAGTACCAGCTCAGCAGCTCCTCGACCGCGTCATGCACAGCCTGGAGTGCCGGTGCCGATGCGGCGTAGTCGAGGTTGACGTAGCGTCTGGTTCCACCGATGACGAGCGGGACCTCGGTCTCGGCGCCGACCAGCCGCAGCGCCTGGCTGCCGTGCGCCGACGCCGATGGCTCTCGGGTGGCCCTCATCGGCCCATCCTACGCCGCGCCAACGCTCGACGGCCGGGTATTGCCGGGTTCTCAGGTCCTGAGTCCGTGCGCGCCGCGTCCGGTGGTCATCCGAATCCGCGCCGCCGGCGGCGCTCCAGCCGAGGGAGCGCACGGCGAACAGCACGACCAGGGCGGCCGCCACCAGGACGGCGCCGGCGGCGATCGCCGCGTCGAGGCTCGACTGAAACTCCGCGTACACGAAGAGCGGCAGCGTCTGGGTGCGCCCGACGATGTTCCCGGCGAACATGATCGTCGCGCCGAACTCCCGAGCGGACGGGCCCACGCCATCACCGTGCCGGCGGCGAGGGCGGCGCTGGCGAGCGGGGCCGCCACATGGCGAAAGACCGCCCAGTCGCCCGCGCCGTCGACGCGGCGGCGTCCTCGATCTCGTGTGATATCTCCGCGAACCCGGCCCGTGCGGCCCGGATGAAGAACGGCGCGGAGACGAAGACCTGCGCGATCACGACCGCCGCCGTTGTGAACGGCAGACTCGAGGCCGGCGTCGTACAGCGCCGATCCGATCGGCCCACGGCGGCCGAGCAACAGGAGCAGGGCGAGGCCGGGACGGCCGGCGGCAGGACGATGGGCAGGTCCACGATCGGCTCGATGAACCGCGCGCGGGGGACGGTGCCCGCGCGCCAGCCCGTACGCGAGCGGCGTGCCCAGGAGCACCGTCACCGCAAGCGCGACGCTGGTGGAGACGAGGCTGATTGCCAGGGCCCGAACGATTCCCGCGAGCGACGCCTCGTCCAGGCCGACGAGAACGGCCCGGACGAGCAGCGCGACGACCGGCAGGCCGAGGAGCAGCACCATGAAGGCCGCGGCGCCGGTCACCACGATCCTGGCCCACGTGCCGGTCACGGGGGCGGCGAGAACCCGAAGTCGGCCAGGATCGCCTGGGCCTCATCGTCCACGAGCCAGGCCAGAAACGCCTCGACCGCCACTTCGTCAACCGTGGACTCGAGGCCCACGCCCACGTACACCGCGGGCACGTTCGCGACGTCGGGGATCCAATCGCCGTGACATCCGGCGACGACATCGCATCGGTGACGTAGACGATGGCCGCATCGCCCTCGCCCAGCTCGATCCGGGCCAGGACGGCGCGGACGTTGTCCTCGCGCGACACGACGTTGGCCGCAACCGCCTGCGCGTATCCGTCCGGCGCGTCCGCTTCGGTGTCCAGGTTGGCGATGACCTCGTCGGCGTATTGCTGGATCGGCACGTCCTCTCCTGCCGCCACGATCCGCAACCCATCCGTCGCGAGGTCCGTCCAGGACTCGACGCCACCCGGGTTATCGGACGGCACCACGATGGTCAGCAGGTTGCTCGCGAACGGGACCTGCGCGCCAACCGTCAGCCCGCCCTCCTCGAGCGACTCCGGGTTGCCCGCGTCGGCGGACAGGAACACGTCGGCCGCGGCGCCGGCCTCCACCTGTCCGCGCAGGGCGCTCGACGAGTCGAACGACCACGTGAGATCGACGGCTGGCGTCGCGTCCTCGTAAGCGGCTTCCAGCTCCGCGCCGGCATCCGTCAGCGAGGCCGCGGCAAGGACAGTGAGGGCGACCGAAGACGGGGCGTCGGACACCGGCGGGCCGCCGAGCGAGGACGACGGTGTCGTCGGCGGCGCGGCACACGCGACAGCGATCCCCGCGAGGACCAGGAGCCCCACGAAGGCCAAGGCCTTCATGCCGGAACCTCCACGATCACGTTCGTCGCCTTGACGACGCAGACGACCTCGTCTCCCTCCTTGAGCTCGAGCTCTCGCGCAGCTTCAGCCGTCATCAGGCTCACGAGCCGATGCGGTCCGGCCATGACCTCGACAACTGCCGCGACCCGGTCGCTCTCGACGCGGGTAACGATGCCCTCGAACCGATTCCGCGCCGACCCGGCGACGATCGGCTTGTGGGCTCGCGAACCGCCGCTGCGGCGATCAGCGAGCAGCCGGCTGACCTCGGCTGTGGGGATTCGGCGTTGGCCGCCGCTGGTTCGCTCCGTTCGCAGTCGACCCTCCGCCTCCCAGCGACGGAGCGTGTCCACGGTGACGTCGAGGATCTCGGCGGCCTGGCCGATGCGAAGCCTGATTCCGCTGGCGACTTCATACCTTAGATAGTCTGGTCTGCTAAGCCCAGATATCAAGAATGTGCGCCGATGTGCTACCCGGCGACGGCGGCGGGATCGTCGCGGCGGAGCAGGATCCCGAGGTAGGCCTTCCAGGGGCCGACCTCCGCGTCGTGGCTGCCGGCCATGCCGGCGAAGATCTGCGAGACGTGGTCGAGGTCGTGCACCGCCCACGTCGCGAGCAGCTCGCGGAGGGTCACCTCGCCCAGGCTCGGGTGCATGCCGCGCCGATCGAGGTCCGCCTCGGTCGCCAGCTCTGCCAGGCGGGCGAGGTTCTCGGCGCGGAGGTGCGCGAAGTGCTCGACCAGGTCGTCCAGCGTCGCATCGGCGTCGCGGTCGCCATGCGCGAACCGGTCGAACTTCTCGAACGGCACGGACGTGCCGTGCTCGAGGATGCGCTGCGTGCGCTCGATCCAGTCGGTGAGCTCGCCGGTGATCAGGTGTCCGACGACGTCGCGCGGCCGCCACCCGTTCTCGGGGACGTCGGCGGTATCGGTCCAGTCCTCCGGCAGGCCGACGAGCAGCGCGCGCAGCAGTTCCGGGGTTCGCCGCAGGACGCTCGTCGTCTCCCCGATGAAGTCGCTCATGGATATCGATCCTACTCCCCGCGCTCACACGTGGGTGGCCTCCCCCCCGACCCCCTTCTTAACCTTAGGAGAAGAAAAAAAAAAAAAGAACCAAACAAAATTCCCCCCCCCCTCCCCCCCCCGCCCCCTGGTCGCCGCCCCACCCCCCGCTTGCCCCTGACCCTGGTAGCCACCTGGCCTCGCGCCTTCTCCGATTCTCTGAACAACGAGTCCGCCTACCCTCTGGCTCGCTTCAACTCGCTCGAATCCGCCTTCTCCCTACAAGCTCTATCTACAGGCTTGACCTCCAGCGCGAGATTCACTCAGCATCCCTCTCCTCCGCGCCGGACTTCGCCACCCACGCTTCCAGCCACCCAGCCTCTCACCCCGGCGGCCCGACGATCAGCCGGAGGCTCGCGCTCCGCCTCGATGAAAGCCGTGCCGAGCACGCGAGCCACGGTTGGGAAGGCGTGGAGCGTATCGGCCAGGATAGCGAGGGGCACCCGAGCCCGGATGGCGAGCACGCACTCGTGGATCACCTCGGAAGCCGCCAGTCCGGCGATGAAGGCGCCGACCAGCACGCGCTCCCGGCGGTCGACCACGATCGTGCAGTGTCCGCCCGTCTCGGTGGTGTAGCCCTTGCTGGAAGTTGCGATGTCGACGTGAACTCGGCGGCGTCGATCCCTCGGTCGCGCGCCTGCTCGAGTAGCAGCCCGACCGATGCGATCTCCGGATCGGTGTACGTGGCGCGCGGAATGGCATCCAGGAAGGGTCGGTAGTCGGCGTCGCCGAGCGCGATTCGCGCGGCCGCCTCGCCGGTGTAGTGGCCAAGGTGCGTGTGCAGCTCGGGGCCGGCGACGTCTCCGGCGACGTAGACGCCATCGGCGATCTGCAGCCGGTCGTCGGGCTCCAGCTTCCCGTTGGAGGGCGTCACGCCGACCGTGTCGAGCCCCAGGCCGTCGAGCGGGAGTTCGCGACCGATGGCGAGGAGGATCTCGTGTCCCTCGACCGTGTCCCCGCTGTCGAGCTCGATGCGATGCGCACCGCCACGTGGCGCCGCGTCCACGCGGGTGGCCCGTGCGCCGAGCCGCAGTCGAACGCCCTCCTTCTCGAGGGCCGCACCGAGATACTCCGACGATCGGCGATGCTCGCGGTCGTGGACCCGGTCCCGGGGATGGACGAGGGTGACCGGGACGCCGTACCGCGCGTAGGCCTGTGACAGCTCGATTCCGGTCGGACCGGCCCCGAGGACGACGAGCGAGCGCGGCAGCTCCCGCGTGCCGGTGCCCTGCACGTTCGTCCATGGCTGCGCCTCGTCCAGGCCTGGCAGGTCGTGCGGGACGCGGCTGACCGACCCAATGGCGACCACCACCGCATCGGCCGACAGCAGCTGATCGCCGATGCGCACCTGCCGCGGTCCGGCGAGCGAGGCGGAGCCGCGGATCACCGTCGCGCCCGCATTCTCGAGCGACGCGGTGTGTCCCGAGTCGTCGGGGGTGTCGATGTCCTCGCGGTTGATCATGTAGTCGCGGAAGTCCGACGCCCGCGCCCACGGGAAGTCTCCGCCGGCGTGGTGAACAGCGGCGGCGTGGAGCAATGCCTTCGACGGCATGCAGGCGAAGAACGGGCACGAGCCGCCGAACAGCCCTCGGTCGATGATTGCCACCGATGCGCCCTGGCCCGCGGCGTAGTGGGCCGCCGCCTCGCCGGCGGCGCCGGCGCCGATGACGGCGAGGTCGAATTTCTGCATGGCGCGCAGTGTCGCACGCCCGCTCGTCAGCGGCCGATCTCCTCCCCGCCGATCCAGGTTCGAAGCGGTCGCACGGCCCCGAGGTGTAACGCGAAGGCGCCCTCGTGCTCGGCATCCCAGGCGACGAGATCGGCCGGCGCGCCCGGCTCCAGGCGTCCGAGGGACTGCTGGCCCAGCGCCCGCCGCCGCCGGCCGTTGCGGCCGTCAGCGCCTCGGTCACCGTCATGCCGAGGACGGTCGCGCCCAGTCCGACGACCAGCGGCATGGCCCCGAAGGCGCCGAACGTCCCCGCGTTGGCGTCGCTGGCCAGCGCGACCCGCGCGCCGGCGTCGAGCAGCCCACGGGCCGGTGGCATCCGGTCGCGGAGCACGAGGGCCGGCGCGGGCAGCAGCGTGGCGACCGTGGACGATGCTGCCAGCGCGGCGACACCGGCGGGGTCCATCTGCTCGAGATGGTCGACCGACGCGGCGCCGATCCGGGCGCCGAGCTCCGCGGCGCCGGTGCGCTGCAGCTGCTCGGCGTGAAGTCGAACCCCGAGCCCTGCCTCGCTCGCCGCACGCGCGATGCGCTCGGTGGCGGCCAGGTCGAAGAAGCCTGCGTCGGCGAAGACGTCGACGAAGTCGGCGAGGCCCTCGGCCGCCACGACCGGAATCATCGTGTCGGCGACGTGGTCGGCGTACTCGGCCATGGTGCCGGCCTCGGGTGGAACGGCATGGGCGCCCAGGAACGTCGTGACGACGCGGATCGGCAGCCCGTTGGCCACGCGGCGGAGCAGGCGCAGGTGGCGGAGCTCCTCGTCGAGCGACAGGCCGTACCCGGACTTGCACTCGACCGTCGTCGTGCCCGCGCCCAGCGCGGCGCGCAACCGGAGTTCCACCAGCGGGGCGAGCGTGGCGTCGTCTGCCGCACGCGTGGCCCCCACCGTTCGCAGGATGCCGCCCTCGGTGTACGGCGCGCCCTCGAGCCGGGCCGCGGTTTCATCGGATCGATCGCCGGCAAAGACCGGATGGGTGTGGCTGTCGACCAGGCCCGGCGTGACGAGCCCCGGGCCGAGGTCCAGTCGGTCGCCGTCATCCGCATCGACCGGGTCGCCGATCCAGGCGATGCGGCCATCCTCGATGCGGATGGCCCAGGGCGAGTGTCCGCCGGGAGCCAGGCGACCGGTGCCGACAAGGAGCATCGGTCAGGTGGTTCTGCGGCCCGTCATGCTCGGAGCGTAGCGCAGGCGACGCTACACTCGGCTGCATGGCAGCCAGACCGGCGATCATCGCCGTCGACGACGACGCGCCGGTGCTCCGCTCGATCGAGCGCGATCTCCGAGCCCGCTACGGGAAGGAGTACCGCGTGCTTGCGGCCGGGTCGGGCGCCGAAGCCCTTGACACGACGCGCGAGCTCACCCGACGCGGGGACCCGGTTGCGCTCTTCGTCGTGGACCAGCGCATGCCGACCATGACCGGCATCGAGCTGCTGCGCGAGGCCCTCCCGCTCCACCCGGATGCCAAGCGCGTGCTGCTGACCGCCTACGCGGATACCGAGGCGGCGATCCAGGCGATCAACGACGTCCGGCTGGACCAGTACATCCTGAAACCATGGGACCCGCCGGAGGATCGGCTGTACCCGGTTCTCGACGACCTGCTCACCGACTGGCAGGCCTCCTTCCGGCCGCCGTTCGAGGGCATCCGCCTGCTGAGCGGCCGATGGGCGCCGCGTGGCCACGAGATCCGCGACTTCCTCACGCGGAACCAGGTGCCCTATGCATGGCACGACCCCTTGGAGGACGAGGAGGGGCAGCGGCTAGCCTCGTCCCTTGGCGAGCCGGCCGACCCGACGGCGCCGGTGCTCTTCTTCGATGACGGCCGCATCGTTCGCGATCCGAGCAACACGGAGCTGGCCGATGCGATCGGGCTCTCGACGCATGCCAGCCTTCCGTTCTACGACCTCGTGATCGTCGGGGCGGGTCCTGCCGGCCTGGCAGCTGCGGTGTACGGCGCGAGCGAGGGCCTGAAGACGCTGCTCATCGAGCGCGAGGCCCCCGGCGGCCAGGCGGGCACGACCAGCCGGATCGAGAACTATCTCGGCTTCCCGTCAGGCCTGACGGGAAGCGACCTCGCTCGCCGCGCGCTCGCCCAGGCGCGACGGCTTGGCGCCGAGATCCTCTCGTCCCAGGAGGTGGCGACGCTGCGGCGCGACGACCCGTACCGGACGCTCGTCCTCGAGGACGGTAATGAGCTCAGCTGCCAGGCGGTGGTGATCGCCAGCGGGGTCTCGTACCGCCAGCTGGAAGTGCCGGGTGCCGCGGAGCTCGCCGGGCGGGGCGTGTACTACGGTGCCGCCACGACCGAGGCGGTCCTGTATCGCGGATCCCCGGTAGCGGTGATCGGCAGCGGCAACTCGGCCGGCCAGGCCGCGGTGCACCTGGCCCGTTACGCGAGCCGGGTCCACGTGCTGGTCCGCGGCGGCGGCATCGAGGCGACGATGAGCGCATACCTCGTGGACCAGCTGAAGGAGATCGAGAGCGTCGAGCTCCACGTGCGCTGCGAGGCGAGCGCCTTCCACGGCACCGACCACCTCGAGCGCGCCACGTTCGCGTCGCCGGATGGCGAGCTCGAGCTCGACGTGGCCGCGACGTTCGTGTTCATCGGACAGCAGCCGCGGACCGCGTGGCTGGATGGAATCCTGGTCCGCGACGAGCCCGGCTTCATCCTCACCGGCGCCGACGTCGCCGAGGGGACGGGGTGGAACCTGGATCGCGACCCATTCCTGCTCGAGTCCAGCATGCCCGGCGTGTTCGCCGCCGGCGACGTGCGCCACCGGTCGGTGAAGCGCATCGCCAGCGCGGTGGGGGAGGGCGCAATGGCCGTCCAGTTCGTCCACCAGTACATGGCGCAGCTTTGAGCGGCGCGATGGCCCACCAGCACCTCGATCGCGATGCCATCGTCCAGCGGCTGCGGGACACGCCCCTCTTCGGTGGCCTGGAGGACGCCCAGCTCGTCCGGCTGGTCGACATGGGCGAAATCCTGGATCTCGAACCCGGCGACAAGCTCATCCGGGAAGGTGACCAGGCGGACGCGCTCTACGTCGTCCTGTCCGGCGAGCTCGACGTCACGAAGCGGTCCGGGCAGAGCGACATCCCGGTCGCCCGCGTCGGTCCGGGCTCCCTGCAGGGCGAGATCGCCGCGCTCGAGGGCGGGCGGCGACTGGCGTCGGTGACCGCGATCGGCAGCGCGGAGGTGCTCAACATTCCGGTATCCGCCATCCGTGAGCTGCTTGGTGCCGGCCCGGACGTGGCCCTCGCGGTCATCCGCACCGCCGTGACGCGGTTGCGGGCGATGGAGTCGCTGTTCCGGGAGCGGGAGAAGCTGGCCGGTCTCGGCACGCTGGCCGCCGGGCTGGCCCACGAGCTCAATAATCCTGCGGCCGCAGCAATGCGCGCCATCAACGGGCTGGCCGACGCGGTCGCGAGGGCCGAGTCGCTGCCGCATCCGACCCCGCCGCCGAGGCCACCCGAGCAGGCCGCACCGCCGTCCTCCTCGCTCGAGCGCGCCGACCGGATCGACGAGCTGGCACGCCTTGCCGGGGACGACGAGTCGGCAAGCGCGCTGGTCGACGCCGGCTGGACCCCCTCGGCCATCCAGGCGCTGCCATCCGAGGTCGTGCCGTGGGTGGCGGCGGACGCATCGGTCAACCTGCTGTTGGGCGAGCTGCGCATGGCGGTCGGCCGGATCAGCGAGATCGTGCGCGCGGTGAAGGGGTACGCCTATCTCGACCAGGCCCCGGTGCAGCGCGTGGACGTGCGCGTCGGGCTGGAGGAGACGCTCGTCATCCTTCGCCATCGGCTTCGGGACGGCATCGAGGTGGTGCGCGAGCTCGCGGATGACCTCCCGGAGATCGAGGCCTACGGGTCCGAGCTGAACCAGGTCTGGACGAACCTCGTGGACAACGCCGTGGACGCCATGGACGGCCGGGGCACGCTCACGCTGCGCGCGCAACCCGACCCGAACGGCGACGGGGTGCAGGTCGAGGTGTGTGACACCGGCCCCGGCGTCCCCGACGAGGTCCGCGAGCGACTGTTCGAGCCGTTCTATACGACGAAGCCGCCGGGCAAGGGGACGGGCCTCGGGCTCCACATCTCGCACAACGTCGTCGCGCGCCATGGCGGGCGGTTCGAGGTCGAGTCCTCGCCCGCCGGGACCTGCTTCGAGGTCAGCCTGCCGGCGACGCTGCCGGACTGATCAGCCGAGCTCCGGCTGCGCACGTCGCCACCTCCGTGGACGCACGCGCAGGGTGGCCATCAGCAGGCCGGCCACGATGAACAGCACCCCGAGCAGCTGGAACGACGAGGGCGCCTCGCCCAGCAGCCAGATGCCCAGCAGCACCGACGCGACCGGCTGAAGGGTCAGCACGACCGATGTGATCGCCGCCGGCACCCGCGGAAGGCTGATGCTGATCAGCAGCCATCCGACGACTTGGACGCCGAGGGCCAGCAAGATGAGCCAACCGTGCGCGGGCCAGCTCGGCACGAGGTCGACATTGCCGATCACCAGGCCGATGATCAGCGAGCAGATCGCAGCAGACAGGGTCGCGTCGAAGAGCGGCCCAGCGGGTCGCCGAGGATCGGCGTTGGCCTGTCGCTGCACGAGCAGGAACCCGGCATAAGCGATGCCGGTGCCGATGCCGAAGATCACGCCGAGCACCGGATCGGCGCCGTACGCCTCGCCGCCGCCGACGACGCCGGAGATCAGCACGACGCCGAGCAGTACCACCGGAACCGAGATCGCCACCCGCATGCCAGGCCGCTCCTTGAGGAACAGCCACGCGGCGAGCGGCACGAATACGACCTGGGTGTTCCCGAGCACGGTCGCCAGGCCGGCGCCGACCTGCCCGATCGCGTAGTGCCACAGGACGAGGTCGGCGGCGAAGAACACCCCCGCGATCCACGCCAGCCGTGCCGAACCGGAGACGCGCGGCCCGAATCGGTTTCGTTCGTACCTGGCGAGCAGCAGCAGCGGCGGCAGGGCATACGCGCACCGGAACACCGCCGCCGTCGTTGGAGTCACGTCCGCGAGGCGCACCAGGATCGCGGAGAACGCGATGGTCAGGGCACCGAGGACGGCCGCCAGCACCGGCCGCTCGGCCAGCGCGCGGGCGATGCTGCGCATGCGCGAAGCGTACCGGTCGGGACTTGCACTTGCGCTCGCCGGACCCGGAGACGCAGACTCGGCCGAGCAGATGCCCGAGCTTCCGACCGGTACGGTCACCTTCCTGTTCAGCGACATCGAGGGCTCCACGCGTCTCGCGGCGGAGCACGCCGCCGCGTGGCCATCGATCCTCGAGCGGCATCAAGAGATCATGCGCGCCGCGTTCGGCGCGGCCGGCGGCATCGAGGCGGGCACCGAGGGCGACTCGTTCTTCGTCGCCTTTCCCGGCGCGCCGGACGCGGTGGCGGCCGCCGTGACCGCACAGCGCGCGTTGGCGGGCGAACCGTGGGCGCCCGGGACGGAGGTTCGGGTCCGGATGGGGATGCACACCGGCGAGGCGGGCTTCTCCTCGGCGACCTACGCCGGCCTGAACGTCCATCGCGCCAGCCGCGTGGCCGGCGTGGCGCACGGTGGGCAGGTGCTTCTCTCGGACCCGACACGCGCCCTGGTCGAGGACGCGCTCCCGGAGGGCGTCACGCTCCGCGACCTCGGCCCGCACAAGCTGAAGGATCTCGAGCACCCCGAGCACCTCTGGCAGCTCGTGATCCCCGGCCTCCAGGACGCGTTCCCGGCTCTCCCATCGGCCGGCACCACGCCGAACAACCTGCCGACCCGCCTGACGACCTTCCTCGGTCGCGAGCGGGAGATGGCCGAGGTCGTCGAACTGCTCCGCGGCACGCGGCTGCTGACCCTCACCGGGCCGGGCGGGACGGGCAAGACACGGTTGAGCCTGCAGGTCGCCGCCCGATCGTTGGAGACCTATCCCGATGGCGTCTTCTTCGTCGAGCTGGCGCTGATCGCGGAGCCGGAGCTCGTCATGGCCACGATCGCCCAGCACCTCGGCCTGCCGGACCGCGGGGGCCGCCCCGCCGCCGAGCGCCTGGCCGAGCACATCGCCGATCGCCGCATGCTGCTCGTGCTGGACAACTTCGAGCAGGTCATCGCGGCCGCGTCCTCGGTGTCGGACCTGCTGGCAGGGTCCCCGAACCTCACCGTCATTGCCAGCAGCCGCAGCGCACTGCGTGTGTCCGGGGAGCAGGAGTATCCCGTGCCGCCGCTCCGCCTTCCCGACCCGGCGCACCTTCCGCCGCTGTCGACCCTCTCGCAGTACGAGGCGGTGGCGCTCTTCATCGAGCGCGCTCGCGCGGTCAAGCCCGCGTTCGAGATCACGAACGAGAACGCGCCGGCGGTCGCGGAGATCTGCGTTCGCCTGGATGGCCTTCCCCTCGCGATCGAGCTCGCGGCGGCGCGGATTCGCATCTTCACGCCCCAGGCGATGCTCTCCCGGCTCGAGTCACGGCTTTCCATGCTGCAGGGAGGCGGTCGCGACCTGCCCGCGCGGCAGCAGACGCTGCGAGGTGCCATCGCCTGGAGCCACGAGATGCTCGAGCCGGCGGACCGCTCGATGTTCGCCTGCCTGTCGGTGTTTGTGGGCGGGGCCTCGATCGAGTCGATCGAGCGGGTCTGCACCGAGGAGGTCGAGGGCGACCCGCTCAACGCGGTTGCCTCGCTGGTCGAGCAGAGCCTCGTGCGCCAGGCAGAGGGCGCGGACGGGGAGCCGCGCTTCTCGATGCTCGCGACGATCCGGGAGTACGCCATGGAGCAGGCGCAGACCGCCGGGAGCTGGGATCGGCTGCGCGAGCGCCACGCGCACCTGTTCCGGGAGCTGGCGGAAGCATCGGCGGGCGAGATCATGGGCTCCGGCAAGCGAACCTGGCTGGATCAGCTGGAGGAGGAGCATGACAACCTCCGTGCAGCGCTGGTGTGGGCATCGGAGGTCGGAGCGGCCGAGGTCGCCCTATGCACCTCCGCGTCGCTGTGGCGGTTCTGGCAGATGCGCGGCTACCTGGCCGAGGGGCTCGAGCGGGTGACACAGGCACTCGCACTCCCTCACGGCGCGGAGCACCCGCGGGAGCGGGCCGATGCGCTCGTCCGCCGCCGCCGGTCTCGCGTACTGGCAGGCGGATGCGAAGACCGCGAGGGCGCGGTACCTGGAAGAGATCGAGGTGCGTGAAGCGCATCGGCGACCGCGCCGGGCTGGCGGAAGCGTTCTATGGCGTCTCGTTCACGTGGGCGATCATCGAGCTCGAGGCGGAGGATGCGATCGAGCAGGCGACCAGCTACGTCACGCGAGCGCTGGCCATCTTCGAGGAGCTGGATGACGCGCCCGGCATCGGGAAGTGCGAGTGGGCGCTGGCCAACGTCGCCTGGGGCGCGCGGGACATCGAAGGGGCCACAGTCCACGCCCTGCGGTCCCTCGAGGTCTTCACGTCGATCGACGACCGCTTCAACATGGGGTGGGCGAATACACCCTCGGGCTCGGCGCTCTCGCTCGGATTGGACAGCATGGCGTGTCGACGGAGGAAGTCGGCGAGGCACACGACCGACTGCTCGTGGCGCTCCGCATCTTCGACGAGGCGCAGGACCTGACCGGCTATGCCCTGGTCCTCGACGCACTCGCGCTCCTGGCGCTCGATACCGGCGATCGGGAGCGCGCGGCGCGCCTGTCCGCGGTCGTCGACGTCATCGAGCGAACCACCGGCACCGGCCTGAACGACTGGACTCGGACTGCGCTCGACTTCGACCCGAAGGTCCTGCGCGACGACCCGGCGCTCGCCGTCGGCCTGGGAAGCGGGCCAGGCGCTCACGGTGGAGCTGGCGGTGGCCGAGGCGCTCGCCGGCTGACCCGTACCCGTGCGCTAGGCCGGCGCCGCGAGGTCCCGCCGCGGGAAGACGATGAGGGCGTAGACGATCGGCACCACGAACGCGATCCCGCAGATCACCAGGTCGATCGGGTCGAGCGCTCCCTCGAGGATCTCCCCGGGCTGGAAGTGGTGGAAGAGCGAGTACTCCTGGGTCCAGTCCGCCTCCCGCCACAGGGATCCGAGGATCTCGAAGAAGTAGTTCACCAGCAGGTACGCAAGCGTCAGACCGATGGCGGGCCCCGGGCGGTCGAAGCTCACCGAGGCCGCCAGGCCGAACGTCGCGAAGGCGCCCCAGAGGAGGAAGCCATTCAGCCAGACCAGCGGCAGCTGCTCGAGCCGCAGGTCACCCACGACGTCCTGGACCGCCGCGCCGGTCACGAAGCCCGCCAGCAGCGCGACCAGGACCACGCCGACTACCAGGAGCAGGGCGAGAAGGATGCTGAGGTACACGGTGACGCGCGACACCGGCCGTGCGAGCATCACCTCGAGCGTGCCCCGCTGGCGCTCGCCGGCGATGGCGGTGGCAGTCGCCTCGATCGCGAACACGCCGAGCATGGCGATCGCCAACGGGTGCTGCGTTCCGAGGGTGATCGCGCCGGGGAGGGTGAACAGGGAGCCCGAGCCGAAGTTCATCAGCTCGGTCGGGAAGGCGCCCGAGGTGGCGATGTCCTCGAAGACCTCGGCGAACGCCACGTAGATGACCGGGATCAGGACGCCCCAGCCGAAGATCGCGATCGTCACGATCAGCCAGCGCGCGCGCTGCCAGGCGAGCGTTCGGCCGAACAGCGGCAGGTTCATCCTCCGTCTCCGGCGTAGTACTCGAGGAAGGCCTCTTCCAGGCTGGCCGGCTCGATCGTGAGGTCCTCCAGCGACGGCGAGGCGACGGCGCGCACGAACTCGGAGACGTCACCCGTCCAGCGTCCCGAACAGGCGGTCGCCATCGACCGACGACGTTCGCGAGGCCGGGGATGCGTGGTCGGATCGGGCGCCGCGCCCCGCCAGCGGATCGAGACGCGCCGCCGCCGGCGGCTCAGGAGCTCTCGAACGTCATGGATCGCCATCAGCCGGCCCTGGCGGATGATGGCGACGCGATCGCAGACGCGCTCGACCTCGGACAGGATGTGGCTAGAGAAGAAGATCGTGCGGCCCTCGGCGCGAAGGTCGGTGAGGATGCGCGTAGAACGCGTGTTGCATGAGCGGGTCGAGACCCTCGGTCGGCTCGTCGAGGATCGCCAGCTCCGGGTCGTGCTGGAGCGCCTGGATGACCCCGATCTTCTGCCGCATCCCACGTGAGTAGTCGCGGACCTTGCGCCGAAGGTCCTCCTCGGGCATCTGCAGCCGCTCGACCAGCTCGGCGCGCCGATGCGGCTCGCGGCCCTGGAGATCGGCGAGGTAGTCGAGGACCTGGTGGCCGGTGAGGGAGTCGTACAGCGCGATGCCGCCGGGGAGATAGCCGGTGAGGCGGCGGATCTCCACCGACTCGTCGGCCACGTCCATGCCCAGCACGGTCGCCCGCCCCGACGTCGCGTGCAGGAAGCCCAGCAGCGTCCGAATCATCGTCGACTTCCCGGCCCCATTCGGGCCGAGGAAGCCGAAGACCTCGCCCGGGCGGACGTCCAGGTCGAGATCGGTGAGGGCGGCCACCGAGCCGTAGTGCTTCGTCAGTGCGTGGGTGCTGATGACCGGATCGCCCGGGGTGCCCTCCATGCGTTGATCCTACCCGCGGCGGCCGACCCGGGACGGCGGTTCGTGGCAGGTCACGCCAGGTCGGCTACGGCGCGTTCGAAGAGGGCGTACGTCTCCTCGCTGAACAGGACGAACCGCGCGACCTCGATGCCCGTCTCGCCGTCCAGGTGGGCAGCCACCGTCGTCACCGCCACGCCGGCACCCTCGGCACCGGGATAGCCATAGATGCCCATGCTGATTGCCGGGAAGGCGACGGAGCGGGCCCCGAGCTCGTCCGCCAGCCGCAGGCTGGACCGATACGCGCCGGCGAGCAGCTCCTCCTCGCCGTGTGAGCCACCACGCCACACCGGCCCGACGGCATGGAGCACCCAGCGCGCGGGCAGATCGTGGCCGCCGGTCGCGACGGCAGTCCCGGTCGCGGTGCCATCCGGGTAGCGCTCCCGCAGCTCGGCCAGGAGTCCCGACCCTGCCGCGCGGTGGATGGCGCCGTCGACGCCTCCGCCTCCGCGCAATGCCTCGTTGGCCGCGTTGGCGATCGCGTCCACCTGCGCGCGGGTGATGTCGCCGAGGACGAGCTCCAGGCGGCGGTCACCGCGGAGCGCAAGGGTCGTGCCGGTCACCCGCCCACGATAGCGGGCCGACGCGGCTCAGCCGGCTCGCCGTCGGGCGAGGAAGCCGCGCGCGTCGTCCATCACGCCCCACATCAGACCGATGCGGTCCTCGGCGGCGAGGAGCCGCTCGAGCAGGGCGCTCGCCTCGGCGAGGTCGCGCTCCACGCGCTCGCTGCGCATCGGGTCGGCGGGCGTGACGATCTCCAGCGGGGGACGCATGGGTGCATGCATGGCCATGGCGCAATGCTGTGCGCCGGAGATCAAGGGAACGTCAGGGCTACGTCAACCTTCGCGGCCTGGCGGAGCGCTCAGCGCGCCATGCGCGTGGCGCGCAGGATCGTCCGCACCCCGACCCGCTGGCCGTACATCAGCACGCCGGCGCTGTAGATCCGCGCCGCGATCCAGATCGAGCCGGCCAGCGTGATTGCCAGGAGGACGAGGGCGATCATGATCTCCCACGCCTCGACGCTGCTGAGCAGCATCCGCGCCGGGATGAGGTAGGGGCTGAAGAACGGTACGAGCGACGCCAGTTTGACCCATGCGGCATCGGGGACGTTCATGGCGAAGAAAGAGACGAAGTAGCCGGCCATGGCCAGGTAGATGAGCGGGCCGACCGCCTGCTGGACGTCATCGACGCGGCTGACGAGCGATCCCGCCGCCGCATACAGGGTGGCGTACAGGACGAAGCCCAGCAGGAAGAACAGCGTGAAGGTCACAATCCACATCGGGTCGAGCTCTGGCAAGGTGAACGGCGGCGGGCCGTCCACGCCGAGCGCCCGGGAGATCGGTCCGTTGGCGACGAAGCCGATGACGACCGCCACGATCATGATGAAGTACTGCGTCAGACCCGCTGAGCTCGTTCCGAGCACCTTGCCGGTCAACAGCTGCCGCGGCGTCGCCGCGGTGATGAGGAGCTCCATCACGCGGTTCGACTTCTCCTCGGCCACGCTCTGCGCGACCCAGTTGCCGTACGTGAGGATCGCCATGAACGTGAGGATGACCACGACGTAGGTGAGCAGGAGGGCGCCGCCGAAGTCGGCGTCTTCGAGTGGGTCATCCGGGTCGGACTCGACCGCGCTGAAGTCGGGGGGCGCGAAGATGCCTGCACGGTCGGCTTCCGACACACCCGCGCGCTCCAACCGATCGGCGATGGTCAGCGCGGCCGTGGCCTGGGTCACAAGGATGCGCGTCCGGTCGGTTGGGCTCGCGGCGGTGAGGTACTCGAACGCGAGGTCGCCATCGGCATTCCGCGTGATCGTCAGCAGCCCGTCGAGCTCCTCGCCGCGAACGTCCGCCGCCGCCGCATCCGGGTCGTCGGTCCGGGTTGCGCGCGTCTGGTCCTCGGCCGGCGCCGGTGCGGGCTGGTCGCCTCCCGTCACGGCTCCCGGATCGAACCCCGCGGCCAGGACGAGCTGGATGGCGGCTACCGGGTCGTCGCCGAGGTCGTCCGCGTCGACGTAGATCGCGATCTCGGCTGGCTCCCCGACGCCCACGGCCCCGAGCACGGTGGGGAGCATGGTGATCGCGGCGACGGCGACGGCCAGCAGGGCCGTGGTGATGATGAACGTGCGGCCGCGCACGCGGAACAGGAACTCGCGTCGGGCCACGTGGAGGGCATTGGGGAAGAGCCCGGTGTTCACCGCTGGCCTCCGGCACCCGCTGGTTCGGCGCTCGCCTCGCTCCCGGTGCGCGCGAGGTGCTCCTCCTCCTCGTCGACCGCGCGGCGGCCCACGTACTCGACGAAGATCTCCTCCAGGCTCGGGTCGCTGATCTCGAAGCGCGTGACCCGCTCCCCGCGGTCGAGCGCCGCGCGCAGGATCGTCTCCGGATCGCGATCGGCGGGAACGTTGAGCTCGACGTAGTCGGCTCGCTCGGCAGCCACCGTCACGCCGGGCAGGTCGGACAGCCAGGACGCCACGCGGCCGTCACTGTCGGTGGCGAGCCGCACGACCTGACGGTTCATGCTCCGCTTCACGTCGCGCACGGCGCCACTGATCACGACCCGGCCGCGGTCGACGATCGCGATCGACTCGCAAAGCTCCTCGACGGTCTCCATCTGGTGCGTGCTGAAGATCAGGGTCTTGCCCCGCTCACGCATCTCCAGAAACGCCTCTTTCAGGAGGCGCACGTTGACCGGGTCCAGGCCCGTGAACGGCTCGTCCATGATCAGCACATCGGGGTCGTGGAGGATGGAGGCGATGAACTGGATCTTCTGCTGGTTGCCCTTTGAGAGCTCCTCGACCTTGCGCTCGAGGTAGTCGGGGATCCGGAAGCGGTCCAGCCAGTCGGTGATCTCGCGCTGGGCGTCCGCGTCCGGAACGCCATACAGCGCGGCGAAGAAGCGGAGTTGCTCGCCGACCTTCATGCGCGGATACAGGCCGCGCTCCTCGGGCAGGTAGCCCCACGTGCGCCGTGGCAACGCGGTGTTCTCGCTGCCCTGCCACGTGACGCGTCCCTCGTCCGCGCGAAGGATGTCGAGGACGATCCGCATGCTCGTCGTCTTGCCGGCGCCGTTCGCCCCCAGCAGCCCGAAGATCCGTCCCGGCTCGACGGTAAAGCTCGCGCCGTCGAGCGCGAGGACGTCGCCGAACCGCTTGGTGATGGAGTCGACCACGAGTGACATCGGTGTGCTCAAGCCTAGCCGATGCGCCACGCGCCGGCCCCGGGCCGGCCCTCCCGCGGCCCCACGCTCCGGTCCCTGCTACACTTCGAATCCCGAACCGCCACGCGCCTGCATCAGAGCTGCGGCGGTTCGTTCGTGAATCGCCCACCCGAAGAGAACCGCACCCTGATGAAGATCGCCGTCCCGCGCGAGACCGCCGAAGGCGAGACGCGTGTCGCCCTCACGCCGCAGATCGCCGGCCAGCTGGTCGGCGATGGAGCGGAGGTGCTGGTCCAGTCCGGTGCCGGCGACGCCTCCGGCAACCTCGACGAGGCGTACCGGGAGGCCGGGGCCACGATCGTCCCCGATGCGGCCGCGCTCTACAGCCAGGCCGACATGGTCCTCCGCGTCGGACGCCCCTCCGAGGAGGAGGTGGAGATGCTGCGCGACGGGACGATCCTGATCGGCACCCTGGGCACCCTGGCCCGTCCGGAGTTTGCGCAGACGCTCGCCACGCGGGGTGTGACCGCCATCAGCATGGACGCCATTCCGCGCATCACGCGCGCGCAGTCGATGGACACGCTATCCAGCCAGGCCACGGTCGGCGGGTACAAGGCGGTCCTGATCGCCGCCGAGCGGCTGCCGAAGTTCTTCCCGCTGCTGACGACCGCGGCCGGCACGATCCGCCCCGCGCGCGGCATCGTCATGGGTGCCGGGGTCGCCGGCCTCATGGCCATCGGCACGGCCCGCCGGCTCGGCGCGGTGGTTGAGGCCACCGACGTGCGCCCCGTTGTGAAGGAACAGGTCGAGAGCCTGGGCGGCACCTTCATCGAAGTCGAGATGACCGATGAGGAGAAGGCGCAGGCCGAGACCGCCGGCGGCTATGCCCGCGAGATGAGCGACGACTACAAGCGCCGCCAGGCCGAGCTGATCGCCGAGCGTGTGAAGGAGGCCGACTTCATCGTCACCACCGCCCTGATCCCGGGCCGCCCCGCCCCGAAGCTCGTAACCGACGAGATGCTGCGCTCGATGAAGCCGGGGAGCGTCATCGTGGACATGGCGGCGGAGATGGGCGGGAACGTCGAGGGCACCGAGGCGGGCAAGGAGGTCGTCAAGCACGGCGTCCTGCTCGTCGGGCACACGAACCTACCGGCCACTATGCCCGGCTCCGCGACCCAGATGTACGCGAAGAACCTGCAGACCCTGATCAACCACCTCATGGCCGAGGGGAAGGTCGAGCTGAACTTCGACGACGAGATCACGAGGGGCGCGACGATCACCCATGCCGGCAAGGTCGTCCACGAGGCGACCGCCAAGGCGCTCGGCCTGGAGGTCGAGCCCCCACCTGCCAAGCTCGCGACCGACGCGCCCGAGGCGGCGTCACCTGCCCAACCATCCACGAAGGACGCCTGAACCGATGGAGCTCACTGCCTTCGAGCTGCTGTCGGCGCTCTTCATCCTCGTCCTCGCCGCCTTCGTGGGCTACGAGGTCGTCTCGAAGGTGCCGACCATGCTCCACACGCCGCTGATGAGCGGCGCGAATGCCGTTCACGGCGTCATCGTCGTGGGCGCCATGCTGGTCGCCGCCACGGCGGACACCCCGATCGCCATCGGCCTGGCCTTCCTGGCCGTGATCCTCGGCACGATCAACGTGGTCGGCGGCTTCACGGTGACCGACCGGATGCTCGAGATGTTCAAGGGCCGGGGTGGGGACCGCCGCTAGATGGACGCCCTCGAGATCCTGACCTACCTCGTCTGGCTGGTCGCCAGCGTCACCTTCATCCTCGCCCTCAAGTTCCTCGCCAGCCCGAAGACGGCGCGCACCGGCAACCTGCTCGGCGCCGCCGGCATGGCGCTCGTCGTGGCGTGGACCTTCTTCACGACCGAGGGCATGCTCGCCAACTGGTGGATCGTCGTCGTCGGCGGTCTCATCGGCTCCGTGGCCGGCTGGCTGGGCGCCAAGCGGGTGGCGATGACCGCCATGCCCCAGATGGTCGCCATCTTCAACGGCGCCGGCGGTGGTGCGGCGGCGCTCGTCGCGGTCGTCGAGTTCACCCGTGACGTCCAGCTGCATCCCGGCGAGCTTCTGCCGCTGGCCTTCGTCATCGCCACGCTGCTCGGTGCCGTGATCGGCTCCGTGTCGCTGACGGGCTCGGTCGTGGCGTGGGGCAAGCTCCAGGGCGTGATCGCCGCGCGGCCGGTGAAGTACCCCGGCTCGCAGCTGGTGACGGCGGCGCTCGCGCTGGCGCTCGTCGCCATCGGCGTGTACCTGACCGCGGTCGAGCCGTCGACCCCGCTGTTCCTCCTCTTCGTCGGGCTATCGCTCGTGCTCGGCGTGCAGCTCGTCATGCCGATCGGCGGCGCCGACATGCCGGTCGTCGTGTCACTGCTCAACAGCTACACCGGCATCGCAGTGGCGGCGACGGGGTTCGTCCTCAGCAACTACGCGCTGCTGATCGCCGGCACGCTCGTCGGTGCCTCCGGCGCGATCCTCACCCAGCTGATGTGCAAGGCGATGAACCGCTCGCTGTTCAACGTCCTGTTCGCCGGCTTCGGTACCGGTGGCGGTGCGGTCGCGGCCGGCGAGGAGGGCGAGGAGCAGCTGCGCGAGACGAACGCCGAGGACGCCGCGGTGCTCATGGCCTATGGCAAGCGCGTGATCATCGTGCCGGGTTACGGGATGGCGGTCGCGCAGGCGCAGGGTCCGGTGCGGGAGCTCATGGACCTGCTCGTCGCGAAGGGCGTCGACGTGCAGTTCGCCATCCACCCGGTGGCGGGCCGCATGCCGGGGCACATGAACGTCCTGCTGGCCGAGGCGAACGTGCCGTACGACCGCCTCAAGGAGATGGACGAGATCAACGACGACTTCGCCGATACCGACGTCGCCCTCGTCATCGGCGCCAACGATGTGGTGAACCCGGTCGCCCGGGAGGAGGGCTCGCCGATCAGCGGCATGCCGATCCTCAACGTGGACGCCGCGCAGAACATCATCGTCCTGAAGCGCGGCCGCGGTGCCGGGTTCGCCGGCATCCCGAACCCGCTGTTCAGCAACGAGAAGACGAAGATGCTGTTCGGCAACGCCAAGGAGACGGTCGAGTCCCTCGTCCAGGGCGTCAAGCAGGCGTAAGAGGCCAGCGGGCGTAACATTCGTCACCCCCGAGCTCCACAGAGGTGACGAACATGCCTGAGCTCACGGACTCACTCACCCAGCTGCTGGACGGCCAGGCCGACCAGATCGGCCGGCGCATCGGCGCCGATCCGGACCGCACCCGCAGCGCGATCGACGCCGCGGTGCCGACCCTGCTGGCCGCGCTGAGTGCCGAGGCCGACCAGCCGGGGCTGCGCACGGCGATCCGGAAGGACCACGACGGTGCCATCCTCGACCAGCTGTCCGCCTACCTGGACGGATCGGCTCAGCTCGACCCGCGGACGACGAACGGCGCGGGAATCCTCGACCACGTCCTCGGCGACCGGCAGCCGGAGGTGGCGCAGGCGCTGAGTGCCAAGAGCGGCCTCGACCTCGGCAGCATCATGAAGCTCCTTCCCCTGCTTGCGCCGATCCTGATGGGAATGATCGGCAAGAAGAGCGACGCGACGCCCGGCGGCGGCTTCAGCCTGGACGATCTGGGGAGCATCCTCGGCCAGGAGCGCGACTCGACGAAGGGCAGCAACCCCGACATCGGGGACCTGCTGGACAGCATCTCAGGCGGCAGCGGCGGTGGGCTGGGCGGCATGCTGGACTCGGTCATGGGTGACAGCAAGAATCGCTGAGCGGTGCCCGCCGTCACCGCCATGTTGACCTGCCCATGATGCCCTGATGACTCCCACCCGACGCCGAGGTGTAGGCTAGTCACCTGACTCCTCCGGCCGTCCGCGCGGGCAGACTTCGCGGCCGGCCGCCCGCGCCGCGAAGGTCGTGCCCCGAGCGCGCGATCCGTCGCGGACGTCGACGATATCGGTCCTTCGCATGGAGATCCAGATCTCGATGACCCCCTCCGTACGACGGCGCAGCGCGGCACTTCTCGCCGCCTTCATGCTCGCCATTGCCCTGGTTGTGCCGGCCGCCGCGAAGCGACCGGACAACCCGCGGGGCCTGCTGGTGCAGGTCCAGCTGCTTGGCTTCAATGACTATCACGGCCATCTCGCCCCAGATACCCCCGGCACCGTCGGGACGACCCCCGCCGGAGGCGCCGAGTTCCTTGCGACCCACCTGGCCAACCTGCGAGCGGGCAACAAGCACTCGCTCACCGTCGCGGCCGGTGACCTGATCGGCGGGACGCCGTTCCTGTCGGGCCTCTTCCGCGACGAGCCCTCCGTCGAGTCGCTCAACGCGCTCGGCCTCGACGTGTCGAGCGTAGGGAACCACGAGTTCGACGATGGCGTGACGGAGCTGCTGCGCATGCAGCTCGGCGGATGCCATCCGGGCGACGGCTGCTACTTCCCCGCCCAGCCGTACGCCGGCGCGGACTTCCAGTGGTTGGCCGCCAACGTCGTCAACTCGACGACCGGCGAGACTGTCCTCCCTCCGTACTGGATCCAGGAGTTCGAGGAACAGAAGATCGGCTTCATCGGCATGACCCTCGAGGACACGCCGACCCTGGTGGCGCAGGCCGGAATCCAGGGCTACGACTTCCTCGACGAGGTCACGACCGCGAACGCGCTGGTGCCGATTCTGAAGGCGCAGGGCGTCGAAGCGATCGTCGTGCTGCTCCACGAGGGAGGCACGCCAAGCTCGATCACCGACATCAATGGTTGCGCCGGGATCTCCGGACCGATCGTGGGCATCCAGGCCGGCCTCGATCCCGAGATCGACGCCATGGTCACCGGGCATACCCACCTGCCGTACAACTGCGTCATGACCGACCCGGCCGGGCAGCCGCGGCGGGTGACAAGTGCCTTCTCGTTCGGGCGGGTGATCTCGGAGATCAACCTCGTCATCGACAAGCGGACCCACGACGTGCGCCGCGACCTGGTCACGGCGACGAACCATCTCGTCACCCAGACCGTCGCCAAGGATCCCGCCCAGACCGCCGTCCTTGCCAAGTGGGGACCGCTCGCCGCGATCGTCGGCAACGAGCCGGTCGGCGAGATCACCGGTGACATCGCGCGCGGGGGCGGCTCGGCCGACAATCGCGCCATCGAGTCCAACCTCGGCAACACGGTCGCGGACGCCCAGCTGTTCGCGACGCAGATTAACGGGGCGCAGATCGCCCTGATGAACCCGGGTGGGCTCCGGAACGACCTGCTCTACCTGTCGTCGTCGGTCGGCGAGGGAGACGGGGTGGTGACGTACGCCGAGGCGTTCAACGTGCAGCCGTTCGGCAACCTGCTGACGACCATCCCGATGACCGGTGCGCAGATCAAGGGTGTCCTCGAGGAGCAGTGCCAGCCGGTCGGGGTCAGCCGTCCGTTCCTCCACATGGGCGTCTCGGAAGGCGTGACGTACGACCTGACGAAGACGTTGGAGATGGTGCTGAATCCCCGAACGCCAGACCCGACGGACCTCATCCTGGCGTGCACGAGCATCACGGTCACGAACCTTGAGCTCAACGGTGTGCCGATCGAGGATGGGACGACGTACTTCGTCACCGCCAACAACTTCCTGATCGACGGTGGCGACAACTTCGTCACCTTCCGGGAAATCCCCGCGACCGAGCGCGTCGGCGCCGGGATCGACCTCGACGCGTTGATCGCCTACCTCGGCGAGGAGGGGCCGATCGCCCCGCCCGGCACCGATCGGGTGAACGAGCTCCCATAAGCCATCCCGAACGTTCGGCAGCAGCAGGCCCGTCGAGTCCGCTCGGCGGGCCTCTTGCCGTACTAGCATCGGTCCATGAGCAGCGACCGTTGGGTTTGCCTCGACGTCGGCGAGACCCTCATCGACGAGACCCGCGTCTGGTCGACGTGGGCCGATGAGCTCGGCGTCCCGCGGCTGACCTTCCTCGCGGCGCTCGGCGCGGTCATCGCACGGGGAGGCGAGCACCGCGACGTGTTCCCGATCTTCGGGGCCGATGACTGGCAGCTCCGGATGCCTGCCGTCGAGGCCAGCTACGGCGGCTTCGCCGCCGAGGACCTCTATCCCGATGCCGCCCGCGCCATCGATGACCTGCGCGCAGCCGGCTACCGGATCGCGATCGTGGCCAACCAGCCGGCGGTGCGGAGCGACGAGCTCCGGGCCATCGGCGTCGACGCAGAGGTGCTGGCCATGAGCGAGACGCTGGGCGTGGCCAAGCCGGATCCCGACTTCTTCGCTCGCACCCTCGAGCTGATGGGCGCGCCGGACCCGCCGTCGGTCGCGTACGTCGGCGACCGCGTCGACAACGACGTCCAGCCCGCCATCGCGGCGGGGATGCGCGCGGTCTGGATCCGGCGCGGGCCGTGGGGCGTCATCCAGCGGCTGCCGGAAGGGACGACGCCCGCCCTGGTGGTCGACAGCCTCCACGAGCTCGTCGACCCGCGTCGGCGAGGCGTGGGCGTAGCGCGTCAGGGCCTCCGGCGAGAGCTCGAGGATCGCGGCCGCCTCGCGGTCGCTGACGCCGAAGCGGCGGAGGGCGTGGCGCAGGAGCTGGTTGCCGACCTCACGCTCGGCCACGACGATCCGGGCCACTCCCAGCCGGCGCAGCTCGCCCTCCTCCGCCTCCGAGTGCGCGCGGGCGACGATCTCCGCCCGCGGGTTGCGCGTCCTGGCGTAGGCGACCGCCTGCCGCGTCGCGAGCGCATCGGGGATGGCGACGATCATCGCGTGGCAATGCTCGACGCCGGCGCGGTCGAGCACGGAGGGCGCCCCGGCCTCGCCGTAGATCACCCGGCCGCCGGCCTGGCGACCCTCGCGGGCCACGTCGTAGTCGCCCTCGACCGCCACCCACGCGAAGCCGCGGGACTCGAGGACCCGCGGCGACCGCCCGTCCGACCCGCCCGTATCCGAGGATGACCGCGTGACGGCGAAGGTCGCCAGGCCGGGCGTCGTCGTCGCTCTCCGCTTCCATCCCGGCGATGTCGTCGAGGCGCGTGCCGAGCCAGCGAGCCGCCGGCCAGCAACGGCTCCGCGGTGAGGATCGAGATCACGACGGCGCCCATGGCCAGGCTGAACGTCTCGGGCCGCACCGCCGCCAGCGACAGGCCGGCCGAGGCGAGGACGAAGCTGAACTCGCCGCTCTGGCCGACGAGCGCACCCGCACGGACGGCGGACGACGGCACCTGGCCGTCGAGCCGGGCCAGGGTGGCGACCGGGATCGCCTTGCCAAGGGTGATGATCAGCAGCAGCGCGAGCACCACCGGCCAGGCCTCGATGATCGCGGCCGGGTCGAGCAGGATGCCGATCGAGACGAAGAAGAACGTGCTGAACAGCTCGCGCAGCGGAACGATCTCGCCGAGCACGCTCGCGGTGAGGTCGGAGTCCGACAGCGCCAGCCCGGCGACGAATGCGCCGAGCGCGACGCTGACGCCGAGCGCGCTGGCCGCGAAGGCCGTGCCGATCGAGATCAGGGCCACGCTGATGACGAACAGCTCGCGCGAGCGCAGGCCGGCGACCATCCCGAGCAGGCGGGGGAGCACGCGCGAGCCGGCAACGACCACGACCGCGACGAAGCCCAGAGCGATCCCCGCGGTGACCGCGGCCGACAGCGGCGTGGCGTCCTCCCCGCCCGCAATCGCGGTCAGCCCGACCACGAGCACGATCGTGACGACGTCCTGGACGATCGAGACTCCGAGCGCGGCGCGGCCATAGGCGGTGGTGTGCAGCGCCGCCTCGCCGGCGACCTTCACCAGCACCACGGTCGAGCAGACCGACACCGCGGCGCCGATGAACAGCGCCTCGGTCAGGTCCCATCCCAGCGCCAGGCCGGTGCCGGTGCCGAGCGCCATGGTGATCGCGACCTGGATCGGCGTGCCCAGCAGGATCCGGGCGCCGATCGATCGGATCTCGTGGAGGCTGAACTGGAGGCCGATGCTGAACATCAGCAGCGCCACGCCGATGTCGGCCAGCGCGAGGACCTCCTCCCGATCCGCCGTCGGGCCGGGAGTGGCCGGCCCGACCACGAGCCCGGCAACGATGTAGCCGATCATCGGGGGCAGGCCCAGCCGATGCGCCAGCGCGCCGAGCGCCAGGGCGGCCGCGAGCGCGACCAGCAGCGTCAGGCCCAGGCTCTCCATCGGTCCCTCGAGGCGGTGAGCGCGATCATACCGGCCGAGACCCGTGGGCTAGACTGGCGCCGAAGTCCGCCGGCCGAGGCGGTCAGGGTCCAGCCGGACCCGTAGCCGCGGCGCCGAGGTGGAGGCTGCGCCGCGTGGCCTCTTGCGGCATCACCCCACCGAGGAGCGCGTCGGCCGTGGATCACATGACCCAGGTGCTGTTCCAGCTCTTCGCCATCCTGCTGGCCGCGAAGATCGGCAACGAGATCTTCCGGCGCCTCGGCCAGCCGACCGTGGTCGGGGAGATCCTGGGCGGCGTGGTCGCGGGGCCGGCTGTGCTGGGCGTGTACGAGGTCAACGCCGAGACCGAGCTGTTCGCCGAGATCGGCGTCGTGCTGCTGCTCTTCCAGGTCGGCGTCGAGACGCGGCTCCACGATCTCCTGCGGGTCGGCACCACGGCGCTTGCGGTCGGCGTCCTCGGCGTGCTCCTTCCGTTCGGCGCCGGGTTCCTGGCCGCCGAGCTGGCCGGGGGCGACCTGGCGCAGGCGATCTTCCTCGCCGCCGCGCTGACGGCCACCAGCGTCGGGATCACCTCGAACGTGCTGCGAGACCTCGGCGCGCTGTCGACGCGCAGCGGTCGGATCATCCTCGGTGCCGCCGTCATCGACGACGTGCTCGCGATCATGATCCTGTCCGTCGCAACAGGTGTCGCGGCGGGCAGCTTCTCGCCCGAGAGCCTGCTGGTCCTGCTCGGCGTGGCGGGCCTGTTCATCGCCGTCGTCGTCATCGGCGGGACCCGCATCCTTGCGCGGCGTCGGTCGCTGCTGACCGACCCGGAGTTCGCCGAGACCCCGTTCCTGCCGGGGATGATCATCATGCTCGGGCTGGCCGCGCTGGCGTCCTACATCGGCCTGGCGGCGATCATCGGCGCCTTCCTGGCTGGCATGGTCGTCGGCGAGTCGAGCGAGCGACATGCGCTCGAGGCAGAGGTCGCACCCGTGGCGGCGTTCTTCACGCCGTTCTTCTTCGGCTTCATCGGCGCGCAGGTGGATCTCGCGGGACTCGCCAACCTCGACGCGCTGCTCCTGCTGGCCGGCATCACGGCGCTGGCGATCGGCTCGAAGTTCATCGGCGCATTCCTCGGCGCCATCAGGCAGGGACGGGCTCGCGCCGTGCTCGTCGGCTGGGGCATGGTGCCGCGGGGCGAGGTCGGGATCGTGGTCGCGGGACTCGGGCTGACCGCCGGAGCGATCGGCTCGGAGATCTACACCGTCGTGGTGGGTATGGCGATCATCACCACCCTCGTGGTTCCTCCGTTCCTGCCCGCGCTCGTCCGCGCGGCAGAGGGCTCGAATGTGGCGTCAGCAGATTCGGACGGCCCAGCCGCCGGGATCGAGGACGACGACGGGATCATCGAGAGCTCGCGGCACGCCGGTCGCCACGACGAGCATCACGACCGCACGTAGCCGTGTGGGAGAAGAAACGCCCCTCGCCGGCGGACCGGGAGGGGCGTCAGTGTCGCGTCAGGACGCGCCGGCGATGATCAGGCCGCAGGCTCAGGCTGTGCTGTCACCGGCTCGGGGCGTTCCACGGGGAAGATCTTGCTGAGGACCCAGTAGAGGACGAAGGACACCAGCAGGCCGACGATCCAGCTGTAGTCGTACAACGGCTGGAAGAGCGGAATGATCCCGTCGACCGGGAACGGTCCGGCGCCACCCTCGGCGGTATACGCGCCGCCGACGGCCAGCAGGCCGCCGGTCAGCAGCGCCACCACGCCCCGCCAGTTCCAGCCGCCGGAGTACCGGTACGCGCCATCGGATCGGTACAGGTCGGCCAGCTTCAGCTGCGTGCCGCGGATGAGCCAGTAGTCGGCGATCAGCACGCCGGCGATGGCGCCCAACGCCCCGCCGTAGAAGCCCAGCCAGGTGAAGATGTACACCGCCGGGTCACTGATGAGGTACCACGGCTGGATCAGTACGCCGATGACCGCGGTGATGAGGCCGCCGGTCCGGAAGCTGATCCGCTTCGGCCACGCGTTGCTGAAGTCGTAGGACGGGCTGACCAGATTGGCCGCCACGTTCGTGGTGAGGGTCGCGAGCACGACCGCGAAGAGCGCGATGACCACCACGAGCGCGTTGTCGAAGGTTGCGACCAGGGCCACCGGATCGGTGATCGCGTCGCCGTACACGACCACGGTCGCGGACGCGGTGATGACGGCGAGGACCGCAAAGAGGGTCATCGTCGTCGGCAGGCCGAGGGCCTGCCCGACCGCCTGGTCGCGCTGGCTCCGCCCGAACCGGGTGAAGTCCGGCATGTTCAGGCTCAGCGTCGACCAGAACGCGATCATCCCCATCAGGCTCGGGAAGAACAGGGCCCAGAAGTCGCCCGTCCAACCGCCGAACGCGTTTGCCTGGGTGAGGATCGGCCCGAAGCCGCCGGCCTGGATGACCATCCAGACCGTGAGGAGCACGGAGATGCCGATGAGGAATGGAGCCGACCAGTTCTCGAAGACGCGGAGCGTCTCCATCCCACGCCAGATGATGATCAGGTTCATGGCCCAGAAGATCGCGAAGCTCAGCCACAGCGTCCAGGGCTGCGGATCGCCGAAGCCGATGCCGATCGTGGAGGCCGTCACCCACCACGAGTCCTCGCCAAGGATCGCTCCGACCAGGAAGAAGATGGCTCCGCCGCCGATCCAGGTCTGGATCCCGAACCAGCCACACGCGACAAACGCGCGCAGCAGCGCCGCGAGGTTGGCGCCGATGACGCCGAACGAGGCTCGTGCGAAGACCGGGAACGGAATGCCGTACTTCGTGCCGGCGTGGCTGTTCAGGATCATCGGAATCAGCACGATGATGTTGGCCAACGCGATCGTGAAGACCGCCTGGACCCAGTCCATCCCGAGGAAGATGAGCCCGGCGGCCAGCGTCCAGCTCGGGATGTTGATCGCCATGCCGATCCAGAGCGCCATGTACGAGTAGGTCGTCCAGGTTCGGTTGCCAACAGGGACCGGGGCCAGATCCTCGTTGTAGAGGCCGCTCTCGGCCACGCTGGCCTGGGCCTGTGATGTGAGTTCGTGCCGCCCGTCGTCGTGAACGGTCACCTCGTGGGACGCAGCTGTCATGGATGCCTCCATCTACCCTCCCCAGACCGAACCGCACCCCCAAGTTCCGCCCATAGGTATACCGCGTCGGCGCAAGCCCAGAGCGGGTCTCGAGAGGGCGGCCGGAACCCGATCACCTGTTGCGCGGAACGGCCGGGATCAGGCGACGGCGGCGTCGGTGATCTCGAGCGCGCGATCGATGATCGCGAATCCCTCGGCCAGCTCGTCTTCGCTGATGATCAGCGGCGGGTTGGTGAAGAACGAGTTCCATCGCACGAACGTGTACAGCCCTTCCTGGCGGAACCGCTTTCCGAGCGCGGCCATCTCGTCCGAGGTGCCGTTGAATGGCGCCATCGGCTCCATGGTCTCGCGATTGCGGACGAGCTCGACGATCCCGAACAGGCCGATGCTCCGCACCGCGCCCACACTCGGATGCTTCGCGGCGAGCTGCTCGTGGTGGCCGCGCATCACCTCGCCCATGCGGGTCGCTCGCTCGAGGAGGCCCTCGTCCTCGTAGACCTGGATCGTCGCGAGCGCCGTGGCGCACGCCAGCGGGTGCGAGTTGTATGTCAGGCCGCCGTAGAAGACGTTGTTCTCGAAGTGCTCGGCGTACTTCCGCCGCATGCCGAGAGCGCCGAGCTGGACGTATGCGCTGGTCAGGCCCTTGGCCATGGTGATGAGGTCGGGGACCACGTTCCAGTGGTCGATCGCGAACCACTTCCCGGTGCGGCCGAAGCCGGCCATCACCTCGTCGGCGATCATGAGGATTCCGTATCGGTCGCAGATCTCACGGACTCCCTGGATGTATCCGTCGGGCGGGACCAGGATGCCGTTCGTGCCGGTCACGGTCTCGAGGATGAAGGCGGCGATGGTGTTCGGGCCCTCGAGCTGGATCGTCTCCTCCAGGTTCGCGAGCGCCTCGTCCGCCGTGTCCCACCCGCGCTGGATGCCGTGATACGGGTCCATCACCCGGATCACGCCGGGGATGCCGGGCTCCGCCGCCCAGCGACGCGGGTCTCCTGTGAGCGAGATCGCGCCCGCGGTTCCGCCGTGGTACGAGCGATACCGCGCCAGGATCTTGTGTCGGCCGGTGACGAATCGGGCCAGCTTGATGGCGTTCTCGTTCGCCTCGGCTCCGCCGTTCGTGAAGAAGAACGTGTCGATGTCGCCGGGCGTGATCTCGGCGAGCTTCTGGCCCAGGCGCGCCCGCGGCTCGGTGGCCATGAAGGGATTCGCGTAGGCCAGCGTCTCGGCCTGGCGCTGGATGGCCTCGATCACCTTCGGATGCCCGTGGCCGATGTTCGTGCACATCAGCTGGGAGTTGAAGTCCAGGAAGCGCTTGCCCTCGGGCGTCCAGAAGTAGCAGCCCTTGGCGCCGGCCACCGGGATCGGGTCGACCTTGCTCTGCGCCGACCATTCGAACAGCGTGTGACGCTTCGTGATGGCCACGATCTCGTCGCCGGTCATGGTTCCGTGCTCGGTGTCGATCGCCATCTGGTTCGTCCGCCTCTCGCGCTCTCTCTCGGGAGGCCGATTACACCATAGGCGGCAACCGAGGCGGTTCGGACCCACCGACAGAGCGGCGGGTGCTGGCTGCCGGCGCTCGCGGCATCGGCGCAGGCGGCGTAGCCTCACGGCACATGGGCAGCACTGCGCGGACGAGCCGCCTCACGCGCTGGGTACCGGGCGTGCGTCTCATCGCAACCTATCGCCCGTCCTGGCTGCAGCACGACCTGACCGCCGGGCTCGTCCTCACGGCTCTGCTCCTGCCGCAGGGCATGGCGTACGCCGAGCTCGCTGGGTTGCCCGCCGTGACGGGGCTGTACGCGACGATGCTGCCGCTGCTCGCCTACTTTGTCTTCGGGCCGTCGCGCATCCTCGTGCTCGGACCCGACTCGGCGGTGTCGCCGGTCGTGGCGGCGGCGATCATCCCCATTGCCGGGGCGAGTGCTGCCGCGCGGATGGAGACGGCGGCCCTGCTGGCGCTGATGGTCGGTGGGATCCTCGCGCTCGCCGCGGTGCTCCGCCTCGGCTTCGTCACTGACCTGATCTCGAAGCCAGTGCGCATCGGGTACCTGGCCGGCATCGCACTTACCGTGTTCGTCACTCAGCTGCCGAAGGTGCTCGGCATCCCGGTGTCCGCCGAGAGCTTCGTCGACGCAGTTCGGGAGCTGATGGGCGCGCTCGACGAGACGGATCCGATCACGCTCGCAATCGGCGCCGGCTGCCTGGTCGTGATCCTCGGCGTCCGGCGCATGGCGCCCAGGTGGCCCGGAGTGTTCTTCGCCGTGGTGGGAGCGACGGTGTTCGTCGCCGTCCTCGGCCTCGCCGACGACGTCGCGGTGGTTGGTCCGCTTCCGCAGGGCCTGCCAGCTCTGGCGCTGCCGAGCATGTCCGTCCCCGACGTTGGGGCGCTGACCCTATCCGCCTTCGCCGTCGCGCTCGTCGCCTTCGCGGACACCAGCGTGCTCTCACGCAGCTATGCCACGAAGCTTCATCAGCGCGTGGACCAGGACCAGGAGCTCTTCGCGCTCGGTGCGGCGAACGTTGCCGCCGGGCTCTTCCAGGGCTTCCCGCTCTCCAGCAGCTCGTCCCGGACACCGGTGGCCGAGGCCGCCGGTTCGCGCACCCAGCTGACCGGCGTGATTGCCGCCGGCGCCCTGGCCATCGTGCTCGTCGTGGGCGCTGGCCTGACCGAGAACCTGCCGCAGGCGGCCCTCGCCGCCGTGGTCATCACGGCCGTCATCGGCCTCGTCGACCTTCCCGCTCTCCGATGGCTCGCACGCGTCAACCGCGTCGACTTCGCGCTGGCGGTCGTCGCGTTCCTTGGCGTCGTCGCGTTCGGCGTCCTCCCTGGGATCGGCATCGCCATCGGACTGTCGATGCTCGCGTTCCTGTGGCGGTCGTGGCACCCGTATGACGCAGTGCTCGGCCGGGTGGCCGGACGCAAGGGCTACCACGACGTGCAGCGGCATCCGGACGCGGCACTCGTGCCCGGCCTCGTCCTCTACCGGTTCGACGCGCCGCTCTTCTTCGCGAACGCCGGTGTCTTCCAGGAGAAGCTCTTGCGCGCCGTGGGAGAGGCTCCGCAGCCGGTGCGGAGGGTGGTCGTAGCCGCCGAGCCGATCACGGACGTCGACACGACTGCGGCAGACATGCTGATCGAGGTTGCCCGCGAGCTCGAGGAGGGCGGTGTCGAGCTCGGCTTCGCGGAGATGAAGGGCCCAGCCAAGGACAAGCTCGACGCCTACGGCCTGTTGAGCCTCATCGGCGAGGGCCGGTTCTACTCGACCGTCGGCGGGGCCGTCCACGCCTACGTGGACGAGTACGGCGTTGAGTGGCGTGACTGGGAGGACCAGGGGGACGCCGCGGATTGAGATCAGCGCCGTCCGCTCGGGCCTCCGCACCCTGCGCACGTGCTTGAGCGACGGGCGTAGCATCGACCCATGGCCAGCTCCATGTCGGCGACCGGCGGCCGAGCTCAACGGAGCGAGGAGGGGGATGCGCTGTACCGCGTCGTGGTGGCCGTCACCGCGGCCAGCGGCGTGATGATCGCGATGTTCGATGCCGTCAATGGCGGGCTCCCGCTCATCGTCGCGCCGACGGTCGCGCTGCTCGTGGCCCTCGCACGGCGGGACGCGGGGTTGGCCGCGTGGGCCGGGCTGGCCATATGGGTGCTCGTCCTGCCGATGGCGCCGGGGATGGCGATCGTTGCGCCCGCCGCCATGGCAGTCGTCTGCCTCGCATTTGCCATCGGGCCGGATGAGGTTCTCGACTGGGTCCGTGACGAGTGGATTGGCCGGGAGGACGACGGCGTGACCCGGCCGGCCGGGTGGATCGAGGACGACTCGTCGGATGGCCGACTGACGTAGCGTCGGCCGGGTCACACGCCTGACGACGCAGCGGCGTCTTCCCCGTACAACGGAAGCGTGAACAGCTTCCTCATGCGCCTCAGCGTCCTTCAGCCGCTGCGGAACCGATCGTTCCGCATCGTCTGGCTGGGTGAGACCGTCTCGATGCTGGGCGACCAGTTCTACCTCGTGGCGCTACCGTGGCTGGCGCTGGCGCTCACCGGCTCCAGCCTGGCGCTCGGCCTGGTGCTGATGGCCGCCGCCATCCCGCGCGCGGCTCTGATGCTCGTGGGCGGCGCGCTCACCGACCGGTACGACCCGCGCAAGATCATGATCGCGTCGAGTGTCGCCAGGGCAGCGCTGGTCGCCACACTGGCGACGCTCGTCTGGACCGACGCCGTGCAGCTGTGGCACCTCTACCTGCTCGGCGCTGGCTTCGGCGCCGCCGATGCCTTCTACCAGCCGGCCGCCCTGGCGCTCGTCCCGCGCCTGGTGCCGGAGGACCGGCTTGAGGCATCGAACGCCCTCGTCATGGGCAGCATGGCGGTGACCGGCATGATCGGGCCTGCCATCGCCGGAGTGGCTATCGCTGCCACGGGAACGGCCCTTGGCTTCGGGATCGACGCGATGACGTTCGTCTTCGCGGCGGTCACGCTCCTGCTCATCCGACGCCCGCAGGCGGCGGCAGGTGGTGGTCACGAGCCGGCCACCGACGGAACCTTCGGGGCTATCAAAGCCGGGTTGCGATATGCGATGGCCGATATGCAGATCCGCACCGTCCTCCTCGCGGTCACGGTGATCAACCTCGCCGTGGTCGGGCCGTTCTTCGTCGGACTCCCCGTCCTGGTGGACCGCTTCGACGCCGGTCCGATGGCCTACGGGCTCGTGCTCTCGGCCTTCGGCGGCGCCGCGCTGGTGGCCGCGATCGCCGCCGGAACCCTGGGCGCGCGGGCTCGAATGTCGGTGGTCATCCCCGCCACCGCGGCCGGACTCGCGTTCGGCATGATCCTCATCGGCCTGGCGCCGAACGCATGGGCGACCGCGCTGGCCGCGCTTCCGCTGGGCGCGGGCGTCGGGGTGCTCCAGGTCTCGGGCATGGCGTGGCTGCAGCGACGCAGCGAGCCGGCCTATCTCGGTCGGGTCATGAGCCTGGTGATGTTCGCGGTCATGGGTCTGACCCCGCTGTCCTACGCGATTGCCGGCGCCGTGGCCGAGTCGGGCCTCACGATCCTCTTCATCGGCGCCGGGATCGGGATGATCCTCCTCGCGGTCGCGACCTCGATCACCCCGGTATGGCGGACCGATGCGCCCGCCGGCGCCCCGGCCGTGCCGTCGATGGGCCGGCTGCCCGCCTGATCAGGCGTCGGCCGAGCAGCGCAGGATCGTCGCGGCCGTCCGATCGATATCGGCCTCGGTGGTCGACCAGTTGCTGACGCTGACACGCATGGCATCCACGCCGTGCCAGGTGGTCCCACCCATCCACGCGACGCCGTCGGCCTGGACGCGGCTGATGACCGCGCGCGTGTGCGCGTCAACGTCGCCGCCGATGCGGGGATGGAACCGGACCAAGACCTGGTTCAGGACGACCTCGTTGAGGATCTCGACGCCGTCGCCGCCGCGCAGCCGATCGGCCAGCATCGCGGCCAGGTCGCAGCAGCGCTCGACCAGCGCCTGGACACCCGAGCGTCCCAGCGAGCGGATCGCGGCGTACAGGGCGAAGCCGCGAGCTCGGCGCGAGCTGTCCAGCACGAACTCCCAGTTCTCGCGGTTCTCGCTGCGCATCAGGTACGCGGCGCTGGCTGCCATGGCTATGCGGTGCGCCTCGGGGTCGCGAACGGCCACGAAGCCGCAGTCGTACCCGACGTTCAGCCACTTGTGCGCGTCGGTCGACCAGGAGTCTGCCCGGTCCACGCCCTCGACGAGATGGCGCAACCGTGGCGATGTGGCAGCCCACAGGCCGAAGGCGCCGTCCACGTGCAGCCAGCCGTTCGGCCGCGTGGCGAGGGCATCGGCGATCGCGCCGACCGGGTCGAAGGCGCCCGTGTTCACGTTGCCCGCCTGCGCGGCCACGATGACAGGGCCTTCGGCGCGCAAAACGGCGGCGACCGCCTGCGGCGTGGACATCCGCCCCTGGTCGTCGGTCGGGACCCGGACCACGCGCTCGCGGCCGAGCCCGAGGTACTGGAGCGCGGTGAGCAGCGTGGCGTGCGCCTCGTCGCCGACGACCACGCTGATCGTCGGTGCGCCGTACAAGCCCTGCGCCTCGACGTCCCACCCGACCCGGGCGAGGACCGCGTGCCGCGCGGCGGCGAGTCCGACGGCGTTGCCGAGCCCAGCGCCGGTCGGCAGACCGACGCTCGCGCTTGGCGGGAGGCCCAGCAGATCCAGCATCCACCGCCCGGCGACCTCCTCCACCGCCGCGGCGGCGGGGGACAGCGCATGCAGCGCGGCATTCTGCCCCCACGCCGTCGTCAGCCAATCGGCAGCCGCCGATGCGGGCAGCGCCCCGCCCACCACGAAGCCGTAGTAGCGCGGACCGGCCGATCCGATCAGTCCGGGATCCACTGCCTCCGCGAGCTCCTCGATGACGGCCACCGGATCGGCGCCATCCTCTGGGAGCGGTCCGCCGAGCCGGTCGCTCAGCGCGGCGGCATCCGCCCGCGCGCCGACGTGCCGCTCGGGGAGCCCCTCCACGAACTCGATGCCGAGCTCGGCTGCGCGTCGAAGCGCTCGGGTGCGGTCGTCCATCGTTGCCATCCTACCCGCCGTCCTACGTGCCGGCGATCAGGCCCCCGTCGACCGCGATCAGCTGCCCCGTGACGTACGAGGCGCGCTCCGACGCGAGGAACGCGACGAGCGCCGCCAGCTCGGGAGGCTCGCCGTACCGGCCGGCCGGAATCGTCGCGAGGTGCCCATCCCGCACCGCGTCCTCGCTGGTGCCCTCGCGCTCGGCACGGCCGCTGTCGAGCTCGTGGATCCGTGGCGTCGCGATCCGGCCGGGCAGGACGCCGTTGACGGTCACCCCGTCCGCGGCGACCGCGCGCGCCGCGGTCTTCAGCCACGCTGCCAGCGCGGAGCGTCCGGCATTCGAGTACACGAGCTCGGGGATCGGTTGGCGCACGCCGCTCGACAGGATCGCCACGACCCGGCCCCATCCCCGCTCGCGCATCCCGGGCAGCAGGCGCGTCGCGAGGTCGATGGGCGTCGCCGCCAGGAGCTGGAACGCGCGGTCCCAGCCCTCGCGATCGGTCGCGGTCGGGTCGACGGTGGGCGGGCCGCCGGCGTTCGAGACCAGGATGTCGATCGGGCCGACCGCCAGCGCCGCCTCCGCGATATGAGCGGCAGCGTCCCGGTCGGTGGCATCCGCGGCCACTGTCGTGACCTCCACACCATGGGAGGTGCGCAGGGTGCTGGCCAGCTCGTCCAGCGCATCGGCGCGGCGCGACCACACGACCAGGTGGCAGCCCTCGGACGCGAGCGCCTCGGCCGATGCGCGTCCCAAGCCCGACGTGGCGCCCCCGACGACTGCGGTCCGACCGCGGAGCCCGAGCTCCATCAGTCGTGCGCCAGCTCGAGCGGCCTCAGTTCGCCGAGCGACTCGGCCACCACGACCGCGTCGTCGCCGGCCTCGAGGCGGAAGTCGGCGGGCGGGTTCGTCATCGAGCGGCCGTCGCGGGTGACTGCCAGCAGCGTCGCGCGGTGCTCGGTGCGCAGCTTGGCCGAGAGGTCGTCGACGGAAAGCCCACAGTACTCGTCCGGCAGCCCCACGCGGTACAGCTCGGAGCCCTCGCCGCCGGACACGATGTCGGTCACCAACTCGGAGAGGCCCGGATAAAGCGCAGAGCGCGCAAGCAGGTGGGAGGCGAGCTTCGAGGTGACCAGGATCTCGTCCGCGTTCGCGCGGCGGAAGTGGTCGACGTGCATCGGGTTGTTCGCCTCGACCACGGTCCGAACCTCCGGCGCGATCGACTCGATCGCCATCACCGACAGGATCGAGCGCATATCGGCCTCGTTGCTGCGGTCGACTGGGAAGACGATCGCGGCGGCCGCGTCGCGGATCCCGCACCGCTCGAGATCGTCGGTGGACGTCACATCCCCGCGGACGAAGTACACGCCGTCCCCGGCCGGACTGCGATCGGCCGCGTGCAGCAGCACGACCTTGGTGCTGAACTCGTCGCCCTTCAGCTCCTCGATGAGATCGCGGGCGGTTTCGTTCCAGCCGCAGACGACGATGTGATCGCGGTAGCCCGCGGCGCCCATGCCCTGGCCCTCCTTGAGCAGGAAATCGATGAAGAATCCGACGACCGCGCCGGTCATGGCGGCCACGATGGCGACGCCGAAGAAGGCGAGCAGCCACCCGACGACGAAGCCGCCCGGTGAGCCCACATAGCTTGCGTCACCGGAGCCGATGACGGTGGTGATGGCCCAGTAGAAGCTACTGCCGAGCCCTGCGAAGGTGCGTTTCTCGTCCTCGAGCAGCGTGACTGCCACGGCGGCGATGAGCACGAACGCGACGACGCCGGTCAGCAGCGTGGTGAAGAAGTGGCGATCCAGCTGGCCGCCGATACGCCGTGCATGAAAGCCGAGGCGCTGGAAGATCGGCGCAACGAAAAAGGCGGTCAACGGGTTCCGCACGGTGATCCTCGGACGGTGGCTCGGCGCGGCCGGCGCGCCCCTCGCGCCGGCGTGGCGCATTCTGCCAGCGCGCCGGGTCCGATGAAAGCGACATTCGGCCGATGTGCCCGGCATGGGGCTCCGTCGCGATGGCGTCAGGACAGCGGCGCGGACAGCTGCCCTTCGACCAGCGGTTCGCCGACGATGCCGGCCAGGCGCTCGCCGATCGCCCACCAGTCGAACTCGGCGGTCACGTGGCTGGCGGGCACGCTGATGCATCGGTCCGGCGCCAGGTAGACGGGCAGGACACGGTCGAGGATGCCCTCGATCTCGTTGCGGAACGCATCGGACGTGGAGCGGACGCCATCGGCGAGGAGATCGACGTCGGGAAGGAGCCGCACCGACAGGTCGTACGAGGTCGCCCAGCGGCGGATGAGCGGCTCGACGCCGAACGGGTCCTCGCCGCCGGTGACGCGCAGGTAGTACGCGAAGTTGTCGACGACCGAGCGGTCGGTGACGAGCACGTCGGCACGGCGTGCCAGCTCCAGCTCCTGCTGCACCTGCGCCATGAGCACCCAGAGCTGCGCCTCGGCCGTCGCTCCCTCGTTCAGGCCGAGCGGGTTGAAGCGCACGACCTCACGCCCGACCTCAACTGAACGCCCTGCCCGCCCGATGGTCGACGCGAACGCGTGCACGGCGTTCGACTTGCGCACCGAGTGCGAGCCGATGAACGCGATCTTGGCGGGGCGGCTCCACGGCATGCGACGAGCCTACAGGCAGGCGCCGGTGTCGACGGCCGTCGTGGAGCCGAGAAATGGACCGAGGCGCTCCGCAGCCTCGTTGGCTCCGATGGCGTAGCCGACCTCCGGGTTGATGCGCGAGGCGCCGAAGATCACGCCGCCGACCAGCCCCGGCTCGACGACCAGCGGTCCGCCACTGTTCCCGCGACGAACCTCGGCGCGCAGCTCGACCACGGTGCGATCGGAGATGCCCTCGCCGTAGATGTTCGGGCCGGCGATCTCGTGCGACGCGGTCACGCCGGCCGCCGTGATCGTCAGGTCGCCGCCGCCGGGATAGCCCAGGGCCACGGCGGTCGTTCCCCGCCCGGGCGCGCTCGACGCCAGCGTGAGGGCCGGAGCCTGCGCGCCCGGAACGTGGAGCAGGGCGAGGTCCGCTTCCGCGTCGAGGGCCACGACCACCGCGTCGAGCACCTGCCCGCCAATCGTCACGGTGGTCGCCTCGCTGCCGGCGATCACATGGGCGTTCGTCACCGCGTGTGACGGCGACACGAAGAACCCGCTGCCGACCGCGAGGCCGGCCCCGCATCCGCTGGCCGCGATTCGCGCCGTGCTCGCCAGCGCGGACTCGGCGAGCGCGCGTGCCTCGGCATCGGCCGGCAGCTCGACCGGCTCCGCCGGCAACGGCTCGAGCCCACCGAAGAGCGGCGGCAGATCCGTGGTGTCGAGCAGCGCCAGCAGGCGGCCCGCGACGGTCAACGGCGGAGGCAGGCGTTCCGTCGTCACCCGGACGGCGACCGAGTCGTGGGCCAGCGCGCCCAGCGACGGCGCCATGCCCATGGCCAACATGCCGCCCAGCAGCCATACAAGCAGGACGATGTGCGCAGCGCCGACCACCGCCCCGCCCATGGCATCGATCGGCCGAAGCGGGCTGCCCCGCAGGCCATGGCTCATCTGCGCCCCGATCGCCGCCCCGAGCGCCTCGCCGGTCAGCACGAACGCACCCAGGCTCAAGACGGTGACCAGCGCCCGCATCGGCTGCTCGATCTCCGCCAGCGGCTCACGCAGGATGGAGGCGAGGAAGAGCGCGAACGCGAACCCCACCACCGCGCCGATGAGCCCGAGTACCGGCCCCAGGAACCCGGCGCGTGCGCCGGCCACCGCGGCGAGCAGCAAGAGGAGGATGACGACGACGTCGAGGAGGTTCATTGGGAGCCGCAAAGCCTAGCGGCCGGCGGCGCGACGCGTCGATCGGCGGCCCCGGCGGGGGTGTCGCAGGGGTGTACTGTATCGGCCTTCCGAAGCAGAACCGATGCCGCCCTCCGGGCGCACCCGAGGACCGAGCAGGAGGAACCGATGGCGCGAATCGTCCGCGCGGCGCTGCTCCAGGCGGAGTGGACCGGCGACAAGGAATCGATGATCGAGAAGCACGAGAAGTACGCGCGTGAGGCGGCGGCCCAGGGCGCGAAGGTCATGTGCTTCCAGGAGCTCTTCTACGGCCCCTACTTCTGCCAGGTCCAGGACCCGCAGTACTTCAGCTACACCGAGCACATCCCGAACGGCCCGACCACGAAGCGGATGCAAGAGCTGGCCAAGGAAACCGGGATGGTCCTCATCGTGCCGATGTACGAGGAGGACGAGCAGACGACCGGCATCTACTACAACACCGCGGCGGTCATCGACGCCGATGGCACGTACCTCGGCAAGTACCGCAAAACGCACATCCCGCACGTCAAGGGATTCTGGGAGAAGTACTACTTCCGCCCTGGCAACACCGGATACCCGGTATTCGACACCGCCGTTGGCAAGGTCGGCGTCTACATCTGCTACGACCGTCACTTTCCCGAGGGCGCGCGGGCTCTTGGCCTCAACGGCGCCGAGATGGTCTTCATCCCTTCGGCCACGTCACGGGGTCTCTCCGAGTACCTGTGGCGCGTCGAGCAGGTGTCCCACGCGTTGGCCAATGGCTACTACGTGGGGACCATCAATCGCGTCGGGATCGAGCCGCTGGGCGACGACGACTTCTACGGCCAGTCGTACTTCGTGGATCCGCGCGGCCAGTTCATCGGCGAGGTGGGGGACCCGCACGACGAGGAGCTGATCGTCCGCGACCTGGACCTCGACACGATCGAGGAGGTCCGCCAGACGTGGCAGTTCTTCCGTGATCGCCGTCCGGATGCCTACGAAGACCTCGTCCGCCCGTAGCACCGATGAAGTTCGGGATTACTCTTCGGCCGGATCAGCGCCTCCCAGCGGCACGAGCCGTCGACCTGGCCAAGCGGGCCGAGGCGAACGGGTTCGGCTACGGCTGGATGTTCGACTCTCATGTGCTGTGGCAGGACCCCTATCCGCTTCTGACGCTCATGGGCGCCGGCACGAGCGAGATGCGCCTGGGCACGTGCGTCACGAATCCAGCCACCCGCGACATCACGGTGACAGCGAGCACCCTGGCGACCCTGAACGAGATCACCGGCGGGCGCATGGACCTCGGCATCGGCCGCGGAGACTCCGCGCGGCGCGTGATGGGTAAGAAGCCGACGACGGTGGCGTACATGGAGGAATGCTGCCGAATCGTTCGGTCGCTGACGGGCGGCGAGAAGATCGAGCTCGACGGCACCGAGATCCAGATGCCGTGGGCCAGCCACGGGCCGGTGCCAATCTGGGTGGCCGGCTACGGACCGATGGCGCTGGCGGCCGCCGGACGCGTGGCGGACGGGATCATCCTGCAGCTCGCGGATCCCGACATCATCCGCTGGTGCATGGGTTTCGTCCGCGCCGCAGCCGAGGAGATAGGCCGCGACCCCGATGCGATCGAGGTGATGGCCGCAGCGCCCGCATACGTCAGCGACGACGCCGGCGCCGCCCGCGACAAGGTCCGGTGGTTCCCGGCCCTCGTCAGCAACCACGTCGTCGACCTCATCAACAAGTACCCGAAGGACGACCTGCCCGAGTCGCTGTGGAAGTACGTCGAGAATCGCGAGGGCTACAACTACCTGCACCATGCCGAGGTCGGCAGCGACAACGCGGCCTTCGTCTCCGATCAGATCATCGACGAGTTTGCGATCGTCGGCCCGGTCTCCTCCCATCGCGAGCGGCTGGAGCGGCTGCGGGAGGCCGGCGTCACGCAGTTCAACATCTACCTGATGAACGGCGAGGAAGAGGACTGCCTCGACGCATACGGGGCGGACATCGTCGGCGAGTTTGCGGCCGCCAGCACCTGACCACGGCGCGGGGACCGACCCCGCGCTGGCGGCGATCGTCGAACGCGACTTCGTCGCGGCCTGGTGGCTCCTGGCCGATGCGACCGACACCGAGCGCCACGACGATGGCGCGCTCCGGTGGTTTCACACCGGCCTGGGCGACTACTACCTCAACTCGGTGCTGACCACGCGTCTCCGGGACGATGAGGCCGATGCGGTCATCGACGAACGGCTCGCCGACCTCCGCTCGCGCCGCGTCCCGTTCGCGTGGTGGGTGATACCGAGCGCATCGCCCGTCGATCTCGCCAAGCGGCTTGTGGCGCGCGGCCTGGCGGGCGACGCCGCATGGCCGGCGATGGCGGTCGCCGCCGACGCGATCGTCGCGCCGCCGCCCGTCGACGGGCTCGAGATCCGCCGTATCACCTCCCGCCAGGACTTCGACGACTACATCGGCGTCTTCGCGCCGATCCTCAGCCCGTCGCAGGCGTTCACCGAGTTCCTGGTGCGTTCCACCGAGCGCATCGGATTCGGTGAGGATGCCCCCGAGGAGCACTTCCTCGGCCTGCTGCATGGCGAGCCGGTCGCCACCGCGAGCCTGGTCACCGCCGGCGGGGCGGCCGGGATCTACAACGTCACGACCGTCGAGGCCGCGCGTGGCCGAGGGATCGGCGCGGCGATCACGGTCGCGGCTGTTCGGCACGGTGCGGCTCGCGGGTTCACGACGGCGACGCTCCAGGCCTCGACCATGGGCAGGCCGGTCTACGAGCGCCTGGGCTTCGACTTCGTCTGCGACTTCGTCCCGTATCGGCTCGGCTGATGCCTCAGCCCTCGCGCCGCCGGTCCCGGAGCGCGGTCCCCGCCGCGGCCACGACCCAGATGACCCCCAAGAAGACCACCAGGATCGCCACGACGTAGAGCGCGACCGTTCCGTACCCGCCGTTGGCGGGATCGAGGAACGGATACGGATACCGGCCGTCGATGGCACCGCGGATCAGCGTGAAGGCGGTCCAGACGAGCGGGAAGCCGAGCCATGCCAGCGCGCGCCGGAACGGAATCGGCCTGTGGGGCGGCTCGATCAGCCAGTCGGCCATCACGGCGATCGGCATGACCCGGTGCAGCACCGAGTCGACCCAGCCGACATGTGTCTGGAGCTCCTCCTGGAGGTCGCGCAGGAGCACGGCGAACACGATGTAGGTGACGGCCATGTACACCACGGTGGCCCCGCGCCACATGTCGGAGACCGGGGCATCCGTGGCAAGCTGGCGCCGTCCGCCCTCGAAGAAGATCGTCGCGGCGAGCAGGTTCGACAGGATCGTGAAGAACGTGAAGAAGTTGAGGGGGTCGAACGCGCCCTCATCGACCAGGACGAGGATCATGTAGCCGATCGCCGCCAGGTCGAGCACCGCGAAGCCGATTCGCACCCAGGCGAGCCATCGATCGTTCACGCATCGGAATCTAGCAGGAGCTCAGCGCCGGGCTCGCCGCTCGTTGCACCCCGTGACTGAGGATCGGTGGAAGCTCGCTCAGTCGGTCCAGGTCGCACCGGGTGGCTCGTTCCGATCGTGGCAGGCGACTCGTTCCAGGTTGGTCGCACCAGGTGCAACCCCGCAGGCATCAGGCGTAGGGTGACGAGATGAAGATCAGCTTCGTCGCGGGCTTCGGCCCGATCATCCGCGACCCTGATGCGGCCCATGCGTTCTGGCGCGACGGACTCGGCATCGCCTTCGAGGAGCCGGCGCCTGGCTACTTCACCAACGACTCCCTGGAGGGTGTGAAGGCATTTGCGATGTGGCCGCTGGCCCAGGCCGCGGAGTCGACATTCGGCACGCCGGACTGGCCCGCCGACCTGCCGGTGCCACAGGCATGGCTCGAGCTGGACCTTGCATCGGCCGATGCGGTCGCCGCGGCCGTCGAGGAGCTGTGCGCCGGTGGCCATCGCCTGCTGCGCGACGCGCACGAGGAGCCGTGGGGCCAGACGACCGCCCGGATGCTCAGCCCGGAGGGCCTGCTCGTGGGCCTGACGTTCACTCCATGGATGCACCCGCACGACGAGGGCCCGATCACCGAGTCGTGAGCGGTCGCGCCCATGAGCGGACCGGGGATCCGTCAGCCGTTGGCCGAGGCGGCCTCGCGCATTGCGGCCTTGTGGGCGCGCTTCTTGGCCTGGTAGTCGGCGAGCGCCTCGGCCGAGTCGACATCGCCGAGCGTCGGCCAGCCCGGCAGCACCTCCTCGATGCCCGGCGGACGCACGCCGAGTTGCTTCACGATGACCGCGATCGTGCCGTTGACCTTCATCTCGCCGAACCCGGGCAGCGCGCCGATTCGCCGCTGAAGGTCCCGGCCATCGGACGCATCGGTCCAGACGCGCGCGGCATCGCCGTCATAGGTATCGGCGATGTACCGGGCAAGCTCGTGGACTCGCCGACCCATGGCAGCCGGGAAGCGGTGGACCGCCGGAGGGCCCTTCGCGGCAGCCTCGACGTGGGCGACATCCATCGCAGCGATCTCGCGGGCGTCGAGCGTGCCGAGCCGCTCGCGGAGCACCTTCGGCGCAGAGAACGCCCACTGCACCGGCACCTGCTGGTCAAGAGCGAAGCCGATGAGCAGCGCCATCGGCTCCTCGACGAGCAGCCGGTCAGCCTCGTCGTCACCGGTGAAATGAAGGCGGTCGGTCATGGCTCCATCGTACGACTCGACCCGCTCCGCGTCACCGTCTGAGCGGTGCTCGACAAGCGGCGAGCCCGTAGCGACGCTCGGTTCGGAATCCGAGTGCCCGGGCGATTGCGAGTGACGGCGCGTTCGCGGCATTGGCGCTTGCACCGCACCCGGTCGCCTCGGGCCTCGCAGGCGCGCGCGACCAGGCGGCTGACCAGCGCGCCGTAGCCACGGCGGCGGTGCTCGGTGCGAGTCACCACGCCCATCTCGAGCGCCCGTTCCGTGTCCGAGGCCCGGCGAGGCACTCGGCGACGCTCGTCGCCGAGCATCACCGCGAAGCCGATGCCCAGCTCCTCCATCGGTCCGTTGATCCGAAGGCAAGGAGGGTGTCCTCGTACCATCGACCCGCGGCAGCAGCGCGGCGTCGAGCCGAACCGTGGTCGCGCCGCCGGCGATTGGCGCGGACGGCAATCCCTCCTCGTCGTCAGGAGGAACCCGAGTGCGGTGAAGTCGATCGCCTCGCCCTTCCAGTACGGCTCGCTTGGAACCACATCGATCATCGGGTCATCCGGGCCGGAGAAACCGAAGATCAGGTCGCCCGACTTCGTCTCAAGACCGAGCAAGCGTCGCCACGAGATCTTCCGACGAGACCGAGCCACCGGCGTATACCGTCCCGTCCGCATCCTCGATCACGAGCAGAGCGCCGGGGCGGTCCGGGTCGTCGACCCAGGCGTGTCCGGAGAGGACGCCCTCGAGCACGGCGACCGCGCGCGGCCTGGCGGGACCGCCGCTGGAAGGAGCCGCAAGAGATCTGCGCGCCACCTCGCCACGAGGCAGGTCAGTCGGCCGCATCCGCTGATGCTAGCTGCGCCCACCTCGGGGGCTGCCCACGCGGGCGACCGGGGCGTGACGATGCGGAGCCTGCTGAGCGAACGACGGAGGATCCCGGACCGATGCGCACGCTGATCAAGGGCGGAACAATCGTCAACGCCGATGCCACTACCCCGGCCGACGTGCTGGTGGACGGCGAACGCATCGCGCTCATCGGCGAGTCGCTGGACGTCCAGGCCGATCGGACGATCGACGCCTCCGGAAGGTGGATCATCCCCGGCGCGATTGACGTCCACACCCACATGGAGCTGCCGTTCGGCGGAACGTTCGCCAAGGACACGTTCGAGTCCGGGACGCGAGCGGCGGCCTTCGGCGGCACGACGACGATCATCGACTTCGCTGTCCAGGGCAAGGGCCAGGCACTGCGCGAGGGGCTCGACGCGTGGCATGCCAAGGCCGAGGGTAATGCGACGATCGACTACGGCTTCCACATGATCATGTCGGACGTCACCGATGACACCCTCGCCGAGATGGACACTCTCGTCGACGAGGGGGTGACCGACTTCAAGCTCTTCACCGCGTACCCCGGCGTCTTCTTCTCCGATGACGGCGCCATCTTCCGGGCCATGCAGCAGACGGCCAGGAACGGCGGCCTGATCCTCATGCATGCCGAGAACGGGCTGGCGATTGACGTCGTCGCGGCCCAGAACTTCGACGCCGGCAACACCGATCCGTACTATCACGGCACCTCCCGCTCGCCGGTCCTCGAGGGCGAGGCAACAAACCGAGTGATCCGGCTCGCTCAGGTTGCCGGCGTTCCGGTCTACATCGTTCACCTCTCGGCTCGCGAGGCATTGGCCGAGGTGCGCCGAGCGCGCGACGAGGGCCTGCCGGCGTACGCCGAGACGTGTCCCCAGTACCTCTTCCTCAACCTGGAGCATCTCGGCAACGGCTTCGAGGGAGCGAAGTACATCTGCTCGCCGCCGCTGCGCCACTCGGACCATGCCGATGACCTCTGGAAGGGCCTCGCCAAGGACGACCTGCAGGTCGTCTCGACCGATCACTGCCCGTTCGACTTCGAGGGCCAGAAGGACCTTGGTCAGGGAGACTTCCGCAAGGTCCCGAACGGCCTGCCAGGCGTCGAGGACCGGGTGAACCTCATGCACTCGGGCGGCGTCGTGGGCGGCCGCATGACGCCGAACAGATGGGTCGACGTGATCAGCTCCGCTCCCGCACGCATGTTCGGCCTGGGGGGCAGAAAGGGCGTCGTCGCCGTCGGCGCCGATGCGGACCTCGTCGTCTACGACCCGCAGGCTCGCCACACGATCAGCGCCGAAACGCACCACATGGACGTCGACTACTCGGTCTACGAGGGCCGCGAGGTCACGGGGAAGGCGGAGATCGTGCTCAGCCGGGGCAAGGTGATCGTCGACGGCGACGAGTGGCTGGGCGCGGCCGGCGACGGCAAGTTCCTGAAGCGCGCCCCGACCGGGGCGGTGCTGGCCCGGAGCTGATCCGACGGCTAGACTGCTCGCGCCGAGCAATCCTGCCCATCCGGAGGTCCTCCCCGTGAACCGACGTCTCATCCTTGTCGCGCTGCTCGCCGTCCTCGTGGCCGCGTGCGGAACGGAGCAATCGAGCGAGTCCGAGCCGGTAGCCACGCCGGAGCCGACCCTCGAGGCGACGTCGGATGCGCCCGAGCCGACCGAGGAGCCCGCCGCGACCGAGGGCGACGGCGGCGAAACCGGGTCGCTCGACGACGTGATCCCGGACGACTTGAACGGCGTCGAGGGCACCGCGATTCCCGGGATGGATCAGATCCTGTCGGGGGCGCTCCAGGGACAGGGGATCGACGCCGGCGACGCCGAGTTCGCGTTCGTGACGTACGGCGAGGGCGTCGATGCGACCGTGCTCAACGCCTTTCGCATTCCGGGCATGACCGAGGTGTCCCTGCAGCAGCTCGCCCAGCTGATGAGCGGCGTGGGAGGCCAGCAGGAGGTGGACGTCGAGACGCTGGACGTCGGGGGCAAGACGGTGCTCAGCTTCTCCGGCGGTGCGACCGAGGGGGTCGTGTACTTCTACGTCGCCGACGGCACGGCCTTCACCATCGCCGGCCAGAACGAGGGGCTGGTCGAGCAGCTGCTGTCCGAGCTTCCCTGACCGGCCCGAGGTCACGTCATCGGACGACACTTCCCGACCGGCGCTGTTTGGGCATCTCACGGGCGGGCGGGCTATCCTGCTCGGGCTGCCGCATAACCTGAGGTTCCCATCTTGAAGCGCTTTTCCCTCCTGCTCGTCGTGCTGACGGCCCTCCTCGTCGTCGCGTGCTCGAGCGAGGACCCATCGGCCGCACCTTCCGAGGCGCCGGCCACGGTCCAGCCCACCCCTGAGCCGACGCCCGAGGCCAGCGAGGAGCCCTTGGGCTCTGGGTTCGCGCTGCCGTCGCTGGGCGAGGGCGACCCCGAGCTCGCCGGACGGTTCCCCGACATGGTCGATGGCCAGCCGCTCCAGGTGCAGAGCATCAGTGGTGATGCCTTCGCCGCCATGGGCGGTACCGACCCGACGTTCGAGGCGTTCCTCGAGTCCGTCGGCGCCGAGCTGTCGGACGTGTCGGTCGCCTTCGGCGGCGTGTCCAATCCGGCGGATCCGACCGCCATCCTCAGCGTGGGCGCATTCCGCGTGCTCGGCGCCTCCGAGGGCCTCCTGCAGGAGCAGTTCATCGGCGCCCTCGACGAGGGCGGCAGCAGCCCCGCCGAGTTCGAGGCAGCGACCGTCGCCGGCAAGGACGTGCTGACCGCGGCCGACCCGACGGGCACGACCGAGAACCAGGTCTTCATCTACACGCAGGACGACACCCTGTACTTCCTCACCGGAACCGAGGAGCAGGTCGCCGAGATCCTGGAGGCCCTCCCGTAGACCGCGCACGCGCTGCCGTCTTCCTGAACCGGGGGGCGGGCACCGCGCGGACCGACCGGGTGGATCGCGCCGTTGAGCTGGCGCGAGCCGCGCTGGACGCGGACATCCACGTCGCCGACACCCGCGACCCGACCGAGCTGGCCGACTTCCTGTCCGAGCGGATCGGCGAGTACGACACGGCGATCGTCGTCGGCGGGGACGGGTCGCTCGGCGTCGGCTACAACGTCATCGCCGGGCTTAGCGACGGCCCCGCGCTGGGGTACATCCCGGCCGGGTTCGGCAACGCCAGCGCGCACCTCCTGCGCCTGCCGCGCGATCCCGAGGCCCTGGCCGATGTCCTGCGAGCCGGGGACGCGCGACCAGTCGACCTGGTGCGCGTCGGGGGACGGCTGGCGCTCTTCGTCGGTGCGGGCTGGGACGCGCTGGTGGCCGGACGATATGCGGCGGCCGGTGCGCGCCGGCTGCCGGGTTGGGCGGTCGCCGTGGCTCGCTCGGTCCCCGACCTGTGGCGACGCCCTGCGGTCGAGGTGCGCGCCGACGACTGGGTCGTCCATCGGGGCCCGATGGAGATGCTCGTGGCCGGCACGACCCCGTTCTACGGACGCGGTCTGGTAGTGAACCCGGGCGCTCGACCGGACGCCGGCGCGCTGTCGCTGCGCGTCTACCCCGGGCCGGCCCCCCGGCTCGGGATCGAGGCCGGTCGCTGGGCGCTGGGCATGGCGCCGCACGCGCCCCGCATCGCCGCCCGCCGCGTCGAGATCCGCACGACCGATGGTACGGAGCTTCCGCTGCAGGCCGACGGCGACCTCATCGGCACCCGGCCCGACTGGACGTTCGAGATCGAGCCGGCCGCGGTGCGCGTCATCGGTCGTTGGGACTGAACCTCCGCACGGCATCGAGCGCCGCGAAGGCGGCGCGCCGCAGGCGCTGCGGTCCGGAGCCATGGATCCGCAGCTCGTTCATCGGCATCGAGACGGATCCGCTGAGCGCGACGCGAACGCGGCTGCGGCCATTTGCGTCCTGCGGGAGCAGCGAGAGCTGGATCACGACGTCCGCCACGGGGGGTCCGGACGGCGTGCCCGCGTCGAGCACGCCGCCGACGTATCCCGCCGCTCCGTCGGCCGCAGGGGAGGCAGCCAATACCGCGAGCAGGGCGCCGGCGGTGTCCGCCTCCCAGGTCGCGACCGTCGAGGCGCCCAGCGCGCCAAGCCGGGTCAGTGCCGCGGAGGCCAGATCATCCCCATCGGTGCCGTAGGCGGCCTCGCCCAGGAGCTCCACCGAGCGGTCGACCAGCGGGTCCAGTGTCGTCGGATCGCCGCGTGTCGAGAAGCGCACGTGGACACCGTCGTCGCGGGCATAGATGCCGGCCTCGACCGTTGCCGGCGGCTCGGTGAGCAGCGCCCCCAGCCGCTCCGCCATGGCCGACTCGCCGATGCCGAAGGCCTTCACCGTGCGGATCGCCAGCGGAGGTAGGGCGAAGCGCGCCTCGAGGCGGGGGCGGACCTGGTCGGCCCACATCCGGCGCATCTCCGACGGAACGCCTGGCATGAGCACGACGGCTACGCCGTCCCGATCGACCCACCAGCCGGGTGCCGAGCCGATCGGGTTGGCCAGGATCTCAGCGGACCCGATCCGCATCGCCTGCCGGCGGTTGGCGACCGGCATCGGTCCGTAGGCGGCAAACCGCTCCTCCAGGACGGCGACCAGCGCAGGGTCCTCCGCCAGCTCCTCGCCGAGCGCATCGGCGAGGCCCTCGCGCGACAGGTCGTCGTGGGTCGGGCCAAGGCCTCCGGTGGCGAGCACGACTTCGGAACGCTCACGAGCCAGGGCGAAGGCATCGTGGAGCGCGCCACGGTCATCGGGAAGCATGCGAATGGAGCCAAGCGGCAGGCCGATCTGCGCCATCTCGCCACCCAGGAAGGCCGCGTTGGTGTCGACCGTCTCACCCAGCAGCAGCTCGGCGCCGATCGAGAGCAGCTCCGCGTTCGCCATCGGTCAGGAGTCTAGGGCTACACTGGATTTCAGAGCGCCATCCATGCGCCGATGCCGACGATTGGCATACGTCCTGCCCACTCCGGAGGACATCCGTGACCGATCCTGCCCTGACCGTCGAGCCCGTCCTCACCGACGACCTGCGTGACTGGCTGATGGCCAAGCTTCGCTACCCCGTGCTGGCCGTCCTGACTCCCGATGGCGCGCCCAACCAGTCGGTGATGTGGTTCGACATCGATCCCGACCACCCGGACACGATCCTGATGAACACGAAGGTCGGTCGGGCCAAGGAGCGGTTCCTGCGCCGAGACCCGCGCGTCAGCCTCTGTTTCGAGGAGGAGCTGACCTGGGTCGCGCTCCAGGGGACCGTCGACCTCGACGAGGATCGCGAGGCGTCGATGCGCGACATCCTCGCCCTGGCCGAGCGCTACCGGTCGACGGCCCGGGAGTTCGGCGGCCAGCAGCGGGTCACGATCCGCATGAAGGTCGAGAAGGTGATTCGCCACGACTGAACCGGCCGCCTAGGGTCGTATATACGGTATATACCGCGAGCTAGGAGCTGAAGTTTGACTGAGCCGATCAAGCTGGGGGCCAACTCCTGGAACCAGTACGCCGACTGGGCGGCGCTTCGGGAAGCCGGCATCCGGCACGACCGGCTCGGCTTCGACTCGATCTGGACGTGGGACCACCTGTACCCGATCGTCGGCTCCCACGAGGGGCCGATCTTCGAGGGCTGGCTGACGCTGGCGGCCTGGGCCGAGCGGACGGAGCGCGCGACGATCGGCCTGATGGTCGGGGCCAACACGTTCCGTAATCCGGCGCTCGTGGCGAAGATGGCCACAACCCTCGATCACATCAGCGGGGGCCGCGCGGTCCTCGGCATCGGCGGCGCCTGGTTCGAGACCGAGCACCGCGCCTACGGGCTCGAGTTCGGTGGGTCTCCCGGAGAGCGGCTGCGCTGGCTCGAGGAGGCGGTGCACATCATGCGCGGCATGCTCCACGGAGAGCGGCCGTCGGGCTCGCGCTACTACACCGCCCATCAGATCCGGAACGACCCGCCGCCGGTCCAGGAGCGGCTGCCGATCCTCATCGGCGGGGGAGGCGAGCAGAAGACGCTGCGGATCGTGGCCCGCTACGCCGATGCCTGCAACGTCGGCGGCGGCTTCGAGACCGTAAAGCGCAAGGACGAGATCCTGCGCCGCCACTGCGAGGAGGTCGGCCGCGACGAGTCGGAGATCGAGCGGACGGTCGGCATGGGCATGTGCATCATCCGCGACGATCCCGCCGAGGCCGAACGGGTTGCGAACGCGACCTTCGAGCACAACGGCAAGGCCGACCCGTGGAGGAACCAGCTGGTCGGCACGCCCGAGCAGGTCGCTGGAGGCCATGCGGCCGTTCCTCGGCATCGGGTTCCGGCACTTCATCATCGGCTTCCCGTCGCCGTACGACGAGGAGTCGGCTGAGCGGCTAATTCGCGAGGTCAAGCCGGAGCTCGAGCGCGGCTGACGGCGCGCCGCACGGTACGCTGCGGCCATGAAGGTCACGCTCCTCGCCGGCGGCACGGGCGGGACGAAGCTGGCGCACGGCTTCGCGATGCTCGACGAGGTCGAGCTCACCGTGATCGCCAACGTCGGTGACGACGTCGAGATCCACGGGCACCTCGTCTGCCCCGATGTCGACGCGCTGACCTACACCCTCGCCGGCCTGCTCGACACGGAGCAGGGCTGGGGGATCCGCGGCGACACGCACACCGCCCACGCGATGTTCGAGCGGCTCGGTGAGCCGGCCTGGTTCCGCATCGGCGACGCCGACCTCGCGACTCACGCGTACCGCGGGCGTCTTCTGCGTGACGGCGTCAGCCTGACCGATGCGGTCGCCTCGACGACCACGGCGCTCGGCATCGGCCCCCGGATCCTGCCCGCCACGGACGACCGCTGGCGGACCATGCTCGACACCGACGAGGGGTCGCTGGAGTTCCAGGACTACTTCGTGCGGCGGCGGCAGGAGCCCGAGGTCCGTGCCGTGCGATTCGACGGCGATGCGCGTCCGTCGTCTGCGGTGCTCGCAGCGATCGCGGATGCGGATCTGGTCGTCATCGGTCCATCGAACCCGATCGTCAGCATCGGGCCTATCCTGGCGCTGCCCGGGATCAGTGAGGCTGTCCGCGCTCATCGCTCCACCGTCGCGGTGAGCCCGATCATCGAGGGCCGCGCCCTGAAGGGACCGGCCGACCGGATGCTGACCAGCCTGGGGCACGAGTCGTCAGCAGCCGGTGTGGCGCGAATCTACGCCGGCCTCGTCCGGCGTCTCGTGATCGACCAGGCGGATGCGGGGCTGGCCAGCGGGATCGAGGCGGAGACCGGCCTGGCGGTCGCGGCGCTGCCGACGGTCATGCGGACCGACGACGATCGCCGCACGCTCGCCGAGGCGCTGACCCGAGGCTGATGCCCGCGCTGCGATATGCTGCCCGGGTGTCGACCCGGATCATCGTTCCGCACCGCGGGCTGGAGGCGGCGAAGACCCGACTCGCCCCCAGCCTCGATCCCGAGGAGCGGATCATGCTCGCCAGCCAGCTCCTCCAGCGGGTGCTTGCGGTGGCGCACGAGGTGAGCCACGACGTTGTGGTGATCTCGCCGTCGCGGCCGCTGGCGGAGATCGTCGAGGCCTCCGGCGCGCGCCTGGAGGTGCAGCGCGGCATGGGCCTCAACGAGGGTCTCGACCAGGCCCGCTCCCAGGCGCTGCTCGACGGCACCGAGACGCTCGTGGTGCTGCATGGCGATCTGCCAAACCTGCGTGCTGCCGACGTCGAGACGCTGATGGGTGCGCTCCCCTCGAATGGCGGTCCGGGCGTGGCGATCGGCCCCGATCGCGCGGGCACCGGCACGAATGCCCTGGCCCTCCGGCCGCCCGGCGTGATCGGGTTCAGGTTCGGGGTCGGCTCGTTCGCCGCCCACGCGGCCGAGGTCGAACGGGCCGGCGTGTCCTGCGTGGCAGTGGACCGCGCCGGCCTGGCGTTCGACCTCGACACCCCCGCCGACCTCGCGCGCTGGTTGGAGCTCGGGGACGCAGCGTGAGCTCGCGCATCGAGCTCATCGGCCTAGACGGCATCGGCGAGATCCAGCCCGGCGACGATCTGGCCGCCACCGTCGCGGCGGCGGCAGCCGCCGGCGAGGTCGTCCTGACCGATGCGGACGTCGTGGTCGTCACGCAGAAGGTGGTGTCCAAGGCCGAGGGTCGCCTGGTCGACCTCGCAACGGTCGAGCCATCGGCGCTGGCCCGCGACTGGGCGGAGCGCTGGGGGAAGGACGCGCGCCAGGTCGAGCTGGTGCTGCGCGAGTCCGCCGCGATCGTGCGCATGGCCACCGGCGGCCTGATCATCAGCCGCACTCGGCACGGCCTGGTGTGCGCGAACGCCGGCGTGGACGTCAGCAACGTCGGCGGTGGCGACGTGGCGTCATTGCTGCCTGAGGATCCCGATGGGTCGGCCCGCGGCATTCGCGAGGGCCTGAGGGCGCGAACCGCCGTGGCGCCCGCGGTCGTCATCAGCGACTCGTTCGGGCGGGCATGGCGCAACGGGATCGTGAACGTTGCGATCGGATCCGCAGGCATCGAGGCCCTGGTCGACCTGCGCGGCGAACCCGATGTCTCCGGTCGCCCGATGCGCGCCACGATCATCGCGGTCGCCGACGAGCTCGCGTCTGCCGCCGATCTCGCGGGCGGCAAGGTTGACCAGCGTCCGGTGGTCGTGGTGCGCGGGTACGAGTGGCGTCCCTCGCCGCAGGGCGCATCGGTGTTGGTCATGGAGGCCGAGCGGGACCTGTTCCCGTAGGCAGGCGGCTTGCATGGCATGGGAACGCCCGCTGAGCGGGCGAGCATGGACGAACAGCGCGTTCTCGACCGATACCGACTGATCGAGCGGATCGCCGCGGGTGGGACCGCGGAGGTCTGGCGTGCCCACGACGAGCAGCTCGACCGTCCGGTGGCGATCAAGCGGCTCCACGCCCACCTCTTCGCCGATGACTCCTCGCGCGCCCGGCTGGCCGCCGAGGCGCGCGCCGCGGCCCGGCTCTCGCACCCGGTGATCGTGGGCGTCTATGACGTGGACGCGACCGGCGACGCGCCGGCCCTGGTCATGGAGCTCGTCGACGGCGAGTCCCTGGCCGCGCGGCTGGAGCGCGATGGGCCGCTGGCCGAGCGCGAGGCGGCGGCCATCGCGGCTGACCTGGCCGAGGCGATCTTCCACGCCCACCAGCAGGGCGTGATCCACCGCGACATCAAGCCGGGCAACGTCCTGCTCGATCGGGCCGGGCGCACCCGGCTCGTGGACTTCGGGATCGCCCACAGCCTCGCGGACGCCTCCGAGCGGCTGACAGTCACCGGTACGGTGGTGGGCACCCTACCCGCCATGGCGCCGGAGCAGCTGGCCGACGGCCCGATCACCCCGCGCACCGATCTCTACGGGCTGGGCGTCGTGCTGCACCAGGCGCTCACCGGCCGTCCGCCGTACCCGACCGGCTCCCCGCTGGCCCTGGCCGCGGCGCAGCGCGCGGGTCCGCCGCCGCTGGGTGGGATCGATGCCGCACTTGCCGCCGTCGTAGCCGGCTGCCTCGCCCACGACCCGGCCGATCGTCCTCTCCATGCCGGCGCCGTCGCTGAGGCACTCCGGTCGTGGCTGGCCGGCGACCCCGCGCCGGCGTTGGCGCTGGCCCCGGTCGCCTCGGTCGACACGTCAGCGGTGACCCAGCCGATCCCGGTGGTCGACATGGGCCCTGCCGCGGTCGCCGCCGCGCCGCCGCCTTCAGTTGCCCGGGACGGCCGGCAGCGCCGGCTCGTCCCGCTGCTTGCCGCCCTGGCTGCCCTGCTCGTAGTCGCGGTTCTGGCCGCCTTCGCCGCGAGCCGGCCCAATGGCATCGCTGACCCGGCACCGTCCGCATCGGCTCAGACACCACTGCCCACGGCAACCGAGACGCCCGTTGCCGAATGGCTCGCGCGCCTGGTCGAACGGGTCGAGAAGGACTGCGGCGCTGATGCCGCCACCGAGGCCGAGGCCGAGATGGCGTCGATGACAGAGGACGAGGCTCGCGCCCACGCCGACGCGCTGGTTCAGGAGTGCAAGGACGACGATGGCGGGGGCGGGAACGGTCGTGGCAACGGGAACGGCGGGGGCAACGGGAACGGGGGCGGAAACGGCGACGACTGAGCTCCCCAGCCCGCGCCGGTTACGTCGGGCGACTCACAGTCGCTGCTGGCGGTACCCCCACCAGAGAAGGGCCGCCATCAGGATGCCGAAGACGATCACGGCTCCGACGATGACTTCCATGTCCGGCCTCAGTTCGGCGTCAGGAAGAGGCTGACGATCTCGCCGTTCTCGACCCGGAAGTTCGCCTCGACGTGCATCGGGTCGATGCCGGGGCGCATCACCGTGACGTCGGCCACGTACGATGCGCCCATGTTGCGGCTGTCGTTGATGAACAATCTGAACCCATCGCCGGCCCGCATGAACCAGCCCCCGACCTTGTCGCGTCCGCGCAGGTTCGTCCGCTCGTCGCTGCCTGGAACGCTGATGCCCATCACGGCGTTCTCCGCCAGCAGCTCCACGGCCTTGTCGCGGTGATCGTCGTTGATGAGCTCGAAGAAGAGATCGACGGTCTCGGTGGCTCCCATATGCCGCCAGTTTACCGAATCGCCGCTGTGCGCCGCCGTATATACGGTATATACATGCGGTTCCGGCCATGCCGAGCCCCGTAGACTGAGCCGATGGACCGCCTGCGCATCGGCCTGATCGGATGGGGGACCGTCGGCTCGGCCTTTGGAACGCTCGTCGCCGACGGGCCACTGCCACTGACGCTCGCCGGCGTGGCCGTCCGCGACCCGGATCGGGCACGCGAGCGCGGCCTCCCCAAGGAGGTGCCGACCATCTCCGTCGACGAGGCCCTGGCGGTCGACGTCGTGGTCGAGCTCGCGGGCGGCCTCGAGGGCCCCCGAGACTGGGCCCGCGCGACGCTCGACCGCGGGACGCCGTACGTGACGGCGAACAAGGCGCTGCTTGCCACCCACGGCGGCGAGCTCGCGGAGCTGGCCGAGCGACGGGTCGCGGCACTGCTCGGCAGCGCGAGCGTCGGCGGCGGCACGCCGATGATCGAGACAACGCAGCACGTCGCGGCCGCCGGCGAGATCGCACGGCTGCGGGGGGTGGTGAACGCCACCACCACGTTCATCCTGAGCGCGATGGGACGCGGAGCCAGCTACGAGGATGCGCTGCGCGACGCGCAGGATGCCGGCTACGCGGAGGCTGATCCGAGCTTCGACGTCGAGGGCCGCGATGCCGCGCAGAAGCTCGCGATCCTCGCCTCGGTGGCATGGGGGACATGGCGGCCAGAGTCCGACGTGGACACCACCGGGATCCTCGATGCGGCGGTCGCCCCGGGCCAGATCACCCGGCTCGTGGCGGACGCGGATGCCACCGCGCTGCGCGTCGCGCCGGCCACGCTCGACGCACTCGACCCGCTGGCCGCGCTCGACGGGGTCGAGAGCATGCTCGAAATCGTCTCGCGCGACGGGACCACCGTCCGCGTCAGCGGCCCCGGCGCAGGTGGCCGGGTGACGGCCGGCGCGGTGTACGCGGACGTCGCGCGTCTGGTCGCCGGCGAGCGGCCGATCCTGTTCGGCGGTATCGTCGCCCCATGAACGGATGGCCGACGGTCGGGGTGGCGGGTGCGCGGGGCGTGGTCGGTGGGGTGTTCTGCGACATCCTCGCCGATGCCGGCCTGCCCGCCGAATGCCTCCGCGCCTTCGGCCATGAGGAAGGCAACACGCTCGGCTACCGCGGTGAGACGGTCCCGGTGCACGTCCTCACCGACGAGCGGGCGGGCGAGCTGGACGTGCTGTTCCTGGCGGTGGACGCTGCCCAGAGCCGCGAGATCATGGACGGACCGGGTCGCGCGGTGCCACTCGTCGTCGACAACTCGAGCGCGTTCCGCCTGGCCGACGACGTCCCGCTCGTCGTTCCGGAGGGGAACGCGCATGCTGCCCGCGATCGCACTGGCAATCTGATCGCCAACCCGAACTGCACGACGGCCGCAGCCGTCGTCGTGCTCGCGCCGATCCGCGACCTCGCTGGCCTCGACTCGGTCGACCTCGCCAGCTACCAGGCGGTCAGCGGCGCCGGCCGGAAGGGCCTGGACGCCTGGGAGGCGGAGCGAGCGACCGACCATCGCGACGCCGCCGCCGGATCGCCGTTCCACGGCCGGATCGCCGACTCGGTGGTCCCGCAGATCGACGTCCTCGCCGATGACGGGTGGACCGGCGAGGAGCGAAAGATCCACGCCGAGCTGCGCAAGATCCTCGAGCTGCCGGAGCTCGACGTCGCCGCCTCGGCCATCCGCGTGCCAGTCCGCACCGGCCACTCCGTCGCGCTTCACGTGCGCACGACGCGGGACACGACCGTCGAGGAGCTCGAGGCTGCGCTGAAGGCCGCGCCCGGGCTCGAGTACCGCCCCGCCGATGGATCCGAGCGCCACCCGATGCCGCTCGACGTCGAGGGCCGTGATCCGGTGCTGGTCGGGCGGCTCCGCGCTGTGGCCGGCCGGGAGCGGGGCTTCGCGCTGTGGCTCAGCAGCGACAATCTTCGCAAGGGAGCCGCGCTCAACGCCATCCAGTGCGCGGCGGTCGCCGACCCGGAGCGCTACGGACGGCTCCTACCGCCCCCTCGGTGAGCGAGGGTCCTCGGCTCGCGGCACTCCTCGATGCGCTCGACGACCACGGCGTTGAGTACGTCGTTACCGGATCGGTGGCTGCCATGGCGCACGGCGCCCCGGACGTGCGGCCGGCTGACCTCGACATCATTCCGGCCACCGACCCGGACAACCTCGCACGGCTCGTGGCCGCGCTCGGGGCGATCGGTGCCACGATGGGGCCCGAGTACGGCGAGTGGCGGATCGACGATGCTGGCGAGCGCGAGTGGGTTCAGGACGGACGGCTCCGCGATGCCCCTCCGCTGGATCCGGCGGACCCGGCGACGTTCGACCACTGGTTCGAGTCCCCAGACGGTCGGCTCGACATCGTTCCGGAGGCCGCCGGTACCCACGCCGCCGTCCGACCACGCGCCGTGTGGGTCGGGGTGGCAGGTGCCGATCGTTGGGTCGCGGCACCGGCAGACGTCCTGGCCGGCATGACGCGACCCAGGCGGCCGAAGGACGCCACCCGGGTGCAACATCTCCGAACCCTGGACCCGACCGGCGCACGGTCGGGGATCGGCTTCATCGGCTTCCGGACCGATCGATTCACGGAGATGGTGACACTGTTCCGTGACCGCATCGGTCTCGAGGTCATCCGGGAGGCGCCGGGCGCCACCTGGTTCCGGCTCGGGGATGCGGAGCTCCACGTGTACGCCAACACCGACCCCGACCACGCGTTCTTCACGACCGGCCCGGTCGTCGGCCTTCGCGTCGCCGACGTCGACGCCACCAGGGCTGCACTCGAGGCTGACGGACTTGAGCTGCTGACCGAGATCGAGCGGACCGGCGATGCCGCCTGGTGCCATTTCCGGGCACCCGACGGCAGCGTCCTCGAGATCATCGGCCCGGGCAGCGGATGAGCGAGGAAATCGACGGGCGCATCTTCGAGCGGCTGCCGCTCATGCCGGAGCCGACGCCCGCGCTCCTGGGGCCTGCCATCGCACCGGAGGCGAGCGATCGTTGGACACGCGACGCGCTCCTCGCCTACCTGCGGTACTTCACCCGGCTGTTCGAGCTCGACGAGTCGGCGAGTGGCGCCGAATCCTCTCTGGCCGATGCGCTGACGGCGCTGGCCGACGTGCCGCGCAGCGGGGTGGACGAGCCCGACATCGACGCGGCCGAGTCGGTCCTGCGACGCGGCTTCGCCGACCGTGGATATCAGTTCCTTGGCGGCCGGACGCCGCCGCACTTCGGTGCCTACATCTGGAAGCGCACCGAGGATCGGCGGTTCAAGGTGACATTGCCGCGCGGCGAGCCGCAGGAGGTGACCGTTCACTTCATGCACGACTTCGTGCTGCGTGGCTGGCTCCACTGGAAGACGGCCGGGGCGCAGGGAGCCGGCGGCTGGTACAAGGAGGACGATCCCGACTGGCCCGATGGCCTGTACTGCGTTGCCGACCGCTACCCCGAACCGCTGGATGAGAACCGTGCGTTCCAGGTCTCGCTCCTTGGCCACGAGGCGCAGCACGTCGCCGACCATCGGGCCTTCCCTGGTCTCTCGTCCCCGGACCTGGAGTACCGCGCCAAGCTCGTGGAGCTCATCGGCTACGACAGCGTTGACGAGCGGCTGACCTCGTTCCTCGCCGATGCCCTCGACGATCCGACGCAGCCGCACCCCTATGCCGCCCACCTCATCGTCGGCCGGTTGGCCGATCGGCTCTTCGGCGGCGCCCCGGCATCGGATGCCGGCTGGGCATCGCTCCCGTACCGTGAGATCGCTACTGCCGCGGGAGCGCTCCTGGACGAGGACACGGTCCGGCTGACCGCGCAAGCCCAGGAGCGCTGATTCCGCTACGCCGACCGCTGGTAGCCGCGGAAGGCCCAGGTGGCGAGCGCGACGCTCAGCAGCGCCACGACCGCCAGACCGGCAACGCGAGGCAGGACGAAGGACCAGTCCGGGTTCGCGAGCAGTGCCTCGCGTCCGGCCTCGATCGCCCAGTTGATCGGGTTGTACGTCGCAACCGTTTGAATCCAGTCCGGCGCGAGCGCCAGCGGCAGGAAGGCAGCCGACAGGAACGTGAGCGGCAGCGTCAGCATCGTGTTCACCCCGATCACCGACTCGCGCTGACGCAGTGTCAGCGCCATGGCGCACGAGAGGGAGGCGAACGCGAAGGCGACCAGGACGGCAACGGCCAGCAGCACGCCGAAGCCGACGAGGCCGCTGGCGAACTGCGCGCCGAGCAGCCAGGCCAGTCCGCCCATGATCAGGCCCTGGATTACGAGGGCGATGCCCTCGTACCCGATCCGTCCGACGATCAGCGCGCTGCGTCGGGTCGGCCCGGCCAGGAAGCGGTCGAGCAGGCCGCGGTCGATGTCCTCGATCACGCCCATCCCCGACCAGCCGCTGCCCATCAGCGCGGTCATGATGATGATGCCGGGCACCAGGTAATCGAGGTACGTGCCCGCCGTGGCGAACCCGGGGATCTCGGTCACGCTGCGGAACAGCGAGCCGAACAGCAGCAGCCAGATCACCGGCTGCACGAGGGTGATCGCCACGAACCACGGCTGCCGCAGCAGCATGCGGGCGTGGCGCTGGGTCATGTAGTAGGACTGGGCAATGGCGGTCATGCGAAGGACTCCTCGGTCTGCCGGAATGCCCGGCCGGTGTGGCGGAGGTAGACGTCATCGAGCGATGGGCGGCTGACGGTGACCGAAGCGACGCCGATGCCGGCGCCCTCGAGCGCCGACAGCACGGCCGGCACCGCGGTGGCACCGCGCTCGACACGGGCACGCAGCGATCGGCCGTCGATCAGCGACTCGGCCAGGCCGGGGACCCGCTCGCAGGACGCTCATGGCATGCGCGTCGGCGGCAGGCTCGGCCAGCTCGACCACGATCGCGTCACCGCGCAGCTCGGACTTGAGCTGGTCCGGCGTGCCGGTGGTGACCACGCGACCGCGATCGACGATGGCCAGCCGGCTGGCGAGCCGATCCGCTTCCTCGAGGTAATGGGTGGTGAGCAGGATCGTCAGCCCGTCCTCGCGCGTCAGCCGCGCGATCTCGGCCCACAACTCAGCGCGCGCCTCGGGATCGAGTCCGGTGGTTGGCTCGTCCAGGAACAGGACGCGGGGCCGATGGACGAGTCCCATGGCCACGTCCAGCTTGCGCTGCATGCCGCCCGAGTACGTTCTCGCGACCCGATCCGCGGCGTCGGAGAGCCCGAACTGGCCGAGCAGCTCGTCGATCCGATGCTTCAGCTTCGATCCCCCCATGCCGTGGATCCGGCCCTCGAGCTCGAGGTTCTCACGACCGGTGGCCTCGGGATCGACCGCGATCCGCTGGCCGACAGTGCCGATCGCGCGGCGCACCCGGTCGGGCTGGCGCAGCACGTCGATACCGGCGACCGTCGCCCGCCCCCCGTTCGGGTAGCTGAGGGTGGTGAGGATCTTCACCGTCGTCGACTTGCCAGCCCCATTCGGCCCAAGCAGGCCGAAGATCGTGCCCGGCTCGACGTCGAAGGTCAGCCCGTCGAGGGCCGTCACGTCATTCCGATATCGCTTCACCAGGCGCTCGGCCACGATGGCCTTGCTATCATGCTCGTGCATGTTGACCTCCTGATTCGTTTAGATGCTAAGATATCGGCATGATGAGACAAGACCGATGACTATGTCAACTCCGGACGATGCGACTGCCGCACTGCGCCGGCTCATCACGGCGTCGCTCGACACCCATGAAGCCCTGGCGGCCCGCGTCGGGCTCAACCCCACTGACCTGCGCTGCCTGGTTATCGCGGCCGGCGAGCCCGACGTGACGCCTTCTCGGCTCGCCGAGCTGAGCCGCCTGACGAGTGGGGCGGTCACCGGCGTGCTCGACCGGCTCGAGCGTGCCGGCTTCGCGCGCCGGGAGGCCGACCCGGAGGACCGACGGCGTTTGATGGTCCGTGTCGACCCGGAGCAGCTGACCGCGCTCGAGGCGGAGTACACGCCGATCGTGGAGCGTGCCATCGGCGCCGCCGCGGACGCCGTTCCCGCGGTGGGGACAGAGGCCGGGCGCTACCTCACCGCCATCGGCGACGTCCTGGCCCGGGAGGCGGATCGCCTGCACGTCTCCACTCACGGAGGCATCCTCGACGACGCCTATCTCGTCCCGCGCGGAGACGTGGCACGCGCCCGGCTGGTGCTGCACACGGGCGCGCCGCGACTGTCCCTCGGGCGTTCGGCCCTGGGTCAGCAGGTCCGCATGGTGGCCGAGACGGCCGCGACGAGGCTCACCGTGGTGGCAGCCGAGCCCGGCGAGGAGCTCATCCGGGCATCGTTCGTCGGGCCGCCGCCGGACGTGCGTACAAGCGAAGGCACGGTGACGATGCGGTACCGCCGTCGCCTGATCGACCCGCGCAGCCGGGCGATCAGCGCCCAGCTGCATCCGGCAGCGGCCTGGGCGCTCCAGATCGAGGACGGCATCACCGACATCGACGCGGATCTGAGCGGTCTCACGTTCACCGGGCTGGCGGTGCGCGGGGGTGCGAACCACTTCCGCCTGCGGCTTCCCAAGCCGAGCGGCACGGTCCGGATCCGGATCGAGGGCGGCGTCAGCGAGGGCACCGTGACGCGGCCAGCGGGCGTCCCGGTCCTCGTTTCCGCTGATGAGGGAGCGTCGAGGCTCTCCCTCGACGATGAGCGCCGCGAGTCGTCTGGGACCGAACTCCGCGTTCGATCACGCACCTACGACCGGGGCCCGGATCGGTACGAGATCGAAATCGGCGGGGGGATCTCGGAACTGAACGTCAGCGAGGAGTGACGCTGCGGCACAGGTGCTCCGGTACACTTGGCCATTCCCCCGGGCACGCAGTGACAGAGGGATATCCATGCCGTCCTTCGACGAGCTGACCACCGAGTTCCTCGACGCCGAGTTCGCCGAGTCGCCGGTCCGTGCAAGCAGCCTGGGGCTGACCGAGTACGACGACCGGCTCGACGACCTCTCCGAGGCCGCGTTCGAGCGGCGCCGCTCGGCCGACACGACGTGGCTAGGTCGGTTCCGCGCGGTGACCGATGACGAGCTCGGGTTCGACGAGCAGATCGACCGAGACCTGGTGATCAGCATCCTGCGCGGTCGCGAGATCGTCGGGGACTGGGAGGTCTGGCGCCGCCAGCCGGACACCTACCTCAATCCCGGGATGACCGGGATCTTCGGCCTCTTCCTACATCAACTGCGGCCGATGGAGGGCCTCGTCGATGCGGCGGTGGCGCGCATGGACCTGATTCCCGGGAACCTGGAGGACGGGAAGCGGAACCTGCGGCCGGAGATGGTCCCGGAGATCTTCCTGGACCGCGCGGCGAACCAGGCGCGCGCCGGCGCCCGCTACGTTCGCGAGATCCTGCCGTCCCAGATCGACGACGGTGGCCTGCGCGCGCGGCTGGCGGAGGCGGGCGAAGCGGCAGGCTCGGCCTACGACGACTACGTCGCCTTCCTCGAGGCGATGCGGCCGAACGCGACCGGCGAGTGGGCGCTGGGGGAGGAGCGGTACAGCGCGCTGCTGCGCGAGAAGGAGCTGCTGGGCTTCGACGCGCGCGAGCTTCGCGAGCGCGGGCGAGCCGCCTACGAGGAGCTCGCCGTGGAGCTGACGCGCTGCGCGCGCGAGCTGCGTGGGACCGAAGATTGGAAGGCGGTGCTCGACGACCTCAACGAGGACCATCCCCGCACACCCGAGGACATGCGCGTCGGCTACGAGGAGTGGACCGAGCGCGCGCGGGCGTACCTGCGTGAGCATCGGCTGGTGAGCTTCCCGGAAGGGGAGGAGTGCCACGTCGTGCCCTCACCGCCCTTCCAGCGGCCGGTCCTGGCCGTCGCCTCGTACATGCCGCCGCCCGCCTTCAGCGACCGCATGCTCGGCCACTTCTTCGTTCCGTTCCCGCCGGATGGCGCGTCCGAGGACGAGGTCCAGAAGCGGCTGGCCTCCAACTCCTACCCGGGCATCCCGACCACCGCCGTCCACGAGGCGTACCCTGGCCACCACTGGCACCTGGTGATGTCGAAGGCCAACCCGTCACGGGTGCGCCAGGTGTTCCGCACGCCCTACTTCAGCGAGGGCTGGGCGCTGTACGCCGAACGGATGATGCGGGAGCAGGGCTTCTTCACCGACCTGCGCCACGAGATGAACCAGTACGAGGCCACGATCTTCCGGGCCGCGCGGATCGTCGTGGACACGAGCCTCCACCTCGGGGAGATGAGCTGGGACGAGGCGGTCGAGTTCATGACGGCACGCACCGGCCTCACCGAGCCGACCGCGAAGGCGGAGGTGACCCGCTACTGCGCGTGGCCAACCCAGGCCTCGTCGTACCTCACCGGCTGCCTGGAGATCCTTCGCATCCGTGAGGCGTTCTTCGCCGCCCACGGAGCGTCGGACACCGATGCGCTGCGCGCCTTCCACGACGGGATCACCACCAGCGGCGGCCTGCCGATCGCCCTCGCGGAACGAGCTGTGCTCGCCACCGCCTGAGCCATGCCGCTGTTCAGCAGTTCGGATCGCGAGTCGACGCTGCGCCGAGTCGTCAGGCTGTTCGAGGCGGATCCGCGTATCGAGGCCGCCGTCATCACCGGGTCGCTCGGTGCCGACACCGCCGACCGCTGGTCCGACGTCGACCTGGGCGCCATCGTGGTTGATGGGGCCGGCTGCGAAACCGTCGCCGCCGACTGGGTGGATCGGGTCTACCGCGAGCTCCCGGTCGTCCATCACTACGAGACGGCCTTCGGCACGACGCTCGTCCGCGGGTTCCTGTTGACCAACGCGCTGCTCGTCGACCTGGCCTTCACGCCGAGCGTCGACTTCAGCGTGTGGGCCCCGGTCCGCATCGCCTTCGACCGTCGGGGCGCGGCGACCGCCGCGGCGGATCGGCCGGTGTCCTGGGCGCCGACGCCCGACTGGCGAGGTGAGGCGGGCTTCGGATTCCACGACGTCCTGCACGCGTGGTCTGCCGCGCAGCGCCGCAAGCCGTGGGAGTCGCTCTACTACCTGCAGCGGGTGCGCAATCGGACGCTTGCCCTCGCCTCCGAACGGCACGGCCACGACGCCGAGGAGTTCAGGCACGTCGACGAGCTGCCCGCGGAGGAACGGGATTCGCTGCTGAACAGCCTCGCCGGCGACCTGGATCGCGCGACGCTGATCGGCGCGATCGGCGTGGCCACTCGTGCGTTCCTGGCTGAGCTGCGCCGAGGAGATTCGGCGCTGGCGGCCCGCCTCGAGGTACCGCTGGAGGCACTCCTGGCGTCGTCGCCCGACGATGTTCAGGGAGTCGGGGAGGACCCGCCTACCGCACGAGCCGATCGGTGATCTCGAACATCTCGTAGAACCGGTACAGGTCGAAATGCGACCAGGTCCGGTCGGGCAGCAGGGGCAGTTCGGTCCCGAAGCGGGCGTTCAAGATGATCCGGAACGCGTTCACCGGGGTGAGCCTGTCGTGGAAGCCCTCGGCCTCGAGATCGGCGCCAGGCACCCGCATGGCGTAGAGGATCCCGAACTTCTCCTCGAGCTCCGCATCGGTCGCATCCTCCCACTCGAAGCCCCATTCATCGTCCGCGTAGTGCGCGGGGAACGGGCCCTCGTCGGATTGGAGCAGGATCACCGCGTTCGGATCTGACACGAGGATGCGGTCGATGAGCGACAACAAGCGGGTGTTGGCATACGTCAGCTGGCGTCGGTAGCTCTCCGCATCACCCAGCCGCCTGACCTGGGCGCGGCCGGTGAAGGAGCCATCCTCGTTGTGCACGTATGGGGGATGGGTCGTGACCAGATGCGCAAAGACGTATTTGGGGCCGGGCAGATCGGGGATCTCGTCGAGACGGTCCAGCGCGTAAAGGTTGTTCTCGTACATGACCGGCCAGGACCACGGGTCCTCTGGGGCGGTATTCGGATCGCTGAACGCACGCAGGAGGGTGGTCTGCGCAAACACGGACGAGAACTCGTCCTGGCCCTCGTAGCGGAACACGCGGTCGGCGTCCACGTTGTCCTGCGTCGGCGTCCACCAGTTCGCGACCTGCAGGTACTGGTACCCCAGCTCCTTCAGCGCGGCCGGCACGACCAGGTGATCCTGCAACATGCGATGGATCGGCTCGCGATCCCTGTCGCTCTCGGCCTGCGCCGCGAGCTCCTCGGTGTCCAGGTACTCCATGTTCAGGGAGCTCACGAGCGAGAGCGGGGTTTTGATGTAGTTCGCGTGCGCATGGCGTGCGACGTTGAACCCACGGTCCTCGAGTGCGGTCAGAAACGGCTCGTTGTCGAAGTCATAGGCCTCGCTGAGGCCGGTCGAACCGCCATAACGGTCCGGGACGATGTAGTACACATCCGGCAGGTCGGCCGGGTCATCCGGCCGCAGCTCGAGCTCGCTCAGCTCGGCGGGCGCCGTGTCCGTGCCGCCGAAGGCGACCATCGTGCTGCCCACGCTCCAGACGTTGGCCGCGACCAGCACGAGCGCCACCAGGTTCAGCGCCCGCGTCACCGGCACGAGCGCTGCGCGGCCGGCCCTCCAGGCAACGAGCAACCCGATGACGACCAGCAGCAGCCAGGCCGCGATCAGCGGCCACTGCGTGTCGAGCAGCTGCGTCGCCGCGTTCCAGGCGTGGCCGTAGCCGAAGAAGCCGATGACCAGCACGGTGGTGAGCAGCCCGGCTCGCTGCCAGTCGCCCAGAAGGAAGCCGAGGATCACCAGCGTCGCGGTTGCCGCCCCGACCGAAATCAGCAGCGGGATCCACAGCGGCTGCGGGGTGATCTGGTCCGCAGCGTTTGTGGCGAAGAGGAAGAGCGCTGGGTACGCGGCAGCAAGCACGGGATGCAGCGGGAGGCTGCTGGGGTCGAATTGGCGTGCGCCTGCACGGGCGGTTAACATCGCGCTAACAGTATCCGAGGCATCGAGTCCATGCCATTTGCCTATATCGATCCCGGCTCAGGCACGTTGCTGCTCCAGGTGATCCTGGCGGGCGCGCTGGCCGTACCGTTCTTCTTCCGCCGGGTCATCGCGGACGGTTGGCGGCGCATTCGAGGCGAGCAGGCTCCGGCGCCCACCAATAGCTCTACCCCGCCCGAGCGCGAGGACTAGCCCTTTTTAGGCCGCTTCGACGCCCGCTCCCTCGACCGAGCGGCGCAGCAGCTCGGCGGCCCACTCCTGGTCGACGTCGAGGACGAAGTTCTCGGCCCGACCCGGAGCAATGAATCCCCCCGTCACGTTCCCGAGCGCAGCGGTGCTCGGGATGTGGCGTCGGACCATCTCCGTGGTGCCGGCATCGGCGAAGAGCGCCCGAAGCTCGGCAGCCGCGGCTTCGGCTGACGGCCGGTCCAGGGCGGCGACGATGAGGCTGGCCCGATCCGGCCGCGCTTCCGCCACTGCCAGCAACAACTCCGGCAACGTGAGGCTGCAGGCGATGCCGTGCGGCAGGCCCAGCTCGGCGGTGAGCGGGTACGAGATCGAGTGGGCGAGCGCAGTGCGGGTGCTGCTGATCGCTAGGCCGGCAAGGAGCGCGCCCTTCAGGAGCGCCTCGCGCGCTCCAGTGTCATCCGGAGTGGCCAGGACAGCTCGGAGTGCGCCGGGGATGAGGCCGATGGCTGCCGTCGCGAGCGCGTCGGAGACCGGGTTCGAGGCGCGATTCCAGATCGCCTCCATCGCATGCGAGGCGGCGTCGAGGGCCGACGCGACGGTGGTTTCGCGCGGGACGCTCACGGTCAGTCCGGGGTCAAGGAGCGCCATTTCCGGGTAGAGCGCAGGATGCGAGATCGAGTGCTTCCCGGCGTTCTGCTCGTCCCAGATCGTTCCCCACATCGTCACCTCGCTGCCGGTGCCGGCGGTGGTCGGGATGGCGACGATGGATGGGGGCGCGAACCCGGGCGCGAACGGCTCCCCATCCCGCAGATGGCGCGCCAGCCAGCTGTGTGAGGAAGCGTGGGCGCGCTGCGCGGCGACTGCCTTGGCAGTGTCGATCGTGCTGCCGCCCCCGACAGCTACCAGCACCTCCGCGTCGCTGTCTGCGAGCGCATCCGCTGCCCGGGTGGACGAGGCGACGGTCGGGTTGGGCTCGACGCCGGTGAAGACCGCGGAAACGAGCCGTTCGTCCAGGGTCTCGCGGATTCGGGTCAACGTGCCGCGTCGCGCCATGCCCTCAGTGGTGATAAACGCGCAGCGCCGGCCACCAACCGCGTCGCCCAGGGAGTCGAGCGCGTCGGATCCGAAGCGGATGCGGACCGGGTTGTGGAAGGACTGCACGTGCCGATGCGTCAGTGCGCGAACCAGGCCATGAACTGCTCCTTGACCTCGACGGGCGTCATCCCGGGTCGGCCGAGGTCTGGAGCGGACCCGAGCGCAACCTTGGCATGCACGAGGTTCGGGCCCTCGCAGCGAATGGCATCGGCGACCGCCGCTTCAAGCGCCTCGGGGGTATCGGCGCGCCACACGTTGCGGTAGCTGCAGCCGGCGGCGATGGTGGCGAAGTCGATGCCTCCCGAGACGGTGGCCTGCCCTCCGGTCGACTCGTGGGCCTCGTTGTCGATGATGACATGGACGAATCGGCGCGGCGCTGCGGTCCCGATCGTGGCCAGCGTCCCCATCTTCATGAGGGCCGCGCCGTCCCCGTCGAGCACGACCACCGGCCGGCGGCCGTTCGCTCCCAGGTGGACACCGAGCGCGATGCCGGAGGCGCAGCCCATCGAGCCCACGACGTACAGCTGGTTCGGCCGATGGCCAAGCGTGTACAGCTCGCGACCGATCTTCCCGGTCGTGCCCAGGAGGGCTGTGTCCGCGCCGGCCGCGTCGCGCACGATGCGGATCGCGTCAAAGCGCGGTATCCGCTCCTCCACCGGGAGGCCGAAGCGGCCGTGGGGCGCGACCGGGTCGGGCGCCGTGCGTCCGGGTTGCGCCCGGAGCGGATAGGCCTCGACCGTCCCCTTGGCCATGACGAAGGCGTACGGCCGCCCGGACTCGGCCATGGCGGCATCGGCTCGCTCGAGCGCGGGAACGATGCCATCCGGTTCGGTCGGGAATGGCTCCCACGGAATGCGCATCGTGTCCAGCAGCTCGCCGGTGATCTGGCCCATCAGTTCGTGCTGAGGCTCATCGTTGACGCCCGGCGCCCCGCGATGGGTCGTGATGAACAGCGTGGGGATGCGGAACGTGTAGTTGAGCGAGGTGAGCGGGTTGACGGCGTTTCCGAGCCCTGAGTTCTGGCAGATGACGACCGTCTTCCGACCGGCCAGGTGAGCGCCGGCAGCGATGCCGAGCGCCTCACCTTCGCTCGAGGCGCCGACGTACTCGAGGTCGGGACTGCCGATGACGTAGTTGATGAACGGGGTCAGGAACGAGCACGGCACGCCCGACCAGAAGGAGTAGCCGCGGTCCAGCGCCGGCTGGACGAAGTCCTGGGCAGTGATCACGAGGCGATGTTCCGCCGTCCCTTGGGGTCGTACCACTGCTTCGTCTCGCCGACCACGCGCGCGAGATTGTCGGCGCCGGTGGCGAGGATTCGCGACAGCTCCATCTGGCCATCTCCGGTGATGCGGCCGCCGATACGGAGGACGAGGAGCCTGCCGCCCTTCCCGCGGAACGCGTGGGGAACGCTCGGCTTCAGGTAGGTCGAGTCACCAGGTTGCAGCGTTTCGGCGTGACGTTCACCGTCGATCTCCCAGCCGAGGGTGATCGGCTCCGACCCGACGTTGTACAGGTACTGGTGGAGGCCGGCCCGCAGGTCGGGCTCCGGATCGCCGTCGCGGAGCACGTTGAGCTCCAGGCCCTTCGAGAACGGCATGCTTCGCACCGGCGTCAGCTCGACGATCTCGTAGGCGGGGTCGTCGGCCGGGTAGTTCCAGCGTCGGGCATCGGCGTATGACTGGACGAGCACGGGATCCTCGCCGACCTCGGGAACTGTCAGGTCGCGTTGGCTCACGCGCAGACCGGACGCGAGGCGGGCGACGTCGTCGCCCGACGGCTGCTCGGTTCCGGCCTCCAGCCGCTCGACCCGCCCGCGCTCGATCCCCGAGCGGTCCGCCAGCTCGGCGGTAGTCAGGCTCGCGCCATCTCGGTGGAACCGGAGCAGGGAGCCGAACGCTCGTTGCCGGTCGGTGAAGTCCAGCGCGAGACCGGCAGCGAGCTCGGCCCCGAGGGCGGAGACCTCCTGGCGCGTCTCGCCTCCGAGCTTGTCCCCGTAGGTGAGTGCCATGATCACGCCGAGCTCGCCGTCGTCAGTGCGCCGCGACGCGAATGAGTGGGGGACGAACGGCGAGATGTACATCGAGTCACCCGTCTCCATCACCGCCACCTGCTTGGTCCCGTCGCTGCCGCGGTAGTAGAAGTTCACCGGCCCGACGAAGTAGGTGAACTGGTGGAGGAAGTGGCCGTTGTTCCATTGCACCGCGGCGTTGTCCGGATCGTTGTCATCGACGATGCAGAGCTCCTTGATCCACTCGGGGCGGAACTGCGAGAGGGAGCTCATGGCCGTGTCGCGGTACTCGTAGTAATCGGCGCCGGCGCGGCTCATGACGCGGCTGCTGAGCTCCGAGTCGGCCGCGCGATGGATGCGAACCCCGGTGGGCGCGTCGTCCTCGAGAAGGTAGAAGTCACGCGGGCTGACCGGCCACGTGGCGATCGCCTTCTCCACCAGCGTCGGAGGGAGCGACGTCTTGCCGCCGATGATGTCCTCGATCTCGGGAAGCGGCACTCCGAGCTCCGCTGCGGCATCCTCGGGGCGTCGCTTCAGATCGTTGAGAATTGCCCGGAAGTTCTCGCCTGAGCGAATGTCAGAAGTCACTTCGCCTCCAGCATTGCGGAAGTCCTCGATGGTATCGATCTCGCGCCAGCCTCCCTCGATGATGACCGGCCGGACCTCGTGGCCCCGATCGATGAGCTCCTGGAGCATGTCGGTCAGGTATGCGGCTTCGAACCGTTGTGCTGCCTGGAACGGTCGTCCGGCATGGCTGCCGGCGATCTCGTCAAAGGTGGTGCGGACGAGCTCGGCCGCATCGCGTGAGAGGCGGATGAGGCCGATGAACTCGCCGTCGGCCTCATCGGCCCCGAGGTGCTTGCCGATCCGGCAGATCCGGCCGCCTTCGATGACCACCTTCTCGGCCTGATCGAGCGGATGCTCGAGGCGCCCGACATAGGCGTCCTGCCAGGCGGCATCGCAGACCGCCAGGATCTCGCCGTCGGCGGCGAGGAGCCGCTCGACGCGGAGCGCTCGTACATGATGTCGGAGTAGCTGACGATGACGTCGTCGTCGAGCACGTCCCGCGCATACATGAGCGAGTGGAGGATGTTGTTGGTTCGCCCAGTCGCTGTTATGCCGCGTTTGAACGCCGACCAGCTGGAGCACCTCGGCCCGGTAGCCGGTGACGATGGTGATGTCGTCGATCCCCAGCGAGCGGAACGTGTCCAGCTGACGATCGATCAGCGAGCGGCCCTCGATCCTCGAGCATCGTCTTGGGACGATCCCGCGTCAGGTGGCGGAGCCGGCTGCCGAGGCCGGCCGCCACGATGACGGCCTTCACCTGCCGCTCACCGGTACTGGCCGCTGCCGTCGAAGTTCGACGCCGCCACGACGTCGTGCATGTCGTCGACGTCGAGCCAGTGGCCCCGGACGTAGACGACCTCGACATCCTTGCCGTTGGCGATGAGCAGATCGAAGACGTCGGCCATGCGCATGGTCCGAAGCCGATCTGCATCGTGCGCCGACTGCGCGAGCTCGCGCAGCTGCGCCACGCCCTCGCCGGTCATCTTCAAGAGGCCGATCCACTCGCCGTGGACCTGCTCCTCGACGATGGCCGTGCTCATCTGGACGAGGCGCGTGTGCTGCTCGAATTCGCTCCAGTGGAAGGGGCGGTCGCTCGTGACGAGATCGCGGTAGCCGTTCTTCGTCGTGTCGAGCTGGTCCCTCGGGTCGACGGCGATGCAGAAGTCGGAGTCCGACTCGAACAGGTCCATGGGGATGAACTTCTGGAAGAGCACGTCGCCGTAGGCGACCAGCACCGGGCCGGAGATGCCCTCGAGGCCCTTGAAGAGCGAGAAGGCCTCCTGCGTTGTCTCGTGCTCGTCGTTGTCGACATAGGTGAGCCCCGGCAGCTGCACGGCCTCCTTGCGGTAGCCGCGCACGACGGTGATGTCCTTGATGCCGATGCTGTCGAGGGTGTCGACCATGCGCTCGAGGAGCGGCTTGCCGGCGATCTCGACCATGGCCTTGGGCCGGTCCTCGGTCAGGACGCCGAGCTCCTTGCCCGCGGCCGGCGGCCAGGACGACGGCCCGCGGGGTCTCGACCTTCGGCGGCAGGTAGCGCTTCTCCGCCTCCTCGAGCTCGCCCGCGCCCTGGAGGCGGAAGACCTCCTTGACGGTGACGATGCGGTCCTCGACGTTCAGCAGGCTCTCCTCCTCGCGCATCTGCTGCGCCGTCTGCTGCATGGCGGTGAGTGACGCTGCGCATCAGGTGGTTGGCCCAGATGACGACGCTGACGCCCGCAGCGCGGAAGGCCTCGGTCGGGGTGTCGTAGTACGTGGTCGGCACGATGACGACCGGGCAGCGTCCGGCCCACTCCTTCATGAACGCCGAGGATCTCGTCCGGCTCGCGACTGCTTGCGAGTGGATGAGGATCGCATCGGCCCCGGCTCGCCGATACGCCTCGGCACGCTTCAGGGCCTCGTCCAGTCCCCATCCGGCGATGAGCGCCTCCACGCGCGCGACGATGGCGAAGTCGTCGTCGCGCTGCGCGTCCTTGCCGGCCTTGATCTTGCCGCAGAACTCGTCCATGTCGGCGAGCGGCTGATTCTCGCCGATGAAGCTGTTCGTCTTCGGGAACAGCTTGTCCTCGATGCACACGCCGGCGATGCCGCGCGTCTCGAGCTTCTGGACGAGGCGGCGCATGTTGTTGAAGTTGCCGTAGCCGGTGTCGCCGTCGAGCAGGAGCGGGATCGAGACCGCGTCGCTCATGAACTCGAGCAGGTCGAGCACCTGCGTCCAGCTCATCTCGTTGTTGTCGCGGACGCCCATCGAGGCGGAGATCGAGAGTCCGCTGCCCCACAGCCCTTCGAAGCCGGCTTCCTCGGCAACCTTGGCGCTGAGGCCGTTGTGCGCCTCCATCAGGAAGCGAAGCCGCTCGCTGGTGAGCAGCTCGCGAAGGGCCTTCGCTTTCGTCGCAGTCATCTACTGGTCCGTGCTTCAGCGTTCAAGCGGGCCGCATCGGCGAGGCGTGCCACTTCGGCGGCACCGACGCTCGCGCTGCGCCCGATATTGTAGACAGCGCGCTCCCGCGCCTCGCGCAGGCCCTCCCGGAACGCATCGGGATCGCCGCACAGCTAATCCACCAGCGGCAGCGCCGCCGAAGGTCGCCGGGATCCACGATGGCACCGACCTCCACGCGGATCGACTCCTCGATAGTCCTGAGGCCGATCCGTTCGTACTCCGGGTTGTTCACCTTCTTCGGCATGTCGACGAAGAGGACCGGTCGCTCGAGGCCGAATGCGTACTCGAGTGCCGCTCCCGACCAGTCGCCGATCATGAGCTCCGACTCGTGGAGCGATGCACGTTCGCGCATGTCGGTCTCGACGCGGAAGGCGCCGGCGCCGAAGCGCTGAGCCAGCTCGCCCGGAAGCTTCGGGAAGCGACGGACCGTCATCGGGTGCAGGCGCAGCACGACCTCATGCCCGGCATCCAGCAGCCGGCCGATCAGCTCGGCCCCGGCCGGTGCCTCGATGAACGAGGACTCGCCCCACGAGGGCGCCAGCACCAGCTTGTGTCCGCCGCCAGCTTTCGCGGACACGGGTGGTCGCGGCGAAGCGCCGGCCAGAAGAGCGTCGAGACGGGCGTAGCCATGCGGCACGAGCTCCTTCGGTGACAGCCCATAGACCTCTTCGGTCCGCCGGATCTCGGCCTCGTGGTGCGGGCCGACGCACAGCACCGTGTCGTAGGCATCGAAGGCGCCCTTCCGGTAGATCATGTGCGTGCTGACCATCGAGTGGAACACGTAGACGTAGTGCACCGGATGCACCGACCGCTTGAGGTGGAAGGTCTCGAGATCCGGGAGCGTCATCACCACGACGGTCGCGTCCACGAGCTTGAAGAAGGTCGTGCGGGTGGTGCCCTCGCCCACGAAGAAGGATCGAACCCGGGGGGTCTCCGCGGTCAGCAGCGGATCGGCCTCGTCCGAGGTGACGTAGCAGACGGACCGGCCGAGCGGCCCGGTGAGCACCTCGATGATCGGGCCCAGGTGCGGCCAATCGGCACGGCTCTCCGCGTAGAAGACGATGTCGCGATCTTCGCGGTCGAGCTTGTTGAAGCTGCGCAGCGACGACCACGCGCCGAAGATGCCGCCGAGGGGACTCATTGGGTTCGCAGAATAGCCTCATGGATGGCGTCGTACCGACGGGCTGTGCAGGTAGCACAGCGGCTCGGTTCGACACCGATCCCGGCCCGCATCTAGCATCGGGCACGTGAATCGACAGCGCATCAGCTGGCTGATGGACATGGACGGCGTCATCGTGCGCGAGGAACACCTCGTGCCCGGCGCCGATGCGTTCATCCGGCGGCTCCAGGACACCCACCACCCATTCCTCATCCTCACCAACAACTCGATGTTCACGCCGCGCGACCTCGCTGCCCGGCTTGCTCGCCTTGGCCTCGACGTCACGCCGGACCGCATCTGGACCTCCGCTCTGGCGACCGCCAAGTTCCTGGACGACCAGCGGCCGGATGGCAGCGCATTCGTCATCGGCGAGGCAGGCCTGACCACCGCGCTGTACGAGGCCGGCTACACCCTGGTCGAGGCCGATCCGGACTACGTGGTGCTCGGTGAGACCCGCACGTACAGCTTCGAGCGCATCGCGAAGGGCATTCAGCTCATCGCTCGGGGGGCGCGCTTCATTGCCACCAACCCCGACCCGACCGGGCCCAGCCCGGCCGGCCCGCTGCCCGCGACCGGCTCCGTGGCCGCGCTGATCTCCGCCGCGACGGGCGTGCAGCCGTACTACATCGGCAAGCCGAACCCGCTGATGATCCGATCGGCGCTGCGCCAAATCGGGGCGCACTCCGAGTCCACGATCATGATCGGCGATCGGATGGATACCGACATCGTCACCGGTCTCGAAGCCGGGCTCGAGACCATCCTGGTCCTGACCGGCATCACCGAGCACGAGGGCCAGGCCCAGCGCTTCAGCTACCTGCCGACTCGGATCGTCAGCTCGGTCGCCGACCTCGTGGACGAGATCGAGCCGATGGAGGTCCTCGTCGGCGAATCCTGACGGCCGATGTCCGGATTGCGAGCGCACACTGGGGCGGCATGGGCGAGCTTGAGATCCATCCACTCAGCGCCGATCGGCTGCCGGACCTGGCCAGCCTCTTCGACCAGGGTGGAGACCCGAAGTGGTGCTGGTGCTCCTGGTACCGGCTGCGCAGCGTCGACTTCCGGGGGGCCACTCCCGCGTCGAACCGGGCGGTCCTCGAGTCCGCGACCGGAACGGCGGCGGCCGCCGGCCGCGCGCCGGGCCTGGTCGCGTACCGCGACGGCGAGGCCATCGGGTGGGTCAGCGTCGGGCCGCGCGAGGACTACGAACGACTGATGCACTCGAAGGTCCTTGGCCCGGTCGACGAGCGGCCGGTGTGGTCGATCGTCTGCTTCGTCGTCGCTAGCCACGCCCGGGGCCAAGGCGTTGCCACCGTGCTCTTGGATGCCGCCGTGGCGTACGCCGAGGCGCATGGGGCCACGCTGCTCGAGGCGTACCCCGTCCCGACCGATGGCGGGCGGGTACCGGCGGCGACGGCCTTCAAGGGCACCCAGCGGATGTTCGAGCGGGCCGGATTCGAGGTCGCAGTCACCCGCAAGGCGAATCGGACCAGCGCCGCGCGCCCGATCGTGCGGCGCGAGCTGGCCGACGACGGATGAGGATCAGAGCACCGGCGGGGTTGCGCGGTCGGCGTAGCATTGAGGTGCGCCCGGAGGGGCATCGCGACCGCGTCACCCGACCAGCATCGAGCCGGAGCACGTAGGCGGCAACGCCGGAGCACGTAGGCCCGATCCAATCGGGATCGTCGCCGGATGAGCGAGGTTCCTCCGGGTGTTACGCGCCTACCGACGCCACGTGTAGAGGCCGGTCAGGCTCGTCTCCGCCAGCACGTGACCGGCGACCGCTCGCCGCACGTCGTCCGCGCGCGCACCGTCGCCGAGGTCGAGCGGTCCGTCGAGCGCATAGAGCGTGAACACGTACCGATGTTCGCCCGACGGTGGGCACGGCCCGCGCCATCCGCCGCGCCCGAAGTCGTTCCGACCCGGAACGCCGACGGCATCGCCCTCGTCAGCCTCGAGCTGGCGCCGATCGCCCGGGACGTCGCTCAGCACCCAGTGGACGAATCCGCCCGCATCGGGGTCATCCACCACGAGGGCGAACGCCGCCGTGCCGTCGGGGACGCCCGACCACGCGAGTGGCGGCGAGGTATCGGCGCCGTCGCAGGAGTGCTCTGGCGGGATCGTCCCCCCATCGGCAAAGGCATCGCTGGTGAGCTGCATCGAGCCACCTCCCTGCAGATTCCCGGCCGGTGTCTCGGTCGTGCATGCCGCCGCGCTCAGGAGCAGGATCACGCGTACGACCACGCCGAGCCGTCGTACGGTCATGGACCGATCGTATCGGCTACGTCCAGCGTCGACGAAGCCGATCGAGCGCGCGGCCCGCACGCTCGACCAGGGCGGGGTCCGATCGCGGCCAGACGTTGACGAGGAACGTGCTCACCCCCAGCGGCGCGAGCGCGTCGACCCGCGCCGACAGCTCTGCCGCCGGGTCCGGGCCGGCGATCTGCTCGTGCATCCAGGCGATGGCATCGGCCGGACGGCCGACCTCCACGGCGAGGGCATCCATCCGTGCGCCGAGTGTCCGGACCTCGTCGGCGCTCGTCTGCGCGAAGTCGACGAAGTCGGCGTGGCGGGCGGCCAGCCGCAGCATGCGTGGCTTCTGGCTGCCGATGAGGATCGGGATGTGGCCGGCAACCGGCTTCGGCTCGAACGGCGCATCCGCCAGGCGCAGCCGGCGACCCTCGATAGGTGGTGCGGTCCTCCTTCTCCAGACGGCGGAGCGCCTCGAGCGCATCGGCCACGAGGTCGACGCGCTCGCCGATCGCAGGGAACGGCATGCCGAACGCGGCGTGCTCGCGGTTATTCCAGGCCGCCCCGAGCCCCAGGATCAGGCGTCCGCCCGACACGTGATCGACGGTGGCCGCCTGCTTGGCGAGGACCGAGATCGGCCGGTGCGTGATCCCGGTCACATATGTGCCGATCTGGATGCGGGGGACGTCGCGCGCAAGCGCGCCGAGCAACGTCCACGCCTCGAGGGTCGCGCCTTCCTCACCGTCCCAGTCGGACAGGAAGTGATCGGTCACGAAGGCCATGTCGAAGCCGACCCGCTCGGCGCGCCGCCACAGGTCGAGGATCTCGTCCCAGCTGCGCCACATCGGCGGCGTGACGATGCCGAACCGGATGGCGTGGCCGCGCTCACGAATATCGCGGGTCATGCCGGGAGCCTGAACCTTCCCTGAGCAGGAAGGTCAAGGGCCGGCGCGCGCGGCGTCGTCCAGGAATGCGGCGTAGAGCCCCGGGAGGTGGCGCTCCGGGTCGAGATAGAACTCGTCGGCCGTCATCCGCAGGTCGACGCGAAGCTCCGGTGTGCGAATCAGCGGTCGTGCGCGCGCGACGTCGCGCAGGGCGGCCCCAGTCGGCTTGAGCGTGCCGTCGGTGCGGAAGAGGCCAAAGGATCGCTCGTGGACCTGGAGGTCGCAGGGCGGGCGGTCCCAGAGCGCTGCGGCATAGTCCCCGAAGCACCAGGCAAACGCGCCCAGGCAGCCCGCTCGTTGCAGCCCTTCCAGCACCGATGCGTAATAGGCGCCCGCATCCGCCTCGGAGGCGAAGTACGCCGTTCGCCGGCCGCCATCCCACGTTGCGAGCTCGTCCCACGCACTTGATGCGTCCGGGATGCGCGTGTTCACCCCGAACTCCTCATACAGCACGGGCCGGCCGGCCAGGGCGGCGGTCAGCGCCGCGGTGAACGGGACGAGCATCGGATCGAGTGGCTCGCGGGCCAGCGAGTCGTAGATCGAATACCCGTGCATGACCGAGATGTCCGTCTCGGCCGCTGCGTGATCGACCCGCAGGCCGACGTCGCCGTGCAGCGACGCCGCGTGGAGCCCGATGAGCACCGGCCGAACCGAGTCGACGGACCGGATCGTGGCGACCATGTCGGCCATCCAGGCCCTGCCGACCTGCGCGGTCGAGGGCTGGGCGAACAGGTCGGGCTCGTTGCCGAGGCTCCAGGCCCACACCGCCGGGTGGTCGGCCAGCGCGGCGCACACCGTCCGAAGCTGCAGGCGCTCAGCGTCGAGAACGAAGGGCTCGGCGTACGGGTCTAAGACGTCGTACCCAGCCGCGCGCGGTCGGTCGAGGGCGACCAGCTGGCGACCTCCGGGACGACGCGGTCGAGTCTGGTCGAGCAGCCAGTTGGGCGCCCAGTTCGGGCCACTCATGTGACCGATGAAGAACGTCGGCTCCAGTAGCAGCCCTGCATCGGCGGCGAGATCGGCGACCGTTCGCAGGTGTGCGACTGCAGCGCGGTCGATCTCGTCGGGATGGGGTTGGAAGCTCTCCCAGAGGAGGAAGACGCGCACGTGGCCGAGACCGATGTCCTGGATCATCGCGAAGTCGTCGCGGACCTCGCCGGGATCGAAGTCTGCCCACCAGCCCATGGCCTTCGCCCGGGGCCAGTAGTTCACGCCGAGCAGGAACGCTGCTCCGGGGCCCACGAACGTCTCGTCAGTCGGGGACGCTGACGTCGACGATCTCGGCGCCGAGGTGCATGGCCATGTCCCGCGGGGAGAGGTGGACGTTCACCCCACGCGCACCGCCGCCGATGGCGACAACGTCCGAGTCCATCGCCGCGGCGTCCACGAGGACCGGCCACTCGCGGGCCGCTCCGAACGGAGTGATGGCGCCGCGCTCGTACCCGGTCACAATCTTGGCCTCGTCGGCATCGGGCATCGAGAGCCGCCGCACGCCGAGGTGCTCGCGCAGCTTTGGCCAATCGAACCGCCGCCCGCCCGGCACGAGCACGAACAGGTAGTCATCCTCCCCGCGTCGCACGACGATCGTGCGCAGCAACGCCCCGAGTGAGATGCCCTGGAGCTCCGCGCTCTCCTCGGCGCTGGACGCCGGGCGGGTCTGCACGACCTCGTAGTCGAGACCGGACTCCGCAAGGACGCGGAGGGCGGGCGTATCGGGCTCCGTCATCGGCTCAGGCGTCCGCGACCTCGATCCGGATCCGCTTGTTGATGCGTCCCTTGCTCTCGTAGCCCGTGACCCGAACCGTTCCGATCTCACCGGTGTGGCCGACGTGCGTGCCACCATCGGCCTGGAGGTCGAGTCCGACGATCTCGATCGTCCGAACCTCGGCGATGCCCTCGGGCAGGAGGTTGATCTTCGTGCGGATGAGGTCGGGGATTGCGAACGCCTCCTCGCGCGGCAGGATCGCGACGCGGATCTGCCGGTCGGCGGCGATCTCCTCGTTGACGCGCGCCTCGATCTCGCCGACAAGCTCGCCGGACATCGTCTCGAACTCGAAGTCCATCCGTCCCGACAACGGCTCCATGTTGCCGCCGGTGACCGATGCCTGATGGTCGCGCCACACCACGCCGCACAGGACGTGGAGCGCGGAGTGCGTCCGCATCAGCTGGTGGCGGCGCTCCCAATCGAGCGCGGCGGTCAGGCGCGTGCCGGCTGCGGGAAGCTCCGCGCCGTCGTCGATCGTGTGCCAGATGTCGCCGCCGCGCTTCTTCGCGCCGGTCACCCGCCAGGAGCCACCGCCATCACCCACGAGCTGGCCAGAGTCCGCCGGTTGACCGCCGCCACCGGGGTAGAAGACGGTCCGATCCAGCAGGACGGCGTGCGCATCGGCGTCGGTGTCCATCACCACGGCATCGGTCTGGCGCGCGTAGGCATCGGTGTAACAGACGTTTTCACTCACGCCACGAAGGCTAGCGCACGGAGCGGAAATCGAAGCCCTTCGGACGAAGAATGAACGAATCGGTCGTCTCAGTGCCTCATACGGGGTAGGCGCGCGACGATCCCGAGCCGGTAGGCCACCGCATGCGCGCCGGGAGGACACGCATGCCTCAGGCCCAACCCACACCCCACACTCGGAAGTCTGCCCGCCGCGTCGCCCTGGCACTTGCGGTAGCGATGCTCATCACCACCGCGCCGGCCGCCGCCGCACCGCCGATCCCGGCGAGCAACGCGGCAGTCATCACGACCTGGAATCAGATCGCTGTCAGCACCGCCACGGCCGGCGGCGCGAGCCCGTCCGCGTTCAACTACTTCGCGTTCGTGCACCTCGCGATGTACAACGCAGTCGTGGGCATCACGGGCGACTACGAGCTGTACCGGTGGACGGGAAATGCACCGCACCGCGCTTCGCCGGAGGCCGCTGCAGCGGCCGCAGCACACCGGGTGCTGATCACCTACTTCCCGGGTGCGGCAGTAAATCTCAACGCCCAGCTCGCCGCCTCGTTGGCGCTCATCCCTGATGGCGGGCCGCAGGACAGTGGGATCGCGTTCGGCGTCCGCGCGGCGGACCGCATCATCGCGCTCCGGGCCAACGATGGCCGCAATGCGGCGGTGAACGTCCCCGTGAGCACCGCCCCGGGACACTGGCGCCCAGAGCCGGAGACGGCACTGTTCGGGACCGCGTGGATCGGAGGGGTCACGCCGCTCGCCATCCAGTCCGCAACCCAGTTCGCTCCCGGCCCTCCACCGCCGATCAACTCCGCGACCTACCTTGAGGAGTTCATCGAGGTGCGCGACTACGGCCAGAACACCAGCGCCGTCCGCTCGATGGCGCAGACTCAGACGGCGCGGTTCTTCTCCGACGCCGGGATCGTGCCGATGCAGGGTGGACTGCGAGACTTCGCCATGCGGCACGCGCTGAGCATCTCCGAGAGCGCTCGGATGTTCGCGGCGGCCGACACCGCCATCGCCGACGGGGCGATCACCGTCTGGTACGGCAAGCTCCAGTACATGTGGTGGAGGCCGATCACCGCCATCCGGAACGCCGACACCGATGGGAACGATATGACGGCGAGCGTGCCGGGCTGGACGCCGCTCATCGGCACCCCGCCATACCCCGACTGGCCGAGCGGCCTGTGCTCAGTCGTCGGCGCGGCCGGCACCGTCCTCGCACGCCTCAACGGCGGCAACCCGGACCTGAAGGTCACCTCGGCGGCCGCCGGCGAGACCCGCCACTTCCTCGATCAGGGCGTCCTCAACCAGCAAGCCGTGGACGCTCGCGTGTGGTCCGGGATCCACTTCCGGACCGCGGATGAGGTGTCGATCGGGATCGGTACCAACGTGGCCAACTACGTCCTGAACAACTACTTCCAGCCGACCGACTGACTCCTACCCCACTCGACGCCGGGCGGACCGAGCATCCGCCCGGCGTCTTCGTGTCCGCCGATTTCCTTGCGTGGACCACCGAAGATTGAGTCCTGCCCTCCACCGATGCGCCCATACCGAGTGAAACGGGCCGGACCCGAGCGAACCCCCGGCCCGCCAGTGGAAGAGGCATGGATACCGATCTGGTGACTCGAGCACAGCGCGGCGACGAAGAGGCCTTCGCGAGCCTTGCCGTGGCCGCAGGTGATCGGCTCCACGCCGTCGCGCATCGAATTCTGCGTGACATCGAGCTCGCCGAGGACGCGACGCAGCAGGCGCTGCTCGCCATCTGGCGAGATCTTCCGCAGCTTCGCGACCCGGCGCGCTTCGACGCCTGGTCGTACCGGCTCCTCGTGCGCGCCTGCTACGCCGAGAGCCGGAAGGAGCGTCGCTGGACCCCGAACATGCGTCTGCTCCCATCGGATAGACCGATCCAGCCCGATGGATCCGGCGCAGTGGCCGACCGCGACCAGCTTGAGCGCGGCTTCCGACGACTTTCCATCGACCACCGCGCGGTGGTCGTGCTGCATCACTACCTCGATATGCCGCTCGACAGGGTCGCCGATGCGCTCGGCATCCCGGCCGGAACGGCTCGATCAAGACTTCATCACGCGATGCGTGGGTTGCGGGCGGCACTCGATGCCGATGCGCGGCCTCCGGCTCGGGAGGCGGCGCAATGAGCACCGATCGCGAGACGACCCGCATCGTTCGGTCGTGGCTTGAAGACGGCGTGACCGCGCTCCCGGATCGAATCCTGGACTCGGTGCTCGACCAGGTTCCCGCGACCCATCAGCGCCGCGCCACCTGGTGGCCGATGCGGAGGCCCTTCGAAATGAACAAGATGTTGGCATTCAGCGCCGCGGCGGCTGCCATCGCGATCGTCGCGATCGTTGGCATCGGACTCCTTGGTCCCGCCGTCCTCAATTTTGGAGCTCCGGAAGAAACTCCGATCGTGACGCCTACGCCCGAAGCTCAGGTGCTGCAGGTGGGCGCCCAAGGCCCAGGCACTTTCATGACGACCCCCGGCGGTGACAATCCGGACGAGAACCCGCCTCGAATCACCTTCGACATGCCGGAAGGTTGGTCCGCGATCCAGCCATTCTTCATCGGGAGCGAATCGGACGGAAACCTGTTCTTCCTCCAGCCAAGTGGCCTGTACAGCGATCCGTGTCTGGAAAATTCGGGCGCCCCCGACGTCCCGGTCGGATCGACCGCAGACGACTTCGCGTCTGCTCTCGCGGCGCATGCGTCATACGAGGCCACCGTAACGAGCGACGTGGTCATCGGTGGCTACGACGCGATCCGAATGGAGCTGCTGACGCCGTCCGACCTCGACTACACCGCGTGTCAGAACGGCCAGTTCTGGGTCTGGGACGCCCCGCTGTTCAGCGAGGGTCCTAACCGATGGAATCTCTGGATCATCGATCTGGATGGCACGACCCTGGTGCTGCTCTCGGACATCACCGATACAACCGTGGAACAGCAGAGTCCGACCGAACAGATCGTGCAGACGATCCGGATCGACCCCTAGTCGGCGGGCTCGCCCCAGGCCTCCGAAGGCGGTCGCACAGGTGGCCGCCTTCGACAGGCGGCCACCTCCCCGCTATCGAGGCTCGCTTGCTTGACACCCTTGGTTCCATAGTGGAGTAACCCCGCCGTCCGAGCCTCCGGCGCACCCACATGCTCCGTGGAGGACTCTCGCGATGAGCAGCCCCGCTCGACGCTCCCTTGGTCTCGCCATCCTGCTGACGCTGCTACTTGCGCTGTCGGCGTTCGTTGCCCCCGTAGCCCAGGCCCGCGGGCCGACGTCGACGACCGTTGCCGGCATCGACGTCGACGCGACCACGATCCCGGAGCTCCAGGAGCTGATGGACGCGCACCGCCTCACATCGGTCCAGCTCACACAGTTCTACCTCCACCGCATCAACAAGCTGAACCCGCAGCTGAACGCGGTGATCACCGTCAGCCCAACCGCGCTGGCCGATGCGCGCGCAGCGGACTCCCTTCGGCGCCAGGGCGACGACCGGCCACTCCTCGGCATTCCAATCATCGTCAAGGACAACATCAACACGACCGGCATGCCGAACACGGGCGGGTCCTGGTTCCTGGATGGCAACACGCCCGCCGATGCCGACATCATCGAGCAGCTGAAGGCGGCTGGCGCGATCGTCATCGGCAAGGCGAACCTGTCCGAGTGGGCGAACTTCCGCTCGATCCCATCGTCCAGCGGCTGGAGCGGGGTCGGCGGCCAGACGAACATGGCCTACGTCCTCGACCGCAATCCGTGCGGTTCCAGCTCCGGCTCTGGCGTGGCCGTCTCGGCGGACCTCGCCGTCGCGGCCGTCGGCACCGAGACCGATGGCTCGATCGTGTGCCCATCCGGCGCAAACGGCGTCGTGGGCATCAAGCCGACGCTCGGTCTCCTCAGTGGTGAGGGCATCATCCCGATCTCGTCCGAGCAGGACACCGCCGGACCCATGGCTCGCAACGTCACCGACGCCGCGGTCCTCCTCGGCGCCTTGAGCGTGACACCGACCGATTACACGGCCTTCCTCGACGAGACCGCACTCGACGGTGCCGTCATCGGCGTCTGGCGAGACGGCACGTACATCGCGGAGGGGGAGGTGCTTGACGCCGATGTCGCCGCGATCATGGACGACACGGTCGCCACACTCGAGGCGGCCGGCGCGACGGTGGTTGAGGTCGACGTCGCCATCGAGGACGCCTTTGGCCCCGAGTTCGATGCGCTGCTGTGCGAATTCAAGGCGGACCTGCCGGCGTACTTCGCGACCTATACCGACGCGGATCCACCGTCCACGCTGCAGTCCGTGATCGACTTCAACGTGGCGAATCCGGACCTGGAGGGACCATGGGGCTCTGAGATCTTCGAGCTGGCAGAAGCGACCGGCGGACGCGACGACGCCTGCGCCGACGTCCGCGCCGACGCGGACGCGATCGCCGAGGCGGCCCTCACCGACGCGCTGGCCGGGCTCGACGCGATCATCGCGCCGACGAACGGGCCGGCATGGCTGACCGACCCGGTCGGCGGCGACCTGAGTGACGGCTCGCCGTTCATCGGCTCGTCGACGCCGTCGGCGATCACGGGCTGGGCCAACGTCACGGTCCCCGCCGGCTACGTCGACGAGCACCTGCCGATCGGCGTGTCGTTCATCGGCGGCGCATTCGCCGAGCCGGAGCTGATCGCGCTGGCCTACGCCTTCGAGCAGCTCACCCAGGTCCGGGTGCCGCCGTCGTTCATCCCGACGCTCGGCGGTTCCTGAGCCCAGACCCGCACCGACGCGACCCCGCGGCGCCAGGCGCTGCGGGGTCGCCCCTTTGCGCTCGATCCGTTCGAGATTGAACAGTTAGGCTCCCCCGAACGCTCTCAATGGTGACGGTCCACCATGGGCCGACTGCCACGGGTGTGGAGGGATGAGTGCAGGAAGAGCTGGTCCGCCTGGCGCAGCAGGGCGACGCGGAAGCGTTCGACTCCCTGGCGCGCTCGGTGGGCGACCGCTGCCTGGCGATCGCGGTGCGGATCCTCCGCGAGATCGACCTGGCCGAGGACGCCGTCCAGTCCGCCTTGATCACGGCCTGGACCGAGCTCCGAGCCCTGCGCGACCCGTCCCGCTTCGAACCGTGGCTCCACCGCATCCTCACCAACGAGTGCTACGCCGAGGCCAGGCGTCGCAAGCGAAGGTACGAGGGCCCGAGGATCCTTCCCGTCGCGGGCGCGTACGGCCCCGACGACTACCTGACCGTGGACGACCGCGACATGCTCGAGAAGGCCTTTCGAAGGCTCACCCTCCAGCAGCGCGCCGTCCTGGTCTTCCACCACTACCTCGGCCTTTCGATCTCCGAGGTGGCGGCACGAACCGGAATTCCCGTCGGGACTGCGAAGTCCCGCTTGCACCACGCCACGCGGGCGCTCCGGGCCAGCATCGAAGCTGACGCCCGGGCCACCCCGCCTTCCCAGGAGCGATTGGCATGACTGCGTCCCGTGATCCCGAACGCTTGATCCACGGCTTTCTCCTCGAAGGCGAGGAGGAGCTGCAGGACCAGGTCTACGACGCGGTCCGTGCCGAGATTGAAGACAAACGACAGCGGGCCATCTCCGGCCTGTGGAGAACACCCACCATGAACAAGTTCGTCACCATCGGCCTCGGCGCGGCCGCCGTGGTCGTCCTCCTCTTCCTTGGCTCTCGGCTCATCGGGTCGTCCAACGTCGGCGGACCGGGCATCGAGCCAACCGATACCCCGGAGGCGTCGCTCGCCGAGCCGTCGAGCTCGGCCGATGCGATTCCTTCCCGACGGCCCGCTCCTCGTCTGGGAGTCGCCCTATGAGGATGCGCCGTCGATCACGATGACCATCTCGGCGCCCGGGTGGATCTACAACACGGAATTTGCTGAGGTGCAGTGGCTCGAGAAGGGCGAGGGGCGGGACAACATGCCGGAAGCCTTGGTGCTGCCGGGCTCCTTGTCGCCAGAGACGGGTTTCTCCGTGCCCGGAGATCCGTGTCAGTGGACGTCGACCAGGCCGGAGGCGCCCGCCACCACAGTCGAGGAGATCGTCGCCGCGCTCGCGGCCCAGGCATCTCGGGATGCCTCGGAACCGGTGGACGTCAACCTGGGCGGGTATGCCGGAAAGATGATCACCCTCCACGTTCCGGATGACGCCGACTTCGCCGATTGCGACGACGGGGAGTTCGTCAGCTTCACGAACGAGGACGGCGAACGATGGCAGTGGCACCAGGGCCCGGGCCAGATCGACGACTTCTGGTTCGTCAACGTGGACGGCTCCATCGTGGAAATCCGCGCATCCTATCTGCCCGAAACCCCTACTGAGCTCCTCGAGGAGATGCGGACCCTCGTCGAGTCGGCCACCTTCGAGTTCCCCTGACCGATTCCCGGTTCCGGACCGATACGGCGGGCGGCCCCGACGGGCCGCCCGCATCTATCCCTTGACGAACGGACTCGAGCTGAGGGCAGGCGAGGCTGGCGCGACGATCCTGACGGGCCAGGTCGTCTCCGGCTCCGACAGCGAGATCTGCCGGGTCCCTTGACGAGCCTCGGGCGGTGTGATCGCCTCCCTCGCCACGCCACGGGCTGGATTGAAAGTCTCTGCCCCTCCCAGGCTCAAACTCAGTAGGCACGGGAGGCGGTTCCGTGCCACAACTGAGGAAGGCATGGACATCGAGCTCGTGAGTCGCGCTCAACGTGGAGACCGGGAGGCGTTCGCCCGCCTGGCCTCCGCCGTGACGCCCTCGTTCCTGTCGGTCGCGTACCGGATCCTGCGCGACGCCGACCTGGCCGAGGACGCCACGCAGCAGTCCCTGCTGACCATCTGGGAGCGGCTCCCGCAGCTTCGCGACCCGGAACGGTTCGAGGCGTGGGCGTATCGGCTCCTCGTCCGTGCCTGCTACCGGGAAGGGCGGAAGGCAGGACGGTGGGCGCAGCCCATCAGCCTCCATCCGGCGATCGAGCAGCGGGCGCGCGGACGAGGCGGGCGCAGTGCTCGACCGCGATGCGCTCGAACGCGCCTTCCGTCGACTCTCACTCGACCACCGCGCGGTGGTCGTGCTGCGCCACTACCGCCACATGTCGCTCGAGGAGGTATCGGCGGCGCTCGACATTCCGGTCGGCACCGCCGCCTCGCGCCTGCATTACGCGCTGCGCCAGATGCGCGCTGCGCTCGAAGCCGATGCTCGACCGGGCGTCGGGAGGGCCGTCGGATGACCAAAGAAGACCACGCCCCCTTCACCCATATCGTCGAGTCATGGCTCGATTCGCCCGATGACTTCCTCGATCCGGACACCGTCCTGGACCGTGTGATGGAGCAGGTCGATACGAGGCCGCAACGCCGGGCCCGCTGGCCCGAGTGGAGGATCCCTTTCATGAACAAGTTCGTCACTGTCGGCCTCGGCGCCGCCGCCGTAGTCGTCCTCCTCTTCGTTGGCGCGCAGCTCTTGGGTTCGCCATCCGGGGGTCTCGGCGGTGCGCCCAGCCTGACGCCCGAGGCGTCGGTTGCCGTGCCGACCGATACGCCGGAGCCGTCGGTGGCCGAGCCGTCGAGTGCACCCGAAGGCGAGCTCCCCCAGGGGCCCTTCCTCTTCGTGAATCCCCTCGGCGGGCCGCAGATCACGGTCACGATCCCGGCACCTGACTGGTCCGGGGACCGGAACGGAGGATTAATCGTCAAGAGCGGCGACACTGCCGCCTTGTTCGGGCCGTTCTTTGGAGAGTTCTACGTGTACGGAGACCCCTGCCAGTGGTCTTCGACGATCCCGGCAACCCCTGCCGCCACGGTCGACGAGTTCGTGGCCGCCATGACGGACCAGGCGTCCCGCGATGCCTCCGCGCCAGTGGACATCACGGTAGACGGGTACGCCGGAAAGTCGATCACCGTCCACGTGCCCGATGACGCCGAGTACGAGGGAGAAGCCTTCACCGAATGCGACGAAGGCCAATTCGCCAGCTGGGCGGGCGGCGGAGATCCAGTGAGCGACGGCCCGTCGCGCTACCACCAGGGCCCTGGCCAGACCGACGAGCTATGGATCCTGGACGTGGAGGGGGAGCTGATCGTGGTCGATGCGATTTATGACGCCGAAACTCCGACAGAGGACCTCGACGAGTTGCACGCCATCCTCGAGTCGATGACGTTCGACCAGTAGATCGATGACGGGCGGCCCGCGCGGGCCGCCTGCGATCTCACTCCAAAACAGCAGGCGTATGCTCCATCGGCTTTCATTCGACGTCGCCACGGCTGCCCGTGGGGAACGGTCCCGAGCCGGAGGACGCTTGCATGGTTGCAGCCAGAAGGACGGCCATCGCGCTCGTCACGCTTCCCATCGCGCTGGCACTCGCCGGCTGCGGCGACGATGCGACTAGCCCATCCGGACGGGACAGCTCCGTTTCGCCCGCTCCCTCGCCCAGCGCGGGTACGAACACCACCACCGCCACCGACCTCTCGGCGATCGCGTGCGCCACGGACGATCCCACGGATGTCGGCGAGCTGACCGGCGCCTGGCGCGGGAGTGAGGGCGGGGTCTACTACATCCGCCAGGTCGGCGATTGCGTGTGGTGGTTCGGGACCGAGATCGACGACATCGAGCCCGGGCAGACCGGGCAACCCGGGTTTGCGAATGCCGCCAGCGGGCGCATGGTCGGTACCCGGATCGACCTGGAGTGGGCAGACCTTCCGATGGGCAGCGTCTTGGGCGGCGGCGGCCTCACGTTCACCTACGACGAGGAGCGCGGCGAGCTCGTGATGACCGAGCAACGCGGCGACTGGATCCCCTTCGGCGGCTCGACGCTCACTCGCATCGAACCGAGTGCATCTCCCGGCCCGAGTGAGCCGGCGAGCCCATAGGCTGCCGCGAATCCACGGGCCTCGACCCGCGATGGCTCGGACGTCGCCATCGTCCTCATGTGCTGCGCGTGTCGGCGCGATCCGCGATCGATTTGAAAATTATCGGTCTGGCGCAGCCCATACCGTTTGTAGCGTCGGTCTGAACCGACGCCGCAACCCTTGGAAGGGGACATGGACACCGAACTCGTGACACGTGCACAGGGCGGCGACCAGGAGGCATTTGCCGACCTGGTCTATGCCATCGCGGATCGGTTCCTGGCGGTGTCGCACCGGATCCTGAGCGACATTGAGCTGGCCGAGGACGCCACGCAGCAGGCGCTGCTGGGCGTCTGGCAGAACCTTCCCCAGCTGCGTGACCCGGCCCGCTTCGAGGCCTGGTCGTATCGGCTCCTCGTGCGCGCCTGCTACGCCGAGGGCCGGAAGTCCCGCCGTTGGGCACCGAACCTGAGGCTGCTATCGGTTGACGAACCGATGGTGGTCGATGGCACGAGCGCGGTCGTCGATCGCGACCAGCTCGAGCGTGCCTTCCGGCGTCTCTCCATGAACCATCGGACGGTGGTGGTCCTGCACCACTACCTGGACCTGCCGCTCGACCGGGTGGCCGACATCGTCGGCGCGCCGCTCGGGACGGTGGGATCGAGATTGCATTACGCGACGCGGCAGCTGCGCTCGGCGCTCATCGCCGACGCGCAGCCGACAGCCCGGGAGGTGGCTCGATGACCGACTTCAAGACCTCCGACCGGGACGTCAACCGCGCCATCCGGTCGTGGCTCCGCGAGGACCGGCACGAGGACGTCTCCCGCATCGCGGGGGCGGTGCTGGACCAGGCGGAAGCGACCCCACAGCGCCGCACCACGTGGTGGCCGGCGCGGAGGATCCCAACCATGAACAAGATGCTGACCATCGCCCTCGGTGCCGCCGCCGTGGTCGTGGTTGCTCTCATCGGTTTCCAGCTCATCGGTTCGCCTGACCCCGGCGGAACCGGCGCCGGAGCGACCTCATCGCCAGAGCCGTCCGTCGTCGAGCCGACACCGGTTCCGACGCCGGAGCCGACTCCCGTGCGGGCTCCTCCCCGAGGGCCCGTTCTTGATTGTGAACGGGCAAGCCGACTTCCCGCCGCTCACCGTCACGATTCCAGCCCCGGACTGGTATGGGGAGGTCGGTGGCGGCATCCTGACCAAGAACGACAAGCACGAACCGCCGGATGGTATCGGCATTATCACCTTCACTCAGCCGGAGTACATCGTGTACGGCGATGCCTGCCACTGGGAGACGACGGTGCCGGAGACGCCCGCGACCACCGTGGATGAGCTTGTTGCCGCGTTGTCCGCTCAGGGGTCGCGCGATGCCTCGGAGCCGGCCGACATCACCCTAGGCGGGTATGCCGGGAAGTCGATTACTCTGGAGGTTCCCGAGGGCCTTGACTTCACCGAGTGTGATCCTGGCTACGGCGGCAGCTGGAGTTGCGGTGGAGAGGGCGAGGCCCCGTGCGCCTATCACAGTGGCCTCGGTGAGATCGACACCGTCTACATCCTCGACGTCGACGGTGTGATCATGGCCTGGAACACGAAGTACTACGCGGGAACCCCCGCGGAGGACATCGCGGAGCTCGAGGCCATCGTCCAGTCCGCCTCCTTCGGCGAATAGGCACAGAACTCAGGCGGCCCGAGCGGGCCGCCTGCCTTCTCTTCGCCGTGAGCGACATTGAACCGGTAGCCTTCCCCGAGCGCTCGCATCGGTAGCCCTGTGCCGCAAAGAAGGTGTCCCATGTCCGCATCCCGCAGGGGGTTCGGTTCGTTGTCGGCTGCACTGGTTCTGCTCGTCCTCGTCACCGCCTGTGCCGGCAGCAGCGCGAGCTGCTCCACCGGATCCTCTCCGGCACCCACCAACGCGGTCACTGCTGCCTCTCCCGGGGCACGCGGGAGCCTCATCATCGTGGGCCGGATCGTCACGATGGACGATCCTCCGACCGCGGAGGCGCTCCTCATCCAGGAGGGTCGGGTGACCTGCGTCGGCTCGCGACAAGAGGTGCTGGCGTTCGCCGGTGACGGGGTGCCTGTCATGGATATCGGGCAGAACGTGGCCTACCCCGGATTCATCGATGCCCACGCACACTGGATCCACAGTCGCTCCTTAGCCGGCATTGACTCAGCGGAAGAGGCGATGGAGGCGGCGCTGCGCCGAGGCTGGACATCCATCTCCGAGCAGATGGTCGTCCGAGACTTCCTCGACGAGCTCACGGCCCTCGCCACCACGGGTGGCCTGCCGCTGCGCGTCGATGCCTATCTCGTCACCCTGAACATCGGCGCTGACTTCCCCGGCGATTGGGACGTGGACCTCGAGCGAGGGCGCATCGGGAACCGCCTGCGCGTTCAGGGCCTCAAGATCTTCGCCGACGACAGCGCCTGGGATCAGGCCGCCCTGACCGAAGCGATTGGCCGGGCGGACGCGGCCGGCTGGCAGGTCTCGGTCCACAGCGTCACCACTGAGGCCCAGGAGAAGGCGCTCGACGCATTTGAGGCGGCGCTTGGGCCCAGCGGTCCGAATCCGCTCCACCACCGCGTCGATCACGTGATCGAGGTGTCCGATGATCAGCTCGATCGCATGGTCGCGATGGACCTGGCCACGGTCATCCATCTCGACGGGGCAGCGGCGGACTGGGCGCTGGAGGGGGACTATCTCGGGTACTTCGGTCCCGAACCCAACACCCGCGAACAGGTGGCGTGGCTGGCGCGTTGGCGCGATTTCGTCGACGCCGGCCTGCACGTCGCCGCGGCGACCGACTCGCCGTGGATCGCTCCGGGCTTCGATCTGACCGAAGACATCGGGCGCCCAGTCGACCAGATCGCCGGCGGGATGGATGGCCGCGGCCGTGCGAACCCGGAGACTCCGGAGTGGGTTCTCGACCAGCTGCTGACCGCCGAGCAGGGATTGCGCGCGGTGACCCTGGACGCGGCCTACGCCCTCGGCGACGAAGCTCAGCGCGGCCACCTGGCGCCGGGCACGCTGGGTGACATCACCATCCTGTCGGGCGATGTCCTCGACGCCACTCCCGACGAGATCCGGGCCATGGAGGTCATCGCCACGATCGTCGACGGCACCGTCGTCCACTGCTCGGACACCGAGGTGTGCGGCTAGGCTGAGCCGCCACGGGCTTCGAGATTGAACCGATAGGCTGCCTCGACCACTCTCCAGTCCGATTGCGCCCAGACCGGGCGCGACAAGAACCTCGGCACGGAGGGACGGGTGCACGCAGAGCTGGTGGACCAGGCGAAGCGAGGCGATCGAGAGGCCTTCGATTCCCTTGCGCGCCTGACCGGCGACCGATGCATGGCGATCGCGTTCAGGATCCTGCGCGACTTCGACCTTGCTGACGACGCGGTCCAGTCGGCGCTGCTGACCGCCTGGCGCGAGCTTCGCGCCCTGCGGGACCCCGAGCGCTTCGAGCCGTGGCTCCATCGGATCCTGACCAACGCCTGCTACGCCGAGGCCAGGCGTCGCCGGCAGTGGTCGGACGGGATCCGGCTCCTTTCCGTCGAGCCCGTGCACGGGACCGACGAGTACGCAACCGTCGACAACCGAGACCAGCTCGAGCGTGCCTTCCGGCGGCTCACCGTCCAGCAGCGCGCCGTCCTGGTCTTCCACCACTACCTCGGCCTTCCGTTGCCCGAGGTGGCGGTTCGCATCGGTATCCCCCTCGGGACCGTGAAGTCCCGCATGCACCACGCCAAGCGGGCGCTCCGGGCCAGCCTCGATGCCGAGGCTCGGAAGCCCCCGACATCCCAGGAGCGAATGGCATGACCGCGCACAACGACCTCGATCGACAGCTCAACGACTTCCTTCAGGATGGCCCGACCGAGCTGCCCTACGAGTCGTTCGACGCGGTCCGCGATCGCACTGAACAGACAGGACAACGGGTCATCATCGGCCCGTGGAGGCTTCCCGAGATGAACAAGATCGTCACCATCAGCCTCGGCGCTGCCGCCGTGGTCGTCGCACTCATCGTCGGCGCTCAGCTCCTAGGTTCGCCCTCCGGGGGTACCGGCGGTGCCCCCAGCCAGGCGCCGGTGGCGTCTGTCGCCGAGCCAACCGCCAGCCCTGAACCATCCCCGTCGCCGCCCGCATCGCCCCCGCCCCTGACCCAGACTTTCACCTCGACGCAGCATGGGTATTCGGTGTCGTACCCCGAGGGATGGACCGCGCAAGCGGCGACCGAGCCCTGGACAACTAGCCCGTTCCCGCTCCTCTTCGGAAGTCCCGAAGTCGACACCCTGTACGACCCGACACTGACCAGTAGCCTGTTCCTGATCATCGCCTCGCAGCCGATCGGCGATTCCACGCCCGAGGACTGGCTCGCCGAGCAGATGGCCTCCCCCGACGAGGGGTGCGACACGACCGAGCCGGTCACCGTCGACGGCGGCACCGGGCTGATCGGCTGCACCCAGGCGGTCGTCACAGCCGCTGGCCGCGGCTACTGGATCCAGCTCTACACCGGTGACGGCGCGCCCGCCACCTACGACCTGGCCTGGTTCGAGGAAGTCATGGCCACCGTGCAACTGCATCCCGAGGACGCCGTCGACTGAGGGCCGTAGCCCTCGCCGCAGCTCGTCCCTGGGCCACCTTCGGGGTTGCCCTGATCCACACCGGTGAGCGGGCGGCCCCGACGGCCGCCCGCTCTCTCGCCCAGAGCGGGGGATTGAACAAACCCGCCCCGCTGAACGCTCCTACTAGTAACCGGTCTCGGCTCCGCTGGTGGACCGATGCTCGTGCGGCCCGACCGGCCGCCGACGAACCCCCGTAGAGAGGTGCCCCATGTCCGCGTCCCGCCGGGGGTTCGGCTCGTTCTCGGCTACGTCCCTCGTGCTCGCCCTCATCACCGGCTGTGTCTTCGCTGGCACGAGCTCCACGACTTCGCGGTCATGCACCGACGGAGCGACTCCAGCACCGACGACCACCGCTGGCCCCGCAGGCTCCGAGCGGGATGATCTCGTGATCGTCGGCAAGATCGTCACGATGGACGATCCGCCCACCGCGGAGGCGCTGCTCATCCTCGATGGCCGGGTGACCTGCGTCGGCTCCCGGGACGACGTGCTGGCGCTCGCTGGTGACCGGCTGCCGGTCATGGACATCGGCTCCAACGTGGCCTATCCCGGCTTCATCGACGCCCACGCCCACTGGATCGGCGACCGCAACTACTACGGCCTCGAGTCACCGGCCGAGGCCATTGATGCAGCCCTCAGCCGCGGCTGGAGCTCGATTTCGGAGCAGTGGATCGACCAGGAGAAGCTCGATGAGCTGGAGAGCCTGGCCGCGGATGGCGCCCTCCCGCTTCGCGTTGACGCCTACCTCGCCCTCAACTTCGGCAAGGACTTCTACGGCGACTGGTACGCGTCGCGCGACCCCGGTCCTGTCGACGACCACCTCCGGGTCCAGGGGTTGAAGATCCACCTTGACGATGGCTCGGGCGCGACCGTGCTCTGGGATCAAGCGGATCTCACCGCCACGATCGGCCGGGCGAACGATGCCGGCTGGCAGGTATCGGTCCACACCATGAGCTCCGCCGCCCAGGACCTGGTCCTCGACGCCTTTGAGGCATCGGTCGGTCCAACAGGGCCGAATCCACTCCATCACCGGATCGAGCACGCCCTCCAGGTGACCGACGAGCAGCTCGCCCGCATGGTCGCAATGGACATCGCCACGGTGATCCACCTGGATGGCGCCGCCGATTGGCTGACATACGATGATTCCCTGCCCCAGTTCGATCGGGACAACCCCGGCGAGGAGATCGGCTGGCTCACGCGGTGGCGAGACTTCGTGGACGCAGGGCTGCATGTCGCCTCGGCAACCGACGCCCCGTGGACGTTTCCCGACTTCGAGCTGACCGATGACATTGGCCGACCCGTCGACCATATCGCCGCCGGGATCGACGGGCGTACTCGCTTGAGCCCGGTAATGCCCCCGTACCTGGAGGACCAGCTGTTGACCGCCGAGCAGGGACTGCGCGCCGTGACCCTGGACGCGGCCTGGGCGCTCGGCGACGAGGCGAACCGCGGCCACCTGGCGCCGGGCACCTTCGGCGACGTCACGATCCTGAGCGGCGACATCGTGGACGCCTCGCCCGACGAGATCCGGGCCATGACGGTCATCGCCACCATCGTCGGAGGCAGCTCCGCCTATTGCGCCGATCCGCAGATCTGCTCCGAGCTCGACGATTGAGTCGATCTATTCGCGCATGGCTGCCGGCCGCGGTGATGGTGCTCGCCATCGTCCCCGGCTGCGTCCTGAGCAGCACCAGTTCCTCGTCGCCACCGGGCTCGTCGCCGAGCGGCTCCTCGGCGCTGAGCGCGGCCCCGAGCGCTACCCCGTCGGTCGCCGGGTCCCTCGTCATCGTCGGCCGGATCATCACGATGGATGAGCCGCCCGTAGCGGAGGCCCTCCTCATCGAGGATGGGCTGGTGACCGCGGTCGGCAGTCGGGAGGAGGTCCAGGCGCTCGCCGGTAACGAGGTTCCGGTCGTCGACATCGGCTAGAACGTGGCGTACCCCGGATTCATCGACGCCCACTCCCACTGGATCGGGGACCGCGGCGTCTACGGTGTGGAGTCGGCGGCTGAGGCCATGGAGGCCGCCCTCGCGCGGGGCTGGACCTCGATCTCCGAGCAGTGGAACGACGCCGGCAAGCTCGACGAGCTCATCGCGCTCGCTGACCAGAACGCGCTCCCGATCCGCGTCGACGCCTACCTCGCCCTGAACGCGCCGGCGCCGGACGGCCAGCATTACGGCGACTGGTACGCCGATCGCGAGCCAGGGCCGGTGGGCGACCTCCTCCGCGTCCAAGGCCTGAAGATCACCCTCGACAACGGGTGGGGCACGATCTTCCACTGGGAGCCGGCCGAGCTGACCGAGACCATCGGCCGCGCGAATGAGGCAGGCTGGCAGGTCTCGGTCCACACTGTCAGCACCGAGGCCCACGAGATGGTGCTCGACGCGTTCGAGGCGGCGCTCGGCGCCGACCGGTCCGAACCCGCTCCACCACCGCATCGACCACGCCATCCAGGTGACCGATGACCAGCTCGCCCGCATGGTCGCCATGGACCTGGCCACCGTGATCCACCTCGACGGGGCGGCGGCCGACTGGGTGCTCGAGGCGGAGTACCTGGGCCACTTCGGGCCCGACAACCCCGGCGAAGAGACCGGCTGGCTCGCCCGGTGGCGAGACTTCGTGGACGCCGGGCTGCACGTCGCGGCGGCGTCCGACGCGCCGTGGATCTTCCCGGACTTCGCCTTGGCCGATGACATCGGCCGGCCCGTGGACCAGATCGCGGGCGGGATGGATGGCCGTGGCCGGGCGAACCCGGAGACCCCGCCGTGGGTGCTCGACCAGCTGCTGACCGCCGAGCAGGGGTTGCGCGCGGTGACCGTGGATGCGGCCTACGCCCTGGGCGACGAGTCCCGCCGCGGCCACCTGGCGCCTGGCACGCTGGGCGACGTCACGATCCTGAGCGGCGACGTCCTGGCGCCACGCCCGACGAGATCCGGGCCATGACGGTCATCGCCACCATCGTCGGCGGCATCCCCGCCTACTGCGCCGACCCGGAGATCTGCTCCCAGCTCGAAGACTGAAGCTGGAGGCTCCTACCAGCGCTCCTCGTGGACGAGCTCGTCGAGCTCGACGCGGCCGCCGGCGCGATTCGGTGCGCGTGAGCTTCGTCGGGTCGGCCGGATGGCCGAACGAGAGCAGGAAGTCGCATCGGCGGTCGTCGGGCAGACCGAGCAGGCGTGACGCCAGCTCGTGGTCGTATACCGTGGCGGGCACGCTGCCGATCCCGAGGTCCCAGGCGGCGAGGACCATGTTCTGGGCCGCGCGCCCGGCGTCCCACATCACCGAGTTGTTGTAATGGCCCGATGCGTCCGGCGTGACGATCGCGATAGCCACGGTCGCGCCCGCCAGGTGATCGGCGTAGTGGCCGACCGCAGTCAGCTCCCCCAGGTGCGTTCGGTCGCGGATCACGATGAACGCCCAGTGCTGGTCGTTCTTCGAGCTGCCCGTCCGCCGCCCCGCGTTGAGGATGCGGTCGAGGTGCTCGTCCGCGATCGGCTCGTCGCTGAACTTGCGCACGACGCGCACCCCATTGATCGCCTGCCAGGTCTCCATCCCGCTCCTTGCCTTCAAAGGCCCACGACGGCCGCGTCCAGCCCATTTTGAAGGATCACGTCCGTCGTCGCGACAGACAGGTAGGCACGGTGACCGATTCGTGCCAGAACAGACGCAGGTATGGACCGAGAGACCGTGATTCGAGCACAGGCGGGCGACCAGGAGGCCTTCACGCGCCTGGCCGGCGGGCTGACGCCCATGTTCCTCTCGACCGCACATCGGATCCTGCGCGACATCTTCCTGGCCGAAGACGCGACCCAGCGCGCGATGCTCAACATCTGGAGAGGGCTTCCGCGCCTCCGTGAGCCCGATCGGTTCGAAGCCTGGTCCTATCGGCTACTCGTACGGGCCTGCTACACCGAGGGCCGGCGAACCCGGCACTGGGCGCCAGCGATCGGCCAGTTCGGTCCCGACGAGTCTCAGACGCCGGACCCTACAGGCGCGGTGATCGACCGCGACGAGGTCGAGCGTGCGTTCCGCCGGCTGTCGCTCGACCACCGCGCGGTCGTGGTGCTTCGTCACTACCGGCACCTGTCGATGGACGAGATCGCTGATGCCCTCGGCATCCCGGTCGGGACCGCCGCCTCGCGGCTCCACTACGCGATGCGCGCGCTGCGCTCCGCCGTCGAGGCCGATGCCCGCCCGGCCGAGGGGAGGGCGGTCTGGTGACGCAGAGCTACCACGACTTCACGGACCTTGTGGAAGGCTGGCTCGCGACGGCGCCGGCCGCGGAGGACCCCGATAGCGTCCTCGCCCGCATCGTTGCCGACCTCGATGCGACGCCGCAGCAGCACTGGCCGAGGACAGCGTGGCGGATTGTCGACGCGAGCCCGGCGATCGCGTTCGGGCTCGGTGTCGCGGCGACGATCCTGGCGGTCATCGTGGGCATCCAGGGTCATCGGGCCGCCGAGCGGCGCGGGCGAAGGTGTCCCGGGCGCGACTCGATCCATCACCGACCGGGGCGACGTCGCTTTCGTCCGCGCCGCGTACCCCGATCGCGGGATGACGGCCGAGGGAGTCAACATCGCCGCCGTCTCGAGCGACGGCGGTGCGCCGGCTCTGCTGGCCATGCCTCCGGGCGACGAGTGGCGGCGCTCTCGTGGAATCGTTCCCGGACAATCGCCGCAATATGAGCTCGACGAGCCGGTTCGCTGACGCGCGTTCCGCCTGAAGGGAGCCGGATTGCGGTTCCGGCTGGTTCAGTAGATGCCCCGGGCATCTACATCATGAACCGCAACGGGAGTGGCCTGCGGCAGCTGGTGAGCCTGCCGCTGGACGCGAGCACGGGGATGGGGCTCTGCCGCGCTCGACTGGTCGCGATGGCCCCGGATCGCTTCGTCTCCATATGGCTTTCGATCGCCCCTCTACCTCGCACGACGATCGAAGTGACGACTGGACCGTCAACAACCTCACGGGCCTGACCCGGCCGAAGTCGAGTGGTGACAGAGCTGGCAGCGATGTACATCAGGCACGGTGGCGTGGTCGCCGGATGGGTCTCAGCTCCTCGTGATCGCTGGTGAGGATGAGCTGCATTGGCGCGCGGCCCTGAATCCACTCGTCAGGTCCCAGCCGACAAGTCTGTTTCTGATCGACATCGACGATGCGGAGTCGCGCGTGATCGGCGCGACCCACTACGTCGAGCGGCCTGGTCGCCTGACGGCAGCGCATGGCCGCCATTGACTACCCGGGGACCCGGCAAGTGGTCGTGCTGAACGTCGACGGGTCGGGCGACCGCCGCGTTGTCGTCGAACTGCTCGGTGGTGACCAGTGGCCTGTGCAGCGAGCTCGTCTGGCACTCGGGTCCGAGCCGAACCCGGACACCAGGTCCTCTCCGATTGGCCGATGGTCGCTCCGACAACTCGCAATCGCCTTCACGCTGGCGATGCGCCGGCGACGAAAGAGACCAGGCGCCACATCTAGCATCTGGCCTGCGCGCAAAGACGCCGACGGCAAGGGCCTCCGGCGAACTGGTGGAGCCATGGGACGGCGGTTGCTGCGACTGGTCGAGCCCGGACGAGCGCCTTGCCTGGTCGCCGGACGGCACGGCCGTCGCCATGATCGACTGGAAGGAAACGGGGCGTGATGTGGTTATTGTGAGCGCCGATGGGTCCGGCCGGCGTGACCTTACAGAGGACGGAGACTACTCCTGGTTCGACTGGTCGCCGGACGGCTCTCAGCTCGTGGTCTTCGATCAGGGCTCGTACGCGATCTCTGTCGTAAACGCCGACGGAACCGGGCTGCGATGGCTGGCGAACGGGGAGTTCCCGGCGTGGGCTCCGAGATAGGGCTCAGAACCGAAGATTGAAGTTCCCATCGGCGCCGCCGACCCATACCGTGTGAACGCATCGGTCTCATCCGATGCGGTCATACGAAAGAGGCCGATGGATACCGATCTCGTGGTCCGAGCCCAGCGAGGTGACAAGGGGGCGTACGCCATCCTTGCCGCCGAGATCGCGGACCGGTTCCTGGCCGTGGCGCGCAGGATCCTGCGCGATCTCGACCTCGCCGAGGATGCGACGCAGCAGGCGCTGCTCACCATCTGGCGAGACCTTCCACAGCTCCGCGACTCGGCCCGCTTCGAGGCCTGGTCGTATCGGATCCTCGTGCGCGCCTGTTACGCCGAGGGCCGGAAGGAGCGCCGCTGGGCACCCAACCTTCGACTTCTGCCGGCTGACGAGCCGACCGGGGTCGATGGGCTGAACTCGGTCATCGACCGAGACCAGCTCGAGAGCGGCTTCCGCCGCCTATCCATCGATCATCGCGCGGTGGTGGTCCTGCACCACTACCTCGACCTGCCGGTCCACCAGGTCGCCGAGCTGCTCGGCATCCCGGTCGGCACGGCCCACTCACGACTTCACCATGCGATGCGCGGGCTCCGCGCGGCTCTCGAGGCCGACGCTCGCCCACCGGCGAGGGAGGCTGCCCAATGAGTGCCCAGCGAGACGTCACGCGCATCGTCCGGTCGTGGCTGCGGACAGACGAGAACGAGTCGGCGGACCGAGTCCTCGGCAGTCGTGCTGGACCAGCTCGACACGACCCCACAGCGTCGAGCCACCTGGTGGCCGGCGCGGAGGACATCAACCATGAACAAGATGTCGGTATCGGCCTCGGGGCCGCTGCCGTGGTCGTCGTCGCACTCGTCGGGCCCAGCTCATCGGTTGCTGACCGCGGCGGAACAGGGGGCTGGGACGACTTCACGCCAGAGCCGTCTGTCGCCGAGCCGACCGCAACGCCCGAGCCGTCGCCGTCCGCCGCGGCGGAGACCTCGACGAAGGCCCGTACCTCTTCTCTCCCGAGGGAGGGATCACCGTCACTATCCCGGCCCCTGGCTGGTACCGCCAGACGACAGAATCCTCGTCAAGAACGAGAACAGCGAGCCGCCGGATGGAGCGTTCCTGATCGGGCCATGGACCGGCTTCGACTTCTATGTTCCGGGGGACCCATGCCAGTGGCAGTCGACCTGGCCCGACGCCCCGGCCACCACCCTCGAGGAGATCGTGGCCGCTCTCGCCAGCCAGGCGTCGCGCGATGCCTCGGAGCCGGTGGACGTCACCGTGGACGGGCATCCCGGGAAGTCGATCACGCTGCACGTACCTGAGGACATTGGCCACACCGCCGCTGGATTCGACTGTGACGCGGGCAAGTTCTGCACCTTCGGTGACGCGACGGATTGCCAGATGTGGCACCCCCTAGGCCCAGGCGCCATCGATGAGGTGTGGTTCGTTGACCAGGACGGTGAGATCTTCGCCGTGAGTGGCGCGTACTACCCGGAGACCCCGGCCGATGACGTTGATGAGCTGCGAGCCATGCTCGGCTCGATGACCCTCGGCGAGTAGACCGATCCGGGGGGCGGCCCGCACGGGCCGCCCCCCGGTCAGCTTCACCACTCCTCGAGCGGCCCGGCCGATGCCTTGAACGCACAGGGAGCAAGCACACGGCATAATGCCCGCCGGCGCGCACGGTCCCGTCCACCGTAGAGCGCTGGTAGAGCACGGCCACCCATCGTTGCGAGCAGCAGCGCGGTGATCGTGAACGGAGGAACCCGCCAGTGACGGCGGACGCAATGGACTTTCGCCTTCTGGGGGCACTCGCGGTGTCCGCGAACGGGCTGGTCGCCGAGCTCGGCCCGCCGAAGCAGCGGGCGCTCCTCGCGATCCTGCTGCTGCACGCGGGAGAGATCGTCCCGGTCGATCGGCTCATCGACCTGCTGTGGGGCGAGCATCCCCCGCGCACGGCAGCGCACTCGATCCAGATTTACGTGTCGGAACTCCGTCGGGCGCTGGAATCGATCGGCGGACGGCAGGTGCTGGCCACCCGGGCTCCGGGGTACCAGCTCGACACCGACCCGGAGACAATCGATGCCAGGCGGTTCGAGCGGCTCGTCGACGATGGGAGCCGGCTGATTCGCGTCGGCAACCTCGCCGGTGGCGCGGAGGTGCTGCGGACCGCATTGCGCCTGTGGCACGGCCCCGCGCTGTCGGACTTCGCCTACGAGGAGTTCGCTCAGCCCTACATCCGCCGACTCGGTGACCTCCACCTGGACGCGATCGAGCAGGTGGCGGCAGCGGAGCTCGAGGCCGGGCGTGCCTCCGAGGTCGTCCCGATGCTGGACGCCGCCATCCGCGACGATCCGCTGCGCGAACGCTCCCGGGAGCTCCTGATGCTCGCGCTCTATCGCAGCGGGCGCCATCCCGAGGCGCTTCGGACCTACCAGCAGCTCCGAACGGTGCTTGCTGACGAGCTCGGGCTCGATCCGTCGCCGTCGCTGCAGCGACTCCAGGAGCGGATCCTGCTCCATGACCCGTCGCTCCTGCCCCATCCGGGTGAGCTGGCGGCTGATGCGTCGCAGCGCAATCCGTACAAGGGCCTTCGGTCGTTCACCGAGGCCGATGCCCCCGACTTCTTCGGGCGTGACGCGCTCGTCGACCGGCTCCTGATTGCTCTGGGCACGAACTCGCGACTCATCGCCCTCGTCGGGCCATCCGGGTCGGGGAAGTCGAGCGCGGTGGCCGCGGGCCTGCTCCCTCGGCTGCGGGAGGGGGCCATCCCCGGATCGGAGCGCTGGACGATCGCTCAGATGGACCCGGGCGCCAGCCCGCTCGCCGAGCTCAGGGCGGCCCTGTCGGCAGCGGCCGTCGGGAACGGCCTCGCCTCCCTCCTTGGCGATGCTGCGGCGCCCGACACCGCGCGCACGGTGTTGCCCATCCTTCCCGCAGGCGGACGTATGCTCCTGGTGATCGACCAGTTCGAGGAGCTGTTCACGATCGCCGATGAGGCCGCTCGCCAACAGTTCCTCGGCGTCATCACGCGAGCGGTCTCCGAGCCGGATAGCCAGGTCACCGTGCTACTGGCGCTTCGTGCCGACTACTACGATCGCCCGCTGCTCCATCCCGATTTCGCCCGGGTCTTCACCCCTGGCGTCGAGAACGCGCTCCCGATGACGGCCGACGAGCTGGAGGCGGTGGTCGTCGGTCCGGCCAAACGGGGTGGCATCGACGTCGAGCAACCACTCCTCGCCGCGCTGGTCGCCGATGCGGGGGACCGGACGGGGACGCTTCCGCTGCTCGAGTTCGCCCTCACCGAGCTCTTCGATCAGCGGAACGGCGCGGCACTGACCCTCGATGGGTATCGCGTGCTCGGCGGGATTCGAGGCGTGCTGTCCCGAAGCGCTGAAGCGATCTATGCCGGCTTGAGCCGCGACGAGCAGGAGGTGGCGATGCAGGTGTTCCTGCACCTCGTGCAGCTCGGCGTGGGCACATCGGAGTCGCGCCGGCGGCTGCCGCTGTCGGATCTTACGAGCCTCGAACTCGACCCGGTGGCCCTGTCGACGGTCCTCGACGCATTCGGGGAGCGCCGCCTGCTGTCGTTCGATCGCGACGCAACGACGCTTCAGGCGACGGTCGAGGTCGCCCACGAGTCGCTCTTCCGTGAGTGGGACCGGCTGGCCGGCTGGATCGACCGGCACCGCACCGCGCTTCAGCGGTACCAGGCACTTCGCGGCCGCGACGGACGACTGGCAGGCGGCTGGAAAGCACCCCGACTACCTGTTGACGGGCACACGCCTTACGGAATTCGAGGCGTGGATCGCCGACGCTTCCGTGCAGATCAACGAGCGGCAGCGCGAGTTCCTCGTCGCCGGGCTCGACCGGCGCCGCATCGAGGAGGAATCCGAGCAGACGCGCGTCGACGCAGAGCGCCGTCTCGAGCGGCGGGCCCGAACCCGCCTGGTGGCCCTCGCCGCCGTCATCGTGCTCGCCATCGGTGGGATCGGGTTCGCGAGCTGGGCCGGGCTCTTCGACGGGCCGCAGCATGTCGCCATCCTCCACAGCGGAGCCGGCGAGATCGACTCAATCAACGAGGCCGGCTTCGATCGAGCGGTCTCCGAGTTCGGCCTGGTGGGGGAGGAGCTCCATTACAACCAAGCCGCGGCAGAGGGCGATCGGGAGCTGCGCGCGTTGGCCGAGGGCGGTGCAGATCTCGTCGTGATCGCTGGAAATGTGCCGTCCTCCGACGTGATCCCCGCGGAGTATCCGGACACGAAGTTCGTCTTCTACGACCCGGTAGCCGGCGGAGACAATGTGTCGTACATGCAGTTCGCTGACAACCAGAGCTCGTACCTCGCCGGGGTCGCTGCGGCCCTCACCTCGCGCACCGGCACGATCGGCTTCGTTGGCGGCATGGACGGCGTGGACATCTGGGCATTCCACGCGGGCTTCCAGGCCGGCGCCCGGTCGGTCGATCCGGACATCGAGGTGCTGTTCGACTACCTCGCCGAGTCGGGTAACTACGGCGGCTTCGTTGACGCCGCTGGCGCTGAGGAGACGGCGACCCGGATGTACGAGGCTGGAGCCGACGTCGTGTTCCACGCGGCTGGGGGCGCAGGCGTGGGCGTCTTCGAGGCAGCGACGGAGCTGTCTACGGACGAGCGGCAGCTCTGGGCGATCGGCGTCGACAGCGACCAATACCACACGGTCCAGATGCTTCCGGGCGCCGTCAACCCGGAAGCCTGGCGCCGCCACATCCTCACGTCTGTCATCAAGCACTTTGACATCGCCACGCACGACATCATTGCGGACTTCACGAAGGGCGGGTTCGTGCCGGGGAAGCGTGCGTACGATCTCGCCTCGCGGGCGGTCGATCTCTCCTACAGCGGCGGCTACGTGAACGACTTCATCGGGGAGATCAACGCAGCCCGGAAGCAGATCAACGAAGGCACCGTCATCGTGCCGTGCTACCCGACCGAACGGATGGCGGACGCCCACGCGTTCGACGATCCCCTGCCCGACGATCACTGCTGGCGCTGACGCTCGGTCGATTGCCTCGCCGCTCAATAGAGCGAGCGTAGAGCCGGCGTCGACCCCCCGTCGATCGCCCTCCGGGATCGTGCTCCCTGCCATCGCGCCGCAGACGCAGCAGCGTCAGGCCAGTCAGTCAAGGAGCACGAACATGGCCGCACCCATCAGTGCAGTTCCCTCTCGCCCAGTGGCCTCATTCGGAGTCAAGGCATTCGCCACCGTGGCAGTCTTGGGGATGGCGATCATCGTCTCCGTCATCGCGCTGGGCGCCTGGAACTCCGGCGCGTTCGACGACGTCCCGCTCGTCCAGGCCCAGTACGGCGCAGGCTACCCGCAGCATGGCGGGCTCGCCGGGCCGAGCCGCATCTCGGTCTTCGAGTACACCAGCTACGGCGCGGGCTACCCGCTGCACGGCGGACTAGCCGGACCGAGCCAGCTCGGCCAAGTCAGCCAGTCCGGCTACGCTCTGCACGGCGGACTCGCCGGACCGAGCCAGCTCGGCGCGGTCAGCCAGTCCGGCTACCCGCTGCACGGCGGCCTCGCCGGTCCGAGCCAGCTCGGCGAGGTCAGCCAGTCCGGCTACCCGCTTCACGGTGGCCTGGCCGGTCCGAGCCAGGTTGACGGGGAGCGGTGAAGACCCGCCACTCACGCCTCTGACTCGACCCGACGCACGGCGGCCGCATCGAGCGGCCGCCGTTTCCATGCCCGATTGAACGCTCGATGAGCAGGCGCTCTCATACTCACTGACCGACCGCGATCGCGGCCGGCACCGTAGTGGGTGAGGAAGTGCGAGAGCTCGTCGAGCGAGCGATGCACGGAGACGAAGAGGCGTTCGACGAGCTCGTCGGGCGCATCGGCGACTCCCTGCACTCGGTGGCACGCACGGATCCTGCGTGACACGAACCTCGCCCAGGACGCCACGCAGCAGGCGCTGCTCGATGCCTGGCGGCATCTCCCGCAGCTCAGGGATCCCGATCGGTTCGAGGCCTGGACCCATCGGCTCCTCGTCAATGCCTGCTACGCCGAGGCGCGCCGCGAACGACGTCACCGCGGCAACCTGCAGCTGCTTCCGGTACGCGCGGCGACGGCGTCCCGGACTCGACCTCGCGCATCGCCACCCAGGACCAGCTCGACGGCGCCTTCCGGCGTCTCAGCGTCGAGCATCGGACGGTCGTCGTCCTGGTCCACTACCTGGGCCTGAGCCCGACCGAGGCCGCCGAACGGATGGGGACGCCCGCCGGCACGGCACGCTCTCGGCTCCACTACGCACTCCAGCATCTGCGCTCGGCCATCGAGGCCGATCTGCAGCCGATCATCACGCGAGGCACGGCATGACACGCACCGACGAGTTCATCGGTCAGCTCGAGGACTATCTCGACGACTACGAGGGCAGCACGCCGCTGCCCGAGAACGTCCGCGACGCCATCCGCGCCGAGCTTCCTTCGACACACCAGCGCCCGGCCTGGTGGCCTGGGTGGAGGTCTCCCGAGATGAACAACATGGCGAAGCTCGGCGTGGCCGCGGCCGCCGTGGTCGTCGCAGCCCTGCTGGGCTACACCTATTTCCTCGCGCCGAACGTCGGCGGTCCCGCGATCGACGATCCTTCGCCGACGCCGACCCGAACTCCGTCAACGCATGAGCGAGGGAAGCTGCTGGAGCCCGGGACATATGGGTTGACCGCGACGGAGCGATGGGGACGTCCCCTTCCCGAGGGCGCCACGATCGCCGTCCCCGACGGGTGGGCAGCGAGCGACCGGGTGTACAACGGCAAACTTGCCTCCACGGCGGGCTATGCCATGCCACGGTCGGCTTCTGGCTGTGGGAAGAGGACTTCGGGACCGTCTACCTGGACCCATGCCAGTGGGAGGCGGCGCGATCGAACCACCTGTCGGGCCGACGGTCGAGGATCTTGCGAACGCGCTGGCGGACCAGGCCCACCGCGGAGATGCCGTCCCGGTGGACGTCACGATCGACGGTTACAGCGGAAAGATGATCGAGCTGACCGTTCCCAGCGACATCGACCTCGCCGACTGCGACGCGGAGAGTTCCGGAGCTGGGCGGGGCGCTACCACCAGGGCCCGGGCGGCACTGGTCTACATCCTCGACGTCGGCGGTCAGAGAACGGTGATCGACGCGGCATACATGCCTGGGACATCGGAGGATGTTCTCGCCGAGCTTCAGGCCATCATCGACTCGATCGAGCTCGGCGGCCCGTAGGCTCGAACGGAAGTCGAGGAGGACTTCACCTCAACGGCGGCCGCGCAACGCGGCCGCCGTTCCACCTTCGCAACCCGATTCCGATTGACTTTCCCGGCTCCGGACTCATACATGGCAGGCGGACCCACTCCGGGACCGCAACCGAGGCAGGGACGTGGAGCCGAATCTCGTGCGACGGGCGCAACACGGCGACCGGGGAGCATTCGATCTCGTCGTCTCGGACGTCACGGATCGGCTCTACTCGATCGCCTACCGCATCCTGCGGAACGGCCCGAGCGCCGAGGACGCGACCCAGCAGGCGCTGGTCGACATCTGGCGCCATCTGCCGTCGCTTCGCGACCCTGATCGGTTCGACGCCTGGGCGTATCGGCTGCTGGTGCATGCCGCGTACGCCGAGCACCGACGCCGCCGCCGGGAGGCTCCTCCGGGAGCGCTGACCGACGGCGCCACCGACACCGACCCGTATCCATCGGTCCACGATCGAGATCAGCTGGAGCGCGGGTTCGCGCGATTGACGGCCGAGCAGCGAGCCGTCCTCGTCCTGCAGCACTACCTGGACATGACGCATGACGAGATGGCCGAGACGCTCGGCATCCCGGTCGGCACCGTTCGATCGCGACTTCATGGCGCCCGCGGAGCCATGCGAGCCGCACTCGAAGCCGATGCCCGGCCGGCAGCGAAGGAGATGTCCGCATGAACGAGCGCTCCTTCGACCAGCTTCTCGATGCGTGGATGGACCTCGGCCCGACGAGTGCGCCGGGCCGGGTGGCCGATGCCGCCCGCCTCGAGGCCCGGACCACGCGACAGCGGCCTGCCTTCCTGAGCTGGTGGGCCACGCGGAGGTTTCCCGAGATGAACAACATGGTCCGAGTCGGGCTGGTGGCTGCGGCCGTTGTCGCCGCCGCGCTCCTCGGCTACAGCTACTTCATTGCCCCCAACGTCGGCGATCCCGGACCCACTGAGTCCTCCCCGACAGCGCCTGCGGATGCAACACCGACGCAAGCCGCGCTCGATGAGCAGGGCGGACCCCTGACCGCGGGTACATATCTCATCGACGATGTCGTCCCGATGCGTCTCACCCTCGTCGTACCAGGCGGCTGGCAGAAGAACGCGGTACCGGCGGCGGTCTGGACGCCGAGCTCCGAAGCGCATATCGGATTCGCGACAGTGGACAACGTTTTCGCCGACCCATGTTCACGAGCGTCAGGTCTCGCTGATCCAGCGGTCGGGCCGACCGTCGACGACCTCGTCAGCGCCCTCCAGGGCCTATCCGGCATCGAGGTCACGGCCCCGGCGGATGTGACCGTGGACGGGTTCTCGGGCAAGTCGCTTGAGCTCACGGCCCCCGACGACACATGCGCCGAGTCCTCGCTGTGGCTGATCCAGCCCCTGAACGAGGCCATGCCGCTCGAGACCCACGCGCAGGTGTGGATCCTCGACGTGGACGGCAGCCGGCTCGTGATCACGGCGCAGGACAGACCGGGAGCAACCTCTGACCAGGTTGCTGCGATGCACGCCATGGTGGACTCGCTGCAGATCGACCCGTAGCCAGCCCTTCACGGAAGCGGACACCGTCGGCCGTCGGGATTCCCCGGCGGTCGGCCCCTTCATGGCACCATGCGCGGCATGAGCTTCGCCGAGGCGCAGGACGCCTTCTTCGCCGACTTCTTCCGGCACTACCCGGTCAACGCGACCGACGCCGGCAACCACGCGTACGACCACGAATGGCCGGACCTGACCGATGCCGGCCGTGAGGAACGGCTGGCCCGGATGGCCGATGCCCGCGCCGCGCTCGAGCGCGCCGATGGCCTGAGCCGGGACGAGGAGATCGATCGGCGCGTGCTGCTGGGCGTGATCGACGAGCTGCGCTTCGATGAGGAAGACCTCGACGAGCTCTCGTGGAACCCGATCGCCTACACGTACCTGCTCGGAGCTGGCCTGTTCGCGCTGTTGTCACGCGAGTTCGCACCGCTCCCGGATCGGCTCGCCAGCGCAGCCGGGCGCATGGATGGCATCCCGCGCGTCCTCGACGGCGCGAAGCAGAACCTGACCTCCGGGCGCGGACGCGCCGTCGCTCGGTTCCATACCGAGAAGACGATCGAGACGATCCCGGGCGTAGCCGACCTGTGCCGCACGGCCGTCGGCATGGCCGCCGATGTCGACGACGCCACCCGTGAGCGGGTCACGGCAGCCGCCGAGTCGGCCATCGACGCCGTCGACGCGTTCACCGCCTGGCTCGCGGACGACCTGCTGCCCACCGCGGACGGCGACTTCCGGCTGGGCCGTGACCTGTACGAGCGGAAGTTCGCGCATCGGCTCAAGGCGACCCTCGGCCCGACCGAGCTCGAGGCGCGTGCCTCGCGGGCCTACGGGGACGTTCGTGCGGAAATGCTCCGCCTGGCGCGCGAGCTCTGGCCGGCGTGGATCGGTGACGAGCCGATGCCCGACGATCCCGATGCGCTGACCCGGCGCGTGCTGGATGCCATCGCGGTCGACCACCCGAAGGCAGAAGAGCTGCTGGACTTCTGCAGCGCCGAGCACGAGCGGATCCTCGGCTTCGTCCGCGAGCGCGACCTCATCGGCCTGCCGGACGATCCTCTCCAGATCATCTGGACACCACCGTTCCTGCGCGCCTTCGGAGGCGCGATGCTCATCCCGCCGGGCCCGCTCGACAAGGGGCTCGACAGCTTCTTCGCCATCACGCCGCCGCCGGAGTCGTGGACCGACGAGCAGGTCGAATCGATGCTGCGCGAGAACAACGGCCGCTCGCTGCGGATCCTCACGATCCACGAGGCAACGCCCGGCCACTACCTCCAGCTGGCCTGGTCAAACCGATGCGCCTCGCTGCCGCGCGCCGTCTTCGGCTCCGGCGTGTTCGCGGAGGGCTGGGCCGTGTACGTGACCCAGGTGATGATGGACGCCGGATATGGCGCCGACGACCCGGCCCTGCTGCTGGCCCATTGGAAGTACTACCTGCGCGCGTGCACCAACACGCTGATGGACATTCGCATCCACTCGGGTGGCATGACCGAGGAGGAGGCGATGTCCATGATGGTTGACGGTGGCTTCCAGGAGCGCTCCGAAGCCTCGGAGAAGTGGAATCGCGCGCGCCTGTCGAGCACGCAGCTGTGCTCCTACTTCCTGGGCGGGGTCGAGATGACCGAGCTCGAGAACGAGGCGCGTCGCCGCGACGGTGACGGCTTCGTCTGGCGCCCCTTCCTGGAGTCGGTGATCAGCCACGGCACACCGCCGATGCCGGTGATCCGCGACATCCTCTCCGGCGGCTGAGGTCAGTCGCCGGTGGCGAGCTCCATGAGCGACGGGCCGGCGCCCGGATGGGCGAGCAGCATGCCGCCGAGGTCGACATGGCTGCGGTTCACGAGCAGCGCGATCGTGAGGTGCTGCTTCGGCACGTGATAGAGGAGCGTGGTGTACGTGTTCAGCAGGCCGGTGTGGCCGTAGCCGGTCGTGTCGCCGACCTGGGCCTTCTGGACGCCGAACCCGTAGTCGTGGTCATTGAGCTTCAGCATCGCCGCGCGTGACGATGGCTGGAGCACCTCACCGGCATAGAGGGCGTCGCCCCAGCGGGCGAGATCTGCGGCGGAGGCGCTCATCGCGCCCGATCCCCAGAAGATCGTCGCCCAGGCAGGCTGGAGCGGGCCGCCGGCCTCGGTGCCGTCGAGGACGCGCGTCGTCTCGAGCTCCAGCGGTGCCATGAACCGGATGGCCAGCTCGTCGGAGAGGGACACGCCAGTCACCCGCTCGATCACCATCCCGAGCAGGTAGTAGTTCGTGTTGGCGTATGCCCATCCCTCGCCTGGCTGGTACCACGGCGCGTGGAGCGCGCCGAGCACCTCCTTGGAGGTCCAGGCGTGCTCCGGGTGCTCCTCGAGACCCTTGCGGGTCGTGTCGTTGAACACGTCGGCAAGGCCGCTGGTGTGGTCGAGGAGTCGCGCGAGCGTGATCTCTTCGCTGATTGCCACGAGCTCCGGCAGGTGGCGCCGCACGGGATCGGTGAGCGCCAGCCGGCCCTCCTCTGCGAGCTGGAGGATCGTGGCCGCCACGAACGTCTTCGTGACGCTGCCGATCACGAGCGGCGAGCCCGGCTCCAGCGCGGTGCGGCCGTCGCGGGCGCGTCCGCTGCTGCCTGCCCAGAGCAGCTCGCCGTCTCGAACCGCGGCGAAGGTCACGCCGTAGGCGCCGGCAGCCGCCCGTGCGGCCTCGAGCGCCGCCTGGTATGAGGCCGCGCCCGCTGCGGGCGCCGCGGGTGTCGTGGCCGGCGGCGAGCTCGGGCGGACGACGGAGACGACGTCGTCGATCAGCGCGACCGACGCCCTCGCATGCCACCCGGTGCCTGGAGCGTCCGCAGCGTCGAGCGGAATGGGATGCGGTGCGCCGGGTTCCGAGGCGTTCAGCGGTGCCAGCGCCAGGGTCGGCGACAGGGAGGCCAGCGCGGTCAGCAGCAGCGCGGCGACGGACGTGCGCATCCGGGGACGGGTTCGAGGGTTCCGGGTCCCCCCAACCGGGATCGCTCGGGCCTGTCGGCGTGCTCGGTGCGTTCGCACATCATGAAGTATTGCCGACCGTGCCCGCAACGGTCGGCCTTTCCCGCCGAAGGTCCGCCCTTGCCGCAACCGCCGAATTTTGTTAACATTGCTAACTAATGACGATCAGCGAGCTGCCGCGTCGCCTCCGCGGCGCGATGCCCACCCGGACGCGCACCGGACGCCGCCCCGCACGGGCGGCGTCGCTGCCGCCTGCCCGTGGCGGCGGGTTTTCGCGCGGGTTCGTCGCCATGCGTCACCCGAACTACCGGCGCTACTGGTTCGGGCAGATTGGCAGCCTCGTCGGCGCGTGGATGCAGTCGGTTGCGCTCCCGTGGCTCGTCCTCCAGCTCGGTGGCTCGCCGCTGCAGCTCGGCCTCGTCATGGCCTTCATGTTCGGACCGTCACTGTTTCTGGCGCCGCTGGGCGGCGTCCTCGCCGACCGTGTCGACAAGCGCCGGACGCTGCTCGTCGTCAGCGTCATCGCGATGCTCCAGGCCACGACGCTCTTCGTGCTCGCGCTGACCGGGGTCGTCGAGATCTGGCACGTCTACCTGCTGGCCCTGGTGGCCGGCTTCGTGAACGCCGTCGAGATGCCCGTACGACAGGCGTTCGTGGCGGAGCTCGTGCCTCGCGAGGACCTCGTCAACGCGATCGCGCTCAGCTCGACGTCCTTCAACCTGTCCCGTGTCATCGGTCCGGCAGTCGCCGGAGTCACGATCGCCGTCTTCGGGGTGGCGAGCAACTTCGGCATCAACGCGGTGAGCTACCTCTCGGTCATCATCGGGCTGCTGCTGGTGCAGACCGATGCGCTGTACCGCACGCCGCGGCCGGCCGTGCTGCCCTCGATCCGGGCCAGCCTGGCCGAGGGCCTGCGCTACGCGCGCGCCACGCCGACCGTGCTATGGCCGCTCGTCCTGCTGGGCGGCGTGGCGGCGCTGGCGATGAACTTCCAGACCCTGCTGCCGCTGTTCAGCCGCAACGCGCTCGGGCTCGACTCCGGCGGGTACGGCGCGCTGTTCGCGACCATGGGCGCCGGCTCGCTCATCGGCTCGCTGACGCTGGCCTTCGCGACCAGCCAGCGGCCGCTGGTGAAGCTGATCATCGGCGGTGGTGCCGGGTTTCTGGTCATGGCCTTCGCGCTCGGCTTCGTGCGCGCCCCGGCGCCGGCGTTCCTCCTCGTGGCGGGCATCGGCTTCGCCTCGATGCTGATGATCAACACGATCAACGTCACGATCCAGAACTCCGTTCCGGACGCGCTCCGCGGTCGCGTGATGTCGCTGTATGTCACCGTCTTCGCCGGCTCCGCGCCGATCGGTGGGCTGCTGGCCGGTGCCATGGCCCAGGCGTGGGGCGCGCCGGTCGCGTTCAGCGTGGGCGCGTTCCTGGCGAGCGGCGTGCTCGCGCTCGTGGCATGGCAGCTGCGAGGGGTAGCGATGCCCCAGGTCGGAGCCCGCGCGCTGCCCGCCTCATCAACCGATCGACGGCGCGAGGTGGCCGGCGAGGCGGCGTGACGTGCCCGTGCGGGGTTGTTAGCATGGGCAATCTCTTGGAGTCCTGATCCGATGGACGAGCACCAGCCCGACGGCGCACGCGCAGATCAGCCTCGCCCGCTGCCGCTGCGTACCGCCCTCGGCGGGCTGAAACGCGGGTTCGCCGCGCTGGGTGTGCGCAACTATCGGCTCTACTGGTCCGGACAGGTCGTGAGCCTGATCGGGACATGGATGCAGCAGGTCAGCCTGCCCTGGCTGGTCCTTGCCCTCGGTGGCTCGCCGATCCAGCTCGGGTTCGTGGCCGTGCTCCAGTTTGGCCCGTCCCTGCTCCTCGCGCCGTTCGGCGGCGTGCTCGCCGATCGGATCGACAAGCGCCATGCGCTGATGGCCACCCAGGTCGCCGCCTCCGGCCAGGCATTCGTCCTCTTCCTGCTCACCGCCACGGGGGTGGTCGAGATCTGGATGGTGATGACGATGGCGCTGTGGCTCGGGCTGGTGAACGCCGTCGACATGCCGCTGCGCCAGGCACTCGCCGCGGACCTCGTGCCGCGACACGTCCTCGCCAACGCGATCGCGCTGAACTCGATGGCATTCAACTCGGCCCGCGTTGTTGGTCCGGCGTTGGCCGGCGTGATCATCGCCGCCGGCGCGGCGATCACCGGCTCCAGCACCGCCGGGGTGGCCGTCAACCTGGCGATCAACACGCTGACCTACTCCGGCGTGCTCGTGGGGCTGTGGCTGATGGACCCGACCAAGATCCGACAGCACGAGCGGCCGGAGCGCCACCCGCCGGTGCTCCACAGCCTGCGCGAGGGCGTGTCCTACGCCACCCGCACGCCGCTCGTGTTGTGGCCGCTGCTCCTGCTGGCCGGCATCGCCGCCTTCGGCTTCAACTTCCAGATCCTGCTACCGCTGTTCGCCACGGAGGTCCTGGACCTCAACGCCGATGGCTACGGGGCGCTGTATGCGGCGCTCGGGATCGGCTCGCTGTCCGGCTCGCTGACGCTCGCCTTCATGCGCCAGCGCCGCGCCCTGCCACTCATGCTGATCGGCGGCACGATCTTCTCGATCCTGCTGCTGGGCATCGCGTTCGCACGTTCCGTCTGGGTCGCCGCGCCGCTCGTGGTCGCCACCGGCTACTTCGCCATGCTGATGATCAACACGATCAACGCCACGGTGCAGGCAAACGTGCCGGATGCGCTGCGCGGGCGGGTCATGTCGTTCTACGTCACGGTCTTCGCCGGGTCGGCGCCGCTTGGCGGACTGTTCGCCGGCGTGGTGGCGGAGGCGTGGGGGACGCCGGCCGCATTCCTGGCAGGCTCAGCGCTGTCGGCACTGACCGTCGGTGGCGTCGCAATCGGCCTGCGATCGGCACGGGCGCGCGGCCCGCTCGGCGTGACGATCATCGACAGCTCCTCGCGGCGACCGGAGCCCACGCCCGCCAGGGCGGATGCGCGGCCGGCCTCAGCGACGCGCTGAGTGCTCGGGGATCAGCACCTGGAGCTCCTCGAGCGCGGCAGCCAGCGCGGCGCGTCGCTCCGCCGGCAGCGGCTCGAGCAGCTCGTGCGCGGCGGCGAGCAGGTCCCGCCGCATCGCGCGTGCCCGGCGGCGGCCGGTGGGCGTCAGCGCCAGCAGCACCGCCCGGCGGTCGCTGGCATCCGGGTGCCGTTCCACGAGGCCGGCGTCGACCAGCGCGGATGCCAGCCGCGTGACGACCGGGGCGGTGACCATCAGGCGTCGCGCGACCTCGGCCTGCGGCTGTGGCCCCATGGTGTCGATCATGCGCAGGACGTTGTATTGCTGGTAGGTGAGCTCGCTCCACGTACGCCGGCGGCGTGCGTGCGCGACGAGGTGGCGCATGACCGGCGCCACGGTCGCGATCAGGCTTGCCTCGAGGCTTGGCGCTTCGCGGGCACCGTTCCGCGAGGTCGCCGCCACGGAGCGTGCAGATGAGGTGGGCATCGCAGGTGGATCGTAACAGTCCGTCCGTGCGTGCCGGCCTCACCCTGGCCCTGATCGCGGCCGCGCACGCGGCGATCCATGCCCAATCGGCCCTGATGCCGCTCGTGTACCCGATGATGAGCGAGGAGTTCGGCCTCGACGCGGGCGACATCGGAATCTTCATCGCTGTCACCACCGCCGTCGGCGGCACGATGCAGCTCGCCTATGGCTTCCTCACGCGCGTCATCGCGCGTCCCGCGCTGCTGGCCGGCGGCCAGGTCGTGTTCGGGCTCGGGCTGCTGCTCAGCGGACTCGCGCGGTCGGTCGGGCAGCTGCTGGCAGCGATCAGCGTGGCCCGCATCGGCGCCAGCCCGCAGCACCCGGTCGGCAACGCGCTGCTGTCCGACACCTACCCGGCCGAGCGCCGCGGCTTCGCGATCAGCGCCCACATCGCCGGCGGAAACGTGGGGACGGTGGTCGTGCCGTTCGTCGGCGGTGCCATGCTGCTCGCTCTCGGCTGGCAGACGACGCTTGCACTGTTCGGGATTCCGCCTCTCGTCATCGGCGTCCTCCTTGCGCTCTTCGTGCGCGAGCGGCACGCGGGCTACCGCGAGCGGGCGCGAGCCTCCGGATCGGTGTGGTCCCAGATCCAGGAAGTGTTCGGGCGGCGAGACCTGCGCCTGATCCTGGGCGCATCGTTGGTGGCGGCGGGCGGCCGCGGACTCGACATCGTCGCGCCGTTCATGGTCCTGTACCTGTCCGGGCCGCTGGGCCTCGACGACTCGACCGTGGGGATCCTCTATGCGCTGCTCCTCGTCGGCGCGGTGGTAGGGCCACTGCTCGCCGGCATCCTGTCGGACCGTTTCGGGCGGCGTCGGACGCTCGTCACCTACTACGTGCTTTCGGCGGCCGGCATCATCGCGTTCACGCTGGCGGGGGCGAACCTCGTGTTCCTGGTGCCGCTGCTGCTGCCGTTCGGCACGGCGGTCTTCAGCGAGTCGCCTGTGCTGCAGGCCTACCTCGCGGACCGAGCCGTCGGGCCGCTGCGCGACGTGGCCTTCTCGGTGTACTTCACCTTCGCCTTCGGCATCGGCGCCTTCTGGGCGGTCGTCATCGGCCAGGTGGTGAGCGCTTACGGGTTCCCCGTCGCGTTCGGGGTGATGGCAGCGTCCTACCTAGTCGCCGCGTTCATGCTCATCGCGGTGCGCGATGTCGGTTCGCCAACCGGCCGTCCGAACGACGCCGACTGAGAAGGGGGTCAGCAGACAGGGACGCCCTCACAGATCTCGTCCACTCGCTGGTCGAGGGCATCGATCCGAGCGAGCACCTCGTCCAGGCGGTCGAGGATCTCGTCGGCACTCGTGCTGCCCCCTGCTGGCTGGCTGGGATCCCCGTCGAAGCCGCCGTCGGCGCCGGTGGCGATCAGCCAGTCGCGGATGCCCGACTCGAGGGTCTCGAGCTCGCGTACGAGGTCGTCCGGCGAGACGGTCTCGATGGTCTCCACGCGGGCCTGCAGTGCCGCCACCTCGCCCCTGGCCTGCCGGAGCTCGTCTCGCATGCTCATCGACTGCAGGACGACCAGCACCATGACGGCAACTGCGGCCACGCCGACGACAAAGATGACGAATCCAAGTTGAGTGCGCATCCGAGCGGACTTCAGCACGATCCGGGCCCGGTGTCAGCGCGCCAGCGCGCCGGCGAGGATGAGTGTGCCGGCCACGGCGAACAGCGCGGCGGAGCCGATGCGGACCCAGCGCGGAGACAGCCGGGCGCCCAGCTGCCGCCCGACCACGACGGCAACGAGGTTCGCCGCGACCTCGCCGATGACCGACCCTATCCAGGTCGCTACCGCACCCTGCGACGCGGCGAGGGCGAACGTCGCCAGCATCGTCTTGTCGCCGAGCTCGGCGATGACGAACGTGGCCGCCACGGTCACGACGAGCCCGATCCCGGCGCGCGGAGCCGACGATCGAGCCCCATCGCCATCGTCGTCGTCGTCCTCTCCGCCGAGAACGGTCCAGGCGGCCACGACGAGGAACGCCAGCCCGCTCACGATTGCCACGACCTCCGCCGGGAGCACGGCGCCGACCGCGGCTCCGATCATGACGCTGATGCCCTGGATGACGCACGCGGCGAGCACGAGGCCCAGCACAACCGGTCGCCAGGGGTAGCGCGTGGCGAATGCCAGGATCAGGAGCTGGCTCTTGTCACCGAACTCGGCGATGAAGATGGCGCCGGCCGCGATGGCGACGGCGCCGAGGAAGGGGAGCATGATCTCCGATGCTACCGGCCACCGACCGAGCCGCGGTGCGGTCCTCGGCGGGAGGGACTCCCGAACGTCTCGCCACGCGTCCTAGAATCGGTGCATGACGACCGAAGAGCACGTCGAAGCCACGATCGAGAACCTCCTGCACGAGGACCGCACGTTCCCGCCACCGGCCGGATTCGTCGCCGATGCGCTCCTTGACGACCCCGATATCTACGAGCGCACTGCGTCTGAGGAAGGGTTCCGCGCTTTCTGGACCGAGGAGGGGAATCGCCTCGACTGGATCGAGCCGTGGAACGACCTGTACACGTGGGAAGCGCCGTACACGAAGTGGTTCCTGGGCGGCAAGCTGAACGTCAGCGCCAACTGCCTGGACCGCCACGTGGCCAACGGGCTCGGCGACCGGGTCGCGTACTTCTGGGAGGGCGAGCCGGGCGACACCCGGGTCATCACGTACGCAGAGCTTCTCAACGAGGTCTGTCGCTTCACCAATGCCCTGCGGGGCCTGGGCGTGAAGAAGGGCGACCGCGTGGCGATCTACATGCCGATGATCCCCGAGCTGCCGGTCGCGATGCTGGCCTGCACCCGCATTGGCGCACCGCACTCGGTGGTGTTCGGCGGCTTCAGCGCCGATGCGCTCGCAGACCGCATCGAAGACGCGTCCTGCACCGTGGTCATCACCGCCGACGGCGGGTTCCGCAAGGGCGCCGAAGTGCCCCTGAAGAAGGCAGCCGACGAGGCCATCGGTCGCACCTCATCGGTCCAGCATTGCGTGGTCGTTCGGCGTACCGGGCACGCGGTCGCCTGGACGGAAGGGCGTGACCACTGGTACCACGACCTGGTCGAGGGCCAGCCGACCACGGCCCAGCCGGAGCCCATGGACTCCGAGGATTTGCTCTATCTCCTGTACACGTCCGGCACGACGGCGAAGCCGAAGGGCATCATGCACACCACCGGCGGCTACCTCGCCGGGGTGAGCTCGACGCATCGGTACATCTTCGACCTGCATCCGGACACCGACATCTATTGGTGCATGGCCGACATTGGCTGGGTGACCGGCCACAGCTACATCGTGTACGGGCCACTGGCGAACGGTGCGACCGGGATCATCTACGAGGGCGCCATCGACTACCCCGACAAGGACCGATGGGCGCAGATCGCCGCGAAGTACAAGGCCACCATCCTGTACACCGCGCCGACGGCGATCCGCGCGCTGATGAAGTACGGGCACCAGGAGTTCGCGCACGACAACCTCTCCTCGCTGCGACTCCTCGGTAGCGTAGGCGAGCCGATCAATCCCGAGGCATGGGCGTGGTATTGGAAGTTCATCGGCGGCGAGCGCTGCCCGGTGGTCGACACCTGGTGGCAGACCGAGACCGGGATGATCATGATCACGCCACTGCCGGGCGTCACCACCCTGAAGCCCGGAAGCGCCACGTTCCCGTTCCCGGGCGTGAAGGCCGACGTCGTCGACGAGGCCGGCAACTCCGTCCCGCTCGGCTCGGGCGGCTATCTCGTGCTCGAGCGGCCGTGGCCGGCGATGCTGCGCGGCATCTACGGGGATCCCGAGCGATACGAGCAGACGTACTGGAGCCGCTACCCGGGGCGGTACTTCCCGGGCGACGGCTGCAAGCGGGACGCCGAGGGCTACTACTGGCTGCTCGGTCGCGTGGACGACGTGATGAACGTCTCCGGCCATCGGATCAGCACCACCGAGGTCGAGTCGGCGCTCGTGTCGCATCCGTCGGTGGCGGAGGCGGCGGTCGTCGGCCGCAGCGACCCGATCACCGGCCAGGCGATCTTCAGCTACGTGATCCTGCGGTCAGGATTCGAGCCCTCGGACGACCTGGCGGGCGAGCTGCGCGAGCATGTTGCCGGCATGATCGGCAAGTTCGCGCGGCCGAAGCAGATCCTGTTCACGCCGGACCTGCCCAAGACGCGGTCCGGCAAGATCATGCGGCGCCTGCTGCGCGACATTGCCGAGCAGCGGGACCTGGGCGATGTGACGACGCTCGCCGATGCGAACGTCGTCAGCACCATTCGCGACCAGTCCGGCAGCGGCGAAGACTAGTCGTGCGCGGAGAGGCGCTATTCCGGTGACCGGGAGCGTCGATTCCGACATCGGCGAGCGACTCGATCGCGAGCGGCAGCGCGTCGGCAGGCTCGGCGATATGCGCGAGGCGATCTTCGGGGCGCAGGACGGTCTTGTCTCGACTCTTGCAGTGACGAGTACCGTTGCGGGCGCGACGGGCGACAGGTTCGCCGTCCTCATCGCCGGGATTGCCACAGGACTGGCCGGAATCTTCAGCATGGCTGCGGGGGAGTACCTGTCCAGTAAGAGCCAGCGAGAGGTGGTCCTAGCTCAGATCGCATCCGACCGGGAGATGGTCGCGCGCAGACGCGGCGACGTGCAGGCCGAGCTCGCGTACATGCTCGAGGAGGAGGGCCTCGAGGACACCGAGGCATCGACGGTCGCCGCGATCATTGCGCGCCATCCGGAGGTGCTCCTCAACACGAAGGTCGAGAAGGAATACGGCATGGCAGTCGATGCGGCGTCTGGCTCGCCGCTCCAGGGCGCACTCGTCATGGGCGCTGCCTTCGGCATCGGCGCGCTCGTCCCGATCGTGCCGTACCTGATGCTTCCTCTCGACGTTGCGCTGCTCGGTTCGGTCGTGGCAACTGCCTCCATCCTCTTCGCAATCGGCGCCGTGAAGACCCGCTGGACGTGGGGCAATCCCATCCTCTCAGGGCTCGAGATCCTCCTCGTCGGCACGTTCGCGGGCGTCACCGGCTACTTCTTCGGCAGCGTCCTCCCCGGTCTCCTCGGCGCGCCAGCGGCGCCCTGATCGCCGAGCGATGCGGTACGAGATCGCGGTCGAGATCGAACGACCAGTTGACGACGTCTGGGCCTTCATGAGCGACGTATTCAATATGCCGCGGCTTCGCGGCCAGTCGTTGACCTACCGTAAGACCTCCCAGGGCCCGATCGGAGTGGGTACGACATTCGAGGGCCGCGTGTTGGTCCTCGGCTTCGAAACACTCGTGATTGGCTCACTCACCGAGTGGGATCCCCCGCATGCCACGACTTCGGTGGTTCAGGCCCGTCCGCTCCGCTCGTTCACGCTTCGCGAGACCTTCGAACCGTCGGGCTCTGGCACTCGACTCACGCGATCCTTCGACCTCGAGCCGCGCCTTCCCCTCAAGATCATCTGGCCCGTGATCGGCCCGCTGGTGGTCCGGCGCTGGCGCGATGCCACGCAGAACATCAAGGTGCTCATGGAGAGCGAGGCGTTGAGCGACGGGAATGCGGTAGATGCGCCGCCGGAGACGGGTTCCGACGGACTTCGCACGCAGAAGGCGCTCCTGTTCACCGACATCGTGGACTCGACCACCCTTATTGAGCTGATCGGGGACGACGCCTGGCGCGATCTTCGGCGCTGGCACGACGCGACCCTGCGCCGACTTTTCGCTCGTCACCGTGGACGCGAGGTCGACCACGCGGGTGACGGCTTCTTTGTGACCTTCAACGACACAACCGACGCGATGACCTGCGCGGTCGAGGTCCAGCGCACGCTGGCTGAGCACCGCCGCTCGGCCGGCTTCGCCCCTCCAGTCCGCATCGGTATCCACACCGGCGAGGTCACGCCGGATGGTCCGGCGTACGCGGGCAGCGCGGTCCACGTGGCAGCGCGCATCGCTGCCGCTGCGCTCAGCGGCCAGATCCTTGCGAGCGGCGCGGCAGCGCGGGCGGCCCGCATCACGCCGGGCAGTGTTGCGGAGCCTCGAGAGCTGAAGGGCCTCGCAGATCCCGTATCGGTTGTCGTGATCCCATGGTGACGACGTTCGCCGATGCGAACGTCGTCAGCACCATTCGGGAGCAGTCGGGGACTGGCGAGGACTGAGCCCGGCTCAGCATCCGGCGTCTTCGTACCTCCACGCATAGGCCGTGCGCATCTCATCGGAAGCGCTGGCGTTCACGGAGACCGAGACTGGCGTGTCGAGCGGGAACTGTCCCGCCTGGTAGCCGTCGCCCGTCAGCTTGATCCATGCGAGATCGCCACCCGCGGCGGGTGTCAGCTTGAGGCTGTCGCGGTTGTACTCGGTGACGATGCTGCACTGCAGGATGTCGACGGTGCGGTTCGCGGTTACCTTGCCGTCGCGCTCGACCACGCTGACATTGATGCAGCCCATGCCATCCTCGTTCGCCATCATCGAGACGATGGTGCGGAGGTTGGACGACTTCCGGTCATCTGGAGGTCCGCCGATCAACAGGGAGGGATGCACCACGACCGGATCCTTGACCTGGCTGGACAGCGAGGCGTTGTCTCCCGCGGCAGGACGAAGCCGGAAGAAGTCGCCCTCCGCAACCGCATGGCCGCATGCGACTGCGTAGAGCTCGGTCCGGATGTTCGGCAGGCCGTCGCTCCCGGCCTGGGCCGAGAAGCACACCTCCTGTCCCATCCCGCGCATGAGCTCGATCGCGCCGAGCGACACGTCGTCGAACGCGGCAGCAGGAACGGCGAGATCGCCGATCCGCAGGGGATCGCGAGGCGTGGGCGTGCCGTTCACGATGTCAAACACCTCTCGCCCAACCTTGGCGCAGCGGATCAGGGTCGGATCGTCGACCAGGGTCGCGAGGTACGGCTCGGCAACCCAGCCGCTCGACACCCATCCGGCCGCGCCGCCGAGTGAGGCGACCCGATACCAATTGGCGCCTGCGATCGCAGTGGGTCCGTCAGCAACGTTGACGACGGCACCTTCGACCAGCCGATAGACCGATCTCGCATCCTCACCGGCCGCCGATCTGACATTGAGCTCGCCGACAGTGACGGTTGCCCATCCGCCTACGGCGACTTCGGCGGGCGGACCGGCTGGGGTCGGGGCGGGCGTGGGGTCGGGTGATGCTGTCGGTTCGCTGGTCGTCGCGGGCGACGCATCGGCACTGGGCAGCAGTTCGCTCGTCGCGGAAGCGCTCGGAACCGCCGCGGCGGCCGAGTCGGCACCTGGGCGGAGGAGCGATGCGGCGATGAACCCGCCGAGGGCGAGGATGGCCAGACCCATGCTGCCGAGCACGATGGCCTGGCGGCTGAGTCTGGGGTCTCGGCCGTCGTGCGGCGGCGGTGGCTCGAACTCGGACGGTGGGCGGGGTCGGATCGGCCCTCGCGGTGCCTCCGCTGGCGCAGCAGGCGACTCGGGTGCTCGCGCGGCGGTGGGCTCGAACGGATCGTCCGATGGGTTCGTGAAGATCGATGGGCGGTCGCGGTTCATGGTGTCCTCCTGGTCTCGCCGCGCTCGGGATTGCGTCGAGAGTGACCGCACCATGCACCCGGGCTACTGCGGCGCCACTACGGTGATCCCCGCGGTGATTGACCCGAATCTCTGAGCGAGAGGGACGAACACGTACGACAACTCCGGCCCGTCAGGGTCGCCCGCTAGAATCGAGGCATGGCGCAGACGACGACTGTCGGGGAGCCGACCGAGGCCGCCGCCGAATACCTGATGACGATCCGGTACATGCACGGCGAGGGGCAGCCGGTCATCGCCGCCCGCCTGGCGGAGCGCCTTGGCGTCAGCGCTGCGACGGTCAGCGAGATGGTGACGCGCCTCGTCCGGGAGGGCCTGCTCGTCGTCGATGGTGAAACCCGGCAGCTGAACCTCACCGAGTCTGGTCGCACCGCTGCCGAGCGCACCTTCCGGCGCCATGCGCTCTCCGAGTGGCTGCTGACCGAGGTCATCGGCCTTGGGTGGGCCGACGCGGACGAGGAGGCGCACCACCTCCAGAATGCGTTCAGCGACCGGGTGACCGACAAGATCGACGAGCTCCTTGGCCACCCACCGACCTGCCCGCACGGCAACCCGATCCCGCGGGACGGGCGCACGCCCGAGCGTCCCGCTGGCCTGGCGCTCTCGGCTGCTCAGCCCGGGACCGATGTGACGATCCTGCGGGTCACCGAGGAGGCGGAGGAGGACGCGCGTCTCCTGACGTTCCTCCAGGAGAACGGCGTGCGGCCGGGTCACGTGTTCGCGGTCGTCGAGGTGGCCGAGCACATCGGCACGATGACCCTTCGCCGGGTCGCCGCCGAAGCCGATGACGGGCACGAAGTCACGCTCGGGCTGAGCGCCGCGGCGAAGCTTCGGATGCTCGAGGGACGGGCGGATCAGGCGATGTTCCACCGCGTTCCGGAGCGTGCTCGCCTCGCGGCGGCTCGCTGAGGCGACCTGCTAGGATTCGCCGAGCATGGTTCGAGATCGCAGCCGGCGCGCCATCATCGCGGCCGTTGCCACCGTTATCTGGCTCGCGTTCATGGCCATCGGTCTGCCCGTCATCAACACCGTCGCGCCGACCGTGGGTGGCGAGGGCCCGGAGGGAACGGCCGCCTTCGTGGGTCTCATCACCGGCGTGGTCACCGTCGGCCTCATCATGTGGGCCGCCTCCGACTGAGCCTCCGTCGGCCGGTCCTCTGCCATCGTGCTTCCTGAGGTGCGAGAGGAAGTCCTCGCTTCGCTTCGCTATCATGCGCCGGTGAGCCGTGTACCCAGCGGGGACCGCCAATGAGTGGTCCATGGGACCGGCCGTCCCCGGATCGGGGCGCGGAATGGCCGGGCGAGGACCTCGAGTCCCCTGGATCGTCCGGGCCGCGCGAGCCCGAGGGCGACGCATGGGCCTCCGGAGATCTCTGGCCGGAGTCGCCGCGCGACGCCGAATCGGCCTGGGGCGACTGGCCATCACCCGCAGCAGCCCCGGACGACGCCGTCGTCGACGAGCCCCAGCCCACGCTTGAGCGATCCGTGGGCCGAGTCGTGGACGGACGAAGCCGCTGATCACCCATTGGCCGATGCCGCCGGATGGGGCCCGCCGCCGGAGCCGCCCCAGGCCGAGCCGGAGTGGGACGAGACGCCGAGCCCGGAGCCCATGGAGCCCATCGGTCCCGAGCCGAGCCGGTCCGCGCCGCCCCCGGCCGAGCCCGAGCTGAGGCCAGCCGAGCCCGAGCTGAGGCCGGCGGAGCCCGAGCAGGCTTCACCCGAGATCGTTCCCGAGCCCCCGCGCGTGCAGGCCTGGGCGGTGGACACCGATCCATGGGGCGCGGCCCTCCCCGTGGACGAGCCGAGCGACGAGGTGGCCGCCGCGGAGCTCGTGGCGCCGGAGTCGCCGCCCCTGCCCGATTGGCTGGCGGAGCCGCTTCCCGAGCCCGAGCCGGTCACCGAGGCAGAACCGGAGCTGGTCGCTGAACCGGAGCTGGTGGGGGAGCCCGAACCGGTCACCAAGGCAGAACCGAAGCTGGTCGCTGAACCGGGGCCGGTGGCCGAAGCCGAGCCGGTGACCGAGGCCGAGCCGGTGGCCGAAGCCGAGCCAGTCGCCGAACCGGAGCCGCGGGCCGAGCCCGAACCATGGGTGGCAGCCGCTGCGCTGCCTGAACCGACGGATGAGCCCGACCTGGCCACGGCGCTCCCGCCCGTCCCAGACGCCGCGCCCGAAGCGGAACCCGTCGCCGAGTCCGACGAGCGAAGAGGAAGCGTCGTCGTGGCGGCGCTTCGTGCCCTGGGCGGCCGCTGCACCCGCCATCGCTACCGACGGGGAGCCGACATGGGAATCGGAGCCCGCAGCGGAGATGGCCGTGGAAGTCGAAGAGCAGGCGGAGCTGGCACCGGCGGCCGAAGCAGCCGCGGAGCAGGCGGAGCTGGCACCCGCCGCCGAAGAAGCCGCGGAGCTGGCGGAGCTTGCACCGGCCGCCGAAGCGGCCACAGAGCCGGAGGTCGCCGCGGCGCCCCCGACGGACGAAGAGGTGGAGCCGGCGTCCGCGGCCGAAGAGCCAGAGTCGCGTTGGCGGCGCCTCGCCCCGTGGGCTGCCGGCGCTGCCGCCGCCGCGGCCGCTCCGGGGTCGATTGCGCCCGAATCGGCGACCGAGCCACCACCGGAGCGTGTCCTCGAGCCTGAGCCCGAGCCCGCAGCCGAGGTTGAGCCGGAACACGAACAGGCCGCGATCCTCGGCCGAGCCGGCGGAGCCAGCCACGGCCCCCGAGCCGGAGCCCATGGCCGCCGAGGTCCCTCCGTGGGGAGCGCCGGAGACCGCAGAAGAGCCGCCGCCCCCGGCATGGCCGCCTGACTGGCTGGTGCCCGACGAGGAGCCCAAACCAGAGCCAGTCGAGGCAGCCGCGGACAGTGACGTCATCCAGGTGCGGCCCGAGGACTCGGTGCCGGAGTCCACGCAGGTCTTCCCCGCGTCGTGGGCACCACCACCGCCACCGCCCCCGCCGGCGGGCGAGACGTCGCGAACGCTCGAGCCTGCCACGGGAGACATCCGGACCCGGCTCGGCACGCAGGAACCGGACCTCGACGATGATCTCGAGGAGCAGCCGTCCACCGCCGAGCAGGCCGTGCCGTGGCTCATCGGCTTCATCCTGCTCCTGGCGGGAATGGTGATCGTGCTGCTGGCGCTGATCTTCGCGGGAGACCAGTCGCTGGGCGCGGGGCTGCTGAATGCATCGGCCTCGGCGTCGGGATCGGCGCAGCCGTCGGCGAGCGCCGCGGCATCGGTGGCCGCCACGCCGACCCCGCAGCCCAGTCCGAGCTCCGAGCCGAGCGCGACGCCGGCTCCCGCGGCGGTGTACGGGCCGCTCGAGATGATCTACCAGGGCCGGGCGGCGGCGCTTGCGCCGATCTACCTGCTGCGCCACGACTTCACGACCGAGGACGAGCCGGTCACGCTGGCGCAGGATTCGAGCCTCGACGTGCGGCGCTTCGCCTGGACCCCGGACGGCACCGTCGGTGCTGGTCTGCTGGCCGACGTGCTGGTATCGATCGAGGAGGGGAAGGAGAAGCGGCGGCTCGGCGACGGGATCATGACGATCACGTTCGGCGACGACGGGTCCACGATCTACGCGGTGCGTGTCACCCAGGACGGGGCGAACGACGTGGCGACGGTCCTCGCCATCGACTTCGAATCGGGCGATACGACGGAGCTGGCGAGCATCAACTACCCCCGTCCGGACATCGCCGCGGAGGACGCGCTGGTCGAGGCGCAGTTCGCGGACGATGGCGGGGCCGTGCGCCTGTTCTGGATGGAGGACGACACGCTGCGCCTGTGGGCGCTCGGTGGCGGTACTTGGACCATCGAGCCGGAGGGCGGCGCGGTGACCGACCTCGAGGAGGCGCTGCCCGTCCTGTGGTCCTCCGACGGGAGCCGGCGGGTCACGCTCGAGGCGGCGGAGGGCACCACCACGATCACCGTCCTCGATGAGGACGGCGATCCGGAGGCCGCGACCAGCATCGAGGGCCTGGTCAGCCACCTCCGCTGGTCGCCAACCGATGACCGGGTCGCGTTCACGCTCGGCCGCTCCGCATCAGGTGGTGGCGTGCTTCAGAACCTGTACCTCTGGGATCTCGGCGACGGCGATGAGCCGATGCAGCTCACCGCGACCGGCGCCGCGTTCGGCATCGAGTGGCGCGGCACCATGCCGGTGTGGCGGGACTGACGAGCGATATGCCCGACATCGTCAACCCGATCGGGGTGGAGCTCGACGAGACCGCTCGACGCATGCGGATCCGCTGGGACGACGGCCACCTGGGCGAGTGGGAGTGGTTGACGCTGCGTCGCGCGTGTCCGTGCGCGCTCTGCTCGGGCGAGGGCAACCTGCCAGGGATCGTCACCCTGGAAACGGCCTTCACCGAGGAGCAGACGCGGATGAACGAGGTGCGCTGGATCGGTCGCTATGCGCTGGCGCCGATCTGGGCGGACGGCCACGACACCGGCCTCTTCACGTACACGAAGCTCCGTGAGCTGTGCGAATGCCCGGAGCACAGCTGACCCTTCACGACGGGTTCACGCTCGCCCTCGGTGGCGGCGGCGCGCGCGGCTGGGCGCACATTGGGGTGGCGCGGGCCCTCACGGCCCATCACCTGAAGCCGATGCGGATCGTGGGGACCAGCATGGGCGCCGTCATCGGTGCCGGCATGGCTGCCGGTCGCACGCCGGATGAGATGGAGGCGGCGGCACGCCGGACGTCGGTCTACCGCCACATGCGCCGCCCCGGTCGCCTCGCGATCTTCGACGCGCGGGCTCTGCTGGAGCGCATGGTCCGCGAGCTCGGCGACCCGCGCATCGAGGAGCTGCCCACGCCACTCGGGGTGACGACGTACGACCTGGTCAGTGGCCGGCCGCGGCTCATCACCGAGGGTCGGCTGGTCGACGCGCTCGAGATGAGCATCGCGGTGCCGTTCTTCCTGCCGCCGCGTCGCCGCACGGACGGCGTCTGGTGCGACGCAGGTCCGTGGGAGGGCATCCCGGTCACGCTGGCCCGTGCCTGGGCGCCGGACATGCCGGTCATCGGTGTGCTGGCCGACATCCCGAAGCCGGCGTTCCTGGCGAGCCCGATCGGTGCGGCGGTCCTGCGGCGCGCCTCGGCGCGGCTGGCGTCGAAGAACGGCGGTCAGCGGCTGACCGCCCGCCGCTACCTTTCGCTGCTGACTGCCCGATGGGCCGAGCCGGTGGTGAACGAGCCGCCCGACCTGCTCATCGCGCCGCGGCTGGGACGCTTGAACGCCCTCCAGTTCGGTCGCGTCGAGCCGGCCGTTGCCATCGGCGAGCGCGACGCCCTCGCGGCGCTCGCTACCATCGGTTTCCCGATTGAAGAGGAGGAGATGTCACGTGCCTGAGGGCGGCGGAGGCGTGCTGTTCGTGCACGCGCACCCCGACGACGAGTCGATGAGCACCGGGGGCAGCATCGCTCGCCTCGTCGCGGAGGGCGTCCGCGTCGACCTCGTCACCTGCACGGACGGCGCCGAGGGCGAGATCCACGACCCGACCCTCGACCACGAGGAAGCGCGTCCTCGCCTGGCCGAGATTCGCGGAGCCGAGCTGGCCTGCTCGGTCGAGGCGCTCGGCGGCGGTGCCATCCGCCAGCATCTGCTTGGCTACCGCGACTCGGGAATGATGGGCACCGATGCGAACGGGCATCCGGAGGCGTTCTGGCAGTCGGATCTCGCGGCGGCCACCGAGCGGCTCCTCGAGATCGTGCGCGAGGCGCGGCCGGCCGCCATCGTGACGTACGACGAGAACGGCAACTACGGCCACCCGGACCACATCAACGCGGCGCGTATCGCGCGGGACGCCTACCACGCTTCGCAGGGCACGGACTGGGCGGTGTCGCGCTTCTACGAGGTGGCCTTCCATCGCGATGCGTGGTTCGAGCTCATGAGCGAGATGAAGGAGCGGGGAATCTCGCTGCCATGGGACATGGACGCGGTGGCCGATGCGCCCCCCGCGGACGAGCTCAACCCGACGAACGCGGCGGCGCTGGGACAGGTGGCGGAGTCGCTCGAGGACGAATCGGCAACGTCGTGGGAGGACAGCTTCGGGCGATCCGACGAGGAGATCACCACCCGGGTCGATGTGTCGGCACAGCGCGCCGCGAAGCGCCGATCGATGGACTGCCACAAGACGCAGCGGCAGGACCTGGGGTGGCTGCTCGACCTGCCCGAGGACCTCGCGGACCGGGCGATGTCGACCGAGTACTACGTCCTGCGCTGGCGTGACGGGACCGAGGTGCCGAAGACGGACCGGGAGACCTGGCTCCTCAGCTCGCACCGGTCAGCGGGGTACGATGCGACGGTCATGTCGAACCGCACGCTGACCCTCACCGACGACCTCGTCGCGTACGTCCAGCGCCTCGGGGTCCGTGAGCACCCGGCGCTCGCGCGGCTGCGCGAGGACACGGCCCGCATGCCGAACGCGCAGATGCAGATCGCGCCCGAGCAGGGTGCGTTCATGGCGCTGCTCGTGCAGCTCATCGGCGCGCGACGCATCCTCGAGATCGGCACGTTCACCGGCTACAGCTCCACGGCGATGGCGCTGGCCATGCCGCCCGACGGGCGGATCGTATGCCTGGACGTGAGCGAGGAGTGGACCAGCCGCGCCCGTGAGGCGTGGGCGGAGGCCGGGGTGGCTGATCGGGCGGAGCTGCGCATCGGTCCGGCATCGGAGAGCCTGCAGACGCTCGATGGCGACAGCTTCGACCTGGCCTTCATCGACGCCGACAAGACCGGCTACGACACGTACTACGAGGGCTGCCTGCGGGTGGTGCGGCCCGGCGGGCTGATCCTGATCGACAACGTGCTCCAGGACGGTCGGGTGGCCGAGCCCAACGCCGACGACGACAACGTGCGAGCGATCCGCGCGCTCAACGAGAAGATCGCCGCCGACGAGCGGGTCGACATGACGCTCCTGCCGATCGCCGACGGGCTGACGATGGCTCGGGTCCGCTAGCCACCGGATGTCCCTCGAGTCACCCACGCCAGGGCAACCCTCGGCCTCCGAGGTCGCCTCCGCCACGCCGCGCCGGCCGTCGCTCTGGCGCCATCGCGACTTCCTCAAGCTCTGGTCGGCCCAGACGGTCACCCAGTTCGGCGACGAGATCACGCAGCTCGCCCTGCCGCTGGTGGCGATCATCACCCTCGGCGCGACGCCACTCCAGATCGGACTGCTCGGCACCTTCCAGTTCCTGCCGTTCATCCTGCTGACGATCCCGGCCGGCGTGTGGGTCGACCGCATGCGCCGGCGGCCGATCCTCATCGGCGCCGACGTCGGCCGCGCGATCCTGCTGACCAGCATCCCGGTCGCGTTCGTCGGCGGCTGGCTGTCGATGGAGCAGCTCTACGTCGTCGGCTTCCTGGTGGGATGCCTCGAGGTCTTCTTCGACGTCGCCTACCAGTCGTTCCTGCCCTCGGTCGTCGAGCGCGACCAGCTCCAGGAGGGGAACGCGAAGCTCGAGCTGTCGAACTCCGCATCGGCCGTGATCGGTCCCGGCGTGGCGGGCTTCCTGGTCCAGCTGGTGACCGCGCCCTTCGCGATCCTGTTCGACGCCCTGTCGTACGCGGGGTCGGTCGTGCTGCTGCTCTTCATCCGCCGCCCGGAGACCGTCGAGCTCCCCGAGCACCACGCCGACGGGAAGCGGCCATCGATGATCACCGAGGCGAAGCAGGGCCTGCGCTACGTCCTCGGGCACCGCTACCTGCGCAACATCGCCGCCTGCACCGGCACGCTCAACCTCTTCGGGAACATCGGCGGCGTCGTGCTCCTGCTCTACATCATCGACGAGCTGGGCATCAGCCCGGCGACGGTGGGCATCGTCTTCGCCATCGCCAACCTCGGCGTCCTCATCGGCGCGCTGAGCGCCGAGCGGCTGGCGAACCGGATCGGGGTCGGGCCGACGATCGTGTGGAGCGCGTTCCTGAACCCGATCTCGCTCGTCCTCGTGGCAATCGCGCCGGAGGAGGCGCCGGTGCCGCTCCTGATCGCCTCCGGCATCGTCGGCGCCGGGACCAGCGTGATCTACAACGTCAACCAGGTCAGCCTGCGGCAGGCGATCACGCCGGAGCGGATGCAGGGCCGCATGAATGCGACGATGCGCTTCATCGTGTGGGGCACCATCCCGATCGGCTCGATCGTCGGAGGCGTGCTGGGCGGGCTCATCGGCCTCCAGGCGACCATCTGGGTCGGCGCGATCGGCTCGTTCGTCGGATTCCTGCCGGTCTTCTTCAGCCAGGTCCGCGGGCTGCAGCGGATCCCCGACCCGGAGTCGACGTGACCCTCGAGGCGCCGATGCGGTGCTCGGCGCTGGCCGAGGAGCTCGGCGAGCCGATGATCGGCAGCGTCGACCAGCGAGTCCGCTGGCTGCTCGTCGAGGACCGCAGCGCGTGGGGATCGCACGCGGTGCGCGAGGTGCTCGGCGCGGAGCTGGAGGCCGCGGCCAAGGCGCGCGGCATGCGCCTCCTGCTGGTCCGCCGTCGGGAGGGCGATCCCGCCGCCGATTCGGTGCGGCGCGCGTTCCTGGTCGACACGGTCGCGCGCCGCATGGCGGTGCGGACGGTTGACGATCCCGCGGAGCTGACGGCGCATGCTGGACGCATCCGTCGACGACTTCGGGGCCCCGCTCACCGACCCGATCCTGCTGGTCTGCACGAACGGGAAGCGCGACGCGTGCTGTGCGCTGCGCGGTCGCGCGCTCGTCACCGCCCTGGCCGATGACCACGCGGAACGTACCTGGGAGTGCACGCCATCTCGGCGGACATCGGTTTGCCGGCAACCTCGTCTGCCTGCCGGACGGGATCGTCTACGGGCGCGTCGGACCGGCCGATGGGCCGCGCCTCGCCGATGCGTACCTCGCCGGCCGCCTGGATCCGGAGAGCCTCCGTGGCCGGTCCGCGTGGCCGCCGCCGGCGCAGGTGGCCGAGCAATCGCTGCGGCGCCGCCTCCGCCTGGACGGCGTCCAGGATGTGCGGTTGATGGACGTGGCGGTCGATGACGACCGCGCCACGGTTGTGCTCGCCGTCGGCAATGCTGAGCACCGGATCGCGCTTCGAGCCGAGCGCGGCTCCCCGCGTCCGACGAGCTGCCGCGCGGACGAGCTCGAGGAGCCGGTCCACTGGGCCGTGGACGCGTGACGCTGCCGGCTGACCTCCTGCGTTCCGCGGCGGCGCGGTGGGGGACGCCGCTGTACGTCACGGACCTCGACGTCGCCTCCGCCAACCTTGGGGCCTGGCGGGTGGCGCTGCCGGGCGCGCTCGTCGCCTACGCGGTGAAGGCGAATCCCGACCCGGCCCTCCTGCGCCGCCTCGCGGCCGATGGCGCCGGATTCGAGGTCGTCGGACCGGTGGAGCTGGCGCTCGCCCTGCGCGCCGGGGCGACCGGGGAGCGAATCGTGGTCAACGGCGTGGGCCAGACCGATGCCGACCTCCGCGACGCGCTCGCCACGGGCGCCCTTGTCAATGCCGAGTCGCTCGGCGCCCTCGACGCGCTCCTCGCCGCGGGAGCCGGACGCATCGGCCTGCGGATCAACCCGGCCATCGACGCCGCGACCCATCCGCACCTGGCGACCGGGAGTGCCGAGTCGAAGTTCGGCATCGCGCTCGACGAGGTGCCCGCGGCGGGGCGACGGATACGGGACGCCGGCGTGCGGATCGCATCGGTCGGAGCCCACATCGGCTCGGACATCGCCGATCCGCGGCCGTTCGGTCAGCTGGCGGCCCTGCTCGGCACGTGGGCGGCGGAACTCCACGCCGAGACCATCGACCTGGGCGGTGGCTTCATCGGCCCTCCTTCCGCCTATGCGGATGCCGTCCTACCGCACCTGCCGGCCGGAACCGACGTGATCGTCGAGCCCGGGCGGAGCGTCGTGGCCGATGCCGGCTGGCTGCTCACGCGCGTGGTGCGGGTCCAGGCCCGCGGTCACCTCGTCGCCGATGCCGGCATGACCGAGCTCCTGCGACCGATGCTGTACGGCGCGCGTCACCCGGTGACCGTGATCGCGCCCGGCGATCCGGTGCCCGCCGGACGACGTTGGACGGTGGCTGGACCGATCTGCGAGGCCGGTGACCTGCTGGCCGAGGACCTGGATCTCGGGCCGGGCGCCGGAGAGGGCGCGCTGCTGGCGATCGGCGAGGTCGGCGCGTACGGCCTGGCGATGGCGTCCGGGTACAACGGGCGGCTGCGCCCCGCGCAGGCGGTGATCGAGGGTGGTGACGTCAGGCTCAGCCGGCGGCGGGAGACGTTCGAGGACGTGGTGGCGCGCGACGCCTGAGGTCGCTCAGCTCGACCGGCGCGAAGCCGTGGCCGCCCATGATCCGCCAGCGCAGCCCGTCGTGGGTCAGCCGGTACACCGCCGGCATGGGCATCGCCATGTGGAACTCGAACCCGACGTCGGGTTCGAGCGCCTGGAGGATGAGGCTGATCAGGTTGCCGTGGCTGCCGACCACGACCCGGCCGCCATCGGGGTGACGGGCGCGGAGCAGGTCCAATGTGCCGATGGCGCGCCGCTGCGCGTCGCGGCCGGTCTCGGCGCCGGGCAGCGCGAAGGACGCGTCCGCCCATGCACGCTCCAGCGTCTCGCGCCAGTCGTCGTGCTGCTCCAGCGAGTGCCGGCGCTCGCGGAGATCCGAGAGGAGCTGCACGGCCAGCGCGACGCCGATCGGCGAGCACCGTGACCGTCTCGACCGAGCGCGCGTACGGCGAGGAGTAGATCGCGCTGATCTCCCAGCCGTCGAGCTCGGCGGCGAGCTCGCGGGCCGCCTCTCGTCCGGCCGGGCTGAGCGGTCGGTCGTCGTCGGCGACGTCCGGGGTCCCGAACGGCACCGCCTCCGCGTGCCGGACGAGGATGACGTCGAGCGGTGCCAGGGAGGCCGTCACGCGGCGACCGCCTCGGCGGCGCGCATGACGCGCAGGACGTTGCGTCCGGCGAGAGCGGCGAGGTCCGCATCGGTCCATCCGCGGGCCATCAGCTCGGCGAACAGGTTCGGGTAGTCGGAGACGTCCTCCAGCCCGACCGGCCAGATCAGCGATCCGTCGAAGTCTCCCCCGATGCCGACGTGGTCAACGCCTGCGACCCGGGCCACGTGCTCCACGTGGTCGGCGACATCGGCCAGCGACGGGCGCGGAACGTCCACGCCGGCGAGCACCTCGTTGCGGATGGCGCGGAGCACGCCGGGGTCGGCGATGCCGGCAGATCGGCGGCTGATCTCGGCATGCGCCGGCACGATCGCGGCGGCCGCATCTGCCGATACGAATCCCGCCACGAAGGTCACCATGCACACGCCGCCGTTGTCCGGCAGGCGGCGCAGGATGTCATCCGGGACGTTCCGCGTCACATCGCACAGCGCGCGGGCCGACGAGTGGCTGAAGATCACCGGCGCGGCGCTGACGTCGAGCGCATCGGCCATCGTGGTGGGTGCGACGTGCGAGATGTCGACCAGCATGCCGATGCGGTTCATTTCCCGCACGACCTCCCGCCCGAATGCGTTGAGGCCGCCGTGCCGCGGCTCGTCGGTCGCCGAATCGGCCCAGTCCGTCGTCTGGTTGTGGGTCAGCGTCAGGTACGCGGCGCCCAGGTCCCGGAACGCGCGGAGCGTGTCGAGCGATCCCTCCAGCACGTGTCCGCCCTCCATGCCCAGCAGGGACGCAATTCGTCCGTCGTCGAACGCCCGCTCGACCTCGTCGGCGGTCCGGCACAGGACGAGGTCGTCGGGGTAGCGGGCGATCATCCGTCGTGCGAGGTCGAGCTGCTCGAACTGCATCCTCGCGTAGCCCTCGCCGATCTCGGCGGGCACGTACACGCTCCAGAACTGCCCACCGACACCGCCCGCGCGCAGTCGCGCCAGGTCGGTGTCGCCCGGCGTCGGCCGGGACAGGTCGTAGGCATCGACGTCGCCCAGCGCGTCGGGATCCTGGCGGATCTGCCACGGCAGGTCGTTGTGACCGTCGATGAGTGGGTGCTCACGAAGCAGCGACCGGGCACGGTCGAGCAGGGCCGGGTCGAGGTCGGGCATCGCCCACAGGATAGGGCGGCGTGAAGGGCGTCGGCCCCGCTCGACGGACGTGCTACGGTCACGCCGATGCCCGGGCACGGCCGCACCATGGCGCTCCTCGCTGCCCTCGCCACCCTCGCCGCGTGCGTCCCGACGGTCGTGGCTCCCTCCAGCTTCGGGGTGCCGCAGGCGACCACGACCGCCAATCCGTCGACGCCGTCGAGCGCGGCGGGGACGGCGGCCGCGACCCCACCCGTGTCGGTTGCGCCGGACCCGACACCGTCGCCCACGCCCGACCCGTCCCAGCTGGAGCTGGAGGCGACGAGCTGTGACGGCGGCGTGGTCATCGACTGGTCGCCAAGCTCTGACCCCCGGTTCCACCACTACTCGGCGCTCCGCAGCCCGGAGCGAGATATCGAGCCGGACTACCCGCCGATCGCACCGGCGGTCGACTGGGGCGACACGTACTCGACCGACCGATTCGTCACCTCCGCCGTGGACGCGAGCATCATCCCGTCGGACACGCGCTGGTTCTACCGTGTCATGGCCTACGACACGGAGGGGGCGGTCATCGGCGCGTCGCCGGTGCGCATGGCCCGGCTGGGCGAGGTGGTCGATCTCGGCGAGATCGAGGCGAGCACCAGCGACGGCGTGACCCTGCTGGAATGGGAGCCCTACGAGGGGTTCTCCGGCTGCTTCAGCAGCTACCGGATCCTGTACGGCACCGGATCCAGCCCGACCACCGTGCTCGGGGTCGTGTCCAGCCAGCAGAACACCCAGCTCGAGACCGATGCGCTCCACCCGGACACGACGTACGTGCTGCGCGTCGAGGCCGTGCGCGCCACCACGCTGGGTTCGTTCGTCGCCGGACAGTCCGAGGTGATGACCTACTCGGCTCCCTGATCGCGGGGCGGTCCGGTCGAGCCGCGAACCACTAGCGTGGGCTCCAGCACCACGCGCTCCGCCGCCCGGATGGGCGGCTCGGCCGCGGTCAGGCGCTCCACGGCCCATCGACCCAGCGCGTCCGTCGGCTGGCGGATGGTGGTGAGCGGGGGATCCGTCCAGGCGGCGAGCTCGATGTCGTCGAAGCCGACCACCGACACGTCGTGCGGCACGCGGAGGCCCGCGGCGTGGATCGCCCGCAGCGCGCCGACCGCGGTGAGGTCGTTGTAGCAGACGATGCCCGTCGGCGCGGGGTGCTCGGCCAGCAGCAGCTCGGTGGCCCGAGCGCCCCCGTCGACGTGCTCGTCGCCGCCCGCCACGAGCAGGGACGATGGGTTCAGCCCGGCCGCGCGCAGGGCATCGGTCACGCCGGCGAGGCGCTGACGAGCCGCGGCCGCCTGGGAGCTGGGGGCGGTGACATGTGCCAGCCGCCGGTGTCCGAGCGCCAGCAGGTGCTCGGCAGCCATCCGTGCGCCATGACGGTGCGCGACGGTGATCCCGGGCAGGCCATCGGCGGCGACGTCCGAGTTCACGAGCACCACCGGCATCGGCACCGATGCCAGCCGGTCCGCATGCCGTCGCGTCGTCCGCGCCGAGGCCACGATCAATCCGTCCACGCGACGCTCCAGCAGGATGTCCAGGTACGCGAGCTCGCGGTCGGGATCGTCGGCCGCGTTGCACAGCACGACCCCGTAGCCGCGCTGGTGTGCCTCGTCCTCGATGGCCCGCACGATCTGCGGGAAGAACGGGTTGCCGATGTCGGTGATCAGCAGGCCGATCGTTCGCGTCTCGCTGCGCTTCAGGGCACGGGCGATGCCCGACGGCCGGTAGTCGAGGTCGCGGGCCGCGGCCAGGACCCGCTCACGCGTCGCGTCCCGGGCGGGGACGGCACCGGACAGGACGCGGCTGACGGTTGCCGTCGAGACGCCCGAGCGCTCCGCCACGTCCGCGATCGTCGCCCGGACGGCCACCTACGCCACCTCGCGCTCCGCGGCGTGAACCTCGTCGAGCGCAACGGCACGGCGCTCGGCGTACGACCAGGTGGCGGCAATGGCGATCCGATGCGCCTCGAGGCCGTCGCGGGCGACCGAGACCGGCGGCTGCTCTCCGCGCGCGGCTGCCAGGAACGCGACGAGCTCGTTTCGGTAGGCGGACTCGAAGCGGTCGAGGTAGCCGGCCCACGGATCGTCGCTCGTGCCGTCCGGCCAGTCGAGGTGGGTGGCCGGCGTGCGCGGCGAGAGCCCCATCGTCAGCGCCGCGCGGTCGGCGACGAGCTCCACCCGGCTGTCGTAGCCGCCGGGATGCAGCCAGGTGGCCTCCAGGACGGCCAACGTGCCCTCCGAGCAGCGCATGGTGACGACGGCCGTCTCGACGCCGCGCGGGTCGTCGGGGCGGGGATCGTCGCGCGCGCTCCCGTCGGCGGTCACCGAGACGACCTCCTGGCCGGACATCCAGCGCACGAAGTCGAAATCGTGGATCGAGGAGTGCAGGAACAGGGGCGCGGTGTCACCGGGGGTCCACTCGCTCACGACGCGAGCCGTGCCACGCGGGTCGGAAGCGGTCAGGCGGAGGAGGTGGAGGCGGCCGGCGCTTCCGTCGGCGAAGCGTCGGCGCGCCTCTGCGTAGGCGGGGTCGTGCCGCCGCTGGAAGCCGACCTCCACGTGTGCGCCGGCACGCTCGACCCGGCGGACCAGGGCGGCCGAGGCACTCACGGTGTCGGTGAGCGGCTTCTCGCACAGCACCGGCAGACCGCGGTCGACGGCCGCATCGACGGTCATGGCGTGCAGCTCGGCCGGGGTGGCGACCACGACCGCATCGGCCTGGTCGAGCGCCGTGTCGTGATCGACGGCGCGCCCCTCCACGTCGCGCGCCACCTCCTCGGCGCGCTGCGCCACGGCGTCAACGACGAGCACCTCGTCCACGTCGGGTAGCCCGGCCAGCAGCTGTGCGTGCTTGCCGCCCATCGAGCCGGCGCCGATGACCGCCACCCTCATCGGTCGTGCTCCCGGATGGCGTAGCGCAGCACCCGCATCCCCACGGCCGCCGCCTCGGCGGGGGCGAGCCACGTCGAGTCCTGCTCGACCATCAGCCAGCCGTCGTAGCCGATGCGGTCCAGCGCGGCCACCACGCCCGGGACGTCGAGCACGCCGTTCCCGAGCTCGGTGAAGAGCCGCTCGCGGACCGCTTCGCCGAAACCGTCGAGCTCACCCGCCCTGAGGCGGTCGAGCACCGCGGGATCGACGTCCTTGGCGTGCACGTGGACGACCAGCGATCCATACCGATCGATCGCCTCGACCGGATCGCCGCCACCGACGAGGTAGTGGCCGACGTCCAGGCCGAGGCCGGCGCGCGTCGAGCCGAGCCGCGAGGCGAGGGCCTCGACCTCGTCAGGGGCCTCGATCCAGGTTGCGGTGTGCGGATGGAACGCGACGCGCACCGTGGCGGGAGCGGCCGAGGCGAGCTCGTCGAGCAGCGCTGTGAGCCGGTCGTACGCCGTGTCCGGCCAGCGCGGCGCGCCGTCGAGGCTGGTGACCCGGCCGCTGACCGCATCGCGTTCCGGCGAGCCATCCAGGGCGACGTTCAGCACCTCACCGCCGGCTGCCACGAGCCGATCGAGATCGCGGTGCGCGACCGCCTCCGCTCCATCGGCGAGACCGTTCGGCTCGGCCGGAAGCGCCGAGTACAGCTCGGCGAACCGCAGCCCGCGCCCGCCCAGGAGCTCGGCCAGGTCACGACCCTCGGGGAAGCCGCGACCGTGCTGCGTCCCGGCGTACCCGAGCCGGACGTACGTGTCGAGGATCTCGTTCACCGGTGCCAGCGGGGCGAGCTCGGGCTGGTCGACGTTGTTCCACACGATCGGCACGCAGCCGATCGGGTTCGCCGCCAGGCTCATCGGTGCTGCTCCTCGGCCCGCCCGACGAGCTGCTCGTCGTAGACCGGGCGTCCCTCGGGCACCGGGACGTCCCACCATCCGGTCTTGTCCGGCCCCGCGACGGCCAAGTCGCGGTCGACGCGGACGTGCAGCAGTGACGGCCCGCCGGATGCAAGCGACCGTTCGACGGCAGGGCGCACCTCATCTGGCGTCTCGGCGAACTCGGTGTGCAGGCCGAACGCGCGCCCGATGGCCGCGAAGTCCGGCGAGTACGGCTTCCCGTCGCGCAGGAAGTCGGTGACCGCGGTCCGTCCGAAGTGCGTCTGCTGCCCGCCCTTGATGCTGATCCAGCCCGAGTTGTCGAGCACGACCGTGCAGACCGGGCTGCCGAGGATGGCCGCCGCCGCGAGCTCCTGCATCGTCTGGAGGAAGTCGCCGTCACCGCACACGGCGAGGACCTGCGCGTCCGGACGCGCCAGCTGCACGCCGATGGCCGCCGGCAGCGTGAAGCCCATGGTCGAGAACCCGCCGGAGGTGATGTGGCTGCGCGGCTCGCGGGTCACCCAGCGCTGCTTGACTATGCCCTGCGGCAGGCCGGCGCCGGTCACCACGATCGCGTCGGGTCGGGTGGCGGCCTGCACCTCGCGCACGGCCCGAGCCATCGTCAGCGGCGTCGCGTCGGAGCCGGACTTGACCTCGACCTGTGCCTCCCAGGCAGATCGCAGGCGGTCGATCTCGTCGCCGTACGCGGTCGTCGGGGTTCCGGAGCCGAGAGCGTCGAGGAGATCGCGCAGGCCCGCACGGGCGTCGCCGACCAGCGGCACCTCGACCGGGTAGTTCTTGCCGATCTCACGCTCGTCGATGTCGAGCTGGACGAGCTTCGTGGGCGGGATGGCGAAGGTGACGCCCTTTCGCCACGAGCTGGCCGACCAGTCCACGAAGCGGTTGCCCACCGACAGGAGCACGTCCGCCGAGCTGCTGAGCGCGTTGCCGATGGTCGACCCAGTGTCGCCGATCGTCTGGCCGGCAAGCGGATGCGTCTCATCGATCGCGCCCTTTCCGTTCCATGTCGTCACCACCGGCGCGCCGAGCCGCTCGGCCAGCTCGCGCAGCTCCACGGTCGCATCGGCGGAGATCGCGCCGCCGCCGGCGACGATCACCGGTCGTTTCGCGGCTGCCAGCAGCCGAGCCGCACGTTCGACAGCATCGGCGTCGGGGCGCACCCGACCGCGTGCCTCGCGAGCCTCGGGGTCGGGGAGGGTGACCTCGGCCGCATCGGCCTGGACGTCCATCGGCACGTCGAGCAGGACGGGACCCGGCCGCCCGGTGGTCATCGCATTCCAGGCCCGTTGGAGGACGAACGGCAGCTCGTCGACCCGGGACGGCTGCCACCACTCCTTGACCACCGGCTCGAAGATGCGCGGGTTGTCGGCGACGTGGCGGCGCTCGAGCTCCTGGAGCAGGCCGTGGCCGCGCATCGTGGTGTGCGGTGAGCCGGTGAACAGGGCCACTGCGGTCGAGTCGACGTAGGCGGTGGCCATGCCGATGACCGTGTTCGTGGCGCCCGGCCCGATCGACGTGAAGGCCAGCATCGGCCGTCCCGAGGCGCGGTAGAAGCCGTCGGCAAGATGCACGGCCGACTGTTCATGCATGACCTGGACGGTGCGGATCTCGTCCGATCGGTCGAGGAGGGCGTCGGTCAGGGTCCAGGCGCCGTGACCGGGGATGCCGGCCGCGTGGCGGACGCCCTGGCGGACGAGGTAGTCGACCACGATCTCGGCGCCGGTGCGCCGCGCTGCTGTGCTCAAGCCTTGCCTCAGTGCGTATGATGTAATCGATTACATTCGGGCTCACTCTACACCGATCGTCAACGCCGCGGAGCCCGATCCTCTACCGTTCAGAGCCGATGCAGACCCTCACCGACACCCCGCTCGGTCGCACCGTGGCCGACACGCCGACCGACATCTGGAACGACAGCTGCAACGTCGACGAGCTCGGCTACGCGGTCGAGTTCGGCGCCGTCGGCGCCACCGCCAACCCGACGATCGTCGTCGACAACTGGCGCGCCGACCCGTCCGGGTGGGCGACCCGCGCCCGGGTGCTGGCGGGGGAGAACTCGACTTGGTCGGAACGTGACCTGGCCTGGGGCATCGTGGCCGAGATGAGCACGCGGGCCGCCCCGTTGCTCATGCCCGCCTTCGCCGCCTCCAGCGGGCATGCCGGGCGCCTCTCGATCCAGACCGATCCGACCTTGTGGCGGGACACCGATGCGCTCGTGGCCCAGGCGCTCGAGTTCGACGGACTGGCGCCGAACGTGGTCGTCAAGCTGCCGGCCACGCGTGCCGGGATCGCCGCCATGGAGGAGGCGACGTACCGCGGGGTGAGCATCAACGCCACCGTCTCCTTCTCGGTGCCCCAGGCCATCGCCGCGGCGGAGGCGGTGCAACGCGGGCTGGAGCGGCGCGATGCGGAGAACCGCGACACGACGCGCATGGGCCCGGTGATCACGATCATGATGGGCCGACTCGAGGACTGGCTCCGGTCGGCCGCCGATGCCGACAACGTCACGGTCCACCCCAACGCCCTGCCGTGGTCGGGGGTCGCGGTGGTGAAGCGCGCGCACGCGGAGTGGCAGGGTCGCGGCTTCCGCGCCCGCCTGCTCGCGGCCGCCATCCGCCATCACCTTCACTGGTCGGAGCTCATCGGCGGCGACCTCATCATCACGCTGCCGCCGGCCTGGCAGCGGCGCTTCAACGCCTCCTCGGTCGAGGTGCGGCCGCGCATCGACGACCCGGTCGATCCCGACTGGATCGCCGAGCTCCGCCGGCTGCCGGACTTCGTCCACGCCTCCGAGCCCGATGGGTTGCTGATCGACGAGTTCGACGCCTGGGGCCCGACCCGCGCCACGCTCCGGGCGTTCAACGGCTCCTACCACGAGCTTCTGCACCTGGTGACCGAGGCGCAGCTGGGATGACCCAGCTTCCGCGCGGGGCGGACGTCACCCCCGAGCTGGCAGGCTGGCGATACCTCTCATTCTCCGTGCACCACGTCGTCGGGCGCCTCCAGGTCGGCCGACCCGGTCACGAGACCGCGGTGATCGCCCTTGCCGGCGGTCCGCTTCGAGTCGGCGCGCTCGAGCTGCCCGGACGGACGTCGGTGTGGGACGGGCTCCCATCGGCCGCCTACCTGCCGCCAGGCACGACCGCGGAGGTCGTCGCCGATGCCGGCGAGGGGACGGTGGCCGTGGCGTCGGCTCCCGCGTCGGGCAGGGACACCGCATCTGCGCCGGTGCGCATCGGTCCAGAGGACGTGATGGTGGAGGTCCGCGGGGCCGGCAACGCGACGCGGCAGATCAACCACATCATCACGCCCGACTTTCCCGCCGATCGGCTGGAGGTGGTCGAGGTCTTCACGCCCTCGGGCAACTGGTCGAGCTGGCCGCCGCACAAGCACGACACCGACGACATGCCGCGCGAGGCGGTGCTGGAGGAGGTCTACCACTACGCGTTTCGCCGGCCGGAGGCGTGGGGCGTGCAGCGCCTCTACGGGGGATCGGTCGAGGGGCTGTACGCGGTGCGAGACGGCGAGACGGTCATCGTCGCGGACGGCTATCACCCCTTCGTCGCCACGCACGGCGACGACGCGTATTACCTGAACGCGCTGGCGGGTGACATCCGGACGATGGCCTGCTCGTTCGATCCGTCGCTCGACCACGTGCGCCACAGCTGGCCGAGCATGACGCCCGATCCCAGGGTGCCGCTGGTCGGCTGAGGTCGGGCTCGGACGCTGGTCGTGCGACGGTAGAGCAGGTCGTTGATCCGCTCGCCGGTCTTCAGCATCTCGAGGGTTCGCAGCAGTGCCATGCGCAGAGGCTCGCCCCGCCGGGTCCGGGACGCATCGGCCGGGGTGCCGAGGGGGTCACGCGGCAGGTGACGTATCCGCTTGCGTCCATCGGTACGCTTGCCGCCAATGATCGTGCCCGAGAACCCGGCCGAGGCTGTCGCGGTCGAGCGACGCATCGTAACCGTCCTGTTCGCGGACCTGGTCGGGTTCACGCCGCTCTCGGAGCGCCTCGACGCCGAGGATGTGGCCACCATCCAGGACGCCTACTTCGCCGCGGTACGCGAAACGGTCGTGCGCTACGGCGGCGTGCTGGAGAAGTTCATCGGCGATGCTGCCATGGCCGTCTTCGGGATCCCGCGCGCGCGCGATGACGACGCCGAGCGCGGCGTTCGGGCCGGCCTGGCGCTCATCGGCGCGGTCGAACAGCTCGGCGCACGCCTGGAGATGGAGCCGGGCGAGCTCCGGCTGCGGGTCGGGGTGAATTCCGGCGAGGTCGTCCACGCCACCGGAGGCCCGGATGCCGGGCGGGTGACCGGCGACACGGTGAACAGTGCCGCCCGTCTCCAGGCGGCGGCGCGACCGAATACCATCCTGCTCGGCGAGCTCACGGCGCTGACGGTGGCCGAGTCGATCGAGACATCCCCGAGCGAGCCGATCGAGCTGAAGGGCAAGGCCGAGCCCGTGCGATGTGCCGTGGCCATCGGACCGCGATCGCACCCCTCGCGAGGAGGCGCTGGGCGACCTTCGTGCGCCGATGCTCGGCCGGGCGACGGAGCTCGCACGCCTGCGCGACCTGGTCTCGACGACAGCGCGCGACCGAACGGCGCACCGCATCGTCATCGTCGCGCCGCCCGGCGTCGGGAAGAGCCGACTGCTCAACGAGCTTGCCGCGCGCGTCGACGGCACGGTGCTGCGCGGTCGGGTTCGGCCGCAGGCGACCGCGCCATTCGAGACCGTGGCGCAGCTGATTGCATCGGTCACGAACCGCGACCTGGATTCCGCCCTGGTCAGCACCGGCGTCTCGGCAGAACGCGCGGCGGTAATCGGGCAGGAGGTCGGCCGGCTGGTCGGGACCGGCGTCCCGGCGGAGACGGTCGCTCCCGGCGACCTGGCCGCGGAGCGAGAGGCGCGCTTCGATTCCTGGTTCGCGGCGATCGACGCGCTGGCGCCTGACGCCGAGACGTGGCTGGTCGAGGACGTGCACTGGGCCGGCGCCGACCTCCTCGCGTTCCTCGACCACGCCGGACGCGCGGCGACGCGACACGGACGCCTGATCGTGGCGACCGCCCGCCCGAGCCTGCTGGAGGCCGATCCGGCGTGGTGCGACACCGACCGGCTCGACCTGCCGCCGCTGCCGGCGGCCGACGCCGGCGCGCTGGTCGAGGCGCTGCTCGGCACGTCGCTCCCCGAGCCGCTCGTCGCCGCCATCGTCGACCGATCCGACGGCACACCGCTGTTCATCGAGGAGCTGCTTCGCACGTGGGCGAGCGTCGGGACGCTCGTCCGCCGCGACGGCCGCTGGGCGCTGGCCGTCGAGCCCGAGCACGTGGTGTTGCCGGCGACCGTGCAGGCCATTTACGCCGCGCAGCTCGACGACCTGCCGGCCGACGCCCGTCTCCTCGCCCGACGCGGCTCGGTGGCCGGCCGGCGCGTCCCGACCGCCGCCCTCGGCGCGCTCGACGTGCCCTCGATGGATGGGCTGGATGCCCTTCGCCGTCGTGCCCTGCTGGCCGGACCGCTGAGCGACCCCGTCACCGGCGAGGCGTATGCGTACCGCCACGCCCTGCTCCGGGATGCCGGCTATGCGTCCCTGGCGCGCGGCGAGCGCGCGCGGCTCCACGTGGCGATGGCTGGCTGGCTCGCATCGGTCGCCGGAGACCGTGCCGATGTCGTGGCCGAGGGCGTCGCCGAGCACTACGCATCGGCGCTCGACAGCCGCCCGGCGCTCGCGACCGATGACTTGCCATCCCGTTCTACGCTCGCCGCGGCCGCCGCAGAGTGGTACGAGCGAGCCGCCGAAGCGGCCCTGCGCCTGGCCGCCCACGAAGCCGCCACTCGCATGCTGCGGCGATCGATTGAGCTGACCGACGCGGCGGCTTCGGTGGACGAGGCTCGCCGCCGACGGCGGCTGGGCGAGGTGCTTGCGGCGAGTGCCGATCTCGACGCTGGGATCAGCGAGCTCGAGGCCGCGGTTGCAGCCTGCCCCGACGACCCGCCGAGCGTTGCGGCATCGGCGTATTCGCTGGCTCGCGCCTACATGCAGCAGATCCGCTTTGCGGAAGCCGAGCGGCTGGCCGCCGATACGGTGGAGCGGCTGTCCGGCGAGCCCGATGCGCTGCTCGCTCGGTTGCACGCCCTCCACGCCTGGACGGTCGCCGCGCAGGGGCGGGACGAGGGCGTGCTGGACGAAGTCGAGAAGGCCAGGGATATGGCACGCTCGACCGAGGATCCATACGTCGAGCTCGACGTGCTCGACCATTCGAATGCGGCCCGTGACGAGATCGACGCCTCATCCGAGGCCGACTGGGCGGAGCTGGAGACGCGCGCCCGCGAGCTCGGCGCGTGGCGCCACGTGGTGACGGCGGCGCGGGTGCGCGCCATGTACCGCTCCACCCACGATCCGGGCGGCGCCGTGCTGGCATTCGAGGAGACCGCGGCCGTGGCGCACGCCCATGGCCTGCTCGAGCAGGCAGGCTGGTGCGACCTGTTCCGCGCCGAGCTGCTGTGGGTCCTCGGACGCTGGGAGGAGGCCATGACGCTTGGCACGAGGGTCATCGGGCTGGCCGAAGGGAATGCATATGAGCGCCTCGCGTTCCGCACGTACGTCGTCGTCCTGCCGCTCGCCGCGGCGGTCCGCGATCCCACGGTTGCCGAGCGCTACCGGGCCTGGGACACCGGGCTGGCCGAGCGTGGGCCGGCCGTGCAATCGCCGTATGCCCGCGTGCTACGGGCCGCCATCGTGGCGTGGACGTCCGCATCGCGGGGCGAGCATCCCAAGCCGCCACCGGAGGACGCGCTCGAGGCAATCGTCCCGATGATCAACCCGCACTTCCTCGCCGCCACCGAGGCGCTTGCGAGCGCGTGGCTGGGGGCCGGTCGCAGCGACCTGGCGGCCGCGGCGGCGGAGCGGGTGGCGGGCTTCGCAGCCGACGATGACGCCACCCCGCTGATGCGGGCCTCGGCCGCCCTCATCGGTGCGTGGGTCGGTCGCACCGAGCCCGGCGAGGCGCTCGACGCTGCCGAGGCGGCCGGCGCGCCATGGTGGACGGCGCGCGCGCTCCGGACGGCCGGCCGCACCGCCGAGGCCGAGGTGATCGAAGCGAGCCTCGGAGTCCCCTCGGCCTGAGGGTCAGGTTGCCTCGGCAGTCGTGCCGATCTGCGTCGTTGCCGGACGGCCGCTGACACCGCGGAACAGGATCCAGCTGATCCCCGCCGCGGCGAGCACGACTACGCCGGCCGCCAGGAAGACCCCTCGGATCCCGATCAGCTCGCCGAAGACGCCGCCGATCGCCATCGACGTCACCGACGCGGTGGACATCGAGGCCTGGAGCAGGGACACGACCCGCCCGCGGGTTGCATCGGTGGAGGTGGTCTGGACGATCGTCTGGAGCATCGCCTGCAGCGGGGTCACCATGAAGCCGACCACGAACAGCAGGCCTAGAACCTGCCACACGGCGGACACGCCCGACATCAGGCCGATGCAGGCGCCGATGCCGGCCAGGCCGATGGTGATGATCGTGGTCGGCGCCAGGCGGCTGGCCAGGAGGGCGACGGTCCCCGCGGCCAGGATCATCGCCGAGGTCTGCGCGAATTCGATGCCCGCCATCCAGGTCGCCTCGACCTGGAGGTCGTTCACGAGGAGCGGCACGAACAGCACGTTGACGGCGCCAAGGCCGAGCATCGCGACAGCGGCGGCGATCAGCGAGCCGCTCAGCGCGCGCGAGCCGCGGACAATCGCCAGTCCTTCGCGAAGCGACCGGAGCACATCCTGGCGCTCCTGGCCGTGTATCGGCGCCTCGATGCGGCCTGCCGCGCTCGCGATGCGCGAGATGAAGGCGAACGAGACGAGGAAGGTGACCGCGTCGATCGCGAAGCCGGCCACGCCGGAGCCGAACGAGCTGAAGATCAGCCCGGCGATCCCGGCTCCGATCACGCTGCCGATGACCTGCGATGCCTGCGCCAGCGAGTTGGCGGCGGGCAGGCCGTCGGCGGGCACGATGCGGGGGAGGAGCGCACCCCGTGCCGGCCGGAAGAAGGTCGAGACGCTGGACTGGGCGAAGGCCAGCACGTAGAGCAGCGGCAAGATGCCGGCGGTCGCGACGAAGGCGAACGACAGGACGATCCCGGCGCGGATGAGGTCGGCCGCCAGCATCACGGTCCGGCGGTTCCATCGGTCCACGTAGACGCCCGCCACGAGGCCGACCGTGAAGTGGGGAACCGCTTCGGCCATCGCCATCAGCGCCAGCGCGGTCAGGGAGCCGGTGAGCTCGTTGATCACCAGCAGGAGGAGCAGGAGCGTGATCCCGTCGCCAATATCGGAGATCGCCTGGCCGGCGAACAGGTTCCGATAGCTCGGGATGCGGAGGACGTCGCGGACGCCCATCGGCTTCGCGGTCGGGGTGGCGGCGGTCGCATCGGTCATGAGTGGGTGCCCTTCTCATCCTTCGCTGCGCGGGGGTAGAAGCCGACGAGCAGGCCGTACTCGTCGCCGTTGGGGTCGTTCTCGGAGTCGATCTGGTTGAGCTTCGCGATGAGGCGCATGACGCGCTTCACGCTGGCGGGCGAGAGGCGGGCGTGAGTTGCCCACAGTCCCATCCGTTGTCGCTGAGGGTCGTCCGGATCGAAGTTGAAGGTGCCGTCGCGCAGCCCGATCAGGATCTCGCTGCGCGCCTTGTCGAAGATCGCGTGGATGGCGACGCTCACCGCGTTCTCCGCGCCTGCGCCAGTCAGCAGCGCCCGGTCGACGTGAAAGCCGTGGGCCGAGGCGTGGTAGCGCTTCTCCAGGATCCCCGACACCATCCGCGTCTCACCGACCCGGATGAACCCGTGCTCCTCGAGGAGGCCGAGGTGGTGGTAGAGCTTCGTCTGCTTCGTCCCCAGGTGCGCGGCGAGCTCCTTCGCGGTCCACCCCCGACGCGGATCCTCGGCCATGATCTCGATCAGCTGGATGCGGAGCGGCTCGCCGATGACCTTGAGCTGCTCGACGTCGGTGATCACCATCTCGGTCGCCGGTTCGTGCGCCGTCTTCTTCGCCATTCAGCCCGTCCCTACCATTCATCAAACGATGAACGATAGCCTAAGGATGAATGTCGACGGCTGTCAAGCCCGAATCCACACCGGACCGGCTTGCTCGGCCCTAGACCGATCGGCAACGCATCGCGTAGGCTGCCGCCCACACACAGCGGGGATCCGGATGGCCACGATTATCTCGGTGCACTCGTTCCGAGGTGGGACGGGGAAGTCCAACACGACCGCGAACCTGGCGGCGGTCGTGGCCGCGGCCGGGCACCGCGTCGGGGTCATCGACGGGGATATCCAGTCGCCCGGCATCCACGTCCTGTTCGGGCTTGCCGGCGCGGATGTCCAGGGGTCGCTGAACGACTTCCTGTGGCACGACCGGGCGATCGCCGAGGTGGCGCACGACGTGACCGATCGCCTGGACGCCAGCATCGCGGGACGCATATTCCTCATCCCCTCGAGCATGCAGCCCGGCGAGATCACGCGCGTGCTGCGCGAGGGATACGACGCCCAGCGGCTGACGGCGGGCATCCGAGAGCTCGTTGACACCCTCGACCTTGACGTGCTGTTCATCGACACGCATCCGGGCCTGAACGAGGAGACCCTCCTCTCGCTGGTCATCTCGCACGTCCTGCTCATCGTCATGCGGCCGGACCGCCAGGACTTCGAGGGCACCGGGATCACCGCCCGGGTCGCCCGCGAGCTCGAGGTCCCGAACGTCCATATCGTCGTGAACAAGGCACCGGTCCAGCTCGATCCGGGTGACGTGGCCGAGCGCGTCACCTCGGCCTACGGAGTCCCGGTCGCCGCGGTGCTGCCGCACTCCGACGAGCTTATGCGGCTCGCCAGCGAGGGCGTCTTCGTCATCCGCCATCCCGACGACCCGTTGACCGAGCGCTACCGCCAGCTCGCCGCCCAGATCGTGCCCGCCCTGGTGCCCGCCCCGGCACACGGCCCGCCGATCACCGCCTGAGCGCGGCGCATGACGGATCGCGACGGAGGCAGCGACCGCACGCCGATGTTCAGCCGCGCCGAGGTGGAGCGCGGCCTGCCGGCCCGGCGGGCGAGCACCGTCGTCTTCGCGATCGAGGCTCACACCGCGCGCCTGGTCGCCAACTCACGCGTCTCGCGCGCGACGTTCGTCAGCGAGCGCGGCTCGGCGCAGCGGGAGCAGGCGTTCCTCCAGGCCATGGCCGCCGGACGTGATCTGCCGGTCCAGCCGACGATCCACGACCTGGAGCGCTTCGCCCCACAGTGGGCCGAGCTCGTTCCGGACGGCGTTGAGGCTCGCGCCGCGGTCGCTGCGCTCCTCGCGGCGAAGTACCGGCTGATCCGCGATCGCGTTCCGCGGAATCCGCGCCGTCCTCGGGCTGGACACGCTGCCCGTGGCGGAGGCCGTCGCACGGCAGCTCGGTACGGGGCGTGGTCTGTACGTCGAGGCGCCGACCCTGGGGGACCGCCTCGCCTGGCGCCGGGCGGCGTTCGGGCAGCGCGTCGAGGCGTTGCCGCCGTTCTGGATCGCCTATGCCCTGGCGCTCACGGAGACGATCGGCGAGGGAATCCTCGTGGTGCCGATCGCCGTGGCCGGGATCGGTCCCGCCGCGGGCGTCGTCGTCCTCCTCGTGCTCGGGAGCGGTGAACCTCATCACCCTCGGTGCGATGGTCGAGGCGATCACGCGGAACGGGAGCATGCGGTACGGCTCGGCCTACTTCGGTCGGCTCGTCCACGATCTTCTCGGGCGCACCGGCTCGGTGAGCCTGTCGCTGGCGCTGCTGATCTTCAACGCAGTCGTCCTGCTCGTGTACCTGCTCGGCTTTGCGTCCGTGCTGACCGGCGCGACCGGCATTCCGGAGGGCGCCTGGGTGGCGCTGCTGTTCGCGATCAACGTGTTCTACCTGCGTCGCGAGAGCCTGGACGAGACGGTCGCGTCGGCCGTCGTCATCGGCGCGGCGAACATCGGGCTGGTGGTTGCCATCACCGCCCTCGCGTTCACGGAGATGGACCCCGCGAACCTGGGCTACGTGAATCTCCCGTTCGTGGACGGGCAGCCATTCGATCCGCTGATCGTGCAGCTCGTCTTCGGCGTGGTGATCGTGTCCTTCTTCGGTCACACGTCGGCGGCGAACGCGTCGAAGCTGATCCTCGGCCGCGACCCGTCGGGTCGTTCGCTCCTGTGGGGCAACCTCGCTGCGCTGTCGACGGTCATCGTTCTGTATTGCTTCGCGGTCGTCGCGTTCGCGGGAGCCCTCGGGCCGAGCGTGGCCGACACGCGAGGAACGGCGATCACGCCACTCGCGAACGAGGTCGGTCCGATCATCGACGTGCTAGGCTCGATCTACGTCGTCCTCGCCCTCGGGCTGGGCTCGCATCTACGTCTCGCTCGGCCTCTACAACCAGGTCGTCGAGCTGCTGCCGACGGCCGCGACTCGCTCGCCCGATGCGGGTCGCGGTCGGTCGCTTCGCGACCACGCGGCTGGGGCGCCTGCTCATCGGACTCAGCCCGGTAATCGTGATCACCATCGGCCTTGAGTTTCTGCTGGCGACGAACCAGGATTGGTTCGCCGGCCCGATCGGCTTTGTCGGCGTGCTGACCGTGCCGCTGTTGGGCGGCATCTTTCCGATGCTCATGGTGCTGGCGGCACGACGGCGAGGTGAATACGTGCCCGGGGCGGTGATCGCACTTCTCGGTCGCCCGGTGATGGTCGTCGGCATCAGCGCGCTCTTCCTGATCGGCGTCCTCCTCCACGGGCTCGTGATCTGGGATGGACCTGTCGAGCGCGCACTGGCCATCGGGGTCGCGGTCGCCATGGCGGTGGTGACGATCCAGATCGTGCGCTCCGGTGCGTTCCGCGGCCAGACCGTGGTCGAGCTGCGAGACGCCGAGCCGGGGGGCAGCCAGCAGCCGGGCTTCTCGATCACGAGCCGTGGACGTCCGATGAACGCCGAGATCGTGCTCGACTACGGCGGCCGACGGGATGAGCGCAGCGGCCATGCCGGCGACCTGCCGTCGTTCGTCGGCCTCGGCCGTGCGACCGTGACCCTTCCACGGGACCACCCCGGGTCGGTGCGGGTATGGGTCCACCGCGTCACCGCCTCCGGGGAGTCGCTCGAGCTTCCGGCCCGCATCGAGGTCGCGGAGCGGCCGGCGCGTGTGGACATCCACCTCGTGCCGGAGGGAGGCGTGCCGGCATGACGAAGAAGCGGAAGGCCAATGGTCGAGATGGCTGAGCGGGTCGCCGGGCTGGAGGCCGAGCTCGCAGCCCAGGTTCGTGCCGCGCTCCGTGCAGGCGGCGCTGCACCGGATCGCGGCGCTGGCCGCGTCGGCGACGGACATGGATGGCTTCTATCGCGGCATCCACGCGATCCTCGGTGAGCTCGTGTACGCGGAGAACATGTACATCGCGCTCTACGACGAGGAGCGCTCGCTCATCAACTGGCCGTACTACGTCGATACCGTCGACCTCGAGGTGCCCGAGCCACGGGCGTGGCAGCAGGTAGGGGAAGGGACGGCGAGCGGTGTCACCGCGTACGTCCTTCGCACCGGGCGCCTGCAGCACCTTCCCGCGGCTGCCGTTGCCGAGCTCGTCGCCGCCGGGGAAGTCGAGTCGGTGGGCGAGGATGCCGTCGACTGGATCGGTGTCCCGCTCGTGACCGAGGGGCGGACGGTGGGCGTCCTCACCATCCAGAGCTACCTCGAGGGAGTCACATACAGCAAAGACGACGAGCAGCTCATGACGTTCGTCGCCGAGCACATCGCCGTGGCGCTCGACCGGTCGCGCGCCGCGGCCGAGCTGCGGCAGCGCAACGCCGAGCTCGCCATCGTGAACGAGGTCGGGCAGGCCCTAGCCAAACAGCTTGACTTCGATTCCATCCTCGCTGCGGTCGGCGAGCGGGCTGCCCAGGCCCTGTCGGCCCGCGGCCTGTCGATCGCGATGCGGAACCCGGAGACCGGGTCCTTCCACTTCCCCTTCTGGATCGACGACGGCAAGCGCAATCACGAGCTTGAGGGGCCGATGCTCGACGATCCGCTCACCACGCAGATCGTCGAAACCGGGCGCCCGCTCAGAATCAGCTCGGCCGAGGAAGCGGAGGATGTATTCAACATCCCGTTCAAGATCAGCGGCACCGAGTCGTACCTCGGGGTGCCGATCCCCGCCGGTGACCGGACGATCGGGGTGATCGCGATCGGTTCCCGGATGCCGAACGCGTACAGCGACGACGACGAGCGGCTGCTGTCGACCCTCGCCACGAACATGGGCGTTGCCCTCGACAACGCCAGGCTGTTCGCCGAGCTCAATGCCGCGCTCGAGGCGCAGGGCGAGGCCGAGGCTCGGTACCGCCGGCTCGTGGAGGAACTGCCGCTGTCGCTGTACATCGACCGGCCGGACGCGGCGGCGCAGTCGATCTACGTCAACCCCACTATCGAGACGATGTTCGGCTACCCGGCCGCGCGGTGGTTCGAGGAGGATTTCTTCGAATCCATCATCCACCCCGACGATCTCGAGCGCGTGCTGGCCGACCATGTCGGCGCCTTCGAGCGCGGCGACGAGCGCTGGTCGTGGGACTACCGTCTGATCGCCGCCGATGGACGAATCGTGATGGTCCACGACGAGGCGGTCGTAGTGAAGGATGAAGCTGGCGTCCCGCAGTACGTTCAGGGTTTCATGCAGGATGTCACCGACGAGCGCGAGGCCTCCGCGGAAGTCGGGCGGCAGAAGCAGTACTTCGAGGCGCTCGTCGACGCCAGCCCGGTTGCGATCGTGGTCATGGACCGCGACGAGACGGTTTCCGGGTGGAACCCGGCCGCCGAGCGGCTCTTCGGCTACGTCACCGACGAGGCGGTCGGCCGCCACATCGACACCCTGGTCTTCAGCGAGGACCGGCGCGCCGAGGGCGTGCTCACAACGACCGAGGCGCGCGAGAAAGGGCGAGCGCAGCGAATCGGCCAGCGTACGCGCAAGGATGGCCGGTCGGTGGACGTCGAAATCGTCCTCGTCCCGCTGCGCCTCGATGGCGACCACGTCGGCTACTACGCCATCTACCACGACATCAGTGAGCTGCAGGAGGCGCGCAAGGCGGCCGAGACCGCCAACCAGACGAAGAGCGCGTTCCTCGCCGCGATGAGCCACGAGATCCGGACGCCGATGAACGCGATCATCGGCATGAGCGGCCTGCTGCCAGACACGCAGCTGAACGACGAGCAGCGCGACTATCGCCGAGACGATCCGCGCGTCCGGCGACGCGCTGCTGACGATCATCAACGACATCCTCGACTTCTCGAAGATCGAGGCGGGCAAGGTCGAGCTCGACGAGGCGCCGTTCAGCCTGCCCGCGGTCATCGAGGGAGCACTCGACGTCCTCGCGCCGGCGCGCCGCCGCAAAGGGCATCGAGCTGGCGTACGCGACACCAGACGCTGCCGCCGGCGCTGGTCGGCGACGCGGGTCGCCTGCGCCAGATCCTGCTGAACCTGCTCTCGAACGCCGTGAAGTTCACCGAGTCCGGCGAGGTGGTGCTGACGCGCGCTTCAGGAACGACCCTCCCGGATGGACGCTGGGAGGGCGCGATCGAGGTGCGCGACACCGGCATCGGCATCCCGCCGCACGCGCTGGCGCAGCTGTTCAAGTCGTTCAGCCAGGTGGACGCATCGGTCTCCCGGCGGTACGGCGGGACCGGCCTGGGACTGGCCATCAGCCGTCGCCTGTCGGAGCTGATGGACGGCTCGCTGATGGCAACCAGCAGCGGTGTTCCGGGTGAGGGCAGCTACGTTTCGCCTGCGCTTCCGCGCGAGGCCGGCCCCCGACGGCGCTCTGGCCGAGCCGGCTCCGCGACGCCTCAGCCTGCTGGCGGTTGTCGGGTGCTGATCGTCGACGACAACGAGACGAACCGGCGCATCCTCGTCGCCCAGACCGCGCGATGGGGGATGGTTCCGCGGCGGCCGCCTCCGGCAGGAGGCCCTGGCGCTCGCGGACGGGCGAGCCGATCGACGTCGCGCTGCTCGACCTGAACATGCCCGACCTGGACGGCCTTGCGCTCGCCACGCAGTTCGCGCGCGGCGCTCCGAAGCCGCCGATCCCGGTCATCATCCTGTCGTCGATCGGGACTCACGACCTGCGTGGCTGCGCCGGTGGCCGGGACGCTGACGAAGCCGGTGAAGCCTCGGCGCTGCACGACACTCTTGCCGATGTCGCCGCGGCCGGCGACGCGCGACAGCCGGCGCGACACCGCAGCGGACGGCAAACCTGGCGGAGGAGCACCCGCTGCGCATCCTGCTGGCCGAGGACAACGCGGTGAACCAGAAGCTGGCGCTGCGGCTGCTCGAGCAGATGGGCTACGCCGCCGACGTCGCGACGAACGGGCGCGAGGCGGTCGAGGCGTGGAGGCCGCCGTACGATGTCGTCCTCATGGACGTCCAGATGCCCGAGCTCGACGGCCTGGAGGCGACGCGTCGGATCGGAGCGCCGTCCGGCGGCGCGCGCCCGCGGATCGTGGCGATGACCGCGAACGCGATGGCCGGCGACCGCGAGGCGTGCCTGGCCGCCGGAATGGACGACTACCTCGCCAAGCCGATTCGGCCGCCGGAGCTGGCGGCGGCGCTGTCCCGGTCCCGGTGGCGACCGGTGCCTGAGCCGCTCAATCGCGCCGCCCTCGACGAACTGGTGGAGGTGACCGGCGGGGACCGCGCGCTTCCTGGCCGAGCTGATCGACACGTTCCTGACCGATGCGGTCGGGATGATGCGCCGAGATGGACGCCGCGGTGGACGGCCGGAGACGACGCGGCCTGGTCCGCCCGGCGCACTCCCTGAAGTCGAACGCCCTCAGCTTCGGGGCGACGCGCCTTGCCGAGCTGTCCGCGCGGTCGAGGCCGATGCCCGCCAGGGCGGTGTTCCTGACGCGGCTGACCGGGTGGACGCGATCCGTGCGCGAGCTGGTCGAGGTCGAGCAGGCGCTGCGCGCCGAACGAGACGCCGGCCCGTGAGCGCGGCGGCCGCGTCCTCGTCGTCGACGACGGGGAGCTGAACCGCAGGGTCCTGTGCCGTGCGCTCGAGGCGGAGGGGCATCACCCGGTCCCGGCCAGCAACGGGCGCGAGGCGCTCGCCCTGCTGGCCGCCGAGCCGTTCGACGTCGTGCTGCTCGACCTGGTGATGCCGGAGATGGACGGCTACGAGACGCTCGCCGCGATCAAGGCCGACGAGGCGACTGCGGCACGTGCCGGTCATCGTGGTCTCCGGCATGGACGAGCTCGACTCGGTCGTGCGCTGCATCGAGATGGGCGCGACGGACTACCTGCCGAAGCCCTTCAACGGGGCGATCCTGCGCGCTCGGCTGAACGCGTCGCTCGCGGGCAAGCGCCTGCGCGACCTCGAGCTGGAGTACCTCGAGCAGGTCGCCCGCGTAACCGATGCGGCTACCGCGCTCGAGGAGGACAGCTTCGACGCCGCGTGCTGGAGTCGGTCGCCACCCGCGACGATGAGCTCGGCGTGCTGGCGCGCTCCTTCTCGCGGATGGCCGGCGAGGTCCGTGCGCGAGAGGATCGGCTGCGGCGCGAGGTGGCCGAGCTCCGGATCGAGATCGACGAGGCGAAGCAGGCCGAGCGGGTGGCCGAGATCACCGGCTCCGACTACTTCCAGGACCTCCGCGGCCGTGCCTCCGAGCTGCGCCGCATGGTGGATGCCGAGGAGTGATCCGCACCGAGGCCGTTCCCGAGGTTTCCTGAGGGCTACGCGGCCGTCGCGACGCTCTCCCGCTTCGCGTTGATCCGGTCGCGCCACTCGAGGAAGTCGCGGCCACCCTCGACCGACCAGTCCGGTCCGCCGAAGCCGAGCGTGAACTGGGTGAAGCCGAGCTCGAGATAGCGATCGGCATCCTCGCGCAGGAAGCGGTCGATGTCGTCCGGCTGGAGCCCGACGCTCCACTCGATCTCGTATGGGTCGCGCCCGATGGCCTCGCAGTGCCCGATCAGCGCCTCGACCGCCGGCTGCACCTCCTCCAGCGAGTCGGGAAAGAAGGCGTGCCAGGCATCGGCGTGGCGGGCGACGATCGGCAGGGTCAGCTCGAGGCCGACGCCGGCGATGAGGATCGGCATGCGGCGCATCGGCGGCGGGTTCAGGGTCGCGAGGCGGTCGATGATCTCCGGCACGGCCCGGCCGAGCGCCCGGATGCGGCTGGCCTTCGTCCCGTACTCGTAGCCGTAGCGCTCGTAGTCGCGCCGGAACCAGCCGGCGCCGAGCCCCATGATCACGCGGCCGCCGCTGATGTGGTCGACCGTGCGGGCGATGTCGGCGTGGAGGTTCGGGTTGCGGTACGAGTTGCAGGCAACGAGCGGCCCGAGCTCGATCCGCTCGGTTGCCTCGGCCCACGCCGCCAACATCGACCAGCACTCGAAGTGCTTTCCGTCCGGCTCGCCGTCGAGCGGGCTGAAGTGGTCCCAGGTGTAGAGGATGTCGTAGCCGAGCTCCTCGCTGCGGACGGCGGCGGAGCGGATGTCGCGCCAGTCGCCGTGCTGCGGGTGGAGCTGTGCCGCGATACGGATCGGTCGGGTCTCGTGGAGTTTCATGCGCCGATCCTTGACCTTCCCCTAGAGGGAAAGTCAAGATGTCTTCCAGACATGTTCCCCATCGGCCAGTTCGCGCGCCTCGGCGGCATCAGCGCCAAACAGCTGCGTGCGTACGATGCGCTCGGCATCTTCCGCCCGGTATGGGTCGATCCGTCGAGCGCCTACCGCTACTACTCGCCGGCCCAGCTGCCGGAGCTGCGCCGCATCCTCGCCCTGCGGCAGCTCGGCATGCCGCTCGAGGAGATCAGCCGCCTGATCGATGGCGGCGACCTGCGGGAAGCGCTCGACCGGCGGCGAGCGGAGCTCGAGCGCGAGCGACGCCAGGCGGAGGAACGCCTCGCCGCCCTGGACATCACCGTGGGCGAGACCGACATCGTCGTCCGCCCGGTGGGCATCGAGCCGGTGGCCGTCATGCGCATCGACGCGGCAGTCGAGCACGCCTTCAACGAGCTCGAGGCATACGTGCGCGATCTCGGCCGGCGGGCGCACCGGCCCCCGGGCGCCCTGCCGTCGCAGCGCGAGATCTTCGTGCCGGTCACCGGCCCCATCGCCGAGACCGACCGGCATCTCCTATCGGCGGTTGCCGGCGGTGCGGGTCGCATCGGTCATCCAGCGCGGGCCGTACGAGGGGGTGGCAGGTGCCCGCCATGCGCTGCTGCGATGGGTGGAGGCCTCCGGCCTCGAGCCGGCCGGACCGATGCGGACGCTGCTACCTCCAGTTCGGCGCCGATGCCTCCCTGCGCCTGCCTCCCGGCTGGATCGTGGAGCGTTCCGCCGACCTCGTCACGGAGCTCCAGCAGCCGATCGAGTAGCAGCGCTCTTGCCTCCATCGGGTACGCTCCGAGGCAGCCCAACGGAGGACCCGACGTGCTCTGCGCGGCGTGCGGAACCGAGAACCGCGCCGGAAGTCGATTCTGCGACAACTGCGGCACCCCGCTCTCGTCGAGCTGCCCGACATGCGGAGAGCCGAACCGCTCCGACGCGCGCTTCTGCGCCAGCTGCGGGACCGTCCTCCGCGCCGATGCGCCGGCGCCGCAGGCGACCGTCCCGGAAACTCCGGCCGGCGACGCGACGTCAGCCGGCACCGCGGAGCGACGCCTGGTCACCGTCCTGTTCACCGACCTCGTCGGGTTCACGACGCTGGCCGAGGACCGCGACCCCGAAGCCGTCCGCGAGCTCCTGACTCGCTACTTCGACACCGCCACGGAGACCGTGAAGCTGCACGGCGGAACGGTGGAGAAGTTCATCGGCGACGCCGTGATGGCCGTGTGGGGCACGCCGACCGCGCACGAGGATGATGCCGAACGGGCGGTCCGCGCCGCGCTCGAGATCGTGGCAGCCGTCCCGACGCTCCACGCCGGCCTCCAGGCGCGAGGCGGCGTGCTGACCGGCGAGGCCGCCGTGACGATCGGCGCCACGAACCAGGGCATGGTGGCCGGCGACCTGGTGAACACGGCCGCGCGTCTCCAGGGAATTGCCGAGGCGGGCACCGTGTTGGTCGGAGAGGCGACCAGGCGCGCGGCCGAGCGTGCGGTCATGTTCGAGCCACTGGGCGAGCACTCGCTGAAGGGCAAGACGAGCCCGGTCCCGGCATGGCGAGCGGTCCGCGTCGTCGCCCAGCGTGGAGGCCAGGGGCGCGCCGACTCTCTCGAGGCCCCATTCGTCGGCCGCGACGAGGAGCTGCGCCAGCTGAAGGAGGTGCTGCACGCGGTCGGCCGGGAGGCGCGGCCGCGCCTCGTGTCGATCACCGGACCCGGCGGCATCGGCAAGTCCCGGCTGGTGTGGGAGCTCGAGAAGTACATCGACGGCGTCAGCGAGACGATCTACTGGCATCGCGGACGATCGCCGAGCTACGGCGAGGGCGTCACGTTCTGGGCGCTGGGGGAGATGGTTCGGCGTCGCGCGCGCCTCACCGAGGATGCCGATGAGCAGACGACCCGCGATCTGCTCACCGCCACGATCGAGGAGTACGTGGCGGACCCGACCGAACGGGAGCGGATCGGCCCCGCGCTGCTGACGCTGCTCGGCGTGGAGGAGCCGCCGCCTGGTGGGCGGGATGCGCTGTTCCCGGCCTGGCGCCTGTTCTTCGAGCGGATCGCGGAGCGCGGGACGACCACGCTGGTGTTCGAGGATCTCCAGTGGGCCGATACGGGCCTGCTCGACTTCATCGACCACCTGCTCGACTGGTCGCGCGGCCTGCCGATCGTGGTCGTGACCCTGGCGCGCCCCGAGCTCTTCGACCGCCGGCCGGACTGGGGCGCGAACCGTCGGCACCTCACCGCCCTGGCGCTGGAGCCGCTCAGCGACGAGGCGGTCCGGCAGCTCCTGGAGGGCCTCGTGCCGGGCCTGCCGGCCGACGCGCTGGCCGCGATCGTCGGCCGCGCCGAGGGTGTGCCGTTGTACGCGGTCGAGATGGTGCGCGGCCTGCTCGCCGATGGGCTGATCGAGCGGCAGGGCGAGGCGTACGCGGTCGTTGGCGACCTGTCGCGGATCAGCGTCCCTGAGTCCCTGCGATCGCTCATCGCTTCCCGGCTCGATGCCCTTGACCCCGACGATCGGAGCCTCCTCCAGGACGCGGCCGTGCTGGGCCAGGTCTTCAGCGCTGAGATGCTTTCCGCGGTGATCGGGTCGTCGGTGGAGGCCCTGTCGCCCAGGCTGCGCGACCTCCTGCATCGGGAGGTGCTCGACGTCGAGAATGATCCTCGATCGCCCGAACGCGGCCAGTACCGGTTCGTCCAGTCCCTGATCCGGGAGGTCGCCTACGGCACGCTGGCGCGGCGTGAGCGGCGGAGCCGCCACCTTGCCGTTGCCCGCTACTACGAAGCACTCGGGGACGACGAGCTGGCCGGGGCGCTGGCCTCGCACTACCTCGCCGCCCACGAGGCCTCTGACGAAGGGCCGGAGGCGGATGCGATCGCGACGCAAGCTCGGCTGGCCCTCACGGGCGCCGCGGATCGTGCCGCGGCCCTCGGCTCGCACGACCAGGCCGTGACGTACCTGGAGCAGGCGCTCGCCATCACCACAACACCCGGCGAGCGAGCGGCATTGCTGGACCGGGCCGCTCGGTCGGCCGCGTCGGCAGCGCGCGAAGACGCGCAGGTGTTCGGCGAGGCTGCGATCGAGGCGTACCGCGCAATCGGCGACCAGGTCGGGACCGTTGCCGCCACCGCGCGCTTCGCGCGAGTCCTGATCGACGCCAGCGAGCTGGACCGGGCGAAAGCGACGCTCGAGGCGATCATGCCGGCTGCCGAGGATCTCGATGACCCATCCGCGCTGGCAGCCGCGCTCGCGAACCTCGCGCGGGCCCGCATGCGCCTCGCCGAGACCGGCCCGGCGATCGAGGCGGCCGACCGGGCCCTGGCGATCGCCGAGCGCCTCAACCTCGAGCCGATCATCGCCGAGGGGCTGGTCAACAAGGGATCCGCGCTGAACATGGAGGGTCGGAGGCGCGAGGCGGCCGCTCTCGAGGCCGTGGCCCTCGAGATCGCGCAGCGCATCGGCGACCGAAGCCTGGAGCTGCGCATCCGCAACAACTATTCAAACGCCCTGAGTGACGACGACCCGGCGGGCGCCACCCAAACCCTGGCCGAGGCGGCCGACGTGGCACGAGACATCGGCGACCGCGGCATGTACTACTGGCTGCTCGGGATGACTGCCGTGTGGCAGCTGGACGAGGGTAAGCGTTGGGACGAGAACCTGGCCGCGCTGAAGGAGGCGTACGAGAGCGGTTCGATCCGAACTGACCGGCTGAGGCTGCGCATCTTCATCGGGCTCATCGAGGCCGCCCGCGGGCAGAATCTCGACGCGTACCTCGCCGACATCACCGAGCTGTCTACCGGTGGCGCCAGCAAGGACGACGAGTTCGCGCTCCTCATGACGCGCGCCCATGTCGCCTTCCGCCGACGCGCTTACCTCGACTCTTACCGAGCGGCGATGCAGTGCCTCGCGGGCGAACCACAGAACCCCGAGGTTCCGCTCTCCCAGGCAATCTCGGGCGCCATGCGCGCGCGCGATCCCGACGCGATTCGCGACGTTGCGGAGAAGACGGAACTCCTCGCCGGCTCCGGCGCCCTCACTGCCCTCCAGAAGCGGAATGCGCGGGCAGCGCAGGCCGCGGACGGGCGCACACCCGAGGCGGTAGCGGGACTCCAGGAGGTCCACGCGGAGCTCATCCGGCTGGGCCAGCTCTATCGGGCGGCGTCCTATGCGATCGACGCGGCCACGCTCCTTCCGGATGAGCGCCCCCTCCGGGAGCTCGCCGAGTCCGGACGTCCGCTGCTCGAGGAGCTCGGTGCGGTGGCGGACATCGAAGATCTCGACGAGGCGCTGGCCGCGGCCCCGGCGGTTCCGGAAGGTCGGGCTGCTACCGCACCGGCTCCAGCACGACCATCGGGATGACTCGGTCGGTGCACCGCTAGCCCCATCAGGGTGGATGCACCCGGACCATCGGGAGGTGCCTGCCCGCGCGCCGCGGCCGTACGGTGGGTACTCACCGGCCCCATGGGATGGGCCGTCACGAGGATCGCCCTGGTGGGACCCGTCACGCACGCCACGGCGCCGATGCGGCGCTGGAGGATCCGCAAGCACGCCGCGCGCGCCGCGGTGGCGATCGGCGCCATCCTGATCGGGGTCTATTTCCTCCTCCCGACCGAGATCCAGGAGTTCGCCTACCAGGTGCCGGGCATGCTCGCCGTCGCGGCGGTGCTGGCCGGGGTCATGATTCATCGGCCTCCCAACCGCGCCGCATGGCTCCTCCTCGCCACCGGCCTGCTCCTCACGACCCTCGGCGACTGGACGTGGGTCGTGCCTCGAGCGCGTGTTCGGGATCGAGCCATTCCCGTCGGTGGCAGACGCCTTCTACCTGGGCGGGATCGCGGTTACCGGCGCCGCGATCGTCTGGCTCGTCCGCGGTCGCATTCCCGACGGCGACCGTGCCGGCCTGCTCGACGCGCTGATCGTGGCGGTCGGTGCCGGCCTGGTGAGCTGGATCTTCATCATGGAGCCGATCGCCGCCGACGCGAGCGCCACGCTGGCGGCGACGGCGGTCGCCCTCGCGTACCCACTGCTGGACCTGGTGATCCTGGCCGTCCTCGTCCGGATCGCGGTGGCGCCTGGGCCCAAGGTGCCCGCGCTGACGATGCTGCTGGGCGCCCTGCTCACGCTGCTCGCATCGGACTTCATCTTCGCGGGCCTGGCCCTGGCCGATGGCTACTCGACCGGCCATCCGGTGGAGGTCGGCTGGCTCGCCAGCTCTGTCCTGTACGCCGGTGCGGCGCTCCATCCGTCGATGCGCGAGATCGCGCAGCCGGTCGAGGCCGGCGAGGTGCGCCTCAGTCCGTGGCGGTTCGCCATGCTGGCCGTCGCGTCCCTCACTGCGCCGGCGGTCCTGCTCGTCCAGTGGATCGCCGGCGAGCCGATCGACGTGCCGGTCATCGCGGCCGCCTCGATCGTCCTGTTCCTGCTCGTCATCGCGCGGCTCGGCGGCGTCGTCGCCGACCTGCGGGCGAACCTCAAGCAGCGGCAGCTGCTCGAGGCGGAGCTCCAGCAGCGCGCCTTCCACGACCCGCTCACCGGACTGGCCAATCGCACCCTGTTCGCCGATCGGCTGGGCCACGCCCTCGCGCGTCGCGACGAGCCGGTCGCGGTCCTGTTCCTGGACCTCGACGACTTCAAGACGATCAACGACACCCACGGCCACCAGGCCGGCGACGAGCTCCTCCGGGCGGTCGCCCGCAGCCTCACTTCCAACGTGCGGCCGGAGGACACCGTCGCGCGGCTGGGCGGCGACGAGTTCGCCGTGCTCGTCGACCGCAACGTGTCCGAGGGCGGGGCCCGCCAGCTGGCCGACCGGCTCATCACCGGCCTCCGGCGGCCGGTGCGCGTCGCCGGGCGCGATCGGACCATCGGCGCCAGCATCGGCATCAGCCTCGGCCGCAGCGGCGTCTCGACCGCCGAGCACCTGATGAGCGAGGCCGATATCGCGATGTACGTCGCCAAGGGCGATGGGAAGGGCGGGTCATCGGTCTTCGACCCACGCACGCATGCGTCGGTCGTTCGCAGCATCGGCTTGCGCGACGACCTCGACCGGGCCATTCGCGAGCACGAGTTCGAGATGCACTATCAGCCGATCGTGGATCTCGAGACCGGCGACCTCGCCGGCGTCGAGGCGCTGGCCCGATGGCGCCACCCGACCCGCGGCCTGCTGGCCCCGGCCGAGTTCATCGCCGTCGCCGAGGCGAGCGGCACGATCATCGCCCTCGGCCAGTGGATCTTCACCGAGTCGTGCCGCCAGGCCGCCGCGTGGTCGGACGGGCCGCTGGCGGATCGGCGCTGGATGAGCATCAACCTGTCGACCATCCAGGTCACGTACCCGGGCTTCGTCGAGTTCGTGACCGATGCGGTCGCGCGCGCCGGCGTCGATCCCTCCCGCCTCCTGGTGGAGGTGACCGAGTCGGCCAACCACGACCCCGACGGCGTGGTCGACGCCCTTCTCCGCCTCGACGCGATGGGCATCCGCCTCGCGGTCGACGACTTCGGCACCGGCTTCGCCTCCATGGAGCAGCTCGCACGCCTGCCGTTTGCCGTCATCAAGATCGACCGCGGGCTGGTCGCCATGGTCGACACCGATGCGCGCGCCGAGTCGGTCGTGACCGGGGTCACGGACCTCGCGAGGCGCCTGGGGGCCATCACCATCGCCGAGGGCGTCGAGCGTGCCGAGCAGCTCGCCCCGCTGCGAGCGATGGGCTGCACCCTGGCCCAGGGCTTCCACTTCGCCCCCGCCCTGCCGCCCGCGAGCTTCGAGTCCATGCTGTCCGCCGCCGAGCCCGGCGCCGGCGCCTTCGTCCGTCGCGTCGCTCCCGCCACGACCTGACTGGCGGGCACGGGCGTCCGCCCGTATGATGCGGCGCTGCCCACGACCCGAGCACTCAAGGGGACAGTCTCTTCATGACCTCCGAGCACCGCACCGCGCCCGCCACATGGGCGCTGGCGGCCCGCGACCTCTACCTGGTCGCCATGGCTATCTTCCTGGTCACGATCGTGATCGGAATCCTCAACGGCACCGATGCGGTCGAGTTCGACCACAACGCGATCCTCACCCATGTCCACTCCGGCACCGTCGGCTGGCTATCGCTGACGATCGTCGCCTCGGCGTTCCTGCTGTTCCGCGCGGCCGATCGGCGACTGATGCTCACCCTCGCGATCCTCGTCCCGGTCTACGTTCTCGCCTTCTACACGGGCAACTTCGTGTTCCGCGCGGTCAGTGGCACCGCCCTCCTCGCGGCCATCGTCTGGCTCGTGTTCTGGGCCTGGTCGACCTATCTCGGATCGAATCGCACGCTGCCGCGCCTGGCGGTCACGCTCGGGCTCACGTCCCTCGCATACGGCGCGGTCGTCGGCGTCCTGATCCAGGCAGCCCTCGCGCTCGAGATCACGATCCTGCCGGGCGACTTCGTCGGCGCGCACGCCTCGGCCATGACGTTCGGTTACCTCGTGCTCACCGCCATGGGCCTCATCGAGTGGCGCCTCCTCGGCACGCGCGGGCTTCCGACACTCGGCGTCGTGCAGGTCGCCGCGCTGTTCCTCGGAGGCTTGATCATCTCCGCCGCGCTGCTGTTCGGCTTCGAGCAGATCGGCGGCATGCTCTATTTGCTGGCCGAGCTGGTGGCCGTCGTGATCTTCGTGATCCGTATCTGGCCGGCCGCCCTGCGCAGCCGCTGGACGGCTTCGGATCCGACGCGGCACTTCGCCGTCGCCTCGATCTGGGCGGTCGCCGCGCTGCTGCTGTTCATGTACATCGTGTTCACGATTCTCACCGCCGCCGACCCGGAGACGGCCGACCTGCCGTTGAACATCCTGATCGCCAGCGACCACGCGGTGTATCTGGGCGTGATCACGAACGTCGTCCTGGGAATGCTATCGCTGCTCTTCCTGCGCGGTCGCGCGCCGGGCTGGGTGACGCAGGTGATCTTCTGGGGCGTCAATCTCGGCCTGCTGGTGTTCGTGATCGGGCTCATCGTCGACACCGCCGAGATCAAGCGCATCGGGGCGCCGCTGATGGGCGTCACCCTCATCCTTGCTCTCGCGCTGCTTGCGGCTCGGGCATGGGGCGCGGATCCGGCGACGGAGGGACTCGAGACGGCGGCCTGATCCCTCAGGCCGTTGCGGTCGCGGCCGCCGCCGGCCGGAACCGGAACCAGGCCCACAACCCGACCGAGACGACGCCGAACGCGACCAGCAGCGCCACGATCGTGACGAGCGGCGCGCGTTCGGTGTCGGCCAGGTATCCGCTCGACGGGTTGACCAGCACGTGGAGGAAGGCGAACACGCCGATCCCGAACAGGACCGCCCACGCTCGCCTGCTCCAGCCGAGGATCGCCTCGCCGGGCAGGAACCGCATCGGGAGCAGTCCAATGGCGACGCCCTCCAGCCCGCCGACGACCAGCGTCGTCAGCGTGGCCTGCAGGATCAGCGGCCCAACCGAGCCATCCGCCGCCGCGGCCCCGACCGGGATGAGCGCGACCCACGCCGCCAGCGCCACCACGAGCATCCACCCAGCGGCGATGAACGCACCGCGTCCCTCGTCGGCCCGCGCCAGCTCGGTGGCGAAGGCGAACCCGATGACGAGGCCGTAGAGGTAGCCCGGCTGGAAGCCGGTGAGCCGGGTGACGAGGACGCAGACGGCGGCCACGGCGATCGTGCCGGGTAGCACCCGAAGGTGACCCAGCTCACGCGTCCTCCACCATCGGTAGGCGATCACCGGCAGCGCGAACACCACGGTGCCCGCCACCAGCCCGCCGAACATGCCCGCGAACGTCACGCCCGACGCGCCGATGTTGCCCGGGCCGAACGTCGGATCCAGGAACGAGTACAGGACCGCGGAGATGACGAAGAAGGCGCCGATGCCCAGCGGCCGCTGCCAGAACGATGACGACCCGTCCGTTCCGCCGATCCGTCCCAGCCTCCGGCGAAGCCCGCGACCCCAGCGGCCGATCTCGTCGGCGTTCGCCTCCCAGGTCGAGTTGAACAGTGCGCCGGGGAACGGGATGACGAGCACGATCCCGGTGGCGGCCACCGCGCCGGTGGCGATCACGACCGGGTCCAGGCTGATCTCGAGCGGCGTGGGCAGCGAGCCCACGAACGAGGTGACCGGATCGAGGGTCGTCCACGACGATGCCCGCGACGACTCGCCGCCCACGCGGTTGCCCCGGGCACCGACCGCCACCCAGTCCGTCTGCTGGGGACGCGCCACCGCGACGACCCCTCGCGGCTCGGCCGCGTCGAGGTTCGCCTCCGGCGTATCCGCCACCTCGGCCCACGCGGTGCCGTCGTCGCTCGTCCACACCGAGCCACGCATCAGCAGGCCGAACCCGACCCCGACCAGGCCGCCGTCGGGCGATGCCGCGAGGTCCTCGATCGGCTGCTCATCCGCGCCTTCCGGATCAGCGGCGGGGATCCAGGTGCGACCGTCGGTCGAGGTCCAGAACGCGGCGTCGAAGCTCGCGATCTCGACCGTCAACCCGGCGGCCACGTAGCCGACGCCGCCGACGGTGACTGCCTGGATCGAGCTGTTGTTGAAGGCCGGATCTTCGCCGGCTCCGGCGGTGACCTCCCAGGTGACGCCGTCGTCGCTGGTCCAGATGGCGCCCTGGATGACGGGCGCGCCGCCCACGCCGATGAACGCCGGTCCGCCCGGGCCGCCGGCGGTGACGTCCAGCAGCTCCGCTTCCACGAACAGGTCGAGGTCGGGCGACCGGGTCCAGGTCGCGCCGTCCGGGCTCGTCCAGGTCAGCGCGCGCCGCTCCGTGGCGCTGGCGCCGACCGCCACCCAGCGACCATCGGCCCCGACGGTCACGGCGGACATCGAGGAGCCGACGAAGCCCTCCTGGTCGGGGATCTCGGTCCAGCTGGCGCCGCCATCGGCGCTGGTCCAGACCTGGGCGCGCTGCGTGGAGCCGTCGCCCGCCGACGCACCGCCGCGGTAGCCGACCGCGATCAGCCGGCCGTCCGGTGCCGAGCGCCACGTCGTGCATGCCCGCCAGCCCGGGATTCGGAACCTCGACCGCCTCCCAGTGCGACCCGTCCGACGAGCGCCATGCGCGCGGCGCGGACGCGGCCTCGGCCGTGCCGACGGCCACGAACGTGCCGTTCGCCAAACGGACCACCGACCGCATGTCGGTCAGCTCGCCGAAGGCCTCCACGTTGGCCGGATCGGTATGGCTCGCCTCGCGCCAGGTGGCCTCGTCGGCGGCCAGCGCGGTGGCGGGCAGCGCGGCGGCCGCGATCGCGAGGATCGCGGCCGGGAGGCGGAGCCGGGCCGGCGGAGAACCATCGGGTACCTACTCGCCGGCGGACGCCAGGACGGCCAGGGCGATCGCCTCGGCCGCCGCGAACGTCACGTCCTGCGGCTCGTCGCTGTAGATCGTGACGCCGACCTCGTTGCCGGCCTCCCACGCGGTGAAGCGGGCACCGGGGCCACCGAGCGCCGTCTCGGGCGCGCGATAGGCCTCCTCGCCGACAGTGGTGACCTCCTCGTCGGTCAGGCCGACGGTCTCGATCGCCTCGAACCACTCATCGCGGGTCTGCTCCGAGGTCGCGACGTCGAGGATGTGCTCGTCATCGCCGGTGAATCGGCAGTTGAAGCCGCCGGTCAGGAAGGACTCGTCGCCGATGCCACCGTCGGTGGTCATGCCGAGCGCGGTCTCGACCTGGTCGATCGGCACGAGGGCGCACAGGCCATCGGCGGCCGAGGCCGCTTCCGACGCCGCGGCCTCGCTGGCGGCCGGCTCGTGGCTCATGCCCGCCGCGTGGCTGTCGCCCGCGGCCTGGCTGGTGCTCGAGTCTTGTGATGCATCGGTCCCGCCGCCGCAGGCAGCCAGGGCGAGGACCAGGAACGCGCCGAGAGGCATGGCGGCGCGACGGGCGGGTGTCATGAAGGGATCTCCTAGGGCGGGGACGAGGTTGCTTCCCCAGACCGGCTCGCTGCCGGTCACCGGTCGCACCGGCGACCTCCTCCACGAACCCGCGCAGCATGCCCGCTGCGGTCCCGCAGGCCATCGGCCCTTCGACGAGGCCGATGCCGGCGGAACGACGTACGGCGAGCTTCGTCCGGCGGAACTACCCTTGAACGGGATTCGCGCTGTTGCGGGTCGATGAGGCGCGCGCCGGACCGTCTTCGCCGCCGTCTTCCCTGGAGGAGTGGGACGTCCCGCGCGACGCCGTCGGCTCGGACGAACGGCGCGACCGGATCAGTGCCACGACACCGATGACTGTCGTGAGAACCAGCGCCAGGCGCGCGAGCAGCATCCCGGCCAGGGCCACGCCGGAAGCAATCCCCATCGCGGTGAACAGCACGGCCAGGATGCCCTCCTGAACGCCGAGTCCACTCGGCGTGATCGGAACCGCCAACGCGAGCCTCGCCACGGCCACGGCCGCCAGGACCGGCATGATCGGCACCGTTGGATCCACCGCCAGCACAAGCAGACCGGTGAAGCCGATCGCCGCGGCGTGGAACACGAGCCCCGTGCCCATCCCGATGGCTGCGCCACCCCCCAGCCCGCCCAGGGCATCGGATGGCGCGCCGATCAGCCGGTCGCGGAGGCCTCGCAGCCTTCCGGGCGCCGTGACGAGCAGCCAGGCCGCAACCGCCACCAGAACGGCGACGACTGCACCGGCCACCGACATCTCGGCGGCCATCGGCGCGCGGACGGCGAGGAACGCGGCCGCCGCGATCGCGATCGCGCTGAGTGCCAGGTAGCTCGTCGCACGCTGGACGAGGAGTGGCGCGACCGCCGCATCCCACTGGTGCCCGGAACGACGCAGAGCGGCCGCCCGGTGGACATCACCACCCAGATTGGCCGGCGTCACGCCGCCGATCGCCTGGGCCGCATAGAACAGCGCGATGCTCCTCCGCCAGGGAAGCCATCGACCGCTCGTCCGGCCATGGATCGCCCGCCAGCCGGCGGCCGGGACGAGGTGCACCGCGGTCAGGCCGATCACCCCAACAAGGACGAGGGTCGCATCGGCATTCACGAGCGCGGAGCCCACCGCGGCTGGATCGACGCCGACCAGGACGACGAGCAGAACGATGACCCCGACCGCGAAGCGCCACGCTCGGAACAGGTGGCCGGTCACGACGCCACCGCATCCAGCACGGGCCGGACCGTGCTGGGCATCGGCCCCATCGTCGACACCGGCGGCGCAGAGCGCCCGTCGCGAATGAGCGCGTCGCGGAGCGCGGCGAGGACGTCCGGCGTCCTGGCCGGAACCGGAGAACGTCCGCGATCTGCGAGCCAGCGATCCGTCTTCTCGGCATAGGCAATCGGCACGAGTGGCACTCCCGCACGGTCGGCGAACAGCATCGCGTGATAGCGCATGGCGACCACGGCAGTCAGCTGGGTGAACGCGGCGAGCACGATCGACGGGTGGGGCGCCTCGTCCGACAACCGCGAGCCGCGGCCGCCTCGCACGCAGCTGATCGAGCAAGCACCAGGTCGTCGTGGGCGACCACCGACGGATGGCGGCTCATCGGGACAAACAACGAACTGCACATCCGGCATGGCGTCCATCGCGCCGGCGACCGCACGTGAGCGCATCCTCGCCAGCGGCCGGCTGCACGCCGGTCAGCGCCAGCCCCACGACCGGCCGCGACGTGTCGATGCCCGCCGCGCGAAGCAGTGCGCGCCCGCTGCTCACCGGTGCTGCGGGCATCCAACTGGACAGATCGGGTGCGAGGTCTGCGCTCACGCCCCAATCGCGCAGGACCCTGATCGATCCGCTGTCGCGGACGCTGACGTGCGCCGCGCGCCGCATGAGGGCCGGCACGAGGAGGCGGGCGCTGGGCGACAGACTGGCGTCCAGATCCACTCCTTCGACCAGGACCTCGCGCCCCAATGCAGCCGCCATGAGCCCGAACGCGGGCAGAAGACGGCCGATGGCGCCCATGTCCCTCCCGAACAGCCCACCGCCGCCGATGATCACCGCGCGGTGTCGGCGCAGGGCTCCGGCCGCTCCGCCGATCCCGATGGCGTCGACGCCGTGCAGGCGCCGAGTCCCTTCCGGGTCGCGGCTGACGACGGTCACCCGCTTGTCCCCCAGCCTCTCGAGCAGCCCGGCCAGGATCGCCTCGTCGCCGACGTTGCCGTACCCGTACCCGCCGACGACGAGGACTGGGCGCGCCAACCGTTCCAACGCCACACTCATGGCCCGCCCTCTTCCCCGCGGAGGAGCACCCGATACGGTCCGAACGAGCGCGCCTCCTCGAACCCAAGCGCTTCGAGGCGCGCCTCGCGCGCCCGGTACGACGGGTCCGCGGCGTAGAGGAGCGCGGCACCGACGTCATATTTCTCAACCAGCTCCGTCGGTTCGAGAAGGCCGAGGCCGACCGACGCATCTCCGGCGGTGAGCGCCGTGACAAGGAGGTCGATCCGGCTCGTCGATCCGCTGTCCACCTGGAGCCCTCCATCCGAGGTGGCGCGCATGCGTGCGTCCGGTTGTGCGGCGCTGATCCGGATGCATGGTGCGGTTCCGCCCAGCTCGCGGAAGCACGCCACGGCCTCGCTGCCGGCGATCTCGAGGGTGGTCATGCTTGTCCCAAAGGCGGGCGACAGCACCGTCGTGAGGCGGTGCCCCGGCGCCTGCTGGAGGAGTCGGACGGTCGTCCCCTCCGCGTAGGTCGTGACGGTCTGGGTGAACGCGAAGCCATCCGCTCCGGGGTGCTCCCACACCGTGCGCAGGCTGGCCTGGCGCTCCGTCGTCTGGTGCGCCGACCTGACCGGCACGAGGTCCCCGGCCGTCACATCGGTACCCTCGGAGTCGATCGATGTTGCTCGGAGAGGCACGCGAAGGACGTCGACGAACTCGCCGCCGTGGTTCGTCCGCACCAGGACATCGGCCGGCACGCGCAGCTGCGATCCGACCGAATCGATGAGCAGGGCCGTCACGTACCCGCTCGTCAGCGTCTCGGTGGACCGCAGCAGGGCGTCCGCATCGGCGCTGCGCTGCCATTCCGCGGGCCGGAAGGCGTAGCGCACCGGCTGGCTGAACAGCGCCTCGCGGCCGGTCAGTCCTTCGAGCCACTTGCCATCGCGAACCTCGGTGAGGACCGAGCGACCTTCCGCGAGGGTGGCATCCACCCACTCGACGGCAGCCGTGAGCGAGGTGGCCTCGCGTGGCTGGTAGGTGGCGACCTGGCGCTCGTATCGGGCCGTCGTGATCGGGGCTGCGGCGAGGATCGCGAGGAGGAAGACCGCCGGTGCCAGGCGTCCGCGAAGCACGCGCGGCCCGTGGCCTGCCATCCATCGGTCGAAGACGTGAACGAGCCATGCCAGCGCGGCGCCGGCCGAAATGGCGAGAGGTGCGATGAGGAGGGTCGCGAACCGCGGGTAGTCGGTCGCCGCGCCGGTCGCGACGGAGTACGCCAGCGCGCCCCATGTGACGACCATCCAGGCCGAGAGGTACAGGAATCCGCCGATGCGTCGGCGCGCGAGATCTGTTGCCACGCCCGCCATGAGGCCCGCGGCGCCGACCGCGACGACGGCCGTCGTCGGCCAGTACGAGAAGAGCGCGGTGAACAGTCGGTCCGGCCCCCGGTACGCGAGGCTGGCGGGATTGGTGAGGTAGTCGCCACTGGCGGGAAGCAGCACGACCAGCCAGTAGACCGCGACGCCGGCAGCCGCGAGCATCGGCAGCAACAGGGCCCGCGCCAGGGGTCGCCGCCCGAGGCGGCGCAGAGCGAGCGCAGAAAGACCGGCCGCGGCCATGCCCGCCGGGACAGCGATCGTGCCGGTGCCGACGTGGGTGAGCGCCGCGAGCGCCATCATCGCCGTTCCCAGCAGCCACCAGCGCAGGACGATCCGCGGTTGTCGGCCTGCCGCCGCGAAGGCCCCGACCGACAGGCACATGCACAGCATCGATGCCACCTGGAGCAGACCGCCGAATGCGAACAGCTCGAGGAACCGATCCGTGACAAGCAGCGCGAGCACCGCGCTGAATGTCCCGACCCATCGGTTGGCAAAGATGAGCGTTCCGCCAAGGTAGAACGCCGCGCCGATGCCGACGAGAAGGCCGGCCGTGACCGCGTGCAGCGCGACGATGGGGTCGGGCACCAGCAGCCGCACGCCGGCAATGAGGCCGGGAACGATCGGCGGTAGGGCGGTGATGGTGCGGTAGTCGGGGACGTCCTCGCCGAGGTAGTAGCGCGACGTCATCAGCCACTGCCCGTAATCGCCGCGAGCTGCGATGGGTGAGAGCAGGGACATCACCGCCAGCCCGGCGAGGAGGCCGATCGTGACAAGAAGCGGAAGGAGCGGCCCGATCTCCGGCCTGGTGAGCCGGGGTAGCCAGCCGCCTCGCAGGCCGGCCGCGAGGGTCTCGCCGCGAGGCGGATCCGTCACGACCATCGCAGCTTCCTCACCGGCTCAGCATCTCCGCTTCCGGAGAGCAGCACGCCGTAGAGCTCCTCCATGCGGTCCGCCACGGCATCCCAGCTCCGCCCGGCGCCCGTCTCCCTGGCCGCTTCGGCCATCCGCTCCAGCCGTGGGGGGTCGCCGAGGAGTGCGCCGATGCCCCGCGCCAGCGCCGCCGGGGTCGGCTCGACGATGAGCCCGTCGATGTCGTCGCGGACGAGCTCCGTTGCGCCGTTGAACGGGCCACGGACAACCACGGGCACCGCTCCAGCGGCTTGAGCCTCTGCCACCGCCATCCCAAACCCCTCTCGCAGCGAGGGCATGACCAGGATGCGCGCCGCTCGGAGATACCGGGCGACCTCGTGCTCGGGCACGCGTCCGAGGAACTGCACCTTCCGGCCGAGCAGCCCGAGCGCCGCGGCACGGGACTCGAGAGATGTCCGCTCCGGCCCGTCGCCGACGATCGCGCACCGCGCGTCGGCGAGGCTCTCCGGGAGGCGCGCCATTGCCTCGATGAGGAGGTCGACCCGCTTCTCGTCGATCAACCGGCCGACGAAGAGGACCTCCGGGCCGTCGGGTATGGGCTGCGCGTTCGCGATTGCCTCGAGGTCGACGCCGTTGCCCGCCACCACCAGCCGCGGGTCCTCCGCCATGCCCATCGCCCGTGCGGTGAAATCAGAGACCGCGACCACCGTGTCGCCGATGCGGCGCCCGCCCGACTTCCAGGGCTGCGGCCGTGCGCGCGACGACCCGCCGATGTGGCAGGTACTCGTCCCAGTGGCTTCCCCAGAACTCGTGCCATGTCACGACCAAGCCGCCGCCGCGGATGCGCCGCGCCAAGGCGGCGGAGTAGAGCGGTACGTACGGCGTGGCCGAGCAGTCGATCACGTCGAACCTGTTCCGCAGCAGGAAGGGCAGGAGCCGCGCGGAGAAGCCGACAGCCTCTCGCACGCTCCGTTTGCCGTCCGATCCGTACAGCGCTGGAGCCCGCCCGAGCCCGTGGAGCGTCATCCCGTCACGCTCCACCGTGGCAGGACCGTCCCACCACTGCCAGCCGACCATATGCACCTCGTGACGCTCCGCCAGTCGCCGGCCGACCTCCTTGAAACGCCGCTCGGCACCACCGGCGACCCACGGATAGATCGCGTCGTAGACGAGGGCGATCCGCACGCTACTTGCCCTCGCTGCCGGGGGTTCCCTGGCCGGTCGGGTCGATGGGCGAGTCGACTGTGACGAGAAGGAATCCGGCCAGCCCGAGCTCGGCGCCCACGATCATCAGCGTCTGCGCAAGCGCCGCCAGAGCGAGCCCGTCCACGGCCACGGCGCTCGTGGTCCAGGCCCCGAACAGGAAGAGCTCCATCACGAGACCCGCGACGAACAGGACGGCGGCAAGCACGAGCAGCGCCTCGAGCCGGAACCAGCGTCGGTACAGGGCGGCCCATCGGTCCTCGCGTACGATGCCGTGCGAGACGCCGTACAGCTTGGCAATGACCCCGAAGAGCATGGCGTTCACCCCAATCGCGAGGCCGATCGTTCCGGCAAACACCGGCCGCCACGTCAACGGACCAACGGTGATGCCTTCCGGCGCCGCCAGGGATATCGCCGTCGCGGCCAGCCCGAGCAGGGCAAGGGCAGCGCCAGGCAGCGTGAACAGGAAGTCGGGCGCCGCCAGCAGCAGAAAGCGTAGGTGCCGCCACCCGTCGCGGACGGTGCTCAGCTTGCTCTCGCCGCGGCGCACCGCGTACGGCGCCGGGACCTCGGTGATCGTCATCCCGGCGCGCGACGCCGACACGATCATCTCGGACGCCAGCTCCATGCCGCTGGATCGAAGGCGCAGCCGTTCGGTGACGCCACGCCGGAATGCCCGCAGCCCGCTCTGACTGTCGCCGATGCGTGTGCCGAAGAACACCCGGATGACGAGGTTGATGATGGGCGACCCGATGTACCGGTGCGCCCACGGCATCGCTCCAGTAGCGATCCCGCCTGCGAACCGGTTGCCGAGCACCATGTCCGCGCCGCGGTCGAGCGGGGCAACGAGCGCGTCCAGGTCGCTGAAGTCGTAGGTATCGTCGGAGTCGCCCATGACGATGTAATCGCCCGACGCTTCGGCGAAGCCACGCAGGTAGGCCTGGCCGTAGCCGCGCCGTCGCTCATGGATGACTCGAGCGCCAGCGCCCTCGGCAATCTCGACCGAGCGGTCGGTAGAGCCGTTGTCTACGACCAGCACCTCGCCTGGAATGCCGCTGCGCTCGAGCCATCCGACGGCTTTCGTCACGCAGGCGCCGACGGTCTCCTCCTCATTGAGGCACGGCATCACGATGGATACCGATGGGTGGGTCCCCTCCGCGGTTGTCGCGCCCTTCACGACCATGGCGCTGCCCGCGCCGATGCTTTCGACGGTCAATGCTCGTCTCCCGCTGCGGTCCGAAGACGCCGATGGCGCCCGCAGGCGCCATCGGCAATCGGGGTTCGCGTCGTCCGCGATCGATTACGGGCAGTCCCCGTACTCGTCCGGCAGCACGTCTCCGTGACGCATATGCGCGTCGAGCGCGTTGTTGCTCACGTTGATCTCGACATGCTTACTGCCCGCGACGTGGCAGATGTCGGACTTCCCCGCTGGTCCCTGGGCCAGCACGCTGCTCACCGCGAAGACCGTCAGGATGAGTGCGGGCACGACCACGACGATGAGTAGGTGTCTCAGGTGCTTCATCGGCTTCCTCGTAGCAAATCTCCCCCTTGCTCGGCAGCGCCACACCTTGCCTGCTGTCACCACAACGCGACAACCCCGGACCCGCCCGTACCTTTGCCCCCCGGCTCGTCTGTCATGGCCCGATTCGGATGGCCCGATGCGGGATGGCCCGATCGGGTGCCATGGGGGTCATACCAGACGCTGGCTGGCCCCTGCGTCCACATGCGTTGACCGGTACCCGGATGGCCCAATCGCCGCGGCGCTGGAGCGCAAACTGGATCGAGGAATCTCCCCGCTACTGGCGCCTGACAGGCGGATGGAGCCGAGAGGACTAGTGGTTCGGCGTCACCCAGTCGCCGCGGAGGTAGTGCTCGAACACCGGCACCAGGGCCCGGACCAAATTCGCCCGCGACGCCTTCGTCGGCGGGGTGGGGGACGCGGTGCTGGTTGGCAGCATCGTCCTGCTCGTGGCGGCCGTCACGGTGTTCGTCCTGGCCCCGCGTCGATTGGAGAGTTCGATCCCGGTGCCCGAGTCACAAATTGTTCCGCAGCGGAACTAACGGCCAACTTCCGGCCCGAACCCGCCGCTCGATGCCCAAGGTTCCCGCCGCCAGACAACTATCGGCCAGGGTGGAGCCCTCCACTGCTCCAACTTGGCCGTTAGTTCCGCTGGCCGACAATCGGCGCGTAAGCCGCCGGTAAAGACCGGCCATGGACACTTCTGCCATGGCGACCCGGACTCGGCCAACGTACGAGGCTACCAGCCTCGCGCGATGGATCCTGACCGACGTCGGCCGAGAGCTGCGGCTGGCGCGTCGCACCGCGGGGCTGCGTCAAATCGACGTCGCCCGGCGGAGCGGAACCTCCACTTCGCACGTCTGCCGGGTCGAACACGGCCAGGTCATGACGCTGGCCATCCCGTCGATCGCGCGCATGGCCGCCGTCGTCGGGCTCAAGCCGTCGGTGAAGCTCTACCCCCTTGGCCGGCGACTGCTGGACAAGCCCCAGATCGAGCTCCTCGCCCGATTCCGTGCTCGTTTGCACCCGTCGTGGAGGTGGGAGACCGAGGTGCCCGTACCGATCCACGGCGACTTGCGTTCGGGCGATTGTCGAATCACCACGAACGGCTGCGTGATCCTGGTCGAAGCCTTCACGCGGCTTGCGGACTGGCAGGCGCAGACCGCCGCCGCGGCGCGCAAGAAGCGCGACCTGGATGCCGATCGTCTCGTCATCCTGCTCGCCGCAACCCACGCCAACCGCCGTGCCGCGGCCGAGGCAGACGCGGTTCGCACCGGCTCGTTCCCACTGTCGACCAAGGCGACGCTCACCGCGCTGGCCAATGGCAACGACCCCGGCGCCGATGCGATCGTCTTGCTGTGATCCGTTGTCCGCCGTCCTGGCTTGCCCCACGGCGGAACTAACGGCCAACTTCCGGCACCAACTGGCTCCTGCGTTGCCCACCGCTCCCGCTGCCGGACAAGGAACCGCCAGGTTGCAGCCCTTCACAGCTCCAACTTGGCCGTTAGTTCCGCTACACGACAACCGCCGCCGCCCAGCGCCGCGGGGTCGCCTGACCGGTCCACGCAGCACACGCCTCGTGTCAGGGTGGTTGCCCG
>CAVYSK010000008.1:0-146317 GCA_963771155.1 uncultured Chloroflexia bacterium
CCGCCCGAACTCTTCGACATGGTTTCGGGCGCTGCCCGCCTGCCGAGCGTGGAAGAGCTCGATATCGAACTGCGCCACCCGGCCACGGTTCCGGGAGGTGCACGATGACAAACCAGACGACCATGTCCCCGCGATCGAGGGTCCGGGGCCTCCGCAAGTCGTTCGGCAAGCAGCTCGTCCTCGACGGGATCGACCTCGAGGTCCCGGTGGGCACGGTGTTCGCGCTGCTCGGCCCGAACGGGGCCGGCAAGACGACCGCCATCCACATCCTCTCGACCCTGATCTCGGCCGACGCCGGCGATGTTCGAGTCTCCGGGTTCGACGTCACCCGTGAGCCCGACGCCGTCCGCGGCGTGATCGGCCTCACCGGCCAGATCTCGGCGGTCGACGGCCAGTTCACGGGCGAGGAGAACCTGCGCCTGATGGCCGACCTCAATCACCTCGGCAAGGAGCAGGGCCAGCGGCGCGTTGCGGCGCTGCTCGAGCGGTCGACCTCGTTGACGACGCGGCCAAGCCGGCTTCGACCTATTCCGGGGGGTATGCGCCGCCGGTTGGATCTCGCGATCACCCTCGTTGGCGACCCTCGGATCATCTTCCTGGACGAGCCGACGACCGGGCTCGATCCGCGAAGCCGGCGGGTGATGTGGGACATCATCCGCGAGCTGGTCGCGGACGGCGTCACAATCTTTCTTACGACCCAGTACCTCGAAGAGGCCGATCGACTCGCCGGCCGGATCGCGCTGCTCGACGGCGGTCGCGTGGTCGCCCAGGGCACGCCGGCCGAACTCAAGCGGCTCGTTCCCGGCGGCAGCGTCCGGCTCGAGTTCGGTGATGAGGTAGCGCTGGACCGTGCCGCTCGCTACGATTGGCGACGGCTCGCGCGACGATCAGGGACTCGCCCTCGAGCTCCCGAATGAAGGCGGCGTCCATGCACTGCGCGTCCTGCTCGAGAGGCTCGACGCAGCGTCGATCGAGGTCGCCGGCCTGTCCGTGCAATCAGCAGACCTGGATGACGTGTTCCTTTCTCTCACCGGCCGCGACAACGGCCATCACGCCGACGAGAAGGTGCCGACGCCATGAACGCCTATGTGCTCACCGATTCCCGAACCATGCTTCGGCGAAACCTGCGCCGGCTGCGCCGCTATCCGTCCCTGACGTTCTTTATCGCGGTGATCCCGGTCCTCCTCCTGCTCCTGTTCGTGTACGTGTTCGGCGCCACGCTGGGCGCCGGGCTCGCTGTGTCGGGCATCCCCACGGGCCCGGACGCGGCCTCGATGGGGCGTGAGGCCTACATCGCCTACATCGTCCCGGGCATCCTTCTGATGACGGCCGCCGGCACGGGACAGGGGACGGCCATCACGGTGGCGATGGACATGACGGCGGGGATCATCGCCCGCTTCCGGACGATGTCGATCGCGCGGGGCGCGGTCCTTGCCGGCCACGTCCTCGGCAGCGTGATCCAGACGGCACTAGCGACGGTGATCGTCGTGGCGGTCGCGCTCCTCGTCGGATTCCGACCGACGACCGAGCCGCTGGCCTGGGTCGCGGCCGCCGGGCTCTTCGCCCTGACATCGTTCGCCATCAGCTGGTTGTCGGTCGCCCTGGGGATGTCGAGCGAGAGCGTCGAGACCGCCAGCAACACGCCGATGATCCTGATCCTGCTGGTGTTCCTGAGCTCCGCTTTCGTGCCGACGGCCTCACTGCCCGAGCCGCTCCGCTGGTTCGCAGAGCACCAGCCGTTCACGCCGATCACCGAGACCCTGCGTGGACTCCTGTTCGGGACACCGATCGGCGACAACGGCTCGATCGCTGTGGCGTGGTGCGTGCTGATCTCAGTCGGCGGCTACCTGTGGGCGCGTCGCCTGTACGAGCGCGTTCCCGTGCGCATGGCACAGCTGTAGGAAGCGAACCGTCCGCACGGTTGAAGGGTTTCGGGAGCCGCTGGTATCATGCCGACCGGCCTTGGGGTCCCTGACCGCCGAACGCCGCGCCGCATTCGTCTAGAGGCCTAGGACACCGCCCTCTCAAGGCGGAGATCACCGGTTCGAATCCGGTATGCGGTACCAAGTCTCATCTTCAGGCCGATATGAGCTCAGATCGGGCGCCGCCGGGGGTATCTCTGCCGGTTCGAACGTGAGGATCGAACCGAGCCTTTGTCCAGCCAGGGCCAACGGACGCCCGCTCCAATGCGAGGACAAGGGCTGAGGCCCGTCTGTCTTGGGAGCCTCACATCTTTGGGGCTCGCCGGGCCGCGCGGTCCTGCGCAACCCGTTCGAGGGTCCCGGCCCTACGCATCACGGTCAACCTGGCGCCGGCGGATGAACCGAACGATGGCGTCGTCCGGTCATGCCGAGCCTCCCGCCGCGTCCGGTCCATCAACATCGACGCGCTCCGGCTCGGTGCCGATGCGCAGCACAAATCCGTCGAAGTCGACTTCAGTGCCGATCGTCTCGCGGTGGATCGTCCCAGGCGGAACGTGGAAGAAGTCGCCCGCGCCGGCCACGACGCTCTCAGCGCCGCCCGGCCCGAATTCGATCGTCGCCGACCCACGGCTGACGTAAACGTAGGTGTCGTTTGCAGCGTGGTGATGCCAACTAGTCACGTTGCCCGATTCGATTCGGATCGAGCTGGCCCATCGGCCCTCGCGCTCGAATTGCTGACGTCGTTCCATCCCGGGCACCTCCTGCCCCGGCGTCCCCTCAGGATGGTGGACGACGACTGGTCGGGAAGCGCTCATCTCTGCCTCATGTCTTGCGGTTGGCCAGCATGGCACCGCTCGGGCCCTTTCGTATCGCTATCCGCCCAGCCTGATACCCACACCCGGGTGGCGCATACCCCATAAACGAAGACTCGCCCCTGCCAACGAGTCCGTAAGCGGCCGGTAAGTGGCTAGTCCGGAATAGATCGGGTGGTGCACGCGATCCCGCCCGTTATGATGAAGCATGGCCGAACCGGTTGCCTTCATCAGTCGTTTCCGCATCAGGCCTGGCCAGCGCGACGCCTACCAGCAGCTGGCCGCCGAAGTGACGCCAAGGATCGAGGCGGAATGGCCGCGGACCCTCGTGTATCTCCAATTCCTGGGACCGGGTGACGAACTGACGATCATACACGTGTTCGGCGATGCCGACGCGATGGATATTCATGCTGAGCGAGCCAAAGCACACAGTCCGCGGGCGATGCCGCTGTTCGAGCCTCTCGGCTGGGAGATCTACGGAAGTCCCGGCGCAGCGACGCGGGCGGCGCTCGAAGCGGCAGCAAAGCAGGCGGGCGTTCCCCTGAGGACGTACCCGGAGTTCACGTCGGGCTTCCTGCGGCCGTCAGCACCGTCAGAAATGGACGTTTAGTGAGCGAAGCCACCGCTCGGCGCGCACCTGCAAGCTTGGGTATCAGCTGAGGCCACGCTGCCACGCGGCTTGCAGACCGCCTTGAACCCGGCGCGCTCTGTCACCGCCACGCGACATTCGCCCCGACGAGCTTCTTGGCGTATCACGGACTCGGGATCTGACCTGGGACGGCTCGACGGTGGGTCGGCCATGGCTTCGCACCCAGCCGCCTTCCGGAGGCCCAGCAGGAGCCCGATTGGGTGGCTGCCTTGTCTTTGGATGCGACACTGATTTCCTCGTTCCCCATGGGGGAGTCGCTCGCAAGGTCGTCGCATGAGCGCAGCATCAGATACGCCGCTACCGATCGGCACGGTCACCTTCCTGTTTACCGACATCGAGGGCTCGACGCGGCTGCTTACCGCACTCGGGTCCGAGTACGAAGAAGTTCTCGCTGCTCACGCGCGGATTCTCCGCAAAGCGATCGCAGCTCACGGCGGCGTCGAAGTCGGCACCGAAGGCGATGCGTTCTTCGCCGCTTTTCCGTCAGCGATCGAGGCCGTTCGCGCCGCCGTGGGGGCCCAACGAGACATCGTCCACCACGCTTGGCCCGACGCGGGCGAGGTGCGGGTTCGGATGGGGGTCCACACTGGCGAGGGACGGCTCGGCGGGGACAACTACGTGGGTCTCGACGTCCACCGGGCGGCCCGGATCGCGTCCGCCGGACATGGTGGGCAGGTTCTGCTTTCCGATGCGACCCGTGGCCTCGTCGCCCACGAGCTCCCTGAAGGAGTCGCCCTGCGCGACCTGGCCGAGCATCGACTCAAGGATCTTCCTCGGCCCGAGCGGATCTGGCAGATCGAGGTCGATGGACTCGCGTCGGACTTTCCCGCCCTCCTTTCGCTCGATGCGCGACCCAACAACCTGCCCCCGGCGACCACTCCGCTAATCGGACGCAAGCGCGAGATCGTTGAAGTCGCGACGCTCATCGGGGAGCATCGGCTGGTAACGCTGATCGGGCCTGGCGGAACGGGCAAGACGCGGCTCGCGCTGGCCGTCGCGCACCAGCTGCTTATGGACTTCGCAGACGGCGCTTTCTTCGTCGCGCTCGAGGACGCCCACGACCGTGCGATCGTGGCAGCGATGGCCGCCGCTGCGCTGGGGGTTCGGGAGAAGGTCGATCGCGACCTCGAGGCGGGTGTCAAGGCGTTCACCGCCGATCGCGAGGTTCTACTCGTGCTCGACAACTTCGAGCAGGTGCGTTCGGCCGCTCCGCTCGTCGCCGAGCTTCTTGCCGGATCGCCGCGACTCCGGATCCTCGTCACGAGTCGGGCGCCCCTCCACATCTCGGCCGAGCGCGAGTACGCGGTCGCGCCGCTCGGCCTCCCGGACCTCGAGCGTCTGCCGTCGGCGGCCTCGCTGTCGCAGTACGACGCCGTCGCCCTCTTCATCGACCGGGCGACCGCTGTCCGGTCGGGCTTCGCCGTCACCAACGCGAACGCGCCGGCGATCGCCGAGATCTGCAGTCGGCTCGACGGTCTGCCCCTCGCCATCGAGCTCGCCGCAGCGCGCGTCAAGCTGTTAACTCCCGAGGCGATCCTCGACCGCCTCGTGCGACGGCTGCCGGTGCTTACGCAGGGGCCAACGGATCTCCCGGCTCGCCAACGCACCCTCCGAGCGCACGATGGAGTGGAGCTACGAGCTGCTGACTGAGCCAGAGCGAGCATTCCTTCGACGGCTCGGGGTCTTCGCCGGAGGCTGGGGCATCGAGGCGTGCGAGGCAGTTTGCAACCCGCTGGGCGAGCTCGGGATCGACACGCTCGCCGGCTTGACGACGCTCGCCGACAACAGCCTCATCCACCGCGCCGCCAGCGACGCTGACGAAGGCGACCCACGGTTCGCGATGCTCCAGGTCGTTCGCGAGTTCGCCACGGACCAGCTCGAAGCGGACGATCACGCTAGTCGCTGTGAAACGCCGACATGCCCAGGCGGTCCTTGACCTTGCCGAGCGCGCGGAGCCCGAGCTGACGGGGAGGGACCTGCCGCTGTGGCAGCGGCGGATGCGCCGTGAGGAGGACAACGTCCGTGCGGCCCTGCACTGGGCGGTCGACAACGAGGAGGCCGTGGTCGGGCTGCGGATCTCGGCGGCGCTGTGGCGCTTCTGGCAGTACTGGGCCGAATTTCGGGAGGGACGTCGCTGGCTCGAGACCCTGCTCCAGCTGCCCTCGGCGGCAACGCCGAGCGAGGCCCGAGCGAGGGCGCTCCGCGCGCTGGGGTCGATCGCCTACTGGCAGGGTGACGCGGATCTCGCCAGCTCCCTCTACGAGGAGGCGCTCGCGTATCTATCGCGACATCGGGGACGAGCGTGGGATGGCCGATGCGCTCTTCGACTCGGCGTGGGCTGCGATAGGACGCGGCGACATCGTCGACGCCACCAGCCGTGCTAGCGAGCGCGAGGGAACTCTACGAGCGAGCCGACGACCGCGGCGGAACGACGCGCGTCGAGTCCTTCCTGGTGACGGGCGCGTACCTGATGGGCGGAGGCGGGAGCAAGGACGAAGCGATCGCGGCCATCCGCCGCGCCCTCGCCGTCGCCCGAGAGCAAGGGCGCCTGTTCGACGAGGCCGATCTTCTGGGCAGCATCGGCTTCGTCCAATTCCGGGCCGGTGAGTACGAAGACGCACTCGCCGCATTCCGGGAGAGTGTCCGTCTGTGGCGCGCGGCGCGAAACGTGGGGATGGCGCCGTACCTCAAGATGGGCGCGGCGCTCGAGCTCAGGCTCGGGCGTCACGACCGGGCGGCTCGGCTGGCGGCGGCCGCAGCGCGGGCAGTCGACGAGATGGGCGGAGAGCTGCCATCGGCGATGATCGGCGACATCAATCCGCTCGACGAGGTGGCGAACCTCCTCTCCCCCGATGACTTCGCGCAGGCGGTCGAGGACGGTCGAGCCATGAGCTTCGACGAGGCCATGACCTACGCGCTCGAAGAGTCCGAAGGAGGCAGAGAGGGAGAACCGCGCTGATGACTGAACCGATCTTCTTTCTGAGCCACTTTCGCATCAAGGAAGGGCAGCTCGACCTCGTGAGGCAGCTCGCGAGCGAGGCGGCCGTAAGGCTCGAGGCGGAGAAGCCTCGAACCGTGCTCTTCCTCTCCTACCTCGACGCGGACGGCGGAACGATCAGCTTCCTCCACGCGTTCGCGGACCCCGAGTCAATGGACATGCACATCGTCGGCGCTGACGAGCGATCGCGAGCGGCATCCCAGTACATCGAGCCTCTAGGCTGGGAGGTCTATGGGAATCCAAGCTCCGTGGCCCTGGAGACACTCAGACAGGCGGCCGACTCGGCTGGCGTATCCCTGGCATCACACCCCGAGTATCTGGCCGGCTTCCTTCGCCTCGAGCCCGTCTAACAGGCCACGCAGCCGATCGGCACGCAGGGTGGTTGGTCGAAGCCGGTCGCCGGCTGGACCCCTATCTGGACCCTTATCGATCCTGTCTCATGCGTCTCATGTGTCTCTTGGATGTACTGGGTGAACGCGGCTGAGACACATGAGACATTTCACCAGGAATCCGGTATGCGGTACCAATCCTCACTTAGCTGATCCGGGCATGAGCCTGAGCTCTCCGACCCACGACGTCATCGTCCCGTCAGGGCTCGCGCCCATGAAGTTGCTTCGCTGGTGAACCTGCGCGCCCAAGAAGTCGCCCTCTGTGACCGTGCCGTTCAGCACGATGAACCCTGCCGGGCTGGCATGCGCCGTCATCTGGGCCGTGAACGAGATGTCTCCGACCGTGATCTCCTCGGTCATCGTCAGCTGGGCGGCATTGCCGGTGGGGCGAAAGCCGGTGACCTGCATCACGAACGTGCCGCCGTCCCCGGCAGAACCCTCGCAGAGACCGATGAGCTCGTTGCACACCTTCGCGTACGTGATCACGATCGGCGCGCTCGACGCGGACGCCGGCGCTGCCCCGACCGCGACGACCCCAACGGCCGCCGCGACGAGCATTCGAAGCTTCTTCATGTGATATCCTCCTGCCTGATCTCGGGTGGCACCCTCACGACGTTTGAGCCCGCGGCAGATCACTGGCTTGCGTCAGGGTGCGCGGGGTTGGCCGGCCCGGGCGATCTCGGCCTGGAGGGGTCACCGATCGGTGCGGGCAGGTCGCCGTCGGGATCGGTCCGGTGTCGTCGGACGCACGTTCTGGCGGCTCTGCTCGCCGCAGTAGTGCCACCGCTCGAGTCGTCTCAATCGTACCGCTCGGGTCAATTGGATGGGGGAGAGATCGATAAGAATTCGTCTTCGGTCGGCCGACGACCAACCACCTTCGGCCGTGACCTCGCGCGGAGTCGCTTGCGGCCGTGGCAGGCACGCCCCTTCGGTGGGAATCGGCCCAGGCGCCATACGCAGTGACCCAGATGGTGACCCGGACACACAGCGTATTTAAGCGGGCTCTAGCTGTTCAGTGCGGCGTGATACCAAGCTCTCGCGCAGTCAGGCGGCGCCAGCACGCGAATCCGGTATGCGGTACCAGCACTCATCTCATGGCCCGATCTGAGATCAGATCGGGCCTCTTCGTTGCCCGCCGACCGCCGATAAGTCCGCGCGTTGCCGGTGCGCGACGGCCGCTGCCTCGGTACGGCTTCGGACGGCCAGCTTCCCGAGGATGCTGGACACGTGCACGCCGGCCGTGCCCTCAGTGATGAACAGTTCCTCGGCAATCTCGCGGTTCGAATGACCCTCGACAAGGAGCGCGAGAACCTCTTGCTCTCGCCGCGTGAGGCTGCCGTAGCGTTCGTTGCCAACGTCCGCCGTACTCGCCGTCCGACGCGGTCGCCGATAGGTCAAACCGGCTCGCCGCGCCGTGGCGCGGATGGCCTTTTCGAGCGGCGCTGCACCCGCCCTCGATGCGATCTCATAGGCCTCCCGGAGCGGAGGATCGACCTCGTCAATCGGGGCTCCATGCGCAAGCAACGCTTCGCCCAGGCGATGAAGCGCGTAGGCGAGATCGTATTGCCGACCCATCTCGCGGTAGCCGGCTACGACTTCCGACCATGCCTCGACACTGGGATTGAGTTGGACTCTCGAGAGCTCGGCTCGTAGTTGCGCGGTGGTTGTGCGGATGGCGACCTGACTCAGTTCCGGGTTCCCCTCCAGCCAATGGCCGATGGCATCCATGGCGCGCGCTTCGGCAATCACGCGCTCCGCTCGATCATTCGTGCCCGCCGCGATCTCGGCCTCGATTTTCAGCGCACAGAGAAGGTGCTCCGGAGAATGGCGGGAGTCCTCGAGGCTGAGCATGCTGATCGCTGCTCGTGCCTCGTGGAGCTCACCCCGGGCAAGGTGAATCTCGGCCAGACGCAAAGATCCGATCTGGTCCGTCCGCGCCCAGCGCCGCTCAAGGTCGCGCAAGAGCCGATCGATGACCTGGGACGCGTTGCGAAGATTGCCCGACACCAGATCAATGACGGCGTGAATCTCCGTGGCTTTGAGATGGACGGCGTCGTCATGATCGACCGCAAGGAGGCGATCAACGATGCTGCGGGCCTCAACCATGTTCCCGACGGTGACTTCGATGATTGCGCGCCACAGGTCGAGACGGCGCGCGTATCGGTCCAGGGCACCACGCGCAGCGAGCGCGTCCTTGCAGCGCTCCAAGATCCTCCGAGCTTGATCAGACTGGCCGGATACGTTCAGTCCCCACGTGGCGTGAATGCCAGTCTCCGCGACGATCTGCGCGTCCGATGATCGGAGCGCCGCATCGAAGGCCTCCATGGCAAGGCGCTGCCCATCCGACATCAAATCGTCAAAGTACGCGCATTCGCTGAGCACCATCCAGCATCGCGCCTCAGCGACATGGTCGTTGGCCTGGGTAGCGGCCTCGAGCGCGATGGTCGCTCGTCTCTTGCTCTCGCCAGTCGCACCTCCGGTTACGAGGAAGCCGGTTACGAGCAGGCACTCTGCGTCCTCCGCGAGGACGGTGGCCTCCAACCCAGCGGGTGCATCCCTCGGCAAGGTCCCTGACGGCTCGCCGGATCGCCTCGCCGGCCAATCGCTTTTCGCCCGCGGCCCAATAGTGCCGATACAGCTGTTCGTCGAGCGTCGCTCGACCGAGCAGGTCGTCATCATCGAGCGTTGACAGGGCTTCCTCGACAAGTGCGGCCGCTCGGCGAGGATCTCCATTGAGAGCAGCGGCATCGGCAGCTTCACGAAGCAGGTCGCTTTGAGCGAGGTTGAACGCCGCTCCCCGCTCCGCGTTCCACAGCTCAAGGGCGGTGCTAAAGAGCGTGAGCGCCTGCGAGAAGGCGAATGTGGCCGCCGCCGCCCGAGCCGCATCTACCATCGCCGTAAACGCACGATCAAGGTCGCGCGCCAGCAGCCAGTGCGCCGCGAGCTCGGCGGCTGCGGTCGCGGCGTTCGGCGACCCCAAATCCGCTCGTTCGCTCAGGGTGAGGGCATACCGCCGATGCAGTTCGATGCGCCGGCGCGGCAGGACGTCCTCGTGCACCGCCTCCTGGAGCAAGGCGTGTCGGAACTCATAGCCGGTATCGCCGGCAACGATGATGCCGTGGCGTGCAACCTCGCTCAGCAGGGCGAGGAGCTTCGGCCCTGCAATACCGGAAACGGCGGCGACCAGGTCATGAGCAACTCGTTGACCGCCGGTGGCGACAACGTCAACGAGCTCCCGAGCTGCAGGCGAAAGGCGGCCGGCGCGGGCCAGGAGCAGCTGACGAAGGCTGTCAGGCACTCCATCGGAGCCGGTGCCCTCAGCCACGAGCTCCTCGACATAGAAGGGATTGCCTTCCGCGCGCTTGAAGAGGCGGTCAACCAATCCGGATGGCGGCGTTTCCGAGAGGATGGCTCCGACCTGGTCAGCCACTTCCTCCCGCGTCAACGGCCCGAGGCTGAGCAGGTCGACCCGATTGAGTCGTTTCACTGTCGCGAGCCACGCATTCAGCGGATGGCGACGATGGAGCTCGTCACTGCGGTAGGTGGCCAACAGCAAGACCGGTCGATCGGCGAGGTTTCCGATCAGGTACTGGACGAGGTCGAGGGATGCCGGGTCGGCCCAATGAAGATCCTCGATGACGAAGATGACCGGGTGTCGGCGGCTGACAGCGCCCAGCAGTTCGAGCACGCCCTCGAACATCCGGTTGGCCGCGAAATCGTCGACGATCCCCTGTGGGGCGCCCGCGTCGCCGAGCTCCGGGATGATCCTTGCCAGCTCGGGTCCCCGTGCCCGCCGCAACCTGAGCAGTTCGCCGGGATGAAGCTGCTGAGGAATCTGGCGCAGCGCCTGGACGAATGGTCCGAACGGGAACTGCGCGGCGCCGAGCTGCAGGCAATCGCCTGCCAGCACGTGAGCTTTCGCGGACTGGGCACGCGCAGTGAACTCACCAACGAGGCGCGTCTTTCCCACGCCCGCGTCGCCTGCAAGCAGCAACATCTGGCTGCCATCAGCGTCGAGCGAACGGACGAGGCCCTCCAAGCGCGCGAGCTCGGTAACCCGCCCAATGAGCCGGGGGCTCGACACCCGAGCCATGCCACCGATCATACGCCTCGTCAGCGCGCTCCCCGCCACGATCGGGACCCCCGACCGGTGCGGTCGGGGGTCCACGTGATTGACAGCGCTCGGTCGGTCAGTCGTCATTGTCATTGTCATCGCCATCGTCATCAGCAAGCGCCTGGGCGAGAGCGACCGCTGCCCCGACGTCGATGCGTCCCCAACCGAAGCTGGCGTCCCAGCCGGCCGTCCCCAGATCGACGACCGAGCCCTTGATCACGTCGTAGACGAGGTCCGGACGATCCTTTCCCAGGATGTCCACCAGCATGGCCGCCAGGCCCGAGGTCGCGCCGGCCGCGAAGCTCGTGCCGGTGCTCCCCCACGACAGCTTCAGCGGCGGAATGCCGTCGGCGTCCCGGCATTGCGCCGGCGCGCCGGTCGTCACCAGCGACTCCTGCGCGCACACCAGCCAGACATTCGTGGCGGCGCCGGCCGGTCCAGAGCCGCCCGGCCCGGTGAAGTCGATCGCGGGCCCGAAGTAACTGGACGACGCACGCTGGTCCCACTGCTTCGCCTCCAGCGCGGCGGCATCGGGCGGAGCAGTCGCCGAGAGGCAGATCACGTGGTCAGCCACGCAGAACCGGAAGACATCCGATCCGGCGGCCACTTCCTGCGGCAATTGCCCCGCCATGGCGTTCCCCGCCGCGGCCACGAGAACGGCGCCCTTGCGATACGCGTAGTTCGTGGCGGCGTTCACGTCGGCCACGTAGCCGTCAAAGGCCGCACCGAACTGGCTGCGTGTGAACTCCAGCGGGATACTCAGGTGGATCACGTCCGCACCTCGATCGGCTGCGTACCTGATCGCTTCCAGGTAGATGCTCAGGCAATTCGGAATCGTTCGATTGCGATCGTGGACCTTGATGGCCATGAGCCGGGTTCGCTGTGTGACCCCGGCAAGATTCACCGCGTTGCTCGAGATCAGGCCCGCCACCGCAGTGCCGTGCGAATGGAAGTCCGTGTACAGAGGTAGTCCTCGGTTGCGCGCCTCGTCGTGCTCCAATGCCGTGCTCGGCGTCCCGGGCTCGCCCGGCCGGCAGACGTTGGCGGAGTCGTCGAGAAACGAGGTCGATCGCCCCTCGTCGACAAGGCCCGTTAGATCCGGATGATTGGCGTCGATGCCCGTGTCAAGCACGGCGACAATGACGCCCGGCGAGCCGAGCTCGCCCGCCGCCCAGGCTGCGGCGGCGTCGATGGCTTCGAGGTTCCACTGCTTGGCGAACTCGGCCGCCAGGGTTGGCGATGGCAGCCGCGCCGCGATCATCGGCGCCAGGATCAGTGACAGTGCCGTCAGTGCAACGAGAAGTAGCGCGACATTGGGTGTTCGACGTCGACCGGCGAGATCGCGGCCGACATCGGCCCAGAACAAAGCGTTCTCCGCAATGACCGAATCGGGCCTGAGAAGCGTGCCCATCGCAAGGTTCCTCCAGTGTTTGCTTCCGATGGAAACAAGCTGGGACACGACGGATGTGTGGCCATCTCGAGAAATCCATAGAGACAAGGGTGTGGGGCGATATCGGCGACGTCCGATAGGATCGATTGCCGAGCACGCTGGACGGGGCCATACCGATCGCCCACGCCGACGAGTGCGTAATCCCACGATCAGAACGTCAGAGCGCTTGAGGCCTGCGCGGGCGCGGCGCCGATCCTTCTGGCCGTTACCTGAACCCTTATGGATCCTGTCTCATGCGTCTCTTGTGTCTCTTGGTAGCACCGGGTTTACGGAGATGAGACGCATGAAACGAATTACCAGCACTCCGGTATGCGGTACCACTCCACCGCAGCATGGCTTGACCACGCTTGACCGCGGTTGCTAGCGCAACCGACGGGCGACGACCAAGAGGTACTCGTATCGGTATTCGGCGGGTCCGCCAGGCTGTCCGGAGTTCGATCGGACTGCGTAGTCAAGGAAGTCACGGTCGAACTGGGCGGCGCGCTCGGGGTCATCGGCCAGGCACGCGCGGATCGCAAGCGCTGGACCGAACGTCTCGTTGAAGAAGTCCCGGTACGCCTGGGGGCTCGCGGCCCGCTCGGTGTACTGGCGCCGGCTCAGCTCCAGCGCGACGCGGTCGCCGAACAACTGCCGAACGTGCTCCTCGCTGCCCCATAACACCGGCGGCAAGGCGCCCGTTGGAGGCGGCGGCGCGTACCGCCCGAACAGCTCGAAGAACTCGCCGCCGAGCCCTTCGGGCGTGAAGTTCGTCATCCCGATGACGCCTCCGGCGCGGCAGACGCGCACCAGCTCGTCGGCCACGCGCTGCTGCTCCGGGGCGAAGATGGCGCCGAACGCCGATGTGACGACCTCGAACTCGCCATCGGCGAAGGGGAGCGCCTGGGCATCGGCTTCGACCCATTCGACGTCCACCCCGTTGGCGTCTGCCTCGGCCCGGCCCGCGGCGAAGTTCTGGGCGGTGATGTCGGCGGCGACGACAAGCGCGCCACGCATCGCCGCGCGAACGGCGACGTTGCCGGTGCCCGCCGCCACGTCCAGCACGCGCTGGCCTGGCGAGATGCCGCATGCCTCGACGAGGACGGGTCCGACCTCCCACACGGTCTCCTTCGCGAAGCGGTGGTAGTCGCCGAGCGCCCATGGGTTCGGTCCCAAGGCGGTGTCCTTCATCGCAGCATCTCCGTCATCCTCCTCGGCTCGATTCATGCCGCCGCTTGGAGCAGCTGACCGATGATCGATAAAAGCACGATCGTTCGTGCCTAACGGGAGAAGTTAACGACCGATCGTGCTATTCTGTCAACCCTATGACCGATAGCACGATCCCCGTTCCGCGAGCACCACGGCGGACGGCGCGCGGCGAGCGGAGTCGGCAGGCGATCCTCGAGACCGCTGCGCGGCTGGCGACCGTCGAGGGGCTCGAAGGCCTGTCCATCGGCCGCCTGGCCCAGGAGCTGGGCATCAGCAAGAGCGGTCTGTACGCCCACTTCGGGTCGAAGGAAGCGCTCCAGCTCGAGGCGATCGAGACGGCGGTCGCGATCTACAACCGCGAGATCGTCGAGCCCGCGCTCGCCGCGCGGCCGGGGATCGAGCGCGTCCTTCGCCTGTGCGACGCCTTCTTCGACTTCGTGGGCAGCGGTGACTTCCCAGGCGGCTGCTTCTTCGTCTACACAGCGGTCGACCCGGCGAATCGCCGCGAGCCGATCCGCAGGCGGCTCGCCGACGAGCAGCGCGCCTGGCTCCGGTTCATCGAGCAGCTGGTCGGCGAAGCGATCGAGGCCGGCGAGTTGCCGAAAACAGTCGATCCGAACGTGCTCGCCTTCGAATTGGACGCCATCATGATCGGGGCCGATGCCAATTTCGTTCTCCTCGGAGAGCGTCTGTTCCTGGAGGCGGGTCGGGCCGCCATCCGACGGCGTCTCGCCATATCGGCTGCATCCTGAACCAGGCGCTACCTGGACCGTCCTCGACGCCTGCCAGGGGCGACTGACTGCCGAACCCGATTCAGCCAGTCGCGTGCGCGTGTGCGGCGGGCGAGCGAAAGTTGGCTGGCGGTCTCGCCTCGGGAACGCAGTCAGTGGCCGGCTCCGGTCTGCGGCCAACACCCTGCCGCCAGTGCGTCGACGATCCGCGCGGTCGTCCGCGCGATGCGGCTGGGGGATTGCGTTCGGCGGGTAACCTCGGACCGAGCACGAGGAGGTGCCTCGATGAGCGGAGGCGTGCGACGCATCAACCTCGGCAAGCGGACCGAGGGAACGGCCACGCCCGGCATGGTCCGGGAGCAGGCGATCGCGACTAACGGCATCTGGGCCGGCTACGTCCGGACCGCGGCCGGGATGGTGTCGGGCTGGCACCACCACGGCGCGTACGACGCCCAATTGTGCCCTCAAACGTCCGCTTAGCACGCCGTCGAGCTGGCGAACCCGTTGATGCGCACTAAGCGGCCGGGTGGGTGCTCATCGGGTCGCCCGCGGCCTCCAGGACACCGAGTTCGGCCGTGGTTGACCGGCAGGCGAATTCGAGGGCGACGTCAGGGCCGAAGCAGCGCCCGTCCCCAACAGCACCCGAACCCGATGGCGTCACCGCCTGGCTGCTGGGCGGCGCACCGCCGGCAAGCCGGCATCCGCTCAGCCCGAGAAGCGCGACAAGTAGCATGACGCGTGAGAGCACTTGATCCTCGGTTACGCGAGTAATGCCGACTGGCCGAACGCTTCGGGATTGTTGAAATCGGGTGCCTCGATGGTGATGTCGCGGCCATTCGGGCCTTTGCCCTTACCGAATTGACCGGCCGGAGAGTCCATGAGTGGCACCGGCACACCGGCCAGCTTGAGCCCTACCACGATGATCACCGCCACGAAGACGACGACGAGCATGGCGCGTATCGGAAAACAGGATGCGCGCCGACCTCAGGCGTCCGATCTGAGCTCAGATCGGGCCTCTTCGTTGCTCGGCGGCGCGTCCCAGACCCGGCCACACTTGCGACAACCCTTGACCCACCCTGCGGCCCCGCGGCATCGTGCACCGGATTGGAGGAGACCTTGCAGTTCAGGATCCTTGGCTCGCTGTCCGTCGTCGGCAACGGCAGCGTCGCGGCGCTCGGCCCACCGAAGCAGCGCGCGCTCCTCGCGATCCTGCTGACCCGCATCGGCGAGGCCGTGCCGGTGGATCGGCTCATCGAGCTGCTGTGGGGCACGGCCGCTCCGCGCACCGCAGACCACTCGATTCAGATCTACGTATCGGACCTTCGCCGCGCGTTCGAGCCGCTGGGCGGATCGGATCTCCTCGTCACGCGGCAGCCCGGGTATGTCCTCGACGTGGATCCCGACGCAGTCGACGCGTGGAGGTTCGAACGCCTCGTGAAGGAAGGGACGCGGCTCCTCGAGGACGGCGACCAGGACGCGGGCCGCTCGACGATTCGCGAGGCGCTCGGCCTGTGGAACGGCCCTCCCCTCTCCGACTTTCCGTACGAGGAGTTCGCCCAGCCCGTTGCCCGGCGGCTGACCGAGGAACGCCTGACCGCCGTGGAGGCGTATGCGGCGGCGAGTCTCGAGGCCGGAAGGATCACGGAAGCAATGGACCTGCTGACGGCCGCCGTACAGGACGATCCCCTCAGAGAGCGAGCACGGGAGCTGCTGATGCTTGCCCTCTACCGATCCGGCCGTCACGCGGATGCGCTGCGGTCGTTCCACGCCCTACGGACACAGCTCACCGACGAGTTCGGAGTCGATCCGTCGCCGAACATTCGAGCGTTGTACGACCGGATCCTTGCGCATGACCCGTCGCTCGGGAAGGGCTCGCTTGCCGCAGCCAACGTCCGCGTGACATTGGCATGCGAGGGCGCGGGGGTCGGGGGAGACCGCCTCGGGGTGGAGCGGGGCTTCGACCGGGCAGTCAGCGACTTCTCGCTGGTGCCCAGGAAGGAGAACGTGGAGCTCTCGGCTTCGTACCGAGATTTGTCGGTCGTCCTCCGAGAGCTGTCCGAACAGGCACCGGCACTCATCGTCTCCCTCAACTTCCTCACGATCGACGCCATTGCGCACGAGCACCCTGGCACGCAGTACCTGGTCTTCGACCACGTCGGCGCCGCGCCGAACGTGTCCTATGTCCACTTCCACGAGCGCGAAGCTGCCTTCCTGGCGGGCACGGCGGCCGCGCTCAAATCGCAGACCGGGGTCGTTGGATTCATCGGAGGCTGGGATGAGATTCCGATCTGGGGATTCCTTGCCGGATATGAAGCAGGCGTGCGTGCGACGAACGCTGGCGTTCGCATCATCACGGCGTACGCCGGCGACTGGCCCGACCCCCAGGGGTTCGTCGACCTGGATCGGAATGAGGAACTTGCACGGCACATGTTCGCGGACGGTGCCGATGTCATCCTCGCGGCATCGGGACCTGCGGGCATGGGGGTTGTCAGCTCGGCGGCCGCCCTGTCGGACTCGATGGGCCGCCAACTCTGGGTCATCGGGGTCGACACCGATTGGTACGAGGATCTCAGCCACAACCTGGGGATCATCAGCCCACGCGTATGGCGTTCGCACGTCCTGACCTCAGTCCGCAAGCGTTACGACCTGGCCGTCTATGAAGCCTTGCAGACCGTGGCTGCCGGCCACCGGCTTCCGCCGGGCAAGGCCTACGACCTGCGGTCGGGCTTCGTGGACATCTCGTACGAGGGGGGCTTCCTCGACGACGTTCGGCCGCTCATCGAGGACCAGCGCCGGCGGATCGTCAGCAGGCAGCTGCGAGTCCCGTGCCTCCCGCTCCGATCATGTCGAGGTCGCCCGTGCCCACCTGGAACAGACCGGGGTAACGTTGGACGACTGGCTCGACCAGGGATGCCCGCCCTGGCGGATACCGACCAGTGCCTCCTTCGAGAAGGCTCGATAGCACGCTGGACCCCTCGGGGCGTTCCACGCTCGCCAACGCACGGTTGGACATGCTCGGGTGAGGGGAGGAAAATAGGGGTTGCCGGACGGACATCGGGAGCGGTCCACAGGGATCGCCGCACAGCGCCACAACCACGGTGCTGCCGATCAGATCCGCCCGCGGCAGCCCTCGTGACACGGCGGGGCAGGAAGCCGCACTCGGAGGCTGCCAGGAGGAATTCCGATGCAGACCTTCCAGACGTTCATTGTTGAAGCCACGAACCGCCCGGGCGAGCTTGCCCGAGTGGCCGATGCGATCGCTCAGCGGGGCGTCAACGTTGAGGCGTGGAGCCTTGGCTACGGCAACAAGGGGGCCCTGGCCTTCCTGGGGCACGACGAGAAGGGCATCAAGAACGCCCTGAACGCTGACGGGATTGCCTACAAGGAGGTCACGTGCCTCACGATCGGGCTCGAGGATACGCCGGGCACCGTCGCCAAGACAGCCAAGCATCTGACCGATGCCGGCGTGAACATCGAGTTCTTCGCGCCGGTCAACTACAAGTCCGATCGGCGGGCCACCATCGCGATCGGCGTCGACAACGTTGACGCGGCGCGAAGCGCGCTCTCCGATCAGCTGGTTGAGTGGACGATCCCTGAGCCTGCGTTCGCAGGGTCCACCCGCTAACCCCCGCTCTCGCTTCAGGGCGCAGGCGCCGTGCCGACCTGCCCGGCACGGCGTTGCTGTGCCCGGAGTCAACGACTCCAATGTGCGCCGAGGTGTGAGCCGGCCCGAGCGCGGCCGTGCGGAGCCTGATGCGCTCACAACTTGGTTCGGACCGCCTCCTGCGGCGTAGCCATCGGCCTTCAGGATCATTCGGCGACATGGCTGGATGACGTGGGCACCGCTTGCGGCCATGGAAGAGGCGGGCGAGCCTCGTTGTCGCTGCGTCCATCGGACGTGCTGGGTAGACGCGGCTACGACGCAAGAGACGTTTCAGAGGGAATTCCCGTGCGGCGGTCTCGTATGGTGGTGCGGCTGTGTCCGAGTTCCGTACGCCCCAAGTCATCCTGTTCACCGAGAACCTGCCACGCGCCGTCGCCTTCTACTCGAGCCTGGGATTCACCGAGACATTCCGCGTCCCGAACGAGGGTGAACCGATCCACGTCGATCTCGTCCTCGACGGCTACGCGATCGGGCTTGCCTCGGTCGCCTCGACCCGCGACGACCATGGCCTCGATCCGATTCCGAGCGGCCAGCGAGCGGCCGTCATCATCTGGACCGATGACACCGCCGCCGCCTTCGCGAAGCTCACCACGAACGGGACTCCGGCGCTGGCGGCTCCGCACGAGTGGCTTGGGCGCCTGCTGATCGCCTGGGTCGCGGATCCAGACGGCAACCCGATCCAGATCGTCCAGAACCTCTGAGCGGAGGAGATCGGCATGGCGTCGGACGAGGCTGCGCTGTTCTCCCGAGATGAGGTGCTCGGCGGCGTGTCGGCGCGGCGGGCGACGACACTGCTGTTCGCCATCGAGAGTCGGACCGCGCACCTGCTCGTCCGATCACCGCAGGCGGTCCCCATTGTCCTCAGCGAGGGCGCGGCCACAGCACGCGAGAACGCGTTCCTCCAGGCGCTGGCACAGGGCCGCGACCTCCCGATCCAGCCGACGATCCAGGACCTCGAGCGCTACGCACCCGAGTGGGCCGACCTGGTCCCGGACGACCCGGGCATGCGGGCCGGCGTCGCGCACCTCCTCGCTGCCAAGCTCACGGTTCCCTACGACGCCGTGCCGCAGCTGCGGTCCGCGCTGGGCCTGGATACCGACGCCGTCGAGCAGGCGTACCAGGGCCTGTACGGCACCCCGTTGGCGACGATCTACGCGCCGCGGATGGGCGTCGTCGACCGGCTCCGCTGGACGGCTGCCCGGCTGGCCGGCCGGCTCGACGCGCTCCCGACCTTCTGGCTCGCGTTCGTCATCACGCTGATCATCGGCGCAGTCAACCTCGCCCTGCCCATCGCCGTCGCCGGCGTGGGTGCGCTGCCCGGCATCGTGCTGATCGTGGTGCTCGGGGTCATCAACCTCGTAACCGTGACGGCCATGGTCGAGGTCGTGACTCGCAGCGGCAGCATCCGGTTCGGGAACGCGTTCATTGGCACGGTAGTCGCCGACTACCTCGGCTCCGCCGGCTCCGCCATCCTCTCCGTCGTCCTGACCGCCTTCTCGTTCGGGCTGCTGCTGATCTTCTACATCGGCATCTCCACCACCCTGGCGGATGCGACGCCACTGCCCGCGGCCGGATGGATGCTCGTGCTGTTCGCGGTCGGCCTCTACTTCCTCACCCGGGGATCGCTCAACGCCACCATGGCGTCGACGATCGTGATCACCTCAATCAACGTCGTCCTGCTGCTCGTGCTCTCAGCCCTGGCGTTCTCCCATCTGCGAGTCGAGAACCTGACCTACACGAACCTGCCGTGGAGCGAGGGCGCGACCTTCGAGCCGATCGTCATCGGCGCGCTGATCGGGGTCGTCCTCGACATCTACGCGGCGCACATCCTGGTGGCGATCTTCGGCAAGACGCTGCTCGACCGCGATCCGACCGGACGCGCCGCGGTGCGGGGGCATGCCGCCGGCATCGGCTTCGCCATGGTCCTGAACATCGTGTGGGTCCTCGCGGTCTGCGGGGCCATCGCGCCGGAGGTGCTGGCCGAACAGACGAGCACGGTGCTGGTTCCGCTGGCCGCCGAGGTCGGTCCACAGGTCCAGGTGCTGGGCGCGGTGTTCGTCATCCTGAGCATGGGCCTGGGCCTCATCCAGTTCTCCCTCGCGCTCTTCAACCTGGCTCGCGAGCGCATCGGCCAGCGCGACGTCTGGGGTGGGCCGCGCGGCCGATTCGTCCTCGCGCTGATCCCGATAGTCGCCGTCCTGCTCGTCGCCGAATGGATGGTGCTGACCGATACGGGTTCCTTCGCCGGGCTCCTCGGTTTCCTCGGCGTGATGGTCCACTCGCTGATGAGCGGCATCTTCCCGGTACTGCTCCTGGCGGCGAGCCGGCGCAAGGGCGAGCTCGTGCCCGGCGTGAGCTACCGGGCGCTCGGCCATCCGCTGGTCATCGGCTCCATCTACGTGCTGTTCCTGGCCAACCTGGCCCTGCATGGCCTGGTGATCTGGGAGGACCCGCTTCAGCGCGTCGGCGGAGTGCTGATGGCTCTCCTGATCTTCGGCGTGACGGTCGCGATGGTGCGTGGTGGCGCCTTCGCCCCACGCGTGGTGGTCGAGCTGCGCCAGGATCTCCGTCGCGACGGGCGGTCATACCTCGCCGTCACGGCCGCGGGCCATCGGACGCCGGTGAGGATCGCCCTGACCGATGCGAAGGGGGAGGAGCGGGTCGCCGATCCCAGCGGCGACATCACAACCGTCGCCGCGCTCCGCTCGGCCGGCCTGGAGGTACCGATCGGCGACGCGAGGGAGCTGAAGGTGTGGGCACACATGATCACGCCCGACGGGATCTCCGAGGGCCTACCGGTGCGGGTGGCCATCAACGATGGCGGAGAGTCGAGCGAGGTCGACCTGACCGCATCGCGCGATCAGGTCGTGGTGCCGATCACCAATCCGGTGTGTCGGCTCGAACTCGTGACCTCCGAGTCCGACTGATGCCTCCGGCTCCGCCGATCGGCCAGGCGCGCGATCAGACGGTTGATAACGTCCACACCGGAGATCTCGTCGTCACTCGGTCCTGAGTGTGCGGTGGCCGCGGCGGTTCCCCTTCGCCGCGGCCATCCACCCCCTCCCTCACCGGTTGTCGACGACGATCGTGGCCGCGGCGGACTGGTTGCCCGACGCGTCCACAGCGACCACGGTGTACGTGTTGAACGACAACGGGGTGCCATAGACGATCTGGCGACCAAAACCGCGACTACGCCACGAGGTACGACGCCGGTTACGACGGTCGGCGCGGACGGACCTCAGGCGCGACCGCGGGCGGCCCACGCGCGCACGGCGACGCGAAACGGGGCAGCTGGCAGGAGCGCGCGGCATCGCTCGCGCAGCGCTACGCGACGATCGTCGTCCAGGCTGGCGACGTATGCGCCGGCCGGCCCGACGCCGCCGGTGAACGGCTCCCACCAGTCCTCGAATGTCGGGTGGTCGCGGGTGACCTCCAGGGTGCGGTCGTGGACGTCGCGCATGCCCGCCGCCGTGAACAGCTCGGCGAGGTGCCCCTCGCGAGCGCCGGGCAGGTCGGATTCGTCGTGGACCGCGGGATCGAGCTCGTGGGCGGCCGCCCAGAACACGCCGAGCGGCCCGTGGCCACCGGCGTGGTCCCAGACGCACGCGGCGACGAGGCCGCCCTGGCGCGTCACCCGCCGCATCTCGCCCAGGCCGCTGATTGGATCGGCCATGAAGTGCACGACGAGCTGGGCGAGCGCGACGTCGAACGTGGCGTCCTCGAACGGCAGCGACTCCGCGGGCGCGACGCGGATGTCGACGCCGGGAAGGCGCTCGCGGGCTGCCGTCACGAACGGCTCGGACGGATCGACGGCCGACACCGATGCGGCTCCCAGCCGAGTCACGAGCTCTTCGGTCAGGGCTCCGGGACCGCACCCGACGTCCACCGCGCGGTGACCAGCGATTACGCTGGCGAAGTCGGCGAAGGGCGGCGCCAGCAGCCGGGAGTACCGGCCCATGAAGCGGTCGTAGGCGTCCGCAGCGACGAAGAAGCGCATGTTCGAATCCTACGTCCGCACCGCGGTGCGTAGACTCCCCGACGTGAGCGAGCGATACGACGTCATCGTCATCGGCCTGGGTGGCATGGGATCGGCATCGGTCCATCACCTGGCCAGGCGTGGCAGGAGCGTCCTGGGCATCGAGCAGTTCGAGCCGCTCCACGGGCAGGGGTCGTCTCACGGCCTGACCCGCATCATTCGGCTGGCGTACCACGAGCACCCGTCATACGTCCCGCTCCTGCGCAGGGCGTACGAGCTGTGGCACGAGCTCGAGGAGCGGAGCGGCCAGGAGCTGCTCGTCACGACCGGGGCGCTGGAAGGCGGACCGGGCGACGGCGCGACGTTCCGTGGCTCCCTCGAGGCCGCGGAGCTGCACGACCTGCCGCACGAGGTCCTCGACGCCTCCGATCTCCAGCGCCGGTACGGGTTCGAGAACCTGGACTCCTCGACACGCGCGGTGTTCCAGCCGGACGGCGGGTTCCTCCTGGCCGAGCCGACGATGCGCGCCCACCTGGACGCGGCGGCCGCGGATGGGGCCGAGCTGCGGTTTGGTGAGGGCGTCGTCGACTGGGAGCCGATCGGCTCAGACGGCGTACGCGTCCGGACGGTGCGCGGGACGTACGAGGCCGATCGGCTGGTCATCAGCGCGGGTGCGTGGGCCCGGACGCTCGTGCCGGCGCTGGACACGCTGGCCGCTCCCGAGCGCCAGGTCCTGGGCTGGTTCACGCCGATGCGTCCCGAGGCATTCGGTCCGGACCGCTTCCCGGTGTTCCTGGTCGACGTGGAAGGCGGCAAGCACTACTACGGCTTCCCGACGCACGACGGTCACGGCGTGAAGATCGGCTGGTACCACCACTTCGGCGAGCCGATCGATCCGGCCGATCCGGACCGATCGACGCGTCCGGACGACGAGGCCGCGCTACGGCTCTTCGTCGAGCGCTACCTGCCCGGTGCCGCCGGTCCGACCGAGATGCTCACGACCTGCCTGTTCACGAACACTCCCGACGAGCACTTCATCATCGATGTCCTGCCGGATGCGCCCCAGGTGCTCGTCGTGTCGCCGTGCAGCGGCCACGGCTACAAGTTCTGCAGCGTCGTCGGCGAAATCGCCGCAGATCTGGTCATCGACGGGTCGACGCGCCACGACATCGGCCTGTTCCGGCTCGATCGGTTCGAGCCGGCGACCCCCTGACGGTCGGAGCGATCCGCGCATATCTCCGACCTCGGCAGCGTTGTCCACCGGCCGGCGGCTTGTGGGCGCCAAGATGTGGAAAAGTTGGTGGACAGACCCCTTCCGATCGGCACCGATCGAGCCTACGATCGCCGCCGGTCCTGCAACTGAGTGCACCAGAACGCAGGCCGCCGAACTCATCTATTTCCCCACACGTGTTCTGTCCCGGAGGGTGCTATCGAATGACCCATGGGTCGTCCGTGTCCGACGCCACCGAGCGGTCCGGACCGTCAGGCGAGCAGCTGCCGCCGCCCGACATCGTCGCCTTCATCCACTTTTGCCACCGGCGTCGCGGGGCGAACTGGCCCGAGCTCTATGACGAGATGTGCGCGGTCGCCGCGCGCCGAGAGTTCCACGGCTGGGACCACGCACAGCTGGCGGCCCGCGGCCTCACGTTCTCGCTGTTCGAGATGCCGCGTCTCGCGAACTGGAGCCGGGCCGTCCTGTCCGGCACCGCGGAGCAGCGAAAGACGCAGGGCACCCGAGGAGCCACGACGCCACGACTCGAGGCGCACGCGGCGGTGGCCTGAGCCGATCCGCCGCGATGCGCCCTACGACACAGCCCCGGTTCGGCTCGGCGGACCGGGGCTCCTTCGTGTTTCGGGATCGTCGGGAGATTGGCCGGGTCAATACGTGTGGCGGCGCGCCATCTCCCGCTCGATCATGCGCTCCATGACCATGTACTTCTCGATGCGCCGCCGCAGCTCGTTCGCCTCCGGCGTGTAGAGGTGGACGAACTGCTGGAGCTCGAGGCTGAGCTTGCGGCTGAACATCCGGGCGTGGTCGAGGTTGCGGCGCAGGAGCACCTGGTCCATGCGGCGCAGGTGCTCCTCGTTGAGGAGATCCTCGTCGCGCAGCAGCTCGCGATCGGCGTCGAGCTGCGTCCGCTGGAGCTGCACCTTGGTGATGAGGGGTTCGTCGGACATCGACGAGAGTCTAGCCGCTGACGGGTTCCGCGTGACCCACGAGCCCCGCCACGACGGCGGTGATCTGGTCGACGCTGAAGGGCTTCTCGAGCACATGGACGTCGCCGATGCGCTGGAGCTCCTCGGTCTTCTCGCGGAGGTTCGTCACGTCGGCCGAACAGACCAGGATCGGCAGCCCAGCCAGGCGCTCATCGGCGCGTGACAGGGCGACGATCTCCCAGCCCGAGGCCCCGCCGAGCACGAGGTCCACGATGATGAGGTCCGGGTCCGAGGCGGCGATCTCGTCGATGGAGGTCTCCTCGCCGTCGAACAGGCTCACGTCGTAGCCGGCATCCTCGTCGAGGATGGCGGACATCAGGTCAAGGAAATCGGGGTTGTCGTTGACCACGCTGATACGCGGGCGACGCGGGTCGGACATCGGAACGGGCTCCTCCCTGGATGCGGCGGGCATGGGCCCGTGGCGGACGCACATGATAGGCGGCAACGCCAGATGCCGTAGATGGCGGGTCATCGGTATCCTGAGGCGGGTCCCCGTAGCTCAGTGGACAGAGCAGCCGCCTTCTAAGCGGCATGTCGCAGGTTCGAATCCTGCCGGGGACGCTTTCTCGCCGCCCGGACGTCGGCGCTTCGTTTCACGGCCCGGGCTCGGCCTTGGGCGACCGTGCGCGTCTCGGTTCGATCGCCCTACGGCCTTGCGACCTGCAGCCAGCGAGGCAGGAAGACAAGCAGGTTCCAGCCGGCGATCCCGACGACGAGCAACAGCCGCAGGACGAATGGCCAGGTCGTCTCCCAGATCCAGAGTCCAAGCAGGACCGGCAGGAACAGCAGCCACACAATGCCTTGGACGACCAGCGGCAGGCCGCGCACGTACTGCCAGGCGTCATCGAGGCTTCCCTGGCTCCACATCAACGCGGCCGCGAAGCCGATCCAGATCACCGCGAAGACCACGAACAGCACGCCGGTCTCGGCGAGCCAGCCGACGGCGTTGCCCGCGCCGCTGGCGATTGACTCGATGAGTTGCTCCATCCGACCCTTCCTCCTCTCAGTTCCGACCGCTCCGGTTGGCCGATCGCTGATGTCGTGCGTCGATGTCATCCCGTCGCCTCCGATGCGGAGTCTGCCTTCTGCTGCACTCCGTCTCCGCCGCACGATGAACATCCCGCTCGATCGCCAGAAGTGCCATTGAGCCTCCCTAGGCGCTGACCAATGGGGCGAATTGAAGCGACAGGCGCCGGCCCAGCTGAGGTTGACCATGTTCAGGTCGGACGGCCCTTCGAATGGGTCCAAGGCGCCCTATCGCGGCCGGGTGGGCCGGCCCCAGCATCGTTCGATCAGCCGGGTACCGGGCGCATGGAGAGAGGCGAATGGCTTCCCGACAGCCGAGCGCGGTAACAGAACTGCAGCGTAGGTCCGCGTCGACCGCACCCGCATCCGCACCGAGGAGAAGAACATGGACCGCAAACGAGCATTCGGCATGGCAGCCGCCTTCGCCGGTGGAGCCCTGATCATCGTGGGGTGCACCGCCGGGACTTCGCCGAGCCCGACGTCGGGCGGCGGTGGCGGCTCAACGACCGTGGCGGTGACGCTCCAGGAATGGGCCGTGGTGCCGGCAGCCAACTCTGCGCCCGCCGGCGAGGTCACCTTCGACGTGACGAATGACGGACCCGAGGATATCCACGAGTTCGTGGTGATCAAGACCGACCTGGACGTCGCCGAGCTGCCGACCGACGCGGATGGCGTGGTCGACGAGGCCGGCGACGGCATGGAAGTCATCGACGAGATCGAGGACATTCCGGTCGGCGAGACCCAATCCCTGACGGTTGAGCTCGACGCCGGCAATTACGTCCTGGTCTGCAACATCTGGGATGAAGACGAGGGTGAGGCGCACTACCAGATGGGCATGCGCACACCGTTCAGCGTGACCGACTAGGTCGGCCGCGGAGGAAGGCAGGCACGACGATGACCCGCGTACTACTCGTCTACCACGACGTCACCGTAGCGGACACTGAGGCCGACGAGCTGCGCGCGGCCGGGTACGACGTCGATCGCTGCGCCGGGCCGATCGGCGGCGGTCCCTGCCCGGTCCTGCGCGGCGAGGCGTGCTGGCAGGTCGAGGCCGCGGACGTCCTCGTCTATGACCGTTGGGACGAGATGCAAGGCGGCCCGGACCTCGTCGATGAGCTCATGCGCCTGCATGGCGACAAGCCGCTGGTGGTGACCGGCGCGAAACATCGCGCGGCCGGCAATGACGGGGTGGCGGGGAAGGATCCCGTCGTCGCGCCGACACGGGCGAGCCTGGCGGAGGCTATCGAGCGTGCGATCCGCATGCCGCATGTCTCGGCCGCCGAAGTCCAGGATGCGCGTCGGCACGTCGCCGCGTACCACGGACCGACCTGGTGACGCCTCCATAAGCCGGCAAGGCCTGGGCTCGAGCACATGCCCAGGTCCGTCCCAGGTCTCACGGCCCTGGCCTGGCGCCACCGGTCTTCGGAGCAACCAGGTCAGGGATCGGTCAATCAGGCTGCCCGGGCTGCACCGGACCGATCCGGTACGGCCGCATCATCTCGTTGTCCTCGTGCTCGACGATGTGGCAGTGCCAGACGAACTGGCCCTCGTTGTCGAACGTCGCCCGGAGCCGGGTGACCTCGCCGGGGTAGGCGATGACCGTGTCCTTGAAGCCGGTCTCCCACGACTCGGGCCCTCGCGGCTCGCCGACCGGGGTGATGTCGGAGTGTCCCTCCTCGGCGAAGGTGATCGCCTGCCGATTCACCACCTCGAATGCCACCTCGTGCACGTGCATGGGGTGAGCGTCGGCGGTGACGTTGTAGAACTCCCACACCTCGGTGTCGCCCACGCTCGGGTTCTCAGTGACGTCGTCGGCCCAGCGCTTGTGCACGGCGGTGCCGTCCTCGACATTGCCAAGCACGGCTTCCGATGGCCCGTCATGGACGTCCGACTCGAGCTCGATCAGCGCCAGCGGCCGTGTCCGGGTCTCCGCCGGGAGCGGCGTGATGGCCGGCAGCACCATGAACTGCGGCGGGGTGCTTGGATCGGCCGCGACGGCCGGCACGACCCGGAACTCCATGATCTGGCCGGTCGAGTCCTCGTGCGCTGGATCGAAGTCGACGCCGGGGATGCCGCCCCCGAACGGCTCGTCAGGGCCGACGTTGCGCAGCACATGGTTGCCGACGGGCACGTTCGTGAAGTCGACGATCAGATCGGCCCGTTCGGCCAGGCCCATCAGCAGCCGGTTGCCGTTCCCGGCGGTCAGGTTTACGGGGGCAGCGAGGAATCCGCCCTCGTTGCCGATCTGCCACACCTCTACCCCGGGGATGTCCTTGAAGTCCAGGATGAGGAAGCGCGACTGGCAACCGTTCAGGAAGCGGAGCCGATACCGTCGCCGCTCCACGGTCTGATACGGCCAGGTGTTGCCGTTCGCGATGATCGTGTTCCCGAAGAACTCCGGGTTCCAGATGGGAGAGACGTTGCTGTCCGGGATGTAGGGACCGGTGAACTCGTCGAAGAAGGCGCGCGTGTCGGGGTAGAACAGCGATCCGTCGTCGTTGAAGGCTCGGTCCTGAATCGCGATCGGGATCTCGTAGTAGGTCTTGTTCGACGGGAAGCTGTCATTGGCCTTCGGCGCCGGGCCGGGGAGGACGGCCGTCGTGCCGAAGCGGCTATCGACGATGGCATCGTCGCCATCGGGACCACCACGGATGAGGAAGAAGCCCGCCGGCCCGGCGTACACGTTGAGCCGTGTCATGCCCAGGGCGTGGTCGTGATACCAGATCGTCGACGCGCGCTGGTCGTTCGGGTACTGGAACGTCGCGAAGCCGGGTCCCCATTCGGCGCCGAACCGAGCGTGTGCCTTTCCCTTGAAGAAGTCGTACCAGGAGCCTTCCCCCGCGTAACCGGGCGGGATATCGGTCGCGTTCGGCAGGTACCATCCTTCGGCGTAGCCGTCGCTTTCATCACCGACGCCGACCGCTCCGTGAACGTGGGTGACGATCGGGACCGGACCCGTGTACGACCCGGGCGTGGACGAGAACGTTGGACGCATGTCACGACCGTCCGGGCCGCCGGGCGGATTGGCCCAGTGCAGCGTCGGATCCACGGGCAACAGGTGCGGACGGAAGTGACCATTGGGGTCCACCAGATCGTTCATCCATTTGATCCGGACCGGACGGTTCCACTGGGCCTCGATGGTGAGCGAGGGCGCGTTGTGGAGCAGCAGGCCACGCTTGCTCGCGGAGCTCTCCGCCCCGTAGCCCCAGACCGTCGTGGCAGGCAGACCGGTAGGCAGGACCTGCTGTGCGAACTGCCGCATCGAGATCTCGTAGTAGTCGATCGGCTTGCCGCGCACGTTGGCAATGGATCCGGCCCGCGGCATCACCGGCGGAATGAGCAATTGCGTTGCGTATTTCGGGATATCGCCGGGCGCGAGACTCCCGCCCTCGATCTGTGCACGGGCGAAAGCTGGGGCGAAGCGCCAGGGAACGAAGAGGGCAGCCCCGCCGGCAAGGCCGATCTTGAGGAGCGATCTCCGAGTCAGGTTCCGGTTCGGTCTGCGGCGCACGACAGGGCCCTCCTTCTCGTCGGCGCCACGCCCAGATCAGGGAGGGCAGCTACTCAGAGGCTCGAGCCGGATGGTGTCGCCGATTCGTCTGATCTTCGACGAACGGTATCGGTGCCCGGACAGTCTACCGAGGGCCGGATGACCTAACAACACCCGGCCAGTGGACCCCTTGCCATGCTGTCCGAACCGGGTCCCTTGGTCACCGGGCACTCCATGATGGACGCGCCGCCCTCTCGGCGGCCGCGTGTGGCCAGACGGCGAGCGTCGGTCGTCAGCGCATGCTCTCGAGCAGCGCCACGGCCCGGCTGATCCCGTCCTCGGCACGCACGACCTCGGCCAGCTCGCCCGCCGCGTCCCGTAGCGCAGGATCGGCGGCAGCACCGAGCACCGCCTGGGCCAGCGCCGGCGCGGTCAGCCCGCGGGCGAGGAGCGGTGCGGGGCCACGCCGAGCCGCTGGAGCCGATCGGCCCAGTAGCGCTGGTCGCCGACGTGCGGCACGACCACCGAGGGCACGCCGGCAGCAACGACCGTGTGCGTCGTGCCGGCGCCGCCGTGATGCACGACGAGCGCCGCATGCGGGAAGAGCGCGCGATGGTCGAGCACACCGATGCGGAGCAGGTTCGGCGATCCGCTGCTCGCGCCCCGCTCCTGCAGGACGACACGCCGGCCGCCGTCGAGAATGTCGCCGGTCGCGGCATCGGCCACCCCCTCTGCGTTCCATTGCCCATCGAGCCGAACGTGATCACCACCGGTGGGGCGCCATCGGCAAGGAAGGCATGCACCTCGCTCGGCAGGTCGGGAATCGGCGATCGGTCGAGCCAGGCGCCCGTGACGTGGGTGCCCGATGGGAGATCCGGTGGCACCCGCATGATCGCCGGCGAGCAGGCCACCAGGTGGAGGCGCGGCGACCGTGCGCGGAACAACGGCAGGCCGCGCTGCTCGCTGCCGGCGCGCGAGAGCAGATCGTCGAGCGGCCGGCCGGTCCGGGCCAGCACGCGATCCAGCATGCCCCACAGCATGCGATTGGCGGGGCCGAGTTCGGCATGCCCGGCGGGGGAGCCGATGCCGTCGGCAGGAGCACCGGGTCGAACACGGCCGTCGCCCACGGCAGGCCGAGGTCGAGGACGGCGGCGTGGGCGAGGGCGTGGATGCCATGGAGCAGCACGACGTCGTGGCCGGGCAGCAGCTCCCGCAGGCGCCGATAGTGCGCCTCGCCGTCGGCGAGATGGAAGTCGCGGAGGACCGCCACCTGCTCCAGCGGGCTGCGCTGGGCGGCATCGGCGGCCACGCTGGCAATCCTGGTCGGGTCGGCATGCGGCCCGGCGACCTCGACGCGGACACCGGGCTGGCTGAAGGCGGCGCGATGCACCGGCCAGCTGATGGCCGTCACGTCGTGCCCGCGCTCGACGAGTCGCCGCGCCAGCACCGTGAAGGGCCGAACGTCCCCGGTCGTGCCGACCGTGGCGATCGCGATCCGCATCAGATGGCAGCGATCCGCCGCGGCGCCATGCGTGGTCCGTAGCGCGGCGCGTTGACCCCGCCGACCTCGAGGTAGCGCTGCACCCGCCCGCGCTGTCCGCGGTACGGCTCCAGCAGCTCGAGCATGCGGGCATCGTCCGCCCGCGGCTCACCGGCCAGTGCCCACGCGACCATGTTCGGCACGTGGTAGTCGCCCACGCTGACCGCGTCCGGGTCACCGAAGGCCGACCGAACCACTTCCGCTGCGGTCCAGACGCCGATGCCGGGCAGGGCGGTGAGGCGCCGGGTGGCATCGGGCGCATCCGTGGCCGCCTCGAGCCACGCGGTGCGGGCGGCAGCGTTCCTGATCACGTCGGCCCGGCGACGCTCGACACCAAGCGGATGGAACGCGTGGTACGGGAGGCCCGCCAGCGTCCGAGGCTCCGGAGGGACGAGCAGGCGCGATGCAGGCCCGGGCGCTTGCTCACCATGGGCGCGCAGCAGCGCGGCGTAGGCGCGGAACGCTTCGGTCCCGGTGACTTTCTGCTCCAGGATGGCCGGTACGAGCGCATGGAACACCCGATCGCTGCGGGGCAGCCGCAGTCCGGGGTGGGTGCGCTGGAGCCGCCGCAGGATAGCGTGGTGTGCGACGAAGGCCTCCGGACGGTCCTCCTCGCCGATCAGCGCGGGGGCGCCGTCGAGCGCAATCGCGGCACCGGGACCCCAGGCATCGGCCTCAACCGCGCTTGCCTCGCGGTGAACGAGGCGCAGCGTGGCGGGCCCGTCCGGCGTGCGAAATGCGAGCCAGGCCTCGGCGCGCGCGAGGTGGATGGTGCGATCGCCACGGCCGTGGACCAGTGGCCCGAGGGTGGCGGAAAGGTCGAGCGGGGCGCGGAGCTCGATCCGCCGCCCGCTCATCGGCGCATGGAGAGCAGGATCGGAGCCGATCCTCCCTGGACTGCCTCGAACTCGGTTCGGCTGCGGATCCCCCGGTATCCCTCGGCGACGATGAGCTGCGCACAGGCGGTTCCGAGCGAGGCGCCGGGCCCGGGCAGCAGCACGACCTCCGGCGCGTACTCGCGCAGGGCGACCCGAAACGCGCGAGCGAAGTCATACGGAGCCTCGGCGTGGCTGACGAGGCTGTGAGCGGCCAGATCCGCCGGATCGGTCGACCACGGGGTGAAGCGCATGCCACGCCCGTCGACGAGAGTCACGTTCGGCCGGTCCCAGGTCAGCGACCCGATGCGCTCAGCAGCGGCGGACGCGGCGGCCGAGCGCAGAGGCGTATGCCATGCGTCGGCGGCCGACAGCCGCAGGGGGTACGCCCGCCCGCCGACGCTCACCGGCGGCAAGGAGCCGCCGACCCGGTCGATGGCCGCCGTCGTGCCCGCCACCACGCTGAACGAGCCCAGCTCGAGCGCTCGTGCCGCGGCCGGTCCCGCATCCTCGAGCGCAGCGTCGATCGCGGCCGAACGGGCCTCGTCGGTGTCCCACGCGTCGTCGGTCAACGGATACACGAGCTCGGCCGGCGCGGCGTCATCGGCGAGAGGCTCCTCGGCCGCGGCCGCCATCTCCTGGACCAGCCGGAACGCGTCGTCGAAGCCGAGTGCGCCGGATGCGGCAAGCGCCGTGTACCAGCCCGTGGAGCTGGCGACGACGACCACGACCTCGTGGTCATCCGCGATCCGCTCGGCATCGAGCAGGCTGGCGACGAAGGTGAGTGGCCAGGCATTCGACGGCCGAAGGTGGACGCCCGGCAGGAAGCCCGGTGCGCCGTCGATCGTCGACAGCCCTTCCAGGCCGGCATCGGCGCGGAGCTGGTCGGCGCGGCGCACCCAGGGATGTGACGGCGCCAGCGAGCCGAGCGATCCCGGCCCGTAGGAGCCTCGACCGGGGAAGGCGACTGCCGCGCGGACCATCAGCGACTGCCCGCCGCGGCGTGGCGGCGGCGGGAGACGGCGTGGACCGCGGCGGCCACGATCTGGTCCACGCCGACGAGCACGGCGCTCGTCGCCGGGCCGAGCGGGACGAACGAGTCGACCGCACGGACAGATGCGTAGCGCCGGCCAACCCGACGCTCAGCGAGATCGGCGATGATCGCGTCGGCCACGCCCCCACCGGTGGCGCGGCACTCGTCGACGACGAGGACAGATCCGGCCTCGGCTGCCTCTTCCCGGATGGCCTCCAGCGGCAGCGGGTTCAGCCAGCGCAGGTCGAGGACCCGGACCCGGAGGTCGTGCTCCTCCGCCAGGCGGGTGGCTGCCTGCAGGGACAGGCGAAGGCCGTTCGCGTAGCTGACGATCAGCAGGTCGGCGTCGCCGTCCGCCTGACCGTGACGTCCGACCTCCCCGGGCAGCAGGACCGCCGGCGGCGGGGGATAGCCGGTCAGCCAGCCACCGTCACCTTCTGCGTGGAGGTCCTTCTCGTGGTACAGGGCGATGGGCTCCAGGAACACGACCACCCTGCCGTCCTCGGCGGCCATGGCGACCGCTCCGCGCAGCATCCGCGCGGCGTCGTCCCCGCGAGCCGGTACGGCGAGTACGAGGCCGGGAATGTCGCGCAGTGCGCCGACGCTGTTGTCGTTGTGGAAGTGGCCGCCGAACCCCTTCTGGTACGCCAGGCCGGGGACCCGCACGACCATCGGATTGCGGAACTGGCCGGAGCTGAAGAACTGAAGGCTGGCCGCCTCCCCGCGCAGCTGATCGAGCGCGTTGTGAATGTAGGCGAGGTACTGGATCTCCGGGACCGGAAGCAGCCCGATGTGCGCGGCGCCCTGGGCGATGCCGAGGATGCTCGTCTCGTCGAGCAGCGTGTCGAAGACGCGTGCCGCACCGAACCGCTGCTGCAGCCCGTTCGTGACGTTGTACACGCCGCCCTTGCGCCCGACGTCCTCGCCGAACAGAAGCAGCTCTGGCCGGCGGAGCAGCTCGTCCGCCAGCGCGGCGTTCAGGCATCCGGCGAGGGTACGCGCGGTGGGCAGGGCGGATGCCTCCGGAAGCGATCCGGAGAAGGACGCCTTCCGCGGTGCGCCGTCAGCCACGGGCTCCGCCGCCCGCTCCGCCACCCGCTCCGGGTGCCACGGTGCCATCGGCCGCACGACCTCCTGGGTCGTCTGGAGCCGCGGACGGCGGGCCGCCTCTTCGGCGACCGCCAACACGCGGCCGCGCGCCTCGCGGACCAGGTCGACCAGATCGTTTGGCGTGGTGGCACCGGTCCGGACCAGGAACCGCGCATTCTGGACCAGCGGGTCCTGTGCCTCGACCGCCGCGATCTCGTCGGCGGTGCGGTACCCCTGCTCCGCGTCACTCCCGGCGTGGCCCCACAGCCGGACCGTCTTCAGGTGCAGGAAGGCCGGCTGCCGAGCCGTCCGCACGTGGTTGATCGCCGTCCCGACGGCCTCCCAGATCTCGTCGAGCTCCCCGCTGGCCGCGACGTAGCGCAGATGTGGCTGCGCGCCGAAAGTGGATTCGATCCAGCCCTCGGGCGTGGGCACGCTGATGCCGGTGCCGTTGTCCTCGCACACGAGCAGCAGCGGCATCGGCAGGCCCATCCGCACCGCATACCGAGCCGTGTTGATCGCAGCCAGCGCCGTCGCGTGGTTCGCGCTCGCGTCACCGAACGAACAGACCACGATGGCGTCGTCGGGCAGGCCGCTGGCAACGCCGATGCGTCGTGCGCGAGCCAGGCTGAAGGCGAGCCCCATCGCCTTCGGCAGGTGGCTGGCGATCGTGCTCGTCTGCGGCGGGATCCACAGGGCATGGCTGCCCCAGACCTTGTGGCGACCCTGCGCGATCGGGTCGTCGCTGGAGGCCACGATGCCGAGCGCCGCGTCGAGTGTCGGAGTCGACCCGAGGAGCTGCCGCGCGCGAGCCATGACGAACGCACCCGACCGATAGTGGAGGAACGCCGGATCGGTCAGGCGCAGTCGCGCCCCGACGACCGCGTTCTGCTCGTGCCCGGCCGAGCCGATCGTGTAGTAGCTGCGGTTCGTCTTCTTCAGCTCGCGTGCCGCCACGTCGAGCTGGCGCGAGCTCAGCTGGTCCTCGAACAGGGCCATCGCGGCCGATGCGGTGAGCGAGCTGCCGGGGCGCAGCGGGGCATCGGCGGACAGCCTGTCGCTGGCCGCGGAGGCGGAAGCGATCTCTGTGTCGAGGCGTTGCTCGACAATGGCGACGCGGTCCCAGGTCATGCGGCGATGAAGACTCGGAACGGGATTCAGGGCGGCCGAGCCATGATACCGCCGCCGGCTGCGGACGGCGTCAGCGCATCGGGAAGTCGCCTCCTCCTGAAGCCGCGGCGGCGACCGCCGTCACGAGCAGCTGTGCCACCACGGCGGCGATCGGGGACCAGATCAGCGGGTTTCGGAAGCGGCGAGCGAACATCGTCGGATCTCCACGCGGCGCGGCCGGCCGGGCAGGGAGCCCGAGCTCGTGCGCGCACCCGTATCGGACCCGATGGATGCTTATCGCCCGCTTACTGGCGGCTTACCAGCCAGTCCGACGCGGAGTCGGATCAGACGCCTGGGGCGCCGACCGAGATCAGGATCACGCCGAGCACCGCCAGGCCCACGCCGAGCTGGCCGAGGCGTGGCAGCCGCTCGGCGAGCACGACTCGGGCGAGGAGCACGGTGACGATCGGGTACATGCCGGTCAGCGCCGCCGCAAGGCCGACGGGCAGTGCGTCGCGCGCCACGACGAACAGCGCGTTGCCACCCACGTCGAACAGGCCGGCCGCGGCGACAATCCTGATCGGGTAACGATCACGACGGACGCGGCCGAACGCGACGACGCCGGTCAACGCTGCGGACGCGAATCGGCTGAACACGAGCGCCCATAGCGGATCCCCCTCGCGAGCGGCCAGGTCGATGAGCACATACCACGCCCCGAAGGCGACCGCGGCAAGCCCGGCCAGCACGAGCGCGCGACGCCCGACCTCGCTCCGCGACGCACCGCTGGCGGCCACCGCGGCGGCAGCGCAGCAACCGACGCCGACCAGCTGGAGCTGGCCGATCGTCGCACCGAGGAGGGCGCTGGCGACGAGGGGGATGGCGATGGAACCCGCTCCGGAGAGCGCCGTCACCAGCCCCATCGAGCCCAGCGACATGCCGCGGTACAGCGCCGCAAGGCCTACGGCCCCGGCCACGCCGGCCGCGAGCCCGAGCCAGACGCCCTCAGCGTTGGGAAGCGGGGGGCGCACAACGGCTGCCGCGAGAAGCAGCGCCAGCAGGCCGATCCCGTGCGCCCCGGCGACCACGGCAAGGGCTCCGACGCGCCGCGCGGCAACGGCGCCGGCGAAGTCGCCGGCTCCGAACGACAGGGCGGAGAGGATCCCGGCCGGGATGCCGGCGGATGGCATGCCGGCGATGCTAGCGCAGGCTCGCGGTGGTCCGAGGACCCGGTTTCCGCGGAATCCGGCCGCAACGGTCACCGATACGGTGCCGCCCAACGAGATCGCGACCCGAAAGCGCGAAGGCGTTGCTTGACAGGCAAGCGGCCCAAACCGCAGAGTGCCGCATCAGGTACGGTCCGCTCAGGTCGCCGGCTCGGGCCCGGCGCGGCTGACCGTCGACGGCACGAGGTGCTCGTGACGGTCGACTCGCTTTCGGCAGCAGGTGCCGATTCCACGGAATCCGATCGGGCTGCGGCGGTAACCCTGGAGGGGATCGTCAAGCGATTCGGCGACGTGGTCGCCGTCGACGGCATCGACCTCGAAATCGCGGACGGCGAGTTCTTCAGCATGCTCGGGCCCTCCGGGTCCGGGAAGACCACCACCTTGCGCATGATCGCCGGCTTCGAGGAACCCACGTCCGGCACCATCCGGCTGCATGGCCGGGACATCACCGGCGTCCCGCCCTTCGACCGTGACGTGAACACGGTCTTCCAGGACTACGCCCTCTTCCCGCACATGTCGGTAGGCGACAACGTCGGCTACGGACTCGTCGTGCGCAAGGTCGCGTCCGACGAGCGACGGCGTCGGGTGACCGAAGCGCTGCGCATGGTGCGCCTGGACGGGTACGAGAAGCGGCGGCCGGCGCAGCTGTCCGGCGGTCAACGACAGCGCGTGGCGCTGGCACGGGCGCTCGTCAATCGGCCACGCGTGCTGCTTCTCGACGAGCCGCTCGGAGCGCTCGATCTCAAGCTCCGCGAAGAGATGCAGATCGAGCTCAAGGCCATCCAACAGCAGGTCGGCATCACGTTCATCTATGTCACCCACGACCAGGAGGAGGCGCTCACGATGAGCGACCGCCTCGCGGTGTTCAATGCGGGCCGTATCGAGCAGGTGGGTGCCCCCGCCGACGTGTACGAGCACCCGGCGACGACGTTCGTCGCGGGGTTCGTGGGGACGTCGAATCTGCTGACCGGAGAGTCGGCTCGCGCCGTCATCGGGCAGGACGGCGTATTCACCGTTCGACCCGAGAAGATTCGCCTCGCGCAGCCCGACGCCGAGCCGGCGCCGGACGAGGCGTTCGCGTCCGGGACGATCCGGGAGGTCGTGTATGTCGGCCCGGACACGAGGTACATCGTCGCGCTCGAGACGGGAGGGGAGCTCGTCGTGACCCGCCAGAACCTGGAGACATCGTCGATGGAGGCGCTCACCGCGCAGGGCCAGCCGGTCCGCCTGGTCTGGAAGCGCCGTCATGTGCTGAGCCTCGCCACGAGCGAGGAACCCACGGGGGAAACGGAGGAAGAGACAGAATCATGAGGCAGTTGCGTGCACCCGCAGTCGTCGTGGCGCTTGCCATGCTCCTGGCCGCCTGTGGCGGCGGGGACAGCGGCGATGGCAGCTCCGGTCCGACGCCGATCGCCGAGATCGGCGAGGGCGAGGGCGAGCTCAACCTGGTGATCTGGACCGGCTACGCCGAGCGCGGGGAAGCCGACCCGGTCTACGACTGGGTCACCCCGTTCGAGGAGGAGACCGGCTGTATCGTCAACACCCAGGACATGACCGACTCGAACAACGGTGTGTCCCTGATCCAGTCCGGCGAGTACGACGGCATCTCCGCGTCCGGTGATGCGACGACGCGTCTTATCGCGAGCGGCCTCGCAGCGCCCGTCGACACCAGCATCTTCGAGAACTACGACGCCGTGTTCGAGGGGCTGAAGGATCTGCCGCATAACACGGTCGACGGCGTGAACTACGGCGTCCCGCACGGCCGCGGTGCGAACGTGCTGGCGTGGAACACTGAAGAGATCGCCGAGGCACCCACGAGCTGGGACATCATCTGGGAGCAGGGTGCGGACCACGCAGGCGACATCAGCATCTATGACTCCTCGATCTTCATCGCCGACGCGGCGCTTCACCTGATGAGCGCGCAGCCGGATCTCGGGATCGAGAACCCGTACCAGCTGAACCAGGAGCAGTTCGATGCGGCCATCGCGTTGCTCGAGGAACTTGACGCCAACGATCCGCTGTACTGGGGAGCGGCTGCCGACCAGATCGGCTCGTTCGAATCCGGCGACGTCGTGGTCGGCACGACGTGGCAGTACCAGGTCAACACGGCCGTGGCGCCCCTCGAGGCGACGCTGCCCGACGAGGGCTCTACCGGCTGGTCTGACACGTGGATGATGTACTCGGAGGCAGAGCACCCGAACTGCATGCTCATGTGGATGGACCACATGATGTCGCCGGAAGTGTCCGCCCTGGCCACGGTCTGGTTCGGGGAAGCACCAACCAGCGAGGCGGCTTGCGAGGCCGCGGAGGAGCTCTCGCCGGGGCATTGCGAGACGTTCCACGCCACCGACGAGGAGTACTTCGATCGGGTCTGGTACTGGAGCACTCCGCAGGAGGACTGTGCCGACGATGACGACGGAACCACGTGCGTGACCCAGGAGGACTGGGTTGACGCGTGGACGTCCCTGCGCGGCGGCTGATCCAGCGGTCGTCGCCTGACACCGATGCTCCCCGGGGACGCGTCCCCGGGGAGCATCATCGCCTCGCATGCCAACGGACCTCCACTTGACCTGATGACGACCTCGACCGCCCCGGTCTCCACTCCTGCGGCACCCGGCCGTCTGCGGCGCGTTGCCGGGTGGCTTCATCGCCGGCCGCGGACACAGCGCCGACTGCTGCTTGCCGGTCCGTTGGGGTGGATGGTCCTCGTGTATCTCGGGTCCCTCGCCTTGCTGCTGCTCAGCGCGTTCTGGGATACCGACAGCTTCACGGGCCAGGTGCAACCATTCGACTGGAGCCTCGACGCGTTCGAGCAGCTCGCGACGAACCCGGTGTACCGGACGATCGCGCTCCGCACGGTGGCAGTCGCGGCGGCCGTGACCGTGACCGACGCCATCCTGGCCTTTCCGATCGCGTACTACATGGCGCGCGTCGCCTCACGTCGAACGCGCCGTGTCATGGTGGTGGCCGTCCTCATGCCCCTGTGGGCGGCCTACCTCGTGAAGGTGTACGCGTGGCGCGTGATCCTCCAGGAGAACGGCTTCCTCGAATGGGTCCTGACGCCATTCGGGATCGACGCGCCGGGTCTTGGCCAGATTCTGAACGCGTGGCTCGTGCTCAGCTATCTGTGGCTGCCGTACATGATCCTGCCGATCTACGCGGGCCTCGAGCGCGTTCCGAGCTCGCTGCTGGAAGCGTCAGCCGATCTCGGGGGGCACGGGTTCACGACTTTCCGGCGCGTCGTGCTGCCGCTCGTGTTCCCCTCGCTCGTCGCCGGATCGATCTTCACGTTCTCGCTGACGCTGGGCGACTACATCACGCCGGATCTGGTGGCAGACGCGAAGTTCATCGGCAACGTGATCTACGACAACTCGAGCCTCGGGAACCTGCCGCTGGCCGCCGCCTACTCGTTGATCCCGATCGCGATCATGGTCGTGTACCTGCTCATCGCGCGACGCCTCGGAGCGTTCGACTCGCTGTGAGGGTGGTCGGCCGATGAGCGAGTCGCGTTGGGTCCGGATCGGGCTGCGCCTGGTGTCCATCGGTGTCCTGGCGTTCCTCTATCTCCCGCTCGTGATCCTCGCCATCTACGCGTTCAACGAGAGCCGCTCCCAAGCGTGGCCGCCGACGTCGTTTTCTCTCGAGTGGTTCGCCGACGCCGCTGCCAACACCGCCGTCCGGCGGGCACTGGTGAACTCTCTCGTGGCCGCGACCGGTGCCACCGCCATCGCGCTAGTCCTCGGAACCCTCGCGGCCCTGGCCATCCAACGGTTCAGCTTCTTCGGCCGCGACACGATCTCGTTCCTGTTCATCCTGCCGATCGCGCTGCCCGGCGTCGTGACCGGCATCGCGCTCCGCACCACGTTCCAGACCGCAGGCATCGACTTCGGCCTCATGACGATCATCGTGGGGCACGCGACCTTCTGTGTGGTCATCGCCTTCAACAACGTCATCGCCCGGCTGCGTCGGCTCCCACGCACGCCGGAGGAGGCTTCCGCCGACCTCGGTGCCGATACGTGGACGACGTTCCGAAGGATTACGCTACCGGGTATGGGCACCGCGCTCATCTCCGGCGCGCTTCTCGCGTTCGCCCTCTCGTTCGACGAGATCATCGTGACGAACTTCACGGCGGGACCGGGGACGCAGACGATCCCGATGTGGATCTTCGCGGCCATCCAGCGACCGCGGGAGCTGCCAGTCGTCAACGTGGTGGCGCTGGTCCTCGTCCTGTTCTCTACCATCCCGGTCTACTTCGCGCAGCGCATCTCAAGCGGCGCGGAGGCAGGCGGCCGGATCTGACCGAATGGTCCCGCAGCGGGATCGTGGCGCGACGCGTACGCTACGCGCCAGAGCCCGGTGACCGAGCGTCGGGCCGTAGGGGAGCAAGCAGCCGTGTCCGCGTCCACCCATCCCACCGCCGGCCTGACCGTCTGGCGCACCGCCGTCATCGGCCTCGTGGCCGTCCTGTCCGTCGGCATCGGCGTGGCCCTGGGAAGCTTCCTGCTCGAGGACCGCAGCACAGGGGCCCTGGGCGCCACGGCGAGCTACGTCCCGGCGGATGCGCCGTTCTACCTCGAACTGCGCGTCCAGCCATCGGCGGAGCAGGATGCGGCGCTGCGTGAGCTCCTGGGCCGGTTCCCGCCGATCGAGGGGCTCGATCTGGACCGACCGTTGTACGACCAGCTGGGCGAGCTGATCGACGAGCAGCTGGCGGTCGAGGAAGGCGTGGAGCTGAGCTGGGAGGAGGATGTCGCCCCCTGGTTCGACGGTCGTGTCGCTATCGGCATCACCGACCTCCCGCTCGACGAGCTGACGGGACCGATCGACCCGATGGCCGAGCCGCCCGTGCCGGGCATGATCGTGGTCGTCGGCGTCTCCGATGCGGCTGCGGCCGAGGCAACCCTCGACCGCCTCACCGCGGAAGCGGAGGCGCAGGGACTCGAGACATCGGTCACCGAGCACGCCGGCGTCTCCATCCACGTGACGGCTGACGACCAGGGCGCCTACGCGTTGACCGATGACGCCCTGCTCGTGGCGCCCGACGAGGACTCCATCGCCGCAGCCATCGACACCGCCGCCGATCCGTCGACGAGCATCGGCGGCGACGCGGGGGTCGCCGCCATGGCGGCCGAGCTGCCGGACGACTGGCTGGCCTTCGCGACGTACGACTTCACCGAGCTCATGGCCGCCTCGTTTGCCCAGACCGAGGGACTGTCGGAGGCGGCCACCGCCGCGTTCGAGGCGCTCATGGAGCACCAGCCGATGCGCGGTGCGATGGCGTTCAGCGCCGCCGGCGACGGGTTCGTCGGCGATGCCGTCTCGGACGCCCCGACCGGCCCGTTCGCGGTCGAGAACGAGGACCGCGGCCTGGCGGGCGAGATTCCCGGTGACGCGCTCTACTTCGCGGAGGGAGGCAACATCGGCGATGCCGTGGGAGCCTTCGTCGAGGCCGGCAAGGTGGTGGCGGCCGAGGATCCCGCCGCGGCCGAGCAGATCGACATCGCCGAGGCGGCGCTCGGTGCCGAGCTCGAGGAGCTCGTGGACTGGATCGACGATGGGGCGATCGCGGCCGGCTGGGACGGCAGCGAGCCGTACGCCGGGCTGGTCCTCGTCCCGACCGACATGGACGCGGCGGAGCGCCGAATCGGCCAGCTGCTGACGTTCGCCGGTCTGGCGACGCTCGACCCGTCGACCGGGATCAGCGTCGACGAGGAGGAGATCGCCGGTACGACCGTGACGACCATCCACTGGGAGGACCTGAACGCTGAGCCGATGGAGGCCTTCGGGGCACCCGCCGCCGTGGCAATCCAGGTCGCGCTGACCGAGGATCGGGCGCTGCTCGGCTTCGGCGAATCGTTCGTCGGCCGCGTGCTGGAGCTCGAGCCGGCCGACTCGCTGGCCGAGCAGCCGGAGTATGCCGATGCGGTCGCCGAGCTCGGGCCGGTTGCCAATGCTGGCGTCACATGGATCGACCTGGCCGGCACGCGCGAGGCGATCGAGGCGGCACTCGGTCCGATGATGGACATGGTCGACCCGGAGGGCGCCTACGCGACCGATGTGCAGCCGTGGCTGATGCCGCTCGACCGGGCGGTGACGGTGACGCACCTGGACGGCGAGCTCCTTGTCCAGCGGTCCGTCCTGCTGATCCGATGACCGATGCGCTCCCGGCTCCGCTGGAGCCATTGCCGGGAGCGCCGAGCCCAGGCCATGCGGCCGGGGAAGCTCGCCTCCGCGCACAGGGCGTCACACCGTGGTCGTGGAGCAACGGGCCGGGCGACCGCTATGCCCCGCACGACCACGCCACCACGAAGCTGCTGGTCTGTGCCGAGGGCTCGATCACGTTCCTGGTCGGCGACGACGGCGTTCCGGTCGAGCTGGCCGCCGGCGACGGGTTCGTGCTGCCGGCCGGTACCCGCCACGCTGCGATTGTCGGGCCAGGGGGCTGCACCTGCCTCGAGGGGCACCGGCCGGCGCGCTAGGCGCGCCGCGCGGCCTCCCGCGCGGCCACCTCGTACTCGTTGTCGCGGTACCAGTGCCCGCGACGTCGCCTCGCCCGGATCGTGGCGGCAAGGTAGGCGACGGGGAAGCGCCAGCCGTGGACCTGCCACTGCCGGACGTGCTCGAGCTCGTGGGCGAGCTCGGCCGCGGTCATCGCCCGCCATGCGAACACGTCCCGGCCGATCGTGATCGCCAGCCAGTCCTTCAGCGCCAGCCGGCCGACCCCGCGCAGCCATGGCCACACGTGCACCCGGTGGGACGTCACTCGTCATCCCGATGGATCAGCAGGTCGGGCCGATCCCGCCAGTGGTCGAGGAAGCGGTAGAAGTTCCGCTTGCTGAGCCGATCGCGCTCCGCGTCGGGGAGCGATGTGTAGCCGCGATGCTCGTGCCGCGCCAGCGGCAGCGGTTCAGTGCGGACGGCACGCCATCCGGCATCGCGGACGGCGAAGCTGAAGTCGAGATCGGCGTTGCGGTAGAAGCGGAAGCGTCGGTCGATGCCTCCCACCGCGCGCAGCGCCTCGCGCCGGACCGCGAGGCAATAGCCCTCCACCGCGTCGACCTCGCCGGGCGGCGCGTCGGTGAACTCGCGAGCGTCGCCGCTGGTGACGCCCCACCCGCCGGCGATTCCCACGGCGGGGTCGTCGAAGGCCGCCAGCAGGGGCGCCACGAAGTCGCCGGTCGGCTCGAGCGACGTGTCGAGCAGGACCGTGATCTCGCCCGCGGATCGTGTCATGCCCACGGTCCGCGAGTCGCCCCAGCCCAGCCGGCCCTCGGTCGGGACGACGATCGGTGGCCAGCGGCAGCGGCACCGAGGCCAGGAGCTCGTCGAGGTCGAATGCGGGCGCGTTGGCCACGATGACGAGCTCCCACTCCACCGACGGAGGGTGTGCGGCAAGCCCGCGGAGCAGCCGTTCCAGGTCGTCCGGATGGTCCTCGGCCACGATCTGGAGAGAGACCGGCACCTCGGCCGGATCGCTCAGCTTCGCCGGGTCGGCGCGAGGAGGGGCCAGGATCGGCCGGGCGGTCGAGCCCTGGGGGCCGTCCTGCACTTCCCAACCCAGCGCCGCGAGCTCGTCTCGCAGCGCATCGGCCCGGTCCCAGTCCCTGGCCTCACGCGCGCCGGCGCGCTCGTCGATCAGACGACGGACATCGTCAGGGAGGGTGGGGGAGGGCATGAACGGAAGTACTCCTGGGGCTGGCCTGAAGGTACCGGGCGGGCCGAGAGCACCACAACCTTACTATCCGACCACGAGTCGCACCTACCGCACCTGCCCGGAGCGGACACCTCTCACCAACCGTGCCCACACGAGGTCCAGACGCAACCGATGATGACGAACGAGGTCGGAAAGCTGCTCACGGCGTCCGAGGTGGCCGAGATGCTCCACCTCCACGTGAACACCGTGAAGCGGCTCGGGGATCGCGGCGAGCTCCCGTTCTTCCGGGTCTGCAAGCGCGGCGACCGCCGGTTCCGCTACGACGACGTGGTGGAGTTCCTGCGCCGGGCCAAGTAGGCCAGCGCCCATTTCATGCTTCCGGCCTCGTGCCGGCAGCGCCCCTGCCAGGGGCAGCGCAACGACCGCCGAGGTGCCAATTCTCGGCGGTCGTTCACGTCTGTCGCATAATCCCCCGACATGTCCGATGAACCCACCCAACGGCTCGACGAAGGCCGACGGCTTCTCGACGCCGGTGATCTCGATGGCGCGATCAGCGCCCTGCTGCCACTGACCAGCGTTCCCGATCGGGCCGTGGCCGGCGACGCGTGGCAGGCCATCGGAACCGCGCGGTACCGCGCCGACGACGAGCCCGGCGCGCTCGCCGCCTGGCAGCAGGCCGCCAACACCGAGGGTCCTCGCGCGTGGCTCGGCTGGCGGAGCGTCGCCGAGCAGCTCGTGCGTGATGGGGACATCGAAGGCGCGATCTCCGCCTACCGCGAGGCCGATCGCCGCGCGCCGGCGGACGAACGCGGCCAGATCGCGAACCGCATCGCCTGGCTCCTGAAGGAGACGGGTCACGACTTCGCCGCGCGGCGACAGTTCAACCGCGCGCGGGGCGCCTACGCCACCTACATGGCCTGGGTGACCTACGCGATCATCGCCATCTGCGTCGTCCTGTTCGTGGCCGATGCGATCCTCAGCAATGGCGAGACGCTCGGCGGCGGCATGTTCGGAGGAAGCGTCGGCCCTCTCGGCGAGAACAACCTGATCAACGGCTTCCTGGTCGCCGAGGGCGAGTGGTGGCGCATCTTCACCAGCGCCTTCTTCCACCTCGGTATCGTCCACCTCGCCTTCAACATGTACGTGCTGTACCTGTACGGCGCGATCGCGGAGCGCATGTACGGGCACGTCGAGTACGCGCTGATCTACCTGCTGTGCGCGGCCGGCGGCAGCGTCCTGACGATCCTCGTGGATCCGGCCCAGCTCGCGGCCGGCGCCTCCGGCGCGATCTTCGGGATCGTCGGCCTCCTGTTCGTCGTCTCGCGCCGCCACCACACCGTGCTCGGGCGCGAGGCGCGGATCATGGTCGGAGGCATCGGCAGCTACCTCGTCTTCCTGCTCGTGTTCACGTTCCTCGTCCCCGGCATCAGCTGGACCGGCCACCTCGGCGGCCTGATCGTGGGCGCGGTGCTCGGGTTCCTGCTGCCGCCGACGGGCGTCTCGACAATGGCCGGGATGTGGCGGACACCGGCCGGAGATCGGCTCGACGCCGGAATGCCAATCGCCCTGCGAGCGGTGGTCTACGTGGGCGTCACCGCCATCCTCGTTGCCGGGTCGTACGTGGCGATCGAGATCCTCGTCGGCTGAGGCGACGGACCCCGGAGGCGCTGTGCCATCCTGAGCCCATGTGCTTCGACGCCGACGCCCGACCGCCCCTGCCTCCGATCCGCGGCGGCGCCATCGACGCGCGGGACCTGCTCCTGCGCAGCCGGGATGGCACCGAGGTGGCGGCGCACGCCGCCCGCGCGGAGTCGCCCAGCGGGGCGGGCATCGTGATCGTGCCGGACGTGCGAGGCCTCCACGCGTACTACGTGGAGCTGGCGGCCCGGTTCGCGGAGGCTGGCGTTCACGCCGTCGCCATCGACCTGTATTCGCGCACCGCCGGTCCGCACATGCGCGAGACCGGATTCGAGTACGAGCCGCACGTCCTCCAGCTGCAGCCCGATGCGCTCAACGACGACGTGGCGGCCGCCGCGGCCTTCCTGCGCTCCACCGAGGGTGGCGAGCCGGAGCGGCTGTACACGATCGGGTTCTGCATCGGCGGCCGGATCAGCCTCCTCCAGGCTGCGAGCGGCCTCGGGCTCGGCGGCGTCATCGGCTTCTACCCGTGGCCGGTCGGGCCCCACCGCAGCGGACTTCCCGCGCCATCCGACGAGGCACCGCGCTTCGGCTGCCGGGTGCTGACGATCTACGGTGGCGCCGACGCCGGGATTCCCGCGGATGCGCGCGAGGCCTTCGCCGCAGCGCTCTCCGCGGCCTCGGTCGAGCATCGCAGCGTCGTCTACCCCGATGCGCCCCACTCGTTCTTCGATCGAAAGGCGACCGAGCACGCGGACGATAGCGCGGATGCCTGGCGCCAGGTCCTGGACTTCATGGGCGTCGAGTACACCGCGGAATAACGATGACGCCCACCGCGAAGGCGGTGGGCGTCACCCGGGCGGGACGGCTCCGGCTCAGGCGCCGGCCGGTCGCTGCTCCGTTGCCGCCGCCTTGGCGTCCGCCGGTCGAACCGGTCTCGTATACAGGAACAGGACGACCACCACGTACGTGAGCCAGGCGATCAGCGTGATCCACTCGGGCGAGCTCGTGTAGCCGAACAGGGCCCGCAGGATCGAGCCCACCACGCCGAGCGATCCCTCGTCCGGCTCATGAGGTAGGACGCCGCTGATGTCGAACGCGGTCTCGGTTCCGACCGTGATCCAGCCGGCCTCGACAAACTCGTGAATGCCGTGGGACAGCAGGCCCGCCGCAATGAAGATCAGGGCGATGCCGGTCCACTGGAAGAAGGTGCGCAGGTTGAGGACCCGCGCGCCGCGGTAGATCGCGAACCCGATGACGACCGCGATCGCGAGTCCCACAAGGGCCCCGACAAGCGTGCTGATCGCCTCGGTGCCAGCGGCGGTCGCCTGTCCCATCAGGAACAGCGCTGTCTCGATGCCCTCGCGGATCACCGCGGTGAACGCAAGGACCGCCAGCCCAATCACGCCACCCTCGACCAGCGCTCGGTCGACGCTCGCATGCAGCTCGCCCTTGATGTTCGCCGCAGTGCGCCGCATCCAGAACAGCATCCAGGTCACGACGCTGGCGGCGAGGATCATCGCGAAGCCCTCGAAGATCTGCTCTGCCGGCTCCTCGAAGCCACCGATGGTGACGAACAGGACGAGGCCAACCACAACGCTCACGGCGATCGCCGCTGCGGCGCCAAACCAGATCGTGCTGAAGTGGCGTTGGTTCCCGGTCTTCGCGAGGTAGGCGAGGATGATGCTGACGATCAACGCCGCCTCGACGCCTTCGCGCAGCCCCGTGAGCAAACCGGAGAGGAAGAACCCGATGTCCAATGCTGTCTCCTACAACTGACCGCAGTCCGTATCATGCCGCAGTCGAGTTAGGCTAGCCTGACACTTGGCGTTCGTCAATGCGAACTACCGATAGCCGTGTCGGAATTACGCTGCGGACTCAGGACCCTATGCGTCGATCACCCGGAAGAGATGCCACGGATCCGGTATGCCCTTCAGTGACCGACTGCCGGCGTCCTCGAACCCGATCCCGGAACCGGCAACGAGATCGCGGACCGTGCTCGTGACCAGGATCTCGCCGCCCGGGGCGGCCGCTCCGACGCGCGCGCCGACGTGGACGGCGACGCCCCTGAGCCCGTCGCCGACCTTCTCACACTCGCCGGCGTGGAGGCCGATCCGGACCTCGAGGTCGAGCTCGGCCAGGGCTCCACGGATGGCCGCCGCGCATCGGATTGCGCGGGCCGGCCCGTCGAACGCGACGAAGAATCCGTCGCCGGCGGTGTCGATCTCCCGGCCGCGGAACGTGGCCAGCTGGCGGCGCACCGCGGCATGGTGGGCATCGACGAGCGCGCGCCAGCCTCGATCGCCCATCGAGGTCGCGCGCTGGGTCGACCCGACCAGGTCGGTGAACATCACCGTGGCGAGCACGCGTTCGGTGTCACCGGCAGCATCGCTGGTCCCTTCGATGAACCGCTCCACGGCGTGCAGCCACGGGCGCCAATCGCCCGAGATCATCACGTGGTCCTCGCCGGGGAGCTCGGTCGCGATCGCGCCGGTAACCCGCTCGGCGACATACGGCCCCGCATTCGGTGAACCCTGCCGCCACAGCACGAGCGTCGGCACGTGGATGCTCGGCAGGATGCCGTCGATGTTCGTCTCGGTGACGAGTCGCCACTGCGCCGCGGCGTCCGAGCCGGAGCCGCTTTCCACCTGGTCCAGGCGGATCCATTCGATGAACGCGGAGTCGTTCGCTCGACTCGGGGCGGCTGCCATGACGTCCTGCGCCCCCTCCGGCGTTCCCCACCGCTCGGCGAGCGTGTCCCCGAATGCTCGGAGCGCCGCCATGTCGGATTGCCCGACGAGCATCCGCGGCGGCGAGTACACGACCAGGCCCGCCGTCCGTTCCGGGTAGGTCGCCGCGAACACCGCGCAGAGCGCGGCCCCATGCGCCAGGCCGATCAACGCGGCTCGCTCCGAGCCGGCCGCATCGAGAACCGCCCGCATGTCGTCGATACGCGCTTCGACGGTGGGCAGGACGTCAGGCTCCAGCCGGTCGGAGAGGCCGCTGCCGCGACGATCCAGCCGGATGACCCGGCCGACCGCGCCGAGCCGGCGATACACACCCGCCAGGACCGGCTCGGTCCACTCGTGGTCGAGGTTGGAGTGCCACGCGCGAAGGACGAGGAGGTCCACCGGGCCGTCTCCGTGCACCTGGTAGGCCACGTGCGTGCCGTCCGTGGTGCGGGCGTACCGTGTCTCCGGCGTCATTGGCCCAGTCTGCCGCCCGGAGGGCGCATCGGTCTAGAATCAGTGTCCCGCCCACCCCACGGAGTACCGATGATCGACTTCTCGCTGACCGATGCGCAGCGCGAGGTGCAGCGCACGGCGCGCGCCTTCGCCGAGCGCGAGATCCTGCCCCGCATCCATGAGCTGGACGAGTCCGCCACGTACGACCGTTCGCTGTACGAGAAGATGGGTGCCTCCGGGCTGCTCGGGCTGCCGATCCCGGAGCAGTACGGCGGAGCCGGGATGGACTACATCGCCTTCGCGCTGCTGTGCGAGGAGATGGAGCGTGCCGACACCGCCTTCCGCGTCATCCTGTCGGTCCACACCGGGCTGAACTCGCTGACCCTTCTCCAGTGGGGGAGCGAGGAGCAGAAGCAGCGGTACCTCGTGCCCCAGGCGCGTGGCGAGAAGCTCGCCACCTTTGGCCTGACCGAGCCCGGCGTCGGGTCCGACGCGGCCAACCTCGCCACCACCGCGCGCCGCGACGGCGATCGGTACATCCTGAACGGCAGCAAGATCTGGATCAGCCTGGCCGACACCGCCGACCACGTCCTCGTCTTCGCGAACGTCGATCGGTCGAAGGGCCACAAGGGCATCACCGCGTTCATCGTCGAGCGCTCGTTCTCCGGGTTCAGCTCCGAGTCGCTCCATGGCAAGCTCGGCGTCCGCGCCGGGAACACCGGCATCGTGACGCTCAGCGACTGCGAGGTCCCGGCCGCGAACCGCGTCGGCGAGGAGGGCGAGGGCTTCACGATCGCGATGAGCGCCATCGACCAGGGCCGGTACACGGTCGCTGCCGGGTCGGTTGGCCTGGCGCAGGCCTGCCTGGACGCATCGGTCAAGTACGCGCACGAGCGCAAGGCCTTCGGCTCCGAGATCGGCGAGCACCAGCTCGTGAAGCAGATGCTGGCGAGGATGGAGCAGGGCATCCAGGCCGGGCGGCTGCTGGTGTGGAAGGCCGGCTGGAAGAAGAACCGGGCGAGCGCAACACGCGCGAGACGTCGATGGCGAAGTGGTTCTGCACCGATCACGCGGTCGCCTCGGCCATGGACGCGATCCAGGTCCACGGCGCCTACGGCTACTCGAACGAGTACCCCGTCGAGCGCTACCTGCGAAATTCCAAGGGCTCGGTGATCTACGAGGGGACCTCGCAGATCCACACCCTCATGCAGGCCGATTACCTGCTCGGGTACCGCCAGGACAAGGCGCTGCGCATGCCCCAGCTGCCGTTCGAAGGCGAGATGTAGCAGTCGTACCGTGGCCTCGCTCCCGTATTGACACGCGCCAGTATCATGCGACGCATGGTACGTGGTGAGACACGGAACCCGGCGACGGAGCTTCGACGAGGCGTCCTCGAGCTGTGCGTGCTCGCCGTCCTCGAGGGAGGCGAGTCGTACGCCTTCGACATCGTCCGGGACCTGTCGGATGCCGGCGAGCTCCTGACGAGCGAGGGCACGATCTATCCGCTACTGGCCCGCATGCGAGACCAGCGGCTGGTGACGACGACGTGGCGGGAGTCCGCATCCGGGCCGCCCCGGCGCTACTACCGGCTGACCGATGCCGGCCGGCGCGCGCTCGTCGATCAGGCGGACGACTGGTCGCGATTCCGCGATGGGGTTGATGCGCTGCTGAACGGCAGCAGGGAGGTGAAGGGTGGAGACGGACGCGCTCATTCGTGACTACCTGGCGCGACTCGAAACGGCCGCGGCCCGGCTGCCGGCAGGACGTCGCGCGGAGCTCGTCGCCGACGTTCGCGAGCACATCACGGCGGCACTTGCCACGAGCGATTCGCCGGACGAGGCGACCGTGCGGAACGTCCTCGAGCGACTCGGCAGCCCGGAGGAGATCGTCGCCGCGGAGTCCGAGGCGAGCGGTGAGCGCACCGAGCCGGCGGCCATGACGATCGGGGGCGAGGGTGCCGTGGCGGCCGCACGCCCCGGTATGGGAGCCCTGGAGGTCGTCGCGCTGCTGCTGGTCACGGTGGGGGCGTTCGTGCTGCCGATCATCGGGCCGGCCATCGGGATCGGGCTGGTATGGCTGTCGCGCGCATGGTCGACACGGCTGAAGCTCGTGGTGACCGCGATCGTGCTGGTCGTGCTGATCCTGCCCATCGTCGGGCTCATGAGCGTTGGCGGTGGAGCGGCGTGATCCAGGGCTCGGTCATCCCCGCCAGCTGACGCTCGGATCGGCCCTACGGCGGCCCGTCGTCGGTGGCTCGGGTCGACGCCCGGCGGGGTCGAAGGACCAGGCGACGGCGCGAGGCAGCCTCGACCGCCGCCGGCGACCAGGCGATCGGGACGCCCTGGCCCCGGCGCCAGCGGCCGAACAGATCCGCGTAGTGGGGCGAGATCGGATTCCCGGATTGGCCGCCCGCGACGACGTAGCGGCTGCGGTCAAGGTCGGCCAGATCGATGACCGTGCGATGGTTGGCGATCGCCCCGGTGGCGCCGAGCGGGGAGAGCGGATGCGCTCCCGCCTGGGCAACCGTGTTCGTGTCGCCGCCGATCGCCGCCGGCCCGACGTTCAGCAGACGGTCGAGCGGGCGGCTCACGCCGAGCGGATGGCGCAGGCGGAGCGGTCGGACGCGGCCCCACGCCCAGTGCTTCGGATCGTCACCGGCCCGCTCGCGCAGCGTGCGCACCGCGCCGGCCAGGGCGGCGCGGATCTCGGTGTCAACGATCGTCCGGTCGCGCAGCGCGCCGACCACCCGGCTGACCGTGACCGCACCCAGCGAGGTGCGAGGCACGGCTGGCCCCACGCCTCCGCCGAGCGCGGCGGCCCAGGCGGTTGGTGCTCGCCGGCGAGCGCCGATGATGGCGAGCTGACTGACAAGCAGCTCGTAGACCGATGCGGCCGCGGACGCTGGTCCGACCACGCCGTTCCAGCGTGCCAGCAGGTCGCGCCCCGCCGTCGCATCGGGGTCGTCCCCGGCAACATCGACCGCGCCGAGCACGATGTCCCGCATCTCCCGCCACGGGATCGAGAGGCGGTCGGTCTGGAGGGCCATCGAGGCGGACACGTCCCAGGTCTCGCGTTCGGTGATGGCCTCCACGAGGCGGGCCGCCCGGTAGCCGTCGAGCCAGTCGGCGCCGAGGAACGGTGCGTCGGGTCGATCCGCGTGCACGGCATTGTTTGCGGAGATCACGAAGCCATGGTCCGGGTCGCAGACGGATGGCAGGTCGTCGAACGGCAGGTGCTCTTCCTCCCAGCCGACCTCGGGGTCCCATGCCGGCAGGGGCAGCGTGCCGTGGCCGGCGCGCCGGCGCGGTAGGGTGCCGACCAGCTGCAGGCCGATGTGCCCGCCGGCGTCCGCGTACACCACGTTCAGCCCGGGTCCGGGCCACGCGGCGAACGCCCCGCGGAAGGTGGCGAAGTCGCGCGCGCGATGGACGTCGAGGAAGCCACGCACGCGCACGGGCTCCAGCCAGGTTGCCCGCAGCGTCAGCGCCACGTCCAGGTTGAGCACCGGGGTGACGACCGGTCCGCGCGCGGTCTCCAGGACCTCCTCGACCACGTCATCGGCGCCACGGACCGTGAAGCGTTCGGTGATGCGCCGGATCGGCTCGGGGCCGTGCGGACCGCGGGCGGTGCCGTCGTCGAGATCGAGCTGCTCCCAGAACAGGTCCGCCGAATCGGTGCAGGCAGCGGTGATGCCCCACGCGGCATGGCCGTTGTGGCCGGTTGGGAAGGCCGGTCCGCCGACGAACGAGGCGCCGGCCAGCTCCCAGTCAGGCGTGCGCACGTGCGCCAGGTACCACGGCGCCGGGATTGCCGCGGCGAGATGGGGGTCGTTCGCCAGGATCGGGCCACCGGTCGTGGTTCGGCCAGCCGCCAGCGCCCAGGCATTCGAGGCACCGATGCCGCCGACCAGGTCGCGCAGCCGAGCCAGGTCGGCGGATAAGCGCTCGATCGTGGCGCCCGCCGCTTCGCCGACGGGCACCTGGGTCGGCAGCCACGCGGGGTAGGCCGGTGCGGCGGCGCCCAGCGCGTGGGGCCCATCGGCGAGCAGCACCTGGAGCCGGCCGAGCTCGCTGTCCCAGTTGCCGGCAAGCGCCAGTGACTGGAGACCGAGGAAGGAGAGCACGTCCTCCACCGTCCATGGCGACGCGCCACGGCGAAGCAGGACGAGCTCGTGCGGCCGCGGTCCGGTCGAGATCGCCGTGTTCAGGCCTGCCACGTATGCCTCGAGCGCGGATCGCATGTCGTCATCGAGGAGGGGCCGCTGAGCCTCGGCCACGCGGCGGAAGCCGAGCGTGCGCGACAGCCGGTCGAGCGGCAGCCCGGCGGCGCCGAGCAGCTCGGCCAGCGTGCCGCGTCCGGCGCGCGCCAACAGCTCGAGCTGGAAGCCGCGATCCTGGCCGTGGCAGAAGCCCAGGCCGAACCAGGCGTCGGCATCGTTCGTGGCATCGATGCAGGGGATTCCCCACCGGTCGCGGGCGATCCGCACCACGTCGCGTGTGCCATCGACCCGCAGCGTTCCGCGCGTCCGGGGCTGTCGCCGGCCGAGGGCGAGCAGGAGCCAGCGAGGGCCAGGGCGAGCGGGCATCGGCCGCATGATGCCACCGTATACTCGGCCGGTGAGCCGAACCATCGAGCTGATCGCGGGGCTCGTGCTGCTCCTCATCGGGGTGATCGTGCTGGCCAGCGAGCCGATCATCGACCTGGTCCGCGGCCTCGGCATCGACGACGACGTCCTCGCCTGGTGGCCGGTCCTCCTCATCGGCATGTCGCTGTTCTTCCTCGTGCCGAGCCTGGTCGGGCGGCAGAACCGCCGGCTGCGGGCCGGCATGGTGATCCCCGGCGCCATCCTGGCGGGGCTCGGCGGTGCGCTGCTCTACACGAGCCTGACCGACCGATGGAGCGCGTGGACCTACCTGTGGAGCGTCCTGCCGTTCAGCTTCGGCCTGGGCATGTATGCCGCTGGATGGATCGCCGATGCGCCGGCCTTCAAGTGGATCGGCTCAGGCATTGCAGCGGGAGGCGTGGTCGCCTACCTCGTCTTCGCAACCGCCTTCGGCGGCGAAGCGTTCCGGGTCGTGGCAGCCATCGGCATCCTGGCGCTTGGCCTTGCGCTCACCATCGGTGGCCTGGCCGATCGCCTCAGCCGGAAGTCACCGGCCGGCTGACGAGCTCCCCGGGGTCGCGGGCCGTTGCGTCGGTGGCCGTCGAACCAGGCGAGGATCCGCTCCATGCGGTCGATGCGCCGATCCGGTCGCCCGTAGTTCTTCATCTCGTGGTGCTCGTCCGGATAGAGGACGTACTCGACCTCCCGGCCGAGCACCTTGAGTGCGGTGAACATCTGCTCGTTGTCCGCCGGCGGGCATATCCGGTCCTCCTCGGCCTGGAGAATGAGAAGCGGCGTGGTGATGCGCGACGCGTTGCGCAGCGGCGACGCATGCCACAGCGCGAGCATGCCCTCGTCGGTAAGCGGATCACCGAGGCCGTGCCGCCGGTTGTAGTGCAGGCCGAAGTACGAGTTCGCCCACGTGTTGATCTGGTTCGTGACCGCGTTCTCCGCCACGCCCGCCGCGAAGCGATCGGTGGTCCCGACCAGCCAGTGGACGAGGTAGCCCCCGTAGGAGAAGCCGATCACGTACAGCCGCGCCGGGTCGGCCAGGCCGCGCGCCACGAGCGCGTCGATGCCGGCGACGGTGTCATCCGCATCCGGCCCGCCCCACCGGCCCTCGAGTGAGCGGGTCCACGCGGCGCCGAAGGTGGCCGATCCCCGGATATTCGGGAACAGGACGCGATAGCCCGCGGCGCACAGCATGAGCGAGTCCATCGTCCCCACGCCCGCCCACGACCCGTTCGGCCCGCCGTGGATCGCCGTCACCAGGGGAAGCCGGCGCCGGCCGGCCCCGGGCGGTGACGCCAACCATGCCTGGATCCTGCCCGCCGGGCCGCGCAGCTCCAGCTCCTGGATCTCGGGGATGCCGATGGCGCGCTGCCAGCGCGATCCCTCGCGCGTGACCTGGCGCAGCCCTCCGGGCTCGATGGCGTAGACGTCGGCGCTGCGTCCGTCAAGGGCCGCGCTGATCGCGATCCGCCCGCTTCCGTCGGCATATTCGAGGCCCGCCCCATCGACGTTGGTGGCCGGATCCACGAGCGGCTCGGCCATGCCATCGAGCGTCACGCGGTAGGGGAGGTTCCGGCCGCGGCTGCCCACCAGGACGAGGAGCGACGCGGCGTCGAGCCAGACCGGGCCGACGGCGTCCTCGGCCATCACCAGGTCCGCCCACGCCCAGTCTCCGACGGGCCGATCCAGGGCGGCCGTCAGGTTGCGCGGCGCGCCGGAGGGCAGGTCGATGACCCACAGGCCCGGGAGGACCCCGGTGTGCGGGTCTTCGACGTCGGTGCCGATGAAGGCCAGGTGCGGACCCATCGGGCGAGAAGGCAGGCGACTCGGCGTCACCCGGCGAGGCTGGCGAGCTCCCTGATCCGTCCGCCGTTCGCCGGCACGCTCCACAGCTGGCTGCGGGGAGACAGGTTCGTGTCGCCGCCACGGTCGGCGGCGAAGGCCAGGCGCTTGCCGTCCGGCGACCACGCCGGACCGAGCACATCGAAGTCGCCCTTCGTCAGCTGCCGCGGTCGGGCTCCGGGACGCGCATCGACAATCCAGAGATGGGTGCGGCGGACGACGTGCCCGGTCTCGTCGTCGCGAAAGTCCGTGCTCGTGATCCGGCGTGCGGTCGGGGTGCGATCCGCGCCGCCCCCATCGCCCACGACGAACCGGTGGTCGCCGGCCTGCGCCACGAGCGCCAGGCGACGCCCATCCGGGCTCCAGTGGGCGCTCGCCACTCCGTGCTCGAGGTCGGTGAGCTGCCAAGGCTCGCCACCATCGAGCGGCAGGATCCAGGCCTGCCCACTCGCGTCGTCCGGACCGACGGGCGTGCGGACGAACGCGAGCCGACGGCCATCGGGTGCCATGGCTGGCCCGCCGTCGCGCACGCGCCCGCGGGTCAGCTGCCGCGGCCGGCCACCGCGAAACGGGCGCGCAAACAGGTGGGACTCGTACGTCTCGCCCCTGACCCGCCGCAGGGCGTACACCACTGTCTCGCCGTCCGGCGACAACCGGAACGACTCCAGGGCCACCTGCGAGCGGACGATGGCGCGGGGTGTGGCAGCGCTCATGGAGCGGAGTATGCCGCCTCGTGGCCTCGACGGATTCCGCCGGATGAGCGTGGATCGTTGACCGGATTCCGTGGAGTGTGCCATCCTCCGGCATCGATGCGGCCGTCCCGCCCCGGGCATTACCGCGCCGCGGTCAACTCGGAGGAGGTACCACCGGTGCGACGACTTCGCTTCGTCACCCCAATCTTCGTCATTCTTGCGCTCGTGCTTGCTGCCTGCGGGACCGACCAGCCGGCCGCCTCGGCCGGTGGGTCGGGCGGTGAGAGCGCCGCACCGGGCGAGTCCGGTGGAAGCACGGCCACCGGCGGCACCGTTCGCATCGGCGTCGGCGGCTACCCGGACAGCCTGAATCCCGGCAATGCCGTGCTCGCTGAGGCGTACGACGTCTACGAGCTCGTCTACGACACGCCGCTCTCGGTGACCGCCGCCGGCGAGTTCGTCGCGAAGCTGGCGACCGAGTGGACCAATGCCGAGGACCCCCTGACGTGGACCGTCACGATCCGTGACGACGCCACGTTCCACGACGGCGAGCCGCTCACCGCGGAGGACCTGGCCTTCTCGATCGAGCTGTACCGCGACACCGAATACCCGCTGCTGACCTCGTACGCGGTGGACTTCGTCGAGGTGGAAGTGGTGGACGAGACCACCATCACGCTGACGACCGAGGCGGAGATGCCGCCGGCCATCTTCGAGACGAACCTCGCGGCGTTCTACGTCCTTCCGCAGCACATCTGGGAGAACGAGGACCCGATCGAGTTCGAGAACGCCGAGATGATCGGCTCCGGACCGTTCACGTTCGTCGAGGCGACGCAGAACGAGTTCGTCGAGCTCGCCGCGAACCCGGACTACTGGGGCACCGCGCCCTCGGTCGACGGCGTCATCATCCAGACGATCTCGAACGCCGACGCTCGCGTCACCGCACTCACCACCGGTGAGATCGACGCGATCACCGAGTTCCCGGCCACCGCCGTCTCCGGGCTCACCAACAACGAGGAAGTCCTGGTGAACATCGCCGAGACACCGGCGGCCAGCTGCGCGACATCTTCTTCAACATCGTGGAGGAGGAGAACTGCCCGCCGGACGACGGCGTCTGCTCCGGGCACCCGGCGCTGAAGGACGTCGCCGTGCGGCGCGCCCTGGCGCACGCCACGAACAAGGACCAGCTGATCCAGGTCGCCACCCTCGGCACTGGCAGCCCGGGCCTCTCCCTGGTCACGCCGGCGCATGGCGACTTCTATGCCTCGGAGATCGAGGACTACGCGTTCGACATCGCGGAAGCCAACGCCCTGCTCGACGAGGCGGGCTACGAGGACACCGATGGCGACGGGGTCCGAGAGTGCCTGGCCGACCAGGACTGCGAGGACCTGACCTTCCGGCTGAACTTCCCCGATGACAGCGACAGCGCGCCACGAGAGGCCGAGGAGATCCAGGACACCTGGACCCAGGCCGGCGTCGCGGTCCAGATCCAGGGGTACGACCCGGACACGCTGACCAGCGTGTGCTGCCCGGGCTTCGACTTCGACGTCATCATCTGGAGCTGGTACACGGATATCGACGCGGGCGGCCTCCTTGGCGTGGCGACCTGCGCCGAGATCCCGACCGGGTTCAGCGAGTCGGGGTACTGCAACCCGGCGTACGACGAGCTGTTCGACGCGCAGTCGGTCGAGCTCGATCGCGACGCCCGGATCGAGCAGATCCACGAGCTGCAGCAGATCCTGATCGACGATGTGCCGTACATCGTCCCGTACTACTTCGTCTCGATCCAGGCGTGGCGGACGGACACGTTCACCGGCTGGATCGAGGGCAGCCCGACCACCGGACTGCAGGACCCGACCCAGCTCGTCGTGCTTCGCCCGGCCCAGTAACTTGGGCCGAGCGGCGCCCGACACCATCCCAACGGCACCAGGATGACCCAGCGGAGCGGCTATCTACTGCGGAAGCTCGGCTGGGCCCTGGTGACGTTGGCGGTGGTCGTCACCTTCAACTTCCTGCTGTTCCGGATCCTGCCGGGAGATCCGGCCAAGTCCGGCATGCGCGACCCGCGGCTCAACCCCGCGGCGGTCGAGGAGCTGCGCGAGCGCTTCGGGCTCGACAAGCCAGTGCTGATCAACCTCGAGGGCGGCAACCCGTTCGACACGCAGTTCACCGCCTACCTCGCCGCCCTTGCGCGTGGGGACCTCGGGACGAGCTATGCCCACCGAGGCCAGGACGTGTCAGATCTCCTCGGGCAGGCGCTGGTCAATACGCTGTGGCTCGTCCTGCCGGCTGAGTTCTTCGCCATCGTCCTCGGCGTGGGGCTCGGCCTGTTCGCCGCCTGGCGCCGCGGGAGAGCGGCCGACATCGCCGCGGTGACGTTCAGCCTCTTCATGTGGGCGCTGCCGATCTTCTTCCTCGGCATCATCCTGCTGATCGCCGGTGCCAACTGGTTCGGGCTGCCCACGAGCGGGCGGATCACGATCGGCGAGGACTTCGACTCGTTCGGTGCGCTCGCCTGGGACGTTGGACGCCACCTCCTCCTGCCGACGCTCACCCTGGGTCTCGCGCTGCTCGGCGAGTACATGCTGATCATGCGCAGCAGCGTGCTCGACGTGTTCGGCGAGGACTACATCCTCACCGCCCGGGCGAAGGGGCTCTCGACGTACCGCATCATTCGCCACCACGCACTGCGAAACGCGATGCTGCCGATGGTGACGCTCATCGCGCTCACGCTCGGGTTCACCGTGGCCGGGGCGATCCAGGTCGAGGCGGTCTTCTCGTGGCCCGGTCTCGGAGCGCTGACCGTTGACGCGGTCGCCGATCGCGACTACCCCGTTCTGCAGGGCGCGTTCCTGCTGCTCGCCGTTGCGGTCGTCATTGCGAACCTGATGGCCGAGCTCGTCTACGGCTGGCTCGACCCCCGAGTGAGCGAGGAATGACCCGATGACCGTCGCGATCGAGGCAACCGCGCAGGTCGCACCGGCGGTCGAGCCGCGTTGGCGGTGGCGACGGTTCCTGCGTCACCGCGCGGGCGTCGTCGGCGGCGCGATGCTGCTGCTGTCCGTCGTCGTGGCGGTGTTCGCTCCGCTCATCGCGCCCTATGACCCGTACGCCCCGGTCTCGGTCACGATCTTCGACATCTTCCAGCCGCCGTCGCCGGCCCACATCCTCGGCACCGACGACGCCGGCAAGGACGTCTTCTCGGCGCTGGTGTACGGCGCGCGCGTCTCGCTGGCGGTCGGCTTCTCCGCGGCGGCGATCGCGATCTTCATCGGCGCGCTGATCGGGATCGTCGCCGGATACCGGCGCGGCATGACCGGCTCGCTCCTGATGCGGATCACCGACTTCTTCCTGGTCATCCCGACCTCGCCCTGATGATCGTGCTGGTGGCGATCATCGGTCCGTCGCTTGGCACGATCATCATCGTGATCGGCATACTCGGCTGGACCGGGACCGCACGGCTCGTCCGCGCGCAGACGCTTTCGGTCCGCGAGCGAAAGTACGTCCTTCGTGCCCAGGCGGTGGGTGCGGGCGACACGCACATTCTGCGCCACCACATCCTGCCCTCGGTCCTGCCACTGATGCTCGCGAACATGGTGCTGGTCGTGAGCCTGGCCATCCTCGACGAGTCGAGCCTCGCCTTCCTCGGCCTCGGCGACCCCACGGTGATCAGCTGGGGCCCGATGCTGAACTTCGCCTTCCAGCGCGGCGCCGTGAGCGCCGGCGCCTGGTGGGCGCTGCTGGCTCCGGGCTTCGCGATCGTGTGGGTCGTGCTGGGAACCACGCTGCTGGGCACGGCGCTCGAGGACGCGATCAATCCGCGTCTGCGGCGCTCCCACCTCGACGCACCCGGCACGGACGTGGCCAAGGACCGGACGAGCGCGCCGCCTCCGGTTCCCGCGGATGGCGCCGAGGCGCCGGTGCTGCAGGTCCGCGATCTCACCATCGAGTTCGATACCGAGACCGGCCCGCTTCGCGCGGTGGACGGGGTGAGCTTCGACCTGCGCCGCGGAGAGACGCTCGGCCTGGTGGGCGAGTCCGGCTGTGGAAAGACGACGACCGTGCTCGGGCTGCTGCGCCTCCTGCCGCCCAACGGTCGCATCGTGGCCGGGTCGGTCTGGTTCGACGGTGAGGACCTGATCGGGCTTGGCGGTCGCGAGCTGCCGATCGTTCCGCTGGACACGCCTGTCGCTCGTGTTCCAGGGCGCGATGAACGCCCTCAATCCGGTCCGAACGGTCGGGGACCAGATCGCCGAAGCGGTGCGACTCCATTCGCCGGCCACCACGAAACGGCAGGCCGCTCAGCGCGCCGCGGAGCTCCTCGAGCGAGTCGGCATCGGCCGCCAGCGGGCGAACGACTACCCGCACACCTACTCGGGCGGCATGCGCCAGCGCGCGATGATCGCTCTCGCCCTGGCCTGCGACCCCGACGTCATCGTGGCCGATGAGCCGACGACCGCCCTCGACGTCATGATCCAGGCCCAGATCCTCGAGCTGCTGGGCGGGATCGCCCGCGACTTCGGCATGGGCATCATCCTTGTCACCCACGATCTGGGGGTCGTCGCCCAGGTCTGCGATCGGGTGGTGGTCATGTACGGCGGCGGCATCGCCGAGGAGAACGATGCTGCGCCGCTGTACGCGGCGCCACAGCACCCCTACACCCAGCAGCTGCTGCTGGCATTCCCCGACGTCGCGCACCCCGATCGCGCGCTGCGTGGAATCCCGGGCGCGCCCCCTCGCCTGGACGCGATGCCAGCCGGCTGCCGCTTCGCGCCGCGGTGTCCCCATGCGTTCGACCGATGCGCGGCCGAACGGCCTCCGGAGTACCCCACACCGGTGGGCGGTCGTGCTGCGTGCTTCCTGCTCGATCCGGCTGAGCGAGGACGCCAGTGACCGAGGCGCTCCTGCGGGTGGAGGACCTCGCCATGGAGTTCCCCGGCCGTCGGTCGATGACCGACGTGCTGCGACGGCGGCCCGCCCCTCCCGTGCGTGCCCTCGACGGCGTGTCGTTCGAGCTGCGTGCCGGCGAGGTGATCGCGCTGGTCGGTGAATCGGGCTGCGGCAAGACGACGACCGGGAACCTGCTGATGGGGCTCATGCGACCTACCGCTGGACGCGTCGTCCTGGATGGGCAGGAGGTCGGACGCATGTCCGGCCGCCAGCTGCAGAAACTGCGACGTCGGGCCCAGATGGTGTTCCAGGATCCCTACGAGTCGCTCAACCCGCGGATGAGGGTCTCCGACATCGTCGCCGAGCCGCTCCGCGTCCACGGCGCCGGCGGATCGCGCACCGAGCTTGCCGCCCGCGTCGAGTGCAGCCCTGACCTCGGCCGGACTGACGCCGGTGAGCGCGTACCTTCGCCGCTACCCGTTCGAGCTGTCGGGCGGCCAGCGGCAGCGCGTGGTGATCGCCGCCGCATTGGCCCTCGAGCCATCGCTGCTGATCGCCGACGAGCCGGTGAGCATGCTCGACGTCAGCATCCGCGCCGAGATCCTCAACCTGCTCCATGCCCTCGCCCGGGACCGTGGCATCGCGGTGGTGATGATCACCCACGATCTCTCGACGGTGGCGGCCTACGCCGACCGGATCGCCGTGATGTACCTCGGGCGCATCGTGGAGCACGGGCCTACGCGCGATGTGCTCGCCAGCCCGCAGCACCCGTACGCCCAGGCGTTGCTGTCGGTCGTGCCGATCCCCGATCCCGCCGCGAGGCGCCGGCCGGTCATCCTGGGCGGCGAAACCCCAGACCCGTCCCGGATCCCCAGCGGATGCCGGTTCCATCCGCGCTGCCCGCTCGCGTTCGACCGATGCCCGACGATCGATCCGCCGCTGATCGACGTCGGCCCCGACCACCGGGCCGCCTGCCTTCTCCTCGGCGATGAGCCAAGCGGAGCTGACGCCTCCGTCGTGTGATCTGAGAACTGCGGGCGCATAGCCATCGGTGGGAGGGTGGTGACACGCTCTCCGGGGCGCTGTATCGTGGTGTGATCATCTGCGCATGAGTGAGCAATTGCTCACTGCCGGAGGCCGGATTGACCGTCGACGTCAGCAGCGATGACCGCGAGCTCCTCGCCAGGATCGCCCACCGGTGGTACCTGGACGACCGAACGCAGACCCAGATCGCGCAGGAGTTCGGGCTGTCTCGGCCCAAGGTCCAACGGCTGCTGGTCCGCGCGCGCCAGACAGGCGTCGTGCAGATCCACATCGATGCCCCGCACGGCGTCGACCTCGATCTCGAGGCTCAGCTGATCGCCGCGTTCGGCCTGGCCGATGCCATCGTCAGCCCCAGCGCGCCGGACCCCGAGATCCAGCGCGCCGCCGTGGCGCGTGCCGCTGCCGGCTACCTCGAGCGCCGGCTTGTGGACGGCATGGTGGTGGCGGTGAGCCACGGCCGGGACATCGGCGCCATCCCGCGCCACTTTCGCCCGGCGGCCCCGGTGGACTGTGCATTCGCCAGCGCCATGGGTGGGTCGCCGACCATCGACCTTCCGACGAACCCGAACGAGATCTGCCGGGCCCTCGCCGAGCGCAGCGGGGGGCGTGCCGAGAGCCTGTTCGCGCCCGCCTACGTCGAGAGCGCGGACGTCCGCGACAGCCTGCACGCCCAGGAGGCGATCTCGCATGTCCTGCGCATGGCCGCGACGGCGGATCTCGCCCTCGTCGGAATCGGGGGAACCGACAACAACTGCACGATGGTGCGGAGCGGCTGCCTCGACAGCGCCGAGATCGCCCGGCTGCGCGACCACGGGGCGGTCGGGGATGTGCTCGGCAACTACGTCGACATCCGCGGGCAGCTCATCGCGTCGCCACACAGCAGCCGGCTCATCGGCCTGTCGGTCGACGACCTGCGGCGCATCTCGCACGTCGTCGCGGTCGTCAGCGGCGCCGAGAAGCCTCGCGCCACGCTCGGCGTCCTGCGTGCCGGCATCGTCGACGTGCTGATCGTGGACGAGGCAGACGCGCGAACGGTCCTCGACCTCGCCCGAGGAGCTGATGCCTGATGCCCGTCGTTCCGACCCAGCAGATCGTCAAGCAGGCATTCCGACGAGCGGTACGGCGTGGCGGCCATCAACGTCGTCAACGACCTCACCATGGAGGCGGTCCTCGCCGCCGCCGAGGAGCTGCGGGCACCGCTCATCGTCCAGACCTCCGTGAAGACGGTGAAGTCGATCGGTGCCGACGTCCTCATGGCGATGTGGCGTGCCATGACCGCAGACGTCCGTGTTCCGGTGGCGCTTCACCTCGACCATTGTCCCGGAGCGTGATGTGATCAGCCTGTGCCTCGAGAAGGGCTGGAACTCGGTGCTCTTCGATGGCTCGCAAGCTGTCGCGTCGAGGAGAACAAGCGCGCAATGCATCGAGGTCGTGGCCGAGGCCGAGCGCTACGGCGCGCTGGTTGAGGGCGAGATCGAGGGGTTCAAGCGCGTCGAGGAGGTTGCCGACGATGAGGAGCCCGAGGAGCAGACCCTCGAGACCGCCGTCGACTTCATCCGATCGCACCGGGGTCGACGTGTTCGCTCCGGCCATCGGCAACGCCCATGGGATGTATCGGTCCACCCCGAAGCTGGACAGCCAGCGAGTCACCGACATCGTCGAGGCGACCGGCATTCCCGTCGCCCTCCACGGCGGCACCGGCATGACCGCCGAGCAGTTCGGGGACCTCGTCGGCCGCGGCTGCGCCAAGGTCAACATCTCGACGGCGCTGAAGATCGCGTTCATGCAGGCCGGCTACGACCACATGGCTGACCAATCCGGGCAAGTTCGATCCACCCTCACAGTTCGAGGAACAGCGCGACCGCGGTGATGGAGATGGCCAGAGAGCACATCCGCCTCCTCGGCAGCGAGGGCAAGGCCTGATGCCGGCCCTGGTGTTCGACTGCGACGGCGTCCTGGCCGATACGGAGCGTGACGGACACCGCGTCGCGTTCAACCAGGCGTTCGGAGAGCTCGGGCTGCCGCTCGAGTGGTCGGTGGAGACGTATCAGCGAGAAGCTCAAGGTGGCCGGGGGCAAGGAGCGGATGGCGACCGAGCTGACGCCCGAATTCGTCTCGGCCAATGGGCTGCCTGCGGATCCCGAGGGCCAGGCCGAGCTGCCTGGCCCACTGGCACAGGCGCAAGACGGCGATCTACACCGACATGGTATCCGCGGGCCGCCTCCCGCCGCGGCCCGGGATCGGCCGTGTCATCGCGGAGGCGGACGACACCGGCTGGGCGCTGGCCGTGGCATCGACGTCGGCGGAGCCATCGGTGCGGGCCATTCTCGAGCAGGCGGCCGGGCCCGAGCGCGCTGCGCGATTCGTCGTCCTCGCCGGCGATATCGTGGAGCGCAAGAAGCCGGCCCCGGACATCTACCTGCTGGCCCTGGAGCGCCTCGGGACATCGCCCGCCGAGACGCTCGTCATCGAGGACTCTCGAAACGGACTGCTGGCGGCGGTCGAGGCTGGGCTGCGCTGCGTGATGACCGTCAACGGCTACACCGAGCACGAGGACGCTTCCGAGGCGGTGCTGGTCGTCACATCGCTGGGCGACCCCGGCGGCGAGACGACCCATGTCATCGCCAACCGGAGCCCGGCGCAGCCCGACGACTACATCACCCTGGCCGATCTGGAGAGCTGTCTGGCCGGCTGAGGCTGGCCTGGTCACTGAAGGAGGTTCGTGTATGGCAAGTCCCGCGCTCGACGACGTCGATCTCGTCCTGAGGACGATGTCGAAGACGATCGTCGACAACACGGAGTACTTCTCCCAGCTCGACGCCGTCGTGGGCGACGGCGACTTTGGCTACTCGCTGCGCAGCGGCTTCGAAGTCGTCGGCGCAGAGCTCGATAGCTTCGACCACTCGAGCGTGGGCTCCGTGCTCAAGAAGGTCGGCCTGACCATGTCCGCAAAGGTGGGTGGGTCGAGCGGGCCGTTCTGGGGGACGGCCTTCCTCCGGGCCGGCATCACCGCGGGTGACAAGACCGAGCTGGCGCCGGAGGACCTGATCGCCATGCTTCGCGCGGCGGTCGAGGGGATCATGGCGCGCGGGAACGCATCGCTCGGGGAGAAGACTCTCCTCGACGCGCTCGTTCCAGCCATCGACAGCCTCGAGGAGAGCTTCAAGCAGCCGATCACCGACAACGGCGTCGCGGCGCTTCAGAAGGCCGCCGACGTGGCAGTTGTCGCCGCCGAGAACACCAAGGGCATGCTTGCCATGCGCGGCCGCGCCGCGTACACCGGCGAGCGCAGCCGCGACTCCGTCGATGCCGGGGCGACCGCCATCGGCGTGATTCTCCAGGACATCAGCGCCGCCTGGCGCGACAAGTACAGCACCTGAAGGAGACCCAGGGCGTGAAGAAGTTCGTCAACGATCCCAGCCAGTTCGTCGCCGAGTTCCTCGAGGGCGTCGCCCTCGCCAGCGGCGGCTCCCTCAAGTACGAGCCGAAGTACAACCTCATCTACCGCGCCGACATGCCCAAGGCCGACCGGGTCTCGATCATCCAGGGCTCCGGCTCGGGTCACGAGCCCGCCCACACCATGATCGTCGGCCCCGGCATGCTCGACGCCGCCTGCCCTGGGGACGTCTTCGCCGGTCCGCCGGTGGAGTTCGTGACTGAGACCTCGAAGCTGATGGACACCCCGGCGGGCGTCCTCTACCTGGTCAACAACTACACCGGCGACCGCGCCGCCTGGGAGATGGCCAAGGAGCTCCAGGAGGCCGAGGGCCAGAAGATCGGCTACCTCCTCGTCAACGACGACGTGGCGGTCCAGGACTCGACCTGGACCGTCGGTCGCCGGGGCGTGGCCGGCAACTTCTTCGTCATCAAGGCCGTCGGCGCGAAGGCCGACCAGGGCGGCAGCCTCGAGGAGTGCGTGGCGGTCGGCGAGAAGGTCATCGCCAACGTGCGGACGATGGGCATCGCCCTCTCGTCGTGCATCCCGCCGGTGCGTGGCACGCCATTGTTCGACATCGGCGACGACGAGATCGAGATCGGCATCGGCATCCACGGTGAGCCGGGCCGTCAGCGCGCCAAGATCCAGCCCGCCGACGCGCTCGTCGACGTCCTGCTCGACGCGATCGTGCCCGACCTCCCGTTCGGCTCGGGCGACGACGTCGCGCTCATGGTCAACGGCCTGGGTGGCACGCCGATCAGCGAGCTCTACCTGCTCTACGGCTCCGCCCATAAGAAGCTGGCCGACAAGGGCATCAACGTCTGGCGCAGCTACGTCAACGAGTACTGCACGTCGCTGGAGATGGCGGGCGCGCACATCTCGTTGCTCAAGGTCGATGACGAGCTCAAGGAGCTCCTCACGGCACCAGCGGAGATTGCCTATCGGGTGTTCTGAACGATCCGTCCGCGGAGCCGGCGCCGGCCCGGGAGCGCCGGGACCCTCGGCTCCGTGCGCCGGGCGTCAGCCCGCGTCCGTCATGGCCTGCCTGCCGCTGGTCAGCCAGACGCGGGCGGCACCAGCGCGAGGATGGCCAGCGTGCCGCCGGCCACCCCGACACAGAGCGCGACCGCGAAGCGGAGCAGCCGTGAGCGCCGCCTGGCCACCACCAGCGCCGCGACCGAGGCGACGGCCGTCCCCGCCAGCCCTGCAAGTGCTGCGGCGAAGGCGTGCGCGAGCGTCGGCGAGGCGCTCCCGACCTGCCGCTCGCCGGCCATCACGACGCCAACGATCACGACCACCAGCGCCGCGAAGAGACCGGCACCCAGCGTTGCCGTACTGGCCCGCACGACCCCCTGCTGGGTAGCCCCGGTCGCCGCTGCGCCACCGGCGATCAACGCCGCAACCAGGATGGTCATCCCCTCTGCCTCGGCGGACTGGACCGGTGGCCGGACGACGAACCACGCCAATGTCGCGATCGGGGCGGCCAGCATGCCGACAGCCGCGACCCACGTCAGCGGGCGGGTCCAGTCCTCGGGATCCTCGGGCGGGACGACGTCGCCGAGCCGGACACTGACCGGGACGAGGTCGTCGTCCGGCCCGTCGGTCACGCGACGAGCTCTGCCGGGGCCGGCTGCGATGTCAGGCGCAGACCGAGGACCCTTGCCCCAAGCTCCCGAATCATCCAGCCAGCCTGCGCCGCGGCTCGCTCGTCGTCGGTGGTCAGCGTCAAGGTGGCGAGCTCGTCCAGCGCCTGCAGCGCGCGGGGTGTGTCGAGGTCATCGTCCATCGCGGCCAGGAACTGCTCGCGGCACGCCGCGACCGTTGGAACCAGGGACGCGCTGTCGGCCAGTGCAGGCTCCACGGGAGCCAGCGTCTCCGCGTGGAGGCACGCGCGTCGCAGCCGGGCGGCTGCATCGGCCGAGCGCTCGAGGTCGGACTCGCTGAACTCGACCTCCGAGCGATAGTGGTGGGAGACGAGGTAGTGGCGGATCGCGTCGCCGGGGTACGTGCGCAGGAGGTCGCGGACGAGCACGAGGTTGCCGAGCGACTTGCTCATTTTCTCGCCCCCGAAGCGGAGCATGCCGGCATGCGCCCAGTGGGCGACCCACGGCGAGACTCCGGTCGCGCCCTCGGTCTGGGCGAGCTCCGACTCGTGGTGGGGGAAGATCAGGTCGCCGCCACCGCCGTGGACCTCGAACCGATCGCCGAGGTACGCGGTCGCCATGGCCGAGCACTCGATGTGCCATCCCGGCCGGCCTGGCCCCCAGGCGGAGGGCCACGAGGGCTCGTCGGGCAGCGATCGCTGCCAGAGCACGAAGTCCAGGGGATCGCGCTTGCCGGGCATGTCGGGCACGTTGCCGCGCTCGTTGGCGATCGGCAGCATCCCGTCGCGCGAGAGCTTCGAGAGCTCCCCGTACCGCGGCCAGGCGTCGATGCTGAAGTAGACGTTGCCCTCGGCCGCGTATGCCAGCCCGGCGTCGACGAGCCGGCCGATCATGTCGAGCATCTGCGGCACGTGCTGCGTCGCGCGCGGGTAGTGGTCGGGTGGCAGCCAGTTGAGGGCGGCCATCTCGGTCAGGAACGTCGTGACGTGCCGGTTGCCGAGGGCGAGATAGTCCTCGCCGGTCTCGCGCGCCTTGCGCAGCATGTCGTCGTCGACATCGGTCAGGTTCTGGACATAGACCACGTCATGGCCGAGGTACTCGAGGTACCGGTGCAGGATGTCGAAGCTGACGTACGTGAAGGCGTGGCCGACGTGGCCGGTGTCGTACGGGGTCACCCCGCAGACGTAGAGTCCCACGCTGCGGCGGTCCCCGACGGGCGCGAACGGATGGAGCCCGCCCCGGCGGGCGTCGTGGAGGCGGAGGGTCACGCTCCGGATTCTAGAGCGGTCGCTGGAACCCGTCGGTGACCGAGATGCCGTCCGCCGGCTGGACAGGGGCCGATAGAATGCCCACCGACGCAGGGAGGTCTGCTGCCGACCACGTCATCTACGGAGCCGTGAATGGAAGTCCTCCGCTGGCTGCTCTTCTTCGCGATCGCCATGTTTCTCATCGTGGCCGCGATCTTCTTCGTGCTCGGGGAACCGCTGCCCCTCCCGAACTTCTAGCGAGATCGCAGCCTCGCGGAGGGCGTGGCGGCTACCAGAGCGTCGGCTTCGTGCTCATCAGAAAGCCGATCACTCCGATGATGCCGGCCATGCCGTAGGCAACGAGCCGCTGCTGCCGGGCCCGTTTGCGCCAGGCCACGTCGTCGCCGGACTCACGGAGGCCGATGAGCCGCCGGAGGTTGGGCCGGCTGATCACGGCCGCGATCACGAGGTTGATGGCGTACAGGGTGAGCGCGACGAGGAGCCATGGCTGGGTCAGCAGCTCGGGTCCCAGGATCCAGAGCATCGCGCCACCGGTGATGGCCAGCCCCAGGCCGATGACGAGGGTTCCGGTGCCCTGCATCGCCATGAGCACCCGCGTACCCGCACCCGGCGGGCCGCTGCTGCGGCGCAGCACGAAGGGAAGGAGCACGCTCGGCAGGAGCAGGCTCACGGCGAGCACGATGTGCGTGATCAGCAGGATCGGGAACCAGTCCATCCGGCCCGATCCTAGCGCAGGTCCGCCTCGGGGGACCGGCGAGGGTCAGCGGCCCTTCGTGAACTCGGTGCGCACGCCGAGCCTCCGCAGGACGGTCGGGATGTTGACCGACCAGCCGACGCCGAACGGCCGATCGGTGAACAGCTTCGGCGAGTGCGGATTCCAGTACGACTGTCGGAGCCGCTCGATCGTCGGCAGACGGAAGTCGTAGGGCACCACGCCGAGCAGCTTTCCGTGCCAGGTGCGCTCGGCCGGCGGCTTTCGCAGCTCGACGTAGACGGCGCCCGCGACGGCGCCGATGACCGCGGTGCGGGCGAGCCATACCAGCGCGCCGAGCTCCGAGCGGGCCGTGTCGGCTCGACGGCCCAGGTCGTCCCGAACGTTGTCGATCATGGGTCCTCCTTGCTCGGCTCCTCGCAAGCGCCGTGCCGCATGGCATGATGCCGGCGCCGATGCGCCCCGATCCGTACCTTAGCCTGCTGCGCCGGAACCCGGCATTCGCGCGTCTGTACGCGGCGCAGCTGACGAGCTTCGCGGGCGACTGGTTCGCCACGGTCGCGCTGCTCGGGCTGGCCCTCCAACTCACCGGCTCGGCTGCGGTCGCATCGCTGGTGCTCGTGCTGCAGACCGGAGGATTCGCCGCTGCCTCCCCGGTCGCCGGACTCCTCGCCGACCGGTACGACCGGCGCACCCTGCTGGTCGCGGCCGACCTGGCCCGTATTCCGGTGGCGCTCGCGTTCCTGCTCGCGCGCGATCCGGAGACCCTGTGGATCGCCTTCGCCGCCGTCCTGCTGCTGGCGATCGGGGCCGCGGTCTTCGAGCCGACATCGTCGGCCTCGATGCCGAACCTCGTGTCGGCCGACGATCTGCCCACCGCCAACGTCCTGATCGGCTCCGCGTGGGGCACGATGCTCGCCGTCGGCGCGGCCCTGGGCGGCATCGTGGCCGCCACGCTGGGACGGGATGCCGCGTTCGTGATCAACGCGCTCAGCTTCGCGGTCTCGGCCTGGCTGATCATCGGCATCCGACAGCCGCTCCAGGCCGAACGTCGGGCGGACGACCCGCACGCCGTTCGCCGTGGCGTCCGCAGTGGTGTCGCCGCCGCGGTGACGCTGGTGCGCGGCTCGCGGACGCTGGCGGCCTTCCTCCTGTCGAAGACATCGTTCGGGGTCGGCACCGGGGTCGTCGCCCTGCTGGCGGTGTTCGGAACCGACGTGTTCGGCGCCGGCGACGCCGGCATCGGCGTGCTGTTCGCGGCGCGAGGCCTGGGCGCGCTCGTCGGGCCGTTCCTGGCGCGCGCCGTGATGGGCACCGACGACCTCGGGCTGATCCGCGGCATCGCCATCTCGTTCGTCGCCGCGGCGGGCTGCTACGCGCTCTTCCCGCTCGCGCCCGGCCTCGCGGTCGCGGCCGCGCTCGTCTTCGGGGCCCACTGCGGAGGCGGGGCGCAGTGGGCGCTGTCGACGCTGGGCATCCAGCGCTCGACCCCCGATGCGATCCGTGGTCGTGTCTTCAGCCTCGACTACGGCCTCGTGACGTTCACGATCGCCGTATCGACACTGCTCGCCGGGCTGCTCGCTGACCTGCTGCCGGCCCGGCTGGCGGTGTGGGTCATGGCCGGCCTGATCTTCGCCGCCGGCACCGCGTGGATCGCGTTCGCCTGGCCGATGCTCAGCCGCGCCCGGGCTACACTCCGGTGACCGAGATGAGCGGCCTGCCCTACCTGGATGCCGATGCGATCCGTGCGGCGGTCTCGATCGGCGACCTGGTCGACGCGGTTGAGGTCGCGTACCGCGATGTCGCGGCCGGGCGCGATCGTTCACCCATCCGCAGCCACGTGCCGCTCGACGAAGGGTCGCTGCTCCTCATGCCCGGCGTTCGTGCCGGCGGCGCGGGAGCAACCGTCAAGCTCGTGACCGTCATGCCGGGCAACGCGTCAGCCGGGCTCCCAACCGTGCAGGCGCTTGTGACCTGGATCGATGCGGCCACCGGCACCCCGCGCGCGCTCCTGGACGGCGCAACTGTGACCGCCATGCGAACCGGCGCCGCGTCCGGCGTCGCCTCGCGGCTCCTCGCCCGCGAGGACGCCGCCACGCTGGCGATGATCGGTGCCGGCGCGCAGGCGGAGTGGCAGGTCCGGGCGGTGCTCGCCGTCAGGCCGATCGAGCGCGTCCTCGTGTTCGCGCGTGCCGCCATTGCGCGCGATCAATTCGCCAGGCGCATCGGCGAGATGTGCGACGTGCAGGCCGTGGCCGTGGAGAGCGCGGCGTCCGCGGTCCGCGAGGCCGACATCGTGTGCTGCGCCACGACCGCGTCCGCGCCGGTGTTCGACGCCGCGTGGCTGCGTCCCGGGGCGCACGTGAACGGCATCGGCGCCTACACGCTGGACATGGTGGAGCTTCCGCCGGAGCTGTTCGGAGCCGCAGCGCTGGTGGCGGTCGACTCGCGGGAAGCCGCCCTGGCCGAGGCCGGTGACCTGGCCGCCGCATTGCGGACCGGGCTACTTGCGGAGGCCGACCTGGTGGAGGTCGGCACGGTGGACCCCGGCTGGGCCGCGAGCCGCGACGCCGAAGCGATCACCGCCTTCAAGTCCGTCGGCCTGGCGATCCAGGACGTTGCTGCGGCCGAGCTCATCGTCGAGCGGCTCATCGGAGCCTGAGGCGAACAGCGCCAGCCACGAGGTCAGCAGGCGCTCGAACGCGGCGCGAACCAGCAGCCAACGCTGCGCCGCCGGGGAGAAGGCCGCGCCGGCGCGCGCCGGGACATCGAGGTACGGCGCCTCGTTCGCGAGGAGACGGGCGAGATCGGGGGGCTCACGGGTCGCGACCTCCGCGACCGATGCCGCGGTGGCCTCGATCTGGGCGCCGGCCACGTCGGACACGCTCACGACGATCGGATCCGGATCAGGCGGTGGGGGAGGCGGCGGCGCGGACAGGCCGACCTGGCCACCGCCGGGCTGGGCCGGCGCGGCAACGGGCGAAGGCGACGGGGTGGCGGTGGGAGCCGAAGTCGGAGCGGGCGTGGGAGCCGGCGAACGCAGAGCCCCCCGGAGTCGGCGCCGGAGCTGGCGTCGGCGTGGCCGGGAGGGGCGTCGGAGGCGGCGTGGGCTTGGGGGTGGGCGTCGGCGGTGGCGTAACCGGGGCGGGCGCCGAGGTGACGGTCACGCCGGCGTAGTAGGTCGTGAGGATCTGGGCGGCGCTCTTGCCGGCCAGGCCACACGCCTGGGTGCCCCACTGGAACATCTGCCACCCGTTGGCGCGGGCGCCGCACGGCTCGTTGACCTGCCCGGCGTTGTAGTAGGTCGGGAAGATCCGGCCGGCCTTCAGCGCCAGCGTGCCCCACGTGGCGTCCACGGCGGCCGACATGCTGGTGTACGTCGGCCGGCTGGGGTCGTAGTGCTGGTCACGCACCGAGTCGAAGACGTCGAAGCACTGTCCGGCCGTGTTCGTGTAGCCGCGCCAATGGAGAACCTGGTACCAGGCGTAGCTCTTCACGGCCAGGGCGCCGGAGCGGAGCGACTCGGTCGTCCAGCTGCTGATCCACTCCCGGGACAGCACGTTCTTGACGTAGGCCCGGAAGTCGACCGTCTCCACCGCGCCGGTGGCCGTTCGGAACACGCGGATCGTCGGTGGGGGAGCCGTCTCGGACCGGTACGTCCCGCACTCGGCGGCCGCCGTTGCCGGCGCCGGCACGGAGAGAGGCGCCGCCACGGCAGCCAGCAGGATCGCGGCGAGCATCGCCGCCGCGCTGGTTCGTCGGTGCATGGGACGGCGACCCTACCGGCGGCTCAACCGCACCGCACCCCACCGAACGTACGGGTGGGGTCCCGTACCCGCTCAGTCCGCCCAGCGATGCACCCGCTCGCGGACGGTGTCGAAGCCGAGGTCCTCGCACAGCGCGACGAATCGGTCGCGCGGCACGCCCTTCCACTCGAGCTCGTCGAGGGTCCCGCTCACGTCGTCGATGCGGGCATCGCGGTTGAGCGTCGCCAGGCGCCGATACAGGTAGGCGTCCGCCCGCTGTGCCTCCAGGGTGGCGGCCAGCCGGCTGGCGTTGCGGATGTCGACCTCCCACTCCAGCACCGATGCCGGAATCGCTTCGAGATGATCGAAGCGCGCGAGCACAGCCGCGGCGCTTTTCGCTCCCCAGCCGGGCAGTCCGGGGAAGCCGTCACTGCTGTCACCAACGAGCGCCAGGTAGTCCGGGATGCTCTCGGGCGACACCCCAAACTTCTCGCGGATTCCGTCCTCGTCGTACGTGACCCGCCGCATCCGGTCGCGGAGCACGATGCGATCATCGTCGACCAGCTGGCCGAGGTCCTTGTCGACCGAGCAGATGATCACCTGCTCGAGTCGCGGGTCGTCTCCGAAGCGATCGATCGCGGCGGCGATCGCGTCATCCGCCTCGTCCTCGACCATCGGCCAGACCCGCATGCCGAGCGCCTCGAGCGCCCGCTCCGCGTCACGGAACTGCGCCAGCAGCTGGCGGTCGACCCCGGCGCTCGACTTGTAGCCCGGATACACATCGTTTCGCCACGACTCGATGACGTAATCGGTCGCCGCCCCGATATGGGTCACGTCGGGCTCGCGCAGCAGAGAGAGCATCGAGTCGACCAGGCCCTGCACGGCGTTGACCGGCCGCCCGTCCGGCGCCTGTCGTGGCGGCCTGGAGTAGTACGCGCGGAACAGCTCGAAGGTGGCGTCCACGAGATGGAGCTTCATCGGTCCATCGAGGATAGCGGCTGGGGGTTGACAGCCTCGTTCCGCGCTGTATAGTTCCGACAGGTTATATAACCAAAGGGCAATGGAAAGATACCAGACCGACCCACTCAGCGCGATCTTCGCGGCCCTTGCCGATCCGACACGGCGCGCCATCCTGGCCCGCCTCGCCAGCGGCGAGGCATCGGTCACCGAGCTCGCCGCGCCGTTCGACATGAGCCAGCCGGCGATCTCGAAGCACCTCCGGGTGCTCGAGCGAGCCGGGCTGATCGAGCAGGGACGGCAGGCGCAGTGGCGGCCGCGCCGCCTGCGTGCCGAGCCGCTTCGCGAGGTCGCCGACTGGATCGGCCAGTACCGCCCGCACTGGGAGGAGAGCTTCGAGAAGCTCGACGCGTTCCTCCGCGACATCCAGGACCATGAGCACGGCGAGAAAGGAACCGATGATGACCGCGACGAGGATTGACCGAGGCAGCACCGACACGACCACGATCTACTCCGAAGGAGGCGAGCTCACCTATGAGCGCATCTTCGATGCGCCCCGCGAGCTGGTGTGGAAGGCAAACACCGACCGGGACCTGATTCCGCGCTGGTGGGGGCCGCACCGAGTCTCCACCCGCGTCGAGGAGATGGACGTCCGTCCCGGCGGCAAGTGGCGCTTCGTGAGCGTCGCCGCCGACGGTGGCGAGCACACGTTTTACGGGGAGTACCTCGAGGTCGTCGAGCCGGAGCGGATCAAGTGGACGTTCATGTTCGACGTCGAGGGCGCCGGTCCGCAGGGAGGCCCGGAGACCCTCACGCTCGAGGATCTCGGTGACGGCCGGACGCGGATGAAGGCGGTCAGCCACATGGGGACCGAGGAAGCCCTCGAAGGGGCACTGGTCACCGGCATGACCGAGGGCGCGATCGAGACGTGGGATCGGCTGGAGGCACTGCTCGCCAGCCAGGCGTAGCTCTCCGACTCAGCACGGCCCGGCCGGGCGTCCGCAACGGGCGCCCGGTTTCGGGCTCTCGCCCCGGGCGAAATCGGCCAGTAAGTGGCTGGTAATCGGCGATGGGGATGATGGATGCGCGGGAGTGCGCGGCGTGGAGAAGCGTGCCCTGCGTCGCCGGCCCGGGTTCCCGGCCGGGGTCGGCGGTCCACGTCGCGCGTTCCGCGCACCCGCAGCGCGATCACGATGTCGCCATGGCCCTGTAACTGCAGGCGGACGAACTCCATAGGCCCGAGCGTCCATCGCACGCGAGGTACCTGATGAGACGACTCACGCTGTTACTGGCGCTGCTCCTCGTGGTCGGACTGCCGACCTCGGCCGGCGCGGCGGCTTTTCCGGACCTGATCGACCTCCCCGACGACTTCGCCCCCGAGGGCATCGCGATCGGCCGCGGGACCACGTTCTACACCGGCTCGCTGAGCGGCCAGGGCATTTGGCGAGGCGACCTGCGAACCGGTAATGGTGCGCCCCTCGTCGAGGGCGGCGGCCCGTTCGTGGGCATGAAGGTCGACGCGGCGAACCGCCTGTGGGTCGCGGGAGGGCCGGGCGGAAACGGCTACGTGTTCGACGCCGGGACGGGCGGTGATCCGTTGATGACCTTCCAGCTGGCGCCTGCGGGCGAGGCGAGCTTCGTCAACGATGTGGCCGTGACCGACGAGGCGGCGTGGTTCACCGACTCGTTCCGCGGCGTCATCTACCGCGTTGACCACGCCACCGGCGAGATCAGCGAGCTGGACCTCACCGATTTCGCGCCGGCCGAACCTGGAGTCTTCCGCCTGAACGGCATCGATGCCACTCCGAACGGCGCGACGCTCATCTCGGTGAACTCGACCGACGGCGAGCTGTACCGGATCGAGACCTCGACCGAAGACGTGACTCAGATCGACATGGGCGGGGCGAGCGTCGCGGGCGATGGCATCCTGCTGGCGGGCCGTCGGCTGTATGCGGTGCGCAACCAGGACCACGTCGCGGTGATCGATCTGTCGCCCGACCTCACGAGCGGCACGATCGTCGACGAGCTGACCGGAGACTTCGACGTCCCGACCACCGTGGCGCGATTTGGATCGTCCCTGTACGTGGTCAATGCGCGCTTCGGAACCACCGACGAGCCGCCGGTGTCCTACTGGCTGACGCGCGTCGACTCCTGAAGTCGAGCGACCCAAGGAGCCGCTCGTCCGACGGCGAGCGGCTCCCGGTACGTTCCTTGACATCGTTGTCACCATGGCGGATGGAGGTCTTGCCATGCACTGCCCGCGTGTCGTTCGATCCACGTCTCTCGCCGTTCTTGCAATCGTCCTCTTCGCTGCCCCGGTGGCCGCGGGAGATTTCCGCTCGGGCCAGAGTGCGTCGGTGGCCGAAGGTGAGACGATCGACGACGACCTCTACATCGCCGCGGGGACCGTCACCATCGCCGGCACGGTCAACGGCGACGCGACGATTGGAGCCGGGACGGTCACCGTCACCGGCACGGTGACCGGGTCACTGAACGTGGCGGGCGGAGTGATCGATGTCACCGGCGACGTCGAAGGTGCGGTGCGAGTCTCGGGCGGCACGGTCCGAATCGCCGGTGCGGTCGGACGCGACCTCGTCACCTTCGGCGGCACGACCACGGTCGATGCCGGCGCGCAGATCGGAGGCGACGTGGCGGGCGCCGGCGGGATGGTGACCATCGCCGGCACGGTCGACGGCGACGTCGTCGCCGGGGCAGGGACGCTCGAGATCACCGGCACCGTGGATGGCTCGATCGAGACACGGGTCGGCGAGCTCGTCATCGGGCCCGAGGCCACGATCGGCGGCGACGTGGCGTACACGTCGTCGCGCGAGGCTCGCATTGCCGATGGCGCGACGATCGGCGGCAGCGTGGAGCAGACCGACCCGGCACAGACGCCGGGCGGTGGCGGCCAGCCCATCCTGACCGAGAACCCGATCGTGAGCTACCTCGGGATATTGACTGGCCTGCTCCTGCTCGGCTTCGGCCTCCTCCTCGTCCGCTCGCGCCTGGCCATGGGCAGCGCGGAGGCGCTGCGGACGGCAGCCTTCCCGTCACTCGGGTTCGGCCTCGTCGCCTGCGTCGGCCAGTTTCTGCTGGTCATGTTCCTGGTCATCGCGGCCGTCCTCTTCGCGCTCCTGGCAGGGTCGCTCGGAGGAGCGTTCGCGCTCGGCGCGCTGATCGTCACGCTACTGATCGTGATCCTGGTCTTCGTCTCGGCGGTCCCAGTCGCAATGGCGATCGGCCAGCTCGTGCTCGCGCGCTCGGGCTCGCCATACCTCCAGTACCTGGCCGGTGCGGCGATCCTCGCCCTGGTCCTCGTGGCCGGCGGATTCTTGCCAGTCCTCGGCGGGTTCCTCTTCCTGGTCGTATGGGTCCTCGGACTGGGCGCCTTCGTGATCTACCTGTGGCGGACGCGGGATGAGCCGTTCACTGCGGCACCGTCGGCTCCGGTGGCCGCGGCCTGACGGCTGTCGTCAGACGGCGAGCGGCTCCTTGTACTCCCCGTACACGCGGCGCAGCGCGCCGCACATCTCGCCGATCGTGGCGTAGGCCTCAACGGCCGCGAGGATGGCCGGCATCAGGTTGACATCACCGCCGCGCGCCTCGTCCTCGAGCCGGCGCATGGCGGCGGCGTGGGCATCGGCGTCCCGCTCGGCGCGGACCCGCGCCAGCCGGTCGAGGTGGCGGCGCTCCTGCTCCGCGCTGATCTCGAGCAGGGGTATGCGCACCTCCTCGTCGGCATCGGCGTACTTGGTCACGCCAACGATCTCGCGCTCGTGGGCCTCGAGCTCCCGCTGCTGCTCATAGGCCGCATCGGCGATCTCGGCCTGCGGGTAGCCGGCCTCGAGGGCGCGCACCATGCCGCCCATCTCGTCGATCTGGGCGATGTAGCGCCACGCGGCCTGCTCGGTCCGGTTGGTCAGCGTCTCGACGAAGTAGGAGCCGGCCAGCGGGTCGACCGTGTTCGCCACGCCCGACTCCTCGGCGATGATCTGCTGCTGCCGGAGGGCGAGCAGCGCGGCGTCCTCGGAGGGGACCGCCCAGGCCTCGTCGTACGCATCGGTGTGAAGGGACTGCGTGCCGCCGATGACGCCGGCCAGGGCCTGGATCGCGACCCGGGTGAGATTGTTGAGCGGCTGCTGCGCCGTGAGCGAGACGCCGGCGGTCTGGGTGTGGAATCGCATCCAGGTCGAGCGCTCGTTCTCGGCACCGAATCGCTCGCGGGCCAGCTTGTACCAGATCCGGCGCGCGGCGCGGAACTTCGCGATCTCCTCGAAGAAGTCGTTGTGGCTGTTGAAGAAGAAGCTCAGCCGCGGCGCGAAGTCGTCGAACCGCAGGCCGCGGCTCACGGCGTCCTCGACGTACGCGATGCCGTCGGCGATCGTGAAGGCCAGCTCCTGGACGGCGGTCGATCCGGCCTCGCGGATGTGGTAGCCCGAGATCGAGATCGTGTTCCAGCGCGGCAGCTCGCGCGTGCCCCACTCGACGGTGTCGGTCACCAGCTTGAGCGATGGCGCCGGCGGGAAGATGTACTCCTTCTGGGCGATGAACTCCTTGAGGATGTCGTTCTGGAGCGTGCCGGCCAGCCGAGCGCGTGGCACGCCCATCTTCTCGGCCGCGGCGATGTACATCGCCCAGATCATCGCGGCGGGGGAGTTGATCGTCATCGACGTCGAGATCTCGCCCACGGGGAGCCCGTCGAGCAGGATCTCCATGTCGGCGAGCGAGGAAACGGCCACGCCGCAGGTGCCGAACTCGCCCTCGGCCATCGGGTCGTCGTGGTCGTAGCCGTACAGGGTCGGCATGTCGTAGGCGATCGAGAGGCCCGTGCCGCCCTCCCGGATCAACGTCTTGAACCGCGCGTTCGTGTCCTCGGCGGTGCCGAACCCGGCGAACATCCGCATCGTCCAAAGCCGCCCGCGATGGCCGGTGGGGTGGATACCACGAGTGAAGGGCGGCTCACCCGGCAGCCCCAGATCGTCGATCTCATCCCATCCGTCACCGTCGGCGGGATCGGGGCTGAAGCGATAGCGCGGGCGGTCGCGATCCGGATCGTTGGCCGGGTCGCGCAGGTCGGTCGGCGTGACGATCCGGTCGATCTCCACCCCCGACTGGGTGATGAAGCGCGACCGCCGCTCCGGGCCGCGCTCGAGCGCGGGATCCAGGCGCTCGCGCGCCCATCGGTCTTCGTGCTCGCGCCAGCGCTGTTCGTCGGTCATGCGGGGCAGTGTGCGGGCAAGACCGATGCCGTCGCAACCGCTACCCGGCGCGCCCGGCCTCCCGCTCGAGGGAGAGCGCCCGCCGTGCCTCGAACCGCGAGGCGGCGGCGTCGAGGTCGGCGAGGGCGCGTCGGAGATCCTCGCGCCGCACCTCGGCCTCGGGCCGCAGGCCTTCGGCTTCGAATACGCCCCAATGGCGCAGCAGGGGCCAGATCACCTCGTCGTGGTGGATGCGCAGGTCGTAGATGCCGGCCTTGGCCATCTGCGCCGCCTTGCGCGTGAAGTTCTCCATCCCCGCGCCGGGCATCTGGAAGGCTTCGATCTCGTCCGCGATCGCGCACACCGCCGCCGACGGATCAATCTTCATGGCCTCGAACAGCATGTCGCGGTAGAAGACCATGTGCAGGTTCTCGTCCGCGGCGATGCGAGCCATGATCCGATCGGCCACCGGGTCCGACGAGTAGCGTCCGGTGTTGCGGTGGCTGATCCGCGTCGCCAGCTCCTGGAAGGCGACGTAGGCCAGGCCGCGCAGCACGTTGCCGCCATCGTCGTGGTCGTACGCGATCTGCAGCTGGTTCATCCGCGAGCGCTCGAGGGCGTAGGGATCGATGTTGCGGGTCACGACCAGGTAGTCGCGCAGGACGATCGCATGGCGCCCTTCCTCCGCCGTCCAGCGATTGACCCAGTTGATCCACGGGCCATCGCCGCGCCCGAACATGCGGTGGATCTCGCGGTGATAGGAGGGCAGGTTGTCCTCCGTCAGCAGGTTGACCTCGAACGCGATCTGCGCCACCCCGGTGATGCGCGGCTGGTCCGGGGTCCACGGCTCCTTGTCGAAGTCGCGACCGAGCGAGTACGGGACGTAGTCGTGGGGGAACCACTCCTTCGCCATCTCGAGGTGACGGTTGAGGAACTGCTCGGCGGCGGGCTCGAGCTCGGTCAGGAGGTCACGCGCGGGCGTGAAGGTCGGGGTGAAGATCTCGGTCATACGGTGCTCCGGAGTGCGGCGAACGAGCGCACCGCTCCCTCAAACGACGCGCATGCTCAGGTACGAGGGAGCCCTCATGGTCGCATGAACGGGCCGACCCTGCCATCGGCGGCTGGTCCGGCCGCGGGCACCCGACTATGGATAGAGGCCGCGCAGCGTCGTTCCCTCGGCGACACGGGCCACGGCGACCATCATGGCGGCACCCCGTAGATCGACCTGCTGGCCGTGGCTCACGCCGTGGATCCGGTCCATGGCCTCGTCCATGATCCGGTCGAGCTCGGCGGTGATCTCGGCCTCCGTCCAGAAGAACGCCTGCATGTCCTGCACCCACTCGAAGTAGCCCAGGACGATCCCGCCGGCAGTGCAGATGATGTCGGGGATGACGCTGATGCCGCGGTCGGCGAGAACGTGATCCGCTTCCGAGCTCGTGCCACCGTTCGCGGCCTCGGCGACGATCCGCGCTCGGACGGCATCGGCGTTGCGCTCGTTCAGCTCACCCTGGAGCCCGGCGAGGACCAGGATGTCGCAGTCGGTGGCCAGGAGATCGGCCTTCGAGATGGCCTCCACGTCCGGCATCCCGGCGATCGCGTCCTGCTGCTGCATCCACTCGACCGCCCGCCCGACGTCGATACCGCCGGGGTCGCGCACCCCGTCACGGTCATCGCCGAGGCAGACGAGGCGCGCGCCGGCCGCGGCCAGCTCCTCGGCCAGCGTCATCCCGACACGGCCAAACCCCTGAAGCGCGACGCGGGCACCGTCGAGCGTTACTGAGTCGTGCTGTGCCGTCGTGGCGATGCAGCGCAGCGCCCCGCGCGCCGTGGCGCTCCGCCGACCGCGTGTGCCGCCGATCCCGAGCGGCTTGCCGGTCACCGAGCCCGGGACGGTGTGGCCGCGGTGCATCGAGAGCGTGTCCATCATCCAGGCCATCGTCTGTGACCCGGTGTTCACGTCCGGAGACGGGATGTCCTTCTCCGGTCCGAGCAGGATGCCGATCTCGGTCGTGTAGCGGCGCGTGAGGCCCTGACGCTCGAGCATGCTCAAGCGGCGGGGGTCGACGGCCACGCCGCCGGCCGCGCCGCCGAAGGGGATCTGGACGAGCGCCGCCTTCCACGTGTTGAGCATGGCGAGCGCTCGCACCTCGTCGAGGTCGAGCTTCGGGACGTAGCGGATGCCGCCATTGGCCGGACCGAGGTTCACGTTGTGGTGGACGCGGTGGCCGGTGTAGACCTCGACGTGCCCGTCGTCGTGGGTCACCGGAAAGTGCACGGTGAGCTCGCGCTTCGCCACGCGCAGCACCCGGTGCATGCCCGGGTCGAGGTGGAGCCGCTCCGCCGCTTCGTCGAGCTCGGCCTGGGTGTGGGTCCAGATGCCGCTCGGCGTCGCCGCGTCGGGCTGCGGGGCTCCCATCGGTGCAGCCTAGCGCCCGCAGCAAAGCGTGCGTCGGGCGAATCCGCGCCGGCGCGGACCGCGAGGTGGCAACATGGGCGCGTCCAACCACGAACCGACGCGTCGGCATCCTCGAACGCGATCGACCGACGCGTCCACAACCGAAGGAGGCTCCGATGGCGCCGCGGGTCATGACCGTCTCCGGACCGATTCCCCCGGACAAGCTCGGGTTCACCCTGCCGCACGAGCACACCGGCATCGCGCTCTGGCACGTGGACCGGCGATGGGACTACTGGGAGCTGACGCCGGACGAGGACCTCCTCACCGAGGAGCTTCGAGACTTTCGGCGGCGCGGGGGCGCATCCATCGTCGATCTCACACTCGACGGCGTCGGCCGGGACCCGCATCGGCTGCGGCGGCTGGCGAGCGCCACCGGGCTGAACATGATCATGGGGTCGGGGTGGTACCGCGGAGCGCACTACCCGGCGGAGCTCCTCGTCGAGCGACGAGGCGTCGACGAGCTGGCAGGCCTGATCGTCGCGGAGTTCGAGCACGGGGTCGGCGAGACCGGGATCCGGCCGGGGATCATCGGCGAGATCGGCACCGACAAGCCATGGGTCAGCCCTGCCGAGGAGCGCGTGCACCGCGCCGCCGCTCGCGCGGCCCTGGCCACGGGAATGGCGATCACGACGCACGGCGTCCAGTCCGACGTCGGCCTCGCGCAGCTGCGAATCTTCACGGAGGAGGGCGTCGACCCGTCGCGAGTCGTCATCGGTCATGCCGACTCGTACCTCAATATCGACTTCTACCTCGCGGTCCTCGACGCCGGCGCGAACCTGCAGTTCGACTTCATCGGTCATCGGTTCGGGATCGAGGAGGCACAGGAGCCGCGGCTCGTCGAGACCATCGTAGAGCTGCTCGAGCGCGGATTCTCCGCGCAGCTGTTCCTTTCCCAGGACGTCTGCCACAACCGCCAGCTCAAGGCGTACGGTGGCTTCGGGTTCGTCTACCTCCACCAGCACTTCCTGCCGACGCTGCGCACGGCCGCGGTGGGCGAGGGCGAGATCCGCGTCATGACGATCGACAACCCGGCCCGCATCCTCACCATCCCCTGACCGATGCGTCGCCGCTGACGGACGACCGCGCATGACTGAGCCACGCGACCCGATCGCGGACCTGAAGCGGATTGGCTTCCTGCTCGAGGCCGCGCAGGAGCCGTCGTACCGGGTGCGCGCCTTCCGGTCGGCGGCCGCCACGCTGGCCGAGCTTGGGGTCGACGGAGTCGCCGCACGCGTTGAGCGTGGAAGCCTGCGGGAGCTGCCGGGCATCGGCGAGGTCACCGAGCGAACGATCCTCGAGAGCCTCCGCGGCGAGGAGCCGGTCTACCTCCGCCGGCTCGAGGCCACCGGCGGGACGCCGCTGGCCGAGGGGGCGGCCGCCCTCCGCGCGGCCCTGACCGGCGACTGCCACGCGCACACCCTCGCTTCCGACGGTGGTGCCACGATCCGCGAGATGGCCGAGACGGCCATCGAGCTCGGCCACGCGTATCTCGCCATTACCGACCACTCGCCGCGGCTGACGGTCGCCAACGGGCTGTCGTCCGAGCGCCTCCTCGCACAGCTCGACGAGATCGCCCTGCTGAACTCCGAGCTCGCCCCGTTCCGGATCCTCACTGGCATCGAGGTCGACATCAACGAGGACGGCTCGCTCGACCAGGAGCCGGAGCTTCTGGCGCGCCTCGACGTCGTGGTCGGCAGTGTTCATTCGGAGCTTCGTGCCGAGGAGCGCCGGATGACGGTCCGGATGGTGACCGCGCTTGCCAACCCGCACCTGGACATCCTCGGCCACTGCACCGGCCGGATGCGGACGCGGAAGCGGAACAGGCCGCCGTCGTCGTTCGACGCCGACATCGTGTTCGCCGCTGCGGCGAAGTTCGACAAGGCGATCGAGGTCAACTCCCGACCGGAGCGGCTGGACCCGCCGAAGCGGCTCCTGCGCCTTGCCGTCGAAGCCGGCTGCCGGGTCGCGATCGACACCGATGCCCACGCGCCCGGGCAGCTGGCATGGCTGGGCAACGGGTGCGAGCGAGCGTTCCTGTGTGGGATCGCGCCGCCGATGGTGGTCAACGCCCGGCCCGTCGACGAGCTCTTGGCATGGACGTCGGCACATGAGGGGTAGGACGTTGGCCCGCCACCTGCATCGGCGCATCCCGGGCGTATTCTGAGCGCCCCTCGATCCGACACCACAACGAGAGGAGATCGCATGCCCGTCGCCAAGGTGACCGAGCTGTCCTGCACGTCCACCTCGAGCTTCGAGGACGCCATCCGGGAGGGAATCGAGCGCGCCACGAAGACCCTGCGCGGGGTTCGCAGTGCATGGGTCAAGGAGCAGCGCGTGAACGTGGGCCGCGACGGCGGCCTCGAGTTCCAGGCGAACATCCTGGTGACGTTCGTCCTCGAGGACTGATCCTCCCGCAGACCGATGCGACCGGCGCCAACCGGCGCCGGTCGTTCGCTATCCGGCTGGCTCTGCCAGGCCGATGCGCCCGGCGTTCCGGGTGAAGCGAGACCGGTACGTCGGATTGCTGGCGCGCTGGCTGACCATCGCCGCGTCGATCGGCTTTCCGCTGCGCGGGGGTGCGTAGCGGCCGCGCTCGCTGACCGCCGCGGCCAGCTCGGCCGTCGATAACGGGCCGCGCTCCGCCAGCACGGCGATCATCTCCTCGTGCAGCGGCACGCGGTGCGTGGCCGGTCGTGCCGCGACGCGCTTCTTCTTCGTCGCTCCCTTGCCCGCTCGCGGCGCCGGTGGAGCAGTGGCCTCACGGGCCGGTTCGACCGTCGCCGTGCTCGCCTGTCGTCTCGGAGGCCGGCGGCGCCTCGGCGGGGACCTCAGCGATCGGCGTGCGTGCGGGAGCCGTGCCTGCCGCGCCCTCGAGCGCCGCGACGCGCTTGGCCAGGGCGGCCAGCGTGCCGGCAAGGTCGGCCATCGCCGCCGGCGTCAGTCCCTGGCGTGCCGCGTCGATTCGCTCCTCGACCCACTGCCGCACGAGGTCGCCGGGTCGCACGTTGGCTTCGGCGGCAAGCTGCTTCAGCGTTCCCAGCCGTCGCGGGTCGAGCCGGATCGACATCGCGCCCTCGTCGGGCGGCCGGTCGACGCGAGGTCGGGGCTGGTACGGGCGGCCAGGGGGTGGGCCAGGTGGCCGTCGGTCGCGTGACTGCCAGTCGCCGCCGCCGCCGCCCGCGTCGCGACGCGGCGGGCGATCGTATCGGTCACGATCAGGGCGGTCGTTCCGGCGGTCGGGACCGCCACGGCGATTGAAACTCATTGGTTAAAACGATACGCCCGTACGTTGAAAAGCGCCAGTGGGAACTAAAACGAGCCCGACGCCCCGCCGCCGCCCGAGCTTCCGCCGCCCGAGAACCCGCCGCCACCGCCACCGCTGCTGGACGAGGAGCTCGAGGGCGGCGACGAGCCGACGCTGCCGAGCGCGTCGAACATGCCGCCGATGTCCGGCATCGCCGACCCCGAGAAGACGCTTCCGGATCCATAGCTCACGCCACCGGCCAGATCGCCCGCCGAGGCGCCCGACCAGGCCGATCCGGAGGACGAACCCATCCATATCGGGTAGTAGGCGCCGGCCGGGGAGCCCGTGGCGGCCCGCTGTTCCTCGAGGCCGCGCGCCAGGAGGGCGGCGACCTCGTCGTGGAGTCCGAGCGCCAGGCCCCACACGACCGCCTTGTCGGGCGTGTCGGCCAGCTTCACGATGTCGGGTTGCTCGACGACCTCGCTCATCGAGCGGGCCTGGTCCATCGTTTTCTGCAGCGTCCGCCGGTACGCCGTCAGCATGGCGTCGACGTATGCGCCGTTGTCCGTGCGCTGGCTCATCGCGCGTCCGAACAGGATCGTGCCGATCCCGCCCAGGACGAGCGCGCCGCCGAGCATGACGGCGCCGCTCATCGGCACCCAGATCCCGAGCCAGATCGCTCCGGCGCCCAACAGCCCCAGGCCGACCCCGATCGAGGTCATCCGGCTGATCGAGGGACCGGGCATGCGCGCCAGCCACCCCAGGCGCACCGCCTCGGACTCGAAGACGTGCTTCATCGGCCCCAGGGTCGAGTTCACCCGCCACAGCCGCTCGCGCGACAGCAGCCCGGACCCGCCCGCAAGGCCCTTCAGCTTGTTCCACGCCTCGCGCTGCGGTGGCTTGAGGTCGTCGTCGTGACCGACGTCGGCGTGGACCTGCATGGCCGGGTCGGTAAGCGGATCCGGATCGTCGTCACTGCGCACCGAGCGCACCCGGTCCAGGTTGCGGAACGTGAGCCTACCGGAGCTGGCCAGCTCGGCCAGCAGGGTGTTGACGGTGTGACCGGTCCCGGTGCCCGCCCGGATCACGGTGGCCAGCGGCGGAGTCATGTCGGCCGGCGGCCCGGCCATCAGGATCGAGGGCGAGTCAGTCAGCTCCGGGTCGTCGCCCTCCTTGCGCCACGTATTCCAGGCCAGGCCCAGGGTTGCCACGAGGACGAGCGGCGCACCGATGAGGCCCAGGCCGGCGTTCGCGACGCGGAGCACCTCCAGCCGATCCCGCGCTCCGGGCGTGACCTGGCTCGCGACCTCCTCGGTAGTGGCGACCACGGCGCCCTCGAGATCGCCGGATATCGCGGCCGGCACGAAGTCGCTCTCGATGATCCCCTTGAGGGCATCCTCGTTCGCGTAGGCGGCGAGGAAACCGGAGCCACCGAACATGCTGACCCGGCCGTTGATCCGGTTCTCCTCCAGCCCGACCATCAGCACCATGCCGTCGTCGAAGCCGGAGCGGCCGATGCCCCATTGGTCGATCAGCGCCTTCGCGTTGGCGAGGTTCTGATCCTCGCTGATGCCCGGGTCGATCTGGGTGTAGACGACCAGCTCGGCGCCGGTCTCGGCCTCGACCCGGTCGATCGTGGCCTCGAGCTGCGCCTCGGCGGCGTCCGACAGGATGCCGGCGGTGTCGTACACCGCCTGGTCGTCGACCGGATCCGGAAACGGTGGACCGGCCGCGCCGGCGGCGACGGCGGTCAGGGCCAGCAGCGCGAGCGCGCTCGGGAGCGCGCGAGCCCATCGGTGCATGAGGCGGACAGGATACGTCGTGGCTACGAGCAGCTGACCGTCACGCTCGCCGGCTCCTCCTGCAGTCCGGGAATGTGCTCCGTGTGCTCGGTCGTCGCCCCACCCTCGATGCGGGTCGTGATCGTGTTTGCGGTCCGCAGCCGCAGGCCGGACTCGCTCAGCGCTTGGAGCTGGCATTTCGCCCTCCCGGGCCGAGTCCCCTCGTTTGTGACCGCGAACGTGATCGTGTAGCCGGGATCGGCGGCGCTCACGTCGCGGACCTCGGCGGCGTAGGGGCCCACGCCGCGCAACGACAGGCTGGCGGCGATCGCCAGCCCGACGATCGCGACGACGATCGCCACCACGATCGTGCCGTGGTACTGCGAGGCCGACGGCGTCGCCATGCCCGCGCGGTTGCAGGTGTCGCAGATCGACACGTCCGGGCCGACCTCGCGCCCGCACTTGATGCAATGCCGAACGTCGGCCGCTGGTGAGGGAGTCGTCATCCGACGGCCATCATGCATGAGGAGAGGCGGGCCGGCCCGATTTCATCGGACTGCGGCCCGCCTCCATCGGCGCATACGTGATGGCGTCAGCTCAGAAGCCGTTGTCCGCCAGCCACTGGCCGGCAGCTTCCTCGTAGGACTCGCCGTTGATCACCACCGCATGGCCGAGGTTGGTGAGCTCCTCGGTCGTCAGCAGTGCCGAGACCGGGTTCAGCGTCTCGCTGATCAGGTCACCGGCCTCGTCCATCACCTCCTGCCGGACCACCGGCGAGAGGTTCTGGGCTGGGGCCAGCGCCAGGTCGTCTTCGAGCAGGACGAGGTTGTATTCCACGATCTCCGGCTGCGTGGTGCACACCTGGGCGACCTCGATGCTGCCCGCGTTGAGGGCCTCGACGATTGCCGGGTCGCAGGCGCCAAGCGTCTCGAGGTCGAGCGATCCGAAGTCGATCCCGTAGACCTCCTCCAGGCCGATGCCGCAGTTCGGGTTTTCGGCGCACTCCGGAGCGACGCCCCAGGTCAGCTGATCGGCAACCTCGGCCAGGTCCGACAGCGTCGCCAGCCCGAGCTCGTCGGCGGTCTCCTGGCGCACCGCGAAGCCGTCGGCATCGGTTCCAGGAGATGGATCCAGCGCGACCAGGCCGTCGGCGGCAAGGGCCTCGTTCAGCGCGGCCAGCGTCTCGTCGACGTCGGACGTCGGCTCGCCGCCGTACGACACGGCCAGGAGCCCGCCGAGGTACTCGGGCATGAGGTCGATCTGGCCGTCAACCAGTGCGGGCTGGGTCACGTCGCGCGGCCCGGACTCGAGCTCGCGCTCGATTGTGAAGCCGGCTGCTTCCAGGGCCTGGGCATAGATCTCGGCCACGACGGCCGACTCCCAGAACGGGGCCGAGGCGATCGTGAGCGTCGGCAGCTCTGCCGCCTGGCTGCCACCGCCTCCGGCACTCGCGGCGGGGCTGCTGTCCTCACCCGGCGAGCACGCGCTGACGACCAGCGCGAGCAGCGCCGCCCCGAGGACGAGCGTGCGGTTGGTCCGCATGGGTCTTCCTCCTGTTCAGGCACCCCGTGCCGCCATTGGGGCGACGCATGGGGGAAGCGAAAGTCTAGCAGCGGAACCGGACAGTTCCTGTCAGGAAGGTCTAGGCGTCGATGCCCCCCGTGCCGACCGGGACCTGGGCGGGCTCGCTCGGCACGAGCGCGCGGCCGCTCAGCCCTGGGGAGGTGGCGGCCCGCTGGAGCGCCGCAAACCCGAGCTCGGTTCCGATCGACAGGACCGCCACGATCAGCGCCGCGCCGAATATCCGAACCTGGTCGCCGACGTTGAAGCCGATGATGATGAGCTGCCCGAGCGTGCCACCACCCACGACGGCCGCGAGCGTCGCGGTCGCGACCGTCTGGACAGCGGCCGTGCGAACGCCGGCGAGGATGACGGGGATGGCGATCGGGATCTCGACCCGCCACAGCACGGCGCGCTCGCTCATGCCCATGCCTCGTGCCGCCTCGACCAGGTCGGGGTCGACCTCCCGGATCCCGACGTACGTGTTCACGAGGATCGGTGGAATGGCCAGCGCGATCAGGGCCAGGATCGCGGGTAGCGGCCCGACGCCGAGGCCGATCGGGAGGAGCAGCACGAAGGCAAGTCCCATAAGCCCAAGCGACGGGACCGCCCGTCCGACGTTCGCGACCGCGACCACTCCACGCGCGCCTCGGCCGGTATGACCGATCGCCAGGCCGAGAGGGAGGCCGATGCCGATGCTGAACGAGAGGGCGACCCCGGAGATCCAGAGGTGCTCCCACAGTCGCGCGGGGATCCCGTCGCGGCCGGTCCACGTTCCCGGGTCCCCGAACCAGGAGATGACCTCGCCGAGGAACTCGATCATCCGGCGCGCCTCCGAGCCCACGGCGTCAGCGCGCGCTGCAGGGCGAGCAGCCCGACGTCGGCGAGCACCGCCAGTGAGATCGCCAGAGCGATCCCGGTGACAGTGGCGGTCAGCCCGAACGACCCGCGGTCGACCCCGATCGTGACGATGAGGTAGCCCAGCCCGCCGAGGCCGATGAGCGCGGTGACCGTCACCAGGCCAACGATCGTCACCGTGGCGATCCGCAGGCCGGCGAAGATGACCGGGACCGCCAGCGGAAGCTCGACCCGCAGCAGCCGCTGGGTCGGGGTATATCCCATACCGGACGCTGCCTCGATCGCGTCATCGGGCACGCCGCGCAGGCCCTCCACGATGTTCCGGGTCAGGATCAGGAGCGTGTAGCTGACGAGCGCGACTTCGGCGGTCAGCACGGTCCCCAGGCCGGTGATCGGCGTGAGGAGCGCGAAGAGGGCCAGGGACGGAATCGCGTACAGCGTCCCGGTGATCCAGATGACCGGGGTGTACCAGCGTGGCCGGCGACGGATCAGCAGGGCAAGGCCGAACGAGAGGATCAGGCCGATGGCCACGGCCAGCAGCACGAGGTAGATGTGCTCAACGAGCAGCTCGAAGATGCGATCGAGGTTGTCGACGATCCAGCCGAAGTCGATCACGTCGCCGCCACGACGTCCTCGCCGACCGGGCGGACCTCTCCGTCCGCGCCGCGCACCGGCGCGCGCAGGCGCTCGCCGATGGCATCCACGCTGACGAGCCCGAGGACGCGTTCACGCTCGTCGACCACGACGCCCAGCTGAACGCTCGATCCGAGCATCGCTGACAGAGCGTCGCGGAGCGTCGTCTCCGGCTGCACGGTCGGGGCGCCGGGCGTGGCCGCGTCGGCATCGATCGGCCCGCTGCCGGACAGGACGTGCTGGTCGATCCAGCCGAGCGGCCGGTTGCCATCGTCCACGAGCAGCGCGTACTCGAGCTCCTCGACGCGGTCGAGCCGGCGCCGCACCGTCGCGCGGTCCTCGCCGGCGTGCACGATGACCGGCGGCAGCAGCTCGAGGTCCCGCACCCGGGCCAGGGACAGCTGCTTCAGCCCCCGGTCCGCGCCGACGAAGCGTTCGACGAACTCGGTTGCAGGGTTGGCGAGGATCGCTGCGGGAGCGTCGTACTGGGCCAGGATCCCGCCGCGCTGGAGGATGGCGATGTGGTCGCCCATCTTGATGGCCTCGTCGACGTCGTGCGTGACGAAGATGATTGTCTTGCGGAATCGGTCCTGGAGGCGCAGGAACTCGTTCTGAAGGCGCTCGCGCCGAATCGGATCGACCGCGCCGAACGGCTCGTCCATCAGCATGACCGGCGGATCCGCCGCCAGTGCTCGGGCGACGCCGACCCGCTGGCGCTCGCCGCCAGACAGCTCGTTCGGGTACCGGTCCCGGTAGTCACCCGGCTCCAGGCCGACCAGCTCGAGCAGTTCGTCGGTGCGCCCCGCGATGCGCGCGCGGTCCCAGCCGAGCAGGTTCGGGACGACCGCCACGTTCGCCCCGACTGTCAGGTGCGGGAACAGCCCGACCTGCTGGATCACGTACCCGATCCGGCGCCGGAGCTGGACCGCCGGCAGGGCTGCGACGTCCTCTCCGTCGATCGTTATCCGTCCGCTGGTCGGCTCGATCAGGCGGTTCACCATCTTCATCGAGGTGGTCTTGCCGCAGCCCGACGGGCCGACCAGCACGCAGATCTCGCCGGCCGGGATGACGAGGTTCAGGTCGCTGACAGCCGGCGCCTCGGCGCCCGGGTACTGCTTAGTGACGTGCTCGAAAGCGACGACGGCGCCGGAGTCGTCCTGCATCGGCCCATGATAGGGACGGAGCTCAGGGCTCGACGAGCGCCCAGATCCGTGGGCCGGCGTCGTACACGAGCGTGAACTCGGCCGATGACCCGAAGTCGACGGGCGCGCCACACGGCTGCGGAGGGCTTGCGTCGACGAGGTGGGTCGCGCCGTACTGGCGCATCAACGACGCCGACAGGGCCGGGTCGCCGCCGCAGTAGATCGACGTCACATTGCTGATCCGCTGGTCCGGGGAGTAGCCGAGGTTGGCGACGTACGGCCCGAACGTGGTCAGGCGCTTGCGCCCGGCGGCATCGGTCAGCGAGTTCACCCAGCCGTCGGTGACGAATACGGCATCGGCCGGCGTGTTCGCGGCCACCCAGCGCGACGCGGCGAGATCCTCCGCCGACATGACCTGGAGATTTGATGTCGCCGTCCACGCGGCGACGAGCAGCGGCGACGGGATGCTGACCAGCAGAACGGCCGCAACGGCGAGGGTGGACCAGCCACGCATCAGCCAGGCCGCCGCGATCGCCACCGCGATCCACATCGCCTGGAAGTACTTGTTCATGTCGAAGTCGATGACGCTGGCCTGGACGACGTTCGGGATCGCGAACAGGCCGATGATCCACGCCGCCACGAAGGCCCGGTGTGGCAGCCCGGGGATCACGAGCGCCGCCAGGGCGAGGATGAACGGCACTCCCAGGTTGGTGAGATAGAAGAAGACGACTCCCAGGACGCCGTCCTCGCGCGGGGCGGAAGGCCAGCCGGTGACGAGCTGCAGCGCGCCCGACCCGCTGGCCTGGAGCGCAGGCGCCACGACGAACGGAGCGGCCAGCAGCAGGAATGGGGCGAGCAGTGCGAGCGCGTTGCGGGGCGCATCGGCGTCCAGCAGCCGCCGGCCGGTCAACACCCACGCGAGGGCAAGCAGCGGGAAGGCGGGAAGGTAGAAGAAGTGAAACGGGGCGAGGAGCGCCCCCATCGTTCCGGCCGCGGCGATGATCCAGGGGCGGTCTCGCCATCCGGCGGCGCGCTGCCGAGCCGTCGGCAGGCCGGCGACGAAGAGCAGGATCGCGCCGGCCAGCATCGGCAGCCCGGCGGCAGTCGCGCGGTGGGCGAGCAGGCCGGTGGCCATCACCGACGGAATGCGGAAGTACGGCCATTCGGTGAGCCACTGGTTGTCGTAGCTGTTGGCCGCGACGAGCTCCAGCGGACCTCCGAGGCCCGCGGTCAGGTCGCCCATGAAGCGCACGTAGCCAAGCCCTCCGGCGAAGACGGCGAGCGTGGCGGCCAGGAGGCCGATGCGCCGTCGATCGGTGAGCGTCAGGCGCCGGCCGAGCGAGTATGCGAGCAGGGCCAGAGCGGCCGCCAGCACGGCGGATTGGATCACCATGGCCGGGATCGAGAAGAGCCCGGCCGCCTCGGCCAGGATCGCGGCGTGGAAGTCGGCGAACCAGTGGTACACGAGGGGGGCGCCCGCGAAGTACGGCACCTCGGGCGGGAAGTTCGCACCGGCGTTCAGCGTCTCGGCAATGGACAGGTGCACTCCGAGGTCGCTCCAGTTCGAGCCGCCGGAGCTCACACCGGTCCCGGTGATCCGCCACAGCCCGACCGACAGCGTGGCTCCGACCACGATCGCCGCAAGACCGGCCACCAGCAGCCCGCCGCCGGACGGACGGAAGACCTGGGGCGGGGGTGGCCGATCGCCACGCCAGGCCGCGATCACGATCGGGGCGGCAAGCACCGCGGCGACAACGAACACGACGCTCCGCCCGTAGCCGCCCGCGAGATGGCTCAGCCAGTACACGAGGTGCGTCGAGATCGCGACCGAGCCCACGATGGCCAGGCCGATCCGGCCGGCCCCGTCGATCCGGGGTCGCAGTGCGGCCACGACCGCCCAGCCCGGCACGACGAGGTAGAGCGGCCAGATGACCGCTACCGCGAGGGTCGGCAGGAACCAGGCGGCGCCGAAGGCGACGCCGATGACAAGGAGCGCCAGCGCGGCGCGGCGGCTCGGGGTGCTCACGCCTGCGGATGATACGTGGCCGCCCTAGACTTCCGGCCCATGCCCGACCGGCCCACGCTGCTGATCCTGGGCGGCGTCCTTCTGTTCATCGCGATGGCCGTGCTCGTGATGGTCGACGCCAGCAACGCGTTCGACCGCGCGATCATCGACGCGATCCGGGATCCCGTGACACTCGGCGCCCTCGCGTTCCTCCGACCGTGGAGCGAGCTGGGATCGACCGGTGCGGTGATCGTCGTGGCCGGCCTGACCTTCGCCGTCGGCGCCGCCATCGGGCCGTGGCGCCACGGGCTCATCGGTGCGGCGACGATCGGCCTGGCCGCGATCGGCGTGGAGCTGGTGAAGGCCGTCGTGGCCCGGACGCGACCGGACGTGCTCGAGCCGATCATCGTTGAGCACGGTTTCAGCTTTCCGTCCGGCCACGCCACGCTGTCGATGGTGGCGTACGGGGTCCTGGCGGTGCTCATCAGCCGCTCGCGCCTGCCCGGCGCGGTGCGAGCGGGGGTGATCATCGGTCTCGGAGTCCTCGTCCTCGGTATCGGCGTGTCTCGCGTCTGGCTGGGCGTGCACTACCCGACCGACGTGCTGGCCGGCTGGACGGCCGGCCTGGTGATCGTCCTGGTCTACGCCCGGATCACCCGCGAGGTGTCGAGGGAGCCAGCTGCGGGAGCGGCTGACGCGGATCCAGCAGCGCAACGATCCGATCGACCTGCGGCTGGGTGAGCACCGGCTCGGCGGTGACGAGACCGACCACGCGCTCCGGCTCGCGCTGGACGACAAGGCCGATGGGGTCGTTGGGCTCGGCGTGCACGTCCATCTCGACGTGGGGCGCAAGGATCGCCTCGACCGCCGACGGGAGCGCGGCGCGCTCGAGGTAGAGGCTGAGGCGGCGCGCCGCCAGGCGGGCCGCAGTGATCGGCGCCGGATCCCAGGGCACCCACGACTCGGTGCTTCGGTTCCACCGGTACCAGTGGCCGTTGCGGTGGGCGAACCGGCCACGCTCGCCGACCGTGGCGATCGCCCACGTCCCGCCGGGGCCGACCAGGACCGCGTCAATCGCCTCGATGCCGCCAGGGCGGACGTGACGGAACCAGTGCCAATCGTCATCGAGACGCCTGCCGAGTGCGTCGCCGAGCGGGTCGCGGGCGGAGAGGTGGAGGATGCCCAAACGAGACGGTCTCGAGCTCGGATGACGGATCATGAGGGCCTCTGTCGCATGGGTCGCGGAGTCGTCCGGGCATCGGATGGGCGTGGTCGAGTGTAGCGTCCGCGCACCACCCGCGACAGGGGGTCGAGGGTCAAGCCCGTATCATCTTGGCCATGACGGCATCCGACGACACCTCGCTCGAAGAGGCAGTCCGCACCCTGCTCGCCGAGATCGGCGAGGATCCCGCCCGGGAAGGCCTGGCGCGCACGCCGGAGCGCGTGCGGCGGATGTACGACGAGCTTACGGCGGGCTACCACGTTGACCCGGACGCGCTGATCAACGGCGCGTGTTTCAGCGTCGACTACGACGAGATGGTCGTCGTGCGCGATATCGAGTTCTTCAGCCTGTGCGAGCATCATCTGCTGCCGTTCATCGGCAAGGCGCACGTCGGCTACCTGCCGAAGGGCCGGGTAATCGGCCTGTCTAAGATTCCGCGCATCGTCGATATGTACGCGCACCGCCTCCAGGTGCAGGAGCGGCTCACCGTGCAGGTGGCCGAGTTCCTCATGGAGAAGCTCGAGCCCAAGGGCGTCGCGTGCGTCGTGGAGGCCACGCATCTGTGCACGATGATGCGTGGCGTCCGGAAGCAGCAGGCGACGATGGTCACCTCGAGCATGACCGGAACGTTCCGGCGCGATGCCAGGACCCGCGCGGAATTCATGGGCCTCATTGGCAAGTCGGGGTCGTCCTGAGCCGATGCCGTACGCCGATCCCCTGACCGATGACGAGCTGGCGGCCGCGCTCGCCGACCTTCCCGACTGGTCTCGTGACGGCGACCTCATTCGCCGATCGGTCACGGTCGCAGGATTCACCGCCGCCGCCGACCTCGTGCGCGCCGTGGCCGACGCCGCCGACGCGGCGAACCATCATCCCGACGTCCATATCACGGGGTACCGGACCGTCACGTTCGAGCTCACGACCCACGCGGCGAAGGCGATCACGCGGCGCGACATCGATCTGGCGGCGGAGATCGACCGGCTGGCTGAGGCGCAAGGAGAGGCCCGGGCGAACCCGGCCCTCTGAGACCGAAGCCGCGGCTACGGGGCCGCTGCCTAGGGCCCAGCGCGCGCCGTGCATGCATGCGATGGCCGCCCGCTAGAATCGGCCGGCATGGACGACACGCCCATTCGCGTCCTCATCGCCAAGCCCGGGCTCGACGGGCACGACCGGGGGGCGAAGGTCCTCGCGCGCGGCCTGCGCGACGAGGGATTCGAGGTGATCTATACCGGGCTGCGCCAGACGCCCGAGATGATCGCCGACGCCGCCGAGCAGGAGGACGTGGACGTCGTCGGCCTCTCGATCCTGTCCGGCGCCCACATGGCGCTCCTTCCGCGGACCGTCCAGCTGCTCCGCGAACGGGGCATGGCCGACGTCCTCGTTGCGGCCGGCGGGATCATCCCGGATGTCGACGTCGTGAAGCTCAAGGAGGCCGGCATCGCCGAGATCTTCGGCCCGGGCACGAGCATCGGCCAGATCGCGCGCTATTTCCGCGAGCACGTCACCCGAACATGAGCCACGGCGTATATCCGCTATATACGCTGCCGACCGATGGTCGATGAGCTTGCTGCCGGGGAGCGCCGTCCTCTCGCCCGGCTGCTGACCCGGATCGAGAACGGCGACCCCTCCGTCCGTGCGGAGCTTCCCGCCCTGTTCGCCGCCGGGCGCGGGGCGCACCTGGTCGGCATCACCGGGCCACCGGGCAGCGGAAAGTCGACGCTCGTCAGCTCGCTCATCACGGTGTGGCGGCAGCGCGGCCGCCGCGTTGGCATCCTCGCCGTCGACCCGAGCTCGCCGTACACCCGTGGCGCGATCCTTGGCGACCGGATCCGGATGATGGAGCACGCGGCCGACCGCGATGTCTTCATGCGCTCGATGGCGTCCCGCGGCGAGCTGGGCGGGCTGGCGGCGACGACGTGGATTGCCGCCGCTGCTCTGGATGCAGCCGGCTTCGACCCGATCCTCATCGAGACCGTCGGCGCCGGCCAGTCGGAGATCGAGATCGCGCGTCTCGCCGAGACCACGGTGGTGGTCGAGGTTCCCGACATGGGCGACGAGGTGCAGGCCATCAAGGCCGGTCTGCTGGAGGTCGCCGACATCATCGCGGTCAACAAGGGGGATCGACCGGGCGCCGACCGCGCAGCGCGCCAGCTGCGCGCCATGCTCTCGACGGCCGGCGGGCGGATTGAGCGGCAGCCGCCGCCGGTGATGCTCACCACCGCGACCACCGGGGATGGCGTCGCGGCCCTGGCCGATGCCATCGAGGCGCATCGAGCGGTCGCGCGTGAGCCCCTGGCCGCGCGGGAGCGTGCGGCCAACCAGGTCCGTCGCGCGATGGCCGACCTCGCCGCCCGGCGCGGCGCGGCTCGCTCGGCCTATGACGACGTCATCGAGCGCGTCGCCGCGCGCCAGCTCGACCCGGTGTCTGCCGCGGAGCTGCTCCTGGACGACGCCTAGGCGGCGTCGGGGCGCGGATGGCAAGCGGGGCAACCGAATCGCAACCCGCGCTGGTACGCTGCTACCTCCATGAGCATCGACCGCGTCTTCGTCATCGGCGCAGGCCTGATGGGCCACGGCATCGCGCAGGTGAGCGCTGCCGCCGGCAAGCAGGTGACGCTCTCGGATCGGACCGGGGAGCTGTCCGCGCAGGGCAAGGCCCGCATCGGCTCGAACCTGAAGCGACAGGTCGACAAGGGCAAGATGGACGAGTCGGCCGGCGAGGACATCCTCGGGCGGATCGCCACCGCTGCCGGCACGGATGCGGCGGCGGGCCATGACATCGTGATCGAGGCCGTCTTCGAGGATGAGGGCGTGAAGCGCGCCACCTGGGAGGCGATCACGAAGGTCGCGGACGCCGATGCGATCTTCGCCAGCAACACCAGCAGCATCAGCATCACCAGCCTCGCGACGGCGACCGACCGCGCCCAGAGGTTCATCGGCCTTCACTTCTTCTCGCCCGTGCCGGTGATGGGGCTGATCGAAATCATCCGTGGACTCGAGACCGACGATGCGACCCACGACGCCTGCCGCACGTTCGCCGAGGAGCTGGGAAAGACGGTGATCGAGTCGAAGGACATGCCGGGCTTCCTGGTGAACCGGATGTTGGGGCCGTTCATCAACGAGGCGGTCTTCGCGCTCATGGAGTCGACCGGCACGGCCGCCGACATCGACACCGGGGCGAAGCTGGGCCTCAATCATCCGATGGGCCCGCTGGAGCTGAGCGACTTCATCGGCAACGACGTGATGCTCAATGTGATGGACGTCCTGTACCGCGGCTTCGGCGACCCGAAGTTCCGGGCGGCGCCGCTCCTGCGGCAGATGGTCACGGCTGGGCACCTCGGGCGGAAGAGTGGCCGCGGCTTCTACGCCTACGACGAGATGGGAGCGAAGATCGGCTGATGGCCGTCGAGACCGCGCCGACGCGCGACCCCTTCGCGCTGAGCGAGGAGGAGCGAACGGTCCGCGACACGGTGCGGGAATGGGCGCATCGGGAGGTTGCCCCCGGTGCCGCGCAGCGCGACGAGGAGGAGCGGTACGACATCGCGCTCTTCCATCGCGCGGGGGAGCTAGGGCTGACCGGGATCCCGTACCCGGAGGCGTACGGCGGCGCCGGAATGGGTACGTTCGCCTGGGCGCTTGCCGCGGAGGAGATCGCTGCGGCCGATATGGGCCTGGCCGTCAGCTTCAGCGTCCACATCCTGAGCCAGCTCTGCATCTTCGCCAACGGCACGGACGAGCAGAAGGACCGCTTCCTGCCGCCGATGACCGCCGGGCGTGAGCTCGGTGCGTTCGCCCTCACCGAGCCGCAGGCCGGATCCGATGCCGCAGCCATCGCCCTGACTGCTACCCGCGACGGCGACGACTACCTGCTCACCGGGACGAAGATCTGGATCACGAACGGCGGTGAGGCCGCCCGGTACGTCGTGTTCGGGACGGTTGATCGCTCCCAGGGCAAGGCCGGCATCACCGCCTTCGTGGTCGAGGCCGATACGCCCGGCTTCCGCCTCGGCAGCAAGGAACGGAAGATGGGCATCCGCGGCACGACCGGCTACGAGCTCGTCTTTGAGGAGGCTCGTGTCCCGGCCGCGAACCGGCTGGGCGAGGAGGGCGACGGGCTGCGGGTCGCGCTCTCCGCGCTCGGGGCGGGTCGGATCAGCATCGCCGCCACGTGCGTCGGGCTGGCCCGCAGCGCACTCGAGCTTGCGGCGCGCTACGCGCTCCAGCGACGGCAGTTCGGCCGCGCCATCGCCGACCAGGAGATGATCCAGGGCATGCTGGCCGAGATGGCGGTGGCCGTGGACGCGGCGCGGCTGCTGACGTGGCGAGCAGCCAGGCTTCGCGACGCGGGGCAGCCGATCAACTCACCGTCGAGCATGGCGAAGTGGTACGCGTCGGACGTTGCGATGCGGGTGACCACCGACGCCGTGCAGATCTACGGAGGCGCGGGATACTCGCGCGACAACCCGGTCGAGCGCCTCATGCGCGACGCGAAAGGCGCCCAGATCTACGAGGGCACCAACCAGATCCATCGGCTCATCGTGGCCCAGCAGCTGCTCGACGCCATGCGACACGAGACGTGAGCGCGCTCCGTAGACGAACCGCAGACACGGTGCCGCAGGATGGGGCGGTCAACTTCAGGAGATCGAACCGATGACGACCACGACCGATCCGGCGGCCGAGACCACGACGCCGGCCGAGCCGGCTCTCGCTCAGGCAGAGCCGCGGCTCATGCAGACACCCTCGATCGAACCGCTGGTCGTGGCGCCCGAGGATGCGGCTCGCAACGTGGTCGACCTCGTACGCCGGGCCGCCGAGAAGCACTCCACGCGCGAAGCGATGCGCTGGAAGCTCACCAAAGCGCAGCGGGCCGAGGGCTCCGACGAGGCGACGTGGACGAGCCGCACGTATCGCGAGATGTGGGACTGGGTCACGGGCCTGTCGCTCGGCCTGAAGGACCTGGGAATCCGCGACGGCGACAGCGTCTGCATCATCGCGCGCACCCGTCCGGAATGGTCGGTCAGCGATCTGGCGTCCCTGGCGCTCGGCACCGTCACATGCCCGATCTATCCGCAGTCGGAGCCGGGCCAGGCGGCCTTCGTCATCAACAACGTCAAGGCCAAGGCGATCTTCGTCGAGAATGCACAGCAGGCGGCCAAGATCGAGTCGATTCGCGGCGAATGCCCGACCCTCGAGCATGTGATCAGCTTCGAAGCGAGCGGCAAGCTTCCGCCGGGGACCATGACGCTCGACGACGTGATGGCGCGCGCCGACATGGACGCGGCGAACCGGCGGGCGTGGCTCGACGGGATCCAGGCCATCGATCGCGATCACCTCGCCACGGTGATCCACACCTCGGGCACCACGGCCAATCCCAAGGGCGCCATGCTCAGCCATGGCAACCTGCTGTTCAACTTCGAGGCCGCTACCCAGGTCGTCGACTTCTACGAGACCGATGTCTTCCTCGCATTCCTGCCCCTGAGCCACATCTACGGACGCATCGTGGACGAGGTCGTGGCGCTGGGCCGCGGTGCCGCGGTCGTCTTCGCCGAAGCGCTGATCGAGCGCCTGCCGGCGAACATGATCGAAGTGCACCCGACGGTCATGGGATCGGTACCGCGCCTGTACGAGCGGGTCTACGCCCGCGTCCACTCTGCCGTCGAGGCCGGGTCCCCGACCCGCCAGCGGATCTTCCACTGGGCCGCCGGACTCGGCGCCAAGAAGTACGCGAACCATCTGGAGGGCAAGCCCAACTCGCCATGGCTATCCCTCCAGCTGCAGATCGCCGATAGGCTCGTCTTCGGCAAGATTCGCGACCGAACGGGGGGCCGGGTCCGCTACTTCGTCTCCGGCTCGGCGCCGCTGTCGCGGGAGATCGGCGAGTTCTTCTACGGCATGGGGATGCTCGTGCTCGAGGGATACGGTCTGACCGAGACGTCGCCGTTCGTCAGCATCAACCGGCCCGATGACTTCGTGTTCGGAACGGTCGGCCGGCCGGCTCCGGGCTCCGAGGTGAAGATCGACGCCGAGACGGGCGAGATCCTCGTCCGCGGGCCGCAGATCATGCAGGGGTACCTCAACGCTCCGGAGGAGACGGCCAAGGCGATCGAGCCCGACGGCTGGTTCCACACCGGCGACATCGGTGAGCTCGACGAGATCGGCCGGATCCGGATCACGGATCGGCTGAAGAACATCATCGTCCTCGGCAATGGAAAGAACGTGTCTCCGGCGCCGATGGAGGCCGCCCTGTCCACCTCGCGCTTCGTGGCCCAGGCGGTGATCCTCGGCGACCGCCAGGCCTACACCGGCGCGCTGATCGCCCCGGACTTCGACGAGCTCGGCGCGTGGGCCGCGGCCAACGGCATCGCCGCCGAGATGCCGCCGGAGCAGCTGATCGAGGAGAAGGCGGTCGAGAAGCTGTTCGATGCCGAGGTCAAGCGCACGCTCGAGCCGTTCGCGATCTACGAGCGCCCGCGGCGCGTCGCGCTGCTCCCGCGGCTGCTCTCCGAGGAGGCCGGCGAGCTGACCCCGTCACTGAAGACGAAGAACCGGGTCGTCCTCCAGAACTGGGCCGACAAGATCGCCTACCTGTTCGACACCGCTGATACCAGGCCGTAACGGACGAGGCCGGCTCGCGGCCGGCCCCGTCGGGGCAGGGTTGGCGCCGATGAATCGGCTCAGGGCGTGATCTCGACCGAGTCGATGATCGCCTGAAGCTCGGCGCTCCCCTGCTGGGTTGCGACGTCCCACAGGTAGGCGAGCATCACGAGCCGTGTGCCATCGACGTCGATGACCCAGTACCTGGCGTCAGTGCTCGGGAAGAGAACCGCGCCGGACGGAGTCTGCCACGCGCCGAACGAAGGGCAGTCCGTTTCTGCCGGTGTCGTGTATTCGACGTACTTGCCAGCGTATCCGTCGACGACGACATCCGACGGTGGGGCCGCATCGACGCCTGGCTGCGCTGCGAGAGCGTTGGCGAGATCGTCGACGCTCGGCCCAGGTGGCGGGTCGAGGGTGCCCAGCTCGAACCGACATGGATCGGCGAAGAGGTCCGTAACGACCCAGAAGCTGAGTCCACCGTCGTCGGCGATGGGCCCAGCCAACTCAGGCGAGCCCGGCTCGCGGTTCCAGCCCGCTGGAACCGTAAAGGTGACCGCGACCGACTCGATCGACGACACGTACGTGCCGGGCTCGAGCGCTCCCACCGATTCCTCGAAGGCTCGGGGGGTTGGTGTGGGCGGTGGGTCGCCGATGGTGCTCGGGCCTCCCAACAGGAATTGATACACGGCGATGCCCAGCGCGGCGACGAGGGTCACCGCGAGGAGCGTCGCTGCAGGCTTCATGGTCATGAAGAGCTCCTTCAGCAGCACCCATCGGGCGCCGCGTTGTCGTGTCGTGTGCACATCGGTCATCGCCGTCGCGATCACGCGGTCGGCGACGACGGTTGGACCGTCGTCCATCCATCGGTCGAGCACGCGATCGAGGTCCCGCTCGTGGGTCATGACGGTCGACTCCCGCTGAGGGCCGGCCGTGCGTCCGCCTCGAGGGCGGCACGCATGGCACGGCGTGCGTAGTGAAGCCGCGATCGGACGGTTCCGATCGGTACGCCGAGCGTGTCGGCGATCTGCGGCAGGGTCAGGTCGAGATAGTGCTGGAGCACGAGGACCGCGCGCTGCTCCGGAGGCAGCCTACGGAACCCGCGTTCCAGCTGGTCGCGGTCGGCGACGGAGAGCTGAGGGTCTCCGGCGCCGTGATCGGTCTCGAGCACATGCAGAGACGGACTCCATCGCCGCTGGGCGCGCGCCTGCGCATAGCACGCGTTGACGACGACGCGATACGACCAGGCCTCGAAGCGGGCCGGGTCGCGGAGTCCGGGAAGCTCACGCCAGATGGCGACGATCGCCTGCTGGGTGGCATCCTCGGCGAGGTCGACGTCGCGCAGGATCCGATGCGCCACCGTGAACAGCCGATTCCCCATGCCGTACGCAAGGTCCGCGAAGGCGCTCTCGTCGCCTTGCTGGGCCCGCGACACCAGGTCGTGGTTCACGCCATCTACCTCGCGGGCGACGCGCTCGGATTGGCGCCGCTCACTCGTATGAGTGTGCCGCACCGTCGATCAGTTCGATCCCGGGCCACGTCAGCTGATGCGGCGTACCATGCGGGCATGCGTGACGTCTACATTCTCTCCGCCGCCAGGACGCCGATCGGCAAGTTCGGTGGCGGGCTGTCCACCACGCCGGCCGTCGAGCTGGGCGCCACTGCCATCCGCGCCGCCGTGGAGCGCGCTGGGATCGCCCCGGAGAATGTCGACGAGGCGATCATGGGCCAGGTCCTCCAGGCGGGCGTCGGCCAGGCGCCTGCCCGCCAGGCTGCCCTGAGGGCCGGCCTGCCGGAGGGCGTCAGCGCCACGACCATCAACAAGGTCTGCGGCTCCGGGCTGAAGGCGGTGATGATGGGCGCATCGGCCATTCGTGCCGGCGACGCCGACCTCATCGTGGCCGGCGGCATGGAGAGCATGAACATGGCGCCCTACCTGCTGCCGCAGGCGCGCACCGGCTACCGGCTCGGCAACGGCACCGTCGTCGACTCGACCGTCCACGACGGCCTGTGGTGCTCGACCTGCAACGTGCACATGGGCATGCACGCCGAGCGCGTCGCTGCCAAGCACGACGTCGGCCGCGAAGCGCAGGACGCGTTCGCCCTCCGATCTCACGAGCGCGCGATCGCCGCCCAGGAGGCAGGCCGCTTCGACGAGGAGATCGTGCCGGTCACCGTCCCCGGCAAGAAGGGCGACACCGTGATCTCGGCCGACGAGGGACCACGCGCCGACACCAGCGCCGAGGCGCTGGCGAAGCTGAAGCCGGCCTTCCAGCCCGACGGCGGAACGGTCACCGCCGGCAACGCGCCCGGCATCACCGATGGCGCCGCCGCGGTCGTCATCGGCTCCGAGGAGGCCCTGAACGGCGCGCAGCCGACTGGCCCGCATCACCGGCTACGCCCAGGCCGACGTCGCGCCGGAGTGGCTGTTCGAGGCCCCCATCACGGGCGTGCAGCGGCTGATCGAGAAAGTCGGAGGCTCGGTGGCCGACTTCGACCTGATCGAGATCAACGAGGCGTTCGCGGCCCAGGTCCTCGCCGACGGCAACGAGCTCGGCTTCGACTGGGATCGCGTCAACGTCAACGGCGGGGCAATCGCCCTGGGTCACCCGATCGGCGCCTCGGGCGCGCGGGTCCTGACCACGCTGCTGTACGAGCTGCGTCGGCGCGGCGGCGGGAAGGGGCTCGCCACCCTGTGCCTCGGCGGCGGGGGAGCGGTGGCGATGGCGGTCGAGACCGTTTAGCCGGACAAATCGTCCAGGACTCCGCCAAGCGTCGTCACGATCAGGTCGGCCTCGTCCTCGCTGAGACAGAGCGGCGGACGGATCTTGAGCGTGTTCCCGAGCCGACCGGTCGTGCCGATGAGCACACCGCGCTCGGCCATCTCGTCCTTGGCGCGCGTCGCGAGATCGCCCGCGGGCTCGCGCGAGGCCCGATCGCGCACCAGCTCGACGCCGGTCATCAGCCCACGCCCTCGGATGTCGCCGATCGCCTCGTGGCGGGTTGCCAGCGCCGCGAGTCCGTAGCGCAGCCGATCGCCGATGGTCGCGGCTCGGGCCACCAGTCCCTCCTGCTCGAGCACATCGAGCACGGCCAGGGCAGCCGCGCAGGCCACGGGGTTGCCGCCGAAGGTCGAGAAGAAGGTCGTGCTGGCGCCGAAGCGGTCGACGATCTCGGCGCGGGTGATGACGGCCGCGATGGGATGGCCGTTGCCCATCGGCTTGCCCAGCGTGACGATGTCCGGCGTCACGCCCCAGCGGGAGAAGCCCCACAGCTCGCCGGTCCGGCCGTGGCCCGACTGCACCTCGTCGGCGACGAAGAGGGCGCCCGCATCGCGCGCGGCAGCCACGATCGCGGCCACCGTCGCAGGTTCGGGCACGAAGATGCCATCCGCGGTGAAGGTGGAGTCAATGTACAGCGCCGCCGGACGCCGCCCGCGCTCCGCCAGGCGGCCCACGGCGGCGACGATCTCGGCACGGCCGACCGAGGCGGGATCGTCCGCATCGGCGTAGGGGCCGCGGTACGTGTCGGGCGCGTCGAAGACCTCGACGCCGTCGGGTTGCTCGCCGTCGGGCCACTCGGAGGCCGTGACATCGGCGACGGCCGCCGTGACGCCGTGGTAGCTCCAGGCGGTGGCGAGGCCCGCATCGGCTCCGGTGTACAGCGTGGCCAGGCGCCATGCGAGGTCGTTCGCCTCCGAGCCGGAGTTGACGAACAGGACCGTGTCGAGGCCGTCGGGCATGGTCGCGACGAGTCGCTCCGCCAGCTCGACGACGTGCTCGTGCAGGTAGCGCGTGTTCGTGTTCAGCGTCGCGGCCTGGCGGGCGATGGCGGCCACCACCCGCGGGTGGGCGTGTCCGACGACCGGCACGTTGTTGTAGGCATCGAGATAGCGCCGGCCGTCGGCCGCCTCCATCCATGCGCCGTCGCCGCGCACGAGGTGGAGCGGGTGCCGGTAGGAGAGCGACTCGAGCGCGGTCCCCAGCACCCGGTGCCGGCGGGCGAGAAGCTGGTCGTCGGCGGCCGTCGAGCGACGGAGCGGCGCTCGGGCGATGGCCGCCATCCGCCGCGACGCCTCGTCGAAGCCGATCGCCTCGATCTGCTCGAGCAGCTCCCACGCGGGGCCGGCCCAGCCGCGGATGTACTCGTTGTCCGGGTGCTGCGGCATGCGCCAGGCCGAGATGAGGATCGTCTGCGCCATCCGCCCGGCCAGCAGGTCGCCGAGCAGCTCCGCCTCCGACCTCCTCGAGCGGCAGGACCGATGCGTATCCCGCCAGGAACGCCTCGGTGACCTCGAACAGGTCCGTGCGGTCGCGAACGAGCGACTGGAGCGTGGCGGGCACGTCCAGGATCAGCGCGGTATGCGCCATGTCGCCGAAGTCGATGATGCCGGTGACGCGGTCGTCGTCGTCGAGGAGCAGGTTGTCGAGGGTCACGTCGTTGTGGATGAGCTGCGAGCGAAGCGTCGGCAGCGCCGGGACCACGCGCCGCTGGAACCGCTCCAGGACGCGGCCCAGGAGCTCGCGCCGCTCGGGCGCATCGGTCAGCGACACGCGGCGAGCCAGGTCGGGGAGGTGCCGCTGGTCCCACCAGATCGTCCGGCCGGCGGACGGATGGAAGAACCCGCGCAGCGCCAGGCCGATGCGGCCCACGACCTCGCCGATGTGCGTCAGGGCCTCGGGATCCAGCTCGGTCGGCGCCGCGGAGCGCCCAGGCAGGAGCGGCAGCAGGCGGACCAGGTGCGCGGCGCCGTCCACCACGGCAGTGGTGACGGTGGACCCGTCGAGCGCCGGCCGCGCCACCGGCACCGGGAGGCCGGGATCGACCGACGCGATCCAGCTCGACCGCGGCCACCTCCATCTCGACGACTCCCTGGTCCTCGGCGGCGTTCGAGACCTTCAGGACCCACGCCGCGCCGGACGCATCGGTCAGGCGGAAGTTCTGGTCGCGTTCGCTGACGAGCGGCTCGGCGACGGCGTCGAGGCCGTAGGACGTGCGCGCGATCTCCTCAGCGTGGCGAGCGCCGAGGGCCGGCGGCGGGGCATCGAGGACATCGGCCGTGGTCATCGGCGCCGATCGTAGCGGGCGCATGGGAACGCCCACAGGCTCCTTCGTACCGGAGACCGGAACGGGACGTGCGCTAGAATCGGCAACCGTCACCCGCGATTCGGCCTGCTTCCGCCTTCGACACATGGGCGTGCAGAGGCGCCGGATGCCGCGACTGCAGCAGGAGGCATTCGCCGCATCTGATGGCCAGCCAGAACCCGGTGGCGGAAGCGCCGAACATCTGGGCCGTCGCCCAGTCCCAGTTCGACCACGCCGCCGACAAGCTCGACCTCGACGACGGGATGCGCCGCGTCCTTCGCGTGCCGCAGCGCGAGCTCACCGTGAACTTCCCGGTCACCATGGACGACGGCAGCGTCCAGGTCTTCACCGGGCACCGCGTCCAGCACAACGTCAGCCGCGGGCCCGGCAAGGGCGGCATCCGCTACCACCAGGACGTGACCCTCGACGAGGTCCGCGCGCTGGCGATGTGGATGACCTGGAAGTGCGCGGTCGTGAACATCCCGTACGGCGGCGCCAAGGGCGGCGTGATCGTCGATCCGAAGCATCTCAGCCTCCGCGAGGTCGAGGGCCTGACGCGTCGCTTCACGACCGAGATCAGCGTGCTCATCGGTCCGGAGCGCGACATTCCCGCGCCCGACGTGAACACGAACGCCCAGACCATGGCCTGGATCATGGACACGTACTCCATGCACCACGGGTACACGATCGCCGGGGTCGTGACCGGCAAGCCGATCGCCGTCGGCGGCTCGCTGGGACGCAACGAGGCGACCGCGCGCGGCACGGTCTTCACCCTTCAGCAGTGGGCGAAGGCGACGAACAATCCGCTCGAGGGAGCGACCGTCGCGATCGAGGGCTACGGCAACGCCGGCACGATCGCCGCGACGCTGCTCGCCGCGGAGGGCTCGCGCATCATCGCGGTCAGCGACTCGACCGGCGGCATCCACAACCCGTCGGGCCTCGATCCGGCCAAGGTGAATGCCTGGAAGCAGGAGCACGGCACGGTCGTCGGCTTCCCGGGCTCCGTCGAGATCGACAACGAGGAGCTCCTGACGGTCGAGTGCGACATCCTCGTACCGGCGGCGCTCGAGAACCAGATCACCCGGCACAACGCGCCGCACGTCAAGGCCAAGGTCGTGGCCGAGGCCGCCAACGGGCCGACCACGCCGGAGGCGGATGAGATCCTCCACGACCGCGGCATCTTCATGATCCCCGACATCCTCTGCAATGCCGGCGGCGTGACGGTGTCGTACTTCGAGTGGGTGCAGGACATGCAGTGCTTCTTCTGGACCGAAGCCCGCATCAACGAGAGCCTCAGGGAGATCATGGACCGTGCCTTCGAAGCCGTGCACGCGATGAGCGAGCACCACGAGGTCGACATGCGGACCGCCGCGTACATGGTGGCGGTGGCCCGCGTGGCGGAGGCCACGACCCTGCGCGGCCTCTACCCCTAGTCCGACGGGCCGATCCGGGTGCCCGCAGGCGGCGCCCGGGACGCATCGGCGCAGCACACTCGCCAGGAGGTTGGCTCCGATGCTCGATCACGAAGAGCGATTCCTGTTCCGGGAGGAGATCCACAACCTGGCCAACGCGCTGGCCGATCCCGGGCAGCTCGATAACGTCGAGGACCTCCTGGCGGAGGTCACCACCAGCCCGCGCTTCGACGCCGACGTCTTCACTCTCGAGCGTTCGCTGCAGGTCATGCTCGGGCCCCGGGCGGGATCGACCCTCGTCGGTCTGCTGACCGTGGACCGTGGCGTGTTCGAGGAGCTCGGTGAGATGGGGCTGACGACCGAGGTCCAGGAGCGCCTCGTGTCGTGGCGCGCGCGGTTCGGCCTCGTGATCGACAACGCGCTGAACTTCCTGAACAACCCCGACGGTATCCAGGGCCACAACTTCGGTACCCAGGTGCTGCACACCGAGTCTGGCCTGACCCTCCAGGGACGGCTGACGCTGGTCCGATACAACAACGAGCCCCAGTTCTTCATCGCCGATGCGGACGTCCTGCTCAGCGTCGCGGCCGACATGCTCGAGCGCCTCGGCGAGCACATGGAGCCGGACATGCTCGACGCGGAGCTGGTCACCCGCCTGCGTGAGGGCGTGGATCTCGTCGAGCGGCGGACGAAGTCGCGCTCGTAGGCAGGTCGCGCGCGTAGGGGTCGCCCCTAGACTCGGGCGATGACGGCGAAGCGCGTCTTCCTGGCGGCGACCGGCCAGAACCGCGGCAAGACGACCACGAGCCTCGGGCTGCTGGCCGCCATCCGCGACCGCGGCTTGCGGCTTGGGTTCGTGAAGCCGGTCGGCCAGCGATACCTCGTCGTCGACGGAACGCGCGCGGACGAGGACGCCGTCTTCATGAGCGAGGTGTTCGGCCTGCCCGACCCGCTCGACGACATGAGCCCGGTTACCCTGCCCCGGCACTTCACGACGGACTTCATCATGGGCAACGTCAGCGATGACCTCGGCGCCCAGGTGGAGGCGGCGTTCGCGCGGCTCGCCGCGGACAAGGACATCGTCGTCGTCGAGGGAACGGGCCACGCCGGCGTCGGCGCAGTGGTCGGGCTCTCGAACGCGCGTGCGGCAGCGCATGCTGGACGCGCCGGTGATCATCGTCAGCGAGGGCGGGATCGGACGACCCATCGACGAGATCGTGCTGAACCGCGCGCTGTTCGCCGCGCAGGGAGTTCGAGGTGCTCGGCGCGGTGGTGAACAAGGTCGACGTCGAGTCGCACCCCCACCTGCCCGAGGTCCTGGAGCGCGGGCTGGCGCAGCACGGGATCGAGCTGCTCGGCTGCATCCCGTACTCGGAGTTCCTCGCCAATCCCTCGCTCGAGCTGATCGCCACCCACCTCGACGGCGAGCTGCTGGCGGGCGAGGCGACGCCCGGCGCGACGATCGGCTGGGTGGCCATCGGCGCCATGCAGGCACGACATGCGGTCGAGCTACTGCGGGACCGCACGCTGCTGATCACGCCCGGCGATCGCGACGACCTGATTCGCGCGGCGATCGCCGCGAACCACGGGGCGGCCGTGCCGCGGGTCATCGGGATCATCCTCACCGGCGGCTTCCGGCCGCCCGAACCGGTGCTCGAAGAGCTGCGGGCGGCCGGCACGTTCGCCTACCTGGTCGGGACCGACACGTACCGCACCGCCCAGGCGGTTGATGAGATCCTCGTGAAGACTCATGCCGCCGACGTCGAAAAGATCGAGATGATCATCGAGCTGGTCGGTGGAGCGCTCGACGTGGATCGGCTGCTGGCGCGTCTGGCTGAGGAACGACGAAGGGAGGCCGGACGTGGGCACCCGCCGGCCTCCCATGCACCAGCAACATGGGTCCGGCCGTGAGGCCGCCCGTCGCGGTGACAGGGCGCATCATACGTGGCCGCTGCCGGACCGCACTAGTACTTTGGATGGCCGCCGGAAGGAGCGGCCGCAGCCCTTCGGACGAGGTATCGACGGCGCTAGGCGACGTCCCAGGCCAGCGGGCATGTTGTCGGTCAGGCGGGCGTGCCCGATCCACACCGCGAGCAGCGCAAGCGCCGGGCCCGACACCCGCTGCAGCTCGACCAGCGAGCCGGCGTCGGCCACGCTGACATAGTCGACCCGGGCGGCGGGTTCGCGCGAGAGGACGTCGGTCATCCGCCACCGCAGCACCTCGGCCGATCGCTCGCCGGCGTCGTACGCCTCCTTGGCGGCCGTGAGGGCCGAGAACAGGCAGGTTGCGGCGTGCCGCTCCTCGATTCCGAGGAGCGCATTCGCGCTCGACACCGCCAGGCCGTCTTCCTCGCGGACGGTGGGGCACACGACCAGGTCGACGTTGAGGAACAGGTCGCGAAGCATCTGGCGCACGATGACAACCTGCTGGGCGTGGCGCTGCCCCATGTAGAACCGGGCGGGGCCGACGAGGTGGAGCAGCTTCAGCATCACCGTGGTGAGGCCGTCGAGGTGCCCGGGGCGTGACGCGCCCTCCAGCTGACGCGTGAGCCCTTCGACCGTCACCCGAGTCGTGTCGTCAGGCGGATACAGCGTGGCCACTTCGGGCAGGAAGGCGATGTCGACCTTCGCGTGCTCGAGCAGCGCGACGTCGCGGACGTGGTCGCGGCCGACCGGCGTGGGCTCGTCGAGCGCGCGGAACTCGCCGGGGTTCACGAAGCTCGAGACGACCACGCACCCGTTCTCCTCACGGGCGCGGTGGACGAGCGAGAGCTGACCGTCGTGGAGCATCCCCATCGTCGGTATGAAGCCGACGCTGTCGCCGGCGACCCGGCGCTCGAGGATCGCGTCGCGCAGCTCGTCCGCGTGATGGACGACGATCACGACCGACGGCGCCGCCGCGTGCTCGTCGCCGACGTCGCCTCGCCGGGGCGGGAGAAGCGGTCGCCGATGAGGTCCCAAAGCCGTTCGGCGACCTGTCGCTTGGGCAGCATCGGCCAGTCGGTCAGCGCGCCCTCCGCCCCGAACACGGTCACCTTGTTCTCGTCCGAGCCGATTGCGTCGAACGGCCCACCCACCACGTTGCCGACGATGAGGTCGAGGCCCTTGTCGCGCAGCTTGGCGGCGGCGTTAGCCTCGAGGTCGTCCGACTCGGCGGCGAAGCCGATGAGGAAGGGGCGGACGTCGTCGGGCATCTCGCCCACCTCGGCCACGATGTCCGGGTTCGGCACGAGCTCGATCTGAAGGGTCTCGCCGGAGCGCTTGATCTTGCGCTGGCTGGCGCGGGCCGGGGCGAAGTCGGCGACCGCGGCGGCCATGACCAGGATGTCGGAGTTCGGCGCCGCTCGGACGACGGCCTCGCGCATGGCCTGCGCCGTGGTGGCAGTGACCACCGTCACGCCACGCGGCGGGGTGACGCTCATGGCGCCGGCGATCAACGTCACGGCGGCGCCACGGTCGCGGGCTGCCTCGGCGATCGCGGCGCCCATCTTCCCGCTGCTGCGGTTGCCGATGAAGCGGACCGGGTCGAGCGGCTCGCGAGTTCCCCCGGCGCTGACCACGACGTGCAGGCCCTCGAGGTCGCCAGAGCGGGCGAAGAGGCGCTCGACGGCCTCGGCGATCGTCGCGGGCTCGGCCAGGCGACCGATGCCGGTCAGTCCAGAGGCAAGCTCGCCGACCTCCGGCTCGACGACGAGATAGCCGAAGTCCCGGAGCGTGGCGACGTTGCGCTGGGTGGCGGGATGGGTCCACATGCCGGCGTCCATTGCCGGAGCGACGACCACCGGCGCGCGGCTGGCGCAGGCGATGGCGGTCACCGCATCCCCGACCAGGCCAGCGGCCAGCTCGCCGATCAGGTTGGCGGTGGCCGGCGCGAGGACGATCGCATCCGCGGCCTCGGCGAGCTCGATATGGGCGATCTGTTGATCGCCATCCAGCTCGAACACGTCGTCGAGGACCGGCCGATGGGTGAGGCTCTCGAAGGTGAGCGGCCCGACGAAGCGGGTGGCTGCCGCCGTCATGGCGACGTCCACGACGGCGCCGCGCTCCGCCAGCATCCGCACGAGCGTCACCGCCTTGTAGGCGGCGATGCTGCCGGAGACGCCGACGACGATGCGCCGGCCAGCGAGGGCGCCGCTCGGCTCGGTCATCGCTCGGCGGTCCGCGTCACGGCGCGCTCCCGCTCGCGCATCGCGGTCCACGCGTAGCCGATCCCGCGCAGGGTGAGGTCCGGTTCGACCACGTCGATGCCGGGCACCTCGCCCAGCCATGGCTGGTGGGTGTAGCCGCCGGTGGCGACGACCGTCACCCGGCTGGTGGCGGGGGAGCGCTCCAGGAGCTCGCCGCGCAGGGCGGTGAGCAGGCCGCTGACCAGTCCGATGTAGCCGAGCACCGCGCCCGACTGCATGGCATGGACGGTGTTCGTGCCGATCGCCGACGGCGGCCGATGCAGCTCGATGCGCGGCAGCTTGCTGGCACGGCCGACCAGCGCCTCGAGACTGAGGCCCATGCCCGGCGCGATCGCCCCGCCGATGTACGCGCCGTCGGCGTCAACGAGGTCGAAGTTCGTACTCGTGCCGAGGTCGATGACGATGGCCGGCCCGCCGAACTCGTTCCGCGCTGCCAACGCATTGGCAAGACGATCCGCGCCGGCCTCCGACGGCCGATCGATCCGGATCTCGAGGATGCCCTCCAGCGCGGCCGCGTCGACGATGGCCGGCTCCACCCCCACGCGCTCGGCCGCAAGGCGCTCCCACGTTTCGGTCAGGGGCGGCACGACGCTGGCCAGGGCGATCGCGTCGAGCTCGTCGAGGCGGTGCGCGTCCAGCGCCAGCAGGCCGCTCAGCATGGCCGCCACCTCGTCGGCGGTGGCGTTGGCGCGGGTGATCGCGCGCCAGGAACGCGCCAGGCGGTCGTCCTCGAAGAGGCCGATCGTGACGTTCGTGTTGCCGATGTCGGCCGCCAGCAGCTTCATGGCGGCCGTATCGTACCAGCCGGTTTCGGGACCTCGGCGCGCACCGGTCCGGTGCTAGACTCGCCGACGATCCCCTTCGAACGAGCCGATGTCCGAGGCCCGCGCAAAGCTCTACATCAACACCGGAGTCGTCACCTCCCGCAGCGACATCTACAACATCCTGCGTCCGCTGCTGAAGCAGACGGTGTCATACAGCTATTACCGTGGCACGAGGGTCGAGTCGAGCGGGACGGGCTGGGTCGAGCGCATCGTGGTCGACCACCCCGACGTGGCCTCGTATTTCACGCCGCTGGCGATCTGCCTGAACCTCGACTCGTTCGAGTACCTCCAGTTCGACACGACCTCCGAGCAGCTGCTCGTCTACACCCTCGTCATCGGCAACGAGCGGGTGGTCCTCGAGTTCGCGGCAACCGGCGTCCCGCGCCTCGGCCTCGAGCCGGAGCCCACCGATGGCTCCTCGGCGACCTCCGGGCGGGCGCTGCCGCGCAACGCGCAGGAGCTGGCGCGCGACCTGCGCTTCATCCAGATGGAGCTGCTCATGTCGGCCGATGCGGACGGGCCTGATGGTGAGCGGTCCGACGAGGACGAGGACGGCGCGTGACCGTCACGCCGGCCCGCGTCCCCGCCCGCACCGCGTCACTCGGTCACGTCCGCACGGTGCTGCCCAGCGGGCTGCGCGTGGTGACCGAGGAGCTGCCGTCGGCCCGCTCGGCGAGCGTCGCGATCTTCGTCCCGGTCGGTTCCCGGCACGAGGACGAGGCCCACGCCGGCCTCTCGCACCTGCTCGAGCACCTCGTCTTCAAGGGAACCCGGGGTCATCCGGAGGCCGGGGCCCTGTCCCAGCGCGTCGAGGGGGTCGGCGGCAGCGTCAATGCCAGCACCGACCGCGAGCTGACGGTGTACTCCTCGAAGGTCCCGGCCGAGCGTGCCCAAGTGGCGCTCGAGGCGGTGAGCGAGCTGGCGCTCCACCCGCTGCTGCGCGCCAAGGACCTGCGCGCGGAAAAGCCGGTGATCGTCGACGAGATCCGCATGTACGTCGACTCCCCATCGGACCACGTCTTCACGATCTTCGACGAGCTCCTGTACGGGAAGCACCCGCTCGGCCGCGAGATCGCCGGCACGATCGGATCGGTCCGCCGTGCCACGCACGAGGGCGTGGTCGAGCACTGGCGGGCCGCCTATCGGCCGTCTGGCGTCGTGCTCGCGGTGGCCGGAGCCATCGACCACGAGGCCGTCCTCCGCACGGCGGCGGAATGGCAGGCCGACGGTCCATCTCTCAATGGGCGGCCGCCCCGCAAGCCGCCGACGCCGGATGGGGCGCCGACGCCGGCACCGGCCGGCGCGTTGCGCGTGTCGTATCGGCGGCTCAGCCAGGGCAACCTGTGCCTGGGCATGCCCGGCGTCGCACGCCACGACCCGGATCGATGGGCCATCGACCTCCTCGGCGCCGTGCTCGGTGACGGGATGGGCAGCCGCCTGTTCCTGGAGCTTCGCGAGCGCCGCTCGCTCGTGTACGACGTCTCGACCTTCAGCTCCATGTACGCCGATGCGGGCACCTTCGGCATCCACGCGGGATTCGATCCCGAGGACGCCGATCGCGTCGTGCGGGCGATCGTCGAGCAGCTCGACCGGATCACCACCGATCCGGTGCGACCCGAAGAGCTCGACCGGGCGCGAGCGTACACCCGTGGGCGCCTCGAGCTGCGCATGGAGGACTCGGGCGCGGTCGCGGGCTGGATCGGCACCGGCGAGACCCTGCTGCCGCGCATCCTGACGGTTGACGAGGTCATCGAGCGGCTCGAGGCGGTGACGGTCGACGACCTGCTTCGCGTCGGCCAGCAATACCTGGCTCCGACCGAGGCACGCCTTGCCGTGCTCGGACCGTTCCGCTCGCGGTCGCGCTTCGAGCGGGCCATGCGGGCATGACCCCAGCCGGCTCCGCGAGGGAGCCCAAGCCGGCGGCCGACGAGACCGAGACTGAGGCGGAGCACGAGGCGGTCGAGCCGGATCCCGAGATTGAGCCCGAACCCGCCGCGGACTCCGATCGCGAGGACGCGCCCGAAGCCGACTCAGATGAGCGTCATGTCATCGACCTCGTGCCCGACGAGCTCCCCCTGGCGCGCGCCCAGATCGACGCCGGGCAGCCCGGCCTGGCGGAGGGCACCGTCCGCAGGCGGCTGGCCTGGCTGGAGGCGGAGGGCATCGGCGCCGGCGACGAGACCGACGCGCTGCGCGCCCTGCTGGCGGAGGCGCTCTGGCGCCAGGGGCGCCCGGTTGCCGCACGCTCGGCCATCGACGCCATCCGGCCCAGCAGCCCGCAGCGGCGGCTGCCGATGACGATGCTCGTGGAGGCCGAGGCACTCGCCGCGGCCGGCGAGCCGGATCGCGCGGCCGGCGCCATGGAACGGGTCGTCGACGCGATCGGCATCGATGCGGCCTTCGAGCTCCAGGGCGGCGTCCCCGGCAGGCTGGTCTGGCCCCTGCCGAGCGAGCTCCAGGTGCAGCCCGTTCGACAGCCGCGGGCACCGTGGTCGCCGCCGGCCCGGGTCGAACCGGCGGAACCGCCGGACGACGAGCGCGTGGCCGCGGGCCGAACCCGCCTCGAGGAGGCGCGGGTCGCCTACGTGGCCAGCGAGCTCTCGCGCGGCGACGGGCAGATGTCGATCGCCGTCCGGTTGGACCCCGGCCTCGCCGCCGATGGCGTCGCCGTCCTGGAGCCGACCCTCGGCCGGCAGCCAGCCGCGGAGCGTCTGTTACTCTACGGCGACCTGCTCCGCGCCGCGGGACGCGAGGTCGAGGCGAACGAAGCCTACGACCGCGCCGCCGCCGGCCAGCGGAGCTGACCCTCTCGCATACCAGGAGCCGCATCGTCATGCAGCGCACCCTCGTCCTCGCCAAGCCCGACGCCGTCCAGCGCGGGCTGATAGGCGAGATCCTCGGCCGTTTCGAGCGCAAGGGGCTGAAGGTCGTCGGCCTTCGCCTGCTCACTGTCCCGCGCCAGATGGCGGAGGAGCACTACGCCGTCCACGCCGGCAAGCACTTCTACGACGGGCTGGTCGAGTTCATCACCTCGGGTCCTGTGGCGGCCATCGCGCTCGAGGGGCCGGACGCGATCGCTGTCGTGCGCAAGATGGTCGGGAAGACGATGCCGAACGAGGCCGAGCCCGGGACGATCCGCGGCGACCTCGGGATCAGCGGCCTGCGCAACCTCATTCACGCGTCCGATGCCACGGAGACGGCCGATGCCGAGCTGGCGCTCTGGTTCGGAGCCGATGCGGTGGTCGACTACGAGCGCGAGATCGACGCCTGGATCGTGGCCGAGGAGCCGGCCCGGGCCTGATCAGGCCGGGCGCGCGCTCCGGACGAGCATCCAGCCGGTCTCACCGGCGGTCTCGAGCGCCGGGTACGAAGGACGCTCGATGAGCCCGATGCGCTCGAGCGGGAAGTAGCGGAGCCACGCGCGGCCCAGGATCAGGTCCTCGCCGATCGGTCCAAACGCTCGGGAGTCTTGGCTCTGCGGGCGGTTGTCGCCCATCACGAAGTACGAGCTCTCCGGGACGACCCACTCGCGCGTGCCCTCGCCGTCGCGCGGGATCGTGGCGGCTGTCGAGCCGTCCGCCTCGGTCACGACGTACGGCTCCTCGATGCGCACCGGGCTCTGTCCCGGTCGCGTGACGAAGACGCGGCCGTTCTCGAGCGAGACCGTGTCCCCGGGCATGCCGATGACCCGCTTGATGAAGGGAATGCCATCGCCGGCGAGCCCGGAGTCGGACGGCGGGTTGAACACGACGACATCGCCGTAGTGGTAGCCGTCGAGTCGTGGCGTCAGCTTGTCGATCAGGATGTACTCGCCGTCGACGATCGTCGGCACCATCGAGCTCTGCTGGACCTCGAACGGCTGAGCCACGAAGTTGTGGATCACCAGGTAGATCAGCAGCGTCAGGACCAGGGTCTCGACCACCTCGAACGCGCAGCCCAGCGCACGGCGCGAACCGGCGCGCTCGCTGGGTGCGGGCGCGCCGTCGGGGTCGCTCTCGTCGGGGACGTACGTCATCGGCTCAGGCGTGCGGGGAGAGGCAGTCGCGACAGGATAGCGCACGGGGAGCGGGTAGACTCCGACGACCGATGGGCACGCTGGTCCTCGCACGTCACTCGATCACCGCGGCCTCCGCCTCCGGCCGCAACCTGGGCCAGGGGACGGATCCGCCGCTGGCCGACGCGGGCGTGACGCTGGCCCGCCGGCTCGGGATCGCGATCGCCGCTGAGCTGAGCGAGCTGCCGCATGACGACCTGCGCGTGCTGTCCAGCCCCGCACAGCGCTGCCGCCAGACGGCTTCGGCCGTTGTCGACGCCCTCGGGCTGGCGGATCCACCGGCCGTCGAGATCGCCGCCGGGTTGATCGAGATCGATTACGGCAGCTGGGACGGGCTCACTCCGGAGGAGTGCCTGCAGCGCGACCCGGAGCTGCGCGCCGCATGGGAGGACGACCCGTATCGGACGGGGTGCCCGGAGGGGGAGAGTGGCGAGGATGTCGGCCGTCGATCCGGGGCTGTCCTCGCTCCGCTCGAGGCCTGGCTCGCGGACGACCGCGCGCGCTGCGCGATCGTCGTCGCGCACAACCACGTGAATCGGGTCTACCTGTGCGCGCTCTTCGGCTGGCCGATGCGCGAGTACCGCGGTCGGCTCTCGCAGGACCCCGCCGGGTACAGCCTGATTGGATTCGGCACCGGGACCCCGGTCGTGCGGCGCTTGAACGCGTCCCCGGAGGTGGTCAACGGGCGCATCGGCGCTCCCACCCTATAATCCGGGTTCCCGCATTCCTCCGAGGTTGCATGTCCGTCGAGCTGAGTCAGCAGATCCAGCCGGTGCTCACCGCCAAGGTGACGCCCAAGCAGATCGCCGCGAACTACATCCTGCAGATGAGCTCGGTGGAGCTCCAGGAGGCGATCGCCCAGGAGCTGGACGAGAACCCGGCGCTCGAGATGACCGAGCTGCCGACCTGCCCGCTCTGTGGCAGCCAGATCGCCGGCAATTACTGCACCGAGTGCATGCCGCGCAAGGGCGAGACCGATGACCCGGCCCGCCTGAGCGCCGACGACCTGCCCGGCGACGGCCAGACGCGGACCCGTGACGAGGACGACGAGTTCGACCCGATCGCGCGAGCGGAGGCGGACTTCACGCTGGAGGACCACCTGACCTGGAACCTTCACGCCCAGCTGCCCTCGGCGCTCCACCACGTCGCCGATCACGTCATCGGAGCCCTCGACTCGAACGGCTTCCTGACCGAGACCGATGCGGAGATCGCCGCCTCCACCGGCGTTGGGGTAACGGACGTCGACCAGGTGCTGGCCGCCATGAAGGGGCTTGAACCGATCGGCATCGGGTCGCGCTCGATCACGGAGTCGCTGCTGGCCCAGATCGAATTCCTCCGCGAGCAGGCGGAGATCGAGGTGCCGGCCTACGCCGAGGAGGTCGTGGGCGAGCACCTTGCGGACCTCGGCGAGCGACGCTTCCGTGAGGTCGCGTCCGCACTGGGCTGCTCCCAGAAGGAGGTCATCGCCGTCTGGGAGTTCGTGAAGGTGAACCTCAACCCGTATCCGACCGCCGCGTTCACCGCCGCCGTCAGCGGCGACGGAGCGCGGGCACTGGTACGTCCCGACGTGCTGATCCGTGACATCGATGGCGAGCTGACCGCCGAGGTCGTCGAGTCGCGGCGGTTCAGCCTGAGCGTTGCCCCGATCTACTCGAGCCTGAGCGCGAGGCTCCGCAGCGACGAGACGACCGAGGACGAGAAGCAGCACGTCCGTCAATACGTTGGCCGGGCGAAGTTCTTCATCGACAACATCAACCGACGGCGCGCGACGATCCAGCGCATTGCCGAGTGCCTCATCGAGCGACAGCGGGACTACCTGGTGCAGGGTGTCCAGCACCTCGTGCCGCTGACCCGAGCCGAGGTGGGGGAGCTGATCGGCATGCACGAGTCGACCGTCAGCCGTGCCACTGCCGAGAAGTACGTGATGATCCCGTCCGGCGAGGTCGTGCCCTTCAGCCACTTCTTCACCGCCTCGCTCGGCGTCAAGGACCAGATCAAGCGGATGATCGAGGTGGAGGACGCGATGCATCCGCTCAGCGACCAGGAGATCGCTGACACGCTCGGCCACGAGGGAATCGCCCTCGCTCGGCGGACCGTTGCGAAGTACCGCGACGAGCTGCAGATCCTCCCCGCCCGCCTCCGACATCGCTGAACGGCGCCGATGCGCGCCGCCGTCTTCAGGAGCCTGCTCGTCATCGGTGCCGGCGGACTCGTGCTCGCCGGCGTCCTGTACGTCGCCAGCACGGTCGACGCACGCCCACCGCAGGCGCTCTCGATCTCCGTCACCCAGCCAGTCGGCGGCGATTCGCAGGTCGCACTGATCACGACGAGCATCGAGGTCGCGTTCAGTGAGCCAGTGATGGCCGATGCGGCCGAAGCCGTGGTCATCGAGCCGGCCGTCGCCGGGGCGCCGAGCTGGAGCGGGAGCACGCTGACCATTACTCCCGATGACCCGCTCGAGCTCGAGTCGGAGTACACCGTCTCGATCCGCGCCGGCGTCCGAGACGCGGCCGGCAACGAGATGACCGACGTGCCGTCGCCGTTCACGTTCCGAACCGCCGGCCGCCCGTCCGTGCTCGAGACCGTTCCCGCCAACGGCGCGACGGACGTCGCGACCGATGCGCCGCTCGAGATTCGCTTCTCGACCCTCATGGACACGGCGTCGGTCGAGGCCGGGCTGAGCCTGGACCCCGGATTCGCGCACGAGGTGCGCTGGTCGGAGGACCTGCTCGAGATCGTGCCCACCACCCCGCTCAGCGCGGACCGCGAGTACGAGGTCACGATCGCGGCAACGGCGGCCGACGTGGCCGGGGTCGAGCTCGGTGCGTCCGTGACGATCGGCTTCCGAACCGTGTCGCCGGGCCTCGAGATCGAGGCCCTCGTCCCTGCCGGCGACGTCGACGGCATCGCCCTCGGCACGCCGATCGCAGTGGTCTTCGATCGGCCGATCGACCCGGCAACGGTGGATGACGAGTCGCTGACGATCACTCCCGACGTGGCAGGCAGCCTCGAGGTTGTAGCCGTGCCGGGCGATCCCGCGACCGACGACGGATCCGGTCGCGTGCTGCGCTTCACCCCCTCCGGGCCGCTGCCGCCGACGACGACCTTCGAGGTCGACCTCGCCCCCGGCGTCACCAGCACCGAGGGTGGCGGGCTCGCCGGCCCCACCAGCTGGACGTTCACGACCGGGGCGCCTCCGGGGACCGTCTCGAACCAGATCACGTTCCTCACGGAACGCTCGGGCGTGGCCAACGTATGGGCCATGAACGCGGACGGCACCGGGCAGCGCCAGGTTACGGTCGAGCTGACGCCGGTGCTCGACTACGCGGTCGCGCCGGACGGGAGCTCCGTGGTCGTCGGTGACGGCCGCCGGCTCGTGTTCATCCGTGCCGATGGGTCGGAGCGGCGCGTCCTGACCGCCGACGAGCATTGGGAGGTCGATCCGACCTATGCGCCGGGTGGCCAGCGCGTCGCCTTCGCGCGCGTCGACGCCGAGGATGGCCGCGGACTCGGGCTCTGGGAGTGGGACGTCGGCAGCGGAGCGGCCCGGGCGGTCGACCTTCCTCGCGATCCGACGGCCTCGCCGGATCCGACGCCGAGCGAGGCGGCCGCGGACCTCGCCCTGCGCGCGCCACGCTACGCGCCGGACGGCCTCGCGCTGGCGTTCATCGACGCCTCGGGCACGGTCGGGATCCTCGATCTGGCGGATCAGCGTCTGACGCGCGTGGACTACGCGTCGTCCGCCCCGCCGCTGTGGCTGCCGGACAGCAGCGCGATACTGCTCACCGGGTCGACGGACGGCGCCTCCGCCCCCCGCGCCGCCGATGCGCCGCTGCCACCCCTGCAGCCGGGTGACGAGGATGCGGTCCACCGGCTCGGCCGCTTCGGCACGCGGGTCACGGAGACGGCCTTCGGACCGGGGTGGCAGGTCCTGGCGGTCGCCACGGACGGCACCATCGCGTACGCCACCGATCGCGGCTGGCTCGGGTTCACGGCGAACGAGGACGAGCTGGGCGACCCGGCCAGCGTCGACGGCGGACGGGTGGTCGCCGGCGCCTTCGCGCCGGGGGAGTCGGCCATGGTCATCGCGGTCGAGAACGAGGCCGATGTGGCTAGGCTGGAGCTGGTCGACCTGGACACGGATCGGCGCACGCCGCTCGCGCCCGACGGTGCCGCTCCGCGATGGCTGCCCTGACTGTCAGGCGGGCGGCTGCCCCTGACCCCGTGCTAGAATCCGTCCGCCATCGCTGGCGGGGCATGTAAACCGTGTCCTCCCGCCGGCGATTCGTGTGCCATCGCCCCCGGCCCAGCGCGATCTTGCTCGGATGTGATCGCCGGCCGCACTCGGAGGTTCCATGGAGCTCATCAACTGGGTGATCCCGGTAGCGGGGATCGCGGCCGTCCTCTTCGCCATCTACCTCGCGCGCGACGTGATGTCGCGGGACACCGGCACACCGGAGATGGTCGCGGTCGGCGACACGATTCGCGAGGGCGCGGATGCCTTCGTCAAGCGCCAGTACACGACCATCGCCGTCCTGGCGGTCGTCGGCGCGGTGATCATCGGCGTCGTCATCGGCCTGGTCGAGACGCCCGACGTGGCCGACGTCCCGTCGCTTGCCGGCCTCCCCATCGGTGTCATGACGGGCATCGCCTTCCTGGTCGGCGCAGCCTGCTCGATGGCGTCGGGCATCATCGGCATGTTCGTCAGCGTTCGCTCCAACGTGCGCACCGCGGCCGCGGCCCGGACCAGCCTGGTCGGGGCGGTCCAGGTGGCGATGCGTGGCGGCGCGGTCTCAGGGTTCCTGGTCGTTGCGCTCTCGCTGCTCGGCGTGTGGGGCATCTTCACCATCTACGAGGCCTTCGGCGACGTCACCGTGGCGGAGGCGCCGTTCCTCATCGTCGGGTTTGGGTTCGGCGCGAGCTTCGTCGCCCTCTTCGCGCAGCTCGGCGGCGGCATCTACACCAAGGCGGCAGACGTCGGCTCCGACCTCGTCGGCAAGGTCGAGGCCGGGATCCCGGAGGACGACCCTCGCAATGCGGGCGTGATCGCGGATCTCGTCGGCGACAACGTCGGTGACTGCGCCGGCCGCGGCGCGGACCTCTTCGAGTCAACCGCGGCCGAGAACATCGGCGCCATGATCCTCGGCGTCGCCGTCTTCGCGATCGCCGAGTCTGCCGGCTGGCCGAATCCGGAGGCCTGGATCTTCTTCCCGCTCGTCATTCGTGCCTTCGGACTGCTCGCGACGATCCTGGCGATGTTCTTCATTCGGGGCTCGGAGACCGAGAACCCGATGAACATCCTGAACCGTGGGTACTGGGTCACCACGATCCTCTCGGTTGCCGGGCTCGCCTTCGTCACGTTCGTGATGATGGACACCAACGGAACGATCGCGAACGGCCTGCCTGTGTGGGTCTGGTTCTTCTTCGCCGGCATCGTCGGCCTGGCGACGAGCATCGCGTTCGTCTACATCACCCAGTACTACACCGCCGGCACCTTCCGCCCGGTGCGGGAAATCGCCGAGGCGTCCAGGACCGGTCCCGCGACCAACATCATCAGCGGCACAGCGGTCGGCTACGAGACCACGCTCGTGACCGCGATCTCCATCGCGATCGCGCTCGTCGCCAGCCACTGGCTCGGCTCGCAGGCCAACCTCCTCAATGCGGAAGGCCAGAACGTCGGCGGAATCTTCGGAACCGCCGTGGCCACCATGGGCATGCTCATGACCACGGCCTACATCCTGGCCATGGACACCTTCGGGCCGATCACCGACAACGCCGGGGGCGTGGCCGAGTTCAGCCGCTCCGAGGCCCACACGCGCGAGATCACCGACAGGCTAGACGCCGTCGGCAACACGACGAAGGCGCTGACCAAAGGGCTATGCGATCGCATCGGCGTCGCTCGCCGCGTTCCTGCTCTTCAGCGCCTATATCAACAAGGTCAACCTCATCCAGAGCAACCGCGGAGGAGAGCCTCTCACCTCGGTGAACCTGGCCGATGTGAACGTCTTCGTCGCCGCGCTCATCGGCGCCATGCTGGTGTACTTCTTCAGCAGCCTGGCCATTCGGGCGGTGGGCACGACGGCGCAGTCGATCATCATCGAGGTGCGTCGCCAGTTCCGCGAGATGCCCGGGATCATGGACTACAGCCAGCGTCCCGACTACGCGCGCGTCGTCGACATCACGACCCGCGCCGCGCTGCGCCAGATGGTGGCCCCCGGTCTCGTCGCGGTAGCGACGCCGATCCTCGTGGGTCTGCTGCTCGGCTACCAGGCGGTGGCGGGCTTCCTCATGGTGGGCACCATCTCGGGCGTCATGCTCGCGACGGTCCTCAACAACGGCGGTGGGGCGTGGGACAACGCCAAGAAGTACATCGAGTCGGGCAACCTCAAGGACGCCGACGGCAACGTGCTCGGCAAGAAGACCGAGGCGCATGCGGCCGCGGTCGTCGGCGACACCGTCGGCGACCCGTTCAAGGACACGGCCGGTCCCTCGCTGCACGTGCTCGTGAAGCTGCTCGCGACGATCACGCTGGTGCTCGCGCCGCTCTTCATCCGATAGACGCTTGGACGTCGTCCTCCAGGCCGCGCTGATTGGGCTGCTCCAGGGCCTGACCGAGTTCATCCCGATCAGCTCGTCGGCTCACCTCGAGCTCGTGCCGTGGATGCTCGGCTGGGACGAGGACGCCTTGATCGGCTCTCTTGCGTTCGACACGTTCCTGCACCTTGGGACGCTCCTTGCGCTTCTCGTCTACTTTGCCGCCGACTGGCGGCGCTATCTCCGGGCCTGGGTCGGGAGCATCCGCGAGCGACGCATCGCCGACGACCCCGATAGGCGCCTGGCCTGGCTGCTCCTGGTGGCCACGATCCCGGCCGCACTCATCGGTTTCGCGCTCGAGGGCTTCATCGAGGATGCCTTCCATGGCGACGACAACGCCGCAAGGCTCGCGATCGCCGGCTTCCTCGTCATTGGGGGTGCCGCACTCTGGATCGCGGATCGGCTCGGCCGTCGGACGCGGGAGCTCGACGACGTGAATGCCCCGACGGCGCTGACCATCGGGTTCGCCCAGGCACTGGCCCTCTTTCCGGGGATCAGCCGATCCGGCGCGACACTCACGACCGGCCTGGCGCTGGGCATGACCCGGGAGGCCGCGGCGCGCTTCAGCTTCCTGCTGGCCACGCCGATCACCCTGGGTGCCGGCCTCTACGGGGCGCGGCGACTCTTCACCGAGCCGCACACCGGCCTCGAGTGGCTGGCCATCGGCGTCGGGTTTGCGGCCGCCGCGGTGGCCGGGCTGCTGGCCATCGGCTTCATGCTCTCGTGGCTGCGCACCAGGTCGGTGACGATCTTCACGCTGTATCGGTTCGGATTCGCAGCCGTCGTGGTCCTGCTGGTGATGGCCGGCCGCTAGGGCACGGGACGCATCGGCTTTGACTTTCGTGCGGGGCCGGACCTACAATCTGGCGGCTTCGGCACCGCCGCAGCACGCCTGGCCCACCGGGTACGGCCAGCTTCAGGAGAGCCGTCATGAGCGGCGGGCCTGGAGCATTTTTTGTTATCGAGCCGCGGAACAGCGATCGGTCACACCCCGAGGACCGGTCGAGCCTTCCCTCGCGGGGGCGCCGCAGGAGGACGAGGGGACCTGATCGGATCATGAATACCAAGCCTGTCTACCTCACCGCCGAGGGGCTCGAGAAGCTGAAGGCGGAGCTGAACGAGCTGATCGCCATCGATCGTCCCCGGGTTGCCGCCCGCATCCACGAGGCGAAGCTCGACGGCGATCTCAGCGAGAACGCCGAGTACGAGGACGCCAAGCAGGAGCAGTCGTTCCTGGAGGGCCGGATCGCGACGCTCGAGGCGCAGCTGCGCAACGCGGCCGTGATCGAGAAGACGAACGGCGACAGCGTCGGCATCGGCTCGAAGGTCGTCATCAAGGGCTCCGATGGCGAGGAGACCTTCACGATCGTGGGCTCCGCGGAGGCTGCCCCGCGCGAGGGTCGCATCAGCAACGAGTCACCGGTCGGCGCCGCATTGATGGGCCGCAAGAAGGGCGACACGTTCACCGTCCAGGCCCCCGCCGGCCCGATCGAGTACACGCTCGTCCGCATCGGCTGAGCCGAAGTCGTGTTCTGGGCTGACGAGCTCGCTGCGTCGGCCTCCGGCCGCCAGGTCGTCAACGACTCGAAGACCCCGTCGGGGACGGTCCACGTGGGCAGTCTCCGTGGCCCCATCGTGGTCGATACCATCGCCCGCGCGCTCCGCACCGCCGATCGTGAGGTCGAGCTTCGCTACGGGGTCGACGACCTCGACCCGATGGACGCCCAGGCGCTCCTGACGCCCGATGCCATCGAGCGCTTCATGGGCGTGCCGCTCGCGCACGTCCCGGACCCGGCCGGCGACTGCCACCCTTCCTACGCGCGTCACTTCGCGCAACAGTTCGTCGACACCTTCGACGGACTGGGCATTCGGCCGGACACGTACTACTGGATGAGCGAGGTCTACGGCTCCGGCGCCATGGACCGATACATCCGCGCGGCCCTGGACCACGCGTCGACCATCCGCGAGATCTACCGGCGCGTCGCGAACGTCAACCATCCCGACGAGTGGCATCCGCTGTTCGTCATCTGCGAGAACTGCGGCCGGATCGGCACCACGATCGTCACCGGCTGGGATCCGGCTGCCGGTACGGTCCGATACGAGTGCCGCCCGGATCTCGTCCAATGGGCGGCCGGCTGCGGCCATGCCGGCGAGGTATCGCCCTTCGGCGGACGCGCCAAGCTGCCGTACAACGTCGACTGGGCGGCGAAGTGGGACCTCTTCGGCGTGACGATCGAGCCCGCCGGCAAGGACCTCTCCACGAGGGGCGGCTCCCGTGACCGATCCGACGCGATCGCTCGGGAGGTGTTCGGCAACGAGCCGCCGCTGAACGTGCCGTACGAGTTCCTCAACATCGGCGGCAAGAAGATGTCGACATCGAAGGGCCTGGGTGCGTCCGCGACCCAGATTGTCGACGTCATCCCGCCCGAGCAGCTCCGCCTCCTGTTTCTCCGCCCGAAGCCGAACACGGCGATCGAGTTCGACCCGGATGGAACCGATGCGATCCCACGCCTGTTCGACGAGTCGGACCGCCTGGCGGCCGCCACGGCCGGCCGGGAGGTGCGCGGCGAGCTTCCTCCCGACGTCGAGCGCGTCTTCGCCTCCAGCCTGGTCGAGCCCGATGCGGACGTCGCCGCCGAGGCCGCCTCGTACCGCCCGCCGTTCAGCCACCTGGCGCTGCTGGAGCAGGTTCCGGGCGTCGAGGTCGCCGAGCGCGTGACGGCTGAGAAGGGCGCGCCGCTCACTCCGAGGGAGGCCGAGATCCTCGACGAGCGCCGCGGCGCCGCACGTGCCTGGCTCGCGTCGTACGCGCCGGACACGGCCCGCATCGCCGTTCGTGACGTCCTGCCGCCCGAGGCCGCTGACCTGACCGACTCCCAACGCGAGTACCTGGCCACCCTGGCGGCCGCCGAGCCACCCGGCTCAGGCGATGCGTGGCAGGCCCTGATCTTCGCCACCGCGAAGGAGCGCGGCCTCGCCGCCGGCGAGGCGTTCCGCGCCGTCTATCTCGCCTTCCTGGGACGGTCGAACGGGCCGCGCGCCGGGTGGCTGGTCGCGTCGCTGGATCCGGCGTTCGTGGCCGAGCGACTCCGCCAGGCGGCGTCCACGGGAGCCCCGGCATGAGTGTCGGGCTGCAGCGCCTCCGCGACGAGCCGGACCGCCTCCGCCAGGGCGCGGTCGACAAGGGCGAGGACCCGGGCATCGTCGACCGCGCGATCGACCTGGACGAGCGGCGCCGGACGCTCGTCGCCGAGGGCGACGAGCTGAAGGCCGAGCGCAACGCGGGGTCGAAGCGGATCGGCGAGGCGATCCGCGGCGGGGCGGATCCGAACGGCCCGGAAGTCGCCGCGCTCAAGGCCGCGTCGACGACCGCGGGGGAGCGGATCGACGCAATCGACGCCGAGCTCGCGACGGTCGAGGCGGAGCTCGAGGAGGCGATGCTCCGCATCCCGAATCCGGCCGACCCGGATGTGCCGGTCGGCGGCGAGGAGGCCAACGCCACGGTGCGCACCTGGGGCGAGCCGCTGCCGCGCGAGCATCGGCGCCCGCACTGGGAGCTGGCCGAGGAGCGCGGCCTCATCGACCTGGCCCGCGGCGCGAAGGTGACGGGCTCCGGCTTCCCGGTCTACGTCGGCGACGGGTCGGCGCTTCAGCGCGCGCTGATCAGCTGGTTCCTCGACGTCCACACCCGGGAGCACGGGATGACCGAGATCTGGCCGCCGGCCGTGGTCAACGCCGACTCGGCGCGCGGGACTGGCCAGATCCCCGACAAGGAGGACCAGATGTACGTCGTCGATCGCGACGGCCTGTACCTGATCCCGACCGCCGAGGTGCCGGTCACGAATCTGCATCGCGACGAGATCGTCGAGGCCGATCAGCTGCCCATCCGCTACGCCGCGTATTCACCCTCCTTCCGCCGTGAGGCGGGTGCGGCCGGTCGCGACACGCGCGGCATCCTGCGGGTCCACCAGTTCGACAAGGTCGAGATGGTCAGCTTCACCGCCCCCGATGCGTCGGAGGCCGAGCTGGAGTGGCTCACCGAGCGCGCCGAGGTCCTGCTCCAGCGATTGGGCCTGGCGTATCGCGTGCTGCTGATGAGCACCCGCGAGATGGGGTTCGTCCAGGCCCGGAAGTACGACCTGGAGGTCTGGGCGCCCGGCGTCGAGCGCTGGCTGGAGGTCAGCAGCGTCAGCAACTTCCGCGACTACCAGGCGCGACGCATGGCGATCCGCCATCGGCCTGAGCCGGGAGCGAAGCCGGAGCTCGTTCACACCTTGAACGGGTCAGGGCTGGCCCTGCCGCGAACCGTGGCCGCGCTGATCGAGACGCACCAGCAGCCGGACGGCTCGATCCTGGTCCCCGAAGCATTGCGGCCGTATCTCGGCGGCCGCGACCGCATCGGCGTGGCCTGACGCCGAATCACCCAGGCGGGATCGGGTCGCAGCTCCACTCGATCGTCCCGGCCAGCTCGATCGGCCCGGAGCCTCCGGGACTCTGCTCCTGGTCCATGACGAGGCCATCGAAGCTGAGGGAGCCCGCCTCCTGCGTGCCCTCGCCCGTAATCGCACTGTCACGGTCGGTGGTCATCGTGACGTTCCCGGGGACCTGGTCATCGGTGAACGGGCCGGTATCGCTGATCGTGACGAGCATGCCCCAACCATCGCTGCGACTATCGGCGCCGTACTCCCACATGTCCCCCTGGGTCAGTGCGACCTGCACGTTGTCGCGCTCCTCCATCGGCTGGTCGCCGATCTCGAGCCGCAGGTTGGGATCGCCGCTGATCTCAAAGTTCTCGCCGTCCGGCGTCAGCTGGCAGGACGCAGGCCCGGAGATCGGCTGGGCGCCGGCCGGCTCGGTGAGCGCGATCGTGAGCGTCCCGTCCGCCAGCGTCACCGGCGGCCGAGACGGACCCAGGTTCTGGCCCAGAAACACGCCGATCGCGAACGCCAGGACGCCGAGCGCCACCGGCCGCATCGGCCTCCAGCGGGTCGCCAGCGCCAGCGCCCCCAGCACCAGCAGGAACCCCGCGCCGAACGTGATGACGATCCCGGACATGGGGTGCCACATGCGCCAGTCGAAATAGGCGCCCGCAGCAGCGCCGCCGAGTGCCAGCAGCCCGAGAACGAGGAGCCCGAGCCAAGGGCGGCGTGCGGTGGTCGGTCCTGGTGAAGCGGTCATCGGTCGCTCCGCTGGTCGAGTCGAACCCCCTGCGCCCATGGTGGCGCATTGCGTCTGCGGTCGAACTGCGGCGCCGGCGTTACCGCCGGGATCACGTGGACGCTGCTCGCCCGAAACCGATCCGCCCGCGGCTGCGGGCGACGATCACGCCGCCGATGCACAGCGCTCCGCCCACGAAGGCGAGCGCGGGCGGGACCTCGCTCAGGATGAGCCACGCGAGACCGATGGCGACGGGCGGTACGAGGTAGGTCGTGCTGCCCAGACGGCCGGCGGTCGTCCGATTCAGCGCGAACGCCCAGGTCGTGAACGCGATCGCGGTCGGGAAGATCCCGAGGTACACGATCCACGCGATCGCGTCGGGCGGCGCGCTGCCGAGCTCGTCCACCAGGATCGGTGCGAACGGCAGCGTCACCAGCGCGCCGATCGCGCACGCGATGGCGGTCACGCTCAACGCCGGTACCCGCGCCAGAGCCGGCTTCTGGACGGTGACGCCCACCGCGTACGCCACCGCCGCCAGCAGGCAGAGCGCGACCCCCAGAGGCGCATTCGGAGCTCCCGCCTGGCTGCCGGACGCGATGCCAATGACAAGCGTGCCGGTGAAGGCGATGGCGCTGCCGGCCACGAGCCGCGGAGGAAAGCCCTCACCCAGAAAGAGGCCGGCGAACAGGGCGATGAGGATCGGGCCGACGTTCACGAGCATGGCCGCCGTGCCGGCATCGACCAGTCCCTCGCCCGCGTTCAGCGCAATGAAGTACCCACCGAACCAGACGACGCCGGAAACGGCGATCAAGCCCCAGTCGCGGTGACGGGTCGGCAGCCCCGGCCGCCGGATGGCCGCGATCACGCCCAGTGCCGCGGCCGCAACGAGCAGCCGGCCGAGGGCGAAGGATCCGGGCGAGAGGTCGTCGGCCACGGCCCGGATGCCGACGAAGGCCGACGCCCATAAGACGACGGTGACGAGCGCCGCACCCAGGGCCAGCCAATCGGTTGGATTGGTGCGCGCGGAGGCGGCAGGTGCGGATGCAGTCGTGTCGGTCATGCGGTCCTCCGGTCGGTGCTACCGGAGGAAACGACCCGCGGTGGCTCGGCGTGAGATCTCTGAACCGATACGATAGCCGCCTGCCGGAGGGGTGGCAGAGTGGACGAATGCAGCGGTCTTGAAAACCGCCGTGGGTGCAAGCTCACCGTGGGTTCGAATCCCACCCCCTCCGCCAGATTGGTGTAGCGGCGGCTTCCATCGGTTGCGCCGCTGGTGCGTGGAGACAACAGGCGCGCCCGCATAACCCTTTACAAAGCACCCGGCGTACGCATACAAGGAAGCACGATGCGGGGGGCGACGACGTGCGGGCCCAACAGTCATGGCCGCCGGGGACGCACTGAGCCACTGGCGAACCCGACCCGCGTTGGTCGGAGGTGCCACCCCATGCGACGCGTTCTAGTGCCCCTCGCCGCCGCCATGGCGATCAGCGTAGTGTCATTCCCGGTTGCGGCCGCCAAGCCGGAGGTCATCGTGGAGGAGGTCGACGAGACCTTCCTCGACGAGTTCCTGTCCGATGAATGCGGGTTCGAAGTTTGGGTCACCCTCGCCGGTCACACCAAGACCCGGATCTGGACCGATCGGAACGGCGACCTGGTGCGTGAGCTCTTCACCATCAACCTCCATGGAACCCTGAGCGCCGGTGGCGCCACGCTGTCGTTTGTTGACGCCGGGAGCGACATGCTCGTCCCACTCGAGGGCGGTGGGGTGCGGGTCGCGATCCGCGGCAACCTGCAACTGCTGACGGCACCCGGACACGGCCCAATCCTGGGAGCTGCGGGCCGCTTCGTATTTACCGACATCCCCGTCCTAGACGACGAGGGAAATCCCGTGCTCGACGAGGACGGCAACCCGGTGTCCGTGTTCGAGGTCCTCGCAGATTCCGGCATTCGCGCTGAGGAGGACCTCGACGCCCTCTGCTCAGTACTGGAACCGGCCGCGTAGGCCCGCTCGCACACAGTCGGAGCCGCCGCGAAGCCCGATTACGGTCCAGGCATCAGCAAGGGGACGGATGGGCAAGTCGGGGTAGCGGCGGCTTCCGAATGCTCACCCGATGAGCGAGACGTACTAGGTGGGAAACGGATCGGGGTCTGTTGCGCGAACGGGAGTGTACGTGGGGCCGGGCTCGTCGAGCTCATCCGGTACGTCGACGCCGAGCGTAACTAGGGCTTCGATGGCATCCTCGAGCAACTGGCCCAGGATCGGTCCGGCGAGCTCGATTGAAAACTCGCCACCGGCAAGCGGACCGCTGATCTGCATGGTCCAGGATGGCAGGAGCTCGCCGCGATTGCGGTCCTGCCGAGCGGATACCGACATTCGCCCAGCCGGCAGAGCCGACGCAATGGACCGAAGGGCCGCATCGACCCTGCCGCTAGGTCCCACTGCCTAAGGTTGCCAAGGCACGGGATTCCGTTTGCACAGCGTGCACTGTCATAGCACGGGCCTCCGCGCGCCAAGGCGACTAAGGTCCTAGGGCTGGCAATCGGGATAGCGGCGCATCAACTGCTCCGCATCCGCCAGGATCAGAACGGCTAGCCGATTTCTGGTGGCAACCGCTGGTAGCAACGGCGGCGGACGGACGCTCGCTCAGACCGTGGATTGAGCACGGATCCCGGACGCTGCCGGACGTCCGCGCACGCTCCGCCGGAGACTTGAAAACCGCCGTGGGTGCAAGCTCACCGTGGGTTCGAATCCCACCCCCTCCGCCACACTGAGCACGAACCGAAGGATTCTGGCCCGGGTTGTGAACCGTTTGGCGGCTTCGTGACTCATAGGGAGAGCAGCACCGGCACATGTCCGGGGCGACGGTTCCCGAGCGAGAGGTACCTCCCCGTGTCACCACTCCGTCGGACGGCGGCCCTTGTGATCGCCATAGCGCTCGCGGGCTGCGGTGGTGTGATCTCCACACCGATTGAGACCGCCGGGGACGAGGTCGAAGAATCGGTCGCTGAATCGGCGGCCCCCAGCTTCGACCTGGCGCTGGTGAAGTCCGAATTCACAGCAGAGTGTGCCAACTCCCGCATCGACGAGGCGTTCTGCGACCGGGTCTACATCGACGGTTGGAAGGCAAGAGGAATGACCCTGGTCGTGCCCACCACGCTTGCCGGTGCGGATCGAGACACAGCCAGATCCATCTGCCTCGTGATCCAGGACGAACGCTTCGAGGATCCGGACGGCTCTCGGCTCGGTTTCGACGTTATCGCCGTCCTGAGCCGTTACGGCGTTGACTCGTATAGGTGCTGGAAACCCAGATTCTGATGGCACTCGGCTACTGAACGGACGCGGGCAACGCACGACCGCCGTCTACGCGCGCCGCACGGCGAGGCTTGTGCCGCCATTGATGCCGCCACAGGATCGGGTCAGTGCCGATGCGGAAGTACAGGTAGCCGATGGAGCCGCACACGGTGCACCAGGACACGAAACGCGGCCGCGGCTTCCGATGAAACTCCCACCGGCCCTTGTCCGCGCTGAACGCGTGGGCTTCGCTGTAGTACTCCCCGATGTCCAAGCCAAGGGGCATTGATGAGCCTCCCGCTGCTCCTGCGTCGTGTTCGCCTCTTCCACGACGGGCAACGGAAACTCGGCGCCGGTACGGGGGTTGGCTCGGTCGCGGCCTCGCGCCGCATGCACCTCGAACCGTAGGCGAGCGCATGACGGATCCCGGCTTACCCGCGGTGAAGATTCGCCAATCCGAATCCTCGGCCTCGGGCTGGTGCCGGCCTGGTGTTTCAGTGGCGTTTGCGGCGTCGGTCGACTCCGACCCGGCAGCGCGTTGCGCGGTTCCGGCAATCGCGATCACGCACTTCTGCTCGGTCGAGGTGATGACTCGGCGGACACGACGCCCGACCATGGGCGGAGCGCCTCGTCCGCCAGATCGTGGCCCGCAAGCGCGCTATTGAAACCCGCGCCGGGTGGGACGGCCGACGCCCTTCCCTCTCCTTACCGGCGCGGTACGGCTCCGACGGCATGAGTACGCCTCATCGGCGTCGGAGCCGGATTCAGTCGAGGCCCGGAGGTTGCGCGTTCAAACGCGCAGGGCAGCCCTTCGGGCCTCGTTCATGCCCGGCAACATCCCGGCGGCTGCGCCAGATTCAGACTGATTCCTGCCGGTCGTATGCTCATGCGGAGACCAGGTGCCAATACGGGACGATCACATGGAGGCACTATCCCGTGGACGAATCAGCGATTCGCGATGCTCTCATCGAACACTGGAAGTACTCGGGCATCGACGAGATCAAGGCACACGAGATCTACCACGAGATGCCGTCCACGAGTTCCCGCAGTCGGCCGAACGCTTTGACGGCGTCCACAACTTCAGGACGTGGCGCGCGAAACAACCCGCCAACCTTGACTTCCGCATCCGACGCATCAGCCACAACGAAGTCTGTGGGTCGTCGACAATCTCATCTCCTACGACGGCTGGGCCCTGAATGTTCACGGTCAGCATTCACGAGTTCCGTGACGAGAAAGTGGCCCATGAGCGTATCTACATCATGGACGGCTGTGGATGCCGCTGACTCGCGGGCGGACTGGCTGAGCGAATCGACCCAACCGAGGTTCGATCACGCCGGCAGAATGGCGGGATGCCGCGCGGGTGGAGAAGAGCTAGGCGTCCAATCCGGCTTGGCCTTTGGAGTGCCGATGCGACCAACCAACGAGCCCCAGTCAGCGGACGGGGCGCGTGCCGTGGTAGCGGTCGTGAGGGGTGGCTAGAAGCGGTCGCAGGTGCAGGCGGCCGTGCGGGGGGCCGTCGGGCTCCACCAGTGGTCCGGGCAGCCGCCGACGATGGCGCGCAGCATGGATCGGCGCTCGTACCAGGTCGGTGAGCGCCGGGGGCGCCTCCATCCAGCACTCGCAGGCTCGGGATAGTCGCCGGCATCGCCAGCGCGTTCATGGTCATCGGTCTCGGGCTCCGTCATTCATGGGCGGGGTCACTTGATGAAACCGATGCTGACGCCGCGCACGGCCGCGCTCCACGCGCAGCCGACCTAGGCGACGGGCCGACATCCGACGACGGAGGCCTACGTCAAACCGCAGGCCTCCGCGTCGTGCCGGGTCAGGACGAGGCGAGCTCCTCGCAGACCTGCGTGCGGGCCAGCGACAGGTCGTTGCAGGCGACCCGGAGCAGGAAGTCGGCCGTGCCGGGCCGGACCTCGTCGGCGACCACCTCCTGGGCACCGGCGATCCAGTCGGCCACCGACTCGCACGCCTCGACCGTCGGCTGGACCTCCTCCTGGAGGTCGCCAAGCTCGGACATCGAGGTGATCTCCAGCTCAGCCAGTGGCGCGAACGCCTCCGCGCACGCCGCCGATGCGGTGCCGGCGGCACCGCCCGAGGCTCCGGCCGAGGACGGCGCTCCCGAGCTCGCCGATGATCCGGCCGCACCGTTGCTCGCGCCACCCCCCTGGTTGGCACACGCTGCGAGCAGGCCTGCGAGAACCAGCACGATGAGGTATCTGAACATGCAACTCCCCTGGTAATGCTCCTACTTCGAATACCCGCCATGCGGGTCCGAAGATCAAATGGGCGTTGGCGTGCGAGGACGCGATGGCGCCTCGCAGGAGCAGGGAACGGGCAAGCCGCATGCCACCGCGGATCAATCCGCGGCGGCGGCGGGCACCTCGTGGTGGAGACGGCAGCGGGCCTCGTAGGTCTCGTCGCCCAATCCGCCGATCACGATGAGTGGCGAGTCGGCCGGTGCCGGCACCCCGTCGATCAGCCGCTGGGTGCGGGTCGCGGGCTCGCCGCAGACCATGCAGATGGCGGTGAGCTTCGTCACCTGGTCGGCAAGGGCAAGCAGCCTGGGCATCGCGCCGAAGGGGATGCCGCGGAAGTCGCGGTCCAGGCCTGTGACGATGACCTGCTTGCCGGCGGTGGCCAGCCGTTCGACCACCTCCGGCAGCCGCTCGTCGAAGAACTGGCCCTCCTCGACGGCCACGATGTCGGCCTCTGCCACCGCCGCCTCGATCTCGGACGAGTCGTCGACCGTGACGGCCTGGTGCTGGGCGCCCGAGCGGCTGATGACGGTGACCGCATCGGTCCGGGTATCGAGCCGGGGCTTGACCAGGATCACGCGGCGCCCGGCGATCGAGAAGCGTCGCAGCAGCCGGAGCATCTCGTCGGTCTTGCCGCAGAACATGCAGCCGGCGATCACGTGGACCCAGCCGTGGACGTAGAACATCGGCCCCGAGTCTAGCGGCGCCTCAGCTCGACAGCGGCGCGACCAGCACAGGGTCCGTCGTCGGTGCGTCGACCCGCTCGGCCTCGACCGTCACCGCGAATGCGGTCGCGTCGCCGAGCTCCCGCTCCAGCGGCACGACGGCCACGCCATCGGTGTCGGTGAGCGTGCCGACCGCGACGGGCGCGCCGTCCGGCCCGATCAGCCACAGCTCGTAGATCTGGTCCGCCGGGAGCTCGGCGAGCGAGTCGGCCACGAAGATCGCCTCATCGCCGGACTCCAGGACCCAGCCGGATCCCGCCGAACCGGTGACGGCGAATGCCGCATCGGCGGTGGCCACCATGCGCAGCGCGTCGTCCCGCTCGGCGACCTGGCGGTTGAGCTCGAGGTTCCATGCGCCCAGGCCGACGACGGCTGCCAATCCCACCGCCGCCAGCGCCGCCGGCAGCGGGTTGAGCCGCCACCACGGACGACGCGGGGCGTCATCCGCCGTCGCGACCGGGGAGCGGACCGGCTGCGCCGCCGCCACGACGTGATCCTGCGGCGTGTCGGCGATCGTCGCCATCAGGCGGTTGCGCAGCGCCGGCGACGGCGTGACCGGCTCCAGCCCGGCGGGCACGGCCGCGGCTGCCCCGATCAGCTCGCGGGCCTCCGCGTGCGGCCGGTCGCATGTGGCGAGGTGCTCGCTGATCGCTCGCTCCTCGTCGGCCTCGACGGCCCCGAGGGCGTAGGCGGCGGCGAGCTCGTCGACGCGCTCGCAGATCATCGGCCGGCCTCCTCGTGGACGACCGGATCGGCCGCCGGCAACGGAGCGCCACTCGTGCCGGCCAGCGCGTCGCGAAGCTTGGCGAGTGCCAGCCGCAGCCGGCCGGTCGCCGTGCCGGGCGCAACGCCGGTGACCTCCGCCACCTCGCGGTACGTGTAGCCCTCGAAATAGGCGAGCTCGACGGCGCGGCGCTGTTCCTCGGGCAGGTCCGCCATGGCCGCGCGCAGCTCGGCGGCCGAGGAGCGAGCCAGGGCGGCCTCCCACGTCGGGTTCGGGCCGGTACGGAGCAGGGCAAGCTCGTCCGCGGCGTCGACGTCGATGCGGGGTCGACGGGCGCGCACGCGATCGATGGCCCGGTTCCGCACGATGGTCATGAGCCAGGCACGCAGCGAGCCGCGGGCCGCGTCGAAGCGGTCGATCTTGCGCCACACGGCCACGAATGCCTCGTGCACCAGGTCCTCCGCTTCCTCTCGATCGCCGACCACGCGCAGGGCCGTGGCGAGGGCCGTCGACGCGTGGCGGTCGTACAGCTCCCCGAGCGCATCCGAATCGCCGGCACGGATCCGCTCGGCCAGCCGCGCGTCGACGTCCCGCTCGTCACTCACGGCGCGCCTGACTGGAGAACGGCCCTGAGGCCACGCTGCATCATCGGCTCAGTCGCCGACGACGGCGAGGCCTTCCTCCGGTACCCCCAGCTCGGCGGCAAGGGCGGCACGCACCGCGTCCATCGCCGGGGCGGTGCCAGTCAGGAGCCTGACCGTCACCACAGTCGAGGCGAGGAACGCGCCCTGGCCGTTCGCCACCGTTCCTCCACGTTCGCGTGCCTGCTCCATGAGCGGCGTGGGGCCGGGGGAGAGCACGAGGTCGAGGACATGGCGGTCCGCCGGCAGCAGCTCGGTCGGGATGGGGGACTCGCCCTCCTCCACGCCGATGCCGCTGGCGTTGATGAGCAGCTCGGCCCGGGCCAGCTCGGCCTCGATGATCGCGTCGTGCCACGGCCGGGCGCGGAGCTCCATGTGCCGGGCGCTGCGCGCAAAGTGGGCGACCAGGGCCTCCGCCTTGTGGAGGTGACGGTTGAGGACGGCGACGTGCTGGAAGTTGGAGCCGATGAGCACCGCCACGACGGCCCGCGCGCCGCCTCCGGCGCCGAGCACGACCGCGTTCCGTGGCCACTTGCCCTTCACCCGCGGCAGGACCGACTCGAGGCCGGCGCGGATGCCATCGGCGTCGGTGTTGTGGCCGCGCAGCCGCCCCTCGTCGCGCACGAAGACGTTCACCGCGCCGCTGATGCGCGCGTCGTCGGAGAGGGCGTCCGACAGCGGGGGAGCCTTCTCCTTGTGCGGCGATGCGATCAGCGCGCCGGCGAAGTCCTCGCCCTCCCTTACCTCGCGCAAGGCATCGGCCAGCTGGTGCGGTCGGCGCTCCCACGGCTCTACCACGACGGGCGATCCGACGGCAGCCAGCGCGGCGCGCAGCACCCCCTCGTGGGGCGTCTTGGAGAGCGGGAAGCCGATGATCGGAAGGCGAGTGGCAGGCATCTCGGACACGCTACGGGGTACTCAGTAAACGGGTGCGTCCAGCCGTGGCCGGGGAACGTCCGTGGAGGGGCTCCATGCTATCATCGGCGCCGTTCGGAGAGGTCGCATAGTGGCCTAGTGCGGCGGTTTGCTAAACCGTTGAAGGGGGTTTCCTCTTCCGAGGGTTCGAATCCCTCCCTCTCCGCCACCGATCCAGGATCCCGCTGCGGATCGGTCGCACGGGTGCCCGTAGCTCAGTGGATAGAGCGTCAGGTTGCGGACCTGAAGGTCGGAGGTTCGAGTCCTCTCGGGCACGCCACTCTCATTCGTGCACGAGGCGCCGCGTTACGCGCCGCCGGGGGCCAGCGGTTTCCAGTTATTCGTTAGCCATTCGGCGGCGGTTGCCCGAGCCATACCGTCTCGACAAGCGGTTGCAAACCTGAAGCGGAAGGAGCCCGATGCTGACGCAGGTCGCGGAAAGCGTGCTGGTCCACCAGAGCGAGTTGCTCCAGAACAACGCCGTTGTCGTGCAAGGCCGGGCCGGCGTGTTGCTCATCGATCCGGGGATAACGGGCGACGAAATGGCCTGCATCGCGAACGACCTTCGCGAGATGGGCCAGCCCGTTGTGGCGGGCTTCTCGACGCATCCTGATTGGGATCACGTGCTCTGGCACGCCGAACTCGGCGAAGCGCCCCGTTACGGCACGGCCCGCTGCGCAGCCTCTATGCGAGATCTGCTGGCGAACGCGGACTGGAAGGCCCGCGTCGCCGAGGGGTTACCGCCGGAAATCGCCGAGGAGATACCGCTGGACCTGTTCGGCCTCATTACCGGTCTGCCCGCCGAGACTGCGCAGATTCCTTGGGATGGTCCTCGGGTCCGGATAATCGAGCATCCGGCGCATGCCCAGGGCCATGCGGCGCTGTTCATCGAGGAGCGCGGCGTTCTCGTCGCCGGCGACATGCTCTCGGACATCCTGATTCCGTTCCCCGACCTGGACGCCGCGAATCCGATTGAGGACTACCTCGTTGGGCTGCGGCTGCTCGAGGACGTGGCGGACGGCGTTGATGTCCTCATCCCCGGTCACGGGTCCGTCGGCGGAGCTGATCAGGTACGCCCACGGATCGAACAGGACCGAGCGTACGTGCATGGCTTGCGTGACGGCCATGATCCCGCAGACCCGCGTATCGGCCCATCGGCCACGTTCGGCAAGGATTGGCTGCCCGGCGTGTATGAATGGCAACGACAGCAGCTCGCCGAGAAGAGAGAGCGCGACCGGACGCCCGGCTAGCGATCCGTTGGCGAACGACGCCGCTTAAGCAGGAACGTAGGTCAACCTGATCACGTCCTCGCCCATCGAATCATGGGCGATCAGGCGGAGCGGCGGCCGGGGTCCGGCGAAATATGGCTTGCCGTGACCAAGCACCACGGGGTGAAGGTAGATTCGATACTCATCGATCAGGCCAAGGTCGGTGAGGGTTTGCGCCAGGGCCGGGCCAGCAACTTCGATCTCCCCGTCGCGCTCGGCCTTCAGCTCGCGGATCGCGCCCTCAAGATCATCCCCAATAAGGCTGGCGTTGGGGCCGACCGACTTCAACGTGCGGGAGACCACCCACTTCGGCTGGATCCGCCACGCCGCCGCGAAGGCATGTTCCTCTACGTTCCATTCAGGCTGATCGTCATCCCAGACCCGCATGAGTTCATACATCACGCGACCGTAGACACTGCCCGCCTGCCCCTGAGCCTCCTCGATGAAGTGGCGGAAGAGCGTGGGGCCTGGCGCAAACTCGGTATGGTCGACGTAGCCGTCCAGGGACTGGTTCATTCCGAACACGAGCTTGGCCATACCCACTTCCTTCCTTACGAGGCACATCCGCGTGGTGTCTGAGTGCGATTAGGCAATCGGTCTGTAAGCTGGATCGACTGACTCTATATCGGAGGATCGAGTCCTGTCGGGCACGCCACTCTGATACGCACGAATTGAGCCCGCCGGCGCGGGCTCTTGGTCTCAAACTCGGACACAAGAAGACCGGGGCCTCCATCGCGGAGACCCCGGTCCTTCGTGAGAGCGCGGGAACTAGGGCTTGACGTTGCCTCCGCCCTTGCCGCCGTTGTAGAGGTCCACCTCGTTGTCGAAGAGGTTGTTGGCTCGACGCCTTGACGCCGCCGGCCTTGTAGATGAGCAGACCCGTGGCGGTCCAGTCCTCGGCGTGTAGTCGTGGCCGCTGATGGTGTTGCCCTTGACAGTGGCGGACGTGCCGTAGCTGACCTGGATGCCGTTCTGGGCGATGAAGTCGACGGGCCCCAGCCCGGTCACCGTGTTGCCGCTGATCGTGACCTTGCCGCCGTCCCTGGCGACGATGCCGCCCTTCTGGTACGTGGACACAGTGTTGCCCGAGATCGTGCCCGACGCGTCGGTGTAGAAGATGCCGATGCCGCGCTGCATGCCGTACATCGCCGGATCGGTATCGCCGATGTCGCTGATCGTGCTGTTCTGTGACGTTGACGGTGCCGCCGTTGGCGACGACGCCGTAGTAGCGCGCGCCGTGGATGTCAGCGCCGGTGACGCTGGTCGGGTTGTACGCACCGATGTCGCAGCCAACCGCGTCGAGCGAGCCGGTGACGGTCCCGCCGATCTGGGCGGCGGTGAGGTCGATGCCGTCGCGGATCGTGAACCCGGTCTTTTCGCACTTGGGCAGCACGTCGAACCGGGTCCAGTCGAACCGCTCGTTGGTCTCCGCGCCGAAGACCATGCGGACCTCGACGTATGCCTTCGCTGGGACGGTCACGGTCGCAGTCACCGGCGCGAGGGCGGTGCCGCCGTTAACGCACTTGGACGGGTAGCGGCCGTCGAGGATGGCGGTGTTGGGGTTCGTGTCGCTGGTCTTCTGAGTCGTGTCGCCGTCGGCGCGGTACTCGAAGCAGCTGTACCAGGCGTTGGTGGTGGTGAAGGTGAGCGTCGCCGAACCCTTGGCGGCGAGCTCGAGCGTCACGTATGCCATGTGGTTGTCGATGTTCCGTTGCGTTGGTGCTGGGCGTGACGGCATTGACGGCCGCCAGGGCCGCAGCGGGCAGTGCTGCCACGGCCATGACGGCGACGATGGCGGACGCCGAGACCAGCTTGGTCAGCCGGCGCTTGGTGATGAAAGTCATCGGTGTGAGGAATCCTTCTCGCGGTTTCAGCCGCGTGCTATGAGATGAGTCCGCCATGAGCCAACCCTGTCGGCTCACCAGGTGGGGCTGCGCGTGAGGCGCTTTGACCATGTTCGGCTCGGTTCGCCGGAGTCATGAGCTCGACCGAGAAGAACGGCGTGATCGCGATTGCAGGAACCGCGCAACGCGAGATGGCTGATGGCGGTCATGCGCATTGAATGCGACCGCCCCGCTGCGAGAATCGCGCAACAGGGCCACAATGACGCCGAAGGGGCGACCGAGGATCCTCATGGACGAGAGCGACGACCTATGGACGGCGATCCGTGGCGTGCTGCCAGGCGCGGAGGAGTTGGCAACTGCCGTGGCGGCCGAGCTCGGCGAGCCGCTCGATGACGTCCGTCTGAGCGTCCTGATCGGCACGATCGCGCTGAGAGGGCAGCTCGGACCGGAGGCCGCGGCCACCTCAGCCATTGAGGCGGAGCTGGTCCAGCTCCAGGGCGTGAACGGAACGCGGTCGGGAGGTCGCCCGATCGCCGCCGACTCGCTCGACGGCCTTCTGGCCGAGACCCGGGCTCGTGAGTCCGAGGGCTCCCTTGACCTGGAGACGATCGTGTCGATCCAGCGCGCTTCGGGAGCGATCGCGGCTCGGAGCGATCGCCCGATGGTCGTCGCTCTGCACCGCTACGCGGTCACGCGGCGCCTGATCTGGGAGCACTGTGTCGCCGCGATGCAGGAGGGCCGCCTGGAGCCGAGCCTCCTCGCGGCGTTCGGTCGCTTCCTCCTCCTCTGGAACGAGCTCACCTCGCTCGCCGTCACCGAGGGCTACCGAACCGCCGAGCGCGAGATTCTGGCCCGCACGGTGGAGGCCCGCCGCGGCGCGCTGATGGAACTCCTCGGCGAGGTCGCGGACGACGCCGCGAGCCAGGCCCGACTGCGCCGCGTCGCTGTGCGACACGGCCTGGACCCCGACCGGGCCTATCGCCTGGTCGCGATCGCGCCACGCCCCGAGAGCGATCCGATCCCCGAACGGCCGGGCATCGGCGAGGAGGAGCTCGAGGTGCTCGCCGGACGGATTGGCCACCTGCTCGGGGCGACTGCCGCGAGCGCCGAAGGCGTCGGTGCAGGGATACGGCTGCCGGCCGTGCTGCCGCTCATGGGGCGCATCGCTGTTCTCGCCCGTGTCGACTGGGCGGGGCTGTCACGCGTGCCGAGCGTCCTGGACAACGTGCTCGGCGGCCTCGCATAGGCCAACCTGTCCAGGGTCGGGGACCGCAATGAAGCCTCGGCCGAGGCGGGGCAACCGGTCTGGGTGGCGGTCGGCTCACGAGCGATCGACGGCGTCGGTTCGCTCGCGGAGACATATGCCGATCTCGTGGATGCCACGCGGACGGCCCATCGGCTCGACCTGCGCGGTTGGATCCCGGAGCCTGAGCAGCTGGCCGTCGAGCGTCTGCTGCTCGCCAACCCGGACCTCGCAGACGCCACCGTGCAGCGCGAGCTCGGCCCGGTGCTCGCCGACGAGCGTCTCGGCGAGGAGCTGATCGAGACGCTCCAGGCCTACTTCGATGCCGGCGAGAACGTCACTGCGGCCGCACGACGCCTGCACCTGGCGACGCGGACGGTGGGCTATCGGCTCGAGAAGATCGAGTCGCTGCTTGGCCATCCGCTCGACGGCGAGAACGGGCGGCGCCTCTCGATCGCACTGATGGTGCACCGCCTGCGGGCACCCCGAACATGAACGAGCCCCTCGCCTGCGCGAGGGGCTCGTCGGGCACCAATGGAATGGCGAGGGTTCAGGCAGCGGCCTCGCGGCGGACGGCGGCGATCCAGGCGAGCGCGGAGCGCGGGGTCGCACGACGCGCCCGAGCGGCTGCGGACTCGAATTCCTCGATCGGATCGGTCACGCGGTTCACCGCGTTGATCCATCGCTCCGTGGGCGTCGGCGACGACAGGAGTCGCAGGTGACGGGTTGTCGTGGTCATCGGTTTCTCCGAGGGTGTCGGGGTAGTCGGTTGAAGAGGGCACCGTCATCCTCGCCGACGGCTGCGACCTGGTCGCCAGCCGACCGGCCGACAACGCGGAGGGCAACCGACGGGGGGCGCGTACGTCATCCGTCCATCCCGACGAGCCGAACCTAGATCCAGCACCACCCGTCGGGCGGCGTTCCCTGGCTGGTCGAGTCGTCCGGCAGGCTCGGCGCGGCGGAGCCGTCGGGCCGGTCGCAGTCGGCGAACGGGATGCGCAGGCGCCAGCCGTCCGGATCGAGCGGCAGGGCGGTGGCGACGGGCAGCCAGAAGACGAATCCGGCCAGGATCGCCACGCCGAGGACTCCCGCCGCGGCGCGTGGGACAACCCGGGCCGATGCCCACGCCAACGCGGCGACGCAGCCGAGTGCCAGGTACAGGAACGGCAGTGTCGGCAGGAAATACCAGAGGAACGTCTGGCTCCGATCGCCGGACAGGACGAGCCAGGGCAGGTAGGTGGCCCCCGCCGCGGCGAGGATGACCGGCTCCGGGCGCAGCCATCCCCACCCGGACCGCGCCCAGGTCACCACCAGCCCGACCAGCGCCACGAGGCCTCCCCACCACGCGACCGGGTTGCCCAGCGCCAGGATCTCGCGGTACACGCCGCCGTCGTCGCCGAACCAGTACGCCACCGGGCGCTGGAGGAGCGGCCACGCCCACGGCGGCGATTGGTACGGGTGGTCGCCACGCAGCTCGGTGTGGAAGTCGAGCATCGCCCGCTGGTGCTGCCAGATCCCGTTCCAGACCGAGGCCGGATCCCATGGCGCCGCCAGCAGCTCGCCGGGCATGCGGCCCGTGTAGCTGGCCATGTACACGAGCAGCGGCACGAGCCCGAGCAGCACGACGGTCGGGAGCGCCTCCCGTCGAACGGCTCCGCCGATCCAGTCTCGCCACCCTGCCTCGGGCTCGACCCGGCGGCGCTCGACGATCTCCCAGATCACGACCAGCCCGATGATCGCCGGCGCCACGTAGGCACCCGACCACTTGACGGCCGTCGCCGCGCCGATGCAGGCGCCCGCCAGCAGCCGCCAGGGCCGCCCGAGCGTCAGCCACCACCACCAGGGTCGATCGACTCTGTCCCGCCGCCGATCGCGGTCCAGCACGATCGCGAGCACCGCGCCGACGACGAACAGGACGATGAAGATGTCGAGCATCGCCACCCGCGATTGGACGATGGCGAGCAGGTCGATCGCGAACAGACCCGCCGCCGAGGCCGCCCCGATCGTGGCCGCCGTGGCAGGAACCCAATTGCGCAGCAACCGCCATCCGAGAACGTAGATCAGCGGAACGCTCAGCGTCCCCGCGAGTGCCGCGGTGATCCGCCACCCGGTCGGGTCGTAGCCGAGCGCGGCGATTCCCGCACCGATCAGCCACTTTCCGAGCGGGGGATGCGAGCGGCTGGCGAGGTCGGTGATGCCGCACACCGCCTCGGTGCCCACCACGTACCAGCAGGCGTCCCGCGCGTAGAAGATCTCGTCGAACACGAGCTCGACGGGCCGTCCCAGCGAGACGAACCGGAGCAGCGCGGCCGCCAGCGTGATGAGGACCAGCGCGACGGTGTCGAGACGGGTCCAGCCGCGCGTCGGGCCGGGGCCGGGACGGTCGATGAGCGGGCTCCTGCGCTGGATGACGGCTCGTATGCTAGACGCCGCCGGCCCGGGCGACAGCCGTGGCCGCTGTGCAGACCTCGGAGGTCAGGACGCTCATGGGAATGGCGCGCACGGTCGCGGCCGTCTTCGGCGCGATCTACCTGTTCGTCGGCATCATCGGCTTCGTCGTCGCGACCCCGCTCTTCGGCCTGTTCCACGTCAACGGCCTGCACAACCTCGTCCACATCGTTCTGGGCGGCGCCCTGCTGTACGGGGCGACGTCGACCGCATCGGCCGTCCAGGCCAGTCGGTGGGTCGGCGCCGTGCTGTTCATCCTCGGCCTGCTCGGCTTCATATCCGCCGATGGCTTCGGCTTCATGCCACTCGGCGGAAACGACATCTGGCTCCACCTGTCGAGCGGCGCGATCCTGCTGGCAACCGCGATCTTCGACGTCGCGGATGAGCCGGTCTGAGGGTGGCCGCAGGGGGCTCTGCTAGACTCGATCGGACCATTGCCACCGAATCGGTGGCGCCCGGGTGGAGACGGACCGATGAACTACGAGCTGTACATGGCCGAGGCCATCGCCGAGGCGCGCCGCGGCGGCGAGGAGGGGAACGAGCCGATCGGGGCCGTTGCCGTCATCGACGACGCGATGATCGCTCGCGACCACGACCGCTCCGCGCTGAATGACGATCCCACCGCCCACGCCGTGCTCCTGACCGTCCAGGCCACCGCCCGCAAGCTCGGCACGCGCCGCCTGTCGGAGGTCTCGATCTTCACCACCCACGAGCCGTGCGCGATGTGCACGGGAGCCCTCGTCGAGGCCCGCGTCCGAGCGCTCGTCTTCGCGATTCCGGACCTCGACCGCGGTGCCGCCGGCAGCGTCATTCAGCTCGCCCGCGACCCCGCGCTGCCGCACCAGCTGTCGGTCGTGTCCGGCGTGCGGGAGTCCGAGGCTCGGCGGCTGGCGACCGAGGGCGCATCGGTCTAGACTCCCATCCGACCGCGGAGAGGTGTCCGAGTGGTTGAAGGTGCCGCTCTCGAAAAGCGGTGTGCGGGTAACCGTACCGTGGGTTCGAATCCCACCCTCTCCGCCACGTCTTCACCGGCCCGCTGGACCGCCGGGAGAGGTCGCCTAGAGGCCTAGGGCGCGGCACTGGAAATGCCGTTCGGGGCAACCCGACGTGGGTTCGAATCCCACCCTCTCCGCCATCTCGATTGACCGATCCCACCCCACGGCCTACCATCGCGGCCGGTCGTGCTAGGCGGGGAACTAGCGGTGCCCTGTATCCGCAATCCGCTACAGCGGAGCTGAATTCCCGGTCGAGGCCCGTGCCGTTCGCCCACCACCACCGAGCCCGACGTTGAAGGTCGGGTCCCGCGCAGCGTTGGTCCGTGAACCCCGTCAGGTCCGGAAGGAAGCAGCGGTAAGCGATCGCCTTCGGGTGCCGCGGGACAACCTGGCTGGAGCCGGGTTCGTGGGTGAGTGCGAGCAGGTGCGGTTCGACACCGGGTGCACGACCGATTCATTCGTCCACCGATCCGCACGAGCGAATCGGTGTAGGGTACCCGCCTGATGCCCGCAGCCCAGCCGGTCACGTCCGAAACCCCTGCCGACCCCGGCGCCGCCGTCCCGACCTCCCACCGCGCCCTGTACCGCAAGTTCCGCGCACAGCGCTTCGGCGAGCTCGTCGGCCAGGACCCGATCGTCGCCACCCTTCGCAACGCCGTGGCCGGCAACCGGCTGGCCCACGCCTACCTGTTCGTGGGTCCGCGCGGCACTGGCAAGACCTCGACGGCGCGGATCCTGGCGAAGGCGATCAACTGCACGGCGCTCGGCCCCGATGGCGAGCCGTGCGACTCATGCGCCGCCTGCACGGCCATCCGCGAGGGCCGGGCGATGGACGTCATCGAGATCGACGCGGCCAGCCATGGAGCGGTCGAGGATGCCCGCGATCTGGTGATGCGCGCGTTGACCTCGCCCTCCGAGCTGCGGAGGCGGGTCTACATCATCGACGAGGTCCACATGCTGAGCACGCACGCATTCAACGCGCTGCTCAAGCTGATCGAGGAGCCGCCGGACCACGTCGTTTTCATCCTGGCCACCACGGACACCCACAAGGTGCCGCCCACGATCATCAGCCGCACCCAGCGCCACGATTTCCGCCGCATGGCCGATGCGACCATCGTCGGCAAGCTGGAGCGCATCGTGGCAGCCGAGGGCGTGAGCGCCGAGCCCGAAGCGCTGGCTCTCATCGCGCGCCTTGCCGATGGCGGGATGAGGGATGCCGAGTCGCTGCTCGACCAGGTCCTGGCCTTCGCGCCGGAGGGCGTGACGGTCGGCGACGTTCGCGAGGCGGTCGGCCTGGCCGACGACGAGGCCATCGCCGCGCTCGTTGACGCCTACGTCGCCGCCGATGCGACCGCCGCGCTCGACCGCATTGCCGGCTTCGCGGATGCCGGGCGCGACGTGGCCCAGGTCGCCGCGCAGGCGGAGGAGGAGGCACGCCGCCGGCTGCTGGCTTCCGCCGCCGATCCCGATGCCGCTCGCCGGCTGGCCACCATCCTCCGGTCGCTGGCCGAGGCGGCCGGCGTCGGCGCCCGCGAGGGTCGCGCTCGACTGGGGCTCGAGCTGCTGGCCGTCGAGACGCTCGCCGGCCCCACCCGGGCGGCCGCGGCGCCCAGGGCGACACCTGCCGCCGCACCGCGTCCGAGCGCCACATCTCCTCCGGCACGCCCAGAGGAGCCGCGCACACCGGCCGCGCCCGCTGCGCCGCCGGCTTCGGCGCCGGCACTCGAGCCCGCGGCGGCTCCATCGGAGGCCGCGCCGCCAGCGTCCACTCCGGCACCCGTTGCGGCCGCGGCGACCGCGAGCGCCGGATCCGGCGACGTGGCCGAGCTCCGCGCCAGATGGGCCGAGGTCGTCGACCGCGCCAGCCCGGTCCTGAAGCCGCTGCTCAAGGAGTGCCGCCCGGTCGCCCGCGACGGGGCGCGGCTCACGCTCGCGTTCCCCGAGGGTCGCGAGTTCATGCGGTCGCGCATCGAGCAGCGGGCGGGGGCGATCGAGGTCCTGCTGACCGACATGTTCGGCGGCGTGTTCGCCATCGAGTGCGTGGCGAGTAACCTCGAGCTCGAGCCGCTCACCGTCGAGCAGGCCGTGTCCGGGGCGGGGGACGATCCGGAGGCACGCGCCCTTCTCGACGGGGTCCTGAAGATCACCGGTGGCGAGCTCGTCGACGCACCGGAAGTGCGCTAGCTCCCGATCCCATCCCACGCCGCAGCAGAGGTATCCGTGAACATCGGCCAGATCGCCAAGATGGCGCAACAGATGCAGACCCAGATGGCCCAGGCGCAGGAGGAGCTGAAGGAGACGACGCTCGAGGCCAGCGCCGGCGGGGGTGCGGTGCGGATCGTGATCACCGGTGCCCAGGAGGTCCGCAGCGTCGAGATCGATCCCTCGGCGGTCGATCCGCAGGAGGTCGAGATGCTCCAGGACCTCGTGATGACGGCGATCAACGACGCCATCGGGCGCAGCAAGGAGCTCGAGCGGGAGCGGATGGGCCGCATCGCTGGCGGGATGGGCCTGCCGGGCATGCCCGGACTGCCGGGCCTCGGCTGAGGCCGCGATGGCCGGTCTGATCGCGCCGGTCGCACGGCTCATCGAGGAGTTCAGCAAGCTCCCCGGGATCGGCACCAAGACCGCACAGCGCCTCACCTACCACGTCCTCCGCGCGTCCACCGACGACGCCCGCGGTCTTGCCGCGGCGCTGGTCGCCGTGAAGGAGGAGGTCGACTACTGCACCGTGTGCTGCAACATCACCGAGGCCGGCGTCGACCCGTGTGACATCTGCGCCGATCCCAGACGCGAGACACAGCGCATCTGCGTGGTCGAGGAGCCGCTCGACGTCCTGGCCATCGAGCGGACAGGCGAGTTCCGTGGTCGCTACCACGTCCTCCATGGAGCGATCAGCCCGATCGACGGGATCGGCCCCGAACGGCTTCGGACCCGGGAGCTGCTCGCGCGCGTCGTCGAAGGCGGCGTGGACGAGGTCATCCTGGCCACGAATCCGAACCTTGAGGGCGAGGCTACCGCGATGTATCTCGCCGACCAGCTGGCAGCCCACGTCCCGAACGTGACGCGCATCGCGCGTGGCCTGCCGGTCGGCGGTGACCTCGAGTACGCCGATGATGTGACCCTGATCCGGTCGCTCCAGGGCAGGCGCGCGGTCGAGCGCTGACGGCTCGAGCGACCTCG
>CAVYSK010000009.1:0-96696 GCA_963771155.1 uncultured Chloroflexia bacterium
TTCAGGCATATCCGCGCTACGGCTCCGAGAAGAAGGGCCTGCCGACGACCTATTTCCTGACCCTCGCCGACGAGCCGATCCGGCTGCATGCCGAGCTGAAGACCGTCGACTTCGTGCCGCTCCACGACGTGAGCGGCTTCCAGCAGGGCGCGCTGGCCGGCCTGGTGGACGGAGGAACCGTGTTCGTGCAGAGCACGCTCACCGATCCCGCCGCGATCTGGGCCTCGGTGCCGGAGCGGCGCGCGAGGAGATGACGCGCCGCGAAATCCGCCTCATCGCGCTCGACACCGCCGCCATGGCGCGCGCCGCGCGCCGCGCCCCGAGCTCGCGATGCGCATGCAGGGGGTGGCCCTGGTCGGCGTCTTCCTTCGCGTCTCGCCCTTCGCGGCCGCCGCCGGCTATGACCGCGACCGACCGCTGAGCGAGGTGCGTGCCCGCCTTGGCCGCTTCTACGGCAAGCGCGGCACCGCCGTCATCGACGCCAACCTCGACCTGATCGCGGAGGCGTACGACACGGTCATCGACGTGACGGCCGCCCTCTCGGCGACGGAGGAGCGAGCGCATGCCGCCTGACACAGCGATCTCCTCCCTGGGCAGATTCGGCGACGACGTGCTGGACCTCTATCGGCGTGGGGTGGCCGAGACAGAGCTGCCCGCCGACGAGCTTGTCGCGCGGAGCCTCATGCCTCCCGGATCGGCCGCGGGACGCGACTTCAGCAGCCTGGCGCCCATGCTGCCCGACCTCCTAGCGGAGGCGTGCACCGGATGCATGGCATGTGTCAACGTTTGCCCCGACTCGGCCCTCTACGCGACGGCGATCCCGGAGTCGGCGCTCGCCGATGCCGCGCGGACCTACTTCAGCGGGGAACGTGCCGACGCCGAGGCCGGCGAGGTCCTCGCGCACTTCACCGAGACCTCGAAGTACGGGCGGCAGGCTGTGGCGCGCGGCCTGGAACCCGCGAAGTTCGGGCTCTTCGTCGACCCGACCAAGTGCAAGGGCTGCGCGGAGTGCGTCGCCGTTTGCCCGGCCGCCGCGCTGCGCATGATTCCCAAGGTGGCCGATGCCGGCAGTGGAGCTTCCACGGTCGACATTGCCCGCCGCGAGCTTGACTTCTTCCGCTCACTGCCTCCGACCCCGGAGGGGTATCGGTCCGATGCCGTCCTCGCCGACCTCATGCTCGGCGAGCACGCGTTCGGCTATGTCGGCGGGGCGGGATCGTGCGCCGGATGCGGAGAGGCCACCGCGATCCGGATGATGGTCGCCGCCACGCGCCAGGTGCACGGTCCCGATTCGATGGGAGTCGTGGCCGCCACCGGCTGCAACTCCGTCTACGGCGCGACCTACCCCTTCAACCCGTACCTGGTTCCGTGGACGAACTCGCTGTTCGAGAACGCGCCCGCAGATGCGCTCGGCATCCGGGCGCGCTGGGACCAGGATGGGCATCCCGAGCGAAAGCTGTGGGTGCTCGGAGGCGATGGCGCGATGTACGACATCGGCTTCCAGTCGCTGTCGCGCGTGGTCGCCTCCGGTGCGGACATCAAGGTCCTCGTCCTCGACACGCAGGTGTACTCGAACACGGGCGGCCAGGCGTCGACCGCCACATTCGGCGGCCAGGTCACCAAGCTCACCGCCTTCGGCAAGGCCCAGCATGGCAAGCCGGAACGGCGCAAGGAGCTCGGGCGCATCCTCATGAGCCACGGCGAGGTGTACGTGGCCCAGGTCAGCACCGCGCACGTCAATCACTTCTACCGGGCCGTCATGGATGCCAATGCGTACCCCGGCCCGGCGGTCCTGATCGCCTACACGCCCTGCATGCCGGAGCACGGCATCGCCGATGATGCCGGAGCTCGCTCGGTGAAGGCAGCGGTCGACTCGCGCGCCTTCCCGCTCTTCACCTACGACCCGCGCCGCGGCGACACGCTCGCCGAGCGGCTCAGCCTGGCCGGCAATCCGTCGGTCGAGAGCGACTGGCACCGGCTGCCGGATGGGACCGACTTCGACTTCGTCGCCTTCGCCCGCGGAGAGGGCCGATTCGCCCCGCACTTCGCGACGGACGGCACGCCGTCGCCCGAGATGCTGGCGACCCGCGACGACCGCCTGTCCAATTGGCGGCTGCTGCAGGAGCTGGCAGGAGTAGGCCGGTATCGGTCGGCCGGCGCCGCTGGGCCACCAGCCGACTTCGCGGAAACATCGACGACCATGACTGAAGAGGCGGCCCGCGCAGCGGCCGCAACGTGCCTGCAGTGCACCGATCCGACGTGCGTGGCGGCCTGCCCCCTTCGCGTGGACATCCCGCGCTACCTCGAGCTCGTGGCCACCGGTGACTTCGCCGCTGCAGCGGAGGTGCTGGGGCGGCGCAACCCGATGGCCGCGGTCACGAGCCGCGTCTGTGAGCAGGAGCGCCAGTGTGAGGGTTCATGCAAGCGCGCCACGACCGAGGGCGCCGTCCCCATTCGAGCGATCGAGCGGTTCGTCGCCGAGTGGATGCGTGTCAACGGCAACCGCACCCGGCCGGCGCTGGAAACCAGCGGCCACGGCCGGGTAGCCATCGCGGGAGCCGGTCCGGCGGGCCTGGCCTGCGCCGGCGAGCTCAGGCGGCGCGGGCACGACGTCACCGTCTTCGACGCCTATGACGCGGCCGGTGGAATCCTGCGCTACGGCATCCCGGACTACCGCCTGCCCGACCCAGTGGTCGACGCCGAGATCGCCGGCCTCCAAGAGGGTGGCGTCCGCTTCGAGCTCGGCGTCCGGATCGGCGAGTCTGTGAGCATCGACGCCCTGCGCTCGCGATACGACGCCACCTTCCTGGCCATCGGGCTGGCGGACTCGGTGTGGCCGGGCATTCCGGGCCAGGAGCTCGCCGGCGTCGTCACCGCGAACGACTTCCTCGAGCGCGTCAACCGACCTCCGGGGACCGATCAGCCGACAGCGAGAACGGTCGCGGTCATCGGCGGTGGCAATGTCGCCATCGACGCCGCGCGCAGCGCGCTCCGCCTGGGAGCCGAGACGGTCACGATCGTGTATCGCCGCGGCCGGGCGCAGCTCCCGGCGTGCTCCGGCGAGATCCACGAGGCAGAGCTCGAGGGTGTCCGGTTCGTCTTCCTGGCGAGCCCTGTCGCGATCGTGGGCGACGCGGAGGGCCGCGTCCACGCCCTCCGCTGCGCGCGGATGAGGCTCGGCGAGCCGGATGCATCCGGCCGCCCCGGCGTCGTGCCCACGGGAGAGGAGATCGAGATCGAGACCGACCAGGTCATCCTGGCGCTGGGCAGCCGCGTGGGGCCATGGCTCGCCGAGTCGGGACCCGCGCTCGCGGTGGACGGCTCGGCACGACCGATCGTGGATGGCGATCGCGCTACCTCGCTCGAGGGCGTGTACGCCGGAGGTGACCTCGTGCGCGGCGCGGCCACTGTCGTCGAGGCGATCGCCGACGGGCTGCGCGCGGCCGAGGCGATCGACGGGCAGCTCGCGTCGCGCTGAGGACCGACCTGCCGTTTGGGACCACGCCCGGGGACCTCTGGCACTGTCCGGACCTCCTCGCCGTCCGCACGCTGAAGTCGACAACCACGGGAGATTGCGGACCGGTCTGCGGGCATCGGTCGCTGCATCCAACGCCCGCGGAGGAATCCTGGTGAAGAAGCTCTTCGTCCTCCTCGCCGCCGGGGTGCTCGCGCTCGGAATGACCGGCAGCGCGCTCGCCGCCGACGAGGTGCTGCCCCACACGGGACGTGTCCTGTTCGTTGCGGGTGGCGACATCACCGTCGGCGCCGACGAACAGGCCGATGCCGTCATCGTCATCAACGGTGACGCGTACATCGCGGGAACCGTCAACTCCCTCGTCGTGGTGGACGGCACCGCCACCGCCTCCGGCGCCACGGTCGAGGGCATTGCCATCGTGAACGGAACCCTGGAGCTGGAGCCCGGCACAACCGTCCTCGGGGATATCGGCCAGCTCAACTCCGACATCGTCCAGGCCGAGGGCGTGGAGATCGGCGGGTCGGTGAACGATCTGACCGGTGACGTTGCCGGGTTCGGCGTGTTCATCGGCTTCGCGGCCCTTGCCTTCTGGATCGGGGTCGGGATCGCAACGCTCATCGTTGGCCTGCTGCTGGCGGGCCTGGCTGCCCGGCAGACCCGGACCGCCACGTCATTGATCCGCATGGAGCCCGGGAGGACCTTCCTGGTCGGGCTGCTCGCGGTCGTGGTTCCGCCGATCCTTGCGGTCCTGGCGATGGTGACGATCGTCGGAATCCCCGCCGGCCTCGGGCTGCTGATCGTGGTCTGGCCGCTCGTCGCATTCGTGGGCTACGTCGTCGCGGCCATCTGGCTCGGCGAGTTTCTGCTCGGGCGACGCGACGGCGCGGTGACGCCGGAGCGGCCCTATGCGGCCGCGACCGTCGGGTTGCTGGTTGCGTTCGTGATCGGCATCGTTCCCCTCGTCAGCGCGGTCCTATCGATCTTCGGCCTTGGTGCCGTGGTGCTCGCCGCGTGGCGAACGTTGCGTCGCACGCCGACCACTCCCCTGCCGGTCGCTTCGGCCCAGCCGGCAGCTGCATGAACCCACTGGATGCGGCTCGGCAGCGGCCGGGCCGCATCTGGCCCAATCCTCAAGGAGGCACACCGTGACCCTCGCAACCGCCCCTGCTCCCCGCCCGACTGCGGGAGAGACAACTACCATGCGCGCCGCGGTCTTCCATGCACCCGGTGACATCCGGGTCGACGATGTCCCGCGCCCGCGTCCGGGCCCGGGCGAGGCCGTCGTCCGCGTGACCATGACGACGATCTGCGGAACGGACGTCCACATCCTGAAGGGCGAGTATCCCGTTCGACCGGGGCTCATCGTCGGCCACGAGCCGGTCGGCGTCATCGACGAGCTCGGCGCCGGAGTGGTCGGCTACGAGGTCGGTGACCGCGTCCTCGTCGGCGCAATCACGCCGTGCGGCCAGTGCCACGCCTGCCTGGTGGGCAAGCCTGCCCAATGCGGGCACGGGACCGGCTTCGAGGCGATCGGCGGCTGGCGATTCGGCAACACGATCGATGGGGCGCAGGCCGAATACCTGCTCGTCCCGTACGCCCAGGCCAACCTCGCAAGAATTCCCGACTCCCTGACCGATGAGCAGGTGGTCCTCCTTGCCGACATCGCGTCGACCGGGTTCTCCGGCGCCGAGTCGGGCAAGGTCCGCATCGGCGACACGGTCGTCGTCTTCGCACAGGGTCCGATCGGGCTCTGCGCGACGGCCGGCGCGAAGCTCATGGGGGCGGCGCGGGTGATCGGCGTCGAGGGCGATCCGAGCCGGGCCGAGATGGCTCGGAAGATGGGAGCCGACATCGTGCTCGACCCTGAGGCGATCGACGTCGTCGCGGAGGTCAAGCGCCTCACCGGTGGCTTCGGCGCCGACGTGGCGATCGAGGCGCTTGGCCTCCAGGTCACCTTCGAGAACGCGCTGCGATGCGTCCGGCCCGGTGGAACAGTGTCCAGCCTCGGGGTGTACTCGGGCAAGCTCCAGGTGCCGTACGACGCCTTCGCTGCCGGGCTCGGCGACCTGACGATCGTCACGACCCTGTGCCCGGGCGGCAAGGAGCGGATGGAGCGTCTCATGCGACTGGTCGAGTCCGGCCGGTTCGATCCAACGCCTCTCATCACCCACCGCTTCGAGCTCGAGGACATCGCCGCGGCGTACGACCTCTTCAGCAACCGTCGCGACGGCGTGCTGAAGGTGGCCATCACGCCGTTCAGTTCGCGGTTGGTCACGTGACCGAACGCTGACCTGCAGGCAAGCCTGCGATCCGCCCGCCCGGAATCGGGTGGGCGGATCGGACTCGGATTCCCCGGGGTGACGATGTGACCAGCACCGTTCATGCGATCCGCGCGATGCTGCCAGGACGACGGCTCGGCTGGGCCGTGAACATCGCCCTCCGGCTGCTCATCGTGGCGTTCGCGGTCGAGGCCGTGGTCGCGCAATCCGATCCCCGGTTCGCCGGAAAGGGAATCGCCGTGCGCGATCTGATCCTCGCTGGCGCGGCCCTCACGCTCGTCATTCCGGCGCTGCACGCCATCCGTGGCCGCGGCAAGCCATACCCGCTGCGATCCGACTGCTTGCTGCTGTCGGTCATGGCGCTGGACATGGCCGGAAACAGCTTCGGCCTCTATGAGCAACCTTGGCGCTTCGACCTGGTCGCGCACGGCTACGGCCCGGCGGCGATCATGCTGGCGCTCGGCCTCGCCGGCGTCGGATGGACGGCGGGCGTGCTCGCCGTCAACGCCGGCCACGTCCTGCTCGAGATCCAGGAGGCGGCCACCGACGCGCTGTTCGCCACCCACAACGTGCACGGCGCGTGGGACACGACCTCCGATCTGGCCGCGGGCCTCGCGACCACGGCCGTCATCTGGTGGCTCGTTGCGCGGCCGGACTTCCGCGCGAGATTCCGCAGCGTTGGCCGGACGGCGCCGCCTGCAGGAGCGCGCCGGCGAGCGATGGCGCCACCGGCCGTTCCTCCTTCCGGCTGATGCCGGATGGCCCTGTTGTGGTCGGGCCGTTCCGGCGCTTGATGAAGGCACCACAACCCGAACCTGCAAGTACCCAGGAGATCATCATCATGGCCACGGCGTTCTTCACCCCACGACGGCTGGCGGGCTGGGCGCTGCTCATTGCCGTCCTCGCCGGACTGGCGGCCGCGATGGGAGTGTTCGCGCGCGGCGACGGCGCCTCCATCAGCGTGACGAGCGTCCACGGCGAGTCGTATGACATGGCGACGACCGGCGTGTACGCAAACAACGCGCTGGCCCTCGTGGCTGAAGGCGTCGGTTGGGATGTGTTCACCCTGTTCGTCGCCGTCCCTGCGCTCGTGGTGAGCGCCGCGCTCACCGCTCGCGGGTCGTTTCGCGGCATGCTCGCGACCAGCGGGCTGTTCGGCTATTTCATGTACCTCCACCTCGAATACGCGGTGACCTGGGCGTTTGGCCCGCTCTTCCCGCTGTTCGTCGCGATCCTCGCCGCCACCGTCGTCGGCCTCGTGGGCGCGACCGCGCTGCTCGCCGATGCCGGCGTCACCGGGCGCTTCGGCACGGCCTTCCCACGGCGGCTGTGGGCCGGGGTGAGCCTGACGATGAGCGTCCTGCTCATCGGCCTGTGGGCCGCCCGCATCGCGGAGGGCCTGGTGGCATCGCCCCCGACGCTGCACGGCGAAACGACCATGACCGTCCAGGCCCTCGATCTCGGGCTCGTGGTTCCCGTGTCGGTGGTCATCGCGTTGGCGACGCTGCGCCGCCACCCGGCCGGTATGGCCGCGGGAGCCGCTTTCGCGGTCACCTTCGTGATGATGAGCGCGGCGATCGCGACGATGATGGTGTCCTCGTGGATCGTGACCGGCGTTTCGGCGCTCCCTCCAATCGTCGTCTTCGGCGCGGCGGCGCTGGCCGCGCTCTGGGTCACCGTCCGCATGTACCGCAGCGCACGGCAGCCGGATGCGATGCTGGACATCCACGCAAGGATCCGGCTTGACGGCCTGGGCCTGGAGGGCTGACAGCCTCTGGGCAACCCTCGCGGGCGGGAACGACCCATTGCTACGCTGAGCGCACGAAGCACGGAGAACCCGATGGCCTCGAACGGGCGCGGCAGGCTCGGCGCAGCCGAGCTCAACCGCATCGACGCCTACTGGCGGGCCGCGAACTACCTGTCCGTCGGCCAGATCTACCTCCTCGACAACCCGCTGCTCAGAGAGCCGCTGCAGGCCCAGCACGTCAAGCCGCGCCTCCTCGGCCATTTCGGGACGGTGCCCGGACTCAACCTGGTCTACGCCCACCTCAACCGTGTCATCCGCGAGCGTGATGTCGAGGCGCTGTACATCGCTGGCCCTGGCCACGGAGGTCCCGGCCTGGTCGCGAACGCCTATCTGGAGGGCACGTACAGCGAGGTGTACCCGACAGTCACCCGCGACGCCGACGGCCTGCGGCGGCTGTTCCGCCAGTTCAGCTTCCCGGGTGGCATACCGAGCCACGTAGCGCCCGAGACACCCGGCTCGATCCACGAGGGCGGCGAGCTCGGCTACGCCCTGTCCCACGCGTACGGCGCGGCAATGGACAATCCGAACCTGCTCGTGGCGTGCGTCATCGGCGACGGCGAGGCGGAGACCGGGGCGCTCGCTGCCAGCTGGCACGCGAACAAGTTCGTCGACCCGCGACGAGATGGCGCTGTGCTGCCGATCCTCCACCTCAACGGCTACAAGATCGCGAACCCGACGGTGCTTGCCCGCATCCCGGAGGACGAGCTGCGAGCGATGCTCGAGGGCTTCGGCCACACGGTTCACGTCGTTGCCGGCGACGACCCCACCTCGGTGCACCGTCAGATGGCCGCGACGTTCGACCGCGTGCTGGACGAGATCGCCGACATCCGGGCGAGTGCCCGGAAGTCGAAGCGCGCGCCGAAGCGGCCGCGCTGGCCGATGATCGTGCTGCGCACCCCGAAGGGCTGGACCGGTCCGGAACGGGTCGACGGCAAGCCCGTCGAGGACACGTGGCGCTCGCACCAGGTGCCGATGTCCGATGTGCGTGACAGCCCGAAGCACCTGGCCGTGCTCGAGCGCTGGATGCGCTCCTATCGGCCTGACGAGCTGTTCGATGCGGATGGCGCGCTCGTGCCGGAGCTGCGGGAGCTTGCGCCGAAGGGCCCTCGTCGGATGAGCGCCACGCCGCACTCCAACGGCGGGCTGCTGTTGACGGACCTCCAGCTCCCCGACTTCCGCCGCTATGCCGTGAAGGTCGATCGGCCGGGCTCAACGACCGGCGAGGCGACGCGCACACTCGGCTCGTTCCTGCGCGACGTCATCAGGCGCAATCCGCGGACGTTCCGCCTCTTTGGCCCGGACGAGACCGCCTCGAACCGGCTCGACGCAGTGTTCGAGGCGACGGACAAGGCGTGGGCTGCCGAGACACTGGCGGTGGACGAGCACCTCTCCGCCGACGGGCGAGTGATGGAGATCCTTTCCGAGCACACGTGCCAGGGATGGCTCGAGGGCTACCTGCTCACCGGTCGTCACGGCCTCTTCAACTGCTACGAGGCCTTCATCCACATCATCGACTCGATGTTCAACCAGCATGCGAAGTGGCTGAAGACGACGCGCGAGATTCCCTGGCGGCGCCCGATCGCGTCCCTCAACTACCTCCTGTCGAGCCACGTCTGGCGCCAGGACCACAACGGCTTCAGCCACCAGGATCCCGGCTTCATCGACCACGTCGTCAACAAGAAGGCCGACGTGATCCGCGTCTACCTGCCGCCCGATGCGAACACGCTGCTCAGCGTGGCGGACCATTGCCTGCGCAGCCGCGGCTACGTGAACGTCATCGTCGCCGGCAAGCAGCCGGCGCCCCAGTGGCTGCCGATGCAGGATGCGATCCTCCACTGCACCCGCGGCATCGGCATCTGGGCGTGGGCGAGCAACGACGAGGACGGCGAGCCGGACGTGGTGATGGGCTGCGCCGGGGACGTGCCGACCCTGGAGACCCTCGCCGCAGTGAGCATCCTCCGCCAGGCGCTGCCCGACCTGAAGGTGCGGGTCGTGAACGTGGTGGACCTGATGCGCCTCGTTGACGAGAAGGAGCATCCCCACGGCCTGTCGCACGGGGAGTTCGACGCGCTGTTCACGACGAACCGGCCGATCGTCTTCGCGTACCACGGCTACCCGTGGCTCATCCATCGGCTGACCTATCGCCGCGCGAACCACAAGAACCTCCATGTCCGCGGCTACAAGGAGGAGGGCACGACCACGACGCCGTTCGACATGGTCATGCTCAACGACCTCGATCGGTTCCATCTCGTGATCGACGTGATCGACCGTGTTCCCGGGCTCGCTGCGCGTGCCGGGCACCTTCGTCAGGCGATGCAGGACCGTCGCCTCGAGGCGCGCGCGTACACGCGCGAGCACGGGGAGGACGCGCCCGAGATCAGCGACTGGGCCTGGGCCGGCTGAGGAGCCGATGCGGATCCTCACCGTCAACACCGGCTCCAGCTCGCTCAAGCTATCGCTGATAGAGGTTCCCGGCGACGAGCTCATCGCGGATGCCGAGCTGGACCTCGGCGCGGATGCGACCCGCGCCGGAGGCTTCGACGGGCTGGACCAGACCCTCGCGCGGTTGGGCGCCGCGGATGCGGCCGCGGTCGGTCATCGCGTCGTGCACGGTGGCGACCGGCATGCGCCGGCCTTCGTGGACGCCGACGTGCTCGACGAGATCGACGGCCTCGACGAGCTCGCCCCTCTCCATAACCGGGTCGCCGCGGCCGCCATTCGAGAGATGCGCGCCCGCCTTCCGAACGTCCCCCACATCGCCTGCTTCGACACCGCCTTCCACGCGCCGCTGCCGGCAGCCGCGGTCCAGTACGCGCTGCCCGCCGAGTGGGTCGACCGATTCGGCCTCCGCCGCTATGGCTTCCATGGCCTCTCGGTTGCCTGGGCCGTGGAGCGAGCGGCCGAGCTGCTCGAGCGCAGTCCCGAAACGCTCAGCATCGTCGTTGCCCACCTGGGCTCGGGTGCATCCGTGACAGCCGTGCGAGGCGGGCGTTCAGTGGCGACGTCGATGGGCATGACCCCGCTCGAGGGGCTGGTGATGGGCACCCGCTCCGGCAGCGTGGACCCCGGCATTCTCGTTCACCTGCTGCGCAACGGAATCGGCGTCGCGGACCTGGAGGATGGCATCGCCCATCGCGGCGGCCTGCATGCGCTGTACGGCCCGGGTGGAATGCGCGCCATCGAGGCTGCGGCCGGCACCGGCGAGGCCCGAGCGCGGCACGCCCTGGATGTCTACGTAACCCGCGCCGCCGCAGAGGTCGCGGGGGCGGCGACCGCGCTGGATCAGGTGGACGTGCTCGTCTTCACGGGCGGGATCGGGGAGCACTCGCCAGCAGTTCGAGATCTCATCTGTGGCCGGCTTTCCGTCCTCGGCGTCCCCGCGCCGCACGAGGCGGCGCTCGACACCGACTGTCTCATCGCCGTCGGTCCACCGGCAGTGGCGGTGGTCCGGGCTCGCGAGGACCTGGTCATCGCACGCCAGGTTCACGAGCTCGTGACGATCCTCCCGTCCTGACCTGCCACCTGGCACTCCACAAGCATCAGGCCCGGGACGACGCTAGCCACGATCGCAGTCGAGACAGCCGATGCAGCTCATGCTTGCCCTCTTCCTCGCGGCCCACGGCCTGATTCACGCGTCGTACCTCGCCCCGGCGCCGCCACGCACAGCCGGCGGCCCGGAGTGGCCATTCGAGCTGACGCGCTCCTGGCTGGTCACCGGCCTGCAGCTCGACCCGGTCCTGGTGCGGGGCGTTGGGATCGGCCTGGTGGTCGCTTCGACCGTGCTGCTCGTGCTCGCCGGCCTGTCAACCGCCGGCTGGATCGTGCCGCAGTCGTGGTGGAGCGGTCTCACCCTCGCCGGCGCGCTTACCTCCCTCGGCACCCTGCTGGTCTTCTTCCACCCATGGCTGGCACTTGGTCTCGCCATCGACCTGGCACTCGTGTGGCTCGTGGTCGGGGCGGGGTGGTCGCCGAGCAGTATCGGGACGTGAGTGGTCTCGCCGCCCCGGAGTGGATTGACTGCTTCGGTGCCACGATCGCGGTCGAGGCCGGCCGTATCCGCTGTCCGCTCGAACGCTATTCGGTGGACGTCGCGCGCTGCGCCGAGTGCCGTCACCTCACAGCTCGGTCGGACGAGCGACGCACCGACGCCGACTGCCGAGTCCCCGAAGTCATGGACGAAAGGTAGGCTGATGTCATGAACGAGCAGAGCGGTCGAACCCAGGAATTCACGCTGAACGGCGACGAGGTTGTCCACAAGGTCAAGGAGCTGATCCACGAGGGCAACATCCGGCGGATCATCATCAAGAACGAGGAGGGCCGGACGATGCTCGAGGTGCCGTTGTCCCTCGGCCTGCTCGGAGCCGCGCTCCTGCCGGTGCTCGCGGCCATCGGCGCCGCGGCGGCGATCGCGACGCGGTGCACGCTGATTGTCGAGCGTGACGATTCGGTGGCCGGTCCGCCCGCGGACGCAGATCCGGCCGCCTAGGGCAGGGGGTCGCTCACTCCCACTTGAACAGGCGGACGGCGATGACGAAGGTGATCACTCCCCAGACCGCCATGCCGAGCAGCTGAGGGCCGAGGTCCGCCATCGAAGCCCCCTCGTTCATCACGCCGCGCAGCGCCTCGATGACGTAGGTGAGCGGCAGGTACTGGGTGACTCCCTGGAGGAACTCGGGCATCGCATCTCGCGGGAAGAACACACCCGACAGGAACAGCATCGGCAGGCTGATCAGGTTCGCGACCGGGGCTGCCTGGTCCTCGTTCTTCGCCCAGCCGGCGACGCCGAAGCCCATGCCCAGGAAGATCAGCAGCGCGAGCCCGACGATCACCGCCAGCACCAGCCACGAGCCGAACATCTGGAGCCCGAACCAGATGCCGATGCCGATGAGGATCGCCACCTGGACATATCCCAGCACCATGCGCGAGGTGACCTGGGCGGACAGGAAATAGCTCGGCGATGTAGGCGTGGCGAACAGCCGGCGCAGGGCACCGGTCCGCTTGAGCTGGACGAAGCCGAACGCCACTCCGAACAGTCCGAGCTGCATGACGGTCATGCCCACGATCCCGGGCACCAGAAAGTCGATGTACGCGAGATCTCGGGACTCGACCGACTCGAACGTGACCGGGGGCTGGAGCGCCGTCGTCGGTGGCGCCGATCCGCCGACGGATGCGGCCATAGCGCCCGCGACCGCCTGCTGGAGCAGGCCCTGCGCCACCTGCGCCTGCGTCGGATCCGACGTCGAGGCGTACGCCACCAGGCCGGTCTCTCCTCCCAGCGAGGGCGCGTAGTCGGCCGGGATGACGAGGACAAAGCCGCGGTCGCCGTCCTCGAGCGCCGCGAGCTCATCCTCTCGGCTGCCCTCGGTGATCTCGAGGTACTCGTACTCGCGCAGCTCATCGATGAGCGCGGCACTCGCATCGTTCTCGGCCTCGTCCACGATCCCGAGTGAGATGGAGGTGGACCCCTCGAAGTTCAGGACGCCGAAGATCAGCATGATGATCAGGGGCAGGAACAGGCTGAAAAAGAGCGCCGTGCGGTTACGGACGAACATCTTCACGCTCGCCATGAAGAGCGCCCACCATAGGCCCACGCGGGTTCCGAGGCTCATTCCTCCCCCCGAAGCTCGTGGCCGGTGAGGTCGATGAATACGTCCTCGAGGTTGGCGAGGCGCTCGACGCGCTCCTTCGAGAACCCGCGGCCGAGCAGCTGGTTGACGAGCGCCTGCGGTGAGTCGAGCGCGACGATCCTTCCCCCGTCCATGATCGCGACCCGATCGCAGAGCTCCTCCGCCTCCTCCATGTAGTGCGTCGTGAGCACGATCGTGTGGCCGCGCTCCTGGAGCCGGCCCACGAGGCCCCACAGGTGTCGTCGCGCCTGCGGATCCAGGCCGGTGGTCGGCTCGTCGAGAAACAGCACGCGTGGGTCGTTCACGAGGGCGGACGAGATGCTGAACCGTTGCTTCTGGCCGCCGGACAGGGTCCGCACCTGGCTGCCGGCCTTCTCGGTGAGCTCCACGTCCGCCAGCAGCGCCATTGGATCGACCGCGCGGCCATACAGGCGGCCGAACAGGTCGATCAGCTCCTTCAACGTCAGCTCGTCGAAGAAGGCCGAGGCCTGGAGCTGAATGCCGATGCGGCGCTTGACCTCGCGCGGATCCGTGCCGACGTCGACGCCGTCGATGATCGCCGTGCCCTCGTCGATCGGGCGCATGCCCTCGATCATCTCGAGCGTGGTGGTCTTGCCGGCGCCGTTCGGGCCGAGGATGCCGAAGACTTCACCTTCTCCGACCTCGAAGCTCACGCCGTCGACGGCGACGAGGTCGCCGTAGCGCTTGCGCAAATCGCGCACCACGATGATCGGGTCGCGCCCTCGCGGGGACCCTGCGGCGTCCTGCGCCGCACTGGGGAGCGTCACGACCGCCATGCTACCGGGCCCGCGGTCAGCCCGCTGACCGTTGCGATCGGCAGGTCCGGCCGATCGGCGGCGGGTAGGGAAATTCGGGCGGCGTCCGGCTAGGCTGGGCTGCATGACCGTGCGTCGCCGGCGCGGGCGCCCGCCCCACCCCGATCTCCTCACCCCCGCCGAGTGGGAGGTCCTCGACTGGCTGCGGCACGGCCTGCCGCGCGCGGCGATCGCCCGACGCCGCGGCACCAGCCTCGACGCGGTGAAGTACCACCTCGCCAACATCAGCGGCAAGCTCGGCGTGAGCGGCCGCGACCTGCGCCACTGGCCCGGCATCCCGGCCGTCGGCGGCGCGCCACACAGGAGGACCCTCTCGGCCATGAACAGCCCTGCCACCGACTCTGTCGCCGGCCTGGCCCACATCGGGCAGGTGTCGCTGTCGATCCGGGACGTCGACCGTGCAACCCGGTTCTACAGCTCGACGCTCGGCCTCCCGCACCTCTTCACGTTCGGTGATCTCGCGTTCTTCGACGCCGGCGGCACCCGGCTCTACCTGCACCGCAAGGACGAGGCGGAGTGGCACCCGGGCTCGGTGCTCTACTTCGTCGTCCAGGACATCCACCGATCCCAGGAGGCGCTGGCCGCGGCTGGCGTCCGATTCACCGGCGCGCCGCATCGGATCCACACGCACGACGACGGCACCGAGGAATGGATGACGTTCTTCGACGACGGCGAGGGCAACACCCTGGCCCTGATGGCGTCCGTCAGCGGTTGAGCTCGATCACGGTCCGGTAGAGGTCGGCCGTCTGGGCTGCGATCGCCGACCAGCTGAACCGGTCGACCGCGCGTCGGCGAGCGGCGGCGCCCATCACGGCCCGGCTGGCGGCATCGGCCATCAGTGCGTTGATCGCACCCGCCAGATTGAGCTCGAACCGGTCCGGATCGACGGGCGACATCGGGTCGTCCTCGCGCAGCTGTACGGGCACGAGCAGGCCAGTCTCGCCGTCGACCACGACTTCCGGGATCCCGCCCACCGCCGACGCGACGACCGGAGTCTCGCAGGCAGCTGCCTCGAGGTTGATGATCCCGAACGGCTCGTACACCGACGGGCAGCAGAAGACCGCCGCGTGGCTGTACAGCTGGCGGACGGCCTCGCGGCTCACCATCTCGCCGATCCAGACGACGTTGGGGCGTGATGCCTGGGCTGCGCGCACGCCATCGGCCATCTCGCGGCCGATCTCCGGGGTATCCGGCTGACCGGCGCACAGGACCACGCCGAACCCCGGGGCGAGATGCTCGATGGCGCGAACGAGGTGGATGATCCCCTTCTGGCGCGTGATGCGACCCACGAACAGCACGTACGGGACCGCGGGGTCGACGCCGTACCGTTCGAGCGCGTCCGTGCCCGGGTCCGGGCGGTAGAAGTCCGCGTCAATCCCATTGTGGATCACGTGCACGCGCGTCTCGTCGACGTCGAACAGGCGCATGACGTCCGCGCGCGTGCCCTGGCTGACGGCGATCACCGCGTCGGCACCCTCGATCGCCGTGCGCTCGACCCATGAGGAGACCTCGTAGCCGCCCGCCAGCTGCTCGCGCTTCCAGGGCCGCAACGGCTCCAGCGAATGGACGGTGAGCACGAGCGGGATGCCGTATGCCAGGCGGGTGAGGATCCCCGCGAGGTGCGTGTACCAGGTGTGCACGTGGACGACGTCGGCGGCGACCGGGTCGGCCACCATCGCCACGTCGCGCGACAGCGCCGCCAGCATCGGCGCCAGCCGAGCGTCCGCCCCGGCGAGGTCGTGCTCGCCGGGATAGCCGCGCACGCGCCAGCCCGGCTCGTCCGCGGTGGCGGATCCGAACGTGCGGATGTCGAGCTCGAGGATCTGGCGCAGGTGGCGCGTCAGCTCGTCGACGTGCACTCCCGCCCCGCCGTAGATGTCCGGCGGGAACTCGTTGGTCAGGATCAGCGCGCGCACGCGCTCAAGCCTACCCGGCGCGGTCGAATGACCGATGGTCCCCCGCGCCCCGGCGGCGGGCGGCAGCCGAGAGGAACGCCTCGATCTCGTGGAGGTCGAACGGCTTCGCGACGACCGGAGCCCATCCGCCGATCTCGGCCTGGCGCATCGGGTGTGCCGCGGTGCAGACGAGGATCGGCACGTCTGCCATCTGCGGATCCTCCCGCAGCTCTCGGGCCAGATCGCCGCCGCGACCATCGGGCATATCGTCGTCGAGGATCAGAAGCGTGGGCCGATCGCCGTCGAGCGACTCCCGCAGGGTCGCCAACCGGATGAAGCCCCGAGCCGCCCAGCCGGCGCTGGTCGCGATCTCGCACAGGAGCTCGAGCGTCGCCACGTCGTCGTCGGCGACGAACACCAGCGGCCGGGACTGGTCGACAGTCTCCATGTCGCGGGCCTCCCGACGCCTGTTCAGATCCACAACGCTCGTCCACCACGCCATCTCGGGCTGTGCGGTGCAATCGACGTGCCCGCATCCGTGCGAGATGGCGGAATCGGTGGACTGAGGTGCCCATGGTAGCGGTTTGAGGCAATCCAACGGTCGCGTGGTTGCCGATTCAGCGGTCGCACGCGGTCCGGGCGACCACGCTTCAGGCCCCGTGGCCAGATACTCCCCTGTAGTATGCTGGGAGCGTGCAGGCCACCGATCGAACCGCCGCTCCGGATGCCACCTCCGAGCTGACCCTTCCCGTCGTCGGCATGACGTGCGCGAGCTGTGTGAATCGCATCGAGCGCTTCCTGGGCAACGCCGACGGTGTGGCGGATGCGTCCGTCAACCTCGCCACCGAACGGGCGACGGTCCGCTACGACCCGAGCCTGATCGATCGCGCCGGCATCGTGTCCACGATCGAGTCGGCCGGGTACGAGGTCGGCCACGACGCCACGGCGAGCGATCCGAAGGAAGCCGCGGCCGCCGACGAGGTGGCGCGGGCTGCCGAGCGCCATGAGCTGCTGGTCGGCGCGCTCGCCTCGCTCGGCGTCGGCCTGACGATGATGGCCATCATGTTCTGGCCCGGCGGGCCACCGTGGCCGATGGTCGAGATCAACCGCTGGTTCATCGCCCCCGCCACGATCGTCCAGTTCGTCTATGGCCGCCGGTTCCTCGTTGCGGCGGGCCGCGGGCTGCGTCACGGCGAGGTGACGATGAACACGCTGGTGGCGATCGGGACCCTTGCCGCGTACTTCTACTCGCTGGCCGTCGCGCTCATGCCCGACCTGGTGATGGCGGCCGGCCTCGGCCACGAGACCTACTTCGACTCGGCGGCGGTGATCATCGGCCTCGTGCTCCTGGGGCGGTGGCTCGAGGCGCGCGCCAAGGGCCAGGCGGCCGGGGCGGTCAAGGCGCTGATGCGGCTGCGCCCCGACACCGCGCGGGTGCTCCGCGACGGTGGCGAGCGCGAGATCCCCGTGGACCAGGTGGTCTCGGGTGATCTCGTTCGCGTCCGGCCCGGCGACCGCGTGCCCGTCGACGGCGTCGTTATCGACGGCGCCTCGGCCGTGGACGAGTCCCTGCTTACCGGCGAGTCCCTGCCCGTGGAGAAGACGCGTGGCGACCGAGTCATCGGGGCGACGATCAACGCCAGCGGCTCCTTCGTCATGCGGGCCGAGCGCGTCGGGCGCGACACGACCCTCGCCCAGATCGTCGCCCTCGTCGAACGAGCGCAGGGCTCGAAGGCTCCGATCCAGCGCGTCGCCGATCGCGTGACCGGCTGGTTCGTTCCGGCGGTCATCGGGATCGCCGCCCTGACCTTCATCGCCTGGATGATCTTCGGCCCGGAGCCGAAGCTCACGTACGCCCTCACCAGCGCGATCGCGGTCCTGATCATCGCGTGCCCCTGCGCCATGGGCCTCGCGACGCCGACGGCGATCATGGTGGGCACGGGCAAGGGCGCCGAGCACGGCATCCTGATCCGGGACGGTGCCGCGCTCGAACACGCGCAGCGGATCACCACCGTCGTCCTGGACAAGACGGGCACCATCACGCTCGGCGAGCCGTCGGTCACGCGCGTCGTACCTGCGCCCGGCATCGCCGAGCTCGACCTCCTGCGCACCGCCGCCGCCGCCGAGCGAGGAAGCGAGCATCCACTGGCCGAGGCGATCGTCCGTCACGCCGACGCCGCGCCGGTCGAGCGCGTGGCGGCGTCCGCATTCGAGGCTGTCGCCGGGCGAGGCGTCCGCACAACCATCGAGAACACGACCGTCCTCGTCGGTACCGAGACGTTCCTGGCGGAGGCCGACGTCGACACCCACACCTTGCGAGCCATCGCCGATGAGGTGGCGCAGCAGGGAGCTTCGCCGGTGCTCGTCGCACGGGACGGCCGGCTGCTCGGGCTGCTGGGCCTGTCGGACACGGTGAAGCCGGCCGCCGCCGAAGCCGTGAGTGCGCTGCGGCGCGCCGGGCTCGACGTGTGGATGATCACCGGAGATCGCAGGGCGACCGCCGAGGCGGTGGCGCGGCAGGTCGGCATCGGTACGGATCGCATCCTGGCCGACGTGCTCCCCGCCGGGAAGGCCTCTGCGGTGGCCGAGCTCCAGGCCGGCGGAGCGGTCGTGGCGATGGTCGGCGACGGGATCAACGACGCCCCCGCGCTGGCAGGGGCGGACCTGGGGATCGCGATCGGCACGGGTGCCGACGTCGCGCTCGAGGCGTCGGACATCACCCTGGTCGGCGGCGGCCTCGGCGGCGTCCCGGCCGCGGTCAGGCTCTCGCGCGCAACGATGCGAACGATCCGCCAGAACCTGGGCTGGGCGTTCGGCTACAACATCGTCCTGATCCCGGTCGCCGCCGGCCTCCTCTACCCGGTGGCAGGGCTCCTGCTGAACCCGGCGATGGCAGCCGCCGCCATGGCGCTTTCGAGCGTCAGCGTAGTCGGCAACTCGTTGCGGCTGCGAGGCTTCCGCACCGCCTGAGCTCGGATGGAGACCGCATGAACGAACTGGAGATGGCACCGATGGCGAAGGACCCGGTCTGCGGCATGGAGGTCAACCCGGAGGTCGCGACGGCCCAAGGGCTGAGCACCGAGCACGACGGCCAGACCTACTACTTCTGCGGCCGCGGCTGCAAGCTCGACTTCGACGAGGACCCCGCGAAGTACTTCGACCCCGACTACATGCCGAGCATGTAGCCTCAGGGGGCGGCCAGGCTGCGGCCGTCCCGCATCGGTCGGTAGACTGGGCCTGGTATGGCCCTCATCAGCACCCGGGCGCTGACGAAGCGCTACCCCGGCGGCGTCACCGCGCTCAACGGAGCTGGCCGTCGAGATCGGCGAGGGCGTCATCGGCCTCGTCGGCGCGAACGGGGCCGGCAAGAGCACGCTCATCAAGATCCTGCTCGGCCTGCTCGAGCCAACCGAGGGCGAGGCGACCGTCCTCGACCTCGACACCGCAACCCAGGGCGCGCGGATCCGTGAGCTGGTCGGCTACATGCCCGAGCACGACTGCCTCCCGCCCGACGTCAGCGCGACCGAGTTCGTCAGCCACATGGCGCGCGTCTCCGGCCTTCCTGCAGGCGCTGCCCGGGAGCGGACCGCAGACGTCCTTCGCCACGTCGGGCTCTACGAGGAGCGGTATCGGCCGATCGGCGGGTACTCGACCGGCATGAAGCAGCGCGTCAAGCTCGCGCAGGCGCTCGTCCACGACCCGCGTCTCCTCTTCCTCGATGAGCCTACGAACGGCCTCGACCCGGCCGGGCGTGACGATATGCTCGGCCTCATCGAGCGCATCGGCCGCGACTTCGGGATCACGGTCGTCGTCGCCAGCCACCTGCTCGGTGAGATCGAGCGCGTGGCCGACTGGCTCGTCGCGATCGACGCCGGGCGGCTGCTGCGCACGGCGCCGCTGACGAGCTTCACGGAGCGGACCGGCCAGCTGGTCGTCGAGACCGAGGAGGCCGCCGATCCCCTCGCCGAGCGGCTCGTGGGGCGCGGCCTCGCGGCGACGGCCAGCGGGCGGACCGTGATCGTCGAGATCGCCTCGGCTGGCGGCGGTGAGTTCGACGTCTTCGACGCCGTCCGCGACGAGGCCGTCGCACTCGGGCTGCCGCTCGTTCGGATCGAGCACCGCCGCCACCAGCTCGAGGACCTGTTCCGCGACGAGAGTGCCGCATGACCGCTCAGACCGATACCGGCGGGACGATCTACGACATCGGCTATCGCCGCTACGACGGCCCGCGCCTCGGCCGGGGCGGCGCCGTTGGCGCCGTCGTCCAGGCGGGGGTGCGCGCCGTGTTCGGGTTCGGGCGCTCGGGCCGCTCGAAGATCATCCCGTGGGGCGCCGTGATTCTCGCCACCCTGCCGGCGATCGTGGCCGTCGCGGTCAGGGTCCTCGCCGGCGACATCATTGGCGATCTCTACGACTACCACAACTACCTCTGGCAGGTCGGCGCGCTCTTCGGGATCTTCCTCGCCGCTCAGGCGCCTGAGCTCGTCGTCAACGACATTCGGTACCGCGTCCTGCCGCTGTATTTCAGCCGGCCGATGAGCCGCTTCGACTACGTCACTGCCAAGCTCATCGCTCTGTCGCTCGGCCTTCTGTCGCTCACGCTCCTGCCGCTGCTCATCCTCTTCATCGGCCGAGTCCTCGCCACCGACGACCTGCTCGGCGCCCTTGGTGACGAGATCGGGTCGCTCCCGGCCATCGTCGGCAGCGGGGTGCTCCACGCGGTCGTGCTGGCCAGCATCGGGATCGCGATCAGCTCCCTCGCCTCGCGACGGGCCTACGCTGCTGGCGCGGTCCTCGCCGTCTTCCTCATCGGCGGCGGGATCAGCGAGGCGCTCAGCGGGGGTGCGCTCGACGCGTTCGACGACTGGGCGCCGTTCGTCAATCCGCTGAGCATCATCGACGGCGCGCGGCAGTGGATCTTCGGGGGCGAGGTGGCCGAGTCGCCGGTCGGGTCGAGCGGCGTCCCACTCCCCGTGTACGGCCTCGCGACGGCGCTCCTCCTGCTCGCCTCGTGGCTCGTGCTCGCCCTCCGCTATCGGCGGATCACGGTATGAGCGTCCTGCGGCTCGAGGCCGCGTCGCGCTGGTACGGCAACGTCGTCGCGGTCAACGACGTGACGTTCGATGTGGGCCCGGGCATCACCGGCCTGCTCGGTCCGAACGGCGCCGGCAAGACGACCCTTCTGCACATGATGGCCGGCTTCCTCCGCCCGAGCGCGGGGAGCGTCCGGCTCGACGAGACGCCGACCTGGCGACACCCCGAGCTCTACCGGCGCGTGGGGCTCGTTCCGGAGCGCGAGGCGGTGTACGGCTTCCTGACCGGGCTCCAGTTCGTGACCGCCGCCGCCCAGCTCCAGGACCTCGACAACCCAGCCGGTGCGGCCGAGCGAGCCATCGGCATGGTGGACCTGCATGAAGCTGCCGGACGTGCGATCGGCGGCTACTCGAAGGGAATGCGCCAGCGGGTGAAGGTCGCGGCAGCGCTCGTCCACGATCCGACGGTCCTCATCCTCGACGAGCCGTTCAACGGCATGGACCCGCGTCAGCGGCTGCACATGATGGATCTGCTCCGCTCGATGGCGGCCGAGGGCCGCACGATCCTGTTCAGCAGCCACATCCTCGAGGAGGTCGAGCGACTGTCCGACCGCGTGCTCGTCGTGGTCGCCGGTCGCCTCGCGGCGTCGGGCGACTTCCGGCGCATTCGGCGCCTGATGACCGATCGGCCGCACACCTTCACGCTCCGCTCGAGCGACGATCGGCGGCTCGCGCGCGAGCTCCTCGCAACGCCGGAGGTCGATGCGGTCAACCTCCACGATGGCATCCTCACCGTCAGCACCCGCGACTACGGGGCGCTGACGCTGAACGTCGGTCCCGCCGCCCAGCGAGCAGGCGTGTCGCTCCTCGAGATGCGGCCCGCTGACGAGTCGCTCGAATCGGTCTTCAGCTACCTCGTGCGCCGATGACCAGAGCGCTCGCCTCGATCACCCTGCGGTCGCTCCTGAACCGGCGGCGTACGCTGCTCCTCGCGCTGCTGGGTATCCTGCTGATCGCGATCGCTGGTCTCTCCCTCCTCGGCGAGCCGACTCCCGAGGAACAGCTGCAGATCACGCAGACCCTGCTCAGCGACCTCGCCATCGGCGTGCTCCTTCCGCTCGTGGCGGTGATCGTCGGGACCGCTGCAATCGGTTCCGAGCTCGACGATGGGACGATCGTCTACCTCCTCGCCCGGCCCGTCCCGAGGTGGCGGATCGTGATCGTGAAGCTGCTCGTGGCCTGGGTGGTCGTCACGCTTCTCGTAGCTCCCGCGATACTCGGTGGCCGGCCTCATCGGCCAGGACGACCCCGCCCTTGCGATCGGGTTCGCGGTGGCGGCGGTGGTCGGCGCCCTCGAGTACACGGCAATCTTCGTCGCGTTGTCGCTGGTCACGTCGCGCGCGCTGATCGTTGGACTGGCATATGTCGTCATCTGGGAGGGCGTGGTGGCGGGACTCTTCGCCGGCACGCGCACGTTCAGCGTCCGCCAGCACGTGCTCGCGATCGCGGAGGCACTCGGCGGCGGGAGCGCCGAGGGAATCGCAGAGATCGGGCTCGGCGTCGCGATCGGCGCGGTCGCGGTCGTGACCGTCGGCGCAGCGATCCTGGCGGTGCGACGGCTGGAGACCGTCGAGCTCCGCGGTGAGACCGCCTGATGACGCCGCCCGACCTGCCTCCGCCCTGGGGCCACTCGTGGACAGGTCGCATCGACGAGCTCGCCATCGACTCGGAGGCGCTCACGGGGAACCCGCTCGGCGACCCGCATCGGCGGCCGCTGTACGTCTACACCCCGCCGGGCTACGACGACGCCCCCGATCGGCGCTACCCGTCCATCTACCTGATCCAGGGCATGACCGGCCAGGTCGACATGTGGCGCAATCGGAAGGCGTTCACGCCATCGGTCCTCGAGACCATCGACGCGTGGTTCGCCGATGCGGCCGCACCGGCGATCGTCGTCTACGTCGATGCCTGGACCCGGCTGGGCGGCTCGCAGTTCGTCGACTCGCCGGCCACCGGGCGATATCACACGTACCTGTGTGACGAGGTCGTGCCGTTCGTGGACGCCGCGTACCGGACGCTGCCGGACGCATCCCATCGCGGTATCGCAGGCAAGAGCAGCGGCGGTTACGGCGCCATGATCACGCCGATGCTTCGGCCCGACCTGTTCGGCGGCCTGGCCACTCACGCGGGTGACGCGCTCTTCGAGGTCTGCTACCAGCCCGAGTTCCCACAGGCGGCGCGGGCCCTCCGGGACGAGTACGGCGGCTCGTACGACGCGTTCTGGGAGGACTTCCGCTCTCGGTCGGGACGCTCGAAGCGCTCCGATCCGGCCCTCGTCAACGAATGGGCCATGGCTGCCTGCTACTCCGCCGATGCGGACGGCACGGTGCGACTGCCCTTCGATCCGATGACCGGCCGGGTCCTACCCGACGTCTGGGAGCGATGGCTGGCCTGGGACCCGGTGCGCATGGTCGAGCGCCACGCCGATGCGCTCCGTGGCCTGCGGGCGATCTGGATCGATGCTGGCCGCAGCGACGAGTACTACCTCGACCTCGGGGCGGCCGCGTTCCGCGACGCGCTCACGGCCATCGGGATCGCCGACGAACGGGTCCGCTACGAGCTGTTCGACGGGAGCCACGGCGGAATCGAGTGGCGCTACCCGCAGGCGATCGGATGGCTGGCGGAGCGGCTCTCCTCCTAAGCCGCAACCCGCCACGCCGTGGCTGGCACGCTGGACGCTATGGTCGGGAGGCAGGCCGCTCGTCGGCCGAGCAACCGTTCATTGCGGAGACGCCAACGACATGACCTTTCGACGTGACGTCGATCTCGACCCCGGTCGCGTCCGGGACACCCGCGGGCGCCGCCTCCGCGGCGGGGGCCTCGCCGTGGGCGGCGGGCTCGGAAGCCTCATCCTCATCGCGGTCGTCCTGCTCTTCGGCGGCGACCTCGGCGACCTCGCCGGCCTCGGGGGAGGGCTGAGCGAGGGACCGGTCGGCAGCCAGGAGATCAGCGAGTGCGAGAGCGGCGCCGACGCGAACGAGCGGCAGGACTGCCGCCTGCTCGGTGCGGTCCAGAGCCTGGACGCGTACTGGTCCGAGGTCTACGCCGGCCAGGGGCAGTTCCAGGTCCCCGGCGTGGAAGTCTTCAGCGAAGCGGTCAACACCGCCTGCGGCGGTGCCACGAGCGCCGTCGGACCGTTCTACTGCCCGCTCGACCAGACGATCTACATCGACCTGGGCTTTTACCAGCAGCTGGAGTCGCAGTTCGGCGCAGAGGGTGGGCCCTTCGCGGAGATGTACGTGACGGCCCACGAGTACGGGCACCACATGCAGAACCTTCTCGGACTGCTCGATGCCGGCCGCGACGCCGGCGCGGAGGGCGGCGCGGTGCGCACGGAGCTCATGGCCGACTGCTTCGCCGGTGTTTGGGGAGCGAACGCCGTGGAGACAGGATTCCTCGAGCCGTTGACGCGGGCGCAGATCGAACAGGCGCTGAATGCCGCATCGGTCATCGGCGACGATCGTATCCAGGAGCAGACGCAGGGCCAGGTCAATCCGGAGACCTGGACGCATGGGTCGTCGGAGCAGCGCCAGGAGTGGTTCATGCGCGGCCTGGAAGAAGGATCCGCGGACGCCTGCGACACGTTCAACGCCGACATCTGAGCACGCTTCGAGGGGTTGGCGCCGGCCGCGCAACGTGTGAGACTGTCGCCCCCTCGACGGGAGGCGACGATGACCAGGAGCGACAACGGCAATCGCGTGGCGGCGGACGGACACGGGATGATGTCCCGCGACCCGGTCAGCGGGTCGCCCTTCCCCCCGATCGGCGAGTACGCGTTCCTGTCCGATTGCGAGACCACCGCGCTCGTGGCCCCGTCCGGCAACGTCGAGTGGATGTGCCTGCCGCGCCTCGACTCGCCGAGCGTGTTCGCCTCGATCCTCGACCGCGATGCGGGCGGATTCCGATTCGGTCCGTCCGACATCCTGGTCCCGGCGGCGCGGCGCTACCTCCCGGGCACGATGGTGCTCGAGACGAGCTGGGGCTCGGCGACCGGCTGGGTCATCGTGCGCGACGTGCTGCTCATCGGCCCGTGGCGGCACGTCGAGACCCGATCCCAGACGCTCCGCCGCCCCCCGACCGACTACGACGCCACGCACATCCTGCTGCGGATGGTGCGCTGCGTGAACGGCGAGATGCAGATGACGGTGAACTGCGAGCCGGTCTTCGATTACGGCCGGGCCCTCGGCAGGTGGGAGTACACCGAGGACGGATACCGCCAGGGCCGATGCCTCTCGGATGCCAGCGATGTGGAGCTGGTCCTGACCAGCGACCTGAACCTGGGCTTCGAGGGGCCGCGGGCGCTGGCCCGGACGTTGATCAAGGAGGGCGAGACCCGCTTCTGCGCCCTGTCGTGGCACGGGGCGGCCGTTCCGCGGACGACGGAGGATGCGTATAAGCGCCTGGTCTGGACCGCGCATCACTGGCAGCACTGGCTGGCGCGCGGCCGGTTCCCCGACCATCCCTGGCGCTCGTATCTCGAGCGCTCCGCGCTCACGCTCAAGGGACTGACGTACGCACCGTCCGGCGCGGTCGTGGCCGCGCCGACGACGTCCCTGCCGGAGACGCCGGGCGGCGAGCGGAACTGGGACTACCGCTACAGCTGGATCCGTGACTCGACGTTCGCCCTGTGGGGCCTCTACACCCTCGGGTTCGACTGGGAGGCGAGCGACTACCTCTACTTCATCGCCGACGTCGCAGAGCGTGACGAGGAGCTCCAGATCATGTACGGCGTCGACGGCGAGCGTGCGCTGCCGGAGCAGGCCCTCGATCACCTGTCCGGGTACGAGGGGGCGCAGCCGGTCCGCATCGGCAATGACGCCTACGGCCAGCGGCAGCACGACATGTGGGGCGCGGTGCTCGACTCGGTGTACCTACACACCCGCTCCCGCGACCACCTCGACGAACGGATCTGGCCGATCCTCGTGCGGCAGGTCGAGGCCGCCATCGAGCACTGGCGCGAGCCGGACCGCGGCATCTGGGAGGTCCGGGGCGAGCCGAAGCACTTCACGACCTCGAAGATGATGTGCTGGGTGGCCGCCGACCGGGGAGCTCGACTGGCGCGCCTGCGAGACGACCACGAGCGGGCGCAGCGCTGGCAGGCGGCGGCGGACGAGATCCATGCCGACATCTGCGCGAACGCCCTCGACAAGCGCGGCGTGTTCACGCAGCACTACGACACCGATGCGCTCGACGCGTCCGTGCTTCTCATGCCGCTCGTCCGCTTCCTGCCGGCCGACGACGAGCGCATCCGTCGCACGGTGCTCGCGATCGCCGAGGAGCTGACCGACGAAGGGCTCGTCCTGCGCTACCGGACTGATCGGACCGATGACGGCCTGTCCGGCGCGGAGGGGTCATTCACGATCTGCTCGTTCTGGCTCGTGTCGGCACTGTGCGAGATCGGCCAGGTCGATCGCGCGCGACGCCTGTGCGAGAAGCTCCTCAGCTACGCGAGCCCGCTCGGCCTGTATGGCGAGGAGCTCGACCCGGACACCGGCCGCCATCTGGGAAATTTCCCGCAGGCCTTCACGCATCTCGCACTCATCAACGCGGTCATGCACCTCATCCACGCCGATGCGAAGGCCCGTGGCGGGCCGGCTCCCCTCTCGCCGCGGATGGCCGTCGCCGGATTCGATACCGACTCCGATAACGGGCGGGTCGCGGGCACGGCCCAGGCGGACCACCGCGGCCATCGCGATCGCGCGGCGGATCAGTCTTCGTAGGGAAGGCCGCGCTCGACGGCGGCCCAGCCGGCCGCGAGCAGCCGGATGGCGACCTGCGGATCCCGCGCGGGCGGATGATCAGGGGCCACGAGCGTCCCGGCGAGCGCCGGCAGCAGCGGGGCATGGCCGAAGGTCACGATCACCAGCGAGTCTCCCGCCAGGGGACCGTCCTCGATCCGGAGAAGCCACTCGAGCGGCGCGCCGTCGTACGTCACCCAGAACGGATCGGTAGCCGCGATCCGGCGCAGGCGCGTGCCGGCCGGCAGTCGTCTCTCGGACATCGTGACCGGCATGGCCGGCGCGCCGGCGTACCAGATCGCGCCGGACTGGTGGCTGCGCTGCAGGGACTCGTTCCATCCCGCCCACCACGTGCCCGGCCGCGGGTCGGTCGGGTCCAGCGCCACGTCGCCGATCGTCACGAACCGATCCGGCACGTGCTCGAGACCCTCGCAGCGTGCGTCGCAGCCGGGCAGCATCACGCGAGGAAGCTGCGCGATCGTCAGGCGCGCCTGGAGCCAGGCGGTGAATGCCTCCGGGTCGCGACCGCGCGCCGCAGGGTCGATCAGCGAGAGGACGGTCTCGCCATCGCGAATCAGATCGACTGCCTGCGACAGGGCGTCGCGGCGATCGACGGGCGTGAGCCATCGGCTCGACATGCGGTCGGGGGCAGCCATGATGCGGATAGAACACGACCGAGCGTCCGTCCGCAAGTTGAGCGGACCGCACCACACCCCACCGGACCGCACTGCGGCCTGTCCGAACGACAGGCCGATGCTACGCTGGGCCTCCCGGCCCGATCGGGCCGTGACCATGGAGCCGGACCATGCCCGAACGGCCGTTCCGCTTTCTCGCCGATGCGCGCGACATCGCCTCCCTCGCCGAGCTGGGCGAGACCGTCCGCCGCGCGGAGGCGATCGGCATCGATACGCTCGTCATCCCGGACCACCTCATCGCGCAGCTGTCGCCCATCGCGGCCATGGCCGCGGTCGCCTCGCTCAGCGATCGGCTGCGGATCAGCGCATTCGTCCTGAACAACGACCTGCGCCATCCGGCCGTCCTGGCCCAGGAGCTCGCGAGCCTAGACGTCCTGTCGGGCGGGCGGCTGGACGTGGCCGTCGGCGCAGGCTGGAACCGCGCCGAATACGAGGCGATCGGGATCCCGTTCGATCCGACGCCGGTGCGCCAGGCCCGCCTGACCGAGGCGATCACCGTCCTGAAGGGCTGCTTCGGGCCGACGCCGTTCAGCTTCGCGGGCCAGCACTACTCGATCACCGACTACGACGCCTACCCCAAGCCGATTCAGCAGCCGCATCCGCCGTTCATGATCGGCGGCGGCGGGCGTCGAACCCTCATGCTCGCCGGCCGGGAAGCCGACATCGTCGGCGTGGCCCCGCGGATCGGTGCCCGCGGCGCGCCGGACCTGGTGTCCATCGGCTTCGAAGCCACCCGCGAGAAGATCGACTGGGTACGCGAGGCCGCTGGCGACCGGTTTGCGCGCATCGAGCTGAACGTCTACCCCTCGATGACTGGCGTGAGCATCACGGAGCGGCCCCTGGCAGAGGCCCGCGAGGTCGCCGCGCGCCTCGAGGAGCGGACCGGCACCGCCATCACACCAGAGCAGCTGCTCGATTCGCCCCATATCTTCATCGGGACCGTGGACGACTTCGTGGCGAAGTTCCTCCGGCTTCGGGCCGAGCTCGGGATCACCTCCATCATGGTCGGCGGGGTCGGCGAGCTGGACCCGGTCGTGGAGCGCCTGGCCGGGACCTGAGGGCCCCCGGGGAGTGCCAGCTGCCGGCGGTAGAATCCGGGTCGACACTGTCCCCCGCGGAGGTCGAGACGTGAGCAGCCCATCGGCGTCGGTCCACATCTCTCGCGACCAGCACCACCTCGCGTGGGATCCCGCGATCCCGCCCGTCGCGATGGTCGGCTCCGGCGAGATGGTCGCGTTCGACTGTCTCGACGCATCCAACGGCCAGATCACGGCCGACGCCACGAACGAGACCCTGGCGGCGCTCGACTTCGAGGGTGTCGACCAGGTCAACGGGCCGGTGGAAGTCGCCGGTGCCGAGGTCGGCGACACGCTCCAGGTCGAGCTGCTCGACTTCCAGCCGGCAGATTGGGGCTGGACCGCATCCATCCCTGGCTTCGGCCTGCTCGCAGACGACTTCCCCGAAGGCCACCTGAAGATCACGCGGCTGGAAGCCGGATCCGACCACGTCGAGTTCTGGCCTGGCGTGCGCGTACCGCTCGCGCCCTTCTGCGGCGAAGTCGGCGTGGCGCCCGAGACCGGCCCGCGGTCGACGATCCCTCCGGACCTGCACGGCGGCAACATGGACACCCGTCACCTGATCGCCGGCTCCACCCTGTTCCTTCCGGTCTTCCATCCCGGCGCGCGCTTCTCGATTGGCGACGGCCACGCCACGCAGGGCGACGGCGAGGTGTCCGGCACGGCGATCGAGACCCCGATGCGGGCGCTCGTTCGGCTCACGGTTCGGAAGGACCTGCACGTCTCGGGACCGGAGTTCATCGCAGCCCCCGACCCGCACGCCATCCTGCGCAACGGGCCGCGGTACGCCACCGACGGCATCGGTCCCGACCTCATGGCCGCGGCACGGGACGCGCTGCGACGCATGATCGAGTGGCTGGGCCGGGAGCACGACCTTGACCCGATGCAGGCCTACCTGCTGTGCAGCGTCGTCGTCGACCTGCGTATCAGCGAGATCGTGGACGTGCCGAACTTCGTCGTCACGGCACACTGCCCGCTGGGGATCTTTGACTAGGGCGTCGGGCCGGCCATGCCGGCCGGCCCGCATCGGTCACTCGCTGGTCTCGTCCGCCGGCGCGGGCGCCTCGTCGCCACCGTAGACGTCATCGACGCGCTCGAGTGCTTCCGGTCGGGTCGCACGGAGCACGAAGTAGATCACGATGCCGATCAGGACCCAGACACCGACGATCGGCGCCGTCCAGCGCAGATAGTTGTCGTACGGGTCGAGGGTGACGTCGATGATCGGGATCGTCACCCCACCGATGACCGCCAGCAGCGCGGGAATCATCGCGATCACCCCGATGACCGGCACGAGCACGTGCTTGAACACGTTGAACTCATCGCGTCGCTCGCTGAGGAAGAAGCCGATGCAGGCAACATTCACGAGGATGTAGATCCCCGCGAAGATCAGCCCGAGCATCGTGCCAAGGAAGACGTACACGTTCAGGCCGAACGGGTACGGGTCGGCACCGAGCACGAATCCGAGCACCACGACGATGATCAGCGCCGTCACCGCCTGGAAGTGAACGGCGTTCACGGGGGCGCGGGTCTCGGGGTGGATGGCCGCGAAGAAGCGCGGTGCCAGTGAGGCACGCCCCATCGCGAAGAGCGATCGGGTCGCCGCCGTCGCCCCCGCGCTGGCGTTGGCGAGGGAGCTGTTGAGGATGGCGAAGACGACGAGCAAGCCGCCGATGCCGGGGAGCACCTCTTCGGCCATGAAGCCCCAGGGGTCACCCTCGTTGAACGCGTAGAACTCCGTCATCTGGTCGGGGCCGAAGAAGACCGTCGCGGCGTAGTAGTTGAATACGTAGAAGAGGCCGACGAGGATCGCCGACCAGATGAGCGCACGCGGGATCGCACGGCGCGGCTCCTGGGTCTCTTCCCCGAGGGGCGCCGCAGCCTCGAAGCCGATGAACGCCAAGAGGCAGAAGATCATCCCCTGGAACGCGGGTTTGACGCCCTCGTCGCCGGGCAGGAACACGCTCAGCGTGTTCTCGTCGGCGTTGACGATGAGAAGTGTCGAGATGAGCAGGAAGATCGCGATCTCGATGACGCCGAGCACGATGCCGGTTCGCGTCGAGAGTCCGACGCCCCGGTACGTCAGCCACCACACCACGAGCCCGCACAGGATTGCCAGGGTCACCCACGCGTACTCGAACTCGATGCCGAGATACGAGGAGAGGAAGATCGCCCCGTAGAAGCCAAACCCGCCGAGCAGCAGCGGCATGACGAGAGGCTCGGCGAGCGCGAATCCCCAGGCCACGAGCCATCCGAAGAATGAGCCGATCCCGCGGCCCACGTACGTGTACATGCCGCCCGCGGACGGAAGGTGGCGGGCCAACTGGGCCATCGAATAGGCGGTGAACAGCACCGCGATCATTGCGAACAGCACCGCGAGCGGGGTGATCCCGCCGGCGAAGGTGGTCGCGGCGCCGATCGAGAGGGCCGTCGCAACGGCCGGCGCCATGTGCGTGATCGACTGGAACAGGACCTCTGGCAGGCCGATCGCGTTGCGCGCGAGGCCCGGGGTACCGGCCTCCGCTGTCGGCTGGGTAGCGGTCACGGTTGGACCCTCCTCCTTATGGCCCCCACACGGCCCGGTCCATCCGATTCAACGGCGGGCGCTCTCTCCCGGGCCGCGGCGTAATACTAGGGTGGGCGGTCAAGTGCGGCGCGGGTAGGTTGAGGGATGAACCACACGCTGCCCGAAGCATCAGCGCGTCCCCACGCTTCTCCTGCGGGCAGTCCCCGCGGGACGGGCCGGCCGCGATGCGATATCGTCTGACGGGCGCCGCGGGAGTAGCTCAGTTGGCAGAGCGGCAGCCTTCCAAGCTGCATGTCGCGGGTTCGATCCCCGTCTCCCGCTCCATTCCTCCGCCGGCGGCCTCCTCCCATCAGGGCTCATTCGACCTCGGCCAGCGCCTCGGCGGTGTGCTCGCCCAGGCGTGGAGGCGCGCGGCGTATGACCGGCGCCGCGCCGTCGACATGGATCGGCGGGGGTGGCAGGCGGACGCCATCGACGGTCTTGATCCAGCCGTCGGGGTGCGCGCGCTCCAGTGCCTCGACGGCCTCCCCGACCTGCTGGACGGGCCCGGCGGGAACCTGGGCGGCGGCCAGCGCTGCCAGGAGCTCGCCGCGCGCGCGCCGGCCGATCGCCGCGTTCAGCATGTCACTCACCTCCTCGCGCCGAGAGAGCCGCTGGGTGTTGGCGGCGAGCTCCGGGTCGAGCGGCAGGTCGAGCACGCGGCACAGCCGGGCGAACTGGGCATCGTTGCCCGCCGCCACGACGATTTCCCCGTCGGCGGCGGAGAAGACCTGGTAGGGCACGATATTCGGATGGGCGTTTCCGTGCCTGCGCGGCTCGGCACCGGTAGCCAGCTGGTTGCCGAGGACGTTGATCAGCCCGCCGACGCTGGCCTCCACAAGGCTGACGCTCACCGAGCCGACCCGCCCGCGTGCGACCAGGGCTGCCAAGGCCCCCACCGCGCACTCGAGGCCGGCCAGGAGGTCGAGCAGGGCGACCCCGACCTTCGTCGGCGGCCCGTCCGGCGGACCGGTGATCGACATCAGGCCGCTCGTCGCCTGGGCGAGCAGGTCGTACGCGGGCCGGTCCGCATCGGCGCCGGGGAATCCTCCCACCGAGGCGACCACCAGCTGCGGATGGCGCGTCCGCAGCGCATCGGCCTGGAGGTCGAAGCGGGCCACGGTGTCCGCGAGGTAGTTGTGCACCAGGAGGTCGCCCGTTCCCAGGAGGCGCTCGAGGTCACGTCGCGCGTCGACGTCTCGCAGGTCGAGGACGACGCTCCGCTTGTTGCGGTTGACCGATGCGAAGTAGGCGCTGCGCCGATCGGCGGGATCGCCCCACCACGGTGGCCCCCAGCCGCGGGACTCGTCGCCATCGGGCGGCTCCACCTTGATGACGTCCGCGCCCAGGTCACCGAGCAGCATCGTCGCGAACGGACCCGCGAGCACGCGGCTGAGATCGATCACCCGGATGCCGTCGAGCGGGAGACGTTCGGCCATGCGGATACGGTACCCGGAGGGTTGGCACGCCGGCCGCTAGCATTGACGCCATGAAGATCGGACTGATGCTGCCGCTCGGCGAGAGCGAGGCCGGGGGGTGGACGAACCTGCGAGCGATGGCGGTCGCCGCCGACGAGCACGGGCTCGACTCCGTGTGGGGCGCGGACCACCTCATCTTCCGCGAGAACGGTGAGACCGAGGGCATTCACGAGTGCTGGACGGTGCTGACGGCGGTCGCCACGGTCACCTCCCGCGTCGAGATCGGCCCGCTGGTGCTGGCGCTGCCGTTCCGGAATCCGGCGCTCGTCGCCAAGATGGCGGCGCAGCTCGACGAGGTCAGCGGGGGCCGATTCGTCCTCGGCATCGGCTGCGGCTGGCACGAGCCCGAGTTCGACGCGTTCGGCTACCCCTTCGACCATCGGGTCAGCCGCTTCGAGGAAGGGCTGCGGATCGCCGCGCCGTTGCTGCGGGGCGAGCGTGTCACCTTCGAGGGAAGCTATCACCGCGCCGTCGACGCGGAGCTCCGACCGGCGCCCATCCGCGACGGCGGGCCGCCGATCCTCATCGCGGGCAAGCAGCCACGCATGCTGCGCCTGGTCGCCGAGCACGCCGACCAGTGGAATGCCGCGTGGTACGGGCACCCCGATGAGGCAGATCAGCTCCGCACGCGATTGGCGGACCTGCGCGCAGCCCTCGACGCCACCGGCCGCGACCCGGCCACGCTGACCATCACCGTCGGCATCTTCGTCGCCTTCGATGGGGCGGAGGGTGACGTCCCGGAGCGCGCCCTGCGCGGATCGGTGGAGGAGATCGGCCGCGGATTGGCCGGCTACGCCGACCTGGGTGTGGACCATCTCATCGCCCACGTGTTCCCACGGACGCCCGATGCGGTCCTCCGCCTGTCCGAGGCGGCGGCCATCGCCCGGGAGCGGGTCGCGACGCCGGCCTGACGTGGCGGCGCTGCGGATTCAGGCTGGCTCGGCAACCAGGAGCAGGTGACGCACGGCGCGTCGCGCGCGACGGATTCGGACGAGATTGCGTCCCACGATGCGCTGGCGGCACGTGACGCAGACGTGCCAGCGCCCGTCGCGCCCGAGGCGGACGGGATGCTCGGGCACGAGGACCCGCCATCGGCGTGATGGTCGTGAGCGGAGCCGGGCACGATGCGCCGCCCGCGCGGCGACGGCCCCGGGTACCCCAATGGCGACCGCGTGGCCAAGCGCGCTCGGGTAGCGCGCGCCCTCGAGACGGAGCGCATCGCCGTCCGCCAGGCCGTGACGGCGATACAACCCGAAGGCGACCCGGTAGAACTCCCGATCGTGATGACGCACCCGCCGCCCGCGACCGGCCGGCGGTGACAGCCAGTGGGCGAGCTCGTGGAGCAGGGTGAGCCGCTGATCGAGCGGATCGTCCCCGGCGCGGACGCTGATCGTCCCCACCGCGCGGCGAGCGACGCCGGTCGAGTGCATCCCACGACGATGCCGCCACGTCAGCAGGGGCGGCGCGACCGCCGCGTCGGCACAGATCGTGACGACCAGCTCGGTCGCCCACACCGGTGCGGTCACCGGCGCTCGCGCAGCAGACGGCCCACGTCGAGCAGCCAAGCGTCGAGGATCGGATCGGCGTAGCGCTCCTCGTCGTATGTGAAGCCGATCATGTCGGCGCCGTGCTCGGCCACGTAGTCGCCCGGCGATGTGGACTGATAGGGAAACGAGCTGGCGGCCATCGCCTCGCGGCCTGGGTCGGCGTGCGGACGGTTCGCCCTACGGCGAGCGTCGTGCCGGGCGCGCCACCGGACCGTCAGCTCGTCCAGACGTTCGCGGGTCACCGCGAGAGCCTACCCGACGGTGATCGGCCAGGCTCCGCATTGCCGCAAGCCGGACCGCTGCCGAAAACGTCTTCCCGGGAGCGGCGCGACGCGATGGCCGCTGGTAATCCAGAAGCCGGACTACGCGCCCGTCGCGTCTGACGTCGCCGCCTTGGCCGCGTCGGTGACTGCCGTGGCCGTCTCGGCGTCGACCGGTACGGTCTGCACGTCGGTGGCATCAGGAAGTGCCTCCTTGACGTCGTCGACCGCCTTGATGTCGACTACCGCGACGATGCCGGACGATCCGGGTGTGATCACATCGGCAAGGTCCTTGGCGAGATCCGACTTCGTTGCGATGTTGCCGATCTTGCCTGCGGCCGCCCCGGCGACGCCACCCAGGGCGGCCCCTGCGAGGATCGACGGTGGAAAGATGATCGCCAGCGCTGCCCCACCAACCGCGCCCCACGCGAGGCCGGTACGGGTGTGGTGGTCGGTCAGCTTCCTGATCGTGATCTTGCCCTCGTCGTCGGCATCGACGACGAGCACTCCCTGGATGTCGATCGCCGCCTCGGACTCGGCGTCGCGCAGCGCCTCGTAGGCGTCCGCGGCGGCGTCCGTGTCCGCGAAGCGGGCCACCAGCAGGGCATGCGTGCCCTGGACGGCGATCCCGGCCTCGACGATGTCGCCGTCCTCGTCGCCGATTGCGCCGGCCGCGACATACGTCGGCTCATCGGTCGAATTCGGGTTTTCGGTCATTTCAGTTCTCTCCTCGCTCAGCCAGGCAGCGGGCGAAGCTGGTGCAGCTCCCTGGGCCGAATCGTTCGGTCCTCCGCCCTAGTTGATACGTGCGAGCGGCGATGCCGGATTCGCCGGTCTGCCGCCGGCGTTGCTCGATGGTCGTCAGGCACCGCATCGGATGACCGCTGACACTTCCGGCGTGATGCGGAAGCCGCGATGCGATCAGGCGGCGGCTGTCCCCGGCTCGGCGGGCGTCGCATCGTCGACGCGCGGTCCCTCGTACAGGCCGACGCGCGCCACGGCGCGCTGGACCCATCGCGGCGCCCACCAGTTGAGCGAGCCGGCGACACGCATGAAGGCGGGCACGAGGATGCCACGCACGAGCGTGGCGTCGACGAATACGGCGAGAGCCATGGTGAAGCCGAGGGCCTTGAGGAAGATGATGCTCGACATCGCGAACGCGCCGAAGACGGCGACCATGATCAGGGCGGCGCCGGTGATGATCCCGCCGGTGATGCCGATCCCCTCCTGAACCGCTCGGGTGTTGTCGCCGTGTGCGAGATACCGCTCGCGGATGCGCGACAGGAGCAGAACCTCGTAGTCCATCGAGAGGCCGAAGAGGATCGCGAACATGATGATCGGCAGCCACGCGGCCGTCGTGCCCGACGGCTCGACGCCGAAGAGGCCCGACAGGTGGCCCTCCTGGAAGATCCAGACCAGCGCGCCGAACGAGGCGGTGATGCTGATCAGGCTCATGAGCACGGCCTTGATGGGCAGGAGGATGGATCCGAAGGTCAGGAACAGGACGCCGGCGGTCGCCGCGACCACGATTCCGATCGCAACCGGAACCGACGCGTAGAAGCTGTCCATGAAGTCTCTCGACCGCGACGGAAGACCTGCCGTCAACGCCGTCGTGCCGGGTGGCGTCTCGACAGCCCTCACGTCGTCGACCAGCGCGCGGCCCTCATCAGAGTCCGGCAGGAGCTGGCTGCGGACGCTGAGTCGAGTCGTGTCGCCGGCCACCCAGTCCTCGAGGTACACGTTGAGCTCGTCGGGCCGCTCGTCTGGGGGCATCGCAAGGAGCGCCTGGTACTGGTCGGCCGTGACGCCGGGCGGGGGATCGAGCGCGCTCTCGACCTCGGTCACGTCGTCGATGGCCGCGAGGTCGTCGACATAGGCCTGGAGGTCGGCCTGCTCCTCGGCCGACATCCCGTCGTCCCCCGGTGACGCGTCGCTCCAGGTCAAGGCGACCCGGATGGGATCCGACTCACCGCCCGGAAACTCCTCGGCGATCGTCATGAATGCGGCTCGAGCCGGCGTATCCGGCAGGTCCTCGAGGTTCTGGCCCGTCGAAAGCTGGAGGTTGAGGAACGGCAATCCGGCGATCAGCAGGATCGCGAGGACCGGTACCCCGATCAGTAACGGGCGCCGCATGACGCGCGCAGCGATCCAGGCCCACACGCCATGGCCCTGCCGCGCATCGGCGACGTCGGGCTCGTCCTCTGCCAGCCGCAGCGACTTCGGGAGCGGGATGCGCAGCCGATTCACCCGATGGCCGAGCAGGCCCAGGACGGCGGGCAGCACGGTGAGCGCATACAGGAGCGTGGCCGCCACGATGACGACCCCACCGATGCCCATGCTGCGCAGAGCCGCGGCCTCGAAGACGGCGAGCGAAGAGAGCCCGATTGCGACCGCCACCCCGGAGACAGCGACCGCCTTGCCGACGCTGCCCATCATCCGCTCCAGCGCGATCTCGACCGAGTGGTGGCGCAGCTCCTCTCGGAAGCGGCTGACCATGAAGAGCGAGTAGTCGATCGCCAACGCCAGGCCGATCATGGTCGCCAGGTTGGTGACGAAGATGCTCACGTCCATCACGCCTGCCATCAGGCTGATGACTGCGAAGCCGGAGGGCAGGGCCAGCGCCGCGATGAGCAGAGGGAGCGAGGCGCCGACCAGGGTGCCGAAGACCGCGAGGAGGATGATGAGGGCAATCGGCAGGCTGATCGCCTCGGCCTGGAAGAGGTCGCGCTCGATCTTCTCGTTGAATTCCTGGTAGAGCTGCGGCACCCCGGTGACCTGGACCTCGACGCCGGGCGGTGGCTCGATCTGCTCCGCAAGCGCGGTGGCATGCTCGACGGCATCCTCCTCGGTTTCGGTCAGGGTGACGATGCCGATCGTGCGGGTGCCGTCGCGGCTCAGGAGCTGCTCGGCGCCTGACTCCGCGTAGGTCGTGATGTCGCTCACGAGCGGGTCGTCCTCGAGGGGCTCGAGCGTATCGGCCACGATCTCCTGGAACTCCGGCGAGGCGGCGTCCCCGTCGGGATCGGTGAAGAGCACGATCATGCTGGTCGATTGCTCTCCGAACCGGTCCGCGAGGAGCTCTTCGGCCTGCTGCTCCTCCGACCCGCCGATGACCCAGCCACCCTGGATGAGCGTGCCGCCGGCAACGCTGCTCCAGACCACGAGCCCGACCACGACTACCAGCCCGACGATCGGGATGATCTTGCGGAAGCGATAGTCGAAGCGGCCGAGCGCCGCGAACATCCCCTCCGGGTGGGGCTCGAGGTCCGGCGGAAGCTCCCGAGTCGGCGGACCGCCACCGCCGACTGCGGCCGGCGTCGGCTGCGGTCCCACGGCCGCATCCGAGGTGTCCTGCGACGATGCAGATAGCGCCATGCCGGCACCGGCACGCTGCCGAATGGCCAGCGTGGCGAGGACGGCGGTGATGATGCCGGTGAGCGCGAACCCGGCGGCCAGCAGCTTGCTTCGCATCTGAGGTACTCGGAAGTGCGGAAGGACGGGCATCGGCAGCGTAGCGCAGACCCGTGATTTGCGCCCGCGCTCCACTATGATCCGCCCGTGATCGCCGCCCGAGCGCACCGATGACGGTGCTCGCGCCCACCGCATGGTGGAAGGGGCTGGGAGGCCTGACGCGATCCGGGAGCTCGACGGAGGCCCTCGCGTGGGCGCTCTACGACTTCGCGAACACGATCTTCAGCTTCGCGATCGTCAGCTTCGCCATGAGCCTGTGGACGATCCGATACCTGGGCGAGGCCGATGGCACGTTCTGGTTCACGGTCGCGGTCAGCGTCTCCGTGCTGATCAACGCTATCGTGTCGCCGATCCTCGGCGCGATGAGCGATCGGGTCGGCCGGCGCAAGCCGTTCCTGGCCTTCTTCACCGTCGTCTGCGTCGCCGGGACGGCCGTCATCGGCCTGGTGGACATCCGTCTCGGCCTCGTGGCGTTTGCCATCGCGAACTTTGCGTACCAGGCTGCGCTCATCTACTACGACGCCCTCCTGCCTGACGTCGCGAGGCCGCTCGCCCGCGGCCGGCTATCGGGAATCGGTGTCGGCCTCGGCTACTGCGGCACCCTGCTGGTGGGCGGACTGCTCCTGCTGGGGATCACGATCGACGCCAACGAGCAGTCGACGCCGGCGACGTTCATGCTCGTAGCCGGCCTCTTCCTGATCTTCGCCGGACCGCTGTTCCTGTTCGTCCGCGAGCAGGCCCGTTCCGGAACCCCTTTCAGCGCCATCGATGCGGTCAACTCGTGGTCCCAGCTTGGCGCGACGATCCGCCACGCGGCGGCGACTCCCGGGCTGCTCCGGTTCATCATTGCGCGCTTCTTTTATTCCGATCCGGTCAACACCGCGATCGCGGTCATGAGCGCCTTCGCAGTGCACGCGGTCGGGTTCACGGAGGGCCAGGCGCTCCAGGTGCTGCTTGTCCTGACCGTGGTCGCCGTCATCGCGAGCTTCGGCTGGGGCATTCTCTCGGACCGATGGGGCCCGCGCCGCACGCTCTTCGTGGTGCTCGGCACGTGGGCCGTGGGACTGGCGATCATCTCGCTCTTCCTGGCGACCGTTCCGTTCCTCATCGCCGGCGCGCTCCTGGGCGCCGGCCTGGGCGGGGTCGGCGTGGTCGATAGGCTCATGCTGCTGCGCCTGAGCCCGCCGGAGCGCATCGGCGAGATGTTCGGGCTCTACGGGCTGGTCGGGAAGTTCAGCGCGGTCGTCGGCCCGGTCCTGTACGGCACGATCGTCGCAGTGCTGCTCGGCTCCCTCGGGACCGCTGCCTATCAGATCGCGATCGCGTCGCTCTTCGTCCTGCTGCTGCTCGGGATCTGGATCCTGCGCGGCGTCCCCGAGGGAACGCCCGAGGACGAGCTCGTCGCCGCCGAGGCCCTCACCGGTAGGATGGACGCATGACGCTCGTCGTCGGCCACCGGGGTGCCGCGCGCCATGCTCCGGAGAACACGCTCGAGTCCTTCCGCCTCGGCGTCGAGATGGGGGCCGATGCAATCGAGCTCGACGTCCACCTGACGGCGGATGGCCAGCTGGCGGTCATCCACGATGAGACCCTCGAACGCACCACCGACCGCACCGGCCGCGTCGCCGACCTGACGATGGACGAGATCCGCACGGCCGATGCGGGCGCCACGTTCGTCCGTCCCGATGACTCGGGCTTCGCGTTCGCCGGCACGGGCCTCCGAGTGCCGACCCTCACCGAGGTCCTCGACTGGCTGCCCGACGGCGTCGGGCTGGTGGTCGAGATCAAGGCACGCGCCGCCGCCGACGCGGTGGTCGCCGCCGTCGCGGACCGGCCTGTGCGGACCGCCGGACGTCTCGCCGTCATCAGCTTCGATGAGGTCGCCATCGACCGGGTCCACGAGCTCGATCCGACCGGCCGAACGGGCTACCTGCTGGTGCCCACCCAGCCGGTCGAGCCCTCGCTGGTCTGGGCGACCGAGCACGGCCATGCCGGCGTGTTTCCGTGGGACGGCGACCTGGGCCTCGATCCGCTCCCGCTGCTGGCCCAGGCCCACGCATTCGGCCGCGAGATCGGGTGCTACGTCGTCAACGATCCCGAGCGCATGCAGCACCTCGCGGCTTGTGGGCTGTGGGGCTTCGTGACCGATGTGCCCGACGTGGCGCGCGCGGCCCTCCCCCGCTCGGAGGACGCCGGCGCGACGAGCGCCTAGACCGCGCCGCTGCCGGTGGCCGCCAGGTCCCCGAGCGCCTCGCGGGCGGCGGCCGGATCGTCGACGCCGAAGGCGACGGTAATGCGGGAGCCCTGCATCCCGGTCGCGACCAGCGCCTCGATGTTCACGCCACGGTCCGCCAGCCGCCGCGTGGCCTCGGCCAGGGACCCCGGCCGATCCTCGAGCGCGGCCGCAACCAGCTCGACTTCGCGGAAGCCCTCGTCTCGACCCTCGAGGACGCTTCGCGTGCGAGCGTCATCGTCGGTCACGATGGCAGCGGCGCCGTCGTCGCCCCATGCGAGGCCGGCGACGGCGCTGATATTGATCCCCTCGTCCCCCAACGCGGCTGCGACGTCGGCCAGGCTTCCGGGCCGGTCGGCGAGCTTGATGATGAACGCGCGCACAACGACACCTCCGTTCGCGGTGCCGGCCCGGCCATCGGCCTGGTGCCCGACGAGGTCGGCCGGCCAGGATCACGAGTCTACGCCCCGGGTGTCACGCAAGCCGGCGCTGCGGCTGGCGCGACGGCCGGACGTTACCGCCCCTTGAGGACGCCGAGGATCGAGCGCAGGATCGTGTTGAAGGTGCCGGAGCGGGCGAATCGAGCGCCCTCTTGGGCGACGTCACCCCAGTCGACCCCGCGCTCGGGCGCCCGGGTCGGGCGCATCCTGCGCTCCGCGGGCGTCTCGGGGTCCTCGACTCCCTCCATCTGCTCCCTCGCCGCATCCTCCACCCGGCCCATGCGCGCGGCCAGCATCTCGTGGGCCGACTCGGGATCCGTGTCGGTGGCATAGGTCGCGCCAATTGGCGAGGCCGCCACCACGGACGCGAAGACCTCCGGCGAAACCTGCGCCATGAGGGACTGGGGCGGTCGCATCATCACGCGCGCGGTCGGCATCGGCCGCCCCTTCAGATCCAGCGCGGTGATCAGCGCCTCGCCGGTCCCGAGAGCGGTGAGCTCCTTCTCGACGTCGTAGTGCTCCGTAGTCGGGAACGTCTGGGCCGTGGCGCGGACGACCTCGAGGTCGTCGGGCGTGAAGGCGCGCAGAGCGTGCTGGACCCGGTTGCCGAGCTGGCCGAGGACCTCGGCGGGGACGTCGGACGGCGAGTGGGTCACGAAGAACACGCCCACGCCCTTGGAGCGGATGAGGCGTGCGACGAGCTCGATCTGCTGCCTGAACGTCTTGTTCGCGTCGCGGAACAGCAGATGGGCCTCGTCGAAGAAGAAGACGAGCTTCGGCTTGTCGGGGTCGCCGACCTCCGGCAGCTCCTCGTACAGCGACGCCAGCAGCCACATCATGAACGTGCTGAACAGCGCGGGGCGGTCCTGCATATCGGCCAGTTCGAGAACGCTGACCACGCCGCGACCGTCCTCGCTTGTACGCAGCAAGTCGCTCACCTCGAACTCGGGAGAGCCGAAGAACGCGTCGGCCTCCTGCTGTTCGAGCTCGACGATCTTGCGCACGATCACGCCCACCGTCGCCGTCGCCACCCCGCCGTACTCGGCCATCTCGGCCTTGCCCTCGTCGGAGTTGAGATGGTTCAGCAGCGCCCGCAGGTCCTCGAGGTTCACAAGGGGCAGCTTCTTGTCGTCGCTGTACTTGAAGGCGAGCGCGAGGACCGATTGCTGCGTTTCGTTCAGGTCGAGCACCTTGGACAGCAGGATCGGCCCGAACGAGCTGACCGATGCGCGCAGCCGCACGCCGGTCCCCTCGCGGTCGAGGGTCAGGAACTCAACCGGGAATGCCTTCGGCGCGTAGCCGGTGAAGCCGATGGCCTGGGCGCGGCCGGTCAGCTTGTCGTTGAGCTCCGCCGGCGCCGCGAGGCCGCTGATGTCGCCCTTGATATCGCTGATGAACACCGGGACACCCGACTCCGACAGCTGCTCGGCCAGCACCTGGAGCGTCTTCGTCTTGCCGGTGCCGGTTGCGCCGGCCACAAGGCCGTGGCGGTTCATCATCGCCAGCGGAACTCGGACCTGGGCTGCGGGAAGGGCCGTGTCGCCGCTCATCGCCGCTCCGAACGTCACGGCCGGGGCGTCGAAGCCGTAGCCCTCGCGCAGGGCAGTCTCGAGGTCGGATGTCATCGCGGCGAGTGTAGCGATGCGCGCGTGTAGTCTCACCCGATGGGAGCCGCCGACGGTCTGCGGGGATCTGCCGCGTTCGTCTCGCGCCGCGTCGTCGAGGGTGAACGACCCGGATACGTGGAACGCACCGACGACCGGATCAACCCAGAACTCCGTGCCCCGTGTGTATATATGGTATATACGTCCGCGCCAGATGCGACTATCCGCGGTTCGGGTCGACCCGTGGCAGCCGGGTCTTGCCCTCGATCAGGAAGTGCCGGAACCACTCGTCGATCAGCCGCAGGTGGTCCACACGGCGGAACGGCGTGCCCGAGCGGGTCAGCTCGTGCGTCTCGTCCGGGGCGCGCATGAGCCGGACGGTCTTGCGCAGCGCCCGCAGGACGGCGAACAGCTCTTCGGCCTGGGTGACCGTGCAGCGCAGGTCCTTCTCCGCGTGCTGGATGAGGAGCGGCGTGGTCACCGCCTTCGCGTAGGTCAGCGGCGAATGGCGGTGGTACAGGTCCCAGTCGTCCCACGGATGGGCGCCGTACACGTACAGCCCGAAAACCGGGCCGCCGATGTCCCCCGACAGCATCTGGCTGACCAGGTCGTTCACGCTGCGGCACGTGACCGCCGCCTTGAAGCGATCGGTGTGGCCGACGATCCACGACGTCAGGTAGCCGCCGTACGAGCCCCCGGTGACTCCCATCCGATCTCCGTCGACGAGTCCGTCGTCGATCAGCGCGTCGAGGCCGCTCATCACGTCCCGCATCGGTCCGTCGCCCCAGTCCTGCGTGTTGGCCGTCAGGAACGCGTGGCCGTACCCCTGCGAGCCCCGCGGGTTGCAGGCGTAGACGCTGATGCCGCGGGCGGCGAGCACCTGCCACTCCCACATCAGCGACCAGCCGTAGAGCGTCGCCGGGCCGCCGTGGATCTCGAGCACCACCGGGGCCGGGCTGCGCTTCGTGCTCGTCGGCGCCGGGATGAACCAGCCCTGGACCCGGCGTCCGTCGACCTCGTGCCAGCGCTCGATGGGCGCCACCAGCCGGATGTCGCCCCAGGCCTCGCCCATCAGGTCGGTGACGCGGCGCAGCTCGACCCGGTCGGTCCCGGTCATCCGGCCCGCACCGATGTCGCCGGTCACCACGTCGGGTACGTCGGTCCCGCTCGTCCGCACGGCTGCCACACGCGCCCCGCCGCGAGTGATGGGAACCACGTCCAGGCGTCCGAGGTAGTGCCGATCGCGGGTGAGACGCTCGACGCGCCCGCCCTCGACCTCCACACGCCATAGCTCGAACGAGCCCTCGGCCGGCGCGCCGAACACGAGCCATCGGCCGTCGGCCATCCAGTGCAGGCGATTCCCGCCACCGCCCACCAGGTCGCTGTTCATGCCGCCGGCCGCTTCGAGGTCCGAGCCGGCGATGAGGTCCTCGGCCTGGCCGTCACGCACGCGGAAGCGCCAGACCGATGCCTGGATGATCTCCCCTCGCTTCCAGTCGCGGTTGCCGATGGCGGCGATCCACTTCCCGTCGGGCGACCACGCCGGTGCCGCCCAGCCCTGACGGCCACGGCCCGGCGACAGCTGGCGCACCGCCTTCGTTGCGAGGGACACGAGATACACGTCGCTGCGCCAGCCGAGGTCCGGGTTCGGGTGGCGGTCGGAGACGAACGCGATCTGGCGGCCGTCGGGCGACCAGTGTGGATCGGCGTCGTGATGGTTCCCGGTCGTCAGCAGCTCGGCCGCACCGCTGGCGACATCGAACAGCCACAGGCGGGTGAACCGGTCGTGGACGAAGCCGGCGCCGTTGAACTGGTAGAGGAGGGTGTCGATCAGCCGCGTGTCCGGCGCGGGTGGGTCCTCGGGCTTGCGCTCGGGCTTGCGCTCCGGCTTGGTTGATTCGGCGGCACTGACCACCGCCAGACGCCGGCCATCGGGCGACCAGGCCAGGCCGCTCACGTCTTTCGGCAGGTCCGTGAGCTGGCGGGCCTCGCCGCCGTCGGCAAAGGGCAGGAGCCAGACCTGGGTCCCGCCCTCCTTGGGCGCCTCCGCCTTGCCGGGCTTCGCGCCGGCGCCGCCGGCCTGCAGGACCCCGGCGCGGTCCGAGACGAAGGCGAGGATCCGCCCGTCCGGCGACCAGCGGGGCGCCGTGTCGTTCTTGGCCCCGGCGGTCAGCTGGCGTGCCGGCCGGGAGCGGTCCGCAGGCGCGACCCAAAGCGAGGTCCGGTAGCCGTCCTTGCCGGGTGCCACGGACTTGACGCTGAACGCGATGAAGCGACCGTCCGGCGAGAGCGCCAGCTCGGTCGGGACACGGAGGTCGTAGAGGTCCTCGGGGCGCGGGGCGCGAGCGGCCATCGGTCGATCGGTCTCCAGCGGGGATGGATCGTTAGTGTAGTCAACGACCGCCAGCCGACGCTTCGACGCGCGGTGCCGCTACCAGTTCGTGGCTGTCGACGCCTCGATCTCTCCGACAGACGCCAGCCAGCGCTCGGCGTCGATCGCGGCCCGGCAGCCGTCGCCGGCGGCGGTCACCGCCTGGCGATACTGGTGGTCGTGGACGTCACCAGCGACGAACACTCCGGGGATGCCGGACCCGGTCTCCCCGTCCACGATCTCCAGGTAACCGCCCGCGCCGACCTGTAGCTGGCCGGCGAACAGGTCCGTGTTCGGCTTGTAGCCGATGGCGATGAACAGGCCCTGCACGGTGAGCTCGGAGAGCTCCCCCGTCTCCGTGTCCCGCAGCTGCAGCTGGTTCACGGTCATGTCGCCCCGGACCTCGGCGACCTCCTTGTTCCACAGGACGTCGATCTTGTCGTGGTTCAGCGCACGGTCCTGCATGATCTTCGAGCCGCGGAACTCGCCGCGGCGGACGATCATCGTGACCTTCTCCGCGAACCGGGTGAGGAACGTCGCCTCCTCGAGCGCGGTGTCACCGCCGCCGACGACCGCGATCTCGCGGCCGCGGAAGAAGAACCCGTCGCAGGTGGCGCAGGCGCTCACGCCGCGGCCCCGGAACTCCTCCTCCGACTTCAGTCCCAGCCACAGCGCGGATGCGCCGGTGGCGACGATGACGGCATCGGCGAGGTACTCGTCCTCGTTGACCCAGATCCGGAACGGCCGCTCACTGAAGTCGACGCGGGTGGCGTCCTTCTCGATCATCGTCGCGCCGAAGCGCTCCGCCTGCTCGCGGAACTTCTGCATCAGCTCGGGGCCCTGGACGCCATCGGGGAAGCCGGGGTAGTTCTCGACGTCGGAGGTGATCATCAGCTGGCCCATCGGCACGTTGCCGGCGATGACGAGTGGCTCGAGGTTGGCGCGGCCGGCGTAGATGGCCGCGGTCAGGCCGGCAGGCCCCGAGCCGATGATGACGACCTTTCGGTGACGGGTGTCGGTGGGCTCGTGGGCCGCCTGCTCGGTGGGCGGCACGGTCGTGGTCATGTCACGCGCAGTCTACTCAGATCGTGGCGCGTTCAGCGCCCAGGTGACGGCCGCCTCGAAGACGGCGGCCCCGCGCGCCTTGTCCACGACCCGGGTCAGGGCATCCTGGCGGACCATGTCGGGCAGGGCATCGACCGTGCCGGTCCAGTACACGATCGGTAGCGCGGGGTAGCGGTGCCGGGTGGCCATGAACAGGGCGGCACTCAGCTCACGCTCCAACCGCCAGTCGAGCACCACGGCGTCAGGTGCCGATGCTGCGTCGCGGAGCGCGGCGAGGAAGTCGAGCGGCGTTCGGAACAGGAGCGGATCGGCGCCGGATGCCTCGCAGAGCTCGGCGGCAAGGAGGGCGGCTGCCGGCTCGTCCTCGACGATCCAGACGTGCCGGGACAGCCCCGCCGTGATCGCCGCGTGCTCCGACATGCGGCGCGCTCCGTGCACGCCGCATGCCGCAACCGCGGGACGGCGCTCTACCATGGCCGCGCATGACGCATCCCCGCGCGACGGCCCACGTCGACCGTGCTCGTCGGCGGCGTCCCGGTCGGGTCGGCACATCCCGATCGTCGTCCAGTCGATGACGAACACCGACACCGCCGATGCGGACGCGACCGCGCATCCAGGTCGCGCAGCTGGCGCACGCCGGGTCCGAGCTGGTCCGCGTCACCGTCAACAACGACGAGGCCGCGCAGGCGGTGCCGGTCATCCGCGAGAAGCTCGACCGGCTGGGCGTCGACGTCCCGCTCATCGGCGACTTCCACTACAACGGCCATCTGCTCCTGACGAAGTACCCGGAGTGCGCGGCCGCGCTGGCGAAGTACCGCATCAACCCCGGCAACGTGGGCACGAAGCGTCGCGACGAGCAGTTCGCGCAGATCATCGAGGTCGCGATCGCCAACGACAAACCGGTCCGCATCGGCGTGAACTGGGGCTCGCTCGACCAGCAGCTGCTGACCGAGATGATGGACGCGAACGCCGCCTCGCCCGACCCGAAGGACAGCCGCGAGGTGATGATCGAGGCGATGATCGAGTCGGCCCTCCGCTCGGCGCGACTCGCCGAGGAGACCGGACTGGCGCACGACCGGATCATCATCAGCGCCAAGGTGTCGGGCGTGCAGGACCTCGTCGAGGTCTATCGGCGGCTCGCCGGCCGCTGCGACTACCCGCTCCATCTCGGCCTGACCGAGGCGGGCATGGGCGCCAAGGGCATCATCACCTCGACGGCGGGTCTCGCCATCCTGCTCCAGGAGGGCATCGGCGACACGATCCGCGTCTCGCTCACGCCGGAGCCCGGCGGCGACCGGACCCAGGAGGTCCAGGTGGCGCAGCAGGTGCTCCAGTCGATGGGGCTGCGTTCGTTCCTGCCGCAGGTCTCCGCCTGTCCCGGCTGCGGCCGCACGACGTCCACCTTCTTCCAGGAGATGGCGCGGGACATCCAGGCCTACCTCGTCGAGCGGATGCCTCGCTGGCGCGAGACGCACCCGGGCGTGGAAGAGCTGCGGGTGGCGGTGATGGGTTGCGTGGTGAACGGGCCGGGCGAGTCGAAGCACGCGGACATCGGCATCAGCCTGCCGGGAACGTTCGAGGAGCCGGTGGCGCCGGTGTTCGTGGACGGCGAGAAGACCGAGACCCTCCGCGGCGACGGCGATCGTGCCGCGCTTCCTCGAGATCCTCGAGGACTACGTCGAGCGGCGCTACCCCGCGCCGTGACGCTCAGACTGCGGTCGAGAGGAACGTCCAGGCGGCGATGATGAACGCGAGGATGATGAAGCTGACGAGGGCCAGGGGCAGGTAGGCGACGCTGATCGGCCGCTCCGGCCGCAGCACCGGCCGCTCACCGGCATCGGTTACCGGCGCGTCGTCGCGAGTCGCCGGAAGGTTCTGCTCCATGCTCACTCCTCGTGGTCGTGCAGGATGGTCGCAAGCTGCGCGCGCAGCGAATCCTCGGTCACCGGCCCGAACTGCCGCGCGGCAATCACCCCATCACGGTCGATGAAGTACGTCTCGGGCGGACCGAGAATGCCATACGCCGATGCGACGCGTTCGCCGGGATCCATCGCCGCGGGCCACGTGGCGCCGTTGCGCAGCATGAAATCACGTGCCGCCTCGGAGCGGTCGCGAACGACGATGCCGACGACGACCAGGCCCTCGTCGGCATGCCGGGCCGTCGCGTCCCGGAGGAGTGGGAACTCCTCGACGCACGGCCCGCACCAGCTGGCCCAGAAGTTCAGGATCACCGGCCGGCCGCGGAGGTCCTCGAGCCGGACCGGGTTGCCGTCCAGGTCGGCGAGCACGAAGTCGGGAGCCGCGGTGCCGACGGCGGTCGGCGAGGTCGCCGGGAGGCGCCCGAGGAGCACGGCGGCGAGCGCCACGAGGAGTACGAGCGGCACGGCGGCTGCCCCCAGCAGGTAGGTGCGCGGCAGCCGCCGAAGATCGGGTCCGACGCGCGCCGCGGATCCGGCGGTCATTGGCAGCTCAGTGCGCGGTCGCGTCGTCGTGCGGCGCGCGCTCGGTCTCACGCCACTCGCGGTTCGCGGCGGCGACCCAGCCGACGACTCCGAGGATCAGGATCGCCAGCCCGGGGATCAGCAGCCACAGGTTCGCGAACTGGTCTTCCGGGCGGAACGCCAGGCCGGCACCGGCCACGAGCGCGCCGACCGACATCACGACGGGCAGGAAGCTCGGTGGCGGAAGGTGGACGCCGCGGGGAGGCTTCGGCGCGACGCGTCCCGGACCACCGCGCAGGGTGATCGCGAACACGATGCCCAGGACCACGACCATCCCGATGCCGAGAAGGAGGAATCCGATGGCGACGTCGGTCATGTCGGGATCCTCCTAGCGAAGCAGGTAGATCGTGGTGAACACCGCGATCCACACAACGTCGACGAAGTGCCAGTACATGCTGACCGCCTCGACGGCGATGTGGTTCTTGGCGCTGAACTGGCCGCTGACGGCCCGCGCCAGCACGATCGTCAGGCCGACCGCCCCACCGAATACGTGGGCGCCGTGGAACCCGGTCAGCGTGTAGAACACGGTCCCGTACACGCCGTCGGCGATGCCGAAGCCGAGCTGGCTGTAGTCATACAGCTGCCCCGCCAGGAACAGGAGGCCGAGGCCGAGCGTAATGGCGGTCCACATCTTCAGCTTGCCGGTGTCGCCGCGGCGGATGGCCCATACGCCGAACTGCATCGTGAAGCTGGACGAGATCAGGATGGCGGTCAGCACGGCTGCCAGCTGGAAGTCGAGATGGCCGCCCTCGGGCGGATGCCATCCCGTCGGCCCTGCCGATGCGCGCGCGTTGAAGTACGTCCCGAACAGGCCGCCGAAGAACATCACCTCGCTGGCGATGAACAGGAGCATCCCGACCAGCGCGGTCGGCATCCCCGTCGGTCCGTGCGGGACCACGGCGATGGGATCCTGGTCGCCGGCGGGTTGCTTCTCCATCGCCTGGGCGGTCATACCAGGTCCTCCGGGCGCCGCTCGATGTCGCCGGGCTTCTCCTCGGGCGTCTCCTCGTCCTCCTCGAGGTCCTCGGGCCGGGCGGCCGCGTGGCCATGGCCATGGGTCAGGAAGAAGAGCGGGCGCTCCGAGTGGATCGGCGGCAGGCGGTCGAAGTTGTACGGCGGAGGTGGCGACGTCGTCGCCCACTCGAGGGTGTTGCCCTCCCACGGGTCGTCGCCGGCCGGCTCACCGTTGATGAACGTGGCGATCACGTTGATGAGGAACGGAATGATGCTGACCGCGATCATGAATGCGCCCACCGTCGAGACGAAGTTCAGGATCGTCCACCCGGCGTCCGGGCTGTAGTCGCTGATCCGTCGCGGCATGCCGGACAGGCCGAGCTGGTGCATCGGGAAGAAGGCGAGGTTGAAGCCGATGAAGTGCAACCAGAAGTGGGTCTTGCCGAGAGGCTCGTTCAGCTTGCGGCCGAACATCTTCGGGAACCAGTAGTACGTGGCGGCGAACACGCCGAACACGGAGCCGCCGAAGAACACGTAGTGAAGATGGGCCACCACGAAGTACGTGTCCTGCACGTGGAAGTCGATCGGCGGCGACGCGAGCATGACCCCGCTGATGCCGCCGATGAGGAACATGCTCACGAATCCGAGCGCGAACAGCATCGCGGTGCTCAGCGTGATCTTGCCGCGCCACAGGGTGGCCAGCCAGTTGAACATCTTCACGCCGGTGGGCACCCCGATCAGCGCGGTCATGAACGCGAAGAACGGAAGCGCCACGGTGCCGGTCGTGAACATGTGGTGCGCCCAGACGCTGAAGCTGAGCAGGCCGATGCCGATGGTGGCGAACACGAAGGCCTTGTAGCCGAACAGTGGCCGGCGGCTGAAGACCGGCAGGATCTCGCTGACCACGCCCATGGCCGGCAGGATGACGATGTAGACCTCGGGGTGGCCGAAGAACCAGAAGATGTGCTGCCACAGGATCGGGTTGCCACCGACGGTCGGGTCGAAGAACGAGCCGCCGTAGTTGCGGTCGATGAACAGCGCGATCAGCCCGGCGGTGAGCACCGGCGTCGCGAGCAGGATGAGGACCGCGGTGACGAGCACGGTCCACACGAAGATCGGCATCCGGAACAGCGTCATGCCCGGCGCGCGCATCTTGAAGATGGTGGTGATGAAGTTCACCGCGCCCAGGATCGAGGCCGTGCCGACCAGCGCCAGCCCGATGATCCACAGGTCCGTGCCCGGCCTCGAGCCGTACGTGGCCGAGGTGAGCGGCGAGTAGGCCGTCCATCCCTCGGCCGCGGCCCCACCGAACAGGTAGCCACTGAAGATCAGGAGGCCGCCCAGTGGCAGGAGCCAGAACGAGAGGGCGTTGATGCGGGGGAAGGCCATGTCCGGGGCGCCGAGCTGGAGCGGCACGATGTAGTTCCCGAACCCGGACAGCGTCGGGATGATGAACAGGAACAGCATGATCGTGCCGTGCATCGTGAACGCCTGGTTGTAGGTGTCGGCGTCCACGAACTGGAGGCCTGGCACGGCCAGCTCGGTGCGGATGACAAGCGCCAGGATCCCCGCGGCGAAGAAGAACAGGAAGCCGTTGACGATGTAGAGGATGCCGATCTTCTTGTGATCGACCGTCGTCAGCCAGTCGATGACCCACGAGCGGCGGACGGCGCCGGTGCGAGGTTCGAGCGTGGTGGTTGCCATGTCGTCGCTAGCGCTCCGTTACTCGTTGACCGTCACGGTGCCGTTCATGGCCTGGACGTGGGCGTCGCAGACAAAGGTGAACTCGCCGGCCGGCAGGGCCGGCACCTCGTAGATGATGCTGCCCGGCTCGTTGAGGAACTCCCCTTCGAACACGTGCTCGCCGCCCTCCAGGATCGACACGTTGTGCGGGATGTTGTCCTGGTTCTCGAAGGCAATGCAGAACGCCGTGTCGGCAGGAACCTCGAACTCGTCGATGTCGAACTGCGTGTTGCTCGCGGTGATCTCGACCGTCAGCTCGCAGTCCTCGCCGCCGGTGGCCGGGGGCGGCTCGCCGCGGGCCAAGGCGGCCGTGTATTCGTCGAACCGTTCGCGTGACATGGCCTCGACCACGAAGGTCATCTCGGCGTGCGAGGTCCCGCAGAACTCGGCGCACTGCCCGCCATACGTGCCCTCCTCGGTCACGACGAACTCGAGCGTGTTGGGCAGCCGGTTACCGCCGAAGTCGATGAGGTCCTTCTTGATGAGGAAGTCCGGCACGTAGAACGAATGGTTCACGTCGACCGAGGTCAGCACGAGGCGGACCGGCTCATCGACCGGGACGGCCAGGGTGGGCGGCTCGCCGATGGATCCGACCACCTCGCCGCCATCGGGATAGAGGAAGCGCCACTGCCACTGGAAGCCCTCGACCTCGATCGTGACCGGGTCCTCGGCGGCGGCCTCGACCTCGCTGAGCGTGATCATGCTGAACGTGAACAGGATGAACACGATGGCCGTCGGGATCAACGTCCAGATGATCTCGACGGTGTTGTTCCCGTGGAGCTGTGGGGGCAGCACGTCGTCGCCCGGTTGGCGCCGGTAGCGGAATACCGCATACAGGATGAAGCCCTCGACGCCGATGAACACGATGGCCGCCAACGCGAGCACCAGCAGGTAGAGATTGAAGACGTCCTTTCCGGCCTCGGTCACCGGCTCCGGCGGCAGCAGACAGCCACCGGCGATCAGCGCCAGGATCAGGAGGGGCAGGCCGGTGCGCAGGACCGACCGCAGCCGGAATCGGGCCGCCGTTCGTTGCATCAGTCTCGTTCGAGGCTCTCCGGTGGATTCACGGACACCAGGTGTCGCGGCACGCACGCTCAGTCGGGCTGAGGCGGCACGGCGGGCATTGTAGCGAAGGGCGCCGATGCGGCGCGACCCGCATCGGCGAAACGATCAGCCGGTCAGGCCTCGCAGGTGGCCGGTTCGTGGGGCAACAGCGGCCGCGCGTCGATGGCGTAGCGGCGGTCGCCGGAGGTCCAGATCGTGTTCTCGTTCGCGTTCGAGAGCTCCGCGTACCACAGCTCGCCGTCCTCGCCCTCGACCACGGCGCAGCGGGTGCCGTCGACGAATGCCGGGAGCTCCTCCCCGAACGTGGACGGGTCGTCGTCGGTCGGCCACGCCCGCTCCTGCCCTTGCAGGTCGTCGGCGGGCTGGTCGGTGACGTCTCGGACGTAGAGGCGCATGGCCTCCGGCTCGTACGGCACCCACGTGTCGGTCGCCCACGCGTCATCCGGGAGCCACGTATCGAGTGTCAGCAACCGGTCGTGGATCGTGGACAGGAGCACGTAGGCTTCGAGCTCGGCCGCGTCGGTTCCCGGCGGCGGCTCCATGCCCTCGAAGAACTGGCCGATGGCGTACACCGTGGCGGTGGTGGTGCGGCCGCCCGCGTCGACCGTGATCACGGTGTCGGGGTTGTCGGTGACCATGGCCTGCATGACGCGGTTCTCGAGGTCACCGGCAAACAGGTTCGTCTCGTCGAGCGCCCGAAGAATCGCCTGGATCCCCTCCTCGGTCAGGGTGCGCTCCTGGAGCGGCGGGAGCATCGGTCCGGGGAACTCCAGCGTCTGCATGCCTGGCACGATGACCCGGCCGTCCCCGGTCAGGACGAACGTCGGTGTCTGGCCGACCTGCATGTCGACCGGGATCATGCCGCCGGTCTGGGTCACCGCGATGACCGCCTCGTCGGAGCCGGTCGGATGTTCGATGTCGCCGCCGCTGCCCGCGCTCGGTGGAGGCGGAACCGACGAGCCTGGCGTCTCCTCGGCCGACGGATCGGCCGATGCCACGGGCGATCCGCCAGGGGCGGCGCAGGCCGCCAGTACGAGGAGCACGACGAAGAGGCCCGGAAGAGTTCGTCTCATGGCGCCACTGACGCCGCAGGCGGCGCGGCGGTTCCAACGAATTCAGGCGAGAATGGCGCCGATGCGTCGCCTGGCCCTTCACTTCGCCGTGGCGGCCGCCGTCCAGGCCGTCGCGATGAGCGCCCGACCCGCAATCGTGTGGGCACACGGCGACGTGGCCCCCGAGCCTTCATTCCCCGCCGTGCTGCTCGATTGGAGCGTCGACGTGCTCGCGATCGCCGGCCTGCTGCTGGCGGCTGTGGTCTGGACCGCCGGGGTGCGACGGGTAGCGGTGGCGCACCCGACCAATCCCCATCCAGCGGCTGCGGTCCTGGCTCTTCGCCGGCGGCCTGGTCGCGATCGGTCTCGCACTGCTGTCGCCGATCGAGGCGTACGAGGGCCAGCTGTTCAGCGTCCACATGGTGCAGCACCTGCTGCTGATGTTCGTCGCCGCTCCGCTGCTCGTGGCATCCGCGCCGATCACGCTCGCGCTGCGCGCGTCGAGCCCGTCGTGGCGACGACGGCTGCTGGCGGTCCTCCACAGCCGCCCGGTCCGGGCGCTCACCTTCCCGGTCGTGACATGGATCCTGTTCGCGGCGGTCAACTGGGGATGGCACTTCAGCACGCTCTACGACCAGGCCCTCGAGAACGATCCGCTCCACTACCTCCAGCATGCCAGCTTTCTGGCAGTCGCCCTGCTGTTCTGGTGGCCGGTCGTCGGTGCCGATCCATCGCCGTGGCGGTTGTCGCACCCGGTGCGGCTGCTGTACGTGTTCCTGGCCTTGCCGCAGAACTCGTTCCTCGGCGTGGCGCTCCTGTCGGCTTCGACCGTCCTCTACCCGCACTACGTCACGAACATCAGGACCTGGGGACCGACGCCGCTCGAGGATCAGCAGCTGGGCGGCATGCTGATGTGGGTCGCCGGCGACCTCGCGTTCCTGGCCGGCATGGCGGTCGTCGTCGTCCTCTGGATGCGCTACGAGGAACGACGCACGGTGCGGATCGACGCACGCCTGGCGGCCGAACGAGCGGCGCGTGGCGACGCTCCGTGGACGCCGCGCAAGTGAGGCCGACGGCCCGGTGAGGTCAGGCCAGGGGGAAGCGCAGCAGGGCGTCAGCGGCGACGGCCGCGAACAGCAAGGTCAGGTAGCTGATCGAGAACCGGAACAGCCGGATCGCCGCCCGACCGTCGGCCGCATCGGCGCGGAGGCGGACGGCGTACAGCAGGAAGAGGCCGCCCAGCGCGACAGCCGCCACGAGGTAGACCCAGCCCATGCCTGCGGCGGGGAGCAGCAGGAGGCTGACCGCGATCAGCGCGATCGTGTACAGCACGATCTGTCGGGCCGTCTCCGCCTCGCCACGGACGACGGGCAGCATCGGCACGTTGGCGGCGGCGTAGTCGCCGCGATATCGGAGCGCGAGCGCCCAGAAGTGCGGCGGCGTCCAGTAGAAGACGATGGCAAACAGGACGAGTGCGGGCAGCCCGACCTCACCGGTCACTGCGGCCCACGCGACGAGCACCGGCATGCATCCCGCCGCGCCGCCGATGACGATGTTCTGCGGCGTCGTCCGCTTCAGCCACATCGTGTACACGAACACGTAGAAGGCCGTCGCGCTCAGCGCCAGCACGGCGCTCAGCAGGTTGACGGTGAGGGCGAGGAAGACGAACGCGACCGCACTGAGGCCGATGCCGAACGCGAGCGCATTGGCCGGCGGCACGGCGTGGCGCGGGAGTGGCCGATGCCGGGTCCGCCGCATGATGTCGTCGATGTCGCGGTCGACGTACATGTTGATCGCGTTAGCACCCCCGGCCGCGAGCGTGCCCCCGGCCACGACCGCCACGACGAGCCAGGCGGACGGCAGGCCGCCGGCCGCCAGGACCATGGTCGGGACGGTCGTGACGAGCAACAGCTCGATGATGCGGGGCTTCGTCAGTGCGACGTAGGCCCGCACGGTATCGATCGGTCCCGGCTCGCGCGCACCGAGCGCGCGTGGCGCGCGCAGCTCGGCGGGGCGCAGGCGGCGGGTGACGAGGAGCAGCCAGACCGACCCGCCCCATAGCGCCGCCCCGATCGCGAGGTGCGGCACGACGAAGACCGCCGACAGGCGGCTGATGACGTTCAGCCCGCCGAGCGCGATCTGCATCGCCACGAGGACCACCAGCCAGATTGCCAATCGCCGCGGAAGGGGCGCATCGGTCGAGCGGCGCACGGACAGCGCCATCCAGATCACCAGGCCGGCGACGACAACGCTCAGGAGCCGATGCGCAAGATGCACGGCCTGTTCGCTGCCGGCCACAGCCGGCAGCAGCGCGCCGTTCATGAGCGGGAAGTCGGCGAACGCGAGGCCGGCGTGGTGGCCGGTCACCCATGACCCGAGCAGCATCTGCCCGAAGATGGCGAGGGCGGTGAGCGCCACCAGGCGCGTGAGGCCGGGCCGGGCGTGGACGGCCGGCATCGGTCCGTGGCTGGCGCGGTCGGCGATGAAGATCGTTGCCGCCAGGACGGTGAGCGCCATGCCGAGGTGTGCCGTTACCAGCTCGGCCGCGAGTCCCTCGAGGACGACCGCCGCCCCCAGCAGCGACTGCGCGATCACCAGGACCCCGGCGACGATGGCCGCGGCGAGCAGCGGCCGGTCGCGGCGGCGGCGGCTGAACACGGTGATCACACCGATGGCCCCGACCAGCGGTCCGACGAAGACCGCGGCGACGAGCCGATGGCTGTGCTCGATCCAGGCGTGGAGGTCGGTCGGCGGGATCCAATCGCCGAAACAGAGCGGCCAGTCCGGGCATCCCAGGCCGGAGTCGGTGGCACGCACCAGGCCGCCGACGGCGATCAGGACAAACGTGGCCACGGCGGCTGCCACCGTGAGCTTGGCGAATCGGGTCACATGGTTCCTCTGGCCGCTCGGAGGGGCCGGGTCGAGCGGGCGCAGCCATGATAGCCGTCGGGCGTCGGGGTGCCAGCGCTGCTCATCGGCCCACCGGTCGCTACCATCGGCGGGTGAGCGACGGGAGGCTGCTACAGATCAACGTCTCGGCCGGTGGCGTCCCGAAGCGCCCGGTCGACGATGCCTGGATCGGCCACCTGGGAGTCGGTGGGGATCGGCAGGCCGCCGCCACGGTTCACGGCGGGCCGCACCGCGCGGTCTCGCTGCTGGGCGTCGAGGCGATCCGACGGGTCGCCGCCGAGGGCAATCCGATCGCGCCGGGCACCGCGGGTGAGAACCTGACGACCGAGGGCTTCGACGTCTCGGCGCTGCCGATCGGAACGCGGCTGGCCGTCGGCGACGAGGTCGTTCTCGAGCTCTCCTGGGCGGCCAATCCGTGCCGAACGATCCGCCACTCGTTCGCCGATCTGCGCTTCGGCCGCCTCGGCGTCGAGGCGCACCCTGCCGATAGCCGCATGTATGCGCGCGTCCTCCAGGAGGGCCGCGTACGACCCGGTGATCCGATCCGCGTTGAATTGCCAGTTGACGACGCGGCCGAACGTCACGCGCTCGCCGCTCGACTCGACCGGGTCGAACGATCGTCGTCACTGGCGCTCTGGGGCGCGGCCGCCGCCGGAGGTGCGGAGCTCGCGATCGTGGACGACGGCGACATCGCGATCTCTGCGGCGCCACGCCTCCCAGGCCCGATCTTCAACCTAGGTCTCGGGTTCGCCGGGCTCCCGAACCTCGTCGGCATGGCGGTCGAGCACTTCTCCGGCCACGGAGCCTCGGGATGGGTCTGGGGAGATCCCGACGCGCCGCCCTGGCCGAACGCCCGAGCCGATGCCGTGGCGATCTACGCTGCTGGGCCGACGGAGCGTGCCGGCGAACCGAGTGCGCCCGACGGAGTCGTCGTTCGCGAGCTAGCCCGCGACGAGGTCGGCACGTGGGCTCGGATCGTGGTGGAGGCCGTCGAGCTCGCGCCCCCGGTGGCCGAGGCCTGGCGCGCCCTGGAGCCGCACCTCGCCCTCGCGCCGCACGACCATCGCTTCGTGGCCGAGATAGACGGCGTCCCGGTCGGCGCCGGGGGACTGCACACCCACCACCAGGTCGGGTGGCTCAGGGCGGGCACCGTCCTCCCCGCCTTCCGCGGCCGCGGCATCCAGCAGGCCCTCATCGGCGCCCGCATCGATCGCGCGCGACGGCTCGGCTGCGACCTCGTCGGCGCATCGGCGTCAGCGGGTGGCAGCTCCGCCCGCAACGTCGAGCGGGCCGGCCTTCGCACGGTCGCAACCCGCGGGCGCTACCGCGTTCCTGCCACCCACTGAGCCACGCGACGGTCGGCGCCGCGCGCGTGCGGCGCGTGGCGGAGCGTCCCCGGAAGATACGGCAGCAGGGCCCGCGTGACGGATGCGATGCGCCGTATCCCGCGCTCGCGAGCGTCGGACCAGCCGAGCCCGTACTGGCGGCGGATCGCGTCGGGCAGGGTCGCCAGCGACACGAGGTGCGCGGCGTCCCACGCCAGGCGTGGGGGGAAGCGGGTCGGGTACAGCACGGTCCGCGCGATGCGGCGCGCGTCCGGAGTCACCCGCACGCGCCCGCTGACGACCATCTCGTCCATCCAGGCGCGGAGCTCCCGGATCGTGGCCGGCACCATGTTGGCGGGAACGCCGAGCGCGACCGCGACGCGCGCGCTCTCCTCGTGGTAGCGCTGCTCGTCGGCGTCGGTCAGCGGCACCACGAAGCGGTCGTACACGCGGAGCGCGGTGTCGACCAGCGTCGCGTGGACCCATAGCAGCGCCTCCGGATCGAGCGCGTCGTACGGCTCGCCGTCGGAACGGCGCCCGCGGACCGCGCCGTGGATCGCGTTCACGCGGCGGATCGTCGCCTCCGCGTCTGACCGGCTGCCGAAGACTACCGAAAAGCTGCTCTCAAGCGTGCGGAGCAGCCGTCCGAACGGATCGGTCGCGTACGTCGAGTGCTGCGCGACGCCGGCCGCGACCGACGGGTGGGCCGCCTGGAGAAGCAGCGCGCAGGAACCCCCGGCCAGTACAAGGAGCTCGCGGTCGATCCGCCACGACACGGAGCCGGGCCCGAACAGACCGGCAGCCTCAGCGGAGACACCCACCGCCGACCCGCTCATCGGTACAGGCTGGCGGGCGTGCCGCGCGGGTGCCGGGGCTCGCCGTACAGGAACCGGAACACCACGCCCGCGACGAGGCCGCTCACGAAGCCGCCAATGTGCGCCAGGTAGGCGACGCCGCCGCCGGTCTCCTCGCCGATTGCGATCGAGCCGATCCCGGTGACGACCTGGAAGACCGCCCACATGCCGATCGCCACGATCGCCGGGACCGGAACCAGCACGCGGAACAGGAACACCATCACGCGGTTGCCCGGGAAGAGCACGAGGTAGGCGCCGAGCACGCCGGAGATCGCGCCCGATGCGCCGAGGGTGGGGATGACCGAGTCGGGGTTGATCAGGATCTGGGAAAAGGTCGCGATCAGGCCGGCGACCAGGTAGAAGGCGAGGAAGATCGCGTGCCCCACGCGATGCTCGACGTTGTCGCCGAAGATCCACAGGAAGAGCATGTTTCCGGCGAGGTGGAGCCAGCCGCCGTGCATGAACATGCTCGACAGCAGCGTGAGCCAGATCGGCGACGGGCCCGGCTCCTGGGGCACGACGAGCGTCTCGCCCTGCACCGTGATCGTCTCCGGCGCGACGAGGTCGGCGCCCGTCGTGATCTCGACGGGGACGGCGCTCCAGCCGTACGTGAACTCCTCGCCGCCGACCGTCGCGCCGGCACCCTGCAGGATCACGAAGACGACGACGTTGATGGCGATCAGGGCCAGCGTCACGTAGGCCGGCCCGTGGCCCCGCTCGTTCTCGTCCGAGATCGGGAACATCGGCGCGATGGTAGAGCAGGACCCACGCCATACTGAACCGATGGAGATCGATGTCCGAGCCTTCGACGGCGAGCCCCGCCAGTTCTTCGAGGCCGGTGAGCTCGCATTCTCGGAGCGCCTGCGCGACGAGGACGCCACGGCCTACGAGTCGATCTTCGAGCCGGACCGGGCCATCGCCGCGTACGACGGCGATCGAGTGGTCGCCACCGCCGGGATCTTCAGCTTCGACCTGACCATTCCCGGTGGCGTGGTACCGGCCGCGGGTGTGACATTCGTCGGCGTCCAACCGACGCATCGGCGCCAGGGGATCCTGCGCCGCATGATGCTGCGTCAGCTGGCGGACATCCACGATCGGGGCGAGTCGATCGCGATCCTGTGGGCCTCGGAGGGCAGCATCTACCAGCGCTTCGGCTACGGCCTCGCGACGGTACTCACGCGGTTCTCGATCGAGCGCGACCGGAGCGCATTCCGGGCCCCACACGCGCCGGCGGGCACGGTCCGGCTGGTCGATGTGGAGGAGGCAAGGCGGCTCGTGCCCCCGATCTTCGAATCGGTCGCGCCCAACCGCCCCGGGTTCTTCCGCCGCACGCCGGCCTTCTGGGACGCCGAGTTCTTCCGGGATCCCGAGCACTGGCGGCAGGGGGCCGGCGCGGCGTTCTACGCCATCCACGAGGTGGCCGGCGAGCCGGCTGGCTACGCCCGCTACCGGGTACGCGACAAGTGGGACGACACCGGGCCACAGTCGTCGGTGATCCTGACCGAGAAGATGGCCACCACACCGGCCGCGCATCTCGACCTGTGGCGATTCCTCCTCGGGATCGACCTCATGAAGAAGCTCGAGGCCTGGAACGTGGCCCCGGACGACCCGATCATCCTCAATGCGCTGGAACCCCGGCGGTTGGGCATCGGCGTCGGCGACGGCATCTGGCTACGCGTCGTCGACGTGGCGTCTGCACTTGCACAGCGTCGGTATGCCACCGACGGGCGCATCGTCGTGGAGGTCGCGGACGAGGCGTGCGAGTGGAACGACGGGCGCTGGTCCCTCACGGTGGAGGCCGGCGTGCCGCGGGTCGAGCCCGCGACCGAAGCCGCCGAGCTGACGATGGACGTGGCCGATCTGGCCGCCGCCTACCTCGGTGGGTTCACCTTCGTCCAGCTGGCCGATGCGGCCCGGGTCCGCGAGCTCCAGCCGGGGGCCCTGGAGCGCGCCGACGGGCTGTTTCGTACTGAGCGGCCGCCCTGGTGCCCGAAGGTCTTCTGATCGGCCGATTTGGCTAGCCCGGCGGCACCGCATCGGCGCCGGCCGGCGCCGCATTCCGCTCGGGGGATGGGTTGCGGATGCCCGCACCGTTGATGACGGAGCCAGCCAGCAGGAGTCCGGCGGACACGACCATCGCCAGCCGGAACGCGTCGGTGCTGGCTTCGCGGGCCGCGTCCGCCAGCGCCGGATCGAGGTCGTCCGACACCCGAGTCAGCGGTTGGACCTCCTCGCGCAGCGCCGGATCGTCGACGTCGACTCCCGGTGCGAGTGAGGCGAGGGTCGGGTAGAACGTCGCGGTGATCACGATGAACAGGACCGCGCTGACCAGGGGCGAGCCGGCTCGGCTGACCGCGTTGTTGATCGCCGAGCCGAGGCCGGCGTTCCGCACGGGGACCGAGCCCATGAGCGCCGTCGTCAGCGGCGCCACGACCAGGGAGATGCCGATGCCGAACACGACCTGCCCGAGCACCACGTCCAGGAGCGCCCCTCCCGGCGGGATCCATGTCGCCGGATCCGCGGCATCCAGGAGCCACGGCGGCGATCCAGGCGAGATGCGGGCAAACCACAGCAGGCCTGCCGCCATGAGCAGCGGGCCAACCGTCATGAAGATCCGCGGGCCGACACGGGCGGCCAGGCTTCCCGCCGGCGTGGACAGGGTGGTCAGCAGGATGGCCACCGGGATGCCGGCGGCGCCCGCCCCAAGCGGCGTGTAGCCGAGGGTCCCCTGGAAGTACAGCGCGGTGAACGCGAACGACACGTACAGCGCGCCGTAGATCACGAACGTGGACAGGTTGACCACCGTGAAGTTCCGCGACGAGAACAGCGATGGCGGCACCAGCGGATGGGGCCGGGTCAGCATCAGGATCGGGATGGCAATCGTGGCGAGCAGGCCGACGGCGAGGGCGATCCAGGCCAGTGGGTCCTGCCACGCCTGCTCCTGCCCGCGCGTGGCGCCGAACGCCAGACCGCCGACGGCGACCGCGATGACCGCCGCCCCCAGCCAGTCGAACTCGCCGCGGGCGTCCGCGTCCCGGCTCTCGGGCACGTACCGGGTCGCCCACAGCGCAATGAGCACGAGCGGCACATTGATCAGGTAGGCGGCGCGCCAGCTCACCGCCTGGACCAGGAAGCCTCCCACCAGCGGGCCGAGAATCGAGGTGGCCGAGGTGCCGGACGCCCACAGGCCGATGGCTCGGCCCCGCTCCTCGCCTCGGAAGGAGGCGGTGATGATCGAGAGGCTCCCGGGCACGAGCAGAGCGCCGAAGGCGCCCTGCAGGATCCGAGCGCCGATGAGCAGCTCCATGGTCGGAGCCAGCCCGCAACCGACCGACGCCGCCCCGAACCCCACAAGGCCGATGCGGAACATCCGGCGGCGGCCGTAGTAGTCGTTCAGCGCGCCGGCGAGGATCAGGAGCGCGGCGAGGACGGCGAAGTACGCGCTGTTGACGTACGTCAGCCCCTCGAGCCGACCGACGAAGGTCGTCGGAAGCGTGGCCCCGATCGTCTCGAGGGCGACGTTTACGATCGTCGCGTCGAGGAACACGATCGCCGATCCAAGGATCGTGGCGACGAGGATGCCGCGGCGCTGGGTCACCCGACGATGGTACGCGGCACGGATTCTGCTGTTCCTGTGGCCGTTGATGAAAGCGCTTACATCGGCGGAGCGTCCCGCGCGCCGCAGCCCGACGATCTACCAGGTCGCCGAGCGGGCCGGCGTCTCGATCGCCACGGTCTCCCGGGTGCAACGTGGTGGCGAGCTGGTGGCGGCGCCCACCCGCGACCGGGTCGAGCGCGCGATCGAGGAGCTGTCGTATCGGCCCAGCCGTCTCGGCCGCTCCCTCGCTCACGGCAGCCACGATGCGATCGGCATCGTGTTCCCGGACCTGTCGGGTCCGTACTACTCGGCGGTCATCCTTGGGTACGAGGAGGCCTCGGCGGCGCAGGGACGAAGCGTGCTCATCCTCGGGACCCATCGGCGGCCGTCAGCCCTCGACCAGGTGCTCGACCTCGCGGACCGCGTGGACGGCATGGTCGTCATGAGCCGGACGGTCGACGAGGATCTCGTGGACGACCTGCACCGACGTGGCCTACCGGTCGTGCTGCTCGCGCGTCCACCACTCGGGCATGCGGACAGCGTCCGCGCCGAGAACAGGCGATCCGCGGTAGCCCTGGTGAACCATCTCTTCGAGCACGGGCACACGCGGCTGGCGTTCATCGGCGACCCGGACGGCTCACCGGACGCAGCCGAACGCTGGAGCGGATTCCGCGACGCGCACCGGGCGGCGGGCCTCCCCACCCACCCTCGGCCGATCGTGTCAGCCTTCCGCGAAGTCGATGGCCGGGCGGCCGCGGAGGAGCTCCTCGCGCGACCGGATCGAGCGACGGCGGTGGTGAGCGCCAACGACGAGATCGCCCTGGGCGTGCTGGGCGCCGCACGAGCTGCCGGGATCGACGTGCCCGCAGAGCTGGCCATCACCGGCTGGGACGACATCCCCGTCGCCCGCCATGTGACCCCGGCCCTGACGACCGTTCGCCAGCCGATGCTCGACCTCGGCCGGCGGGCGGCAGCACTTTTGCATGAGCGAATCACGACCAATCGAACGGAGCCACGACACGAAGTCCTGCCAACCGAGCTGGTGGTGCGGTCGAGCTGCGGATGTGCAGCCCCATTTCGGAAGGAGGAGTAGAACGGTGAGAAACGAGAAGCGGGCCGGAGCTTGGCTCCTGTCCATTGGCATGGTGCTCGCGCTGGCGGCCTGTGGCCGCGGCGACGAGGACGGTGGAGCCGGCGGCTCTGCAGGAGCGGATGGCTCGACGGCACCACAGGCGTCCGAGGTCGACACCTCGGCGGCCTCCGGTGAGATCGACGTGTGGGCCATGGGCGCCGAGGGCGATGCGCTCGGGGCGTTCGCCGAGACCTTCATGGAGGAATTCCCGGACGTGACGGTCAATGTCACCCCGGTTCCGTGGGATGCGGCGCACGACCGCATCGTGAGTGCCATCGCGGGCGGCGAGGTCCCCGACGTCACCATGGTCGGCACGACCTGGATGGGCGAGTTCGCCACGCTGGGCGGCCTCGATCCGACGCCGGCCAACATCGACGGGTCGCAATTCTTCGAGGGCGCGTGGAACACCACCATCGTCGACGGTGTGAGCTACGCGGTTCCCTGGTACGTCGAGACGCGGCTCATCTACTACCGCACCGACCTCGCCGAAGAGGGCGGCGCTCCCGAACCCGCCACGTGGGACGACTTGAAGGCGCTGGCGGCGAGCACACAGGAGGCCGGCGCCGAGTTTGGTATCAGCCTCCAGCCGGGCGGGACCGGCGCATGGCAGACATGGATGCCGTTCTTCTGGCAGGCCGGCGGCGAGATCATGGCCGAGGACGGCACGTTCACGCTCGACGGCGAGCCGTGCGTCGAGGCGCTGACGTACTACGACTCGTTCTTTGAGGAGGGCCTGACACCCCCCGCGGCCGAGGACGTCCCCATCGAGGGTCGCTTCGCCAATGGCGAGATCGCCTCGTTCATCAGCGGCCCGTGGATGATGAGCATCGTCGAGGACGCCGAGACCGACCCGGCGACCTACACCGTCGCCCATCAGCCGACCGAGGAGGCCGGCACCTCGTTCGTCGGCGGCAGCAACATGGCCGTGCTGGCGGACGCGGACAACAAGGAAGCCGGCTGGGCCTTCCTCGAGTATCTGTCGCGTCCTGAGGTCCAGGTCGCGTGGTACGAGACGGTGAGCGCGCTCCCGGCCGTCCAGGCGGCGTGGGACGACGAGGCGCTCTCGGGCGACGAGAAGCTCGCCGCGTTCGGCGAGCAGCTGTCCGATGCGAAGGCGCCCCCGTCGATCGCGACGTGGGAGCAGATCGCCGCCGAGATCGACGGCGTGATCGAGCAGGTCACCGTCGGCGACACGACGCCGGAGGAAGGCTGCGCCGCGATGCAGGAGGCAGCCTCGAGCATCGGCACCGGGCAGTAGTCCGATGACGGCGCAGAGCCGGACGGTGGGCGCGGGCCAACCCGCGCCCACCGCTCCCCGATCGCACTGGCGCGAGCACCTGGTGGCATGGAGCTTCGCGCTTCCGTATCTTCTCCTGTTCCTCGTGTTCATGGCCGGCCCGATCCTGGTCGCCCTGTTCACGAGTTTCACCGACATGCGGGTGACCGACATCCGCAACCCGCTCGACGTCGAGATCATCGGCATCGATAACTACGTCGCGGTCCTGACGGACGCTCGATTCCAGAAGGCGGCGGCCAACACGGCTGTGTTCGTGCTGGTCGGCGTGCCGCTGACCATCGTCCTCGGGCTGGCAGCGGCCGTCGGCCTGAACCAGGCCATCGTGAAGTTCCGCACCCTGTTCCGCGTCGGGTTCTACCTGCCTGTCGTCACCAGCATCGTGGCCATCGCGGTCGTCTGGCGGCTCCTTCTGGGCACGGAGGTCGGCCTCGTCAACGCCGTCCTCGCCACGTTCGGCATCGATGGCCCGGGCTGGCTCAGCGACGAGCGATACGCGCTGTGGTCGATCATCGGCGTGGCAGCGTGGCGGAACCTCGGGTTCATGATGGTCATCTTCCTGGCCGGCCTGCAGACGATCCCAAAGGACCTGTACGAGGCGGCCGAGGTCGACGGAGCCAACGCGTGGCAGCGCTTCAAGGGCATCACGCTCCCCATGCTCCGACCGACGCTGCTGTTCGCATTTGTCATCACCGGCATCGGCTACGTGCAGTTCTTCGAGGAGCCGTACGTCATGACGGAGGGCGGCCCGCTCAACTCGACCCTGTCGATGGCGCTCTACACCTACGACCAGTTCGGCTTCGGCAACTACGGCTACACGGCGGCAGCGGCCTTCGTGCTGTTCATCGCGATCGCCACGCTGACACTCGTGCAGTTCCGGCTCCTCCGGGACGAGACGTGAGGAGGCAGCCATGAGCACCCTTGCACCCGGACGCGAGGCTCCAACGGCGGTCCCGGTGGAGCGGGCCGGCCGACCGCGACGCACCGGCGGTGGCGGAGCCTGGTGGATCTACATCCTGCTGGGCATCGGCCTGCTGCTGCTGGTCGGGCCGTTCATCTGGATGATCCTGGGGTCGTTCAAGACGACCGGTGAGCTTCGGCAGGTCCCGCCGACCTGGCTTCCCGAGCAGTGGACCCTGGCGAACTACCAGGATCTGTTCAGCAGGCAGAACTTCCTTCGCTTCTTCTTCAACTCCACGATCGTGGCGTTCTTCGTGACGGCCGGCAACGTCGTGTTCTGCTCGATGCTGGGCTATGCGCTGGCCAAGCTGAGCTTCCCCGGCAAGCGGATCCTGTTCGTGGTCGTGCTGGCCACGCTGATGGTTCCTGCGGTCGTGACCTTCATGCCGCTGTTCGTCCTCGTGGCCAACCTCGGACTGGTGAACACCCACGCCGGGATGATCCTTCCCTTCATGGTGGGCGCATTCGGCGTGTTCCTGATGCGCCAGTTCATCATGGGCATCCCGGACGAACTGCTGGATGCGGCACGCGTGGACGGCGCGGGCGAGCACTACATCTTCTGGCGCATCGTCATGCCGCTGTGCGGCCCGCCGCTCGCCACGCTCACAATCCTGACCTTCCTCGCCAGCTGGAACAGCTTCCTGTGGCCGTTGGTGGTCGCCACGGGCGAGAGCATGTTCACCCTGCCGGTGGCCGTCGCCTTCCTCGCCACGGGTCAGCAGGAAACAAACGTCGCGCTGCTCATGGCCGGATCCGTCGTCGTGATCCTGCCGATCCTCGTCGTCTTCATCCTGCTGCAGCGCTACTTCACCCAGGGCATCGCCATGACCGGCATCAAGTGAGCCGATGACGATCCCGATCCCACGCACGCGGCACCCGAGCGCCGCACGGAGTCCAACCTCATGAGCCGATCCCGACGCCTCCTCTCAGCTGCCGCTGGCGCTGCTCCTGGCCCTGGCGATGGCGGTACCGGTGACGGCCGCCGACCGTGACCGGCGAACGCTCGAGCGCTATGCCGCCGACACCTGGCGCTCGTTCGTCGCAATGGTGGAGCCCGATACCGGCCTGCCGGCCGACAACATCCGCGGCTCGCTGCAGGCCAGCACGCGGTCCGAATACACGTCACCCACGAACGTCGGCATGTACCTCTGGGCCATCCTCGCAGCTCGTGACCTCGGTCTCATCACTGGAGACGAGGCCGTCGTGCGAATCGCCAAGACGCTCACGAGCGTCGAGGGCCTCGAACGCCACGAACCGTCCGGCCAGTTCTGGAACTGGTACTCGCCGCAGACCGGCGAGAAGCTGACCGTCTGGCCGGAGTCGCCGAACAATCCAGTCATCCCCTTCGCCTCGAGCGTCGACAATGGATGGCTCGCATCGGCGCTGCTGATGGTTTCGAACGCGGTGCCGCAGCTCCATGACCGCGCCCGCGCGCTGGCCGAAAGCATGAACTTCGGCTGCTACTACGATCCGAACGCGAAGGGCCCAGACGCGGGAGCCGGCCTGATCCGCGGCGGCTTCTGGCTGGTCCCGCAGGGTGGATCGGTCCCGGGCGACTACTGCGAAATGGGCGAGACCGTGCAGTACACCGGCCACCACTACGGCGCCTTCAACACCGAGCCGCGGATCGCCTCCTATATCGGCATCGCGCTCGGCCAGATCCCGGCCGAGCACTACTTCGGCGGCTGGCGCACGTTCCCGGACACCTGCGACTGGAGCTGGCCGGAGACGAAGCCGATCGGCGAGTGGCGGACGTACCTCGGCGTCGACGTGTTCGAGGGCGCCTATCCCTACGACGACCAGCTGGTCGTCCCGACCTGGGGCGGCAGCATGTTCGAGGCGCTGATGGTGCCGCTGGTCGTGCCCGAGGAGGAATGGGGGCCGACGAGCTGGGCGGTCACCCACCCGCTGTACGTCGAGTCGCAGATCGAATACGGGCTCGAGGAGGCCGAGTACGGCTACTGGGGCTTCTCCCCCTCCAGCAACCCGGCTGGCGGCTACCGCGAGTACGGCGTCGACGTCCTCGGCATGGACACTCCCGGCTACACCACCGACGTCGAGCGTCTGACGAGCATCGAAAGCGGCTGGAACGATCCGCCTGCTTCCGCGGCGGCGCAGACGATCGACGACTACGGCCAGGGCGTCGTGACGCCGCACGCCGCCTTCCTGGCGCTCGACTTCGCGCCCGAGGCGACGATGGAGAACCTCCGCAACCTTGCGGACGACTTCGACGGCATGTACGGCGCGCGGCGGCTTCAAGGACGCCGTGAACGTGGCGACCGGGCAGGTCGCCAACCGATATCTCGCGCTCGACCAGGGGATGGTGATCGCCGCCATCGCCAACGAGCTGACCGGCGATGCGTTGCAGGACTACCTCGCCGTGACGCTGCAGCCGTCGCTGCAGCCGCTCATGGCCATCGAGGAGTTCGGGGCGGGCCGCATCGCTCCATGACCGTCTCCTCCACCCCCGGCGCCGGTCGGCCATCCGTGGCCGGCCGGCGCCCGAACATCGTCTTCGTGATGGCCGATGACCACGCGGCGCACGCCATCGGCGCCTACGGCAGCCGGGTGAACGCCACCCCGGGCATCGACCGCCTCGCCGCCGAGGGGATGCGATTCGACGCCTGCTTCTGCACGAATTCGATCTGCTCGCCGTCGCGCGCGTCGATCCTTACCGGCACCTACAACCACGTGAACGGGGTCACGACCCTGGACACGCACCTCGACGGCCGGCTGCCCACCTTCCCGAAGATGCTGCAGGCGGCCGGCTACCAGACGGCAATGATCGGCAAGTGGCACCTCGGCCACGGGGGCATCCACGACCCGACCGGGTTCGACGAGTGGACCGTGCTCCCGGGCCAGGGGGAATACCACGACCCGACGTTCCTCGAGCCCGGTGGCCGCGAGGTCGTGCGGCGCGGGTACGCGACCGACATCATCACCGACCTCGCGATCGACTGGATCGAGCGGCGCGACCCGGAGCGCCCCTTCCTCGCGATGGTCCATCACAAGGCGCCGCATCGGTCGTGGGAGCCCGCCCCGCGGCACGCGGGGCTGTTCGCGGACACGCTCGATTCCCGAGCCGCCGACGCTGCGCGACGACCACGCCGGCCGTCTCCCCGGCCGCGGCCGAGGCCCGGATGCGGCTGTGGGACCTCACCGCCGAGGATCTCAAGCAGCCCGTTCCCGACGGGCTGCCCGCTGACGACGAGCTGGCCTGGCGCTACCAGCGCTTCATGCAGGACTACCTGCGCTGCGTGGCCGCGATCGACGAGAACGTCGCCCGCCTGGTCGACGCCATCGACGCGCAGGGCATCGGCGACGACACCGTGGTGATCTACACCAGCGACCAGGGCTTCTTCCTGGGCGACCACGGGTGGTTCGACAAGCGCTTCATGTACGAGGAGTCGCTGCGCATGCCGTTCCTCGTCCGCTACCCGCGCATGGTGGAGGCCGGATCGACCTGCGACGCGATGGTCCTCAACGTGGACATGGCCCAGACCCTGCTCGAGCTGGCGGGCGTTGAGCCCTCTGCGCCGATGCAGGGGCGCTCGCTCGTCCCGCTGCTCCGCGGCGAGCGGCCGAGCGACTGGCGGACGAGCATGTACTACCGCTATTGGATGCACCTGGACGGGTCGCATGGCGTGTGGGCCCATCGAGGCGTCCGCACCCATCGCCACAAGCTCGTCCACTACTACGCCGATGGGCTCGGCCAGCCGGGTGCCGACCGCCGAGCCCCGTCCCGAAGCGTGGGAGCTCTTCGACCTCGAGGCAGACCCATGGGAGCTGCACAGCGTTCATGATGATCCGGACCATGCGGACGACCTCGGCCGGCTGCGGGCGGAGCTGAGCCGGCTCGCGGCCGAGGTCGGCGACGTCGAGCCCGATCGCGACCCGCGCCGCCACGGCGCTGCCCAGGAGGAGTACGCATGACCGACTCGACCCGCACCGCGCGCGCCGATTGGGAATCGCGCATCGGGCTCCGCAGCGACGCGGAGGCCGGACTCGAGCTCCCGGCCCTCGACGCCCCGCGCAACCTCCGCGCGACCGGCGGCCGCGGCCAGGTCACGCTCGACTGGGAGCACGTCGCAGGCGCGGCCGGCTATGTCATCGAACGCGCCCTCTCGCCGGATGGCCCGTGGGAGCTTCTGGAGATCGGAGAGCCGGAGGTGCGACCGGTCCCCCATCGTCCGTTCACCGACACCGCTGGAGCGGTGGATGCGCGAGCCTGGTACCGCGTCGCCGCGGCGGCTTCGGTGAAGGACTTCGACCAGCCTCGCTCGGAGGTCGTGTCGGCCACGCCGGCATCGGATGGCCGGGCGGTCGTCGAGATCACGGTGCATGCCGACCGCGACGCGGGTCCGCTGCCTCGCCCATGGCGCCCGATGATCGGCAGCGAGCACCTCAGCCAGCTCGAGTCGACCGACGAGACCGGCGGCCGGCAGATCGGCGCCGAGTTCGAAGAGGCGCTCCGCATCGCGCAGGCGGAGCTCGGCGTTGCGGCGGTCCGCGCCCACGCGATCCTCGGGGACGACCTCGGCACGTACCGCGAGGTGAACGGGCAGCCGGTTCACGACTTCCGCGGCATCGACCGGATCTACGACCGCGTCCTCGGCCTCGGGCTGCGGCCGATCGTCGAGCTGGGCTTCATGCCCCGCGACCTCGCCAGTGACCCGGCGAAGACGGTGTTCGACTACGCCGCCATCGTCAGCCCGCCCAAGGACTGGGGCCGATGGGAGGCATTGGTCGGCGACCTGGCGCGCCACCTCGTGGAGCGCAACGGGCTGTCGGAGGTTCGTCGCTGGGCCTTCGAGGTGTGGAACGAGGCCAATCTCGAGGTCTTCTGGTCCGGCACCCGCGAGGAGTACCTGCGCCTGTACGACGTCAGCGTTCGGGCGATCAAGGCCGTCGACGATCGGCTCGTCGTCGGCGGCCCGGCCTCCGCCGCCGGCAAGTGGGTCGATGACCTGCTCGCGCACTGCGCCCGGGAGGGGTCGCCGATCGACTTCGTGAGCACCCACACCTACGGCAACGCGCCGCTAGACCTGCGTCCGATCGCGGCGCGCCACGGCTTCGCCGGGCTCCCGCAATGGTGGACGGAGTGGGGCGCGCATGCCACGCACTTCAACCCGGTCCACGACTCGCCGTGGAGCGCCGCGTACCTCGTTCGCGGGATGGCCTCGGCGATGGGCCGCACCGAGGCGCTGGCGTACTGGACGATCTCCGATCACTTCGAGGAGCTCGGGCGGCCCCCGCGCCTCCTCCATGGGGGCTTCGGCCTGCTCTCGGTCGGCAATCTGCGGAAGCCGCGCTGGTGGGGGCTGTGGATGCTCGAGCAGCTCGGTGACCGCCGGCTGCCGACGAGCATCGACGGCGACGGTGCCGGCGACATGGTCCAGGCCATCGGCAGCGCCGACGAGGATGGGCGAGTGACCGTGGTGGCGTGGAACGGGACGGTCGACGTCACGAAGGCGGCGGGCGACCCGAGGCTCGATCGCCATGTCACGCTCCGCGTCGCCGGCCTGGCCGGCGGACCGTATCGGCTGCGTCATCGCCGGCTCGACGAGCGCCACTCGAACCTCGTTCGCACGTGGGCCGAGATCGGCGGCGACGCCGACTGGCCGGCCGGTGCGCAGTGGGCGGAGCTCGCCCGGCGCAACGTGCTCGACGACCTCGAACCGGCGCGCGACATCGAAGCATCGGGCGACGCCATTACGCTGACCTTCGATCTGCCGATGCCGTCGGTCTCGCTGCTGGAGCTCAACCCGATCTAGCCGCTCGTTGCCCGCGCAACCAGGCGGGCGTAGGGTGGGCCGGTGAGCAGCGCCGCGCTCGATCGGCTGCTGGCGATCCTGCTCGTCGTCCAGCTGGCGAGCGGGCTGCTCACCCTGCGCTCCGGCGTACCGGCAACCGCGCCGCTGTTCCTGCTCCACGGGCTCGTGGCGGGCGCGCTGCTGGTGGCATCCATCGAGAAGGTGCGGCGCAGCATCGGCCCCGCCTTCCGCCGGCGCCGGTGGAGACGCCTCGCGCTGGGGGCGACGCTGACGCTGCTGGTTGCCGTCGCGCTAACGCTCGGCTTCGCATGGGTGGCGGGTGGGCGGATCCGCTCGATCGGTCCGTGGACGAACCTGACGCTCCACGTCTGGGCGGCCCTGGCCATCCTGCCGATCGTGCTCATCCACCTCCTGCCGCGACGATGGCGGCTGCTCCGCCCGGGCACGGCTGCCGCACCGATGAGCCGTCGGACCTTCCTCGCGCTCGGCGCAGTCGCCGCGCTGGGCGTCCTGGCCTGGGGCGGCGCCAACCTGCTCGAGGGCCTCGCCGGCGGGGTCCGGCGCTTCACCGGCTCGCGCTGGCTGCCCGATGGCGGCATCCCGCCACCGACAACGTTCTACGGGGAGGGGACACCGGCGATCGATGGGGAGAGCTGGCGGCTGCGCGTCAGCGGTCTGGTCGCGACGCCGATGGAGCTGGACCTCGCGGAGCTGACCGCGCTCGGCGAGGTGAAGGCTGATGCGGTCCTCGATTGCACTTCGGGGTGGGTGCTGCGCACCGACTGGCGCGGAGTGCCGCTGACGGCGGTGCTCCACGCAGCCGGGGCCGATCCATCCGCGACGTTCGTCAAGGTTCGCTCGGTCACCGGGTGGATGGTCCCGCTGGAGGCCGACGACCTGGACGCTGCGCTCCTCGCCACCCACGTCGCCGGCGCTCCCCTGCCGGCAGGCAACGGGGCGCCGCTGCGGCTCGTGGCGCCCAGGCGTCGAGGGCTCGACTGGGTGAAGTGGATCGTGGAGATCGAGGTCGCCTGAGGCCTACCAGCGGTCGACTGCCTCGACCATGGCGTCCACGTCGCCCTCCGTGCGGGCCAGGACGATGACGCCGTCGGCGCCGACGCCCTTCCAGCGGTCCCAGCTCCCACGGGGATCGTGGAACCATGGCGAGTCGCGGAACGACTCGTCGCCCAGCCAGTCGCCGCCCTGGAAGCCGGCGAGGACGAGCTGGTCCTCGCGCCGCCGCCCCGCGGCCTCGAGCGCCTCGAGATAGCGCGGGAGATTGGCCTCGAAGTTGTTCTCGAAGGCGCTCCAGCCGTCGCCGATCCGCGCCGCCAGTCGCGCGCCGGTCGCCGTCTCGCCGCCAATGAGGATCGGCGGCACCGGTTCCGGTGCCGGAAAGGCGTGCGCGTCGCGGAGCGGGTAGTACGGCGACGGCCGCGTCACCGGGCCGCCCGTCCACAGCGCACGGATGGCGGCGACTGCTTCCTCCAGCCGCGCCACCCGCTCCGGCGCGGGTGGGAATTCGATCCCGTACGCCTCGTGCTCCTCTTCCGCGCCGCCGATGCCGATGCCGAGGATGACCCGCCCACCGCTCGCGATCTGGAGGGTGGAGGCCATGCGTGCCACGAGGGCCGGGTGCCGGTTCATGACGTTGAGCACGAAGGGCCCGATCGACCCGTGCGTTGTCGCGGCGGCCATCGACAGGACGGTCCAGGCCTCGACCACCGGCACCCGCATGTCGCGCTTGCCCTCGAGGTGGTCCCAGCACCACAGGCCTGCGTACCCGGCGGCATCCAGCCTGCGGGCGCTCTCGAGCCACCACCCCGGTTCGGCATCGATCGCGCGGAGGCAGACCCCGATCGGCAAGCGCTCCCCACTCATCAGGCGGCGCCTCCACCGGCGATCGGCTCGAAACGGGCGGTGAAGTGGCGGAGCGTCGACGGTTGCTCGACGATGCGCATACCGCGCAGCTCCGATGCGTGCTCCGCGACCCAGCGGATGACCTCGATGACGTAGTCCACGTGCGACTGGGTGTAGACCCGACGCGGGATCGCCAACCGCACGAGCTCCATCGCGGCCGGTGACTCGGACCCATCCGGATGGAGGCCGAACATCACCGTCCCGATCTCGCAGCCCCGGATGCCGCCCTCGCGGTACAGGGCGCAGGCCAGCGCCTGGCCGGGATAGGTGATCGGCGGGACGTGCGGAAGGAGCGCAGCGGCGTCGAGGTACACGGCGTGGCCACCGATCGGCTGCACGCAGGGCACGCCGCTCTCGACGAGCGCCTCGCCGAGGTACGCCGTCGAGCGGATCCTATAGCGCAGGTAATCCTCGTCGACGACCTCGCGCAGGCCGGCCGCCATGGCCTCGAGGTCTCGCCCGGCGAGGCCGCCATAGGTGACGAAGCCCTCGGTCAGGATGAGCATGTTGCGGCACTGCTCCGCCCAGCCGTCGTCGTTCATCGCCAGCCATCCGCCGATATTGGCCAGGGCGTCCTTCTTGCCCGACATCGTCATCCCGTCAGCGAACGACGCCATCTCGCGCACGATGTCGGGCACCGACGCATCGGCGTAGCCGTCCTCGCGCTGCTTGATGAACCACGCGTTCTCGGCGAAGCGGCAGGCGTCGAGGAACAGCGGCAGGTCGTATCGGTCACAGACCTGGCGCACGGCGCGCAGGTTCGCCATTGATACCGGCTGGCCGCCGCCCGAGTTGTTCGTGATCGTCACGAACACGACCGGGACCTGCTCGGCGCCGCGGTCGCGGATCAGGGCGTCGAGCGCATCGGTGTCCATGTTGCCCTTGAACGGGTGGATGGTCGACGGCTCGCGACCCTCGGGAATGACAAGGTCCACAGCCTCGGCACCGGAGAACTCGACGTTGGCGCGGGTCGTATCGAAGTGGGTGTTCGACGGGATGACCTTGCCCGGCCCGCCGATGACGCTGAACAGGATCTTCTCGGCCGCGCGCCCCTGGTGGGTGGGGATGACATGGCGGAATGGCCAGAGCTCGGTGACCGCCTCGAGGAATCGGTACCAGGACCGGGAGCCGGCGTAGGACTCGTCGCCGCGCTGAATCCCCGCCCACTGCTCCGCGGACATGGCGCCGGTGCCCGAATCGGTGAGCAGGTCGATCAGGACGTCGTCGGCGTGGAGGTTGAACAGGTTGTAGCCCGCCGCTGCCAGCTTCCCCTCACGCTCCTCGGGCGTGGTCATCCGGATCGGCTCCACGCTCTTGATCCGGAACGGCTCGATGATCGTCCGCCAGCGCTCCATGGCAAGGAGGATACGGTCCGCCGCCGATCGGGGCCCGAGTTCCCGGTACTACCGGCGGTAGCGCCGGCCCGGGCCGTTGTGCATGATGCGCCGTGATGGGACGACTCCAGGCCGTCTGCGGGTGGCTGGCATGGCAGGTCGGCCGGCCGTTCCGACGCGGCGGGTCGGGCGGGAGCGCGCGCGTGGCGGTCATCGGCGTGGCGGTCCTGCTCGCCGTGCTGGCCCTCCTTCCGATCGTCGTGCCGATGTTCGCAGCCCAGCCGACCGACGCGACGGTCGAGGACATCTTCCAGGGCGTGGTCACCGAGCCCGACGCCTGGGTGCGGCTTCGCGGCAGGGTGTACCCGCTCACCGAGTCACCCACCGGGCAGCCCGGCAGGTATGCGCTGCTGGTCGATGACGCGAACACGTTGCGGGCGATCGTCGTCCGCTCCGACGCCTTCCCCGACACCCCGCCCGAGGAGATCGTCTCGACGGCGATCACCGGCCGTCTCGTGGCGCTCGGCGCCATCGTCGAAGAGGACCTGCCGATCGTGGCCACCGTCGCGGGCACGCCGCCCAAAGTCGTTCCCAACCGCATCCTACAGATTGACCCGGTGACCACTGACGTGCGGGCGGTCTGGTGGCCGCTCTCCATCCTGCCGGCCCTCCTGGCCGTGGCGCTGGTCGTCGGAGTCCGATCCGGCTACCCGATCTTCCGTCCGTCGAAGGTCGTCGACGTCCTGGCCGCCCCGCTCGGCCCCGGCGAACGCCTCCCGGCGGCGTATGGCGGCCAGGTAGGTCCGAACGTGCGGGACCTCGCCGATCCTGGCGCGGCGCTGCTGCTCGTCCGCCGCGGCCCGCGCGGCAACCTTCTTACCGCCCAACCGCTCGCCGATGAGGGCAGCATGGCACCGGCACCCGTCACGATCGGCGGCTCGTGGACGGCCGGCAGGGTGGGCGATGTCTACACCGTTCGGGAGACCGTGCCGGCGCTGGTCGTGCGCTCGGAGCTGGTCAACGCGACCTTCCTGTTCGCCCGCACCGCCGAGCGTGACCGCGTTGCCGCGCTCGTCGCGGTGGATCGCTAGCGCCCGAGGAACACGGAGCTCAGATGCCTCCCGCGAGGAGCATGGCGGCGATCGTGACGAGGTAGGCCGCGAAGAGCAGCCCGCCCACGACGAGGTTGAGGTTCACGTTGGCGCCCATCACCGCCATGAGCGTGTACGGGCTGTCGTAGTGCGTCTTCAACCCCTCGTGGACGCGCAGGGCGATGGGAATGGCCAGCAGCGCGACCAAAGCCGGCCACGGGAAGAGCCCGACCACCACGCCCGCAGCGATGATGACGAAGGCGGCCATCGCCATCACCAGGTACCCCGTCGTGATCGTGGAAGGCGGCAGGCGCACCGGCAGCGTCCGCTTGCCCGCTTCCGCGTCGGATCGGCGATCCGGGATCTCGTTCACGTACAGGATCAGCGCGATGAGGATGCCGGGCACGAGCGATAGGACGAAGGGCTCCCAGCCCAGCTCGCCGGTCTGCACGACATAGGCGCCGAGCAGCATGATCGGGCCGAATCCGAGCGCGACCGCGATCTCGCCAAGGCCGCGGTACACGAGCTTGAGCGGCGGCGCGGTGTATGCCACGCCGAGCACGATCCCGGCGACTCCGATCCAGAGCAGCGTCGTGGACTGCGTGACTCCGACAAGCATCAGGCCGATGATGGCCGCCCCTCCGAACAGGCCGATTGCGATCCCTGCCAGGCCGCGGACGGTGACCAGGTCGTAGACCGCAACCCGCGACCCGCCCGAGTACATCGTCGGGGTCGTGTTCGCGTCGTCGGCGCCGGAGAGCGTGTCGAAGACGTCGTTTGTGACGTTGATCGCGAGATGCGCCAGCGATGCGCCGATCAGCGTCAGCAGGGCGGTCCACCAGGTGAACGCGCCATGGCTGGCCGCGACGGCGATGCCGAGCAGCACCGGGACCGCGGTAGCGGACAGGAACGGCAGGCGCGTCGTCCGCAACGCCAGCCACAGCGGCGACAGCCGCGGACGGATCGTGCGGCCCTTCTCCGCCGACAGCGCGGCCAGGTAGCGCCGCGACTGCGGCACCGAACGCTCGGAGTACTCGAAGAACGGCACCTCGGCCTCGTCCCAGCCCCAGGCCCGGGTGGGCGCGAAGGTCGCACCGTCGGATCGGCCCCAGAGCTGGAGGTAACGGCGTTCGTCGTAGCCGATGCCGGGCTGGGGATGGATGTGGCTGCCCATGACGCTCAGCTCGCGATCGGCCGGGATCAGCCATGCCCGTGGGCGGGTTCAGCCGCACGGTGCCGCGGTCCGCATCGGCCTCGAAGGCGGTGGCGACGCTGGTCGGGTAGCCGTCGTCATCGATCCAGCTGACCACCACGTGCGGGTACGTCGCGAGGCGCTCGAGATCGGCGGCGGTCGGCGCGTGCGCCGGCACGGATCCGGGTCGGGTGGGTGCCGGATGGCTGGCGACGGCCATCAGGCGGCCTCCGTCCGCGGTGCCCGCGACTCGACCGGCGCGCGATCCGTCCGCCCGTCGGCCCAGTACAGGCACCGCTCCGGCGTGATCTCGATCACGGCGCGTTCGAAGAACAGCGGCAAAGCGACCCGCGCCTTGAGGAAGTCGTCGATCGCCGGCTCCTTCTCCCGCCACAGGTCGAGGATGAGGCGCTCCCACTCGGAATGCGGATCATCGTCGATCACCCGCGCGGTCCCCTGGATCGTGGCGCGGTCCGGGTTGCCCTTCATCGCCACCGGGTCGGTGAGCGCGAGACTCACTCGGCCATCGGCCTTGATGTGCTCCAGCTTCTTGCTGAACAGGGTCGACGAATGGAGGTAGATGTGCGTGCCGTCGTAGAGCGGAATGAGCGGGTGGCCGATCGGCCGTCCGTTGCGCCCGATGACCGTGAGCTCGCCGACGAGCGCGACCTCCAGGAGTCGCTCGACCGGGTCCGGTAGCCATCCCATCGTGGGATCTCCGTAGCGTGCAATAACGTGGTACCTGATGCTAGCACATTATTGGCACTGGCCGATGTCGTCGCGAGTGTGGGGCGTATGCTGCGCCGCGATGACGATCGAGGAATCGAAGCAGCTCGTCGAGATTCTCGTCCGCGCGCCGGACGGACAGGTTGAGCGGCTGCCCGGCGACCGGCTCGACGACATCGACCGCCTCGTCGCAAGCCAAGGCACGGCGCTGTGGGTCCACCTCTCGCAGCCGAGCGCCGATGTCGTCGAGCGCGTCGGCACTGAGTTCGGGATTCACCCGCTCGCGATCGAGGACCTGCGCAAGCAACGGCAGCGACCGAAGCTGGACGCGTACGACGAGCAGCTCCACCTCGTGGCCTACGAGGCGACGTCGGAGACGCCCGATGGGCTGGCCGAGCTGCAGCTCGTGATCGGCCCGAGCTGGATCCTCAGCGTGCACTGGGATCCGACGCCACTGGTTGACGCGGTCCACCGCCGCATCGCGCGGGGCGGAGAGCCGCTGGCCAGCACGCTGGCCGGGATCGTGTACCTCGTGCTCGACGCAGCAGCGGACAGCTTCTTCCCCGAGCTGGACCGGCTGTCAGAGCGAATCGATGAGCTCGAGGACGAAGTGATCGAGGAGCGACCCCAGCCCGAGCACCTGCGCGAGATCCTCGCGCACAAGCGACGCCTCCTCGAGCACCGACGCGTCCTTGCGCCGATGCGTGACGTGGCCAACGCGCTTGCTCCGTGGCGACGGCGAGCTCGTCCGCGGCGAGATCGTCCCCTATTTCCAGAACCTGTACGACCACATCGTCCGGGTGCTCGACCAGGTCGACCTCTACCGCGACCTGCTGGCCGCTGTGCTCGATGCACGGATGTCGTCCGTCAACAACGAGCTGAATGCCACCGTGCGGCGGCTCACCGCATTCACCGTCGTGATCATGGTGCCGACCCTGATCGCCGGCATCTACGGCATGAACTTCGAGTTCATGCCCGAGCTCACCTGGCCGCTGGGCTACCCGCTGGCGCTGGGATTCATGGCGGCGTCGTCCATCGGGGCCATCGCGCTCCTTCGTCGCAAGGGCTGGTTCTGACTGCGGCACGCGAGGTGCACTGGGGGCGGGCATGACGATTCAGCCGCCACCCGACGACGAGATGCCGCCGTCCATGCCGATCGACGATCCGGACGACACGCCGGTCGAGACTCCGCAGGAGCCGGAGCAGCGCGCTCCCGGCGAGGACCAGCTGCCCTTGGGCGCGCCGCGCGACGAGCCCGACCCCGAGATGTAGAAACGGGCACCGACGACAACGAGACCCGGCCAAGGCGGCCGGGTCTCCTTGACTGCGGACGTACCCGCTAGCGTTGCTGCTGGTTCAGCGGTTCGAGCTCCGTCCGAGTTGGATGCCGATCACGACAGGGTCGTGGTCCGAGGACCGGAACGCGCTCGGGTCGTAGTACGCCTCCGCGATCTCCGGCGTCCGGAACCGCGGGTTGAACGACACCCCGACCGACTGCTGGTAGTCGATCGCGGGCACCTCGTCCGCGTTGAGGTGCCATACCGCGGCGCCGGTCACCCGGTCGCGAAGGGCATCGTCCGCAAGGGCCGTGTCAAGCGTGCCCTGCATCCCGTCGAACGTGAACGTGTACGGGATCCCGTCGGTGTACCGGACGAGCTGGTCCTCGAATCCACCATCCTCGAGGGCGCGGATCGGATCCTCGCGACCGTAGGCATTGAGGTCGCCGATGATCAGCGTGCCGACGGCATTCTCGCCGGTCGGGTTGCCGGCAACCCAGTCCGCCAAGGCCTCGGCCGCGAGCGTGCGGGTGTGGTTCCAGAAGCCCTGGCCATCGCCCTGGTCGAAGTTCGGATCGGTCTGGTCGGTCAGACCGCTCTGGCTCTTCGACTTCAGGTGGTTGACGACGACGGTGACGCGCTCACCCGACCCGAGCCGGACGAACGTCTGCGCGAGCGCTGGACGGCTGAGGTCGTCATTGAAGCGCGGATCGACGGCGCTGGTCAGGATCGCCCAGTCGCCGACCGGACGCACGGTCCGCCGGTCGTAGATGAAGGCCTGCTTGATCTCGTCGGTGCCGATGACGCCGGTATCGACGAACCGATACGTATCGGGCCCGACCTCCGCGTTGAGGGCGTTGACGAGCGTGCGCGCCGCCTGGAACTCGCCGCCATCGTTCTCGATCTCGATGAGCCCGTAGACATCGGCCCCCAGGCGGGTGATGGCGTCGACCAGCTTCTCGGTCTGACGCTCGAGTTCGGAGGCGGTCACCGCGCCGCGGGTGGTCGGGAAGCCGCCGCCCTGCCCATCACCATTGAAGTAGTTCAGGACGTTGAAGCTCGCGACATTCAGGGTGCCGCCTACGTCCGGCGGATCCTCGTCGCGCGGCCGCGTGCGGTTCGCGGCCAGCTCATCGGTGATCTCGTCGATGTCGATCGGCTGTAGCCGCCATTGGCCGTTGAACCCAAAGTGCAGGATGGCCGTGTGGTCGAGGAGCTGGTCGCCGATGCGCAGCGTCTCGCCAGCGCGGACGTAGGGTAGGTAGTCATCGCCGTTGTTCAGCAGATTGAGGTTCTGGCCCGATCGGCCATCGTCCTGAAGGATCGTGGCGGCACGATTTGCTGCCAACAGCGCATCCGCTTCGGGTCCCGGCTCAAAGACGTTCGTGGGCGTCTGGAGCACGCCGCTCGCCGACAGCCGGACCTCGCCGAACCGCTCGAGCTCGAAGAACTCCGTCACGGTCAGCTCCGGATGCGTGACCCGCATCGACTCCAGCGGCTCGTACGCTGCGTTCCGCGCAGCGGGCGCCAACGGCAGTTCGAGGTCGGCCGCTGCCGGCAGCTCGAGCGCGAGATCGCACGCGAGAATCTGCGACGCGCTGATCTGCGTGATCTCGAAGGACTCGGCCGCGCCTCCCCTCACGGCGACGATGTCGCCGACGCCGCCGGTGAACGTCCCGCCGCCATCGAAGACGAACACGCCCTCAGAGGTCGCTTCGTCGGCGTCGCGATCACCCGTGGCCGCCTCGAGGAAGAAGCCTCGCAGGCCCTGGTTGTTCGGCAGCCCGCTGGCACCACCCGACGTGAAGTCGGCGGTGACGACACCGCGCACGCTGACCTGCTGGCCGGCGAACGGCGTCGTGGAACCGCTGCCCTGCACCTGCGAGATCAGGTGCGACGGATCGGTGCAGATGTCGCCCGTCGTGAAGCTGAAGATGTGGTCAGCCGCCATGTCGTCCGGCGGGTCACTGGCATCCACATCAGTGACCAGCGTCGACTCGATCGTGACGGTGCATGTCTCGACGACCACGAGGTCGGCATCAGGGTTGAGGGTCCAGGTGGTCGGCCCGCCGCTCACCGTCGCGGCGACGTCACCGCTCGTGCGTGCAGTTGATCGAATACCAGCCGTCGGCAACCGCGACCGGCTCGCTGAACGTAACTGAGATGTCCGTCGTGCCGGGTACGCCGGTGGCGCCGTTGGCCGGTGTGGTCGAGGTGACCGATGGGGCGATCATCGACACGCGTTGCACGTGCCACCGGTAAACGTGTGCGCGCCGAGCCCAGCGAACGTATCCGTTGCGAAGCCATCCCACTCGACGGCCGGATCGAAGGCGTTCGACCCTCGCGATGTCGCCGCACTCGATGTCGCCCTTGCGGCGAAGCGTGTTGTCAGCGGTGCTCGTGAGCCCGCTTCCCCACTCGGTGCCGGGATCGAACCCGACCTGGCCGATGGCGTCGACGGGTTGGCCCGCCTTCACCAGGACCAGGGCATCGTCGCCATTGAAGAGCCCAGGTTCGCCGTTGGTCTGGTCCGCCTGCGCCAGGATCGTTGCGTTTGCCAGCGAGTGCGCGAACACATACACGTCGCTGGCCGCCACGGTTCCGGTGAGCTTGATCATCAGCGAGGTCGTCGAAGCGCCGTTGAAGTACATGCCAGATCTCGTAGTCGCCGGTGGCGAGGTTCACCGCGGAGCCCGTCCCGTTGTAGATCTCGAGCGCCTTGTTATTGCTGCTTCCCTCGATGTACTCGCTGAAGAACAGCTCGGTCGCGGCCGCGCGGGTCGCCGCCGGCGCAGCCAGCGGCAGGAGCGCTCCGAGGGCAAGGGCCAGAGCGAGGAAGAGCGCGGAACCGCGCTGGATCGGCATCGCGAGGGACGTGGACACGGGGGCCTCCACCACCACCGGCGTGCCGTCGTCCGTGACGCCCGCCAGCTCGTGGCCGAGCACCTTCGTCGTGCCGAGCCGGAGGTACAGGAGGTCGGACGCGCAGATGCTCGTCGAGCGCAGGTGCAGCAGGGTGCCGGCACCCGGCGCCTCGTCCAGGTCCACGACGGCCACGCCGCCGTCTACCCCTCGGACGGCTCGCATCGCTACTCGACGACCGCGTCGATGTAGGGCGTCTGGTCCTGCGGAGCTCCCGCGTGCAGCATCGTCACCCTCTTCGCGCTCTTCCTGTGTCGAGCCCGCGGTGCGGAGGGTAGCCCGGCGGGCCCTGCGGATCGCTTGGGGCCCTGACCGCGTGGCAGTGTTCGAAGACCCTGTGCCGACCGTGATCCCCCACCCGCTGCCCCCCGCCGCCGGACGAAGGTCCTCGTGCTAGTTGCAGGTGCTGCGTGACCACCTCCGCCCCTACAAGCGGGCCCTGGCGCTGGTCGTCGTGCTCCAGATCGGTGCAGGTCGGCCTGCTCGCTGGCCCTGCCGAAGCTGAACGCCGACATCATCGACCAGGGCGTGCTCGCCGGCGACAACGCCTTCATCCGCAGCACCGGTGCCGTGATGCTGGCGTTCGCGTTCGTCCAGGTCGTGTTCGCGGTGGCGGCGGTCCGGCTGGGCGGCAAGGTGGCGATGAGCTTCGGCCGCGACATCCGGACGTCGCTGTTCCACACCGTCACCGACTTCTCGGCCCAGGAGGTCGGGCGCTTCGGCGCCCCGTCGCTCATCACCCGCATCACCAACGACGTCCAGCAGGTGCAGATGCTCGTCGTGATGGCGATGCACCATGGCCATCGCCGCGCCGATCACGATCGTCGTCGGCGTGATCATGGCCGCTGCGCGAGGACGTCGACCTCTCGGTCGTCCTGCTTCGTGAGCATGCCGATCGCGACGATCGTGCTCGGGCATCATCGTCTCGCAGATGGTCCCGACGTTCCGGCGGATGCAGGACTTCATCGACGCCATCAACCGCGTGCTCCGGGAGCAGATCACCGGCATCCGGGTGGTCCGGGCGTTCGCCCGCGAGCCCGAGGAGACCGAGCGCTTCGAGGCGGCCAACGCCGACGTCACCGCGGCCGCCGCTGCGGGGCGGGCGCCTGATGTCGTCGATGTTCCCCACCGTGAACCTGCTGATCAACGGGGCGAGCGTCGCGCGTGCTCTGGGTCGGCGCCGACCGGGTCGCGTCGGGCGACCTCGAGGTCGGTTCGCTGGTCGCCTACCTCAGCTACCTCATCCAGATCCTCATGTCGGTGGTGATGGCCACCTTCACCGTGTCGATGATCCCGCGGGCCGCCGTGTCCGCCGGCCGGATCCAGGAGGTGCTCGACACCGAGAGCACCGTGGCGCCGCCGCCGACGGCCCTCGACGCGCCTCGCGGCGGCGTGCTCGAGGTGCAGCGACGTCGGCTTCAACTACCCCGGCGCCGAGCGGCCGGTGCTCAGCGACATCAGCTTCACGATGACGGGCCGGGCAGACGACCGCCATCGTGGGCAGCACCGGCGCCGGCAAGACCAGCCTCGTCAACCTGGTCGCCCGGCTCTTCGACCCCACGGCCGGCGTCGGTGCTCCTCGACGGGGTCGACCTCCGCGAGCTCGACCCCGACCGGCTGTGGGGCGAACATCGGCCTCGTGCCCCAGAAGCCGTACCTCTTCTCCGGGCACGGTGGCCAGCAACCTGCGCTTCGGCAAGCCCGACGCCACCGAGGCCGAGATGTGGGAGGCCCTCGAGGTGGCCCAGGCCGAGGACTTCGTGCGCGCGATGCCGGGCGGCCTCGAGGCGCGCATCGAGCAGGGCGGCACCAACGTGTCGCGGCGGCCAGCGCCAGCGGCTCTCGATCGCCCGGGCCCTGGTGCGCAAGCCCGAGCTCTACGTGTTCGACGACTCGTTCTCGGCGCTCGACCTCGCCACCGACGCCCGGCTGCGCGCCGCCCTCGAGCCCCACACCCGCGACGCCGCGGTCCTCATCGTCGCCCAGCGGGTGTCGACGATCGCCACCGCCGACGAGATCCTCGTGCTCGAGGACGGCGAGCTGGTCGGGCGGGGCACCCACGACGGACTCTGCTGGCGACCTGTCCCACCTACGCCGAGATCGTGCAGTCCCAGATCGGCGAGCAGAGCGCGGCATGAGCGAACGACACGTGTGCGAAGGCCGGAGGCCACGGTCGTGACCGTCACCGAAGAGAGGCCGAGGACGAGCGCCCCGAAGGTCAACCTGGCCGCGCCCGAGACCCGGGCCGCCGGCCGCTGGGGGAACACCGCCGGCATGCCCACCGAGCGCTCGGCGCGGTTCGGCGCGTCCGTCCGCCGGCTCTTCGGGCTCCTCGAGCCCGAGCACGCCCGATCCTCCTCCTCGTGCTGCTGGCGGCGGTCGTCAGCGCCGTCTTGAACGTCTGCGGCCGCCGCGTGCTCGGCGACGCCACCGACACGATCATCCAGGGCATGCTCCGAGCCCGGCAGGGCATCGACATGGGCGAGCTCCACCGGATCCTCCTCCAGGCGGCCTGGCGCTCTACGTCGGGTCGATGGTGCTCGTCGGTCGCTCACCGCCTGGCTGATCGCCGGCGTCGTCCAGCGCCTGATGTTCCGGCTGCGCGAGCCGCCGCCGAGGCCAAGGTCCACGCGCTCCCGCTGCGCTACATCGACCAGCACCAGCGCGGTGACCTGCTCAGCCGGGTCACCAACGACCTCGACAACCTGGCCCAGAGCCTCCAGCAGACGATGAGCCAGATGCTCACGTCGATCCTGCTGCTCATCGGCGTGACGGTGATGATGTTCGTGATCTCGCCGCTGCTCGCGGTCGTGGCGTTCATCACCGTCCCGCTGTCGGTGTTCGGGATGCGGGTCGATCGCCGGCCGGGCCCGACCCAAGTTCCTCGCCCAGTGGGGCACGACCGGCGCGCTCAACGCCCAGATCGAGGAGGCGTTCACCGGCCACGCCATCGTGAAGTCCTTCGGCCGCCAGCACGAGGTGAAGGACCGGTTCGACCGCACGAACGGCTCGCTCTACGAGAGCTCCTTCGGCGCGCAGTTCATGTCGAGCCTCATGCAGCCGCTCACGATGTTCTTCGGCAACGTCCAGTACGTGCTGGTCGCGGTGGTCGGTGGGCTGCGGGTGTCGAGCGGCGCCATCACCGTGGGCGACGTGCAGGCGTTCATCCAGTACTCCCGCTCGTTCGCCATGCCCCTCACCCAGCTGGCGTCGATGATGAACGTCTTCCAGAGCGGCATCGCCTCGCTGGAGCGGGTGCTCGAGCTGCTCGACGCCGAGGAGCAGTCACCCGACGACCCCGACGCCGCGCCGCTTCGCGCCGGTGCGCGGCCGGGTGGCCTTCGAGGACGTGACGTTCTCCTACGACCCCGACCGCCCGCTCATCGAGGACCTCGACCTGGTGGCCGAGCCGGGGCAGACGGTGGCCATCGTCGGGCCCACCGGCGCCGGCAAGACGACGCTGGTGAACCTCATCATGCGCTTCTACGAGCTCGACGGCGGCCGCATCACCCTCGACGGTCGCGACATCGCCACGATCCCGCGGCAGGAGCTGCGCTCCAACATCGGCATGGTGCTCCAGGACACCTGGCTCTTCGGCGGCACGATCCGCGACAACATCGCCTACGGCCGACCCGGCGCCACCGAGGCGGAGATCCTCGAGGCGGCCGGGCCACCTACGTCGACCGGTTCGTGCACCACCTGCCCGAGGGCTACGACACCGTCATCGACGAGGAGGGCGACAACATCAGCGCCGGGCAGAAGCAGCTGCTCACCATCGCCCGCGCCTTCCTCGCCCAGCCCGCCATCCTCATCCTCGACGAGGCGACCGTCATCGGTCGACACCCGCACCGAGGTGCTCATCCAGGAGGCGATGAACGCCCTGCGGACCGACCGCACCAGCTTCGTGATCGCCCACCGCCTCTCCACCATCCGCGGCGCCGACATGATCCTCGTGATGGAGGACGGGCACATCGTGGAGCAGGGCAGCCACGACGAGCTCCTGCTCGGGCACGACGGCCCCTACTTCCGCCTCTACAACTCCCAGTTCGCAGCCGCCGTCGACGAGGCGTAGACGGCCAGGCGCCCGACCGGCGGGCGCTCGCGTGCCGGTGATAACGTCCTTCTCCTGATCCGAAATGCGCGCTTCGCGACTGCGTGGGCACGTCGATGCTTCACATCAGACGACCGGCGACGGTCGGCGAAACGGGGAGACACTGATGTCGAGGACCCTTGCGCGCATGCTCGGGATGCTGCTGGCGCTGACGTTGGTCGCCGCGGCGTGCGCGGACGACGATGACGACGGTGGCGGCGGGTCGGACGGCGACGCCGCGCCCGCCGAGGAGATCGACTACGAGGCCATCGGCCTCTGGGACGACGGCCCCTGCGACGAGGCGGCCGAGACCGCTGTCGATCGGCCTGATCACCACCTTCGAGTCGCCGGTGATCTCGCTCGGCGACCAGGCGACTCGCGCTCGAGGCGTCGGCGGAGGCCTTCAACGAGCGGGGCGGCGCCAACGGCGCGTGCATCGAGGTCCACAACTGCGACGACGGCGACAACGCTCGACCAGGCGCTGGCCTGCGTCGACGAGCTGGACGAGGCCGGGGTCATGGCCACGGTCAACGACCAGGGCACCGCCGGCCAGGCCGAGGTGTCGGACGCGATTCGCCGAGGCCGGGATCCCACGGCTCGCCGGCAACGTCGACGAACAACGACTGGGGCGACCAGAACGCCTACCCGCTCGACGCCTCGGGCACCGGCACCACGTTCCTGATGCCGCAGGCGCTGATCGACGCCGGACGCCAACGAGATCGGGATCATCCGCGTCGACGCGCCGGCGGCGTCCGCGATGCAGGGCCTCCTCGAGGCCGTGTACGCCGACGACGGCGCGACCTTCGTCTACGACGCGCGGCGTGCCCGGCGGCACCACCGACTTCACCCAGTTCATCCAGGGCGCGGAGGAGGCCGGCGCCAACGGCGTCATGCTGGCGCTCGGCGAGCAGGAGGCCGTGCAGGTGGTGCACGCCGGCGCAGCAGCTCGGCACCGAGCTCAACGATCGGCGGGACCCTCGGCACCTTCTCGCACTCGTCGGTGGCCGAGATGGGCGACTTCGCCGAGCAGATGGCGTTCCTCTGGTCCTTCCCGCCGGCGACCGCCGACCTGCCCGTGTACGACGCGCTGCGCAGCGACCTGGCGGCCTCCGGCGAGGAGGCGCTCCAGCCCGAGAACCTCAAGGCCAGCCCGATGCGGTCGTGGATCGGCCTCTACGGGCTGCTGTAGATGATCCGCGACGCCGAGCTCACCGAGTTCACCGGCGAGGCGATCAAGGCGATGATCGAGGCGGCCCAGGACGTCCCGATGCTCGACATGTTCGGCGGCGAGGACTGGACGCCCGACACCGACCACCCGGGCCTGTTCCAGCGGGCCGGCATGAACCACTGGGCCACCTACGAGTGGGATCCCGACGCCGAGGGCGAGTTCGACGGCAACTTCGTCGAGGTCGCCGAGCATCAGCTTCGACGAGGTCCTCTGCGGGTCGATCTTCGGCGCCCCGGCGGAGACCTGCTGATCGAGTGAGCGACGGGCCGGGGGTCAGCGCGACCCCCGGCCCGCCTCGGCGATGCTGACGACGTGCAGTCGTTCCTGCAGTTCCTGATCATCGGGCTGGGCGCGGGAGCCACCTACGCCCTGTTCGCCCAGGGCGCGGTGCTCATCTACCGCGGGTCGGGGCTGGTCAACTTCGCCCAGGGCGCCATCGGCACCTTCGCCGCCTACCTCGCCTTCCTCGAGCTGTACGGCGAGCGGGGCGTTGCAGCTCGTCCCGGCGCTCGTCGTCGCGGTGCTGGCCGCCGGCGCCGGTGTCGCTGCTGTTCCAGGTGGTCGTGCTCCGCGCGCTGCGGCGGCGCGGCCGGCGATCGTCCGCGTCATCGCGACGATCGGGCTGCTCGGGCTCCTCCAGGCGATCATCGCCAAGCGCTGGGGCGCTCGGCAACCAGCCGGTGGACGTCGTTCCTGCCCGAACGCGTGTTCGACTGGGGCGGGTACACGGTGCAGGAGGAGCGGCTCTACCTCGTCGGCATCACCCTGCTCGCTCACCGTCGGCGCTGTGGGCGTGGACCCGGTACACGCGGGTCGGCCTCGCCATCAACGCCAGCGCCCAGAACGAGCGGGCCGTGCAGACGCTCGGGTGGTCGCCCGACCGGCTCGCCGCCCTCACCTGGACCGTCGGCGGCATGCTCGGCGGCCTGGCGGCCGTGCTGGCCGCGCCGCTCACGGGGCTGTCGGCGATCACCTTCACGATCGTCGTCACCGTCGCCGGCCTCGGCGCGGCGCTGCTCGGCGGGTTCCACTCGTTCCCGTTGACGCTGGTCGGCGGCCTGATCATCGGCGTCGGCGAGGCGATGGCCACGCTCTACGGCGGCGACATCACCGACCTCCTCGACCAGGAGCTCATCACCGGGCTCAACCGCATGCCGGCGTTCCTCGTGATCTTCCTCGTGGTCGTGGTGCGCGGCCGCGGCCTCCCGCTGCGATCGCACGTGGCCGCCCGGCTGCCGCGGCTCGGCACCGGTCAGATCAGCCTGCGGGCCGTGCTCGTCGCGTCGGCGGTCACGCTCGTGCTGCTCTTCGGGGTGATGGACGACCCGTGGGCGCGGGCCACCTACACCTCGCTCGCCGCCGCCGTCATGATCCTCTCGATCGTCGTCATCACCGGCTACGCCGGGCAGATCTCGCTGGCCCAGTGGGCCCTCGCCGGCATCGGCGCGCTGATCGCCGGCCGGTTCGTGCACGCCGGGCTCGCCGTGGAGGTGTCGATCCTCCTCGGCATCCTGCTCACCATCCCGGTGGGGCTCGGTCTTCGCGGTGCCCGGCGCTGCGGACCCGCGGCGTCAACCTCGCCGTCGTCACCCTCGGGCTTGGGGTTCCTCGTGTCCGAGGTGGTGTTCGCCAACCCGCACTACCTCGGCGACGTCCTCGACGGCGGCACCCGCATCGACCGGGTGGAGCTGTTCGGCATCCAGGTCGACGCCTTCAACCACCCGCACGCGTGGGCGGCCGTGAGCCTCGTGTGCTTCGTGCTGCTCGCGCTGCTCGTCGCCAACCTCCGCCGGTCGCGCACCGGGCGCCGGCTGCCTCGCCGTGCGCACCAACGAGCGGGCGGCGGCGTCGCTCGGCATCTCCGTGTTCGGCGTGAAGCTCTACGCCTTCGCGGTGTCGGCCGGCCTCGCCGCCGTCGCCGGCATCCTCGTCGGCTTCCGCAGCCAGGTCGTCACCTACGGCGAGTTCAACGTGTTCGCCTCGATCAACAGCCTCGGGCACGCCGTGATCGGCGGCCTCGGCTTCGTGCTCGGCGCCGTCTTCGGCGCGCCCAACGCCATCGGCGGCTTCGGCACCCGCGTCGTGGAGGACTGGATCAACCTCGGCGGCCAGTGGGACCTCATCCTCGGGTCGCTCGATCCTGTTCGTGATCCTGATCGTCCACCAGAACGGCATCGCCGACGTCGCCACCGCCCACGGCCGCCGGTTCTGGGAGCGGCTCCACCTCGTCGCGCCGCCCGGCCGAGCGGCCGCCGCTCCCGCCGGCCGAGGTCGAGCCGGTCGCCGGCGCCACCCTCTCGGTCGAGGGCCTCACCGTGCGCTTCGGCTCGGTGGTGGCGGTGCAGCGACGTGTCGCTCGAGGTCCGGCCCGGCGAGGTCGTCGGCCTGATCGGCCCGAACGGCGCCGGCAAGACCACGCTCATCGACGCGGTCACCGGGTTCGTGCCCGCCGGCCGGCGGGTCGATCTCGCTCGACGGCCAGCCGCATCGACCGGCTGAACGCCACCCAGCGGGCCCGCCTCGGCCTGCGCCGCTCGTTCCAGTCGCTCGAGCTGTTCGAGGACGTCAGCGTCGAGGAGAACATCCGGGCCGGCAGCGACCAGCGCGCGTCGCGGCTGTCGTGGCTCACCGACCTCGTGCTGGCCGGGCCGCCACGACCTGCCGCTCGACCGCGGTCGCCGCCGTGCGCGAGTTCGAGCTCGAGCCGCACCTCGACGAGACCCCCGAGGAGCTCCCGTACGGCCGCCGCCGGCTCGTCGGCATCGCCCGGACCGTGGCGTCGGGCCCGTCGATCGTGATGCTCGACGAGCCGGCCGCCGGGCTCGACGAGAACGAGAGCGCCGAGCTGGCGCGCCTCATCCGGCGCCTCGCCGACGAGCGCAACATGGGCGTGCTGCTCGTCGAGCACGACGTGGGCCTCGTGATGTCCACCTGCGACCGCATCGTGGTGATCGACTTCGGCGCGCGTGATCGCCAGCGGCACGCCCGGCGGAGATCCGCGACGACCCGGCCGTGCGCGACGCCTACCTCGGCCACGCCGACGAGGCTGAGGAGGTCGCGACCGACGTGACCGACACGCTGATCGAGGCGCCGGGGCCTGTCGGCCGGCTACGGGAAGATGGCGGTCGTCCGCGAGCGTCGACCTCCGCGTCGATGCCGGCGAGGTCGTCGCGCTCCTCGGCGCCAACGGCGCCGGCAAGACCACCACGCTGCTCACCCTCGCCGGCGAGCTGCCGCCGATGGAGGGCGAGGTCCGGTTCCTCGGCGAGGCCACCCGGCGCCGATGCACGCGCGCTGCCGGAGCGGGCTCGGCTACGTCACCGAGGAGCGCTCGGTGATCATGGACATGTCGGTCGCCGACAACCTGAAGCTCGCCGCCGTGCGCCGCCCGAGGCGCGTTCGAGCTACTTCCCGGCGCTCGAGCGATCATGGGCCGCCGGGCCGGGCTCTGCTCCGGCGGCGAGCAGCAGATGCTCTCGCTGGCCCGCGCCCTCGGCCGCGAGCCCGAAGGTGCTGCTGGCCGACGAGCTGTCGCTCGGCCTGGCCCCGATCATCGTCGACCAACCTGCTCCAGGCGGTGCGCGACGCGGCCGACGAGCGCGGCGTCGGCGTGCTGCTCGTCGAGCAGCACGTCCGCCAGGCGCTCAAGATCGCCGACCGCGTCTACGTGATGGAGCGCGGCCGGATCGTGCTGAGCGGCACGGCCGCCGAGGTCGCCGGCCAGCTCGACAAGATCGAGGCCGCCTACCTCACCGGCGAGCACCTGAGGCCCACCGCTCTCGGGGTCCACGCAGCGGCAGACTCGGGCGATGAGCCACCCGCCGATCGACACGATCGACTACCACACGGCCGGCGAGCCCTTCAGGATCGTGACGGATCCGCCCGTCGACCTTCCGGGCGACTCGGTCGCCGATCGCCGGATCCGCGCCATCGAGAGCCCCTCACGGACCTGCGGCGCCTGCTCTGCTTCGAGCCGCGCGGGCACGCCGACATGTACGGCGGGCTTCGTCATGCCGCCTGACGATGACGGCGCGGACCTCGGCGTGCTGTTCTGGCACAAGGACGGCTTCTCCACCGCCTGCGGCCACGGCACCATGGCGCTCGGGGTGTGGGCGGTGGAGTCCGGCCGGGTCGCAGCCCCGAGCGCCGGTGACGCGATGTGGTGATCGATGTGCCCTCCGGGCGGGTGACGGCACCGGGTGCACACCGAGCGGCGGCCGGGTCGTCGACGTCGACTTCGTGAGCGTGCCCAGCTTCGTCCTGGCCGACGACGTGGCGGCGTCGACCTCGCGGCGGCGTCGTAGGCGTGACCGTCGGCTTCGGCGGAGCGATCTACGTGCAGGTGCCGGCGGCGGCCTTCGGGTTGAGCGTGGTCCCGGACGACCTCAACGACCTGATCGCCGTCGGCCGGGAGATCAAGTGGGCGCTGAACGATGCGGACGTCGCCCGCCATCCCACCGACGAGCGGTTGAGTCGGGGTGTACGGGACGATCCTCTACGACGAGGTCGACGAGAGCGACGCCGCGGTGCGACAGCGGAACGTCACCGTCTTCGCCGACGGGCAGGTGGATCGCTCGCCCTGCGGGTCGGGGACAGCCGCCAGACTGGCCACCCTCGCCGCCGAGGGCCGGCTCGACGCGACCCGCTCGACCCTTGTGCATGACTCGATCGTCGGTTCGACGTTCACCGCCACGATCACCGCTTCCACCGAGATCGCGGGACGGTCGGCGGTCGTCCCTCGGATCACCGGCACCAGCTTCCGCACGGGGGAGCACCGCTTCCACGTGGATCCTGCCGATGACCTCGTGCCCGGCTTCGTGCTGCGGTGACGGAGATGTCGGAGGTCGTGGTGCTGGACGCCGCGGCGGTCGCCGCGAGGTGTCCTCCTGCCCGAGCGGTCGACGCCATCATCTCGGCGCTGCAGGAGGGGCTCGAGCCGAGCTCGGACCTGGCCCGCACCGTCATCCCCGTCCAGCACGGTCAGCTGCTGCTCATGCCGTCGACCGCCGCAGAGGGTCTGGCCGCCGCGGCGGGAGGTGACCACCTCGGGGTGAAGGTCGCCACGGTCGCGCCCGCCAACCCCGAGGCCGGTCTCCCCCGCATCCAAGGTACGTACCTGCTGTTCGAGCGGCACACCCTCTCGCTGGCGGCGATCATCGACGGTGCCGCGCTCACCGAGCTGCGGACACCGGCGGTGTCGGTCGCCGCGATCAGCCCCGTCCTCAGGCGGCGGACGTCACCGATCTCGCTGGTGGTCGTCGGGGCCGGCCCCCAAGCCGTGGGCCACGTCCGCGCTCTGCGCTCGTGGCTCGGGAGCGCACAGATCGTGGACGTCCGGTACCTCGTGCGAGACCCCGGCCACGTCGATCGCGCGGCATCGAACCCGGCGCAGGGCTGCTCCGCCTCGGATCGGGTGCCGCCGACCGAGCGCTCGAGGGCGCGGACATCGTGGTCTGCGCGACCTCCGCACGCGAGCCGCTTTTCGACTCTCGGCTCGTCGGCGACGCGACGATCGTCGTCGCGGTCGGCTCGCACGAACCGGACGCTCGCGAGGTCGACGCGTCCCTGCTGGCCCGGTCCATGGTGGTGGTGGAGGATCGCTGACACGGCCTGCCGAGAGGCGGGTGACGTCGTGCAGGCCATCGCGGAAGGAGCCATCGCACCGAGCGACCTCGTGACGATGAAGGCGCTCATCGACGGTTCCGTCGCACCACCGAGCGACCGGCCGGTGCTCTTCAAGAGCGTCGGCATGTCCTGGGAGGACCTCGTCGTGACGGGAGCGCTCGTCGCGGGCTGACGCGGCCGATGGCACCTGAGCGGGCCGAGGACGTGGTCACGGCGCTCGGGTGAGCAGCACCTTGAGGGCGCCGGTCGTGCCGGCGTCGGCGAAGGTGTCGTAGGCGGCCACCATGTCGTCGAGCGGGAAGTGGTGGGTGACGAGGCGGGCGGGGTCGAGCTGCTGGCTGCGGACGAGCTCGAGGAGGGTCGGCGTCGAGTAGGTGTCGACCAGACCCGTCGTGATGGTGACGTTGCGGCTCCAGAGGTCCTCGAGGTGGAGGGTGGCGGGCTCGCCGTGGACGCCGATGTTGGCGACGCGACCCCCGGGGCGGATGAGCCGGGTCGCCAGCTCGAAGGTGGCGGGCACGCCCACCGCTTCGATGGCGACGTCGGCGCCGAGGCCGTCGGTCAGCTCGAGGACCACGGCCAGCGCGTCCTCGCGGCTGTTGTTGACCACGATGTCGGCGCCGAAGGTCTTGGCCGCCTCGAGGCGAGCGTCGGCCTGGTCGATGGCGACGATGTGGGTCGGGCTGTAGAGCTGGGCGCCGAGGATGGCGGCCAGCCCGATGGGGCCGGCGCCCACCACGGCGACGACGTCGCCAGGGTGCACCTGGCCGTTGCGCACGCCGACCTCGTAGCCGGTCGGGAGGATGTCGGCCAGCATCAGGATCTGCTCGTCGCTCACCCCGGCGGGGCACGGGTGGGTGGACGTGTCGGCGAAGGGCACGCGGACCAGCTCGGCCTGGGTGCCGTCGATCGTGTGCCCGAGGATCCACCCGCCGCCGCCGAGGCACTGCCCGTAGGAGCCCTCACGGCAGTACCGGCAGCTGCCGCAGGCCGTGATGCAGGACACCAGGACGCGGTCGCCGACCCGCACCCGCTTCACGCCGGTCCCGACGGCTTCGACGGTGCCGACGGCTTCGTGGCCGAGGATCCGGCCGTCGACGACGGTGGGGACGTCGCCCTTGAGGATGTGGAGGTCGGTGCCGCAGATGGTGGTGGCGTCGACGCGCACGACGGCGTCGGTGTCGTCGACGAGGACGGCGTCGGGGACCTCCTCCCAGGCCTTCTGACCGGGACCGTGGAACACGAGTGCCTGCATGACCGCTCCTTCTGCGACGACGGGTGCCGTCGGCGGTCTCATGTGCGACGCGGGGGCCGTGCCGCCCTAGGGCCGAAGGTCGGTGATCGGCCGGCGTTCAGCCCACGCGCGGCAGCCCGGGCGGGGCGTTCGGCCTTACGACGACCCCGGGACGACCCAGGCCACGCGGGTCCCCCGACCGTCAGGTCCCGGACCGATCTCCACCGAGCCGCCGAGTGCCTCGGCCCGCCGGGCGATGTTCGCGAGGCCCTGTCCGCCCGCTCGTTCGCCCGTGCCCGGACCCACCCCGTCGTCAACGACGGTGGCCCTCACCGCTCCGTCGGGTCCTACAGCCACGGCGATGTCGACCCGCGGCGGCACCCGGCATGGCGGACGACGTTGGAGAGCGCCTCTCGCAGGACCGCCAGCAGGTGGTCGCCCACGTCACGCCCGACGGCGGAGTCCACGGGACCCTCGAGACGGAGGTGCGGCTCGAACCCGAGGCTGGCGGCCGACTCGGTGGCCAGGCCGAGGATCTCGTCCCGCAGACGGCGGCCCGGCGTGCGGGGCGCCTGGAGCGAGAAGATCGCCGAGCGGATCTGGCGGATCGTGTCGTCCAGGTCCCCCACCGCCGACTCGATGCGGTCGGCCAGCTCCGGTGGCGCCAGGCGCACGGTGCTCTCGAGCGCCAGGCCGGTGGCGAAGAGGCGCTGGATGACGGTGTCGTGGAGGTCGGCGGCGATGCGCTCGCGGTCCTCGACGAGGGCGAGATCGGTGAGGCGCTCATGGAGGCGGGCGTTCTCGATGGCGATGGCCGCCGCCCCGGCGAGGGCGACGGCCAGGCCCTCGTCCTCCTCGCTGAACTCGGCGGCCCCCTGCTTCTCGGTCAGGTAGAGGTTGCCGAACACCTGGCCCCGGATCCGGATCGGGCACGCCCAGGAAGGACCGCATCGGTGGGTGGTGCGGCGGGAACCCGTAGCTGTCGGGGTGGGCGTTGAGGTCGGCGAGCCGCAGGGGCTTCGGGTCCACGATGAGCAGGCCGAGGACACCGTGGCCCTCGGGGAGGGGCCCGATGGCGGCGACCTGCTCCGGGGTCATGCCCACGTTGATGAACTCGGTGAGGCTGTGGTGGGTGCCGTCGAGCACGCCCAGCGCGCCGTACTGCGCGTCGAGGAGCTTCACGGCTGCCTCCACGATCCGGCGGAGGGCGTCGGGGAGCGACAGGTCGGAACCGATCGACAGCACCGCCTCGACGAGGTGGCGGAGCCGCTCGGAGTCGTCGATGTGCCGGAGGGGCATCAGCTCGGCTCGGTCCGCCGGCGCTCGGCCAGCCGGGCCGCGTAGGCGGCCGCCTCGGTGCGGCGCGACATCCCGAGCTTGGTCAGCAGGTTGGACACGTAGTTCTTGACGGTCTTCTCGGCCAGGAACATCGCCTCGCCGATCTGGCGGTTGGTCATGCCCTCGGCGATGTGGTCGAGGATCCCGCGCTCCTGCGGCGTCAGGTCGGCCAGCGGATCGGCTTCCGCCGGTTCGGGGTGCCGCAGCCGCTCGAGCACCCGGGCGGTGACCGATGGGTCCAGCAGGCTGTCGCCGGCCGCCACGCGACGGATGCCGCTGACGAGCTCGGCGCCGCGGATCTGCTTGAGGACGTACCCGGAGGCTCCGGCCATGATCGACGCGAACAGCGCCTCGTCATCCGCGAAGCTCGTCAGCATCAAGCAGGCCACCTCGGGATGGTCGGACCGGATCTGCCGGCACACCTCGATGCCGCTCGTGCCTCCGGCCGCCTCCCCGAGGCGCACGTCGAGCACCGCGACGTCCGGCTTGGTCTGCGGGATCAGCTCGAGGGCATCCTCGGCGGTCCCGGCCTCGCCGACCACCGTGATGTCGTCCTCGCCCCACAGGAGGTCGCGCACCCCGCCGCGCACCAGCTCGTGGTCATCGAGCAGGAACACGCGGATCGCCACCACGCCAGTGTGACCCCGGAAGTGACCAAAGACCCCACCGTCACGTCCCGTCGGCCCTAGCGAGGAGCGTCACCGGCGCCGGAGGCTGTCGTCCATGGACCGTCCCCCGACCGATGTGCGCATCCGCCCGATCGCGCCCGACGACGGTGCTCGCCTCATCGCGTTCCACGGCGCGGCTGTCGGCCGAGTCGATCCGCAACCGGTTCTTCGCCGTGCACCCACAGCTCTCTGCGGCGGAGGTGGAGCACTTCACCCACGTCGACGGTCGGGACCGGGTGGCCTTCGTCGCCACCGAGGGCTCCGCGATCGTGGGCGTGGGGCGCCTCGAGCGCCTGCCCGGCAGCGACCGACGCGGAGGTGGCCTTCGTGGTGGCCGACGACCACCAGCGCCAGGGCCTCGGCACCCGCCTCCTCGAGCGGCTCGAGCGCGCCGCCCGGCCGCTCGGGGTCACCCACTTCGTCGCCGACACCCTCTTCTCCAACACCGCCATGCTCCACGTGCTCCGCCGGCCGGGACGGCTCGTGCGAGCGGCTCGAGGACGGCGTGGTCCACGTGCGGTTCCCGATCGCGGAAGTGCCTTCGGCGCCCGGGCTAGGGACCTTCGCCTCCTGTGCTCCGGCGGGCAGATCCGTACGTTCGACGTAGACCTCAACGCACAGGAGCTCACCATGACAACCATCACCCGTGACCCAGTCGTCACCACCACCGGACACCCGATCCACCCCGATCGAGCCGACGGTGGCGCTCAAGCGTCGCACCATCGACACCGTGTTCGTCGGCGTCGGCGCCGTCCTCGTCGTGGTCCTCGTGGTCGCCGGAGGGCTCCTCACCTGGGGCGCCAACTTCTCCAAGGACTACGTCAACGACGAGCTGACCTCCCAGAACATCGCCTTCCCGCCGGCCGCCGCGCTCGAGGAGGAGGGTCGCACCGACCTGCTCCCGTTCGCCGGGCACGCCGTCAACACCGGCCCCGAGGCCGAGGCGTACGCCAGCTTCATCAACGGCCACCTCGAGGGCATCGCCGACGGCGCCACCTACGCCGACCTCGGCGACCCCGAGCGGGCGGCCAACACCGCCGTCGAGACGGCGACCGCCGATGGCGCCAGCGCCGCCGAGATCGCCGAGCTGCAGGGCGAGGCCGACGCCATCACCGGTCAGCGCAACACCCTCTTCAAGGGTGAGACCCTGCGAGGCCTGCTGCTGAGCGCCTTCGCCTGGTCGACCGTCGGTCGCATCGCCGGCATCGCCGCCTTCGCCGCCTTCGCAGCGGCCGGCGTGATGCTGGTGCTCGTGGCCCTCGGCCTGCGCCACCACCACAAGGTGGTCGTCCAGACCCGGTAGCGGTCACCGGCCACACAAGACCCTCAGTGGGGC
>CAVYSK010000010.1:0-244724 GCA_963771155.1 uncultured Chloroflexia bacterium
CGCGTGCGTCGAGGAGCCGGCTCAGGGTTCCCGCCCCGCCGCCGGTCACGATCAGCGCGGCGAGAACGACGAGCAGCAGCACGGGAATGGCGAGCAGCGACGCGAGCAGCCAGCGCCCGTTGTACCCCTGCCCGAGGCCGGGAAGAAGGAACGACAGGGTGGCCGCGGCTGCGGATCGCGGGTCGTCACGACGCGCGCTTCGTTGGCGGTTCACGGAGCTCCGGGGATGCGATCGGGGGGGGAGACGGCAGTATAGCCGCCAGTAAGCGGCATGGCTTCTGACGACCCACGACGCGCGGAAGTTGCACATCGATGGGGCATACTCAGCCGATGGAGCAGCCGCAGACGCGCGGTCCGATCGAGGTGACCGTCGAGATCCCGTCGGGCAGCCGCAACAAGTACGAGTACGACCATGAGCGACGTCGGTTCGTCCTCGACCGCGTCCTGTACTCGAGCGTCCACTACCCGTGCGACTACGGCTTCATCGAGGGCAGCATGGCCGATGACGGCGACCCGCTCGACGTCCTGGTCGTGATCGCCGAGCCGACGTTCCCCGGCTGCGTCGTACGTGCCCGGCCTGTGGGGGTGCTCGACATGGCGGATGAGAAGGGCCACGACTTCAAGGTGCTGGCGGTCGCCCACGACGATCCGCGCTGGGAGGAGACGGTGCTGCTCGAGGACCTCTCGCCGCATCGGCTGCGCGAGATCGAGAACTTCTTCAGGACCTACAAGACGCTCGAGAGCCGCCCGACCGAGGTGCGCGGCTGGCTCGGCGTGGCGGACGCGTGGCGGATCATCGACGCCGCCATGGCGGCCGGAGCCGCCGCGGTGCCGGACGAGGCTCGCCCGGGGACCTGGCGCTGAGCCGCCGACGGCTGGTCCTCGTCGCGGGGGCGCGCCCGAACTTCATGAAGGTCGCGCCCATCATGCGCGCACTCGACGGCCGCCAGCGGTTCACCACGACGCTCGTCCACACCGGGCAGCACTACGACGCCGCGATGTCGCGACGTCTTCTTCCGCGACCTGGGGCTGCCCGCGCCCGACGTCAACCTCGGAGTCGGCTCCGGCACCCACGCCGAGCAGACCGGCCGGGTCATGGTCGCGCTTCGAGCGCCGCTGCTCGAGCGCAGCGGCCCGACGTCGTGCTCGTCGTCGGCGACGTGAACTCGACGCTCGGCGTGCGCGCTCGTCGCCGCCAAGCTCGGCATCCCGGTCGCGCACGTCGAGGCGGGGCTGCGCAGTCGTTCGACCGGACGATGCCGGAGGAGATCAACCGCATCGTGACCGACCGCGTCTCGCGACTGCCTCTTCGCCACCGTCGCCGGACGCGGACGAGAACCTCCGGCCGAGGGCGTACGCGGCCGAGCAGATCCACTTCGTCGGCAACACGATGATCGACACGCTGCTGCGCGCACCGCGAGCGCGCGGCGCGGGCCGCGCTGCGCGACCGGCTCGGCGTCGAGCCGCAGGCCGTACGCGGTGGTGACGCTGCACCGGCCCGCAACGTCGACGACCCGGCCGCGCTGCGCGGCCTGGTCGCGCGCCCTCGGCGCGATCGCACGCGAGTTCCCGGTCGTGCTGCCCGTCCATCCCCGCACCCGGACGGCGGCAGAGGGCGCCGGCGCTCGGCGACCTGCTCGCCGGCCTCCGCCGTTGCCGAGCCGCTGGGCTACCTCGAGTTCCTCGCGCCTCGATGACCGACGCGCGCGCTGGTGCTCACCGACTCCGGCGGCGTGCAGGAGGAGACGACCGTGCTCGGGGTGCCGTGCCTCACGCTGCGCGACAACACCGAGCGTCCGATCACCATCACGCAGGGCACGAACCGGCTGGTCGGGAGCGACCCGGAGCGCATCGTCGCCGAGGTCCGGGCTTCTCTGGATGGGCCCCGGCCCGGTGGGCGGGTGCCCCGGCTGTGGGACGGCCGCTCGGCCGAGCGGATCGTCGAGGTCCTCGAACGGGTCGTCGGCTAGCTCCAGCCGGCCCCCAGGCGCAGCACCTGGCCGGTCCGCACGTCGCGACCTGTCGAGGTGTTGCGGGTGTCGACCACGAGCTCGGACTCGGCGTACACGCGATCCCAGTCGACGTCGGAGTGCGCTGTGATGACCACGACGCAGTCCGGGGGCGCGGCCAGTCCCTCGTCGAGGGAGACGCTTTCCAGCACCGGGTACGTCCCCGGCCGATGGTCGTCGGACGGATCGAAGAAGGGCAACCGCGGATCGTGGTACATGACCGACGCGCCCGCGTCGAGCAGGCTCGCGACGATCGGCCTCGCGGGCGAGTTGCGATCGTCCGAGACGCCCGGCTTGAAGGCGACGCCCACCACGAGCAGCCGGGCATCCCGAAGTGCACGTCCGCGCGCGTTCAACGCCGTGGCGACCAGCGAAACGACGTGCTCCGGCATCTGCGAGTTGATGTCCCCCGCGGTCTCGATGAACCGTTCGTGGAACCCGACCTCGCGGGCCCGCGCCGCGAGGTAGTACGGGTCGACCGGGATGCAGTGACCCCCGACGCCGGGACCGGGGTAGAAGGGCATGAAGCCGAACGGCTTGGTGGAGGAGCCGGCGATGATCTCCCACACGTCGAGCTCGAGCCGCTCGCAGATCAGCGCCAGCTCGTTGACGAGGGCGATGTTCACGTTGCGGAACACGTTCTCGAACAGCTTGGCAAGCTCGGCCGCGTCGGGGCTCGTCAGCTCCATCACCGAGGGTGCCACCTGGCCCAGGATCGCTGCAGCCCGTGCGCTCGCCGCAGGCGTGATGCCGCCAACCAGGCGCGGGATGCTCGAGGATGGCCGCCCGTCCCCGGGGCTCACGCGCTCAGGTGAGAACGCCAGGTCGAAGTCCTCCCCGGCTCGCAGCCCGTCCGCCTCGAGCAGCTCGCGCAGCGGACCCATCGTCGTGCCGGGATACGTCGTGCTCTGGAGGACGACGAGGTCGCCGGCACGCAGACCACGCCGGACGTACTCCGCGGCGGAGCGGATCGGCGCGAGGTCGGGCTCGCGGCTCGCGGTCACCGGCGTCGGGACGCAGATGAAGGCGACGGTTGCATCGGTCCAGTCCCGGTCGGCAGTCGCCGGCTCGAAGATGCCGGCGCCGACGGCCGCGCCGACCTGGTCTGCGGCCACGTCGTCAACGTAGCTCTCCCCGTTGCGCAGCTGCGCCACGCGATCCGCCGATGCGTCGATGCCGAGCACTTCATGCCCGGCATTGGCGAGGTCGAGGGCCAGCGGCAGGCCAACGTACCCGAGCCCGACGACGGCGATGCGTCGATCGACTCCGGTCGCCGGCGCGTCGGTGGGTGGCGTCGCGTCCATCCGAGTGAGCATAGCGTGGCTGGTTGGCACCCATCCCCGGGGTCATCGCGGGTGCCTGCATGACGGGTCATACTCCGCGCCATGCCCGTCGCAGGAGCGCCGCCGATGCGGCTCGGATTCATCGCGGACCCGAACAGCATCCACACGCGGCGCTGGATCGACTGGTTCGTGCGCGCCGGGCACGAGGTCCATCTCGTCGACCCCTTTGGCGCGGCGATCAACGATGGCCTGTCCCCGGATGTCCGGGTGCACCGGGTCGATCCGCCAAGCGGACCGCCGATCATCGGCCTGGCGCGCCGGCGAGGCATCCTCCGGGCAGCCGTCGACCGCATCGGCATCCAGGTGCTCCACGCGATGTTCGTCCGGCGCTACGCGTGGCAGGCGGCGCTCGCCGGGTTCCACCCGCTCGTCGTCTCCCCGTGGGGCTCCGACCTGCTCCGCGTGCCTGCGCGCTCGGTCCGGACGCGCTGGTGGAATCGCTTCGCGCTGCGCTCGGCAAATCTCGTCACCGTGTCGTCGGAGGGCATGCGGGCCGCGGCCATACGGGCCGGTGCCCGGCCGGAGCGGATCGAGCTCGTCCATCACGGCGTGGACACGACCCGGTTCACGCCCAATCCGGCGCGAGCCGACGGGCGTGCGAGGATCCTCTCGATCCGGGCCATCGCACCGCTCTATCGCCACGACACGGTGATCGACGCAGTGGCCTCTCTTGCCGATGCGGGCCTGCGGGCCGAGCTCGTCATGGCCCGGCTCAACGCGGATGGCGCGCACCTGGCCGCCCTCGAGGATCGCGTCCGAACGCGCGGCATCGAAGACCAGGTCACGTGGCTCGACGCGGTGGCCCACGAGGATCTGCCGGACCTGTATCGATCGGGCGACGTGCTGGTCACGATCCCCGAGACCGATAGCTTTCCGGTCACCCTGCTCGAGGCCATGGCGTGCGCCGTGCCCGCCGTGGTGAGCGACCTCCCAGCGGTGGCGCCGGTGTATGGGGCGATCGACCCGCTCACCCGCGAGCTGGTCGTGCCGGTGGGCGACGCCGATGCCACCGCGAGCGCGCTGCGTCGCGTCCTCGAGCTCACCGTCGGGGATCGGGCCAGGCTCGCGGACCGTCTGCGCGCGTTCGTGGTGGCCACCGCGGACTACGACACCCACATGGGGCACATGGAGGAGCTCTATCGCGGGCTCGTGGGCCGCCGATGACTACCGCGACCCCGTTCGCGCGGCGGGTCGCCGGTGTCTTCGCAACCCGCGTGGCTCGCCTGGCCCTCGGCATCACGACCTCGTTCGTCCTCGCGGGCATGCTGCTCCCGGAGGGCCGCGGCCAGTACGCCCTGCTCGTGCTGGTGCCCGGCATGCTCAACGCGCTCGGCCAACTCGGCCTTCCGTCTGCGATGAGCTTCTTCGCCGGCCGGGGCATGCGCGTCGACCAGCTCCAGCGGCTGGGGTGGGCCATCACCGCCGGGCTATCGGTCGTCCTCGTCGGGGGGACGCTGCTCCTGCTTCCGTTCCTGACGTCGACCCTGCTCACCGCGGTCGATGGGGACCTGATCCCGCTCGCGCTGGCATCGGTGCCGTTTCAGCTCGCGACGGCGCTCGCCGGATCGACGCTCATCGGGCGCCAGAAGCTGCGCAACTACAACCTGCTCATCGTCGCCCAGTCGGCCCTCATGCTCGTCGGAGTCGTCGTGCTCGTCGGCACCCTCGACCTGGGCGTGACCGGGGCACTCGCCTCGTACGTCGCCGTCGCGGTGGTGGTCGCGATCGGGACGGCGATCGAGCTCAGCCGGGTCGTGCGCAGCGAGCCGAACGATGGGCCTTCGGTCCGGCTCGGCACCTTCTTCTCGTATGGCCTGAGGATCTATCCGGCCAGCGTGACCGGCTACTTCAGCCTCCGCGCCGATGTCCTCATCCTGGCGGCGATGCTCGGAGATGCTGCCGCCGTGGGGCTGTACACGTTCGCCGTCAGCCTCGCCGAACCGGCGTTCATGGTGCCCGACTCGGTGAGCACAGTGTTCTACCCGCGGGTCGCCGGCATGGATCGCCGCAGTGCCGACGCCCTTGCGCCGCAGATGAGCCGCTTCACCCTGCTCCTCACCGCGCTCGCGGTCCTCGGTCTCATGCCGCTGGCATTGCTGGCGACCCAGGTCGTGCTGCCTGCCTACGCGGACAGCCTGCTGCCGTTCCTCATCCTGCTCCCGGGCATCGTGGCGCTGTCGGTGTCGAAGGTCCTCGCGGGGTACCTGGGTGGCCTCGGCCTGCCATTGGCGATCGCGCGTGCCTCGCTCGTCAACCTCGTCGTCAACGTCGTGGCGAACATCATCCTCATCCCGGTGCTCGGCATCGCGGGCGCGGCATTGGCCAGCCTCATCTCGTACGCCGTGCACGCGAGCATGCTGGCTGTCATCTCGGCGCGGATCGCCCATCGCAGCCCGCTCGAGTACTTCGTCCCGACTTCGGCCGAGGTCCGACGCCTGGCGGATGGCATCCGCGCGGGCGTCGCACGGCTCCGTCGCAGGGTGGCCTGACCGATGCAGCGGCTGCTCATGGTCGCGTACCACTTCCCGCCGGTCGGTGGCGTGGGCGTCGAGCGCACGCTCAAGCACGCGGCGTACCTGCCCGAGCACGGGTGGGAGGCGGTGGTCGTGGCACCCAGCCATTCCGCGTACCGGATCATCGACCGGGCCAGCCTGGATCGGATCCCTCCAGATCTCGAGGTTCACCGTGCTCCCTCCGTGGAGCCCGCCCACCTGCGCCGGGCGATCGCGTCGGTCGCGCGTCGGGGTCCCGCCGCAGGGCAGGCCGCGTCGGCAGGCAGCGTTCCGGCGCCATCCGCCAGCCGGTCGCCAGCAGGGCTGCTCCGCGCGTGGGGGAACACGGCATGGGGAGCGCTCGTCCCGCGGATCTTCTTCCCTGACGATCAGCTGCTATGGGTGCCCGCTGCCGTCGTCGCGGGGCTGCATGCTCACCGGCGCGCTGCGGTCGACGCTGTGTACAGCTCGGCGCCGCCCGTCAGCGGGCATCTCGCCGCGGCGGTCCTCGCCGAAGTGCTCGGCGTGCCATGGATCGCGGACTTCCGCGACCCGTGGATAGGCAACGCGTTCGTCCGATCTCTGCCGAAGCTCCACCGGGCGATCGGGCGCGAGATGGAACGCTCGATCGTCGCGCGTGCCGAGCGCACGGTATTCGCCACGGCCACCTGGCGGGACCGGTACGCCGATCGGTACCCGTGGCGGGCCGATCGGTTCGTCCACATTCCCAACGGCTACGACCGCACCGACCTCGGTGACCGCGGACCGAAACCCGCCGGGACCGATGCGAGGTTCCGGATCATCCACCCCGGCAGCATCTACGGCGAGCGCGAGCTCGACCTGTTGCTCGACGGCGTCGCGCTCGCACTCGAGCGGGAGCCTGGCCTGCGAGACCGGCTGCGCATTGACCTCGTTGGCTGGCTCAGCGCGCGCAACCAGGCGATCGCGGCTCGGCGGCGGGCGTCGCTCGAGCCGGTCGTATCGTTCCTCGGCCAGCGGCCACGGCCCGAGGCCCTGGCCATGGAGCGCGCCGCGGACGCCGGGCTCATCCTCATCGCCGACGATCCCGGACGCGACGCCGACGTGAACGCCAAGCTGTTCGAGTACCTCGGCCTCGATCTGCCCGTGCTGGCGGTCGCCCCCGTCGGCGAGTCGCGGGCAATCCTCGATGGGCTCGACTGGGGTGTGGGCGTGGACCCGACGCCGGATGCAGTGGCGGACGGGCTGGTGGCGATCATGGACCAGCCGCGCCCTGACAGGCGCGCCGACCCCGATGGCCGCTACGACCGACGGCGTCAAACGGCACGGCTGGCCGAGCTGCTCGACCGGCTCAGGTGAGCTCGTCCCAGATCGCTGCCATCGCCCGCTGCCAGCGGTCGAGGCTGAACCGCTCCGCGGTTGCGGCCACCGTCGCGGGATCGTAATCGGGCACACGTGCTATGGCGCTCGCGTAGTCGCCGTCGCCGACGAGCGTGCCGTTGACGCCCTCGATGACGATGTCCCGCAGCCCGCCGACGTTGGCGGCCACGACCCAGCGGCCGGCGGCGTTGGCTTCCACGGCCACGAGCCCGAAAGGCTCGGCCAGCGACGGCACGAGCAGGACGTCGTGGGCGGCGATGAGGTCCGGGATCTCGCCGGGCTCGACGTCGCGCAGCCAGGGGCCAACCAGCGTGTCCGCGAGCTGCGTGGCGACCTCGTAGCCCTTGCGGGGGTTCTTTCCGCCCAGGTACAGCACCCGACGGTCCGCCGGCCGCGGTGTGATGGTGAATCGCGCCAGGTCCACCCCTGGGGCGATGACGGTCGGCTCCACGCCGAGGTCGCGCACGTAGCGCGCCGTGTCTGCCGAGTTGGTCACGACACGGTCGGCACGCCGCGCGGTGAAGCGGGTCAGCCAACGAATCGGCGCCCGCTTCGTGCGCCAGTCACGGACATCCCGGCCGTGGGCGTAGATCAGGAGCGGCACGCGGCGCAGCCGCGCGACGGCCCACCCGACCAGGCCGGTCGGGACGACCATGTGGGCCTCGACGCCACGCGGCCTGGGGACGCGGAGCGCATCGGCGAACAGCCGGGCGTACAGGAGCGGCCAGGGCGTCGACTGGCTGCGGGGCCGCACGACCGCCACGTCGGGTACACCGCGGACTCGGTCGCGGACGAAGGTGCCCAGGCTCGGCCGCTCGGCGGTAGGCCAGATGCGGGTGAGGACGATGATCATTGAGTCAGCCCTCGGACCTGCGCGGCCGCAGGAGGCCAAGTCCCGGATCGGGCGCCAGCGCGGCACCGATCCCGAGGACCAGCCACAGGAGCACCGCCGGGATGTTTCCCTCGAGCACCATCTCGGTCGTGCTGTTCAGGCTCGCGACGATGGCGGCCGTTGCCGCGCCCCCGAGCACCACGGATACCGGACCAGTGGATCGCCGCGCCGCGCGTGCGAGGCGGATCACCAGCGCGACCACGATGGCGAGGACCAGCGTCACGCCAACGACGCCAACCTCGACGACGAGATGCAGCCAGAAGTTGTGGACAGTGCGGAAATGCCCGATCGTCGTCCCGTACTCCTCGTAGACCGGGCTCGCGAAGATCTTTGCGACCGCGCCGCCGTAGCGCCCGGGTCCGACGCCGAGCACGAGGTTGTCGCGCACGATGCGGAGGCCGTCGCCGAGGAACATGAGCCGAATCTCGTCGCTCGACATGCCCGCGAGCGGATCCGGCGGCGCCGGCGTGGGCGGCGGACTGGCCGGCGGAGTGGATGCATCGGGCGACGGCTCCACGGCGGGGGCGGTTGCGGCCGGTGACGCATCGGGCGGCTCGATGTCCGTCGCCACCAGATGGTGCGGCAGGGCCACGACGATGACGGCGGCGGCGGCGGCCACGCCGATGGCGGCCAGGAGCCCGCGCCAGTCGACGAGGAGCGTGCCCAGGCCTATCCCCACCGCGGCGGCGATCCACGAGCCGCGGGAGAACGTCAGCGCCAGCGCGACGAGGAGGACGAGGGCGGCGGCGAGCGCGATCGTCCGATGCCGGCGATCGGAGAGCCGGACGGCGGCGAAGATCGGGAACGGCAGGAGGAACGCCAGGATCGGCGCGAGCAGATTCGGGTTGCCGAGGATCGAGGCGATGCGCCCGACATCCCCTGGCCTCACCGCAAAGCGCTCGAACCCGAGCAGGTTGGGTGCAATCACCACCTGCCCGATGCCGAACAGAGCCACCGCGACGCCGGCCGCGACGATCGCCGTGGTCGCTCGGATCCCCGCCTCTGGCGACGGCCGGAGCGCCCGCCAGACGAAGTAGATCGCCATCGCATCGACCGTCATGACGATGCCCGCCACCGCGATGTGCGGTGGGACCAAATTGATCACGGCGGAGACGATGGAGACACCGACGAACGCGCCGCCCAGCAGGATGGTCGGGTCCCGCGCGGCGATGACGACACCCGCACGCCCGGCACGCGTGAGCGCCACGAGGCCGGCGACGACGAGGAGCGGCTCACTGATCCCGATCGGACCATCCGCGATGGCCGATGGCAGCATGCGAACCGCGACGGCGGGGTCGAGCAGGGTCGTGATTGCCACCGCGACGAGCGTCGCTCGCGGCCAGTGATACGCGGCATACGCCGTCCCGACGAGCGTCAGCAGCCCGAAGGCGGCAAACGCGGGGACCGAGGCCCGACCAGCGACCAGCGTGGCCGTCCCCGAGAGCACGAGCAGGGCAGCGGTCCAGCGTCCATCGACCGGCCGGAGTCGGCGATCATCCACGAAGAGGGCCCCGGAGCAGGGTCACGATCGTCGCGGCACGATCGGCCCAGGACGCGGTCCGTGCCGCGCCACGTGCGTTTGCCGACCATCGATCCAGCTCCTCCGGCGCGGCGGACTCGATCCGCACCATCCCGTGGGCGAGGTCCTCGACACGGTCGCCAGTGACGATGCCGGCATCGGCTTCGCGCACCACCGCCGCCTGCTCGGTGCAGTCCGTGACGAGCAACGGGCGTCCGTAGGCGAGGTAGTCGCTCAGCTTGATCGGCAGCGCGAGATCGTTGTACGCGCCACGGGGGCGCGGGATGACCGTGGCGAGCGTGGCCGGCAGCAGAGCGATGATCTCGTCGCCTTCGGCCCGCACCAGCCGCATCCACTCCGGGTGTGGCTCGGGAGGCTCCTGCCCGGGCCTGGCGACGACCGTCAGGCCCACCACTGCTCCTCGTTCACGCGCCAGCCGCACGGCAGCCAGCAGCCGATCGGCGCCCTGGGCCGGCAGCCGGGCATCGCCGACGAACAGCAGCTGATCGGCGTCCGGCCGGCGTGGGACCTCGACCGGCGCCGGCGAGCCGGGGGGAAGGAGCGCGAATGGGAGGTCGCCGATCACGGCGCGAGCCAGGCCCTGGGTGGGAAAGGCGAGCAGCGTGGAAACGGACCCGAGGGCCCGGAGGGCCGGACGGAACGCCCACCGGCCGATCCGGGCACGGAGCGAGGCAGGGCGCGCGTAGTCATCGAACAGCTGGTATGCGTCGCGGATGTAGGTCAGCACCGGGATGCCCAACGATCGGGCGAGACCGAGGAACGCGATGTCGAGCTCGGAGGGAAGGAAGGACGAGCTCTCGACGTAGACGCCGTCGAGGCCCCGCAAGCGCCCGGAGGTCGCGTACCGCGTGAGTGCCAGGCGCCGCGCACCACGGTATCCGTCGACGACGTCAAGCTCGGCCAGGCGCGAGAGCTCGTCGCGGAGATGGCTGATCCGGACCGTCGGTCCCCATCGGCCCCGGTCCAGGGGATACATGGAGACGAGAAGCAGCCGGGGACGCTTCCGGATCAGGGTCGGCACCTCCCAAGGGTGCCCGATTCTACCCAGACATGGGCTCCGGTCGCGGAATATCTACGGATCTACTCCGCCGCCGCAGAGCGTCTAGAACCCCTCGAGGTAGCGGTCGACCTCCCACGCGCTGACCTGGGTGCGGTACTCGTCCCACTCCTCGCGCTTTGCTTCGATGAACCGCTCGAACACGTGATCCCCGAGCGCCTCGCGAATCACGGCGTCGCGACTGAGCTCATCGAGAGCCTCGCGCAGCGTGCCCGGCAGCTGCTTGATCTTGCGCGACTCGAGCTTTGCGGCGTCTAGGTGGTACAGGTTCTCCTCCACCGGGGCCGGCGGCGTCAGCTTGCGCTCGATGCCGTCCAGGCCGGCCGCCAGCATCGCCGCGAAGGCGAGGTATGGGTTGGAAGACGGATCGGGACAGCGAAGCTCGATGCGGACCGAGTTGAACTGGCCCTTGCTGCTCTGCGGGATGCGGATCAGCGCCGACCGGTTGATCCGCGCCCAGCCGATGTACACCGGCGCCTCGTACCCTGGCACCAGGCGCTTGTACGAGTTCACCAGCGGCGCGAGGACGGCGATCATGCCGCGCGCGTGTTCCAGCGTCCCCGCGATGTACTGGCGTGCGGTCTCGGACAGCCCGTATTCGTCCTTGGGATCGCTGAACGCGTTCTTCGCCTTCTTGATGTCCCACAGCGACTGGTGGGTGTGCATCCCGGAGCCGTTGATGCCGAAGAACGGCTTGGGCATGAACGTCGCGTACAGGCCCTTCTGGGCGGCGATCGCCTTGAGCGTGGTCTTGAAGGTCACTGCGTTGTCGGCGGTTCGCAGCGCATCGGCGTACTGGAAGTCGATCTCGTGCTGGCCGGTCGCGACCTCGTGGTGCGCCGTCTCGACGTGGATCCCGAAGGCGCCCAGCGCGTTCATCATCTCCTTGCGGACCTCGGTGCCGAGGTCCTCGGAGAGGTCGAAGTAGCCGGCCGCGTCGTGCGGGAGCGGCTCGACGGTGCCGTTCGAGCGGCGCAGCAGGAAGAACTCCAGCTCGGGCCCGGTGTTGAAGACGAAGCCGAGCTTCTTCGCGCGGTCCATCTGGCGGCGGAGCACCCAGCGCGGGTCGCCCGGGAAGGGGTCGCCGTTAGGCGTGAAGACGTCGCAGATCACCCGGGCCGAGCCCGTCTCCAGCTTCGTCTTCCCGTCTGGCCCAACGCCCGGCTCCCAGGGAATCTCGGTGAAGGTATCGAGGTCGGGCACCAGGAACATGTCCGACTCGGCGATGCGTACGAAGCCCTCGATGCTCGAGCCGTCGAACCACTTCCCGTGCTCGACCGCCTCTTCCAGCTGGTGCATCGGTACCTGGACCGACTTGACCTGGCCGACGATGTCGGTGAACTGGAGGCTGACGAAGCGGAGATTGCGACTCTCCGCCAGCTTGAGGGCATCGGGAAGCTTCGTGGTGGCCATGAAGAAACCTCGTGGGGGCAACTGGATAGGAGGCGAAGCCTACCGATGCGGCGTCGTCGATGGCCGCCGCGACGTCGGCAAGCCGCCGCCAACCGCTGTGCAGACTGCACAGTCCGGAGCAGCTACTCCTCGTCCGCTCCGCGGAGCAGCCGCAGCGCGTCATCGGGCCGTCGCGGGTCCAGCCCAAGCTCGACCGATGCGCGCCGCAGGCGATAGAGCACGGTGTTGCGATGCACGCCGAGGCTGCGCGCGGCCGGCGCGATCCTGCCGTTCGCCCGAGCGACGGCGAGGAGGGTGTCGCGCATCGGGTCGCCGGTGCTCGGCGGCAGGCGCGGCACCGAGCGCGCCGACGGCTCGGTCGCGCGCGGTCGTCGCAGCAGCGCGCGCAGGGTCACGGCGAACGCATCGAGGGCGACCTCGTCGACCGCAGCAAAGGGCAGGTCGTCGAACAGCCACGCCGACGCGGACGGGCCGACCGAGCGCTCGAGGATCCAGATGCCGTCTCGCGTGCGGCGCTGGGCCGCGGGACGCGACGATCGATCGCCGAGCAGGCGCACGTGCGTGGCTGCGAATCGCGTCGCCAGCGCCGTTCCCGCGGGGCGCGGGTTGAGGGCCGCGAACGCGCCTTCCACGGTCACCGCCACGCCACGCCGGAGGCGAGCCGCGAGGACGCCGGCCGGCGCGCCGGGCTGCGGATCGGCCAGCGCGGCCTCGGCGCCCGCCAACCGGACCTCGCCGGCGACGGCGGCGAGAAGCTCCCGCTCGCGTTCGAGGTATGTGCCCACGGCGTCCATGGTGCGAGCCGTTGTGGCGATTCCGGCGATCACCGGCAGAGGGCTGCCACCTGCCTCCAGCTCGGGCTGGTGATCGGCGACGATCCAGATGGCCGCCGGCTCGAGCTCGGCGTCGGCGAGCGCGGCAACGAGCGCGTCGAGGTCCGACCCGATCACGGCCTCGTCGGCCACCAGCAGGTGCGCGGGCGCGAGGGCAGGAAGATGCGGCGGCACCGCGCGGGTGCGGGCCACACCCCGCACTGGCCGGGTGAGCAGATCCTCCGATCCGGAGACGAGCCGCGCCTCCGGATCGACCGCACGCCAGGCGTCGAGGACGCTCGTCATCCTGCGGCCGCCAACTCGGAGGTGAGCCTGTCGAGCTCGCCTGCAGGCTGGTCGAAGCGCTCTCCCCGCAGGGTCACGGCAATCCCGGCGGCGGTCGGGCGAACGGTGACGCGCCGACGGGGCCACCAGAAGGCGACCAACAACGACGCGCACAGGAGCGCAGCCCCGGCGAACAGGACGCCCAACCCGGGATCGCGGCGGGACAGGAAGGTCACCCATGCATCGAATCCGTCGAATCGGACCACGAGATCGCCGACCCGCATCTCGTCGCCCGGGGCGAGCCTGGCCGCGTCGGTCAGTCCATCCGCGCCGACGACGCTCACCCCGAGGAGGTTGGTGTCCGCATCGGCGAGGGCCAGGCCGACGGTGGCGCCGGCAGTCGGCAACTCCACGGAGCCGACCGGCGTGCCGGCGCGATCCATGTCGAGGGGCACGGGCGCGTCGATGAGGGCGTTGCCACCGAGCGTGGTGATCCGCACCCGCGCGCTCGGCCCGTACGTCCACGGATGGACCAGGAGGCCATCGAAGCTGCCCGGCTCGTTAACGCGCAGCACGTCGGCTCGGACCGCGGCACCGTCGCGGAGGAACGTGACGTCGGTATCCAGGCGCTGCGGCCGCCCGTCGACGGCGAAGGCGGCGTCGAACGCGTCGAGACGCACGGCCGACGAGAAGCCCGGCTGCGGTCTGTCGAGCAGCGCCTGGTCGCCGGGATGGAGCGAGAACGTCGTCTCGGATCCGAAGGCGGCCCCGACACCCGCACCGAGCACGATCACCACCAGGCCCAGGTGGCTCGACTGGGCAGCGAACCGCGACCAGCCGCGACGCACCCCGTGGACAGCCCACGGCCCCCCGCGTACCTCGGGGCGGCCGGTGACGCGCGTCCGGTAGCCGGCGGAGCGCAGCACATCGGCCACCGATGCCGCGTCGAGTGGCCGCGCGGTCGCCCGCAGCGCGCCGGAACCCGCAACCAGGCCCGGACGCCGCCACTCGCGCCACGTGGCCGGAGCGCGCACGGCGAAGGCGGCGGCCGAGGTGACGGCCAGTGCGCCAAGGACCAATGCGTACGGGATGCCGTCCAGCCGGGCCGGCCCGTCGGGGAGGAGCGCGGCGACGAGGTTCGCGATGCCCACGAGGAGGAGCAGGGCCGCCGCGAGGCGCGCGTCACCGAGGATCCGGAGGGCCTGCTCCGCGGCCGCCGCGAGCCGGTCGGGAGCGCCAGCCCCGCTCGCCACGCGGTGCGACGCGGTCATCACCCCGCCGCGGCGACGAGATCGGCGACGAGGTCGTCCGCGTCCTCGAGGCCGATGGAGACGCGGAGGGTGCCCGGCGTCAGGCCGGCGGCAGCGAGCGCATCGTCGGACAGCTGCCGGTGCGACGAGCTGGCCGGATGGCTGACGAGGGTCTCGACTCCACCGAGGCTCGTGGCGTGGACCCCGACCTGCATGCGCTCCAGGAAGCGTTCGCCGTGCGGACGGCCACCCTCCAGGTCGACGGCCAGCATTCCGCCGGCCATGCCTTCCCGCAGAACGCGGCCGGCGAGCGCGTGCTGCGGATGGGACGGCAGGCCGGGATAGCGCACGGCCTCGACGCCCGGGGCTCCCTCAAGGGCCCGAGCCACGGCCAACGCGTTCGCCGAATGGCGCTCCATCCGCAACGCGAGCGTCTTCAGGCCGCGCAGGGCAAGAAACGCCTCCCATGGCGACGCGTTGCCCCCGGCGTTGATCACGACCGACCGGGCCGCCGCCACGCGTTCGGGAGAGCCCACGACGATCCCGCCGATGATGTCCGAGTGGCCGCCGATGTATTTCGTCGTCGAGTGGATCACCAGATCGGCGCCGTGGACGAGCGGTGTGGCGAGCGCGGGCGAGGCGAATGTGTTGTCCACGGCCACCACGACGCCGTGGGCGTGAGCAAGTTCCGCGAGCGCCGCGACGTCGGCCACCGCGGTCGTCGGGTTGCTGATCGTCTCGAGCCATAGGAGGCGCGTGCGCGGGCCGATCGCGGCAGCCACCGCGTCGTGATCGGTGGTGTCGACGGTGCGGGCGGCGATGCCCGTCCGTGCGAGCACGTGCTGCACGATGCCGACGATGCCGCCGTACACCGCGGCCGGCACGATGACTTCGTCGCCCGACTCGAGCACGGACAACATCGTCGCGTGCGCCGCGGCCATGCCGGATGCCGTGGCCACCGCCGCCTCCCCGCCCTCCAGCTCGGCGACGGCCTCCTCGAGCGCGGCATGGGTCGGATTCGAGTAGCGCGAGTACGAGTGGCCTGGCCGGCTGAATTCGAGGAGCTCCGCCAGCTCGGCCGCATCGGCTACTTCGAACGTGGCGCTCGCGTAGATCGGCACGTTGACCGGCGGCTGGGGCGCCGTGGGAATGCGGCTGGCGGCGCGGATCGCGCGCGTCGAGAAGCCCGGCATGGCTGCTGAGTCTAGCAGCGCGTTCGCGCATCCCCGGCGGAGCCGCTAGCATGTCGCCCCGATGCACCTACCCCGATCCCGCGCTGCCTTGATCGCGCTGGGCGGGCTCCTCGTCGTGGTGGTGGCACTGGTCGGCACCGCGGCGGTGTTGAACGCCATCCCGGAGCCCACCCCGACGCCGTCACCATCACCCTCCCCCTCTCCGACGCCGTCACCGACGCCGTCGCCGACCCCCTCGCCGACCCCCTCGCCGACTCCGTCGCCGACTCCCGTGGCGGTGTGCCCGATGAACGGCACCGAGCTGAGCGACCCCGCCCTCGCCAATCGCGTGCCGATGCTCGTGCAGATCGAGAATCACCCGATCGCCCGCCCGCCGTCCGGCCTGAACCTGGCGGACCTCGTGATCGAGGCCCCGGTCGAGGGCGACACGACGCGGTTCAGCGCCATCTTCATGTGCCGCGAGCAGGTCGATGCCTCGGTCGGGCCGGTGCGCTCGATGCGGTACTTCAACCTCGATCACTGGCAGCAGATGCGAGTCCTGACCTTCAACTTCGGCGGCGCCGGACGCGTGCTCAACCGGATGATCGACAACGGCATGCCGTACGTGAACGGGATCACCGGCCAATGGCCGTTCTTCTTCCGCGCCGGGAGCTGGGGAGCGCCGCACAACGTGTTCTTCGACGTCGACGCGGCACGCGAGCAGATGGAAGAGGGCGGATCGATTGCTGCCTTCGCCGAGCGCGCCGGCGAGGTCCGCGCGCCGTTCGAGTTCGCCGCCGACCCCGAGCTCCCGGACGGTCGCGCGGTCGGCGCGGTCGGGCTGCAGACCTCCAGCTTCTGGCGCTTCGGCTGGGTGTGGGACGCCGATGCCGAGGCGTGGATGCGAACCGACGGCGGCGCAGCGAACTTCGACGCCGTCACCGGCGACCGCATCTCGGCCGACACGGTCATCGTGCAGGTGGTTCGCCAGGACGTGCTCGCCGGCGAGCTCGATCCGGGCGGGTACCCGCGTCGCTACCAGTACCTGACCGGCGAGGGTGACGGCGTGCTCTACGTGGACGGCCGTGGGTACGACGTGCACTGGGCGCGCGAGAGCGCCGAGGACGTCACGACCTGGACCTACGCGGACAGCGGCGATCCGGTCGTGCTGCCGCCGGGTCGCATCTGGTGGGAGATCGTCCCGATCGGCAGCAGCATCAGCGAGGGCTGACGCCGCAGAGGGCTAGTGCTCCGGCCCCGGGCGCTCGCGCTTCGGTGCGGCGGGTACCGCCGGCGGTATCGCGGGCGGGATCGACGGCGAGAAGAAGGCATCCATCGCTCGCCGCACCTGGTGGTCGGGGTCGAACGATCGGCTTGCGCTCGCGATTCGGCGACGCACTTCCATCGGGTCCGGCTCGGCGTCATCCGCCTCCGACTCGCGGGACGGCGCCGCCTCCGGACCGACGATCGGTCCGAGTGGCACGGCAACCGCGCGGTCGTCGGCGGGTGCCACGGGTGTCGCGACGGGCTCGTCCGTGCCTGCCTCCTCGAGCGGCACGTTCGCCGCGACGGGGGCGGGCACCGGGGCTGGCGGCTCGAGCGTAGAGCGGCGCGCGAGCAGCGCGGGTCGCGGCCGCGGATTGCCACTGATCTGGTTCTTGCCGAGCGACTTCGCCTGGTACATCGCCCGGTCGGCAGCGGCCATCAACTCCTCGGCCGAGAGGCCGTCCTCCGGATGCGAGACGAGGCCGATGCTCACGCTGGCCGGTGACTCGGGGCCGAGCGTGAGCTCCAGCTCCTCGGCGCCGACGCGGATCTTCTCAGCGACCACGAAGGCGCCGACGATGTCGGTCTCGGGCAGGAGCACGACGAACTCGTCGCCGCCGTAGCGATAGGCGCTGTCGACGTTCCGGATCGAGCCGGAGATCACGGCGCCCAGCGCGCGGAGCACCTGGTCGCCACGAAGGTGCCCGCCGGTGTCGTTGATCGCCTTGAGCCCATCGAGGTCGATCATCAACAGGCAGAAGCCGCGATCGCTGCGTCGCGTGCGGCTCACCTCCTGCTCGAGCGTGACGAAGAGCTGCGAGCGGTTGAAAAGGCCGGTCAGCGGATCGGTCCGCGACAGGTCGATGGCGCGCCGCATGGCCCGGTGTTGGCGGTCCGCATACGCAACGGCGACGAAGACGAGCAGCCACGTCGCTCCCAGGCCGAACGAGAGCCGCAGCGCGTCATCCGCGGTATAGGTGGCAAGCATCGGGTCCAGGAGCAGGACCACCGCGAACGCGATCGTCGACAGGGCCGCGGCGGACAGGCCGGCGCGCGGGCCGAACCCCAGCGCCGCGGCAACCGCCACCAGTGCGAACAGGACCGCGAACGGCGAGGACGCGAAGCCGGTGAGGGCCAGCAGGCCTCCGACCAACGCCACCGCCGCGACGAGCTCGCCGATCCGCGCCAGCCGGCCCCGATGGCCTGGGCCGATGAGCTCGTGAAACACGACGACGGCCAGCACCGCGCCGCCGCCGAGCAGGAAGATCGGTGCCTGGTCGGCCGCGAACGAACCGCTGATGCCGACGCCGAGCAGGACGATCGTGATCGTCAGCCACCACACGACCCGCAGCGTGGAATCGGCGCCCGCTTGCTCCCGGTCGTGGCCGTCCCGAGCCGTTGGGCTGGACGGTTCCGCGGTCGTCTCACGATCACGCGAATCACTGGAGCCCGGGCGTCCGGCGAGCATGATCGCCACCAGGAAGAGGCCGGCCAGGAGCGCGATGACGGCGATGACGGTCAGCTCGAGCGGCAAAGACACGGTCCCCGTACGACATGGCCGGCGATTCGCCGGCCGCGCCAGTATGGGATCGCGGCCATGGGTGGCGCAAACGTACTAACCCAACCGTACTACTCCACCGTGGACAGGACGCACCACCCGGAGGCCTTCGAACGGCCCGGTGCTACACTCGGCGCCCTGTCATGACCGACGCTCCGAGCACGATGCCCGTCGAGACGCGGCCACGGCAGCCCTGGCTGGCGGCGATCCTCTCATTCCTGTTCCCGGGACTCGGACAGGCGTACGCCGGTCGGTGGCGCGTGGCCGTGCTGTTTGCCGCGCCGATGCTGATCCTCGTCCTGCTCGTGGCGGGGGTCGTGACGGGCGTCCTGGAGCCGCCACGGAACGCCCTGCTGTCCGCCGGGTTCCTCGTGGGCGTTCTGGTGGCCAACGCCATGGTCCTGCTCTGGCGATCCGCGGCTATCACTGATGCGGGTCTGTCGTCCTGGCGAATGCTGGCGGCACCCGACCGACGCTGGGCGGGCCTCGCGGTCGGGCTGCTGCTGGCAGCCACGTTGGCGATGCACGCGTGGATCGGCGTGGTGGTCGTGCGGCTCGAGGGCACCCTGACCGAAGTGTTCGCCGGCGCCGATCCGGGTCGCCGCGTCCCGCCACCTCCTTCGGGAGGCAGTGCATTGCCAGCCCCGTCGGAGCCCGCCGACCGCTGGAACGGCACGGAGCGGATCAACATCCTCCTCCTCGGCACCGATGAGGCGCCTGGACGAGGCGCACCGCTGACCGACGTCATCCTGCTCGTGAGCGTTGACCCCGTTGCCGAGACGGCGGTGATGATCTCGGTCCCGCGCGACACCGGATTCGTACCGCTGCCGGACACCCGCGTATCCGCGACCGGGCTCTACCCGGACAAGGTGAACGGCCTGATGGCCACCGCCGCGCTGGACCCCGACACCTGGTGCCCGGACCTCGACGGCGACGCGGAGCGATGCGGACTGCGCACGATCGAGGAGGCGGTGGGCCTGTACCTCGGAGTCGAGATCCATCACTACGCGCTGGTCGACATGGCGGGCTTTGCCGGACTCATCGACGCGCTGGGAGGGCTCGAGCTGTGCCTCCCTGGGGACCTGTTCGACCCCGAGTTCGACGGCAGCCTGCAGAACCTCGAGGTCACCGAGCCGCTCGAATTGCCGGCTGGCTGCCGCCAGTACGACGGGCTGGGCGCTCTCGCCTACGCGCGCAGCCGGAAAGGGTGGATCGAGATGCCCGACGGCGAGCGCGTCCCCCAGAATGACTTCACCCGCAGTGAGCGTCAGCAGCTCGTGCTGCTCGCGTTGCGCCGGGAGCTCGCCCAGGCGGACACGCTGTTCGAGCTGCCCGGGGTACTCGACGCGATCGGCCGCACGGTGAGCACGGACTTCCCGCGGGACCAGGCCGGAGACCTGTCATCGCTGGTGCCGCTGATCGCCGGCCCCGACATCGAACGCCTGGTGCTCTCATACCCCGATTACGTCGACCTCCCGGAGAACCCCAGCGTGAACTACTTGCTGGTGCCCAAACGCGACGCGATTCGCGAGGAGATGGCACGAATCTTCGGCGAGGAGGAGCTCGTCGGCTGGTACCTCGGGACCGATGCCGAGAGCCCTCCGTCTGATCCTGCCGCGGCTGGCCCATGACGTCGTCGCGGGGCGCCGATATGACGTACTCTTAGGCCCGTCGCAGTCCCTGCTGGAGGTCTCCTTGACGGCCACCCGGTCGCGGTGATGCTCGACGGCCTGTCGCTCCCGCCGCTGCGTTCCCGCAATCTTGTCGCGCCGTTCGGCGTCGTTGCCGTCGCGCTCATCCTCCTCATCGGCGCGACCCTCGCGGCCAGCGCCTCGCCGACGATCTTCGCGGTCTTCGGCGTCGGACTGGTTGCCCTGGCCGCCGTCGCGGCGGTGTGGTGGCCCCGCACGGCGATCGTGCTGGTGGTTCTCAGCCCGATCCTCGACCGGTACATCGTCGCCGACATGCTGCCGGCGAACCTGGAGACGGCAGCGCACTACCTCTCCGAGGCGATGCTGCTGGCGGTGTCCGTGATCCTCGCCGGTCGCGCGCTGATCGAGGGCCGTCTGGTGGCCGCGTTCCGACATCCGGCCACCGCCGCCCTGATCGCCTTCGTCGGGATCGCAGCGGTGTCCGCCATCGTCAACGGGGTCCCGCCACTGATCGCGATCGTCGGCGTGGTGTTCACGATCGACGCGGCCGTCCTCTTCTTCCTGCCTCGGCTTGTTGGCTTCTCTCCGCGCCAGTCGATGGTGGCACTGGGCGCCATCGGCGCCGTGGTGCTGGTCGCCGCGTTCCTCGCGATCGGGCAGGCGGTCCTGTCATCCCGCATTCTCGGGATGGTTCCGGTACGGGGCCGCTTTGGCGAAGAGCTCAGGCTGGCATCGCTGTTCGGCGATCCAAACGTGTTCGGTGCGTTCCTCGTGGCGGCCATCCCATTTGCGGTGTTCGGCGCCGCCCGGCTGCCGGGTCGGCGTCTTCGCTGGCTCGCCGGCGCCGCAGCCTTCGTCCTGCTGCTCGCCCTGTGGCTGAGCTTCTCGCGCGGCGCCTGGATCGCCCTCGTGCTTGGCGTGGGGACGGTGCTCGCGCTCGTTGATCGGCGCGCGCTTGTCATCGGCGTCGTCCTGGCGGCCGTGAGCTTCGGGACGGCCGTCGTCATGCCCAGGAACCTGCTCGTGCCCGACCAGCGTCGCCCGAACATCGTTGACTCGACCATCGACCGGGTCGAGGCGGTCGGGATCGGTGGCGATCTCCGCACGCTGTTCGTCATCCAGTCGATTCCGGTCATCCGCGACCACCCGCTCCTGGGCGTCGGCCCTGGGCGCTTCGGAGGGGCTGTCGCGGCCAACTACGACACGCCGGTGTACGACGAATACGGCTTCCGTGATCTCTTCTGGAGGCCGACACAGCGGACCGTCGACAACTTCTGGCTCCACCTGCTGGTGGAGACCGGGGTCCTCGGCGTCCTCGCCTTCCTGGCTGCGGCCGTCTATCCCGGACTGAGGATCCTGGGTGCCGCGCGCCGCAGCCTGGGCTGGAAACGGATCATGCTCGGCGGCATCGCCGCGGCCGCCACGGGCCTGGCGGTCAGCTCGGGGACGACGATGCTGCTCGAAGCGAACAGCATCGGCTTCGTCTTCTGGTTCCTGCTCGGCGTCGGGGCGATCGCGGTGGCCGCGACGTCGGTGGTGGAGGAGCGGACGACCTAGCCCTGGGCGAGCCGGCCCAGGAGCACGGCGACCATCGCCAGCGCCGCTGACACGGCCGTCAGTGTCAGCATCGCATCCCGCTGGCTGAGTCCGAGCCGCAGGAGCTGGTGGTGGATGTGGCCGCGATCGGCGACGAAGAAGGGATCGCCGCGCGCCGTTCGCCGTATGACCGCCCAGATCGTGTCGATGATCGGCACGCCCAGCGCGACGATCGGGACCCACGGAGGCTGCGGGCTGGTGCCGTCCTGCATCAACGAGATCGCCACGGCAGCCACGATGAAGCCCAGGACCATCGAGCCAGTGTCGCCCATGATGATCGTGGCCGGGTGGAGGTTGTAGGCCAGGAAGCCGACCGCCGCGCCCATCGTGGCGGCGACGACGAACAGGGTCGGGTCGACACCGTCACCGGCGGCGAGCAGCCCGAACGCGCCAAGCACGGTCAGCACGACCCCCGCGGCCAGGCCGTCGAGCCCATCGATGAGGTTGATGGCGTTGATGACGCCGACCACCCAGGCCACGGTCAGTGGCAGAGCCAGCGGACCGAGCTCGACGATGCCCCACGGAAAGAAGAGGCGCTCGATGCTGAGCCCGAGCCACCAGGCGAGGACCGCCGCGGCCATCTGGAACGCCAGCTTCACGAGGGCGCGCATGCCACGCACGTCGTCCACGATGCCGACGGCCAGCAGGAGCGCTGTACCGGCCAGGATGGCGGGCACCCGATTCGGCCGCAGGGCCAGGCTCGAGCCGAGGTCCGGATCGGCCAGCATCGCTCCGCCGATGGCCGCCGCGATCGCGATCGCCATCGCCACGCCGCCGAGCCGAGGGATCGGGACCTGATGGATCTTCCGGCCGCCAGGTTGATCGAGGAACCCGCGATGGTGGGCATACCCGCGCACGACCGGGGTCACGACCAGCCCCACCACGAGGGCGGCGGCGAAGGTGAGGGCGATCAGCATCGGTGGCGCGATGGTAGCGCTCCCATGCGCTGGTCGGGGCGGCCGGATTCGAACCGGCGGCCTCCTGCTCCCAAAGCAGGCGATCTGCCAGACTGATCTACGCCCCGCTGCGCGTCACGCCGCGAAGGCTAGCACGTCGCCGGCACCAGCCGGCTCGTCACTGCCAGAGCGCGCGGATCTGGGTGCGGACGCTCTCGGAGACGGCGTTCGGCCCGCCGACGATCACGATGTTCGTCGGGTCCAGTCGCTTCAGCTCCGCCGCGACGACGCCCGGCAGGGAGGTGCCAGGCACCAGCAGCAGTGGCCCGTTCCGCATCCCGGCGATCGGGCCGGCCGTCAGCCCGTCCGGGAACGCCTTGCCGGTCGCCACGTAGACGGTCTTCGGCCCGTTCGCGGCGAACGATGCGGCGCTGAGTGCCGCCGCTGAGGCGTAGCGGTCACTTCCGGAGACGCGCGTCACCGGTCCGAAGGATGCGAGGCTGCCGGCCACGCCAGTGCCCACCGCCGCCGTGCTTCCGACGATCACCACGCGATCGGGATCGAGCCGCTTCAGCTCGGCGAGCGTCGACGCGGGGATGCTCCCAGCCCGGACGAGCAGGAGCGGTGCCCGTGCGGCCGCGGCAACTGCACCCGCGGCAAGGGCGTCGGGGTAGTTCTCACCGGTCGCAACGTATACGACGGACGCCGAGGCGAATGCGGCGTGGCTGATGCTCGCCGCGGTGGCGTAGCGATCGGCACCCGCCACCCGAGACACCGAGCCGGTGGTGTACGCGTCCAGGGCGGTCAGCACCTGGGCAGCGATCGCCGCGGTGCCACCGAGCACCACGATTCGCCCAGGCTTGAGGCGGCTGAGCTCCTTGGCCGTCACATCGGGTACCGCCCACTTCTCGACGAGCAGGATCGGGCCGCCGGCCACACGCGCCGCGGGTCCACCGGCCAGGGCGTCGGGGAAGTTGGCGCCGGTGGCGACGTACACGACCGGGACGGCGGAGGAGAAGGCCGACGTGCTGAGTGCGGCCGCGGTCGCATAGCGGTCCGCACCGGCGAGGCGCGGTACCGCCTTCCCGGTCGTGAATGTCCAGCTGGTCGCCGGCAGGGCGTGCCCGGTGGAGTCCTTGATGCCGGCGGTGAGGCTGGCGGTGTACTTCGCTTCGCCGGCGAGCGGCTTCGTCGGCCGCAATGTTGCGCGGCGATTCGCGGCGTCGTAGGACACGGCGGCGGAGACGGTCGCGCCGGAAGCAGTGCGGAGCACGAACGTCGAGGCGCTCACCCCGGTGACGGGCTCATTGAACTTCGCGACGATCGAGCCGTCGTAGGCCGCGCCGGTCGCACCCGGGGCGGGCGTGCGGGACGACACGGCGGGCGCCGCGGTGTCGACGTACTTCGGGGTGATGGAGTAGGCGGTGCGGTTGCCGTTGGCGAAGTAATTCAGGACCTTCACGATGACCCGTTTCGGGCCGGACACGCTGATCTGGGCGAGCTCCGTGCCGTTTTCCCATACGGCGTCGACGCGCTTGTGGAGGGTGCCGGAGGTCGAGTACAGCTCCACAATCGGGTCGATCTTGAGCGAGCTTCGATTCCACGGGTAAGCTCGCGTGTCGACCACGCCCGTGACGCGCACGTCGAGCCGGCCGGCGCGCGGGATATCAACGGCGAAATAATCCACGTCTCCGGCCGGGTAGATCGACGGGTTCGTCGCACTGCCCAGCGGGATGACGCGGGCGGCCGCCAGCGAGTTATTGCCCTCGGCGGCGTCTCCGCCGGCAAGCCCGACCTGGGCCATGGTCCCCCCCAGCGCCCGGTAGGCGTTCACCCGGCCGCGCCCATAGCGCTTGTCCCACCCGGCATAGCCACGATCGTCGACGGTGTTGATCAGCCGGTCGACGACCTGCTGGGGCGTCCAGGACGGATTCCTGGCACGGATGAGCGCGACGACACCGGCGACGTTCGGCGTCGCGAACGAGGTGCCGCTGATGTAGGTGTGCGAGCCCCAGCTGTCGTGATCGGCGTACGTGCAGACGGTGCAGTTGGTCGTCTGGACCGATGAGCCCGGTGCGCTGACGTCGACGGCGGCGCCGTAGCTCGACCAGTGGCTGAACTCGTCGTTGACCTGGGTGGCGGACACGCTCACCACGTTCGTCATGCTGGCGGGATAGAACTTCTCGTCGCGGTTGTTGTTTCCGGCGGCGCCCACCAGCACGACACCCTTGTTCCACGCGTAGTTGACCGCGTCCTGCACGCCCTGCGAGTAGGGGAACCCGCCGACGCTCATGTTGATGACGGTGGCGCCATGGTCCGCAGCCCATCGGATTCCATTGATCAGGTCGCTCGTGCTGCCGGTGCCCTCGCGCGTCATGATCTTGATCGGCAGAATCTTGTCGCTCCAGGTGATGCCGGCGATGCCATAGCCGTCGTTCGGCTTTGCGGCGATGATTCCGGCCACCCACGTGCCGTGGCCGTTGTCATCGGCGGCGTTCGTGTCGTCGTTGACGAAGTCGTACCCGGCAAGCACCCGTCCGCTCAGATCGGGGTGACTGGCCATCACACCGGTATCGAGCACGGCCACCACCCCGCTGCCGCCCTTCTCGACTGCCCACGCGTGGCGCACCCGCATCTGGTCGAGCGAGTACTGGCCGGCCGTCAGCGGGTCATTGACCGAGACGGCGGCGACGAGCTGGACGCGATAGGACGGCTCCGCGTACTCCACCGCGGGATCGGCGCGGAGATCGGCGAGGACGGCATCGACCGCGCGCCCCGCGGTCGAGACGACCGATGGCATGCCCGTGGCCGGGGCTCCCGCCGCCGCGGCGACCGCCAGCCCGCGCGCGGTGGCGAGTTCGGACGCTCTCGCGGGATCGCGGAACTTCACGACCACCTCGCCAGGGACGACCTCGCCCGTTGTCGCGACCACCGGAGGGGCATCGGCATCCGGAGGGGCGGCCTTAACGTCGGCGGCCATGGCCGGCACGGTGCCGGCGGCAAGCAGAAGGAGGGCGAGAACGGTCGAAAGGGCTCGGGACACGCTGATGGTGGACTCCGGTGCGGTGCGATGGGGCGAGGACCATTCGCTGCGGCCCCCGGACGTACGCCAACCGTACCGCTCCACACCGAGGCGCACGAGGGGACCATGGTCTGCCAACCGGACCGGACCGATGGCCTACGGGGGAGAGTACACGAACGGCTAGGCGAGCAGCTCCCGAAGGTGTGGCAGTGCGGCCGCGACGGCACGTCCGCGATGGCTCAGGCGGTCCTTCTCAGCCTCGGCGAGCTCGGCGGTCGTGCGGCCAGAGGGCAGCTCGAAGATCGGGTCGTAGCCGAAGCCGTGCGCGCCGCGCATGCCGTACGCGACTGCCCCCTCGACGATGCCGGTGAAGACTTCCACCACCGGCTCCGGCTCGCCCGGGACGCCGACGGCGACCGCGCACACCATCCGGGCGCGCCGGTCCAGTTCGGGACCGAGCGCCTCGAGCACCCGCTCCGCGTTGCGGCCGCCGCCCCAGCGGGCGCTTCGCACGCCCGGGCCCCAGTCGAGCGCCGCGATCTCGATCCCGGAGTCGTCCGCGACGCTGACGACTCCTGAGGCGCGGGCGAACGCATCGGCCTTGGCCATCGCGTTCTCGGCGTACGTGTCGTAGGGCTCCTCGACGTCGAGGTCGAGGCCGAGGTCACCGGGGGTGACCAGCTCGGCATCCAGGTCGGCCAGCAGCCGCCGGAACTCGGCCTGCTTGCCGCCGTTCGTCGTCGCGATCAGGAGGCGGCTCACTCGCCGGGAGCGGCCCCGATGGCGGTGCGCTGCAGGCCGAAGAGCTGGCGGATGCCCGCGGCCGCGAGGTCGACCATCTGGTCCATCTGCTGCCGACTGAACGCCCCGTGCTCGGCCGTGCCCTGGACCTCGATCAGGCGGTCGTCATCGGTCATCACCACGTTGAAGTCGACCTCGGCCGTCGAGTCCTCGGAGTAGTCGAGGTCGAGGAACGGCAGCCCGTTCACCATGCCGACACTGACCGCGGCCACCTGGCCGGTCAGCAGATGTCCCATGCCGTACTTGTTCAGCCCTCGCGCCAACGCGACGTACGCCCCGGTGATGCTCGCCGTGCGCGTGCCACCGTCGGCCTGGATCACGTCGCAGTCCAGGGTGATCGTGCGCTCCCCGAGCTTCGTCATGTCGACAACGCCACGCAGGCTGCGGCCGATGAGCCGCTGGATCTCGTGCGTCCGCCCGCCGATCGACCCGCGGGCGGCCTCTCGCTGGCTGCGCTCAGTGCCCGCCCGCGGAAGCATCGAGTACTCGGCAGTCACCCATCCGCGGCCCTTGCCGCGCATCCAGCCGGGGACGCGGTCCTCGATGGTCGCGGCGCACAGCACGCGGGTGTCGCCGACCCGGATCAGGACCGATCCCTCCGCGAACTTCAGGTAGTCCGGCACGATCTTGACCGGGCGGAGCTGGTTCGGGACGCGGCCGTCGGCGCGGCGACCCGTCCCCGGAGCCGTGGGTGTTGTTGTCATGTGGCTGCGAATTCTAGCCGCAGCCACTCGCATCAGGGCAGGGCCGCGTCGATCGCCCTGACCACCGTGCCGGAGACGACGCCGGTTCCGCCCAGCACATAGACCCGGTCCGGCCCGAGCCGCTGGAGCTCGGACCTCACCACCGACGGCAGCTGCGTCGGCGTGACGAGCAGCAGCGGGCCGGGAAGGAGGGCCGCCACCGGGCCGCCCGCGAGGCCATCGGGGAACTTCGTGCCGGTCGCGATGAACACCGAGTCGCTGCTCCCGTAGGCCGATCGGCTCACCTGGACCGAGGTCGCGTAGCGGTCGATACCGGCCAGCCGGCTGACCGCTCCGGTGGTGTACACGTCGGCCGCACGGCGAACGGCGTCGCTCACGACGCTCGTGCCGCCGAGGATGACGATCTTCGCCGGCTTCAGGCGGGCAAGCTCGGTGCCCGTGGCAGCCGGGATCCCGGTGCGATCGACGAGCAGGATCGGACCACCGACGCGACCGGCGACCGCCCCACCGGAGAGGGCATCCGGGAACGTGCTGGCAGTAGCGAGGTACGCGACCTTGACGCCGGGGGCGAATGACTTGGCGCTGATCTTCGCCGCGGTCGCGTATCGGCTCACCCCAGCCCAGCGGACGACCGTGCCGGCATAGCCGCGGAGCTTCGCGAGGACCGAGTCGGAGACCGCGCCCGTGCCTCCCAGCACGACGATGGTCGACGGCTTCAGGCGCGCAAGCTCGGTGGCGGTCGCGCCGGGCAGGTACCACCGCTCGGTGAGGAGGACGGGGCCCTTGGCCTTCGCCGCGGCCGGAGCACCGGCCAGAGCATCGGGGAACGAGGCGCCCGTGGCGACGAACACGGTGGAGGCGCCGCCACCGAAGCGCGACTTGCTGATCGCCGCCGCGGTGGCGTACCGGTCGGCGCCGGCGATACGGGTGATCTGCGTGGCCGAGCTCGACGATGTGCCGCAGCCCTTCACGAAGATCATGACCGAGTACATCCTGTTCGTTGCGCTCGACCGAGCGTGGCTGCCGCCGGCATGGGAGAAGGCACCGACCATGATCGCGTGGTGGCCCTCGGACTTCCACCAGCGCTCGATGGCGTTCGCCGGGGTGTAGTCCTCGCGTGTGGTGTACGCGATGATCTCGCCGAACGTGGTGTAGCACACGCCGAGTTGCGTCAGGCGCTTCCCGACATAATCCAGGTCGTGCGCGAACTCGTCGGTGGCCGCCATGTGGTTCGCGCGCTCCACCGATACTCTGTCGACGGAGGCGCTGAGGCTGACCGGCGGTTTACCTACCGACGCGCGCTTCTCGTTGGTGAGCTGGACGTACGTGGCGCCGTCGACGGCGGCGACGGGAGCTGCCAGGCCGAGCAGGAGGGAGAGCGCCGCGAGGATCGCGATGGGGCGGCGGCTGACGATCAGGTGGTTCATGAGTCGATGCGAATCTCCGGTGGACGCGTGGATGAGATCGACTCGGACCCTACCCGCGCGCCCGCGGCATCAACCATGACCCGATCGGGCGGCTGCCCGCCCGCCGGTGGTCCGCCAGGCAGCGGACCATTAGTCCCAGAGGGCGGCGCCTAGTCCCAGAGGGCGGCGACCTGTGCGGCGACGGCGGACGACACGACGCTCGGGCCGCCGAGGATCACGATTCGCGGCGGGTTCAAACGCCGAAGCTCGGCGGCCACCGCGGCGGTCAGGCCGCCGGGCGGAACGATGAGCAACGGACCGCCGGCTCGGGCGGCGACAGGGGTCCCGGACAGCCCGTCCGGGAACGACGCGCCGGTCGCCAGGTACACGGTCCGGGGCGCATTCGACCCGGTCGTCGCCTTCGAGACCGCCACCGCCGTCGCGTACCGGTCCGCGCCCGCGATGCGGGTGACGTCGCCCGACGTGTACGAGCGCAGGGCCACCAGTACGCCATCGCTGACGGCGCTCGTGCCACCAAGCACGACGATCCGTGCAGGCTTCAGGCGCGCGAGCTCGGTCCGCGTGGCGCCCGGCAGCGATGACGGAGACACGAGCAGCACCGGGCCCTGCTGGCGACCGGCCGCGACACCACCGGCCAGTGCGTCGGGGAAGGAGGTGCCGGTGGCGATGTAGGCGACGGGGACGTTGGCCGGGAATGTCGCGTTGCTGACTCGGGCGGCGGTGGCATACCGATCCGACCCGGCCAGGCGGGCCACGGTGCCGGTCGTGGCGTAGCCGACAAGCCGGTTGGCGACCGCCGTGCTCACCGCACTCGTTCCGCCGAGGATGACGATCTTCGCCGGCCGCAGCCGGGCGAGCTCGGTGACCGTCGCGGGCGGCAGCTCGTTGCGCGTGGTGAGCAGCATCGGGCCGCCCAGGCGTGCAGCGGCCGGCCCGCCGGCCAGGGCATCGGGGTACGCGTTGCCGGTGGCGACGTACGCGACCGGGACGCCGGCCTTGAAGGTGGAGCGGCTCACGGCGGCGGCGGTCGCATAGCGGTCCGCACCGGCGAGGCGGATCTGGACCTTGCTGAACCGATCCTCGATGACGTTCCACAGGTCGGACACGCCGGTGTCCATTCCCAGGTGCCAGATGCCGATGCCCGCCAGGTCGTTCCGTAGCACCGCGTCGTACTTCACCCGCAGCGAGGCCGGGTCGTCGTAGTAGCCCTGCCGCCAGCCGCCACTCGAGTCGCGGAAGGCGAACCATGGCACCTGGCCGGTCCCGTCCCAGCGGCGTCCATGACGCTGCGCGAGGATCTTCCCGCCGGCCGGCGTTCCGGCGTCGTTCCAGTAATAGCTGAAGGCGACGCTCTGCGCGGGCGATCGGACGGTGGCGTTCCTGGCGTCACTCGTCGTGTTCCAGGCCCGCCCGTAGTACGGGATGCCCCATATGATCTTCCCGGGCGCCAGATCCTCGACATGAGCGCGCATCGCGTCCGCGGCCGCGAAGATCGTGTCGCTCTCCCACGGCGCAACACCACCGGCGCGAGCCGATCCGGCGTAATGGAAGTCGTAGGCCATCACCATGAGCGCATCGGCGGCTCCCGAGGCCGTGAGGCCGACGACGTCGTAGCCGGTCGACCATGTGGCCGCGCCGGCCATGGTGTCGACGGTGACGAACGCGCCGACCTTCGCGGCGACCAGCCCCGCCTTGATCTGACGCACCATGCTCGTGAACAGAGAGCGCAGGCTCGAGGGCACGGGCTCGAAGTCGATGTTGACGCCGTCGGCCCGCCGATCGCGAACCATGGTGACGACCTCGGACACGAGGCGCGATCGGTACGACGAGCTATTGAGCAGCGTCGACATCGCGCTGTAGTCGCCGTTCCACGCCATCAGCGTGATGGTCGGGACCACGCGGACGCCGCGGGCATGGGCCGTGTTGATCAGCTCGGTCATCGACGACGAGGTCCATCCACTCCAGCCCACGGTCGGCGACGACGAGGAGCCGCGGGCCAGGTAGCCATTCGACTGCACCCCGATGCTGAAGTAGGCGATCGTCGACACGAGGTCCAGGCGCAGCGCCGCGCGGGTGGTCGAGTCGAGCTTCCAGTACGGAAGGAAGCCGAGGACCTCGCGCCTCAGGCCGTTGGGCAGGCGGCCTGCCGGTCCGGTCGCGCCGGCGGCGGCGACGGCCAGCGGCTCGGCGACCTGCACCATGCCGCCCGCCTGGGAGAGCGGCGCCACGGTCGCGTCGAGCGCAGCTCCCGCAGTCGCGCCCCCATGCTCGGCCAGCATCTCGGACTGCGCGGACGGCCCGATCTGATCCGCCGGCATTGCGGGAAGGACGGTTCCGTCGGGCAGCGTGATCGCGTCGCCCAGGCTCGGGTCGGCGGCCGCGGCCGGCGAGGCCGGCAGCAGCAGGCAGGCGATGACGAGAACGAGGATCGGACGACGGAGACGAGGGATCGACGACATGAGGGATCCTTGCGGGACGTGGTGCGGGCCACCGCGGGGCGGGAGACCGCACCGAACCCTATCGATCCATCATCCTCCCCCCAATAGTACCTCCGACCCATCGGAGCACCACGTGCCCATCGTGGCCGCTAGTTCCCGAGCAGGGCTCCGATTTGCGCTTCCACGCTGCCCGACACGACGCTCGTGCCACCCAGGATCACGACCCGATCCGGGCCTAGGCGCTGCAGCTCGGCGGCGACAGATGCGGGGATGGTGGACCCGGGCACCAGCAGCAGCGGTCCGGGAACGCTCCCTGCCACCGGACCTCCGCCCAGCGCATCGGGGAAGTTGGCTCCGGTGGCCACGAACACCACCTCGCTGTTCGCGAAGGTCTCGCGCGAGACGTCGACGGCGGTGGCGTAGCGGTTATCGCCGGACAGCCGCTCGACGTTCCCGGAGGTGGCGTGGCCCGCAAGCGCACTCGCGACGGACGACGAGATGACGCCCGTGCCTCCCAGCACAACGATCCGGCCGGGGCGGAGACGGGCGAGCTCGCCGGCGGTCTCCGCAGGCAGCTGGTTCGGCGTGGTCAGCAGGACCGGGCCCCCGCCGCTCCCGGCCGCGGCAACGCCGGCCAGCGCGTCAGGGAAGTTCATGCCGGTCGCCACGTACGCAACGGGGACGCCTGCCGCGAACGTGTCACGGCTGATGGCCGCGGCGGTGGCGTAGCGGTTCGCCCCCGCGATGCGTCGCACGTCGCCGGTCGTCGCGTAAGCGGTCAGCTGGTTGACCACCGATGCCGAGATGATCGACGTGCCGCCGACGACCACGATCCGGGCGGGATCGAGGCGGGACAGCTCGGTGGCGGTCGCGCCCGGAATGCTCGAGCCGTTCACCAGCAGCACCGGGCCGCCGCGGCGCACCGCCGCGGCGCCCGCGGCGAGCGCATCGGGGAAGTTCCCGCCGATGGCGACGTAGGCGACCGGCATGCCGGGGCTGAAGCTGGCGCGACTCACCGCTGCGGCGGTGGCGAAGCGATCTGCGCCGGCCAGGCGAACGATATCGGCAGTCGGCAGGCTGGTCGGCGGGGTGGGCGTGGTCGCGGCGGCGGTACCGCCGTCCGGCGTCCGGGTCGGCCTTCCTGCGAAGGCGTACCAGTAGTCCGGATCCCCGAAGTGGAGGCCGCTGATCACCGTGCGCTGGACCCAGACCTGCGCGCCGCTGACGTCGGGATGGGCCATCGACACGGCGGTCGACGGACTCCAGCCCTTCCCGTCGGCGAAGATGTCCGCGTACGCGCGGTTCGGCTGCGTCAGGACGCGCGAGACGATCTGGTCCGCGTCGCTGTAGGCGGTCGCGATGTACGTGCCGCCCAGCTTCAGGATCGGGGTGGAGTAGTGCCGCACGCGCTGCTGGGCCTGGTAGCGGGTGGTGAGCGGAGTCGACGCGGTGTACCGCTCGCCGAAGCCCGGGGCGTAGTGCGCCTGGGCATAGATCATCGTGAAGTTCGGCGCCGGGGTGATTCCGTCGTTGCGCGTGCCGCCGCAGTAGGTCTTCCGCGCCGTGTCGTCGGCGGAGGTGAGTGTGCCGAGGAGCGCACGCTCGCCACAGTAGACGAGGGTCCCGGCAGACCAGCTGTCCTTGTCGCCGTTCGTGGTCTTGGTGTTGAGGCCCCAGCCGTTCGATCGGTCGGTGAGCTCGTTACTGCCGTACGGATTCGGGTAGCCGTTGCCGTGTCCGAAGTAGACGATCACGTCCGCGTCGTTCACCGCGGTCTTGACGTTCGCCCAGGTGGCATTCGGCGAGTACGCCTTGACGACCGTCGCGCCGGCGGCAGTGGCCACATCGGCGACCTTGTTCGCCTTTGATCGGTACGAGTCGGTCAGGTCACCGACCGGCCCGACGATGATGGCGACCTTCTCACCAGCCGCCGCCACCGGCGAAGCGGCGGGCACGAGGAGGGAGACGGCGGCGAACAGGGCGGTGACGACCGAGATGCGGAGGCGATACGGCAACAAGGGCTCCTCGAGGGTGGCGATGGAACGGCGGGGCGGGCATGCCCGCGCGCGTGCACCGATCCTATCGGCGGCCTCCGGAGGCGCCTATGCCGCAATAGTCCCGTCCGCCGACCTGCCCCGATGGGTCAGTGACGGTCCACCAGGTGGTCGACGATCGCCACGTAACGCGCTTTCTGTGCCTCCCAGTCGTAGGTGCCAGCCTGGCGTCGAGCCTCGGCGCCCATGGCGACCGTCCCCACCGGATCGTCGGCAAGTGCCTCGACCGCCCGCGCCAGCGCGTCGGGATCGCCGCCGGGCACGAAGCGGATCGCCTGATCGCTGAAGTGGTGCCGGAACGTGGCCAGGTTGCTGGCGACGATCGGGACGCCCATCGCCGCGTACTCGAGCAGCTTGGTGCTCAGCGAGTAATCGAGATACGGCTCGGCCAGCGAGGGGACGAGGCCGATGTCCGCATCGGCCAGCAGCGCGGGCAGCGCGTCCATCTCGACGCGGCCGTGGAGCGTGACTCGATCGGCGGTGTCGGTCCACTCGATGGCCGCCTCGATGGCCCCGCGCCACGGGCCGTCGCCGTACACGTCGAGCCGCCAGGGGAGCCCGGGACGCACGCGCGCGAGGCCCTTGATGGCCACGTCGAGCCCGTAGATGCGCTGGAAGTTCGAGTGGTGAACGAGACGCAGGATGCCGTCGGCCATGAACGGTCGGCGCTCGTGCGCCGCCGCGTCGAACAGCCGGATATCAGCGCTGTTCATCACCACGCTGATGCGCTCGGGCGGCACCCCTCGCTCGATCGAGAGCGCGCGGAGCGGCTCGTGAACCGTGATCAGGTGGTCGGGCAGCGCGGCCGCCGCTCGGGTAGCGCCGGTCACGAGCGGAAGGAGCGGGCGCAGCAGCGGGTGCCGGAACCGATCGCGGAAGAACTCCGGCATGTCCTCGTGCAGGTCGAGGAGCAGGGGCGTGCCCGCCAGCTTCTCGGGCAGGGCCGCGAAGGCAAGGAAATCCGGGACGGTGGCCACCTGGACGAGCGCGTAGCGCCGCCGCCGATGCTCGAGGGCGAGACGCCACGCGACCATTGCGGTGAATGCAACGTACTCGGCGAGGTGGCCGGCGAACCCGACGAACGACCGGTTGACCGGCAGGCGGATGATGCGGCGCGCGCCGTTCGTCTCCTCGGCCGGCTCGCCGGACTGCCGAAGGCTGATGATGTCGACCTCGTAGCCGGCCTCGACCAGGGCGTCGGTCTGTCGCCGCACGCGCGGGTCGCCGGGGAACAGGGCGTGAACCGCGATCGCCACGCGACGCGGGCGGTCCTTCACCCCGCCTTCACCTCGTTCCACAGCACGTCCTTCTCCGCCAGCGAGAGCGCAGCGAGATCGATGCCCCGCTCGACCGCCAGCGTCTCCACGCGACGATACCGCGCAATCCAGCGCCGGTTGGCCGCGCGCAGCGCCTCCTCGGGGTCGACCTCGAGCCAGCGCGACAGGTTGACGAGCGCGAACAGCACGTCCCCGACCTCGTGCAACCGCTCCTCGATCACGTCGGCCGTCCGGAGCTCGTCGAGCTCCTCGGCCACCTTCTCCCAGACGCCCTCGATCGCATCCCAGTCCCAACCGAGGCTCGATGCCCGCTCCTGGATCTCGCGGCTGGCCGGCAGCGCCGGTAGGGCACGTGCCACGCCGGCGAAGGCACCTTCCTCCTCCTTGCCTCGTTCCGCGCGCTCGCCCGCCTTGATCGTCTCCCAATTGCTCAGCACCTGGCGCTCCCCGTCGACGACGAGTCCGGCGAAGACGTGCGGGTGGCGGCGGACGATCTTCGCCGCGATCGAGCGATACACGTCAGTCAGATCGAATGCGCCCTCCTCAGCGGCGAACTGCGCGTGAAGGATCACCTGAAGCAGCAGGTCGCCGAGCTCCTCGGCAAGCTCGCCGGGAGCGCCGTTCTCGATCGCGTCGATCGTCTCGTACGCCTCCTCCAGCAGGTACGGCCGCAGCGTCAGGTGCGTCTGCCTGCGGTCCCACGGGCATCCGTCGAGGGCGCGCAGCCTGGCGCTGATCGCCGCCATGCCGTGCGGGCTGGCGAGGTTGTCGACCGGGTCGAGGGCCGGCACCAGCCAGTCCCCTGCCGCCAGGCGCTCCATGTCGAGCTCGTCGAGCCGAACCGGCTCGCGGCCCGGCAAGGCCAAGATGCGGTGGTCGTCGGGGTAGAGCGCCCGGAGCACCTCGATCGTGGACCGGCGAGCATGCCGGCCGGGAAGTGGATCGGCGGACGTCGTCGGCCCGTGGAGCAGCAGCAGCGGTGCGGACGGGTCGAACGGGAGGGCTCCGAGCCGGTGAACGGCCGCGACCTGAAGGCCGTCGGCCGGGTCGAGGCCGGCGGCCGTCACCAGCTCGTCGAGATGGCGCGGTGCCGCGCCCGTCATCGGATCAGCCCGCTGCCGTGCTCGAGGCGTACTGCGGGTCGACCCACGTATCGACGCCGTTTCGCACCTCTTCGTCAAGCCATCGCTCGAAGCCCGAGGTCTGGATCTGCTCGAGCCGATCCTCCTCGATCTCGCGGCTCTGGCTGGCCTCGAGCAGCTGGTAGATCGTGATCCCGGCGGAATCCTCGATCGGATCGCTGACCTGGCCCACCTCGGTAAGTGCGAGGATCGCCGCCTCGCGCATGGCATCCAGCTGGTACGGGGCCACCCAGCCGAGCTCGCCCCCCGCCTCGGCGGTCGTGTAGCTCTCGCTGACCAACCGCGCCGTGTCGGAGAAGGAGTCGGGATCGGCCCGAAGTTCCTCCACCAGGTCGGCAGCCTGCTCCTGCGGACTCTCGCGCTCACCGGTCTTCTGGACGACGTGCCACCCGAACTCGCTGCGCACCGGCTCGCTGATTTCGCCGACCTCGAGCGCGGCCAGCGCCTCGCCGAACTCGGCCACGAACGGCGAGGCCTCCGGGTCGTACCAGCCAAGATCGCCGCCGCGGCTGCCGGAGCCGGTGTCGTCGCTGTGCTCACCGGCGATGGCGAACCAGTCGGCGTCCTCGGCGCCCACGAGCGCCTCGACCTCCTGGGCCTCTGCGAGCGCCGCCTCCCACTGCTCGTCGGTGGCTTCGGCCTGGCTCTCCGCGCCGGGTAGCGGCTGGACGAGGACGTGACGCGCACGCTCCTGGGGCACGGTCTCCCCGCTCGCCGCCGCGATCACGATCTCGCCGACTCGCTGCTGGGCGGTCGGAGAGACGACGACCTCGTCGGCGAAGTGCGTTGCGAAGGCCTCGTTGAGCTTCTGCTCCCGGATGTAGTCGCGGTACGCCTCGTCGCTCACGCCCTGGTCCGTCAGCAGGACGTCCAGGTCGCCCTCCGTGGTCGCCTCGCGCCGGTCCTGGAGCTCGAGCACCGCGAAGCCGCGATCGGTCTCGATCGGCCCGACCAGGTCCCCGGTCTCCGCGTCGGCCAGCGCGTCGAAGTAGGCGTCGTACGCGACGTCCCCGTCCTCGAACCAGCCGAGCGCGCCACCGGTGGAGGCCGTGAAGTCGTCGCTGACCTCCGTGGCCACCGTCGCGAAGTCCTCGCCGCCCTCGATCCGCTCGAGCGCCGCCTGGGCCTCGTCCTCGGCCGCGGCCAGCTGCTCCTCGGTGGGCTCCGCATCGGCTTCCGCGTCCTCCGGGAGCGCGGCGACCAGCACGAGGCGCGCCTGGATCCGCTCGGGGAGGCTGTGGCGGCGCGCGACTTCGGCGTCCACCTCGCCGTCGCTGACGGTGACGCCGAACTCCTCGGCGCGAGACTCGAGGGTCGCCCCGTCCACGAGCGAGCTCGCCGCTCCGCTGGATGCGTCATCGAGGGCGAGGCCGAGGCTCTCGACCTGCTGCTGGATGATCTGGTCGCGCGGCCCGCCCAGCTGGGCCTGGAGCTCCGTGATCTGGGCGACGATCTCGGCGGTGATGATCCGCTCACGCAGGTCGAGGTCGCTGCGCGTGAACGTCTCGCCCTCGACGGTCGCCACGGGCCTGAGGTGCGTATCCCAGTACCCGTTCCACGCGGCCGCCCCGAAGAGCCCCAGTGCCACGGCGATCGCGATGGCGAAGCCGATGATGGTCAGCTGCTGCGTGCGCAGCTCGTCCTGCCAGCGCGGGCGGTGCTTCCGGTCCAGGACCGGGCGAGATCGGATCGTCATCGGCTCACACTGATGATGGGGTGGTTCCTGCGCCGCTGGTCGCGGCGCTCATGCGGCGGCTCGGCTTGCGGCCTGGGGCTGCCGCGCGGCGATGCGAGGCGCCATGCTAGCCGATGCGCCGGTTCGACGCACCCGCCTCATCTGCGGGGGTCTTGGCCGCCCCGGCGCAGCGCCGCACCGATGGCTCCGAGCCGGAGCCGAACGACAAGCAGCATCGCCTCACGGACGATTCCGCCGGACATCTTCGAGGCGCCCGCAACTCGCTCGCGGAACACGATCGGCACTTCGCGGATCACCGCACCGCGCCGATGGGCCCACCAGGTTGTCTCGATCTGAAAGCCATACCCCGATCCCGACGTCTCCCGGAACCGGATGGCGTCGAGCAGCTCGCGCCGCCACGCCTTGAAGCCGCCCGTCAGGTCGTGATATGGCAGGAGGAGCACGGTGCGCGCGAACAGCGTCCCGGCGCGGCTGATGAGCTTGCGGTACCACGGCCAGCCGACCGTTCCCCCGCCGCGTATGTACCGCGTGCCGAGCGCCAGGTCGGCGCCGCGCATCAGCGGGGTGAGCAGCCTTGGCAGGTCGGAGGGATCGTGGCTGAAATCGGCGTCCATCTGGACAACGGCGCGGGCATCCGGCCGCTCGAGCACCCACCGGAAGCCGTCGCGATATGCGACGCCCAGCCCCTCCTTGCCCGGCCGATGCAGGACCGATACGCGGGGATCGCGGGCGGCAAGCGTGTCGGCGATCGCGCCGGTGCCGTCCGGCGAGGCGTCGTCCACGACGAGGAGTTCGCCCTCGGGCACGGCGGCGAGGATCGCGGCCACGATCGGCTCGAGGTTCTCGCGCTCGTTGTACGTCGGGAGCACGACCCACACCCCGCGACCGGCCGCCAGGCCGACCGCCGGGAGCGGACCTGCCCCCTCAGCGCCCGATTCCGACATACCGCACGCCGGCGGCCTCGAACGGCTGCACGGTCGAGCGCATTGCGGCCGTCGACGAACAGCTCGAGGCCCGGCAGGCGCCCGGGGTCGAGCGACCGATACGCATCGTGGGCTGCCTGCAGAATCGCCACCCGAACCGGCTCGGGCCGCGCATCGAGATCGTATGGCTCGAAGCCGAGCTCGCGCAGGTGGTCGTCGTCGAAGTACGGGTCGTGAGCATGGACGCGGGCGCCGGCGGCCAGCAGCTCGTCCCGGAGCCTGAACGCGGAGCTGAAGGCGTCCTCGCGCACGTCTCCCCGGTAGGCGACCCCGAGGACGAGGACCGACTGCCCGTCGAGCGAGCCGATCCGATCCTCGACCGCATCGACGGTGAAGGCCGCCATCGACTCGTTGATCTCCCGCGCGAGCGGCGGGATCCGCAGCTCCGGATCGTCGTTGAACAGGAAGTGAGGGTAGACCGGGATGCAGTGGCCGCCGACGCCGACACCCGGCTGGTGGATGTGGCTGTATGGCTGCGAGTTCGCCGCGCCGATGACCTCGCTCACGTCGATCCCGTTGCGAGCGGCGACGCCCGCCAGCTCGTTTGCGTACGCGATGTTCACGTCGCGGTACGTCGTCTCGGCCAGCTTCGTCATCTCAGCGGCCTCGGCGGAGGCAACCGCCACCACCTCGGTCCCCTCGTTCAGCACGGACCGGTAGAACTCGACCGCCCGCCGGGTGCTCTCGGCGCTCGTGCCGCCCACGATCTTCGGGTAACGGGCAAGGTCGCTGAGCACGCGGCCCACCAGGACGCGCTCAGGGCTGAACGCGAGGAACAGGTCGCGGTCGAGCTCGAGGCCGCTGCCCGCGGCGAGCATCGGTCCAAAGCGCTTGCGGGTCGTCCCGATCGGCAGCGTCGTCTCGTACACGACCAGCGTGCCGGGGCCGATGCGCTGCGCGACGTCGCGCGTCGCGGCGTCGATCGGGCCGTACTCGATCCGGCGCTCCCCGTCGACAACGACCGGGACGATGACCACGACCGCCTCGCGGTCGCGCAGCTCCGCGTCCGCCCAGGTCGCTGCCCGCAGGCGTCCGGCGGCGTGGAGCTCTGGGACGCGCTCGATAAGCGCCGACTCGTCCTCGTGGGGCGAGATGCCGTGAGCAATCGCGTCCACGATGCGCTGGTCGATGTCGACCCCGATCACCTCGTGACCACGGGAGGCGTACTGGACCGCCAGAGGCAGGCCGATGTGGCCGAGGCCGATGACGGCGATCCTCATCGCATCACCTCCTCCAGCGCGGGGCCGCCGATCACCTGGCCGGTCTCCGCGGACTCCACCATCGTCCGCGCCAGCAGCAACGCGATCATCGCGTCACGTGGCGCGACCGGGGGTGGACCGCCAGCGCGGACCGCGCGGGCGAACTCGTCAAGCTCGACGACCAGCGGCTCCTGGCGCCGGATCGAGAATCGGGTCATCTCCCCCTCCGCGACGGTGGTGATCTGGCCCCCCGCGCCAGGATTGACCCACGTCTCCGCCGCCTCCGGGTTCGAGAACAGGACGAGATCCTGCGCGATGTAGTCGGCCAGGAACATGCCGCGCTCCCCCGTCACCGTCAGGCTGCGCCGCTTCGTGGGGGTCAGCCAGTTGATGTCGAGGACTCCGACGACGCCATTAGCGAACTTGATCACGCCGTTGAAGAGGTCCTCGTGCTCGGTGTGGATCCGGCGCTCGGTCTCGGCGTAGAGGCGGACCGGCTCCGATCCGACGAGGTAGCGCATGACGTCGAGGTCGTGCGGTGCGAGGTCGACCACCACGCCGACGTCGCGGATGCGCGCCGGGAACGGGCCCAGGCGTGTGGCCTTGACCTGGAAGATGCGACCCAGCTCGTCGGCTGCCAGCCGGCGGCGCAGCTCGCGAATCGCCGGATTGAACCGCTCGATGTGGCCGACGGTCAGCATCCGGCCGGCCGCCTCGGCCGCGGCCATCATCGCCTGCGCCTCTTCCCTGGTGGCCGCGATCGGCTTTTCGACCAGGACGTTGGCCCCGGCCCGGAGCGCGGCGATGGTCACGGGGAGATGCAGGCTCGTGGGAGCCACGATGCTGACGAGGTCGAGCTCCTCCTCGGCCAGCATCCGCTCCGCGTCGTCGAACCCACGAGCGCGCCGGCCGGCCGTGGCCCGCGCCAGCGCCTGAGGGTCCGGGTCCGCCACGGCGACGAGCTCGACGCCAGCGATCGCTTCGTCCCAGACCCGCACGTGGTTCCGGCCCATCATGCCGAGCCCCACGACGCCCGCGCGGAGCGGGCGCTCGTCGCTCACCGACCGGCCGCCGCGCGCTCGAGCGGCCCGAGCTCGGCCGCGGTCTCGTTCACAGCGCCGATCACCGTCTCCACCTCGTCGTCGGTGAGCGACGGGTGCACCGGGATGCTGAGCACCTCGGTGGTCAGGCGCTCGGTGACGGGGTAGCGCTGGTCGCCGTAGCCGAGCGCCAGGAACGGCTTCTGACGGTGCACCGGGATCGGGTAGTAGATGGCGCTCCCCACGCCGCGCTCCCGGAGCCGGTCGGCGAAGACGTCCCGATCTCGAACCCGGATCGTGTACTGGTGGTAGACGTGCGTCACGCCCGGCCGCACAACGGGGGTGAGCACCCCACGCAGCTCGGCGTCGTAGCGAGCAGCAATCGCGCGGCGCCGGTGGTTGTAGCCCGGCAGCTTCGGTAGCTGGGCGAGGCCGATGGCCGCGGCCAGGTCGGTCATCCGGAAGTTGTAGCCGATGATGTCGTGGTGGTAGCGCACCTGCATGCCGTGCTCGCGCATGAGGCGCACGCGACCTGCCAGGTCGGCATCGTCGGTGGTGACCATGCCGCCCTCGCCGGTGGTCATGTTCTTCGTCGGATAGAAGCTGAACGTGCCCGCGCCCCACGTCCCGCTGCGCCTGTCCCCGATCGCGGCGCCGTGCGCCTGCGCAGCGTCCTCGACGATCGCCAGGCCGTGGCGGCCCGCGATCTCTTCGATGGCCGGCAGGTCGGCGGGCTGGCCGTAGAGGCTGACCGGCATGATCGCCCGGGTCCGGGGCGTGATCGCGGAGGCGACCTGGCCGACGTCGATCGTGAAGTCGCCCTCGTCGACGTCGACGAACACCGGGTGCGCACCGGTAAAGATGACGCTGTTCGCGCTGGCGATGAAGGTGAACGGCACGGTGATCACCTCGTCGCCGGCTCCGATGCCGTACCCGAGCAGGGCCAGATGGAGGGCGGTGGTGCCCGAGCTCGTGGCGACCGCGTGAGCGCTGCCGACGAACGCGGCGAATGCCTCCTCCAGCTCGGCGACGCGAGGTCCCTGCGCAAGCGACCCGGCATCCATGGCCTCCCACACCCGCTCCTTCTCCTCGGTGCCCATCTGGGGGCGCGCGATCGGGATCATGGTGCGGCTGCCTCCTCCGGCTGCAGCGGGCCGCCGGCCCGTGCGTCCTCTCGTTCCAGCGCCGCCACGATGCGTCCGGCGGTGCGACCGTCACCGTACAGCAGCGGCCGCGGGCGGTCGCGGCCCATGAAGCTCCCGTCCTCCAGTGCGGCGTGCAGCGCCGCGGGGTCGTCGTCGACCACACGGTTCCAGCCGGCGTCCACGGTCTCGACCCACTCCGTCTCCGCTCGCAGCGTGACGCATGGCACGCCCGCCAGGTACGCCTCCTTCTGAACGCCACCCGAGTCGGTCGCGACGGCGTGCGCCCCGGCCTCGAGCGCGACCATCTCCAGGTACCCGACCGGGTCGATGGCGTGGACGTTCGCGGGCAGGCCGTGCACGCCGCGCTCGAGGATGACGCGGGTGCGGGGATGCACCGGGAACACGATCGGCAGCCCAATGTCGAGCCCCGCGAGGATGCGGGCGAACCGGCCCGGGTCATCCACGTTCTCGGCGCGGTGGAGCGTCAGGAGCACATACCGATGGAGGGCCGTCGCAATCGGCGGGAGGTGGGCCGGGGCGCGTTCGGAAGCCCAGGCGTGGGCGTCGACCATGACGTCGCCGACGAGCTCGGCGCGCGCGCCGAGCCCCTCCCGCTCCAGGTTCGCCATGGCCGTGGTGGTGGGGGCCAGCAGGACGTCCGCGAGGTGGTCGGCGACGACGCGGTTGCGCTCCTCGGGCATGCGGCGGTTGAAGGACCGCAGGCCGGCCTCCACGTGGGCCAGCCATGGGCGGCGGCCGTCGGATCGGACGATCTTGCTCGCCACCACCGCCGCCGCGAGGGTCGAGTTCGTGTCGCCGTAGACGAGGACCCCGTCGGGCTCGTGCTCGACGGCGATCGGCTCCAGGCGTCGGATCATCTCGCCGGTCATCGCCCCGTGGGCTCCGCTGCCGACCTCCAGGTTCACGGCCGGCTCGGCCATCTCGAGGTCACGGAAGAAGGCGGCGCTCATCGCGTCGTCGTAGTGCTGACCGGTATGCACAAGGACCTCGGCGTGACGCTCGCGGAGGACGCGACTGACCGGCGCCGCCTTCACGAACTGTGGCCGCGCGCCGACCACGGTGAGCACCCTCACCGGTCGGACTCCGGCGGGAATGTCTCGTTGCACCGCGGGCATCGGCCACGGAACGGCGATCCGTCCAGGTCACGCAGCGGCTGACCGCAGGCACAGGCACTGCCCAGCCGATTCGCCGGGTTGCCCGCCACGAGCTCGTGGTCGGCGACGTCACGGGTCACCACGCTCCCGGCCCCGACCATCGCCCACCGACCGATGCTGATGCCGGGCAGGATCGTGCTGTTCGCGCCCAGGGCGGCGCCACGCCGCACGATGGTGGGGCTGACTTGCCAGTCCGCATCGGTCTTCAGGCTGCCGTCCGGGTTGATCGCGCGCGGCACCCGATCGTTCGTGAAGCAGACGTGCGGACCGATGAAGACGCCGTCCTCGACGGTCACGCCGTGAAACAGGCTGACGTTGTTCTGGACCTTCACGTCATCACCGATCGCGACGTCGACGTCGACGTACACGTTCTTGCCGATGACGCAGCGGGCGCCGATGCGGGCGCGCTCGCGAACCTGTGCCTGGTTCCAGACACTCGAGCCGGGACCAATGACGGCGTCGGGTGAGACCTCCGCGGTGGCGTGGATGCGCACGTCGGCGCGCTCGGTCATGCGATCTCCTTGGGGCGGGCCAATTCTAGTGGCTCGGCGATGGCCGTTCAGCCCTGGCTGAAGTCGACCACGACCAGGAGGCGCTCGGCCGAGGCCGCGTCGAACGCAGGGCGCACGAAGGCGGTCTGCGTCAATGCGTTCGGGTCCGCCTCGACCGCCTGAACGGTCCCGATGAGAAGGCCACCGGGATAGCGGCTGGCCTCGGTCCCATACGTCAGGCCGGCACTCACGATCGTGGCGCCGGGCTCGACCGCCTCGTTGACCGGGATGCTTCCCATGACCAGCTGGCCGCCGGGCTGGCCACGCACCTCGCCGAGGGCGCGGGTCGCCTGGTCCACGGCGATCACCACCGACCGGGTGTCCACGATGAACCGCACCCGGGCGGTGTCAGCACCGACGGACACGACGGTGCCGGCCAGCGCACCGGCCCCATCCGCGTTGGCGACGACTGGCATGCCCTCCGCGATGCCGTCATCGGCGCCGGCGTCGATCCGAACCTCCCACGCCAGGTTTGACGGGTCGCGGCCGATGATCCGCACCGGGAAGAGCTCCATCTCCAGCGCCTGAGTGATCCCGAGCAGCTCCCGCAGCTCCTCGTTCTCGCGGGCGGCTTCGGTGAGCTCGGCGATGCGCTGCTCGGCACCGGCGAGCGCCACGCGCAGCTCCTGGTTCTCCCCGCGCAGCCGGTCGATCTCACCCACCGCGCCGAACAGCCCGGCCACGCCGGACCCGAAGCCGCTGAGCGTCTGGCGAACCGGGTCGAGGGCCCGCGCGGTCACCTCCTGGAGGGTCCGGGCCGGCTCCGTCGAGCTGGCCAACAGCATGAGCAGGCTGGCGATGGTGAAACCGGCGAACCACAGCCCCGCCCGGTTCCGTCGGTTCGGGCTGGACGGCCCGTACATCAGCGTGGGGCGCGGGTGAACTGCTCGGAGACGAGCACGCGCTCGAGCTGGTCGAGCTCCTCGAGCACGCGGCCGGTGCCGCGCACGACGCAGGTCAGCGGGTCGTCGGCGATGTGGACCGGCATCTGGGTCGCCTCCGCGACCCGGCGGTCGAGCCCGGCCAGCAGGGCGCCGCCCCCGGCCAGGACGATCCCCTGGTCCATGATGTCGGCCACGAGCTCCGGCGGGGTCTCCTCGATCGTCTCCTTGATCGCCTCGACGATCTGCGCCACCGACGGCTCCAGCGCCTCGCGGATCTGGTCGCCGCCGACCTCCACGGAGCGCGGCAGCCCGGTGAGGAGGTCGCGGCCCCGGAACGTGACTGTGCGATCGGCGTGCTCCTCGGGATATGCCGAGCCGATGGCGATCTTGATCTCTTCGGCAGTCCGCTCGCCCATCAGCAGGTTGTACTCGCGCCGGGCGAAGCCGACGATGTCGGTGTCCATCTCGTCGCCGCCGATGCGCACCGACCGGCTGACGACGATGCCGCCAAGGCTGATGACCGCGACCTCCGTCGTGCCGCCACCGATGTCGACGATCAGGCTGCCCGACGGCTCGCTCACCGGCAGGCCGGCGCCGATGGCGGCGGCCATCGGCTCCTCGATGAGCCGCGCCCAGCGCGCGCCGGCGTTGATCGTGGCGTCGCGGACAGCCCGCTTCTCGACCTCCGTCACCCCGGACGGGATCCCGACCAGGACGCGCGGTCGCGGGATCCGCGCGTATCGGTCGTGGACCTTGTTGATGAAGTAGCGGATCATCTGCTCGGTGACGTCGAAGTCGCTGATGACCCCGTCGCGCAACGGCCGGATGGCGACGATGTTTGCCGGCGTCCGGCCGACCATGCGCTTCGCCTCGGCGCCGATGGCAAGGACGCGCTTCGAACGGGTGTCCATTGCCACCACCGACGGCTCACTGATGACAATCCCGCGGTTCCGCACGGTAACGAGCGTGTTCGCCGTCCCGAGATCGATTCCGACGTCGTGGCTGAGGAGGCCGAGCAGGCCGTCGAAGAGTCCCAAGGTCCCTCTCGTGTGCAGTTGGTCGCCACCCATGGCACGAGGGGCGGACGCGTGAGCCGTGGCCGATGCGGTGCGCCCAGGCACCCCGAACGCGGCGCTACCCTACCACGACGTCCCTCGCCGTCACGGGGGACGATGAATGATCCAATTCGGGCGCCGTCGGCGTACGGGACGGGAAGGAACCGGCTCGCGCCGACGAGCCGCGGAGCTGCGATGTGACCGACGATCCCGCGACCGAGGAGGCACCGGAGCCGGCGGCGGCCGACGACCGCGGCTCCCGCCGCGCATGGGTGCGGCCGGTGGCGTCGTGGGTGCTCGCCGTCCTCGCCGCGATCGGGATCACCGCATCGGTCCTTGCCGCGTGGGTCCACGACACGGTGCTCGACACCGATAACTTCATCGCGACCATCTCGCCAGCCATCGAGAGCGAGGCCGTCCAGCTCGTCACGGCCGACTACCTCTCCACCCAGCTCCTCACCGCGCTCGACCTCGAGAACCGCATCGCGACGGCACTCACCGACGTGGACGACCGGCTCAGCTCAGGGCCTCGCGGATGCCCTGAACCTGACGGATGACCAGGTCGCCCGGCTCCAGCGGCTCAACCTCCTCGACCTGAGCCGCCTGGCGGGACCGATCGCCGGGGGCCTCGAGTCCCGCATCCGCGACGCGGTGGACCAGTTCGTGACCGATCCGCGCACGTCGGCGGCCATCATCGAGGTCGCCACCGTGGCGCACGAACGGACGGTGCTGCTGCTGCGCGACGAGCTCGACCAGCTGCCGAACGTGGTGATCGCCGAGGGGCAGGTCCGCCTCAACGTCGTGCCGCTCATCGCCGAGGCGCTGCGGGGCCTGGCGGCGCGTGGCGTCGAGGTCCTCGGGCTCGGGGGCCGGATACCGGAGATCCCCGCCTCCGATGACCCGACGGCCGCGATCCAGCGGCTGGCCGAGGCGCTCGGCGCGGACCTGCCCGCCGACTACGGGCAGGTGCCGCTGATGTCCGAGCAACAGCTCCAGGAGCTCCAGGACCTCGTCCGCATGCTCGATCGGATCGTGTGGGCGCTCGTCATCATCAGCATCGGGCTCTCCGCGGCCGCCATCGCGACGGCACCGTCGGTCGCCACCGGCGCCATCCGGGTCGCCATCGGCGGCGGGCTCGGCCTGCTGCTCGGCCTCGTCATCGTCCAGGTCATCGCGGCAGGCCTCGAGCGGGCCGTCGCATCGGCCGAGGCGCGCGATGCGCTGAAAGCGGTGGTTGAGGCCCTCGTGGCGAGCCTCCGCCCGCTCGCCTTCGTGCTTGCCATCACGGGGTTCATTGCCGCAGCGGCCGCCTATGCAACGCAGCGACGGCGCCCGGAGACGCCGGCCGCCGAAGAGGGCTGACCGCGCGCATCGGCTTCGGCCCAGTCCATGCGCTCGATTTTGTGCTTCTCGTTCACAAACGCATCTGATACCGTCGTGGAACCGGTAGGTGGCGCGCAAGCATGGAGGATCGGACGCGTGGCGGGCTTCTTCTCGGACGTGCCGGAGCGGATCGGGTTCGGCGGGCTCGAATCGGCCGATCCCCTCGCGTTCAAGGTCTACCAGCCCGATCGGCACGTGCTCGGGAAGCGCATGGAGGACCACCTGCGGATCGCGGTCTGCCTGTGGCACTCGTTCAACTGGCCCGGGTCCGACGTCTTCGGCGTCGGGACATTCGATCGACCGTGGCTCGCGCCGGGCGCCGAACCGATGCCGGCAGCGCGCGCGAAGCTCGACGCGGCATTCGAGTTCGTCGGCTCGCTGGGCGTGCCGTTCATCACGTTCCACGACCGCGACGTCGCGCCTGAAGGCCGCACGTTCTCCGAGACCACCACGATGCTCCACGAGATCGCCGACGAGATCGAGTCCCACATGCACCGCACGGGCGTCCGGTTGCTGTGGGGCACCGCCAACCTGTTCGGGCACCCCCGATACGCGGCCGGGGCGGCGACGAACCCCGACCCCGAGGTCTTCGCGTACGCGGCCGCGCAGGTCAAGCACATGCTCGAGATCACCCATCGGCTGGGCGGCGCGAACTACGTCCTATGGGGCGGCCGCGAGGGGTACGAGACGCTCCTCAACACCGACCTCGCCCGCGAGGAAGCCCAGCTGGCGCGATTCCTCGCTCTCGTGGCCGAGCACAAGCACCGCATCGGCTTCACCGGGACGCTCCTGCTGGAGCCGAAGCCGCAGGAGCCGACGAAGCACCAGTACGACTACGACTCGGCCACCGTCGACTCCTTCCTCGTCCGTCACGGTCTCCAGGACGAATACCGCGTCAACATCGAGGCAAACCACGCGACGCTGGCCGGGCACAGCTTCCAGCACGAGATCGCCGTCGCCATCAGCCGCGGGATCTTCGGCAGCGTGGACATGAACCGAGGTGACCCGCAGAACGGCTGGGACACCGACCAGTTCCCGAACTCGGTCGACGAGCTGACGCTCGCCCTGTACGAGATCCTGCGCGTTGGCGGCTTCACCACCGGCGGATTCAACTTCGATGCCAAGCTGCGGCGGCAGAGCATGGATCGCGCCGACCTGTTCCACGCGCACATCGGGGGCATCGACACACTGGCGCGCGCGCTCGTCGCGGCGGCCGCGCTGCTGGAGGCCGGTGACCTGGCGAACGAAAAGGAGCGCCGCTACGCGGGCTGGGCCGATCCGCTCGGCGCCGACATCCTCGGCGGCGGGCTGTCGCTGGCCGATATCGAGGCACGGGTCGTGGACGACGCGATCGAGCCGACCCCGCGCTCCGGTGGCCAGGAGCGACTCGAGAATCTCGTCAACCAGCGGATCTGGGCGGCCGACCGGGAGGGGTGACACCGCTGCCCCTCGTCCTCGGCCTCGACGTCTCGACCACCGCCACCAAGGCCATCCTCGTCGACGGCGACGGCGCCGTGCGCGGGATCGGCATCGCCGAGTACGCCTACCGCACGCCCCGGCCTCGGTGGAGCGAGCAGGACCCCGAGCTGTGGTGGGGCGGGACGACGGAGGCCGTCGGCCGCGCGCTGGCGGCGGCGGGCGTGGACGGTGGCGCGGTCGTCGCGGTCGGCCTGACCGGGCAGATGCACGGGGCCGTTCTTCTGGACGAAGCCGACCGGCCGGTCCGTCCGGCGATCCTGTGGAACGACCAGCGCACCGAGTTCGAGTGCGCCGCCATCCGCGATGCGGTCGGGTTCGAGCGGCTGGTCGCGATCACCGGCAACGATGCGCTCACGGGGTTCACCGCGCCGAAGCTGCTCTGGGTGCGGAATAACGAGCCGGACGCGTGGAAGCGGGTCGCCCACGTGCTGCTGCCGAAGGACTATGTGCGCCTGAAGCTGACCGACATCCATGCCGTCGACAAGGCCGATGGCGCAGGAACGCTCCTGTTCGACCTCGCCGCGCGCGACTGGTCGGCCGAGGTGCTGGCGGCGCTCGAGCTCGATCCGGCACTCTTCCCGCCCACGCTCGAGGGCCCCGACGTGACCGGCGAGGTGACCGCGGCGGCGGCCGAGGCGACCGGTCTCCGGGCCGGTACGCCGGTCGTCGCGGGCGCCGGCGACCAGGCGGCCAACGCGGTCGGCGTGGGCGCGATCGCTCCCGGCGTCGTTGCGCTCTCGCTCGGGACCTCGGGGGTCGTGTTCGCCGCCACGGACCGCCCGATCGTCGAGCCGCGTGGGCGGGTCCACGCCTTCTGCCACGCGATCCCCGAGCGATGGCATCTGATGTCCGTCATGTTGTCCGCCGCCGGAAGCCTGCGGTGGTTCCGTGACGCGCTCGCGCCGGGCACCGGCTTCGACGAACTCGTATCCGAGTCCGGCACGGTCCCGCCGGGTAGCGACGGTCTCTGGTTCCTGCCCTATCTCACCGGCGAGCGGTCCCCGCATCCGGACCCGAACGCGCGGGGCGCGTTCATCGGCCTGACTGTGGCTCATGATCGCCGTCACCTGACCCGTGCGGTGCTCGAAGGCGTGACGTACGGGCTGCGGGACGGGCTCGATCTCATGGTCGCCGCCGGCATGCCGCCGCCGTCGGTCGTGCGCGCGTCCGGGGGCGGCCTCGCCAGCCCGCTCTGGCGGCAGATCCTTGCGGACGTCCTGGACGTGGCCATCGCGGGGGTCGGCACGACGGAGGGGGCGGCCTTTGGTGCGGCCCTCCTCGCCGCCCCCGCTGGCGGACTCGCGGCATCGGTGGCGGACGCCGTCGACCGGTCGGTGCGCGTCGAGCCGTTGGCGGAGCCCGGCCCGGAGGCCGCCGGATACGCGGAACGACACGCACTGCATCGGGAGCTGTATCCGGCGCTGGCGCCGCTCTTCCCGCGGATGACCTGACCCTCCCGCTTGGGTCAGATCTTGAGCTCTTCGAGCTCCTCGCGGCTGACCTCGGTCGGCTTCTTGCCGAGGATGATCATGGCCAGGATGTCGTCGGTCGTGATGTCGTCGTGCTTCACGGTGTCGACGATCTGGCCGTGGTACATGACGCTGATCCGGTCCGACAGGTCGAACACGTCGTGGATGTCGTGGCTGATGAGGAAGATGCCGAGGCCCTCGTCCTTCAGCTGACGAATGAGGTCGCGCACCTGGGCCGTCTCGGCCGGGCCGAGCGCCGCCGTCGGCTCGTCCATGATCAGGATCGTGGCGTTGAACTGGATCGCGCGAGCGATGGCGACCGACTGCCGCTGGCCACCCGACAGCGACTGCACGGCGCCCTTGAAATTCTTGAAGCGCGGGTTCAGGCGCTTCATCAGCTTGCGCGTCGCGTCCTCCATCGCCGGGTCGTCGAGGACGCCGGAGCGCCGGACGAGCTCCCGGCCCAGGAACACGTTGGCGGGAGCGTGGAGGTTGTCGGCCAGCGCCAGCGTCTGGTAGATGCACTCGATGCCGTAGGTTCGTGCGTCGCGAGGGTTGTTGATGGTCGCGACATCGCCGCCGATCGTGATCGTGCCGGAGTCCGGCGCCTGCGCCCCGGAGAGGACCTTCATGAGCGTCGACTTGCCGGCCCCGTTACCGCCGACCAGGCCGACCACCTCGCCGGGGCGAAGGTCGATCGTCACCCCGTTCACGGCGTGCACGCCGCCGAATGAGACGCTGACGTCGCGCATCTCCACGAGATACCCGTCCGCCGAGACGGGAGGCGGAGTGGGCTCGACGCCCTGGGGAAGCGCGCTCATGTCGATCTCCGCCGGATCCACGCGTCGAAGCCGACGGCCGCGACGAGCACGATGCCGACCACGATGTCCTGGGTCGGCGAGTCGACCCGCATGACGAGCATGCCGGACCTGAGTGACTGCATCACGACGGCTCCCAGGATGGCACCCGGGATCGTCCCGATGCCCCCGGCGAACGACGTGCCGCCGATGACGGCCGCGCTGATGACGTCCAGCTCGTTCGTCACGCCGAGCCCGGTGACCGCGGCATTGAGGCGCGCGGTCTGGACGATCGCGCTGACGCCCGCGAGCAGTCCCATCACTGCGAAGACGAGCATGATCGTTCGCTTCGTGTTGATCCCGCTCAGCTCGGCCGCCCCCGGGTTGCCACCGATGGCGTATACGTTCCGTCCGAACCTGCGCCGCTCGGCGAGGTGCGTCATGACGATCCCGACGCCGATCATGATGAGTACCGGGTAGGCGATCCCGGTCGGGATGATGAGGCCGCCCGGAGGAACCTCGATGCCGTTGGCCTGGGCGTACTGGTTCGCGAGCTGCTCGGGCCATGGGTAGGAGTTCGCCACCCAAACCGCGCCGAGGATCACGATGACCGCGACGACACCGATGGCCACGGTGGCCCACAGCGGCCGCACCTGGAATCCGTACTTCGCCTGGCGACGCCGCAGGAGGACGAGGCCCACGAGGACGACCGCGACGGCGACGATGCCGACGGCCCACGATCCCCACTCGCCCAGCGAGCCCTGCGGCCCGCCTCCGAGCAGCCTGAAAGGTCGTGTCGAGGGGCGCAATGGTCTGGCCCTGGGCGTACTGGAAGATGAGTCCGCGGAAGACGAGCAGGCCGCCGAGCGTGACGATGAATGACGGGATGTTGCCGTAGGCGATGACGAAGCCCTGGATGCCGCCGACGACGAGGCCGAGCACGAGCCCGAGCGCGACGACGATGATCCAGGTCGCGGGGTGGTCCAGGCCCAATGCCGAGGGTCTCGGGGAGCCACACCGTCATGGCCATCGCCATCGTGTAGCCGATGAACCCGAGCATCGAGCCGACCGAGAGATCGATGTTGCGCGACACGATGACGAGCACCATGCCGGTCGCCATGATCGCAATGGAAGCGCTCTGGACCGAGAGGTTCCAGAGGTTGCGCGCCGTGAGGAACGTCCCGCCGGACGCGACGTTGAAGCCCACCCAGATGACGACCAGGGCGATGAGCAGGCCCACCAACCGCGTATCGACATCGGCGGTTCGAGCCACCCCGCGCGCACCCTCGGGCAGGCTGCGGAGACGCTCGCCGATGGTCACATCTGTCGGGGTCGTTACCTCGGACATTCGGGCTCCTGTGGAGTGGCGAATAGCCGGGTGGTGTCCCTGCGCCCGCCGATGGCCGGCGGGCGCAGGGCGATTGTCACGATGACCGCTGGATCAGGGGCAGACTTCCAGTGAGCCGGCCTCGACACCCTGGCAGAGATCGTCCTCGCTGATCCACTCGGCGTCGAGCACGACATCCAGGTTGTCCTGGGTGATCGGGATCGGCTCGAGAAGGATCGAGGTCAGCGTGTTACCGCCGGGGCTCTCGAACTCCTCGGTACCTTCGACGGCAGCGATGTCCGGGGTCTCGCAGAGGGCAGCGGCAGCCTCGCCGGCCGCCCGGCCAAGCTCGCGCGCATCCTTCCAGACGTCGACGGTCTGCGTGCCGAGCGCGACGCGGTTCAGGGCGGCGATGTCGCCGTCCTGGCCGGATACCGGAATCTGACCGGCGATCCCTTGCGCCTCGAGGGCAGCAACGACGCCGCCCGCCATGCCGTCATTCTCGGCCAGCACGGCGTCGACCTCGTTGTTGTTCTGGGTCAGGAACTGCTCCATTTCGGTCTGGGCCAGCGCCGGATCCCAGTTATCGGTGTACGTCTCGCCGACGATGGTGATCGTGTCACTGGTCTCGCCCTCGGCCGGGATCCCGGCCTCGGTCATGCCGTCGCGCAGGAAGTCGGAGTTGGCGTCCGCCCCGTTGCCCTTGATGATCACGAAGTTGCCCTCGGAGACCTGCTCCAGGACGGCTTCGGCCTGCATGCGACCGACGGCGATATTGTCGAAGCTGACGTAGAGGCTTCGTCATCCTCGATGAGCCGGTCGTATCCGATGACCGGCACGCCCTGGTCGATGGCGGCCTGCACCGATGGCAGGATCGTCTCGGTGTTCTGGGCCAGGATGATGAGGACGTCCGCACCATCCGCGAGCAGGGTCTCGACGTCGCTCGCCTGCTGCTCCTCCGAGGAGCCGGCGTCAGCCGAGATGTACTCGGCGCCGACCTCGTCGAGGGCCGCCTGGATGTTGGGCTCGTCGCGAAGCGCCCAACGCTCTTCCTGATAGTTGTTCCACGACACGCCGACGGTGCAGTCGCCACCGGCCGCAGCCGATTCGCCGCCGCCGCCATCAGACGCATCACCCCCGTCGGTGCCGCACGCGGCCATCACAAGGGCGAGGACGCCCAGGATGGCTGCAAGCCTCCGAGTCACCATGAAATGCTCTCCTCCGAACCTCGAATCAGCCGTCATCTGGCGATGGCGGGCCTCGCGATAGGCTACTACCCTGTCAAGCCCCTCCTCGTTGCGCTTCGATTTGCGTATGCGGATTCGGGTTCTGTTTCATCGCTTAGCCCCCGGCCGCCGCGAGCGCCCGCGGCCGAATCCGGGTGGCCGGGTCGGCCAGGAGGTCCTCGAACGCAAGCTCTGCCGCGCCAAGAATCGGCGCATCGATGCCGAGCTCACCCGGAACGATGTGCACCAGCTCGCGGGACGCTAGCAAGGAGTGATCCGCCAGGGAGCGCTCCACCGACGGCCCCACCACAGGATGGATGCGCTCGAAGACGCCGCCGAGGACGACCAGCCTGGGGTTGAAGATATTGACGAGGGTCGCGAGCCCCACACCGAGCCAGCCGGCCACCCCTTCGAGGGAGGCCATCGCCGCCGGATCGCCGCGGCGGGCTGCCTCGATCAGCTGCGTCACCGCTTCGCGGCCGCCGTCGGGGTCTTGCCCGGCCCGAATCAAGAGTGCCCGCTCGCCGATCTCGGTTTCCCAGCAGCCGGTCGAGCCGCATCCGCAGGGCGCTCCGTCCCGGTTCACCGCCATGTGGCCGACCTCGGATGCGTATCCGGCGCTGCCGACCAGGGGCTGACCGCCGATCGTGACGCTCCCGCCGACACCGACCTCGCCCGTGATGTATACGACGTCGTCGACGTCGATCGCCGCCCCGCGACGATGCTCGGCAAGGCCGCCGAGGTCGGCCTCATTAGCGATCCAGAGGGGCGCGTCGAGGGCGAGGGCGGTGGTCAGCCGATCACCCAGCGGAACGTCTCGCCAACCGAGATTCGGCGCGTGGCGCACGACGCCATCGGTGCGCCGCACAACGCCCGCCACCGCGACCCCGATGCCGGCCAGCGCGTCGCTCTGCCGAAGGCCGGGAAGGAACGGGGCGACGAGATCGGTGAGATCGCTGACGATGTCGTCCACCGCCTCGTGGGCGCGGGGTCGGTCGACGCGCTCAAGGCGGTGGATCGTGCCGCCCAGCCCGACGATCGCCATGGCCAGCGAGTCCACGTTGACCTCGAGAGCAAGGACCACGGCCTGGTCGGCCCGGGGGCGGACGAGCGGCGACGGCCGGCCGGGCGTCCCGGCTGGCGTGCTTCGGTGCTCCGCCACCAGCTCCGCGCCGACGAGCTCGCCGATCAGGCCACGGATCGCGCTGCGGGTCAGTCCGGTGCGCAGGACGAGCTCCGAGCGTGAGAGCGGGCCTCGGAGGTGCAGCTCGCGGACGATGGAGCTGAGGTTCGCGCGGCGAACTGTCTCGCTGCGCTGACCGACCACATCCCGAGGCGTCACCCGGTTTGTGCTCCTCTTGCCCAAATGTTTGTCGTAGACTCTTACATTGCGGAGGCGCGTGTCAATAGATCGGCCGGACCCGGGCATTCCTCGGCAGTCTGCGCCCCGCGGAGCCCCTCCGGCGACCGACGAGGGACGAGAGGGACGACGAGGGACGACGATGGAGAGCCTGCACGGGCGCGTGGCCCTGATCACCGGAGCAAGCCGCGGCATCGGCGCCGCTACGGCACGCATGCTCGATGCGGCGGGCGTGAAGCTCGGCCTGGTGTCCCGCAGCGGTGACGACCTGGGCCTCCCCGACGCGGTCGGCGTGGCCGCCGACGTGCGCGATCCGGCCGCCATCGGCGCAGCCGTCGAGACCGTCGTCGCCCGCCACAGCGGCCTCGACATCCTGTTCGTGAACGCAGGCGTCGGCGCGTACGGACCGATCCTCGACCTGCCGCCCGAGCACCTCGACGAGATGATCGAGATCAACGTGAAGGGCGCGATCCACACGGTCCGTGCCGCCCTTCCCCACCTGATGCGCAGCACGGCGGCCGACATCGTCACGCTTGCAAGCGAGGCGGGGCGGCGCGGCCTGCCGAACGAGGCGGTCTACTGCGCTTCGAAGTTCGCGCAGGTCGGGCTGACACGGGCCCTCGATCACGAGCTACGCGAGCACGGCATCCGCTGCACCAACGTCTGTCCAGGTGGGGTGGCCACGGACTTCGCCATGGGGCGCGGGCGGACGCCCGACATGCCCGAGCTTGCCGGGATGATGCGTCCCGAGGAGGTAGCGGAGGCCGTCATGTTCGTCCTCACCCGTCCGCGGACGCATCGGATCCTGGAGGTCGCCTTCCGGCCGGTCACCGAGACCTCCTGGGGGTGAGCGGAGTGCGAAAGCTGCGCTGGGGAATCCTGTCGACGGCCACCATCGGTCGCACGAAGGTCATTCCCGGGATCGCGGGCGGGCCGAACTGCGAGGTCGTGGCGATCGGCTCGCGCGACCTTGGCGCGGCGCAGGCGGTCGCGGCCGCGCTCGACATCCCGCGCGCCCACGGGTCGTACGACGCGCTTCTCGCCGATCCGGACGTCGACGCGGTCTACATTCCGCTCCCGAACCACCTCCATGCCCCGTGGACGATCGCTGCGGCGCGCGCCGGCAAGCACGTCCTGTGCGAGAAACCGCTGGCGCTGACCGCCGAGGAGGCCGAAGGCATGATCGCCGCTGCCGACGAGGCGGGCGTGGTCCTCATGGAAGCCTTCATGTATCGCCACCACCCGTCATGGGTGGCGGTGCGCGAGCTCGTCGCGTCGGGACGCATCGGCCCGCTGGTGGCGGTCCAGAGCTGGTTCAGCTACTACAACGACGACCCAACGAACATCCGCAACATTCTCGATGCGGGGGGCGGGGCGCTGTACGACATCGGCTGCTACTGCGTGAACCTGTCGCGCCTGCTCTTGGACGGTGAGCCGGACCTGGTGACCGGCGCGATCGTTCGCGATCCGACGGACGGGACCGATACCGTCGTGACCGGCATCCTCGCATTCGGCGACCGGCTCGCGACCTTCACGGCCTCGACACGGGCCGAGGACGATCAGCGCGTGCACGTCTACGGCACGAAGGGACGGATCAGTATCGAGATCCCATTCAACATCCCGCCCGACCGGCCGACGCGCATCCACGTCGCGGCCGGTGGAGACCCGCCGGTCGCGCCGGACGTGGAGACGCTCACGTTCGACACCGCCGACCCGTACACGGCCGAGGCGGAGGCCTTCGCCGGTGCGGTCCTCGCGGGCCGGCCGGCCCCGGTCCCGCCGGCCGACGCGGTCGCCAACCTGCGGGTCATGGAGGCCCTCTTCGCATCGGCGGCCGGGGCGAAGTGGCCGGCTCAGTCGCGCGCGCTGCCGTCGAAGTAGGTTGTGGCCAGGGCCCAGGCGTCGACGCCGCACTGCTCCCCGGCCCGGCGCCCCTCGACGTCGTCCGCCGGGATGTGGATGCCCATGTACAGCCGCGAGGTTCCCGCCGCGTCCGCGGCGTCGGCATACGTCGCCCAGCCGAGGGTGATGTCCTCGTCAGGACCGTCCTCGTGGATGAGCTCGCCCGCCGCCAGCGTCCACTCGTGGAGGCCACCGGGGAAGTACGGGTCCCCGGTGAAGGCCGTCATGACCTCCGCCGCGGCACGACTGAACGTGCTGTGGCCGGACACGTAGCCGGCGAACGCGGGCGAGACGAACGTCGACCGCTGGTACGGCACCCAGTTCACGGCGCGGATCCATCCCACCCCGGAGCGGTCCGTCTCGGGGTTCTCCGGGAATCCTCGCCAGGCGAGGATCGCGATCTCGCCCACGTGGTCGGCCAGGTCCTCGTGCCGCTCTCCCGGGGCGCTCGACTCCTCGGTGATGACCTCGACCAGCCCGTCCTCGAGCGGCAGGCCGTCCGGGTCGTACGATGGCCCATCGGGGTCGCTCGACTGGCCATTGCCACCGAGGTATCGGATCATCGAGATCGGGCGTGCGGAGTCGTAGTAGCCCTTCAAGCCCCACGCGGCGACCGCCGCGTCGTGGACGGCGCCGTTCAACGCCAGGTAGAGCTTCACGTCCCACTCGAGCCGATCGACCTCGTCGCCCTCGCCGGCAATGCGATAGGAGATGTTCGGCGAGTCGGATACCTCGTTGGCGATGACGTTCCAATGGCCGGGAGGCGTCTCGGACTTCGGTCCGTCCGCCCAATGCTCGGCCAACGCACGCTGGTAGTCGGCACGCAGGATCTCGTTCGGAGCGTACTGCTCACCAGTCGCCGGGTTGACGTCGTGCCCGGTCCCGTCGTTCGCACCGAGCGAGTTGTCGCCGAGCGCGCCCGGACTGGCGTCGATGACGACGCCGTCGGCAGGATCGAGCTGGCTGCTGTACCGGATGATCTCGAGCGCCGCCTGCTTGAACGCCTCGTCGCTCTCCGGGTCACCGAGCAGCGGCGGGGGCCCGGGGTCGATCGGCGTCCCTGTCTCCGACGGCGGGAGCGCGAAGCCGGTCACGTGGCCCCAGTGCGGGCCGATGAAGGTCTGCACCGACCCCGGGATCACGATCCCGTTCTGCGACACCTGCTCGGCGAGGGACAACGGCTGCCAGCGGTTCGGATCGGCCATCACGGCGCCCGACTCGGCGACCGGCAGGGGTTCGTTGACCGAGACGTAGCTCGAGTCGAGATACCGGGCCTCCTCGAGCGCGCCGTCGGTGGCACCGTACGCCAGGACCTCGGCTGCGATCCGATTACCGAGCGCACCGGGATCGGTCCCCTCGACGGTGACGTAGTCGGTGCGGTAGCAGAGGCCGGCCATCGTCGTATCGAGCTCGTCCATCGCCGTCTCGAGGTCGCCAACGTCCGAGTACCGCCAGGCGAGGATCCGGTAGGCGGCGAAGCTCATCGCGGCCTCGCGGGCAGCCGTGACGTCGTCGGCGTCGAGTTTCTCGGTGACGAGATACCCGTCCGCAGCCTCGTCGTAGGCGGCCCAGGCATCCCACATCGCGACCGAGAGGTGGAAGAGGTTGCGGGCGTGGACCGTCGGCGCCGGGACGACTTGGCGGATCAGTGCCAGGAGCTGCTCATCCCAGACGCGGGCGACCGAGTGCCCCTCGCGATCGGCCGGCTCGCAGCCCTCGACCTCGTAGTCCTCCGTCGCCCCGCACCCGCCCAGCAGGCCCGCCACGAGCACGGCGCTCAGCAGCGCGGCACCCCGTGCCCGGGTTCGTGTGCCACCCCCGACATGTCGAGTCAAGCCCGGCGTCCTCCTCCGTTGGGACCGAATCGGCGATTCGCTGCGGCCCATGATGGCGGCAGGCGTCAAGAGGTCGGCGCGCGTCCGCGGCATACAATTCCGGGCCTGTCCGCCAGATGTGCCACATGAGCCGCCGAGCCACCCGCATCGCGATCGCCCTCGCCCTCGTCTTCGCCGTGGGCGGCGTCGCGTGGGCGGCGCGCGCTCTTCGGGATGACGAGGCGGCAGGAGGACCGGCGGGATCGGTCCCCCGGTTCGTGGAGCAGGCGACGTCCGCCGGCGTCGACCACCGCTACGACGGCGATTTCGAGTTCTTCGTAGGCGGCGGCGTCGCCCTGCTCGACTGCGACGAGGACGGGTTCCCCGACATGTACCTCGCCGGCGGCGAGCGACCGGCGGCGCTGTACCGCAATGTGAGCGAGACCGGCGGCGCCCTGGCATTCGAGCCAGTCCCCCATGCGGCAACGGACCTCGAGGGGGTCACGGGCGCATACCCGCTCGACATCGACTCTGACGGGCATACGGACCTCGCCGTCCTGCGATACGGCGAGAACGTCCTGCTGCGCGGGCGCGACGACTGCCGCTTCGAGCGCGCCAACGAGCGCTGGAACCTCGACGGCGGCGACGAGTGGACGACCGCCTTCAGCGCCACGTGGGAGGCGGACACCGTTCTCCCGACGATGGCGTTCGGCAACTACCTCGTGCCCGACGAGAGCCGGCGGACCATCGAGTGCGACGAGAGCGTGCTGTTCCGCCCGGATGGCGAGCGCTACGGTTCGGCTGTGACCCTGGCGCCCGGTTTCTGTCCGCTCTCGATGCTGTTCAGCGACTGGGACCGAACCGGCCACCGCGACCTGCGGGTCTCGAACGACCGTCACTACTCACGCGACGGAACCGAGCAGCTGTGGCGCATCGAGCCGGGCGAGGCGCCTCGCGCGTACACCGAGGCCGACGGTTGGGAGACGCTGCGAATCTGGGGTATGGGGATCGCCAGCCGCGACGTGACCGGCGACGGCAGGCCCGAGGTGTACCTCACCAGCCAGGGCGACAACAAGCTCCAGACGCTGGCCGATCCCGAGGCGGGTGAGCCGCGGTACACCGACATTGCGCTCAGGCGCGGCGTGACCGCCCATCGCCCCTATGCCGGCGAGGACACCTCCATGCCCTCGACCGCCTGGCACCCGGAGTTCGCCGACGTCAACAATGACGGCCAGGTAGACCTGTTCGTGTCCAAGGGAAACGTCGACGCGATGACGGAGTACGCGGCCGACGATCCGAGCAACCTGCTCATCGGGCAGGCCGACGGGACCTTCGTCGAGGGCGCGCCGGATGCGGGCATCACGACCTTCGCCCGCGCTCGGGGCGCGGCGCTCGAGGATCTCAACCTTGACGGCCTGCTCGACCTCGTCATCGTCATGCGCCGCGAGCCGGTGCAGCTGTGGCGGAACGTCGGGACCGGCACCCCCGGTGCGCCGGAGCCGATGGGCCACTGGCTCGCCTTTCGTCTCGAACAGAACGGACCGAACCGGGACGCGGTCGGCGCGTGGATCGAGGTCCGCGCCGGCGAGCGGACGACCCACATCGAGCTCACAGTCGGTGGCGGCCACGTCAGCGGCGAGTCGGGCTGGACGCACATCGGCCTCGGCGACGCCGACAGCGCTGATGTCGTCGTGACCTGGCCGGATGGCACGCGTGACGAGGCCGTTCGGCTCGAGGCTGACAGCTTCGCCGTCATCGAGCGAGGGGCCGATGCGCCCCGCGTGTGGAGCCCGGGCGACCGATGACGCCGCTCGGTGCGCCGCGACTCGCCGACGTGGCCCTGCCCGACTTCGGAATGCCCGAAGCGATGCCCGAGATCTCCTCGGGGACGTATGCGGCCCGCCTCGACCATCTGCGGGAGCGGGCGGAGGCAGCCGGCTTCGATCGGCTGCTCGTCTACGCCGATCGGGAGCACAGCGCCAACCTGTCCTACCTGACCGGCTTCGACCCACGCTTCGAGGAGGCGCTCCTCGTCGTCGGTATCGAGGGTGAGCCAGCGATCCTGGTCGGCAACGAGTGCTTCGGCCTGGCCGGTGCGGCACCCCTGCCGATGCGGCGCCACCTCTTCCAGGACTTCAGCCTGCCGAGCCAGCCGCGTGACCGATCGCAGCCGCTGGCGCGGCTGCTGGCCGATGAGGGGATCGGTCCCGGCACGCGCCTCGGGCTGGTCGGCTGGAAGTCGTACGCGAGCCCGGGGATGAGCGACGTGCCCGCGTACCTCGTCGATGCGATGCGAGCGTTGGTGGGCGCGTCCGGATCGGTCGAGAACGCCACCGGTCTGCTGATCGACGCCGGCGATGGGATGCGGGTGATCAACGAGGTCGAGCAGCTCGCGGCGTTCGAGTGGGCCAGCTGCCAGACGTCACAGGGAGTACGACGGCTGCTGACCGGCCTCCGACCGGGCATGAGCGAGCGCGAGGCGGTGGCGCTGCTCGGTTGGAACGGGTGGCCCCTCTCCTGCCACCTCATGCTGACCGCGGGTCCGCGCGCGAAGTTCGGGTTGCTCAGTCCCGGCGATCGGGCGATCGAGCGTGGTGACCCGTTCACGACCGCGTTCGGCATCTGGGGCGCGCTCACCTGTCGCGCCGGGTTCGTCGTCGAGTCCGCGGAGGAGCTGCCGAGCGGCATTGGCGACTACGTCGAACGGCTGGTGGCACCGTACTTCGCGGCGATCGTCGAGTGGTACGCCACGATCCGCATCGGCGTCACCGGAGGGGAGCTCCACGAGATCGTCGCGCGCCGGCTGGGTGACCCGTTCTTCGGCATCTTCCTGAACCCGGGTCACCAGCTGCACCTGGACGAGTGGGTGAACTCCCCCATCTCGCCCGGCTCGACGATCGATCTGCGATCGGGGATGTGCTTCCAGGTCGACGTCATCCCGGCAACCGGGACCACCTACTTCACCACGAACATCGAGGACGGCATCGCGCTCGCCGATGCCGGGCTGCGCGACGAGCTGGCGGCCCGCCACCCGGGCGCCTGGGAGCGCATCCAGCGGAGGCGCGACTACATGCGGTCCCAGCTCGGGATCGAGCTCCACGCCGACGTCCTGCCGCTCTCGAACCTTCCGGCGCACCTCCCCCCGTTCCTCCTGCGGCCCGACCGCGCCATGACCCTGGCCCGATGAGCGACGAGCTCGTCCTCCGTAGCGACGAGCTCGAGATCGTCATGCTCCCGCAGCTGGGCGCGCGCATCCACCGGCTGCGTGCCTTCGGCATCGACCTGCTGCGCACGCCGCCCACCCGCGCCGTCCATGAGCGCGATCCGTTCTTCTGGGGCGCGTACGTCATGGCTCCATGGTGCAACCGGGTCGCCGCACACCCGTTCGAGGTGGCTGGGCGGACCGTGGAGCTGGCCCCGAACTTTCCGGATGGCACCGCCATCCACGGGCAGGTGTACGCGCGCCCGTGGCAGATCTCGCCGGACGGCTCCATGCGCGTCGCCGGTGGAGGCAACGGCTGGCCTTGGGCATATCAGGTGACTGCGATGCCGGCGGTCGAGAGGGAGATGCTGACCATCGCCTATGCCCTCGAGAACTGCTCCGACGGCGCGATGCCGGCCGGGATCGGGCTGCATCCATGGTTCGTCGCCCCGATGGAGGTCGCGATTCCCGCGGACGCGGTGTACCCGGCCAACGTCGCCTCGCCCGCGGACCCGGCGTCGGTCGACGGGATGCTTGACCTGCGCACGGCGACCGCTCCCTCAGCCGGAACCGATGTGACGTACACCCGCTTGCGGGGCCGTCGGATCGAGCTCGGGTGGCCGGCGGCCGGCGTCCGGGCCGACATGCAGATCGACGGGCCGGATCCGCTCGTGGCGGTGGCCGCACCTGTCGACCTCGACGCGGTCGCCGTCGAGCCACAGAGCCACGGCCCCGATGGCCTTCGTCGACTCGTCGCCGCAGAGGCGGACGCGCCGATGCTGCTCGCATCCGGTGCGACGTTGCGGCTGACGCTGCGCCTAACCGTGCGTCGAGCGAGCACCGAGGATTGCGCCAATCCCTGACAATCGCGTCGTGCGCGGCCACGACCACCCCTCATCCCGAGGCGCCCAGTGATCGACAGATCGTTCGAGCTCTTCCTGACGGCCATCCTGTTCGGGGCGATCGGCGCGTTCTCGCCGACTCGGCTGGCAATGTCGGTCGTCCTGCTCACCTCCGACTCCGCCCCGTGGCCGCGGGCACTCGCCTACGCCCTGGGCAGCACCGCGGTCTTCGCCGTGGTGGCGTTGCTCGGCGTGCTCGGGGTGCAGGCGGCCGGGCTCGCCGCGGCAGGCACGATTAGCGTCGCGCTCGGTCTGATCATGATCGGCGTCGCCATCTTCATGGCGGTGCAGCACCAGCGACGCAGCACCTTGCCGCCACAGCCGCCGCGTCACACCCTCGCGTCGGCGGCGGGTCTCGGGGCCGGGATGGCAATCCAGTCGTTCGGCCGGCTGCTCGTTCTCCTGGCGGGCGGCTATCGCATCGGCCAGCTCAGCGACACGATGATCTCCGGGCTCGGCTTCGCCGCCATCATGATCGCGGTGTGGCAGGTGTCCGTCTGGGGGCCGATGGTGCTGTACGTCTTCCGGCGCCCCCGATTCGACGCCCTCGCCGACCGCGCACGTCCGGCGCTCGATCGCATCGAGGGGAGCCTGGCAGGAGCGATCGTCGTCGGCGCCGTTGGTGTCCTGGTGTTGGTGGAGGGATTGCTTGCATGAGGATGATGGCCCGATGAGCAGAATCTCGTGGATTGTGGGACCGCTGGCCGCGGCCGGCGTGGCGGCGTGGTGGTTCGCGCTCCGTGCCGGGCCCAGGCTCGAGGCCACCGAGCAGTCGGGACCGATCGCGGTCGCGGACGCCCTCGACTACGTTCGCCACGTCACGACCCCGCCCGGTCCGGCGCACGCCGACCTGGCGCGGCTGTGGTCCCCGTCGAGCGCCGCCGACGTGGAGGTCCTCCCCGAGGGACGCATGTTCTACCCACGGATGCTCGAGGACATCGCCGCCGCCCGCCACTCCGTCCACATCATGCAGTACGGCTTCCAGCCGGGCGTCATCGGCGACCAGTTCGCTCCGCTCCTCGCGCAGAAGGCGCGCGACGGCGTGCCCGTGCGGCTCATCGTGGATGCGCTCGGCAGCCACGCGTTCACCGGCTCTCGGGAGATGTTCGCAACGCTGGCCGGCGCGGGCGTCGAGGTCATGCTGCACGACCTGTTCCCGCCGGATCGTCACGGTCCGGTCGGCGCGCGCCGCCTGACCGCGCAGCTGCGGCAGAGCGGACGGGTTGAGCATCGCAAGCTCGTCCTGGTCGACGGGGCGGTGGGATACGTGGGCGGCGCCGGGCTCGAGGATCACTTCTTCGACGGGCGCTTCCATGACGTCTACATCCGCTTCACCGGCCCGGTCACGCGCCAGCTGCAGGCGATCTTCCTGGCGTCCTTCGGCTACCACGGCGGCCGCCTGCCGGACGGTGACGACCTGGACGCCTACTTCCCGCAGGTGACCGAGGAGGGGCCGCACGCGGTGACGGTCATCATGAACTGGCCGCGCGGGTGGCTGCCGTTGAGCGATGCCGCGGTCGACCTGATCCGCGGCGCCACGCGTCGCCTCGACGTCATGAACTACTACATCGGCGAGCCTCACGTGATCCGCGAGATCGTCGCGGCCGCCCGGCGCGGCGTCCGCGTCCGCCTGGTGGTCGCCGACAGCGCGCACGCGAACGCTGTCACGTACCGCGCGTTCCAGCACCACTACGACGCGCTGGTCGGCGCCGGGGTCGAGGTCTGGGAGTACCCGGCGGTCGTCCACGCCAAGGTGATCGTCGCCGACGAGCGGGTTCTCGTCGGCACGCTCAATCTCGACGCGTGGGCGATGTATCGCAACCCGGAGCTCGGGCTGTTGTTCGACGACGCGGAGGTCGCCGATCGCTTCGTCTCGACGCTGTTCGAGCCCGACATCGCGGGCTCGGTCCCGGGCGCGGTCGCGGTCGGCTGGCTGCGGCGCGCCGGCAACAGGACCTTCGCGATGGCAAGCTACCTGTACTAGCGCGTCGCCGGGCCTGGAGTCAGGCCACTCCCTCCCCGCGGGCCGGGAGGGTGAACGTCTGCCCCGGCGACAGGACCTCGACGTGGGTCGGCAGGTTTCGACGACGCACCGCCTCCGCCAGCTGGATCGGCGGCTCGCTGAGCCGGTGGCGACGCCAGCGCATCGCGATCGGCCACAACGTGCCCCAGTGGATGGGAATGGCCACGCGGGGCCGAATGCGGGCGACCGCCTCGGCAGCCCGTTCCGGGTCGAGATGGCCAGCCCCGAGCCGTGGGCCCCAGCCCCAGACCGGGAGCAGTGCGACGTCGATGCCGTGGCGGCCGAGGTCCTCCATCCCGTCGAACAGGTCGGTGTCGCCCGCGAAGTACACCGTGCTCTCCGCTCCCGACACGAGGAACCCGATCGCCTCGGCGCGCGGTCCCGACGGCGGACGGTGGCCGGAGTGGACCGCGGTCACGGCCGTGACGGTCACCGCACCGAAGGCCAGCGCCTCTCCGACGCCGAGCTCGGTCACGGCGCCAAAGCCCCATCCACGGACGAAGCGCCCGAGCCCGACCGGGACGATGACGGGGACGTCCGGGCTCAGCAGGCGCATCGACGGAAGGTGCAGGTGGTCCTGATGGGCGTGGGACACGAGCACCGCGCTCGGGCTAACCGGCGTCTCCGGCCGCTGACCCGTCACGCGGCGGATGAACATCACGCCCCCCGTCAGGACCGGGTCGGTGAGGATGCGGATGCCTTCGATGTCGATGACGACGGTGGCGTGCCCCAGGTACCGAATGGTGGTCATGGGCCGGCCGGGGTCGGCGGGCAGAATCGCAGTTTCTCGAGAACCGGCATCGTCGCCATCCGGGCCGCAGCGTACACCGCCCCCGGCGGCCCTGCGGTGACATGCGCCGAACCGGACTGGGCTATCGTTCCAACAGATGACGGCGATCGACGCTCCGCCGGCAGACGAGATCGCTCGCCTGGCCCGCGGCGAGCACCATGATCCGCACGCGCTCCTCGGCGCGCATCCGGTTGTGGGCGGCACCGTGATCCGCGCGTTCCATCCCGATGCGACCGCCGCCGAGCTGGTGGCGCCCAACGGCGGGGCCCAACCGATGGAGCCGGTCGGCCACGGGGTGTGGGCCGGGCTGGTCGCAGACCTCACGCCCGGGCAGTTCACGTATCGGACCCGCTTCACGTTCGCCGACGGCGCCACGTGGGAGCGCGAGGATCCCTACCGCTTCGGGCCTACGATCGGCGAGGTCGACCTCCATCTCATCGCCGAAGGGACGCACGAACGGCTGTACGACGTTCTCGGCGCGCACCCGCGCACCCACGAGGGCGTCGCCGGCGTGAGCTTCGCGGTCTGGGCGCCGAATGCGCGGAGCGTGCGGATCGTCGGCGACTTCGACCGCTGGGACGGCCGGCTGCTGCCACTGCGCTCGATGGGCGCGTCGGGGGTGTGGGAGCTGTTCGTCCCCGGCATCGGCCAGCGGCGAACTCTACAAGTACGAGATCCTCGGTCGCGACGGCACGCTGCGCCTCAAGGCCGATCCCCTCGCGTTCAGCATGCAGGTCCGGCCGGAGACCGCGTCGCGCGTCTGGGATCCATCGGGCTATCCATGGACCGATGACGCCTGGATGGACGAGCGATCGCGGCGCGACCCGTATCGATCGCCGATGGCCGCCTACGAGGTCCACCTCGGCTCGTGGATGCGCAACCCGGACGGCTCGTGGCTGGGATACCGCCAGGCGGCCGACGAGCTCGTCGTCCACTGCAAGGCGTTCGGCTTCACGCACGTCGAGCTGCTGCCGGTCGCCGAGCACCCGTTCGACGGGTCGTGGGGCTACCAGGTCACCGGCTACTTCGCGCCGACGGCGCGCTTCGGCAACCCCGACGACTTCGCCGCCATGGTCGACACGCTGCACAACGCGGGGATCGGGGTCATCGTCGACTGGGTGCCGGCCCACTTCCCGACCGACGACTTCGCACTCCGTCAGTTCGACGGCACCCCCCTCTACGAGCACGCCGATCCCCAGCGAGGCGCGCACCCGGACTGGGGAACGCTGATCTTCGACTTCGGGCGGCCCGAGGTGCGCAACTTCCTCGTCTCGAACGCGCTGTTCTGGTGCGAGCGGTACCACGTCGACGGGCTGCGGGTCGACGCCGTGGCATCGATGCTCTACCTCGACTACTCACGCAAGGACGGCGAGTGGACGCCGAACGTCCATGGCGGCCGCGAGAACCTCGAGGCCATCACCTTCCTCCGCGAGATGAACGAGCGCGTCTACGCGCGATTCCCCGGGGCGATGACGATCGCCGAGGAGTCGACCGCCTTCCCGGGCATCACCCGCCCGACGTATCTCGGCGGCATCGGCTTCGGCTTCAAGTGGGACATGGGCTGGATGCATGACACGCTCGCATTTTTCTCCGAGAACCCGGTGCATCGGCGCTACCACCACGACAAGCTGACGTTCCGCGGCCTGTACAAGGACACCGAGCAGTTCGTCCTTCCGCTCTCCCACGACGAGGTCGTGCACGGCAAGGGATCCCTGCTGGGCAAGATGCCCGGCGACGAGTGGCAGCGCTTCGCGAACCTCCGTGCTCTGCTGCTGAACATGTGGGGCCAGCCGGGCAAGAAGCTGCTGTTCATGGGCGCCGAGATCGGCATGCCGGACGAGTGGTCGCACGACCGTGCCCTGCCCTGGGAGCTGCTGGAGACACCGATGCACGGCGGCCTCGCGCACTTCGTGGAGGACCTCGGCCGCGTCTATGCCGCGACTCCGGCCCTGTGGGCCGCCGACCACGACCCCGATGGCTTCGCGTGGATCGACGCCTCGGACGTCGAGTCGTCGGTGTACTCGTGGATTCGCCGTGCGGGCGATGAGGTCGCAGTCGTGATCCTGAACCTCACGCCGATTCCCCGGACCGAGTACCGGCTCGGCCTCCCGCAAGGGGGCCACTGGGTGGAGGCCATCAACTCCGACTCGGAGCACTACGGCGGATCGAACCTCGGTAACCTCGGCGGCGTCGTAGCGACAGACGACGGCTGGCACGGGCAGCCAAATTCCGCGACGCTGACCCTTCCGCCGCTGGCGGGGCTGATCCTCCGGCCCGAGGGCTAGGCGCCGCGCAGGCGCAGGCCGCGAAGGAGCTGGGCGTTCGCGGCGACGACGATCGTCGAGACGGACATCAGGAGCGCGCCGACGCTCATCGGCATGACGAAGCCGATGGGCGCCAGGACGCCGGCCGCGAGCGGGATGGCAACCACGTTGTAGCCCGCCGCCCACCACAGGTTCTGGACCATCTTCCGGTAGGCGGCCCGCGACAGCCGAATGGCGCCGACCACGTCGCGCGGATCGTCGCTGACCAGCACGATGCCGGCCGACTCGACCGCCACGTCGGTGCCGGCACCGATCGCGATCCCGACGTCAGCGCGCGCCAGCGCCGGGGCATCGTTGACGCCGTCGCCGACCATCGCGACCTTCGATCGGTCCGCCTGGAACCTGGCCACGGCCGCGTCCTTGTCGGCCGGCAGCACCTCCGCCGCCACCTCGGTCGGGTCGATCCCCACGTCGCGCGCGACGGCCTCTGCAACAGGCCGCGCGTCGCCGGTGATCATCGCCACCCGCATGCCCAGCCCGCGGATTGCCGCCACGGCTTCCCGCGACTCGGGGCGCACCTCGTCGGCCAGCGCCAGCGCTCCAAGCATCCGGTCGGCCTCGACCACGGAGAGCACCGTGGCGCCGTCCGCGGCCCAGCGGCGCATGGCCTCGGTCGGCGCCAGGCCGAGGTCCTCGAGCACCCGCGGCCCGCCGACCGCCACCTCGCGTGCGTCGACGGACGCGCGCACCCCGCGCCCCGGCAGCGCCTCGAAGGCGCGCGCGGTGGCGGGGGGCACGGCCCGCTCTTCGGCGGCACGCACGATCGCCGCGGCCAGCGGATGCTCGGAGTCGGCCTCCACCGCGGCGGCGAGCGCCAGCAGCTCGTCCTCGCCAATGCCCTCCGCGGCTTCGATGCCGACCACGGCGGGACGTCCGCGGGTCAGGGTCCCGGTCTTGTCGAAGATCACCACGTCCAGCTCGCGGGCCCGCTCGAGGGCCAGGCGGTCCTTGACGAGCAGCCCGTTGCGGGCGCCCAGCGATGTGCTGATGGCGATGACGAGTGGGATCGCCAGGCCGAGCGCGTGGGGGCAGGCGATGACGAGCACGGTCGCCGTCCGAATGAGCGCCTCCTCGGGCAGCCCGAGCGCGGTCCAGGCCACGAGCGTGATCACGGCCGCGCCCAGCGCGACGTAGAAGAGGAGCGCGGCGGCGCGATCGGCCAGCGCCTGTGCGCGCGAGCCGGAGGCCTGCGCCGCGGCCACGAGCCGCATGATCCCGGACAGCGCGGTCCCTTCCCCGACGGCATCGACCCGGACCCTCAGGCTGCCGCCGGCCGCAACGGTTCCTGCCACGACGCGATCGCCGGAAGCCTTGTCGACGGGCCGTGACTCTCCGGTGATCATCGACTCGTCGACATGTGCGCTGCCCTCGACGATGGTGCCATCCGCGGGCACGCGCCCACCGGGGCGGACGAGGACGACGTCACCCACCGCCAGCCGGTCGAGCGGCACCGCCTCGGCCACCCCGTCCGGTCCGATCCGCTCTGCGGTGTCGGGCAGCAGTGCGGCGAGGGCGTCGAGCGCGCCACGGGCCTGCGCGATAGCCCGCATCTCGAGCCAATGGCCGAGGCTCATGATCGTGATCAGCGTTGCCAGCTCCCACCACACCTCGACCGCGAAGACGCCGAGCGTGGAGGCCAGGCTGGCCGCGAACGCGACCACGATGGCCAGGCTGATGAGGGTCATCATTCCCGGCTGCCGCATGGCGAGCTCGTCACGCGCGCCCACGAGGAAGACCCGTCCGCCGATGAGGAAGACCGCGGTCCCGAAGACCGCCGGGATCAGGTCGCTGCCCGGGAAGGCCGGTGCGGCGTAGCCGAGGATCTCCTGGACCGACTCGCTCCAGACGACGACCGGGATCGTGAGCAGCAGGACGACCCAGAACTGGCGACGGAATACGTCGGGATCGTGCCCGGCGTGCTTGTCATGGCCCGTATGCCCGGTGTGCTGGGCAGTCGGGCCGTCGCCCGCGTCGCGTGCCGGGTGGTGGTGTGCCTGCTCCATACTCCCCCCCAGTATCCCACCGACGTCAACCGCGGGTCCGCCGCAGCGCCAGTGTGACGCGCTCGACGCCGGCATCGGTGACGAGCTCCTCAAGCGGCATCGGCAGCGCGCGCGACCAGTTGTCGCGACGAGTGTGGGTGGTGCCCGGCAGGTTCGGTCGTTCCGCGACGCCGAGCGCGTCCTCGAGCGCGCCCGCGACCAGGGCAGGCGGAGCGGAAGCGAGCCGTGCATGAAGCGCCTCGACGATGTCGGGCGGGCTCGCATCGGGGCCGATACCGGCCGCTGCGATGAGCCGGGAGCGCAGAAGCGCAAGGGCGGAAGGATCCGCGGTCACGCCGGCCGCGGCCTGGTCCTCGAGGTCGGCGCCGCTCACGATCCCGGCGACGGTCGGAAGGTCATGGGTAGTGACCGCGGCGAACGACTGGCGAGGATAGCGAGCGGGGGGCACGCGTTCGAAGATCATCAGGCGCGTCGACAGCAGGCGCCGGCGACGGAGCTCGGCTCGGACGCCGGCCGGGACCGTGCCGAGGTCCTCCCCGATCACGACCGCCCCCGCCCGATGGCTCTCGAGCGCGACGATCTCGAGGAGCTCGTCGGTCGGGTAGCGGACGTAGGCCCCGGCCGCCGGATCGCCGCCGGACGGGATCCACCACAGGCGGAACAGCCCCAGGACATGATCGATGCGCAGCCCACCGGTGTGCCGCAGCTGGGATTGGATGGTATCGATGAACGGCCGGTACCGCGCCTGGCGCAGCCGGTGCGGGACGAACGGCGGCAGGCCCCAGTTCTGACCATCGGCGGTGAACCGATCCGGCGGCGCACCGACCGATGCATCGAGCGCGAGCGTCGCCTGCCATTCCCATGCGTCGAATCCACCCGGATCGATCCCGATCGGCAGGTCGGCGATGCGCGGGATCTCGGCCGACGCGGACGCCAGCTGGCGATCGAAGCACCATTGGATCCAGGCGTGGAACGCGACCCGGTCCGGCGCCTCCGCGGCCGCACCTCGAACGCCGGGGGCTTCGGGGGCGCGGTGCTCCTCGGGCCACGACTGCCAGCCCGGTCCGTGGCGCTCGGTGAGCAGGCAGAACGTGGCCCATCGCTCGATCGCCAGGCCCTGGGCGGCGCGCCAGGCCTCGAACGCCGGCCGATCCGGGGGCCCGGCGGCCCAGATGCTCTCCAGCGCGCGGAGCTTCAGGCGCCAGACGCGCTCGCGATCGACGCGCCCATCGGCGTTGAGAGCGCGGCCCGCCGCCGACATCTCCTCGTCGACGGCTGCCCCCGGAATCTCCCCGATCCGCAGGAGGAGCGGATTGCCGAAGCGGCGGGTGCTCGGGTAGTACGGGCTGGGCTCGGGTCTCGGCCCGGGGTTCGGCGCGCCGAGCGGGCTCACCGCGAGGAACCCGGCCCCGTGGCTTGCGGACCAGCGACCGAGCTCGCGGAGGTCGGCAAGGTCGCCGATGCCCCAGCTGGCCCGCGACCGCAGCGTCGCGAGCTGCACCGTCCATCCCCAGGCTCGCAGGTCGGCGGGGAGGTGGCATCGGCCCGGGCCGGTGATGAGGAGCTGTTCGGCTCCGTCGTCGGATCGCAGGCGGTGATAGCCGTAGGGCGTGTCGCGCGGCAGCGCGGTCGACCGCCCGAGGAGCGCGCCGTCCTCGAGCTCAACCTCCCCGGGCACCGGCAGCGACTCGCCTGGCCGCACAATCGCTGCCTCGGCGCCCGCCGGCGGCTCACCCTCGTCGCCGAGGCCCATGGCCGCCAGGACGGCGGCGCGCACGTCCGGAGCGACGGTGCGCCGCTCACGGAAGGCGTCGAGGTACGTGGTCTCGACGACCGGCCCGGAAGTCATCCGGCGCTGATGCGGCGCACTCGTGGCAGACGGCGCAGGCAGACGACCGACCGTTCGGCGACGCGGTAGGTCGAGTCGCCGTCGAACTCGCCGTGCGCACCGGCAAAGGTCGGGTGGATCGTGTCGAACACGAGCTCCCAGCGCCGCGCCGCCTCGTGGTTCGGCAGCGTGAAGCCGACCGGGCGGTCATCGGCGTTGAAGATGACGAGCAGCGTGTCGTCCACGATCCGCTCGCCCCGCGGACCACGCTCCTCGATCGCGTCGCCCGCGTACTGCACCCCGAGTGCCCGCACCCCCGGTCCGGCCCATTGCTCGTCGGTCATCTCTGACCCGTCAGGCGCGAACCAGGTCAGGTCCTTGACCCGGGAGCCGCGGATCTGGCGGCCCTGGAAGAATCGTCGGCGTCGCAGCACCGGGTGGGCACGGAAGAGCCTGATCAGCGACCGCGTGAATGCCAATAGCTGGCGCTGCCGGCGTCCAAGCTCCCAGTCGTACCAGCTGATCTCATTGTCCTGGGCATAGCCGTTGTTGTTGCCGCGCTGCGTGCGCCCAAGCTCGTCGCCGCCGAGCAGCATCGGCACGCCGTGGCTCAGGAGCAGGGTGGCCAGATAGTTTCGCTTCTGCTTCTCGCGGGCCTCGATCACCGCCTCGTCGTTGGTCTCGCCCTCGACCCCGAAGTTCATGGACTCGTTGTTGTCGTCGCCGTCGCGGTTGTTCTCCCCGTTCGCATCGTTGTGCTTCTCCTCGTAACTGACGAGGTCGTTGAGGGTGAAGCCGTCGTGCGCGGTGATGAAGTTCACGCTGGCGTGGGGCCGGCGGCCCGAGCCGGCATACAGGTCGGAGCTCCCGCTCAGCCGATAGCCGAGCTCGGCGGCCTGCTCGCCGACGCCTTTCCAGAAGCGTCGGACGGTGTCGCGGTACTTGCCGTTCCACTCGGCCCAGCCGACCGGGAAGTTGCCGACCTGGTACCCGCCGGGCCCGACGTCCCACGGCTCGGCGATCAGCTTCACCTGGCTGATGACCGGGTCCTGGTGGATGATGTCGAAGAAGCTGCCGAGCTTGTCGACGTCGTGGAGCTCGCGCGCCAGCGCCGATGCGAGATCGAAGCGGAACCCGTCGACGTGCATCTCGGTCACCCAGTAGCGCAGCGAGTCCATGATCAGCTGGAGGACCTTCGGGCTCGTGGCGTCGAGCGTGTTGCCGGTGCCGGTGTAGTCGACGTAGTAGCGCCGGTCGTCGGGGTTGAGGCGGTAGTAGGCGGCGTTGTCGACGCCCCGGAAGCTGATCGTCGGCCCGAGGTGGTTGCCCTCCCCGGTGTGGTTGTAGACGACGTCCAGGAACACCTCGATCCCGGCATCGTGGAGCCGCTTCACCATCGTCTTGAACTCGCTCACCGGCTCGCCGGTGGCCGAGTAGCGGACGTCGGGCGCGAAGAAGCCGATGGTGTTGTAGCCCCAGTAGTTCGCTGAGGTCGCGCTCGACGAGGTGGCGGTCGGTGACGTGCTGGTGGACCGGCAGCAGCTCGACGGCGGTCACGCCCAGCGCGGTCAGGTAGTCGATGGCGGGTGCTGACCCCATGCCCGCGTACGTGCCCCGCAGCTCGTCCGGAACGTCCGGATGGAGCTTCGTGAAGCCCTTGACATGGACCTCATAGATCAGGGTGCGGTCGAGGGGAGTGCGCGGCGGCGCATCCCCGCCCCACACGAAGGCCTGGTTGATGACCACGCTCTTCGGCGTGAACGAGGCGCTGTCGCGGTCGTCCGGCTCGGCGTCATCGTCCCCACCGATGCGATAGCCGAACAGCGAGTCGTCCCAGCGCACTGTGCCGGCGATGCGCTTGGCGTACGGGTCGATCAGCAGCTTGCTCGGGTTGAACCGATGCCCCCGCTCGGGCGCGTAGGCACCGTGCACGCGGTAGCCGTAGCGCTGGCCGGGCCGAATGTCGGGGAGATAGCAGTGCCAGACGAGATCGGTCTGCTCCGTCATGCGGACCCGCTGCTCGGTCCCGTCGGCGTCGAACAGGCACAGGTCAACGGCCTCGGCATTCTCGCTGAACAGCGCGAAGTTCGCCCCGGAGCCGTCCCACGTCGCTCCGAGCGGGTATGGGGTGCCGCGCCAGACTCTCAGCGCCATGCATGTCTCATCGGGGAGCCCGATCATACCGACCGGCGAGGGCTGCTTGACCCGCTTAGGACGCCGCGCGCATCGTCAGGAACTCGCTGACGCGGAGCACGGCGAGCGCCTGTCGGACACCGAACGGGACAAGGCGCCGTCCGGGATCCACCACGAGCTCGGGGTCCACGAGCCGAATCCGAGTGCGGCCCTTGATCAGCTCCGCCTCGCCGGCAGCGATGACGTTCTTCACCCAGTTCACATCCGAGCCGTAGGTCAGGGCAAAGACCCAGCCCGAGCCGTGACGGAAGACGTTGAGCGGCGTCTCGTAGCGCTTCCCAGACCGCCGGCCGCGGTAGGCCAGCAGGCCGAACCAGGGCAGCCAGCGCACGAAGAGGCGGCTCACGGGGTTGAAGACGTGCGTCGTGAACGGCCGGATGAAGGCCAGCGGCGGGCGTGGCGGCCTGGGCCGTGCGCCTCCGGAAGGACGGTCGTTGTCGGCGTCCATCAGTGCAAGCATGGCACGTCACTCCGCTCGGGACATATCGGAACCATGTCGACCGCGTATCGTGGATCCGTGAGCAGCTCAGGTGGCGGAGGCATGCCGAACCCAGATGCGGCCGGCATCGCCGTCCCGTGCACTGACGAGCAGAATCTGCTCGGCGAGGGAGCCCGCTGGGACGCCCGTCGCGACGAGCTGCTCCGGGTCGACATCGTGGCCGGGCGCATCTTCCGCGACCGAGTCGATGCCGGCGGAGCTCTCTCCCCCGTGGCGGAATACCAGGTCCCCGGGACCGTTGGCGCCATTGCGCCGATCGAGGGCGATGAGGGCTGGCTGCTGGCCGCGAATCGCGGCTTCATCCACCTTGCGGTGGACGGCGGGACGCATCACCTCGCCGACGTCACACCCGACGGGACTCGGATGAACGACGCTGCCTGCGATCCCGTCGGGCGGTTCTGGGCCGGAAGCAAGGCGCACGATAACCGCCCGGGAGGCGGAGCCCTGTACCGGCTCGAGCGCGACGGACAGGTCGAGCTGATGCTCGACGGGTTGACGATCTCCAACGGGATCGGCTGGAGCCCCGATGGATCGACGATGTACCTCGCCGACACCGTGCCCCGCGTCATCCACGCCTTCACGTTCGACCTCGGGCACGGCACGATCTCGGCAGGCCGGGTCCTGATCACGATCCACGACGTGGGCGAAGGGCCCGACGGCCTGACCGTCGACGCCGCCGGCGACATCTGGGTCGCGATCTTTGGCGGCGCACGCGTCCAGCGGTACTCGCCGGATGGCATGCTGCGCCAGGAGTTCTCCGTGCCCGCCAGCCAGACGACCTCGTGCGCGTTCGGTGGCCCAGGGCTTCGTACGCTCTACGTGACGACGGCGACCGAGGGCTGGAGCGCGGAGCAGCGTCGCGCGGACCCGAATGCCGGGCTGGTCTATCGGCTCGACACGGATGCGACCGGCCGCCCGGCAGCTCCGTACCGACCTGATCTGCCGTGGTGGCGGCGCATGATCGGCTGATCGCCGCGCCGGCGGTAGGCCGTCACCCTCGGCTCTGGGACAGGCGCTCGATGGCCGCCATCGGGAGCCACAGCCAGTCGGGGCGGTTGGATGCCTCGTAGCGGACCTCGTAACAGGCCTTCTCCAGCTCGAAGGCGGTCAGCAGCGCCGCGTCGGACGCGTCGATCCGCCCGTAGGCGTCCAGGAAGGCATCGCGCCCATCGGGAAGCCAGGCATCGGCGTCGAGATGCCCCGAGCGCTCCACCGTGCGCGCCGCGTAGTCGAGGCTGCGCAGCATGCCGGCCGCGTCTCGCAGCGGTGACCCGGGAAAGCGCCGCTCGGCGAGCGGCCGCGCGGGCTCGCCCTCGAAGTCGATCACGCTGAGGCCGCCGTCCGTCCGCGCCAGCAGCTGCCCGAGGTGGTAGTCCCCGTGGATACGGCTCACGCGCGCTGCGCCGGTTGCCGCGCCGAACGAGTCTGCGAACCGGGCACGGACCGCGGGGGCGATCGCCACGAGCCGAGCATGCTCGTCGTCATCCACCGCGCCCACCGCGTCCGACAGCTGGCGCTCGGCCGACGCGCGCCATGACGCCGTCTCAACAACGGTCGCCGGGCGCGCGGGGAAGCCAGGGTGGCCGGGGCGCGATGCGAGCGCCGCGTGCAGCCGGGACGTCAGCCCACCGATCTCGGCCGCAAGGGCCGTCGCTCGATGTGGGTCGGCCGCCAACGCGCGGAGCATGGCTGCCCAGGCATCGCCGGTCGAGGCAACGAACGCACCGAGCATGGCCGCGTCTGCCGGATCGGCGTCGTCCGGCACAAATCGGAGCGTTCCCGTCACCGCGGGGGTGTCGGAGAAGCCCGCATCGGTCAGGAAGAGACCCACCTCGACGTCCGGGTTCTCGCCCGGCTCGAGCAGCCGATAGAGCTTGAGGATGTGCCGTTCTCCAAGGACGACCGAGGTGTTCGACTGCTCCACGCCCAGGCGCCGCTCGGCCATCGGCCCGCTCTCGAACTCCCCGGCACGCTGGCCCACGAAGGGGCCGAACCGCGCCTCGCCGGCGATCGCCTCCGCGAGCGCCACCCAGATCCCGTCCCCGTCGGCGGGCTCACGGCCAGCGACCTGCGGGACGAGGTAGCGGTCGGGGTCTCCGCCGTCCCGATATGCGACCTCGAGCACCGCGAGCGTCCCGGCGCGGGTGAGCGCCACGCGGTTGACCTCGCGGACCGCGGCGATCGGCCGGTGCTTGGCGCGAAACCAGCGCGCCGAGGCGAGCTCGTCCGGGGTCATGCCGGCTCGGCGACGGGCCAGTCGAGGCGGAACCGGACGATCGGGCAGGGCACGCCGCCGAGCACCCAGTGGTGATCGGCCACGTCGATGGCCAGGCCCATCCTCGGGTAGAAGCGCCGGGCCTGTGGGTTGTCTCGGAAGGCCCATACCACCAGCGGGTTGAAGCCGCGCTCGCGCAGGTCGTCGACCGCGTGCTCGAACAGCAGCCTGCCGAGGCCGGAGCCAATCTCCCTGGGATCGATGTACAGATTCGTGACCTCGCCCGCGTTGTCGGGTGGCGGGAGCCACGTGTCCTTCGCCGGCGAGGTCGTGATGTAGCCGGTCACGACGCCGTCCCGCTCCCCGACCCACGCTCGCGCCGGGCTGTCGGGTGGCCGATTCGTCAACGCCTCCAGCCAGCTCTGCGGGGCGTCGGCGATCCACTCGTCGAGCACCGGATCGGGAACGATGCCACGGTACGTCGCCGTCCACGAGCGCTGCGCGATGCCGCCCAGCGCGTCCGCGTCGTCGGCATTTGCCGGGCGGATGGTGGTCCCGACCGGCTCAGCCGTCGCCATCGGTCAGCTCGAACCAGAAGAAGTCGTGAGGCCCGAGGGTGAGGAGGTACGGGAGGTCGCCGATGCGCGGGAAGTGGACGCGCCCGATCAGCTCGATAGGCTGCCTGCCGGAGAATCGGGACAGATCGAGCTCGACGTACTGCGCGAAACGGGAGAGGTTCGCGACGCACAGGATCGTGACGCCGTCGTGCTCGCGCAGGTATGCAAGCACGCGACGGTTCTCGGGGTGGAGGAACTCGAGTTTTCCGCGGCCGAAGACCGGGTGCGCGCGCCGCACGTGGATGAGCCGCTTCATCCAGTTGAGGAGGGAGCCCGGCACCCGCTCCTGTGCCTCGACGTTGACCGCCTGGTAGCCGTACACCGGATCGGCGACCAGCGGCGCGTACAGTGCATGGACGTCCGCCCGGCTGAAGCCGGCGTTGCGATCGCCGGTCCATTGCATCGGCGTCCGCACGCCGTTGCGATCGCCGAGGTAGACGTTGTCGCCCATGCCGATCTCATCGCCGTAGTAGATGACGGGCGTGCCTCGCATGCTGAACAGGAGCGAGGTGAGCAGCTCCATCCGTCGGCGGCTGTTGTCGACCAGGGGCGCCAGGCGCCGTCGGATGCCGACGTTGATCCGCATTCGCGCGTCGCGCGCGTACTCGGTGTACATGAAGTCGCGCTCCTCGTCAGTCACCATCTCGAGCGTCAGCTCGTCGTGGTTCCGGAGGAACAGCGCCCACTGGGCGTCCTCGGGGATCTCCGGGGTCTGGCCCATGATCTCGACGATCGGGTACCGGTCTTCTCGGCGCAGCGCGATCCAGATGCGCGGCATGAGCGGGAAATGGAACGCCATGTGGCACTCCGGCTCGTCCGGCGTGCCGAAATAGGGCAGGACATCCGGCGGCCACTGGTTCGCCTCGGCCAGGAGCATGCGCCCGGCGTACCGCTCGTCGAGCCCGGCCCGCAGCCGGCGCAGCACGGTGTGTGTCTCGGGCAGGTTCTCGCCGTTCGTGCCCTCGCGCTCGACGAGGTACGGCACGGCATCCAGCCGCAGGCCGTCGACACCGAGGTCGAGCCAGAAGCGCATCACGCGCAGGATCGCGCGGATGACCTGGGGGTTGTCGTAGTTGAGATCGGGCTGGTGGCTGAAGAACCGGTGCCAGTAGTACTGCTCCGACTCCTGGTCCCAGGTCCAGTTGCTGGTCTCGGTGTCGGTGAAGATGATCCGCGCCTCGGTGTACTTCTGATCCGTGTCGCTCCACACGTACCAGTCCCGCTTCGCGCTGTTGCGGCTCGAGCGCGACTCGACGAACCACGGATGCTGATCGGAGGTGTGGTTGATCACCAGCTCGGTGATCACACGCAGCCCGCGCCGATGTGCCTCGCGCACGAATGTCCGGAAGTCCCGCAGCGAGCCGTAGTCGGTATGGACGCGCGTGTACTCGGCGATGTCGTAGCCGTCGTCCCGGAGCGGCGAGGGATAGAACGGGAGCAGCCAGATGGCCGTCACGCCCAGGTCGGCGATGTAGTCGAGCCTGGCGGTGAGCCCCGCGAAGTCGCCTACGCCGTCATCGGTCGAGTCGGCGAAGGCCTTCACGTGAAGCTGGTAGATGATCGCGTCCTTGTACCAGAGCGGATCGTCGCGCAGCAGCTGCGGCGCGCCGGCATCCGGGCGCGGAGCGGAGGCGGTGCCCCCGGCGCGATCGCGTGGTGTCGTCACGTGGCCTGGTCCACCTCTGTCGCGTGGCCGCCGTCAGCGTCCGAGCGGTGTGATCGTGAAGATGCGGAAGGGCTCCCCTGCCGGGTCGAGCACGACCGGCACGTCCGCCCCGCGCTCGCGCGACACGGCTCCGGTCAGCAGGTCCGTCATCCGATAGGGCTCGTCCCATCCGACCCCGATTGCGGGGAGGTCCGGGTGGAGGATCGCATGCTCGGCCACCCGCGGGTCGGTGTTGACCGCCACGTAGACCGCGTCGCGCCAGCGAGTCGGATGGCCGGTGAGCGGATCCGCCTTCCCGACCGGCAGCGCCTTGCGATAGAAGAGCGTCCGCTCGCCGGTGACGTTCTCGAAGCGCAGGTTGTCGTAGAGCTTCAGGGCCGGCCGCTCATGTCGCAGGCGGTTCAGCTCGCCGATGAGCAGCTTGATGTTGCCCGCCGCGTCCCAGTCTCGGGCGCGGATCTCGTACTTCTCGCTGTCCAGGTATTCCTCGCGCTCGCCGAGGCGCGCCGCCTCGCACAGCTCCCAGCCGGAGTAGATCCCGTACGAGCTGGACAGCGTGGCCGCGAGCACGGTCCGCACCACGAATGCCGGCCGTCCGTGGTCGAGATGGTGCGGGTTGATGTCGGGCGTGTTCGTGAACAGGTTGCCGCGGTAGTACTCGCGCATCTCGCCCTGGGTCAGCTCGGTGAGGTACTCGCGCAGCTCCCACGCCGACTCGCGCCAGGTGAAGTACGTGTAGCTCTGGGTGAAGCCGACCTTCGCCAGGAGCCGCATCATCTTCGGCTTGGTGAACGCCTCCGACAGGAAGATGACCTCGGGGTGATCACGCTGGATCTCGCGGATCAACCAGGCCCAGAACGGAATCGGCTTGGTGTGGGGGTTGTCGACCCGGAAGATCCGCACCCCGCGCTCGATCCAGACCTCGAAGACCCGCTTCCACTCCCGCCACAGCTCCTCGCGCGCCGATGCGTTCGCTGCATCGAATGCGATCGGATAGATGTCCTGGTACTTCTTCGGCGGGTTCTCCGCGTACTTGATCGTGCCATCCGGCGTGTGGCGGAACCACTCGGGATGCTCTCGCACGTAGGGATGGTCGGGCGACGCCTGGATCGCGATGTCCATGGCCAGCTCCATCCCGTGCGCCTCGACGGTCTCGCGGAAGTGAAGGAACTGCTCGAGGCCGCCGAGCTCCGGCGCCACAGTGTCGTGGCCGCCCTTCGCCGATCCGATCGCGTACGGCGAGCCGACGTCGTCCGCCGTCGCCTCGAGGCTGTTGTTGCGGCCCTTGCGATGCGCGCGGCCGATCGGGTGGATCGGCGGAAGGTAGACCACGTCGAAGCCCATGGCGGCGATCTGCGGCAGGCGCCATTCAGCCTCGGAGAAGGTGGTTGCCTTGGGCGTCGCGGGGTCCCGACCCTGGGAACGCGGGAACAGCTCGTACCACGCGGCGAAGCGGGCGCGCTCGCGGTCGACCACCAGGGGCAGCTCGCGGGAGCGGGTCGCAAAGCTGCGGTCGGGGTTCCGGCTCATCGCGGCCGCAACCGCATCGGTGTCGATCGCCACCCGGCGGGTCGCTTCGGAGCGGGCACGCCGGAACGTGCCGAGTGCCTCGCGCAGCGTGCGGACGTCGTCTGCGGCCTCCGCCTCCTCGGCCCGCGTCATGGCGCCCTCCAGGAGCAGGCGACCCTCCTCCAGCTCCGTGGGGACCGGCACCGACGCCTCGACCTTCTTGTGCAGCCCGTGCCGCCAGCTGCCCCACGCATCGCGCCACGCCTCGATCGCGTACCGATGCCCGAGGTTGCGGCGCAGCTCGACATGGCCGGACCAGCGGTCGTTGTCGACCGGCCGCATCGGCGTCTCGGTCCAGGCGTCCTCGTCGCCGGCGCGCAGCAGCAGCGCCGCGTCCAGCAGGTCGTGGCCGTCCGCGATGATGTCGGCCGTGACCAGGAGGTGGTCGCCGACCACGCGCTTGACGGCATATCGGCCACCGTCGAGCTCCGGCTGGATCCGCTCGATCACGATGCTGCGTCGCGTCCCGACCTCGTCGTCGCCGGGCTCGTGAGCGTCGACCAGCTGCCCGATCGCCCGCCTCAGGCTCTCCTTCGTCGTCGTCATGGCTGTGGCGCAACCCTACCCGATCGGCACACAATGGGGCCGATGTCGCTGCCCCAGCGCGGGCTCGTCTTGGCAGTCATGGCCCTCGTTGTGTCTGCATGCGGCGCGCCGGACGCAACCCCGTCGCCGCCGTCCCCGGTGCCGAGCGCGACGGCGCCCGCGAGCCCCACGCCGGAGGCGACCGCCGACCCGGCCAGCCCCGCACCTCCTCCCACCGCCTCCCCGAGCCCGACGCTGGCGCCCATCGCCGCTGATCCTCCGCCGCTCGCGCTCGAGGCGGTCGCGCAGGGCATCGCAGCGCCGATCGGGCTCGCTCCCGGGCCACCGGGCTGGCTGCTCGTCCAGGAGCAGAACGGGCGAGTCATCGCCGTGGACCTGGCCACGGGCGAGACCTCGGTCGCCTTGGACCTCACGGACCGGGTCGGCGGCGGCGGCGAGCGTGGCCTGCTCGGGCTGGCCCTGCATCCGGACTGGCCGGACGACGGTCGCGCGTTCGTCCACTACAGCGACGGCAACGGAGACACGGTCCTCTCGGAGTTCCGCGCAGCCGACCCGACGTCCGAGCCTCCGACGCTCGACCCCGGCTCCGAGCGCGTGCTGCTCCAGGTCGACCAGCCGTTCTCGAACCACAACGGCGGCCAGCTCGCCTTCGGGCCGGATGGGTTCCTGTGGTTCGGCCTCGGCGACGGCGGCTCGGGCGGGGACCCGCACGGCAACGGGCAGAACCGCGGGGCCCTCCTTGGCAAGGTGCTCCGTCTCAACGTCGACGCCGAGCCGTCCGGGGAACGCCCGTATGCCATCCCCGACGACAACCCCTTCGCCGATGGCACGGACGGCGCGCCGGAGGTGTACCTCGTCGGCCTCCGCAACCCGTGGCGCTTCAGCTTCGACCGAGCCACCAACGAGCTGTGGGTCGCGGACGTCGGCCAGAACGCCTTCGAGGAGGTCAACCGCCTCGACCCGACGTCCGGCGCGGGCGCCAACCTTGGCTGGAACCTGATGGAGGCCACGAGCTGCTTCGCCGTCGCCGGGTGCTCGTCCGAAGGGCTCGTCCTGCCCGTGGCGGAGTACGGGCGTGACCTCGGCTGCTCGGTCACCGGCGGGCACGTGTATCGCGGCACCACGATCAACGGGCTGGCGGGCTGGTACCTGTTCAGCGACTACTGCAGCGGCCTGCTGTTCGGGGTCCGCTCCGACCTCGCGCCAGCACCGGCCGGAACGCGCGCACCGGGGCCGCGCATCCTGCTCGAGACCGGCGCCAACGTCTCGAGCTTCGGCGAGGACGTCGACGGCGAGCTCTACCTGGCGGACCATGCGTCCGGCACGATCTACCGCATCGTCGACGGCTCCTGACCGATGGCGCCGAGGGCGCGCATGGACGTCCACCGGCCACGACCGATCACGAGATGGTCGAGCATCTCGATGTCCAGGAGGCGTCCGGCCTCCGCCAGCTCGGCGGTGATCCGCAGGTCCTCGCCGGACGGACTCGGGTCGCCGCTCGGGTGGTTGTGCGCGACGACGACCGCTGCCGCGCACCGACGGACCGCGTCGCGGTAGACCTCGCCGACGCGTACCGACGACCCGGCCAGGTTCCCGCGGTAGACCGTGCGCTGCGCGACGACCGCGTTCTTCGTGTCCAGCAGGAGCACGCGCAGCTCCTCGCGATCCAGCGATCCCATCGCGTCGACCATCGGCTCTGCCGCATCGGCGGGGGTGCGGACCACCCACGGGCCGGCCGGCGGGCGGCGGGCGATGCGGCGGCCGAGCTCCAGCGCCGCGCTGGGGCGGACGGCGATGGAGGGGGCCAACCCGGCGACCCGGAGCTCGGCGGGGTCGGCGCGCATCACGTCGGCGAGGGTTCCGAACCGGTCGAGTAGCCGATGCGCGCTCCGGCGCGACGCCAGTCCGCTGCCGAGGAGGATCGCGAGGAGGTCCTCATCGGCGCATTCGTCGGGACCCTCGCGCTCGAGGCGGGCCGTCGCATCGGTCCGGTCGGCTCGACGCGCGAGCGGGATCTGGATCGGGCGGGTGGTCATGGCCGCGACGATAGCGGCGAGCCGATCACCGGCCGCTTACCGACGCCTTATCGGGAGACTCAGACCGGGACGGGCACCAGCTCGAACCGCACGGCGAGGGCGATCAGAACGGAGAGGCCGTTCACGGTCATGTGCATCGCGATCGGAGCCAGCAGGTTCCCGGTCCGGCCGTAGACCCAGGCAAGGGCCAGGCCCAGCAGGAAGATCGGCAGCACGGCCACCAACGACAGGTGGATTGCCGCGAAGAGGGCGGACGATCCGAGGAATGCCCATCGGCGGCTGCCCTCGCGCAGGAACGCGTTGAAGACGACGCCGCGGAAGAAGACCTCCTCCGCGATCGGGGCGAGGATGACGACCGCCAGGATCGCGAGCCAGGGATCAATGATCTCCAGGGCCCGCTCCGCGGCCTGGGGCTCCGCATCGATGCCGAACGCCTCGAACAGGGCGAGGACCCCGTACGAGACGACGCTGGCTCCGAACCATGCAAGGACGCCCCAGCCGAGGCCGGAGCGGAAGGCCGTCGCCGCGTTCGGCCCGGGCAGCGACGGCAGGCCGGCGAGCGCGTTCGGCCGGAAGACGAGCAGCCAGCTCACCACGAGCAGCGCGACCTGGGTGGAGGTCAGGAGCACGAGGGCACCGAGGAAGGACATCTCGCCCTCGCCGAGCACGAGGACGAGGGCATCCGCGCCGAAGGGGACCGTGAGGACCGTGGCGATGACCAGCACCAGCGCGATGAGGACGAACACGCTCGGCCCGCGGTATCGCTCGGGCGACAGGAAGCGCCTGACCCGGAGTTGTCGAACGGCGGCGTACACCAGGCCGGCGGTGAAGCCAGCGCCGCCGATCAGGGCCAGCCAGGCAAGCGCGGCACGGTTCGCGACCGCCAACGAACCGCTCGCGGCCATCGCCTCGGCCACGAGCGCGGTGATGGCGAGCGCCCCACCTCCCAGGACGAGCACCGGGCCCGGCCACTGGGGCATCGACACGCTGTCGGGGCCGATCGTCGGGTGCGGGCCTCTCGGGAGGATGGTGCGCGACGGGTCGGGCGGCGCAGCCGAATCCGCGGGCGAGTCCGGATCCACCCCTGCCGGTCCCGGGGTCAGGTGTTGGTCGCGCCGCGCAGTCGCGCGTGCTCAGCGGTGGCGTCGGCCGCGGTGCCCTCGCTGAGCGCGACCGGCTCCTCGGCCGGGCGCGGCAACGTAGCACGCGCGGCGGCACGCGCCGGGCGCTCGAACTCGCGCCCGCAGTAGGCGCATAGCGGCCAGCTCGGATCGGCGAGGCGGTTGCAGGACGGGCAGACCCGATGGAGCCGGGTGCGGCAGTTCGGGCAGACCAGCCAGTCACTGTCGACCCGGTCGCGACAGACCGGGCAGAGCTCGTTCTTCTCGACCTCGGCCAGCAGCGACTCCTCGGCCAGCGAGCGCTCGTACACCTCGGCCAGCGACTCGCGCGGCCGAACGATGAGGTAGAGGATCACCGCGAAGAGGAACAGAAGCGGCGTGAAGAAGATGATCAGTGCGGCCGCGAAGTACGGCAGGATCGGGTTCTCGGTGCGCGACTGCATGTCGCGGAAGGCCCAGTACGCCGTCCCCAGCCAGAGGAGCACGACGTAGATGACGATCAGCTGGCTCGCCAGCTGGACGATCGGGTTGCTCAGGAACCCTTCCCAGAACTGGCCGATCGGTTCGAGAATCGCGTCCATCTACCCTGCCCTGGTCATTGCGTGTGGGATCGGCGCGGCGTCGCGCGCACCGAGGATGCTAGCACGCATCGTGCCCGACGGCCCCCGGCGCAGGATCCGCCGTCAGGCCGGGGAGCATGCCCCGGAGCGTCTCCACCAGCAGCCGATGCTCCTCGGGAAGCACGCGCGCCGCGAGACCCGGCGCGTCGTCGCCCGGCAGGACGGGCACCCGGACCTGGGCCAGGATCGGGCCTCCATCGAGGTCTGCCGTGACCTCGTGGACCGTGGCACCCGTCTCGTCGTCGCCGGCGGCGAGCACGGAACGATGGACCGCCAAGCCGACCATGCCAGCCCCTCCATGGGCCGGCAGGAGAGACGGGTGGATGTTGATCGTCCGCCCGCCGAAGGCGGCAAAATAGGCGGGGCGGAGGAGCTGGTCATAGCCGGCCAGCACCGCGAGGTCCACGCCGGCGGCGGTCAGCGCCGCACCGATGGCGGCATCGCGGGCGTCGGCATCGGCGAAGTCGGTGCGTCGGAGGACCAGGGTCGGAACGGGGTGGGCGGCAGCAACGTCGAGCGCGCGGATCGCGGGCCGGTTCGCGATCACTACTGCCACGTCCAGGCCGGCGCGCAGAATGGCCTCCAGGTTGGACCCTCGCCCTGACACGAGGACCCCCAACCTCATCACCGACGGCTCATCCGAAGCGGACGCGCGGCTCGCCCTCGGGAACTTCCACCACCCGGCCGATGCGGCACGCGTCGGGAAGGGCATCCAACGCGGCATCGACGCCCTCCGGCGGGACGACGGCCGTCATGCCGATCCCAAGATTGAACGTGCGGACCATCTCTTCGTCAGCAATGTCGCCACGACCCTGGATGAGGGTGAAGATCGGCGGCACCGGCCACGATCCCGTGTCGACCTCGACCCCGAGCCCTGCCGGCAGCGTGCGCGGCACGTTGCCCTCCCAGCCCCCTCCGGTGATGTGGGCGAGCGCGTTGAGATCGCTGCCGATGGCCCGCAGCGCGCGGCGGAGGGCGCGCACGTCGTCCAGGTACGATCGGTGCGGCTCCAGGAGCGCGTCGCCGATGGTGGGATCTCCTGCCGGCATCGGCGACGACCAGGTCTCGGGCGGTAGGACCCGGCGCGCCAGACTGTAGCCATTCGTGTGCAGGCCGCTCGAGGGGATGCCGATGAGCGCGTCGCCCGCACGGCTGCCCGAACCATCGAGGAGGTCGGCGCGGGCCACGACGCCGACAGCGAACCCGGCCAGGTCATAGTCACCGGCCGCCACGAGGTCCGGCAGCTCGGCGGTCTCGCCGCCGATGAGCGGGATGCCCGCCGCGGCGCAGGCCGCCGCCACTCCGCCCACGATCTGTTCCACGACGTCCGCGCGGAGGTTCCCGACGGCGAGGTAGTCGAGCAGGAAGAGCGGGTCCGCGCCGGCGACCAGGATGTCGTTCAGGCAGGCATGGACCAGGTCGATCCCGATCGTGTCGTGGCGGCCGAGCTCGATCGCCACCTTGAGCTTCGTGCCGACACCATCGGTGCTGCTGACCAGCACGGGGTCCGGATGGGTGGACGGGTCAAATCGGAACAGCGCCCCGAATCCGCCGACGCCGCCCAGCACCGCGGGCGTCAGCGTCGCCGAGGCGGCGCGCGCGATCCGCTTGACGGCGCGCTCCGCCTCCGCCACGTCCACGCCGGCCTCACGGTAGGTCCGCGGCGCGCTCACGGACTCAGGTGCGCTCCAGCGCGAGCTTGTCGAGCTCGAGGGGCACGTCGGTCGGGTAGTTGCCGTCGAAGCATGCCGTGCAGCGCGCCGCACGCCGTCCGCCGACCGCGTCGAGCATCCCGCCCTTCGAGAGGTAGCCGAGCGAGTCGGCGCCGATCGCACGACGAACCCCATCGGTCGTGTGGGTCGCCGCAATCAGCTCCTCGCGCCGCCCGGTGTCGACTCCCATGTAGCACGGGTACCGCATCTCCGGCGAGTGGATGCGGACGTGAACCTCGGCGGCCCCCGCGCGACGCACCATCGCCACGATCGGCCCCGTCGTCGTGCCGCGCACGATCGAGTCGTCGACCACCACGACCCGCTTGCCCGACAACAGCTCGGGCAGCGGGTTGAACTTCAGGCGCACCGCCTCCTCGCGACCGGTTTGCGCGGGCTGGATGAACGTGCGGCCGACGTAGCGTGACTTGATCAGCCCTTCGCGGTACGGGAGGCCAGCCTCTTCCGCGTAGCCGATGGCGGCCGGCACTGCCGAATCCGGAACGGCGATGACGAGGTCCGCATCCGCCGGGTGCTCTCGCGCCAGCTGACGCCCCATCTCGAGTCGCGCCTCGTACAGGAGGCGGCCGTCGATGACGCTGTCAGGCCGGGCCAGGTAGACGTACTCGAACACGCAGAGGCGCTCCCGCTCCGGCGTCGCCCTCGCGGATCGGTGCGAGTGAACGCCTTCCGCGTCGATCGTCAGGACCTCCCCTGCGTCGACGTCGCGAACGAACTGGGCTCCCATGGCGTCGAGCGCGGAGCTCTCCGACGCGATGGCCCAGCCACCCCCCGGGAGCCTGCCGAGCGCGAGCGGTCGGAAGCCGACCGGGTCCCGCGCCGCCACGAGGGCATCGGCGGTGAGCATCGTGAACGTGTAGGCGCCGACGGCGCGGTGGAATGCGTGGTCGACACGCTGGGCCCAGGTCCGACCCGGGGCATGCGCGATGAGCTTCGCCAGGACCTCGGTGTCGGAGGCGGAGGCGAACTCCACGCCCTGCTCGCCGAGCTCGTCGCGCAGCCAGCGCGCGTTCGTGAGGTTCCCGTTGTGCCCGAGCATCATCTCGCCCCGGTCCGACTGGGCGTAGACGGGCTGGACGTTCGGCAGCGTGTTCGACCCCGTCGTGCTGTAGCGGGTGTGGCCGATCGCTGCCATCGGCGGGCGCGAGGCATCGTCGCCACCCTCGAGGCGCAGCAGCGTCTCGGCATCGAATACGGAGCTCACCAGGCCGAGGCGCTTGTGAAGTCCGAGCTCGACGCCGTCGCTCACCGCGATCCCCGCGGACTCCTGGCCGCGGTGCTGGAGAGCATGCAGCCCGACAAAGGCGAGGTGCGCCACGCGCTGGCCGGGGGCCCAGATGCCGACCACACCGCACTCCTCGCGGGGCCCGTGAGGCTCGTACGGCGGAGCGATGGTGGTCAGGTGGTTGAGTGGGATCGGCGGGCGCACGAGTCAGGCTGAGGGAGCGGTGCGCTGCGGGCCGACCACGGCCTCATGATAGCCACCGGTCACCGGTCCGGCCACGCGTTCCGGCAGCCGATCGGTCCGCCTCGCCGGTCGTACGGGCGCGGTACTGCACCGATCCCCACTCCGTCCCGATTCGTTCCGCGCGGCCCTGTGCCCGCGCGCACCTCGGGACCATCGGGCCATGGTCAGACGGGACCTGCGCCCGCATCCTCGCATTTGAAATGCTCACCTTCGTCCGCGCGCTCGGATTCCTCGCGCCGCTGGCGGTTGCCGCCGTCGTGACGATCGCCCTCGCGCTGGCGGCCCAGACCGATCCTGAGCAGCGAACCGCGTTCGTCGCCGTGCTGGCCGTGGCGGCCGTGGCGGGCATGACGACGATGGCGCTCCTGGGGTGGAGCTATGTCGGATGGCGCCTGAACCGGATCGCCGGAGCGCTGGAACAGACCCTCGAGACCGATGAGCCCGTCCATCTCCGCGAGGGCGGCATTCCCGCCGAGCGGCGGCTGGCTCGGGCATTCAACGCCGCGAGCGGAGCGTTCCTCCAGACCGAGGCACGAGCGACGCACGATCGGCTGACCGGAATTCCGAACCGGGAAACGCTCCTGGCCACGCTCGCCGCGGAGGTGGAACGCGCCAGCCGCCACCACAAGCCGCTGAGCGTCGCCTTCATCGATATCGACCGCTTCAAGCCGATCAACGACACGTTTGGCCACAACTCGGGCGACGCGGTCCTTCGCCAGGTCGCGACCCTGATCGCCGATTCGGTCCGCGCCAGCGACACGTTCGGCCGCTATGGCGGCGAGGAGTTCATGCTCATCCTGCCCGAGACGCCGGCCGAGGACGCTGTCGGCCTGGCGGAGGAGCTGCGGGCGCTTGTGATGCAGCACCCGATGCGCATCGCCGCCGGCCAGGAGCTCAAGGCAACGATCAGCATCGGCGTCGCCGGCGGCCAGGGATCGGATCTGCAGCTCGACATGCTCGTCGACCGGGCCGATGCGGCGATGTACGCAGCGAAGTCACTGGGCCGCAACCGCACCTACCGGTTCCGGGAGCTCGATGAGGGCGCGGCGGTCCGCCGGGCACCGATCTCCGCGGAGCACCGTGCGCAGGCCACCGCCATCGGGCAATGGGCGGCGGACACCGCCACCCAGGCGCTGGCTTCGGTGCTCGCCCCACAGCCGTTTCACCGCGGCCGGCCCTCGGACATGATCGCCGCGCTGGCAACCGGGATCGGCCTGGAGATGAGCCTGCCGGCCGAGGAGATCGAGCGCATCCGCATCGCATCCCTGCTCCACGACCTCGGCAAGATCGCCATTCCCGAGGAGATCCTCGACAAGCCCTCGACCCTGAGCGATGCCGAGTGGCAGGCCATCGGCGAGCATCCGCGGATCGGCCAGGTGATCCTCGAGCAGGCGTCGAGCCTGCGCGAGGCGATCCCCGTCGTGCTCCATCACCACGAACGCTTCAACGGCGGCGGCTACCCGCACGGGCTCAAGGGAGCGGAGATCCCTCTCGGTGCCCGGATCGTCGCGGTGGCCGATGCGTACCACGCCATGGTCCACCAGCGGCCGTACAAGGATGCGCTGACCCACGATGAGGCCCTCGCCGAGCTCCGCCAGCACGCCGGCACCCAGTTCGACCCCGAGGTCGTCGAGGTCTTCTGCGCGATCTACGAGGAAGGCGTTCCGCCGGATGGCCTGGAGGAGGTCTACCGTCTCCACGAGCGCGCGCGGGGCGGGCTCCCACACATCGACGCTGATGAGCACCCGCACGAGCAGCTACCGCCGCCGGAGATCGCGGCACGCGGCCCCGCGACCGCCAACGAACCGCGACGCCGACGCCCGCCCAGCAGACGAGAGGCGTCGGGCTGATGGCAGTCCGTGGTCTCGTCGTCCTCGCGATCTTCGCGGCGCTCATGGGAGCGCCGTCGATCACGTTCGGCGCCACGAACAACCTGAGGTCGGCGCACGTCTCGCCAACGAGCGGCACGGTCGACACGATCTTCACGCTGACCGTCGCCTACGACGGCAAGTTCCCGGCGACCGCCGTAACGGTCACGGTCGGTGGGCGCGTGCTCACGATGACCCGCGTAAGCGGCGCACCCGAGGAGGGCACCTGGGCGGCCAGCGGAACGCTGCCGGCGGGGACGTGGCTCCCACTGTTCGTCGCGACCGTCGAGCAGGGCACGCCACCCACGCTGACCGGCACGGCTGTCACCATCCTGGGTCCATCCTCGCCGGCGACCCCGGTCCCGACGGCCGGCGGCGGCGGAGGCGGAGGTTCGCAGCCGGACGGCGAGCATGGCGGCGGTCTCGATCCGGGCGACGGGATCGCGCCGCCCGGTCCCGGCCCAACGCCGGTCGCGGTTCCGGCCGACGGCGGCGACGCGGACGAGCCTTCGCCAGGCTCCGTCACGGCAACGCCCGCGCCGGATGAATCCCCGGAGGGCGCGCCGGGCGGGGCATCGGACGGCGGGTCGGGTGGGGGCGGTGGCGACGACGGCGCGCCGGGCGGTGGGTCCCGTGGCGGAATCCAGCGGCCGGGGTCGTCCCCGGGCGGCGGCACGGGTGACGAAGACGAGCCGGGCGCTGCGCCGGTGGACCCGTCTGCCGCTCCCGGCCCGGAGGGCGCCGGCGCGATCGTGCCGACGGCCGGCGAGAGCGAGAGCGACGACGAGGAGGCCGGACGGCTGGCGGAAGACCGCCTCCTGGGCACGGTCCTGGTGATCGGCCTGTCCGGCGTGGCGGCGGTCGCGATCCTCGGCACGGCCCTTCTCGTCCTGGGCCGACGACGGTCCGGGGAGGACGACGAGGCGGCGGCGCGCGCATCGGCGGCGGCGGCCGCGAGCACCGAGGCCGTCCTGCACCAGCGGACCCTGCGCCGCGCCAAGGTTCGGTTGGACGACGATCCGATCGTTGCGGCAATGGGAATCGAGGATGAGCCCCCGCGCCCCCCTCCGGCTGACGGGTAGACCGTCAGCGGTCCGGGGAGCGTCCATCTCGCAGCAGGCAACCTAGCCGCCGAAGGGTGTCCTCCAGGCGGTCGCGAGGTCCACAACCGGGACCGTCAGGGTCCCGTCGGTCGTGGCGACGGCCAGCCGGTCACCGCCGGCCGAGCCGATGCAAACGCCCTCGACGTCGTGCGCCGCAAGCGCCGCGCGCAGCGTGGCCGCGCGACCGGGCGCCACGCTGACGATCACCCGACCGACCCGCTCGCCGAACACGGCGGCAGTGGGCAGCCCCGCACTAGGGAGCGTGATCACCGCGCCGGTGCCCGCCTCGATCGCCATGCGGGCGAGCGCCACGCCGAGACCGCCGGTGGACGCATCATGCGACGCGGTGATCGTGCCCCCGAGCTCGGGCAGCAGGCTCACGAGCCGTGCGACCGGGGCCGCCTCGAGACTCGGGCGGCCGCCGCGGTGCCCGCGTCGCCAAGCCAGCTCCGACCCAGCCAGCGCCTCCGGGTCGGCCGACGCTGCGCCGAGCAGCCACACCTCGTCGCCCGCGTCCCATGCCAGACGAGGAAGGGCGGCGCGATCCTCGGCCAAACCGACCGTTCCTACCACGGGCGTCGGCAGGATCGGGCCGTCGGGCGTCTCGTTGTACAGGCTGACGTTGCCAGACACGACGGGGATGGCAAGGAGCCGGCAGGCGTCGGCAATGCCGTCGACGGCACGCTCCAGCTGCCACGCCCCGAGATCGGTCTCAGGTGAGCCGAAGTTCAGGCAGTCGGTGATGCCGATCGGCACCGCCCCCGCACAGGCCACGTTGACGGCGCCTTCGAGTACGGCCGACAGGCCGGCCAGGTACGGGTCGAGTGCGCCGACCCGCGCCGGCGACGGCCCGTCGATCGCCAGCGCCAGGGCACGGGACGTGCCCTTCACCCGCAGCACCGCGGCATCGCCCGCCCCTGGCCCGACGATCGTGTTCGTGCCGTTCATATGGTCGTAGCGGCGCCAGATCGGCTTGCGGTCGCGCAGGTTTCCCGCCGCCAGCAGCTCCAACAGGACCGATGCGCTCGCCGGCTCAGCGGCGAGCGCGCGCAGGTCGTCGTCCGCCGGCTCCGACCCGCGACCGGCGATCGCATAGCGCGGGGCATCATCGGCCAACGCGCGACCGGCCACCTCGCACACCACCTCGCCGCCGGCTCGTGCGCGGACGAGCGCCTCGTCGGTGACATGGCCGATCGCGGCCGCAGCGAGCTCGTAGCGGTCAAAGACGGCTCGCACGTCGGCCACGCGTTCTGGTCGCACGACGATGAGCATCCGCTCCTGCGACTCGGACAGGAGCACCTCGTACGGGCTCATGCCGGGTTCGCGCCGCGGTACCGCGTCGAGGTCGACGTCGGCGCCGACCCCGCCGCGTGCCGTCAGCTCGGCCAGTGCGCAGGTCAGCCCGGCGGCGCCCAGGTCCTGCATCGCCACCACCGCAGCGGTGCGAGACAGCTCCAGGCAGGCCTCCATCAGCAGCTTCTCGAGGAACGGGTTACCGACCTGCACCGCCGGCCGCCGCTCGTCGCGGTCGTCGCCCAGCGTGGCCGACGCGAACGATGCCCCCTGGATCCCGTCGCGGCCGGTCGCCGCACCGACGAGGAGCAGGACGTTCCCCGCCCCGGCCGCCCTGGCCAGGGTGATCTCGTCGTGACGCGCGATCCCGGCGCACATCGCGTTCACCAGCGGGTTGCCGGAGTACGACCGGTCGAAGGTCACCTCGCCGCCGACGTCTGGGATCCCGATGCAGTTGCCGTAGCCTGCGATCCCCGCCACCACGCCGCCGAAGAGGTAGCGGTTCCGGGTGGCGCTGTCGGCGTCGGTCTCCCCGTCCGCGTCGAGCGGCCCGAAGCGCAGGCTGTTGAGCAGGGCGATGGGGCGGGCACCCATGGTGAAGATGTCGCGGATGATGCCGCCGACCCCCGTGGCCGCGCCCTGGTAGGGCTCGACTGCCGAGGGGTGGTTGTGCGATTCGACCTTGAAGACGACGGCCAATCCATCGCCGATGTCGAGCGCACCGGCGTTCTCACCGGGACCGACGAGGACGCGCGATCCCTCGCTCGGCAGCCGGCGCAGGAGGAGGCGGGAGTGCTTGTACGCGCAGTGCTCGGACCACATCGCGCCGAACATGCCGAGCTCCACGGCGTTCGGTTCGCGGCCCAATGCCCCGACCACCAGGCGGTACTCGTCTTCCGTCAGCCCGTGTCGCTGCTCGGCCGGCGGCGGGGCGATGGTCATGCGCTCAGGTCTGCGGACCGCCGATGGGCTGGTCGTGTCCGAGCTCCAGGATCACGGCACCGATGGCGGCGGCGGCCGCGCCTAGGAACAGGAGGAGGTCGCCAGCGCCGGCTCGCCCGACGCCAAGCCGATCGAGGCCCACGCCAAACACGAGGAGCACCACCGCCAGGGTCATGAAGCGCAGGTGCGGGATCTCGGGCAGCGCGGAGGGACCGAACACCGTCACCGCCACGGCGGCAAGGGTAACGAACGCCAGCAGGTCGATGACGACTCCCGACCCGTCGAACAGGCCGATGAAGGCGCCGAGCGAGGCCACCGCCGAGCCGACTCCGATCAGCCACGCCGACAGGGTGACCGGCGTCGTGAGCGGAATCTGCATCGCCTGTCGCTCGGCCGGTGCTGGGGGCGGCGCCGCTCGTGCCGGTGGGGGCGGGAACTCGACGCGAGGCTCGGCGCGGGTCGGCTCGTCGTGCACGACCGCGGCCGGCGGAGGCGTCACGGGAGCAGCAGGCGGCGGCTCGGCCATCGTGGCCGGCTCATCGACCGCACCCTCCGGGGCCTCCGGCGTGGGCCAGGCGGGAGCGGCCGGCATCTCGGTCTCGACGTCCTGCTCGATCGGCTGGCCGCACGTCGGACAGAAGACGGCGGTCTCGTCGACCTCGGTCCCGCAGGTCGCGCAGTACCGGACCACGCCTCAGCTCCGCGCGAGGCGGGTGAGCGTGCCGATCACCACGATGAGACTCGAGAGGAAGAAGATGATCCCGGCCGGTGACAGCTCGCGGAGCAGGCCGACCAGGTCGCCGTTCCAGTTCCCGGCCACCTCGGCGACCAGGAACATCACGATCAGTCCGATGCTCCAGACGAGGGCGATCACCAGTCCGACCGTCTGGAGCCGGCCCGGCGTGGCACGGGCAAAGCCGGCCACCGCGAGTACGAGCAGCAGGACGGCGAGGATCGCCACCGGGGCGGCGAGACCGAAGTAGGCCTGGTCGACAATCGCATCGCCGACATCCTCGTACCCGGACCAGAAGGCGACCCCGTAGCCTCCTTGCCCGAAGGCGCGCTCGAAGAGCGAGGTGGTCCCGTAGGCGAACGGCAGCAGGTAGGCCGTCACCAGGCCGACGACGCCGATGAGCAGCACGATCGGGCCAAGGACGGCGCCGCGCCGGCCGGCGTCGGCGCCTGCGTCGGCAGCCTCGCCCGCGGCCACGGCCGGCGGGACGTAGGTCGGTGCCGCGCCGCGCAGATTCGCACCACAGTTCTGGCAGAAGGCCACGCCGGCGCGGTTGTGGGTGCCGCAGCGCGGGCATGCCATCGTTCCCTCGGGCGTGCCAGGGCGCTCGACCGTGGTCGACACCCCCGCGGCGACGAGCCGCTGACCGCAGTTGCGGCAAAAGGCCAGCCCGGGTCGGTTCTCGGTCCCGCACCGCGGGCACTGGGTACTCTCGCCGGTCGCACTCTCGCCGGCCGGGACCGTGTGTGCGCCCGCGGCGGCCCCGGTGCCGGCAGCCGCGACTGCGGCCGGATAGGCCTCCACCTCCTCCGGCGGCGGCTCCGCGTCCGCTGCCTGCGGTTCGAGGATCGGCTCCTCGCCGCGCTCCGGCGGCGTTGTGGGCCACGTGCCATCGGCCGCGGATCCAGCTTCCGGCGGCTCGGTCGGCCACGCCTCGGCGGGCTCGGGCGGCGCGTCATCCGCCATCCCCTCGGTGCCTGCGGCGTCCTGGCTCGGCCAGCTCTCGATCTCGGCGGAGGCGACCTCCTCCGGGGGCGTCATCGGCGGCTCCGGTGGTGGCTCGGGAGCCTCCTCGGGGGTGGACGGGGCAGTGTCAGCGGGCTCGGGCGAGCTCTCCTGCGCGGGGTCGTCGAGCGGGTCGCGACGCTCCCGCTGTTCCTCTTCCATGAGCTGATTCGCCCTCCTCGGAGCCGGGTCTAGGCGTTCCCGCGGATCATAGCCGACGCTCCGCGACCGCCGGCTGACGCTGCAGCCAGCGTTCCAACGAGCCGAACAGGCGCAGTCCATCGCTGCCGCCTACCTCGGCTTCGGCCGCCCGCTCGGGGTGGGGCATCAGACCTAGCACGTTCCCCCGCGGGTTCACGATGCCCGCGATGGCGCGCTCGGACCCGTTCGGGTTGGCGTCGGGCCCGGCGTGCCCGCCGGCATCTGCGTAACGGAGGACGACGCGGCCGCTCCGCTCGAGATCGTCGAGCGTCGCCGGGTCGGCAACGTAGCGGCCCTCGCCATGGCTGATCGGCAGGCGGATGACATCGCCGTCGGCCAGCTCACCGAGCCACGCCGGGCTCGAGGCGGGGCGCTCGACCCGCAGCCACTGCCAGTCGCACCGGAACTCGAGATGGTCGTTGCGCATGAGCGCGCCGGGCAGCAGCCCGGCCTCTGTCAGCACCTGAAAGCCGTTGCACGAGCCGATGACCGGGCCGCCGTCAGCGGCGAAGCCCTCCACCGCCCGCATGATTGGCGAGAAGCGGGCAATGGCGCCGGTGCGGAGGTGATCTCCGTGGGCGAAACCGCCGGGCAGGACGACGGCGTCGCACGCACCGAGCTCGGACTCGAGATGCCAGACGAGCCGGTGGTCCCACCCGAGGACCTCGCTGGCGACGTGGGCGAAGTCGCGGTCGCTCCACGTCCCGGGGAAAACCACGACCGCGATCCGCGGCCGAGCGCCGGTCTGGATCACGCCGGCGTCCCGCTCGGTGTCTCGACCGCCTCGTCCGCGTGAAGATCCCAGCTGGCGGTCTCCATCACCGGGTTGGCGAGCAGCCGGCGGCACATGGCGTCGACGGTCGCCTCCGCCGCTGCGCGATCCTCGGCATCGAAGCCGATCCGCATGAGCTTGCCGCTCCGGACCTCGGACACCGAGGCATATCCCAGCGATCGGAGGGCGGAGCCGATCGTCTGGCCCTCCGGATCGGCGATGCCCCGCCGCAGGCTGACATGGACCTCCGCGACCCACCGCACCGCCTACGCCGATGCCTCCCAGCTCCGGCCGGTCAGGCGCTCATAGGCGGCCACGTAGCGGTCGCGCGTGCCGCGGATCACCTCGTCGGGAAGCATCGGCGCCGGTGGCTCCTTGTCCCAACCCGCGGCAACAACGAAGTCGCGGACGAACTGCTTGTCGAAGCTCTGCGGGCTCTCGCCCGGCGCGTACGCAGCTGCGTCCCAGAAGCGCGACGAGTCCGGCGTCAGGACCTCGTCGATCACTGCCAGCTCACCGTCGATCCAGCCGAACTCGAACTTCGTGTCGGCCAGGATCAGTCCGGTCGCCTCGGCCCGGCGCGCGCCCTCGACGTAGAGTGCGATCGATCGCTCCTCGAGCTGCCGCGCGAGATCCCCGCCGACGAGCTCGGCGAGCTGCTCGCGGCTGATGTTCTCGTCGTGACCGACCTCGGCCTTCGTCGACGGCGTGAAGATCGGCTCCGGCAGGCGATCGGCCTCGCGAAGCCCCTCAGGCAGCGGCTGCCCGCAGACGGTGCCGCTGCGCCCGTACTCGGCCCAGCCCGAGCCGGCCAGGTAGCCGCGCACCACGCACTCGGCGTCGATCCGCTCGGCGCGGCGGACGAGCATCGATCGGCTCGTCAGCTCCGGCGCGCGCGCCTCCTCGGGCAGCTGTTCGGGATCGGCGCTGACGAAGTGCGAGCGGCCCAAGTGCGCCAGCTCGCCGAACCACCACGTCGACATCCGTGTCAGGACGGCGCCCTTATCGGGAATCGGCTGGTCGAACACGACGTCGAAGGCCGACAGCCGATCGGTCGCGACCAGCAGCAGGTGCCGGTCGTCCACCTCGTACGTCTCGCGGACCTTGCCGCGATGGATGAGCGGCAGGCGCTCGAGATTCGTCGTCAGCAGGGTCACTGGTGGTCCTCGCTCTTTCCTTCGGTCGGGCCCTCGCCCGTCAGCTTGTATCCCTCTGGGGGCAGATCGAGCCGGCGTCGTGCGATGTCCTCGACGCGGTCGAAGACGGTGAGGATCACCACGATGAGCGCAGTCGCGACGAGGGAGATGATCCACATGCCCGCACCGGCGGCCATGCCGATCGCGGCCACCGACCAGAGGCTGGCCGCCGTGGTCAGCCCTCTGACCTGCCCGCGGTACTGGAGGATCGTCCCGGCACCGATGAATCCGATGCCCGTCACGATCTGCGCGGCGATCCGGGTCGGGTCGACGAGATCGCCCCCGAAGCCGTAGGCGCTCACGATGGTGAACAGGGCGGAGCCGGTCGCGACCAGGCTGTGCGTTCGGAACCCCGCGGGCTGTCCGTGCGTCTCGCGCTCGAAGCCGACGACGGCACCCAGGGCGAGCGCGAGCGCCAGGCGCAGGGCCAGGTCCAGCTGGGTGGCGAGCGACAGGTCCGGCATCAGCGGTCGATCTGCATCTCCTGCGGTCGATCGGGCGCCATCCCCGTCGTTCGGCCCCCGAGCAGCAGCGTCGCGGTCATCGAGCCCCACGCGTGCACGGCGCCGCCACCGAGGACGAGGCAGAGCCAGATCGTCACGAAGCCTACCAGCAGCAGCGCCCCGGCGAGGTCGAACGACGCGCCCGCAGCCTGGAGCGCGGCGAACGGCGCCCACAGGACGCTCAGCAGGAGCGTCGCGAACACGAGGTAGGCGGCGTCGATCGCCACGGCGACCGCGAGGTGCACGAGGCCGCCACGACCGGCGCCCCGGACCTGCGACGGCACCGCCGCCAGCCCGGCCGCCACGCTGCGCGACCGGATCGCGGCCCGCCCGGCCAGCCCGGCCAGCGTGGAGGCAACGATCGCCACGACGCCGGTGAAGACGATGAGCGGGGCCAGTCGCAGCGTGGTGCGCAGCACCGGCCCCGGTTCCACCTGGGGCCGGTTGAACTCCCCGGGTGCGATGCCGATGAGCGCGATGGCGATCGCCAGGACACCGATCGCGACCGGCACGGCAGCGAGCAGGGCGGGGACGAGGAGGCGGGGAACATCGGCGGTCGACGAGGGACGGTGCGTCGGCGGCCCCGATCAGCATCGCGTTTCCCGCCGACGCGGCGAGCAGCGCGAGCACCACGACCGCGAGCGAGCCCCACGCCCAGCAGGATGACGTTGAGCGGCCACATCCCGGACGTGAAGAACCGCGGGCCCAGGGCCGTGAGCTCCCCGACGCTCGGTGGTCGGAAGACCGCCACGATGAAGGGGACCCAGCCGATCGTAGAAACCCACGCCAGCGAGCCCGGCAGCCACATGCGTGGCTGGTCAGCGACTGTCCTCAGGGCCGTGGAGGCCACGGCGGCCCAGCGCCGCATCGATCGATCAGGAGTCAGCGTCGAGCCCGAGCGCGCGATACGTGACCGCGATCCCGGCCAGGTGGTGGTCGAGATCCATGGCGCGCTCGATGTCGTCGCCGGACAGCCACTCGCGGACAGCGGGGTCATCGCGCAGCGCCTGCTCGAACGTGCGCTCGCCGGCCCAGGCCTGCCGCGCCGCGTCCTGGACGCGCCGGTAGGCCGCCTGGCGATCGGCACCCCTGGCGACCATCGCCAGCAGGATCGCCTCGGAGTACACCATCCCGCCCAGCTGCCCGAGGTTGGCCAGCATCCGGTCCGCATCGACCTCGAGCCCGTCGAGGATGTCGGCGAGGGTGGCGGTCGCGTAGGCGGCGACGCCGATGGCGCGCTCGAAGACGAAGCGCTCGGCGGACGAGTGGCTGATGTCGCGCTCATGCCACAGGGCCATGTTCTCGAGCCCGACCAGGGCATCGGCGCGCAGGAGCCGCGCCATCCCGGTCACGCGCTCGGCAAGGATCGGATTGCGCTTGTGGGGCATGGCGCTGGAGCCCTGCTGGCCGGAGCCGAATGGCTCGAATGCCTCCCCGACCTCGGTGCGCTGGAGATGGCGCAGCTCGACCGCGATCCGCTCCAGCGTGCCGCCCAGGATGGCGAGGGTCGTCAGGAGCTCGGCATGGCGGTCCCGGCTCACGACCTGGGTCGGAGCGGGATCGATGGCGAGGCCAAGCGCGCCCAGGACGTGCGCCTCCACGGCGCCGCTCACGTTGGCATGCGTCCCGACCGCGCCGGAGATCGATCCGACGCCGATCGCCCTCGCGCGCCCGCGCGAGGCGCTCCGCGTCACGCAGCAGCTCGGCGTACCAGCCGGCGACCTTGAAGCCGAACGTCATCGGCTCCGCGTGGATTCCGTGGCTGCGCCCGACCATCGGGGTCTCGCGATGCTGGAGCGCCAACCGCCGCACGACCTCGATGAGCCGCGCCAGCTCCCCCTCCACGACGAGCGTCGCGTCGCGCAGCACGACCGCGGTGGCGGTGTCGAGCACGTCGGAGCTGGTCAGCCCGTAGTGCAGCCAGCGGCCCTCCGCCCCGAGCCGTTCGGTCACCGAGCGCAGGAACGCGATGACGTCGTGCTGGGACTCCCGCTCGATCTCGCGAGCGCGCGCGATATCGACCTCTCCAGCCGCCGCGCGGATGCGCTCCTCGTCAGCCACCGGCACCACGCCCGCATCGCGGAGCGCCTCCACCGCCAGCAGCTCGATCCGGAGCCACAGGTCGAGTCGACGCTGCTCACCGAACAGCTCACGCAGCTCGGGAAGCGCGTAGCGGTCGATCATCGAATCAGGCGCGGGGATCGATGCGGAGCTCGGCGGCGGCCGCCTGCTCGTCGCGGACCGCTGCCACGCGTTGTGCCAGCTCGGCATCCGACCAGGGCCAGGACGCGGGCGGCGAGGTGGGCCGCGTTCTTCGCGCCGGCGCTGCCGATGGCAACCGTGGCGACCGGCACGCCGGGCGGCATCTGGACCACGGCGTACAGCGCGTCGGCGCCGCCGAGCGACCCGCCGTCGAGCGGAATCCCGATCACCGGCTTCGCGGTCAGCGACGCGAGCACCCCCGGCAGGTGCGCGGCCAGGCCGGCTGCGCCGATGAACAGCTGGACGCCGGCGACCTCCGCCTCGGCGACGTAGGCGTGGAGCGCATCGGCCTGGCGGTGGGCGCTGATCACCGAGGCCTCCCAGCTGATTCCGTACCCGTCGAGGACATCGAAGCATCCCTTCAGGGCGGGCAGGTCGGATCGGGAGCCGCAGATCACGGCGACAGTCGGCATCGGTGCGGTTCAGCATAGCGAGAGGACGGCTCCGGGTGCGACGCCATGCGCTGACGGTCGAATCGGCAGCTCGCCATTCGTCAGGATGGCAGGAGAGCCCACGAACCGGTGAGGAGGAATGCTCGCGTGAAATACCTGTTTCTGCTGTACGACGACGCGGCGGTCGTCGGTGCGCTGAGCCCCGACGATCGGCGCCGGATGGTCGAGGACCACATCGCCTATGCCGGCATGCTGCGCGAGCGTGGCGCCTACGTGTACGGCGACCCCCTCGACGACCCGTCGACCGCTCGCACGCTTCGGTTCGCCTCCGACACCGATCCGGTCGTCACGGACGGCCCGTTCCTGGAGGCAAAGGAGGCACTCGGCGGGATCTACGTCATCGACTGCGCCAGCGAAGCCGATGCGGTCGACCTGGCGAAGCAGATTCCCCGCTCGCCCGGGCTCGTCGTCGAGGTGCGGCCAATCCCGGCGGTCTGAGGTGGCTGAGTTGACGCTGCCTTGAGGTGGGTGGCCCAGGATCTGCTGCGATGTCCCCGAAACCTCCCGCAGGAGACGGCTTGATGATCGCAGCCACCCATCCTCGGAGCGTCGCGCCGGCGCTCGTCGCCATCCTGGCGCTGGTGCTCGCCACGTTGGCCGCCGTGCCGCCGGGCGTCGAGGCCGCCGGACCCGATCCGGTTCGCTTCGCGACCTTCAACGCGTCCCTCAACCGGAACTTCGAGGGCCAGCTCCGCACCGACCTGTCGACCCCGGACAACGCGCAGGCAGCGACCGTTGCCGAGATCATCCAGCGAGTCGACCCGGACGTGCTCCTGATCAACGAGTTCGACTTCGACGCCGGTGGCGGCGCTGCGCTCTTCCATGACGAACTATCTCGTCGGTGCCGCACAACGGCGCGCGCCGCAGTCGAGTACCCGTACTTGTTCATCGCCCCGTCGAACACCGGCATCCCGTCCGGGCTTCGATCTGAACAACAACGGCGCGATCGCCGGCCCGGACGACGCGTTCGGCTTCGGGTTCTTCCCCGGCCAGTTCGGCATGGCGCGTGCTCTCGAAGTACCCGATCGACACCGACGCGGTCCGCACCTTCCAGACCTTCCTGTGGCAGGACATGCCCGGCGCGCTTCTGCCCGACGATCCGAGCACCCCCGCGCCGGCCGACTGGTACTCGCCCGACGAGCTCGACGGTCTTCCGCCTGTCGTCGAAGATCGCATTGGGACGTCCCGATCGATGATCGACGGCACGACCGTGCACTTCCTCGTCAGCCATCCGACGCCGCCGGTCTTCGACGGCCCCGAGGATCGGAACGGGACGCGCAACTACGACGAGATCCGCTTCTGGGCCGACTACGTCACGCCCGGCGCGGGCGGATACATCTACGACGACGATGGCGGCACGGGCGGGCTGACGCCCGGATCGCGCGTTCGTCATCGCCGGCGACCAGAACTCCGACCCGCTGGATGGCGACAGCGATCCCCGGCTCCATCCAGCAGCTGATCGACCATCCGCGGGTAAACACGTCCTTCACGCCGTCCAGCGAGGGCGCCGTCGAGGCGGCCACGGTGCAGGGCGGCGCGAACGCCACCCATCGCAGCGACCCGGCCTTCGACACGGCCGACTTCGCCGACAGCGCCCCGGCAACCTGCGCGCGGACTACGTCCTGCCCAGCCGAAACCTGCGGATCGTCGACGGGGCGGTGTTCTGGCCGACCGACCGACGACCGCTCTTCCGGCTGACCGGCGTCTTCCCGTTCCCGAGCTCGGACCACCGGCTGGTGTGGGTGGACGTCATCGTGCCGCGTGGTGCGCGCGGCGGCTGAACACCACTCCGAGGCGGGGCCGCCGCGTCAGGCGGTCCCCGCCGACTCTGCCTCCGCGACCTCGCGGAGCGCGATGTCCGCGCGGTGCTGGGCGCCCTCGAGGGACACCTCGGAGACGCCTCGATAGGCGTTCGCGCGAGCGCCGGCCAGGTCGGGGCCACGGCCGACGATGGTGACCACGCGCCCCCCGGACGACTCGTAGCCGCCGTCGCGAGGCCGCCGGTGCCCGCGTGGAAGGCCAGCACCTCGCCGTCGTCGCTCGGCGTCGCCGGCTCGGCGCCCTCGATGCGGCGGCCGGTGACGGGCGCGTCGGGATAGCCCTCGGCGGCGATCACCACCCCGACGGCCGCGCCTGACCGCACGCCCAGCGATCCCTCCATCAGCCCGCGGTCGCCCGTGGCCGTGCCGAGCAGCGCGTGCGCCAGCGAGCCGTCGAGCATCGGCAGGATGACCTGCGCCTCCGGATCGCCGAAGCGAGCGTTGAACTCGATGACCATCGGCCCGTCGTCGGTCAGCATGAGGCCGGCATACAGCACGCCGCGGTACGGATCGCCATCGCGCGCCATGCGCCAGGCGATCGGCTCGAAGATCTCGGCCGCGGCCGTCTCGAGCTCCCGCGTGCCGAACCACGGGACCGGCGTGTAGGCGCCCATGCCGCCGGTGTTCGGACCCTCGTCGAAGGTGGCGAGCCGCTTGTAGTCGCAGGCCGCGGCGAGCGGCACCACGAGGGGGCCGCTCACCAGCGCGAATGCGCTGACCTCCGGCCCGACAGCCGCTCCTCGATCACGAGCCGGGCGCCGGGAGCCACCGAACCGAGCAGGCTGTGCACGGCGGCCTCGGCCTCCTCGACGGTGTCGGGCACCACGACGCCCTTGCCCGCGGCCAGCCAGTCGGCCTTCACCACCGCCGGACGGTCGAGGCCGCGCAGGTGCTCGATCGCCGCCTCCGCGTCCGTGAAGGCGGCCGCCGGCGCGGTGGGCACGCCGGCGCGCTCCATCTGGCGCTTGGCGAAGGCCTTGCTCGACTCCAGCCGTGCCGCGGCACGAGTCGGTCCGAAGACCGGCACTCGAGCCGACTCGAGCTCGTCGGCGACGCCCGCTGCCAGGGGGCCTCCGGGCCGATGACCACCAGGTCGTAGCGCTCGCGCGCCGCGTGCCGCGCGACCGCCGTCGGGTCGGTGAGGTCGAGGTCCGCGACGAGTCGGCGACCGCCGCCGTTCCGCCGTTGCCCGGCGCCACGCGCACGCGCCGCACCTCCTCGTCGCGCGCGAGGCGCCAGGCGAGCGCGTGCTCGCGCCCACCCGCGCCGAGGACGAGGATCTCCATCTGCGGGTGAGCCGGTCTACTCGGAGGTCGCCGCCTCGAGCGCCTCGATGAGCGCCTCGAGCTCGTCGATCCGTTCCTGGTACGTCCCGAGGTCGCCGACGGCCAGCGCGCGCTGGGCCTCCTCGTAGACGCGGCTGATCTCCTCGACCAGCTCGGCGACCTCGGTCGGCAGCGGGCCTGCGGATGCGCCAGGGGACGGCGAGGCGCCCGGCGACGGCGACGCGCCCGGCTCGCTCGGCGTCGGCTCCTCCGGCGGCGGTGGCTCGGCCTCGCCGAGCAGCTGCGCCAGCCCCTCCTCGACCGTCTCGGCGAACGCGACCCGATCCTGGTCGGCCATGATCACGCGCACGAACTCGGGGAACGGCGCGCCCTGGGCCTGGAGGAAGATCGGCTCCACATAGACGCAGGGCATCCTCGCCGATCGGCAGGACCAGCAGGTTGCCGCGGACGACGCGACGAGCCGGCGTTCGACCACAGCGTGAACTGCTCGGTGATCGCGTCGTCGGCGTTGATGCGGGCCTCGATCTGCACCGGACCCTGCGTCGTCGTGCCGGTCGGGAACTGGAACGCGATCTTCTCGCCGTACACGCCCGGATCCATGCGGGCGGCGACCCAGGCGATCATGTTCGGCCGCCCCTCGGGGACCATGGGCTGGATCAGGACGAACTCGGACTCGTCCTCGCCGGGGACCCGCATGATCACGTAGTAGGGCTCCATCGGCTCGCCGGTGCCGGCCGTCACGTCCTCCGGGATCGCCCACCGGTCGTCCTGGTTGTAGAAGGTCGTTGCCCCGGCCTCGGTGGCGGGCAGGTGGTAGTAGCGGAACGCCTGGTTCTGGGCCACGAACAGGTCCTCGGGATAGCGGAGGTGGGCTTGGAGCTCCTCCGGCATCGCGTCGAGCGGCTCGAACAGCGTCGGGAAGATGCGCGCGTAGGCTGCCGCGATCGGCTCATCCGGCTCGGCGAGGAAGAAGCGCACCGTTCCGTTGTACGCGTCGACGACGACCTTGACGCTGTTGCGCACGTAGTTCGCGCCGGCGAACCGGCTCTCCGGGCCCAGCGGCTGGGCATTCGGGTACCGATTGGTGGCGGTGTAGGCATCCCACACCCACAGGAGCCGCCCGTCGGCGCTGACCAGGTACGGATCGCGGTCGTAGACGAGGAACGGGGCGATCTCCGGGACGCGCTCCTGGATCGCACGCTCTGAACAGGATCTGCGACTCGTCGGTCAGCTGGCTGCTGATCAGCAGGTTGAAGTCGCCGAAGCGGAGCGCGAAGAGGAGCGCGGTTGATCGGATTGCCGATGTCCACGCCGGTGGTGCCGGCCCACACCGTCTCCGTCCCCGACTCTCCGCCCTCTCGGTGTCGAGCGGATAGTCGAACTCCGCCGTCGTGGTGGATGTCACGACGTACGTGTCGGTGTCTTCGCCGAAGTAGATGCGCGGCTCCGTGATCGGCAGCAGCGGCTCGCGGTTGATCCCGCTGACCAGGTAGTCGGGCGTCCCGGCCGAGGTGACCGCGTCGACCGGAACGGCGGTGATCCCGTAGCCGTGCGTGTACACGAGCCGCTCCTGGGTCCACGTCCGGTTGTCGCCGAACAGCTCGACGTCCAGCTCGCGAGCGCTGAGCATGATCTCGCGCTGCTCGCCGTTGACCTGGTAGCGGTCGATGTCGACGTCGGTGAAGGTGTAGTAGCGGCGCAGGATCTGCTGCTGCCCGAACGTCGTCAGCAGCGGGCGGTAGTCCCAGAGTCGCAGGTTATCGACCGTTGGCAGGTCGTTCTCGAACACCTCGCGCGTGAGCTCCTGCTCGCCGGTGAATCGGCGCGTCTCGATCGCGTCGAGGTCGAAGGCGGCGCGCGTCGCCTCGAGGTGGCTCTGCAGGTACGGCCGCTCGACGTTGAGCTCGTTTGGCTCGACCTGGACGCGCTGCACGAAGCTCGGGTAGAGCCCACCGACGAGGATCGACAGCAGGAACCACGAGCCCGCCGCGAGCCCGAGCAGCCACAGCGTGCGGAACCAGGTGTTCAGGAGCAGCAGTCCGGCGGACACCAGCGCGACGACGGTCAGGATGACGTAGGCGGGGTACTGGGCGTTCATGTCGGTGTACAGCGCCGCCTGGACGTTGCCGTCCCAGCCGCGCGTGGAGTACGCCAGCTCGGCGATGTCGAGCTGGTAGCCGGCGGCGACCACCACCAGCAGCAGGGCGCCGATGACCGAAAGGTGGCCGCGGACCGGCGCCGAGAGGTGGAACTGCCAGCGCACGGCGCGAGCGGCGTACGTGGCCAGCGTCAGGATCCCGACGATGATGAGGGTCGTCGACGCCCAGCCCAGCAGGAACCGCCAGAACGGCAGGCCGAACACGTAGAAGCCGATATCGCGCCCGAGCGTCGGATCCTGCGCACCCCATGGCTGCCCGTTCGCGAACAGCAGGACGGTCTCCCAGTTACCGCTCCAGGCGGCACCCGACCCGAGGGCCAGCAGCACGGCCACGACTGCCAGCCCGATGGCGATCGCGCGGGACGCGTCGGGAAGCTCGATTCCGCCGAGCCGACGGAGCAGGCGCCTGCGGCGAGATCCGGCGCGCCAGCCACATGCTCCCGAGGGCAAGCACCAGCATCGCGGTGAAGCCGGCGACGAAGAGGGCGACCTGCGCCCACAGCCGCGTGGCGAACACGTCGCGACGCCCGAGCGCGTCGTACCACATGACATCGGTGATCAGCGTCACGGCGCCACCAAGCACCCCGAGCACCAGCAGGATCACGACGAAGACGCCGCCGATCGTCAGCCAGCGCCGCCATGGCACCTGGGAGTCGGCAATGGGCGGGATGCCGCGGCCGCCACCGTCGTCGCCACCGTTGTTGCGGCGGCTCTCGCGCCGTGCCGCCTCGTCGATCGGCGTGACGTCGCGCTCCTCCCGCGGGAAGGGACGCCCCTCGCGGCGCGCATCGGCCTCCGCCTGGCGGCGCTGGAGCTCCTCGAGCAGCTTGTCGAACCAGCTGGACATGTGGGGGGCATGCTACCGGGTGTCCGGCGGTAGCATCGGATCATGCAGCTGACCGGCTCCTGCTTCTGCGGCGCGGTCGCGTTCACGGTCGAGACCCGGACGCCGTATCCGTATCGCCGATGCTACTGCGCCCGCTGTCGGAAAACAGCCGGCGGGACCGGGGCGGCGGCCAACGTCCTGGCCCAGGCCTCGACCCTGGTGGTGCAGGGTGCCGAGTCACTGACCGAGTTCGCCGCTCCCGATGCGACCCGCACCCGGTTCTGCACCCGCTGCGGGAGCTCCCTGTACCTCACGCTCGATGCCGCGCCGGACTTCGTCTACCCGTTCGCCTCGGCCATCGACACGCCGCTTCCCGAGCCGCCGGAGCGGGTCCACGTCTTCACCACCGAGGCGCCGGCATGGGCGCGTCCGGCCTCGTCACCCAAGGACCTGGCCGTCGAGCGCAACACGAACGAGTCGATCGAGGGCTGGCACCGGCGCCACCGGCTCGAGGAGCCGAGCTAGGCCGGTCGCGCCACGGCCACGTCCGGGCGGGCTGGCAACCCGGCGTCGGGATGGAGCACGGCAGCGAGCGCCTCGACGCAATCGACCAGCCGCGGTCCGGGCCGGGCGAGGTCAACCGCCACGGTCCGCGCCGGGAGCACGCCCGGTGGCACGAGGGCGACCTGCGCCCACGCATCCTCGGGCGCTACCCCGCAGGGCGCCAGGATCGCGGCGTCGGCGCCGGCCGCGCGTGCCGCATCCCAGGTCGTCGGCCGTGACCTGCCGCCGGGATCGCCGAGGAGCGCCACCCCGCCGGCGGCCGCGACGACGTCCGGTACCCAGTGGCCGGCGGTGTACGGCGGGTCGAGCCACTCGAGCACCAGCGTGCGAACCGGAGGTCGACCGTCGAGGGCCGCGGCCACGGTCGCCAACCGTCCGCGCAGCTCGTCGACGAGCCTTCGGCCGCGCTCCCCCACGCCGGTGGCGTCGGCGACGGTGGCGACGCTGGCGATAACGTCGTCCAGTCGTTGGGGCTCGAGGGTCACAACCTCGCTCGGACAGCCGATACGCGCCAGCGCGGCATCCACGTCACCCGTCGGAACGGCGCAGACCCGGCAGAGGTCCTGGGTGAGGATCAGCTGGGGCTCGATCTCGGCCATCGCGACATCGTCAAGGCGGTACAGCCCACCGTTCGGTGCCTCCGCCCGCACCCACGCGTCGACGGCACCCGGATCCATTCCGTCCGGCTGACGGCCACGGACGACGACGCGCTTGGACCGCGCCGCGGCGGGCCAGTCGCACTCGTCGGTCACGCCCTCGAGCTGGTCCTCGATGCCGAGGGCATAGACGATCTCCGTGGCGGAAGGAAGGAGCGAGACGATTCGCACGTCGATGACCTACGGCCGGAGGTCGACGGTCTCGAGGATCTCGCCGCTCAGGGCGAGGGCCTGCAGGTGGGTCAGCGTCTCGTCAGGCGGCACGACGCCGACGAAGGCCTTTTCCTCGAGGCCGGCCTGATCCAGGGACATCAGGGTGGCGGGCAGGCGGGCCCCCGTCTCGAAGACGAGCCACACGGTGGCGATCTCGCCGATGACGACCCCGTCGACGGCTTCCGTTCCGGCCTCCTCCGATGTGCTCTGGCCGATCGCTCCGAACGCGGCGTCCCCGGTCGGCAGCACATCGACGCACTGGCTCGCGACGGTGCCCGTCACCTCGATCTGCGTGCACCAGCCGGGCTCTGTCGGATAGATCCCGTACCGCCACGGGGTCTCGAAGGCATCGCCGCTGCCGACCTCGACGAGCGCCCCGGTGGCCTCCTCTCCCTGAGGCTCGAGGAACGCGTCACCGGTCGCAGCCAAGGTCTCGTCGCCCGAGATCGGACCGCAGCCCACCACGGCGACAGCCACCAGGGCGAGAGCGAGCGTGAGGAGGCGCGACGCGCCGTGGGGGTCGCCAGTGGACATGCGCCGGAATGCTACTGGCTCCCGTGGTTCCCCGCTGACGGAGGCTAGAGGCTCAAGCCCGGCGGTGCGACGTCCGGCTGGGGAGCCGGTGCCGGGAGCCATCCGTCGACGCCGGACGCGTCGGCGGCCCAGTAGATGGCGATGGTGAGAGCCAGGCAAAGAACCGCGGCCGTCGAGCTCGCGATCAGCGCGACGAAGAGGAGGCGGGTGATGCGGACAACCCGAGGGAGCGGAATCGTGATGACGACGGTGTGGCGTGATCCGGGCGCGACGGGGGCGGTGGTGGCGATCATTGGTTGACGTCCTTGCGGCGGAGGTGCCGGTTCACCGTAGGCCGGGGCGATCCATGCGCCGAGCGGGCGAACCCGCGAATCGATCGGCCACCAGCTGAGGGATTTCCCTCTATGCGCGCGAACGCGCGGGTGCCACGATTGCGGCCTTCCCGAGCCTTCTGGAGCGCCGAGTCACCCAGATGTCCACGAGCCCTCCGTCCACCGCCGCCCCCGGCGTCATCGAGCGATTCACATGGGTCGCATCCGTGTTCGGCGCTGCCATCGTCGGCGGCTTCGTGCTCGTGCTCTGGGCGATCTTCAACGAGGAGACGCGCGACGTCGCGGCGTCCCCGTATCACCTCCCGCTGTATCTCGCCTTCGCGGCGCTCGTCGTCACCTGCGCCGTGCTTGCCATTCGGGCGTGGCGGACGGGCGTCGGCTGGACCAATGCACTCCCGCCGGGCTTCGGAACGCTCGGCGCGGCAGCGGCGATCTTCGTCCTCGGCCTGGTCCTCGACGCCGGGTGGCGGGAAGGAGTCGGCATCCAACCCGGGATCGAGGATGGGTTCGCGCCGAGCCGGGTGGTGATCGCCATCGGCCTGGCCCTGGTCGCTGTGACGCCGCTCCGCGCCGCACTGGTCCTGGGACCCACCGTGGTTCCTCGGGCGCCGGTCCTGCTCTCGGCGGCGCTGACGATCGTCGCCATCGGCTGGGTGGGCGGCTTCCACCCCACCGCCAGTCCGTGGCTGGCCGTCGATCCCGCCCTGCCCTCGGTCAATGCGGATATCTGGGTGATGAACCCCGATGGGGCGAACCAGACCCGCCTCATCGAGGCCGGGTCTGAACGCAGCCTCGGGTACGCGAGCTGGGCACCGGACGGATCGGCCATGGCTTATACAAGCTTCGATCTGCCGCCGGGGGGCATCGCGGTGTCGCATGCGGCGATCTGGACGTCAGATGCCACCGGTGCCGATGCCCGGAGCCTGCTCGACGATGGCGAGTGGCGCTGGATCCCGCGGTTTAGTCCGGACGGAACGGTGATCCTCTTCACCCAGGAGGCGCGGGGCGGGCCATGGATGGAGGAGGGGCCGGTTGGACCGGGGGTCGGCGCCGGGCCGCAGGGTCCGCTGACCATCCCGCTTCCGAACGCCGACATCTGGAGCACGGCGTCCGACGGCAGCGGCGAGGCCGAGCGCCTGAGCGACAGCGCCGGTGACGATCGAGCTCCCGTTCCATCCCCGGACGGCAGGCTCGTCCTCTTCGACTCGACGCGGGATGGCAATACCGAGCTGTACGTGATGGCCGCCGATGGAACGGACCCGCGGCGCCTCACGGACGATCCCGCCGAGGACTGGGGCGCCAGCTGGTCGCCGGACGGAACCCACATCGCCTTCAACTCCTTTCGCACCGGGAGCATGGAGATCTTCGTCATGGAGGCCGATGGCAGTGGCGTCAGGCAGCTGACCTTCGACGAGGCCGACAACGTCAGCCCGAGCTGGTCACCCGACGGGTCGCGTATCGTCTATACCGCGCGCGACTTCCGGGGATTGGGCCAGGTCTGGTCGATGGCGGTCGATGGGGGCGATCGGCGTGACCTGTCGCGCAGCCCGAGCTCGAATGATCAGGTGTGGACCGGCGGCTGGGGTCCCGACGGTCGGATCCTGTTCACCCGCGCCCTGGCGCCGGTGGTCGATGCCACTCCGATCGTGCGCTGGGACTTCGGAACGGCCGCTCTGCTGCTCGCCGCCGGGCTCATCGCGGCGATCGTGGTCCTGTTCAGCCTGACCGAGCCGCTGCCCGGGTCGTTCACTGCGGTACTGGTGATCGCCACGGCGCTCCTGGCCGTTCCTGCCGGCGAATGGCGCTTCGTCGCCGCCGGTGCTGCCGCGGGCCTCGCCACCGACCTCGTCGTCTGGCTTGCCCCGCCCCGATGGCGCGGTCGCGCGGCCGGTGCCGTGTCGGCCGCGACATTCGTCATCGGCGCGGCGGCGGTCGCGCTCGCCACGACCGGGCTCGAGTGGTCGCCGACCCTCGCCCTCGGCGTTGCCCTGGCCGCCGGGGTGCTCGGATGGGCGATCGGAGCGCTGGCCGGGATCGGAGAGGGTCGAATGGCCGCCGAGCCGGGGTGACACGCCGGGCCGACATCGTGGCCCTGACGCTGGCGGGCGTGCTGCTCGCCGGGGTGACCGCGTTTGCACCCTTCGCCTACGCCTTCCCGCTGCGGACCCCCCTCAACCCCGTCTTCGCCGCGGCCATCTTCGTCGGCGAGCTGCTGTGGACGGCCGCGATGGTGGCCACGTACCTGCGCGATCCCGCCGGTCGGATGTGGAAGCTGATCCTGGCATCGCGTGTGATCGCGGCCGTCGGGGTGATCTGGGTCCTCAACACGTCCCTCACGTGGACGGTCTGGCAGCTGTCGGCCGGGATCGCGACCGTGGTCTTCGCTCACCTGGTGCTCGCCTTCCCGAGCGGCCGCCTCACGACCCGGTACGACCGCGTGACCGTCGGTGCCGCGTACACGGTGCTCGTGGTCAGCCGCGTTGTCCTGGCGCTGACGTGGGACCCGACCAGCGGTGCATGCTTCCCGCGCTGCCAGGTGAACCCATTCGTCGTGTTCCCGTCCGAGGAGGTGGCATGGCTCGTCGGCCCGGGAGTGGCCTCCCTGGCGCCGGCGCTCGCGGCGGCCGTCATCTTCGGCCTGTGGCGGCATTGGCGCGATGCCAGCCCGGCGCTGCGTCGGACGCTCCTGCCGGTTGCACTGGTCGCGCCGCTCGAGCTGGGCGTGGCGTCCATTCGCTCGATGGCAACGGTGAGCCAGCAGGCATGGGAGAGCATCGGGATCGTGCTGAGCACGTCGCCGCTTGCCTTCCTGCATGCGGCCATCCCGGCAGGCTTCCTGGCCGGCATCCTCTCGACTCGGCTGGCACGCGGGTCGATCGCCGACCTGGCCGTCGAGCTCGGGCACGGCGTGCCGGTGGGTCAGCTCCAGCCGACCCTCGCGCGCGCCCTGCGCGATCCGACCCTGACGCTCGCGTTCCCGGCTCCCACGGGCACGGGATTCGTGGATGCCGACGGTCGCCCGATCGACCTGCCCGATCCGTCCGATCGCGCCCGCCGCGTGGCACGCCTGGACCACGAGGGCGAGCCGCTCGCGGTCTTCGTCTACGATCCCGAGCTCGACATGGAGGATCCCGGCCGGGTGCAGGCAGTCGCCTCGGTGGCGCGCCTTGCGCTCCAGAATGAGCGGCTGGCCGCTCAGGTGCGTGCCCAGCTCGAGGACGTGAGGGCATCACGCGCGCGAATCGTCGGGACAGCTGACGCCGAGCGCCGGCGCATTGAGCGTGACCTCCACGACGGCGCGCAGCAGCGGCTGGTGGCGCTGGCGATGCGGCTCGACCAGGCGCGAGGGCACGTCGAGGGGGCCGGCGAGCTGATCGATTCGACCACCGACGAGCTGATGCGCGCGATCGGCGAGGTCCGTGACCTGGCGCATGGCCTGCATCCGGCCATCCTGACCGAGCGCGGCCTCGCCGCGGCGGTCGAGTCGCTGGCGGAACGCGCGCCGATCCCCGTGCGCGCCACCGTGACGGAGGCGCGCGTCGCGCCCGAGGCGGAGGCGGCCGCCTACTTTCTCGTCGCGGAGACCGTGACAAATGCGGTCAAGCACGCGGGCGCGACTGAGGTCTCGGTGACGGCAACGCTCGACGACGCCGGCGCACTGGCGATCACCGTCCGCGACGACGGGCTCGGCGGCGCCGATCCCGCCGCGGGCTCGGGGCTCCAGGGTCTCGTGGACCGGATCGTGGCTGTCGGCGGCACGCTCGCAATCGAGAGCCCGCCGAGTGGCGGAACGACTATCCGGGCGCGGATCCCGGCACGAGCATGAGCGGCACAAATGCCCATCCGGCGTCCGGCAGCCCGCTGCGCATCGTCCTGGCGGACGACGCGGTCCTCCTTCGCGAGGCTCTGGCCGGATCGCTGGCCGCCGCCGGCTTCGACGTCGTCGGCCAGGCTGGGGACATTGCCGAGCTGATGCCGCTGCTCGAGGCCACCCGACCCGATGTCCTCGTCCTCGACGTTCGCATGCCCCCGACGCACACCACCGAAGGCCTCGAGGCGGCACGCGCCATTCGTGGGGCACATCCGACGCCGGCGATCCTCGTCCTCTCGCAGTACATCGAGACGCGGCATGCGGTCGACCTCCTCCGCGAGAGCCCGACCGGCATCGGCTATCTCCTCAAGGACCACGTGACCCGCATCCCCGACCTTGCCGACGCGGTCCGTCGGGTAGCCAACGGGGAGTCGGTGGTGGACCCGGAGGTGGTGGCGCGTCTCCTCGGCCGGCCGAGGGACCGCTCCCCCCTCGACGAGCTGACGCCGCGCGAGCGCGAGATCCTGACGCTCATGGCCCAGGGGCGATCGAATCACGGAATTGCCGAGGCCCTCGTGCTCGACCCAAAGACGGTCGAGGGGCACGTAACGCGAGTCTTCTCGAAGCTCGGCCTCGAGCCGACGAGCGAGGATCATCGGCGAGTGCTGGCCGTCCTCACCTATCTGCGAGGGACCTGATCCGACTCACTCCCACTCGATCGTGGCGGGCGGCTTCGAGCTGATGTCGTAGACGACCCGGTTGACGCCGGGCACCTCGTTGACGATGCGCGAGCTGATCTTCGCCAGCACCTCGTACGGAAGCCGCGCCCAGTCGGCGGTCATGCCGTCGTCGCTGGTCACCGCCCGGATGGCGACGACGTTCGCGTAGGTCCGCCCGTCCCCCATCACGCCGACCGAGCGCACCGGGGTGAGGATGGCGAACGACTGCCACAGGGACCGATACAGGCCAGCCGCCTTGATCTCGTCGATCACGATCCAGTCAGCCTCCCGGAGGGTGTCGAGCCGCTCCGCGGTCACCTCGCCGATGATCCGGATCGCCAATCCCGGTCCGGGGAACGGCTGGCGCTGGACCATCGCGTCCGGCAGGCCGAGCTGGATGCCTACGCGGCGGACCTCGTCCTTGAACAGGTATCGCAGCGGCTCGATGAGCCGGAACCGCAGGTCGGGCGGCAGCCCTCCGACGTTGTGATGGGTCTTGATCTTCTGCGCGGTCTTCGTCTCGGCGGTGGTGGACTCGATGACGTCGGGGTACAGGGTCCCCTGGGTGAGGAAGTCGATCTGCCCGATCTTCGCCGCCTCCTCCTCGAAGACGCGGATGAACTCGTCGCCGATGATCCGGCGCTTCTCCTCCGGATCCTCGATCCCGGCCAGGCGGCGGAGGAACCGATCCCGCGCGTCCACCATCAGGAGGTTCATGCCGAGGTCGCGCTCGAAGGTCACACGCAGCAGCTCCGACTCACGCTTGCGCATCAGGCCGTGGTCGACGTAGATGCAGGTCAGCTGGTCGCCGATGGCCCGATGCACGAGCGTCGCGGCGACCGCGCTGTCGACACCGCCCGGAGAGGGCGCAGATCACGTGCCCGTCGCCGACGCGCGCGCGGATCTCGGCAACGGTCGTCTCCACGAGGTTGGCGGCCGTCCAGTTCGGTCGCGCGCCGGCGATGCCGATCACGAAGTTGCGGAGCACGTCGCGCCCGACCGGGGTATGCACCACCTCGGGGTGGAACTGGATGCCGTACAGGTTCCTGGACGCATCGGCCAGCCCGGCGTACGGGCTGGAGTCGGTCTGGGCGGTCGGCCGGAAGCCCTCGGGCGGCCGGACGATCGAGTCGCCGTGGCTCATCCAGACCGGCTGCTCGCGCTCGATTCCGGCGAACAGGCCGTCAGCGTCGGTGATCGCCACCGTGGCCGGGCCATACTCGCGCTTGGCCGACGGGACGACCTCGCCGCCGAGCTCGTGCGCCATGAGCTGGAGGCCGTAGCAGATGCCGAGCACCGGGATGCGGCCGGACCAGAGCGCCGGGTCGGCGCGCGGCGCATCGGCGTCGTACACCGACGACGGGCCGCCCGACAGGATCACCGCCGACACGCCTCGGCGCTCGAGCTCGGCCATCGGCGTGTCGTGCGGCAGGAGCTCCGAGTACACGTTCAGCTCGCGCACGCGACGCGCGATGAGCTGGGCGAACTGGCTGCCGAAGTCGAGCACCGCCACGGTGTCCGGGTGCTCGGGGGCCTCGGTCTCGACGCGCTGCGGTGGTGGCGCATGGAGCGCCTGCTCGAGATAGGCCTCGACCTCGGCGTCGTCGGGGGCGAGGACCCGGTGGCCGGCGTTCGCCGCCTCGCCGTGAACCGTTCGCCCACGGTCGGTCTGGACGTCGGTCGACGGTTGGTTGCGCTCCTCGCTCAATCCGGCTCCGTTCGGGCGATGATGTGTTGACCATCCAAGTCTAGCGATCCGCCGGAGGACGAACCCGATGATCGATGCCGAGATCCGCGAGCTGACGCCGCAGCCGACCGCCGCCGTGCGCGTCACCCAGCCGATGGAGAATCTCGACCTCGCGGCCCTGTTCGACGAGCACCTGCCGAACATGGCCCACCGCATCGCCGACCTCGGCGCTCAGCCCGCCGGCCCGCCCTACGGCCGCTACCACCAGTTCGGGCCGGACGACGTGGATGTCGAGATCGGCATGCCCACCACCACTCCGGTCGCGAACCTGGCACCGATTGCCGACGCGGAGCCCGGTGAGCTGGCCGCATCCGAGCTGCCCGGCGGCCGGGTCGCGGTCACGGTGCACCGCGGCTCGTACGACGGGCTCTCCGGTGTGTACGACCAGCTCCACGACTGGATCCACGGGCAGGGGCTCGAGGAAGGTCCGGGACCATGGGAGTCCTACGTGGACGATCCCGTCCGAGGTCGACATGGCGGAGACCCGGACCGAGGTCTGCTGGCCGGTCGCCTAGCGTCCCTCGCCGAATGCCCGGTCCAGGTCGTCGCTCGTCAGCGCGTCGTCCTGGTAGGTCGAGGTTCCGGGACCGAGGAGCTCCTCGGCAGCGCGTCGCAGGGCGCCGTACGCGGCGCGCGCAAGTGGGCCGCCGGTCGACACCCGTCGCACTCCGAGCTCGGCCAGCTCCGGGACCGAGGGCCCGTGGCGCATGGCCAGGACGTTCACCGGCGCATCGGTTGCCTGGACCACACGCCGGATCTGGTCTGGATCGGTCAATCGCGGGGCATACAGGACGTCCGCGCCGGCGTCGCGGAAGGCGCGGAGCCGGCGCAACCGTGTCGTCGAGATCGTCGATCCCGTACAGCGCGTTCTCGGCACGAGCGGTGAGGAGCATGCCCTCGCGGTGCGCGGCGTCCGCCGCCGCGGCCACGCGGTCGGCCGCGACCGCTATGGAGTCGATGAGAGCGCGCGCTGGGTCGTAGTCCTCGATCGAGCAGCCGGCCGCCCCGGCCTGGGCGAGGAGCGACACTGTCTCGGCGACCCCGGCGGGATCATCGGCGAAGCAGCGCTCGGCATCCACGTTGAGCGGCAGATCGACCGCCGCCGAGATCGTCGCGACATGGCTCAGCAGCTCGTCCCGCGTGACCGTCTGGTCCACCTTGCCGAGCGACGCGGCATGCCCGAGGCTCGTGGTGGCCAGCGCCGGAAACCCCATCGAGGCAAGGATTCGTGCCGAGCCGATGTCCCACGGGTTCGGCATGACGAACAGGCCCCGTTCGTGGAGCTCGCGGAACCGATCGCGGCGTGACGCCCATCTGGCGGAGTCCATCCGAATCAGCGTACCGCAGGGGATCCCATCACCGAGCCGCGAGCTCGGCGCGGGCCGCGCCGGCCAGCTGCCGCCGGTCGACGCTGAGTCGGTCGAGGACGCGAGCCGCTGTCCCACGCTCGAGATCGAGGACGGCGAGGACGACGTGTGCGCCCACGAGCCGCTGCTTCGAGGACCGCGCCATGTCGCCGGCCGCCTTGAACACGTCGCGCGCCGTCGGCCCGGCCGCGTAGAGCAGTGGGGTGCCCGCGGAACCGAGGGGCATGGGAACGGCCATCGCCTCCGCTTCTTCGCGGGGCATGCCGGCCGCGACGAGCGCATCGGCCTGCTCCTCCACGATCGCCGCGCGGATCCGATCCGCGTCGACGCCGACCGTGGCGAGTGCTCGCTGAGCCGTCCCATCGGGCAGCCCGATGGCGGACAGCAGCATGTGCTCGGCGCCGGGTTCCTCCTCGCCCATCTCCCGGGCGATCCGCTCGGCCTCGGTCAGCAGCCGCTTGATGGTGCGCATGTCGTCGAGCGCCTTCATGGGGTTCATCGGTCGTCCTCCGTCGGCCGGCCCCGGGCTCGGAGCCGCGATGCATGTCGTTTGTGCGCCGCCTGGCGCGTCACGCCGAGGGCCTGGGCGATCTGCTGCCAGGTCCACCCTTCGTCAACCGCACGTTCCACCGCCTCACGCTCCATGCGTTCGGCGAGACGTCGGAGGCCGATGACCGCCGCGATCGCGGCGGCGGGATCCTCGAGGGTGGTCGCCATGGCGCCACCGTACGCTGGCGACCCTCGGCGTGTCAATCTACGTTGACGCACTCACCGCCCTGGGTGCGCACGACCGAACTGTCTACCCGTCCAGCCAGTCGCGTGGGTGGGTGGACAGGAATGCCTCGACATCGATGCCGCCGGCCCCGACGATCAGCGCGCGCGCGCCGCGATGCGTGTGGGTGAATGCCACCGTCCCCGGCGTGCCACGCGGATGGCCGGTCTTCACCTCGATCGCGATCGGCGCGTCCCGGCCGCGGAGGAGGCGCCCGGGGCGGACCACCCAGTCGACCTCATTGTTGCCGTCGCGCCACCAGCCGAGCTCGTCGGGGTCGGCGTGGGCCCACAGGTGCGCGCCGACGGCGGTCTCCACGAGGCGGCCCCAGAACTCGTGGTCGGCACGTGCCCGCGCCAGCGTCGTGCGTGCCGTGGCGCTCACGAGCGCGGTGTTCAGCGCCAGCAGCTTCGGCGACGACGCGCGACGCCGCACGGCCGACCCGGAGTACTTGCCGATGCCGGTGACCATGCCCGCCCCGCCGAGCAGCTCGAGGTAATGCGCGAGAGTGACGGTGTTGCCCGCATCGGTCAGGGTGCCGAGCATCTTCGTGTAACTCAGCACCTGCCCGGAGTACGAGCACGCGAGCCGGAAGAGCTGGCGGAGAAGCGCCGGCTTCTCCACCCGGTTGAGGAGCAGGATGTCGCGCGACAGGTTCGTCTCGACGATCGAGTCGAGGATGTACTCCTCCCAGCGGTCGTGGCGCCGGATGAGCGGGGCGGCCCCCGGGTAGCCGCCGTAGAACAGGTACGTGTCGAGGTCCCATCCGAACGCGTCTCGCATCTCGGCGAACGACCAATGCGGCACGCGGATGACCTCGAAGCGGCCGGCAAGCGAGTCCGACAGGCCCTGCCGCACCAGCAATGGCGCCGAGCCCAGCAGCATCACGCGCAACGGCGCGCCACTGGCGGTGTCCTCGTCCCACAGCTGCTTCACGACGTCGGACCAGTCGCGGATCTTCTGGACCTCGTCGAGGACGAGGATACCGCCGGCCCGTCCGCCGTTCCGTGCCGCCTGGCGGCCGATCTGCCATTGGGTGTAGATCCAGCCGACGTCCTCGGGATCGGGCGCGTCGGCCGACGCGAAGTGCCCCGGGATGCCGATGGCGTCCATCACCTGCCGGGCCAGTGTCGTCTTGCCCACCTGGCGCGGCCCGGCCAGCACCTGGATGAATCGCCGGGGCTCCTCGGCGCGCTCGACGATCTCGTCGTAGATCGGACGCCGATAGACCTTCGGGCGACCTCGGGACGGACTCACGAACTCACTGGTCTGAGCATTAATACTCAGTGTATCGAGTGGCTTTACTCAGTGAGCTCGATTCGAGCGCGGTCCAGCGCCTGACCCGTCGCGTCCGCGGGGAATGGCGATCGGCGGATCACCTCGTCAGGGAATCGATCGGCCCTGGATGCTCGGGCTGGTGGCCTGGATTATCAGGTCCCCTCCAGCATGTAGAACTCGTGGAACTCCACGCAGCGGCCGTCCGAGTCGAATCGGAGCAGGTACGCGTTGTGATAGGTCCGTTCCGGCTCGTTTCCGCTCGCCGCGTAGCGGCTCCAGCCGACCGCCACCGCACGATCGCCGTCGACCGCGTACGGTCGGTAGCTCGCGTCCCAGGTTCCCGGCTCGTCGGGCTCCTCCAGCCAGCTGGCGGCGATCGCGTCCCGGCCCCGGACCGTGTGCTCCGCGCTGTCCCACGGGCGATAGCCGTAGACCGCATCGTCGCTGAACAGCGCCGCGACGGCAGCCGCGTCGTTCGCGCGCCAGGCGCCGACGTAGCGGTCGAGCCATGCCTGGACTTCGTCATGCGTCATCGGGCCATGCTACGCCGGCGACCTCAGCGGAACAGATCGGCGAGCCGCTGCGCCTCTTCCTCGAGCGCCGCGCGTTCGGGCGATCGCAGACGCCGGAACGGATCGAGCCGGATATCGCCATCCTCGTGGCGCCACGAGCCGGCCACCTGGCCGTCGAGGAGGAACGTGTTGACCGAGTGCGGGATCTTCGTGTTGAAGAGGCGTGACCGATACGCCTCCGGCAGCACCTGCGTGCGACGGGCGTGGACGAGGAGCATCGCCTCCCAGGTGCCGATGAAGCGGGGCGGGGCCGGCGTCTCCTCGTCCGGCATCGGTCCATCCGGCAGGTCGACCAATGGCTTGCCGGTTTCGTCGCGGTGCGTCACGAGCTCCATGCGCTCGGTGACGTGCCGCATCTGCCCGACCTTCAGTCCCATCCACGACGCGATATCGCGCAGCGGTGCCGGGCCGAACGCGCCCAGGTAGCGACACACGAGGTGCGCGATGCCATCGTCCTCGGCCACGTCGACCGCCGGGGTCCACCATTCCGACAGGCCATACAGGTCGGCGCGGCGGGCTTCCCAGGTGCCCGATGGCGGGACGCGGACCAGGTCGATCGAGAATCCGACGGCCTTCGTGGCCCGCATCGGGAAGCCGCGTGCGTCCATCGCGGCGGCAAGCTCGGCAAAGCGCTTCGGCCCGTCGGCCAGGAGCTCGCGGGCGGTCCGCACGGCGGCCGCCATGTCGATCCCGGTCAGCTGACTGGCGGCGATCCTCGTGTACCACTCGCGGTTGATGCGCCTGATGCCGGCCAGCATCGGCCAGTAGTCAGCCGCCGACACGGTGTGGATCGTGCCGCGCATCAGCGTTCCCTGGATGACCTCCTTGTCCTCCAGGGCCCGCGTCAGCATCGATCTTCCGAAGTCGCGCAACCGCGACCACAGGGCGATATACCCGGAGGGGGCGTACTGCATCTGGATGCCGCCCATCCGCTCGACGACCTCGACGAGCCCGGCGCCGGAGCGTTCGAGGAGCTGCTGGCGAGCCAGCAGCGCGCGGTTGAGCCGGCGTGGCGTCAGCCGGTCCGACGCGGGGTCCACTCGTCCCTGAGGATCGACATCACATGGCCCGAGGTGTGCTCGCCGTGCTCGTAGCGGTCGTTCCGGATCGTCCCCTCGTGGACGAACCCCGCCTTCTCGTACGCGCGCTGGGCCCGAGGGTTCTCGGTCCACACGTTGAGCCAGATGCGCTCGAGGCGCAGCTCCGCGAAGCCGAAGTCCACGATCGCGTTCACCGCGTCGGTGCCGTAGCCCTTGCCCCACTCCCCGGGCTCGCCGATGAAGATCCCGAGCTGGGCACTGCCGTTCCGATGATCGAGGTCGACGAGCATGACCTCGCCGATCGGTCGGTCATCCGCGACCAGGCAGATGAGGAATGTCACGAGCTCCTTGCCCTGCTCCTCGGTGAGACGCGTGATGCGCTGCTGGACCTGGGCGAGGCTCAGCGGCGCCCGCTCGTGCCAGCCGGCCAGGCTCATCGGATCGGCGTCGGCGCGCCAGCGCCGGTAGAGCTCGGCGTCGGTCGACTCGAAGGGCCGGAGGTAGACGCGGCCCGAGCCGATGATGTGGCTCACGGGCGTCGGAGAGCTACTCGCGACCGCTGAGCTGCCAGGACTTGCCCTCGGTCGCGATCGAGGGAGCGATCACCATCTCGACCTCGTGCATCTCGCGGATCGTCCGCGCGCCAAGGGCCGCCATCGACTGCCGCAGCGCGCCGACCAGGTTCTGCGTTCCGTGGGTCGTCTCGGCCGGACCGAACAGGATCTGCTCGAGCGGCAGGCGCTCCCCGATCCGAATCCGAGTTCCCCGCGGAAGGGTCGGAGACGGGGCGGCCATGCCCCAGTTGAACCCACGGCCGGGGGCCTCGACGGAGCCGGCGAACGGTGAGCCGAGCATGACCGCATCGGCGCCCGAGGCAATCGCCTTGGCGATGTCGCCACCGGTCTTCATTCCGCCGTCGGTGACAATCGGCACGTACCGTCCGGTCTCGCGCTCGTACCGGTCGCGTGCCGCGGCCACCTCCAGAGTGGCGGTCACCTGCGGCACGCCGATTCCCAGGACCTCCCGCGTCGTGCAGGCCGCACCGGGTCCCACGCCCACGAAAATGCCGGCCGCGCCCTGGTGCATGAGCTGGTAGGCGGCCTCGCCGCTGACAGTGTTCCCGACCAGGACGGGCAGCTTCAGGGCTCCGGTGAGGTCTGCGAGCGACAGCACGCGGGTGGACGTGGAGATGTGCCGGGCGCTGCTGACCTGCGACTGCACGAGGAACAGGTCGGCGCCGGCCTCCGCTGCAAGCTCGGCATGATGCCAGGCCGATGCCGGGGTGGTCGCGATCGCCGCGGTCCCGCCCTGGGCCTTGATGCGGGTGATGAGCGCCGTGATCAGCTCGTCGCGGATCGGCTGCTCGTACGCCTCGGCCAGGACGTGCGCCGCCTCCTGTCCGGTCTCGGCCGCCGCGACGCGCGTGATGATCGGGGTCGCGTCCTCGTAGCGTGTGTAGAGGCCCTCGAGGTTGACGAAGGCCACGCCGCCGTGCCGGTGCAGACGCACGGCGAAGTCCGCGTCCGACACCGCATCCATGGCGGCGGCCAGGAACGGGATCTCCAGGCGGAACCCGCCCAGGTCGGTCGCGAGGTCGACCTCGCTTGGGTCCGCGGTCACCGAGCCCGGGACCAGCGCGACCTCCTCGAAGCCGTATGCGCGTCGGAGGCGGGTCTCGATCGCGTCGCGCACTGCCGGCTGGTCGATCAATGAAAGGTCCTCCGGGTATGGCAAACCCGCGCGGCAAGGCGGCGCGGGCGTCGGTCGCTGGTGGCGGCGGTGACGGCTCGAATCGGGTGCACGTCGTGACAGGCTGCGGCTTTGAGGGAGTATACGCATCGCCGCGGTCCGGCCGCAGACGGCAGGCGCATCCTTGCGCCGCTCGGCGCCGCCGCCTGGGTCGAGTTGCCCGGCACGCTGCCGGTCGTCGTGACCTGGCTCGGCTTGATCGGGCTCGTCGTCGCGGTGGCCGTGTTCGGGGTCATCGCGGTGGGGAACCCCGAGCGCTGACGTGCTGGCGCTGTTCGCGATCCCCGCCGCCATCGTGCTCGCCGCCGTGGTCCGGATGGCCGTCGCGCGGCGCTTCACTCCGGCGGCCTAGGCTGGTCCATTCCGCGTCTGCCACGCGATCTCGTGGCGTTCCGCGTCCGCGGTCAGGAACGCGAGGAGTGCCTCAGCCTCGCGCTCGACGGCAGCGATCTCGTCGGCTGCCATCGGGCGGAACGGTCGAATGCTGAGCAAGGCGATGCCGGGAGGGCTCGCCGATAGCCGCCAACCGGCGGCCCCGAAGCCATCGACGAGGAGCACCCCGCGGCCGCGCTCCCAGCGCTCGATCTCGGGCGGGAGGTCGGTGATCCGAGAACGATCCGCGTGCGAGAGGAAGACGTTGTCGTACTCGGGCAGGAAGCGCACCGGCGCCGGCTCCGCGCCGTCGACGATCGGCGCATCGGGAGCGTCGAGCAGCTCCCGACCCGTCACGTCCCAGAACGTGCGCAAGTGCGGCCGCAGTCGGGCGATCACCGGTGCCAGCCCGGTGAGCCACGACCAGGTGCGGATGTCGCTTGTCGACGCCGGACCGAATGCGCGGAGGTATCGAAGGATGGCGGCGTCGACGTCGCCCTCCTCGGCCGGCTCACGACCGGCCCACGCCGACAGGGTGGTGAGGGTCGGTTGCTGCGACCGCTGCCAGAGGCCGCGGGGTGGTACCTGGACGATCGGCACCAGGTAGCGCACGGCCATCATCAGCACGGCCGGATCCCGGTCAGGCCACCGCTCCGCAAGCAGCGGCCGCAGCTCGCCGGCGGGCATCGCGCGCTGCGCCAGGTGCGAAGAGCCGATGGCGGCAACCTCCGACAGATCGAGCCCCTCGAGGCCGATGCGGAACTGGCGCTGCGACTGGAGCACGCGCGACAGGACGGGTGCAAAGAGCGGCCTGAGTGCCAGGGCATCGTCGGTCGTGACCAGGTGCAGCGTCGTCCGCATCAGGCCGGTCCGCACTGCCTCACGCTCGAGCAAGAGCGCGTCCAGCTCGGCAGGGTCGAAGCCATCGAGGCGCGTCCAGAGCGCAACGAAGGGGTTCTGTGGCTCCTGTGCCTGCATGCCGACGAGATCGACGAGGACGTCGCTGACGGATCGTCGTGACCGCCGCAGGAGACCCTGTCGCTCGAGCAGGGTGCGGTTCAGCGTGCGATGGTCGAGGACGATCGGCGGCACGCCGCCAATCATGAACGGGCGCCGCGCCCACAACTCCGCAGTTCGACCGCAGAGGGCATCGTGCAGGATGGCGCCATGAACACGACCGCACTCCCGACCGACGCGGGGAACCTGACCACCGGTGCCAGCCTGATGCGCTGGTACATCGGTCTCGTCGGCCTGCTGCTCCTGAGCATCGTCCTCGCGACGGTCGCGAACTATGTGTCACAGGCCGCCGCCGGGACGACGCTCGTCTTCAGCCAGGAGGACATGGCCGCCGGTGGCGGTGGCATCGGCCCGGCTCCGATGGAAGGGGAGCCGAGCGGGCTGCCACCCGAGCAGACCATTGGCAGCACCCAGTACGTCGACCTGCCGAGCATCGGGCTCACGCTGGTCGGCGGGCTCATCGCCATCGCGGGCGCCGTCATGCTCGGCCGGCGGTCGCGCTGGTCCCTGCCACTGGCCTTGGCGGGCGCCGGCGTGGCGGTGATCGTCGGTCTGTTCCCCGCCTCACTCGGCGTCTGGGCAATGGGGTATTACGGCATGGGGTCGGTCGGGAGCGTCGTGCCGTACCTCGCGGTCAGCGCAGTCCTCAGCGGCACAGCTCTGGCCGGTGCGTGGGCCATCTGGCGGAATCGCGCGCGGTTCGCGGCGGCCTAGCCTTCGAGCTCGACACCGGCCTCCCGGGCATCGGCGGCGAGCGCGGCCAACGGCTCGTCCGAGTCGGCTGATCGCTGGAGCAGACCGATCACCCGGCTCACGCCCAGCTCTGCGTAGTCGGCGAGGAGTGCCTGACGTCCGGCGCCTGCCGTCGCCCAGTCCGACATCTCCGACCAGGTGTGGACCGACACCGACAGTGACGCCGGGTCGCGGCCGATCTCCTCGCACCGGGAGCGGATCACCGGCAACGCCTCGCGAACCTCGTCCGGCGAGAAGCCGTCCAGGTTCAGCTCGTCCGCGTATCGGGCGGCGAGCCGCCAGGTCACGTTCGGCCCATTCCCGCCGACCGTGATCGGCATGCCGCTCGCCTGGATCGGCTTCGGCACGTTGCGAGCATCCCGTACGGAGTGATAGGCGCCCTCGTAGGTGGCGTGGATGTGCCGGCCCGGCTCGAGCATGCGACTGATCACCTCGAGCGCGTCATGCAGCATCGCCAGCCGGTCGCGGGTCTCGGGAAAGCCGTACCCGTAGGCCAGCCACTCGTCCCGCTTCCAGCCGGCGCCGATGCCGAGCTCGAACCGACCGCCCGAGATCGTGTCAAGGGTGGCCGCCATCTTCGCGGTCATCGCGGGATTGCGGAATCCGTTGCAGATGACGATGTGGCCGAGACGGACCCGCGCCGTCAGCGCCGCCAGCGCCGCCAGCGAGGTGAAGGACTCGAACGTGATCTCGTCGGTCGGATTCGGGACGGTGTGGAAGTGGTCGAACAGCCAGATCGACTCGGCGCCGATGCGTTCCGCCTGCTGCGCCACCTCGACGGTGCGCGCCCAGGCACGGTCCGATTCCCAGCCGTCATACTCGCCCGTCCATCCCTGCGGGACGATGATCCCCAGCTTCATGGCTTCACTTCCGAACGATCATCTGCGCACGCTCCGGGCCAACGCTGACGTACGTGATCGGCACGCCGGCCAGCGCCTCGAGGCGCTCTGCATACGCTCGCGCAGCGGGCGGGAGCTCCTCCCATGAGCGGCAGCCGGTCGTATCGGTCTGCCAGCCGGGAAGCTCCTCGTACACCGGCTCGACCCGCTCGTAGACCGACGTCGAGGCCGGCACGGTGGTCCAGTCGCGCCCCTCGGTCGCGTCCCGGTATGCGACGCCGATGCGGATCGTCTCGAACCCGTCGAGCACGTCGAGCTTGGTGAGTGCGATGCCCGAGTAGCCGGCCAGCCGGACGCTGAACCGGACGGCGACGGCGTCGTACCAGCCGCAGCGCCGGGCGCGACCGGTCGAGGTCCCGTACTCCGCACCGCGCTCACGAAGAGCGTCGCCCTCGCCGTCATGGAGCTCGGTCGGCAGCGGCCCGGACCCGACGGCGGTGGTGTAGGCCTTCACGACTCCGAGGACACGGTCGATCTTCACCGACGGCAGCCCGGCGCCGAGGCTGGCACCACCCGGGATCGGCGAGGAGCTGGTGACGTAGGGATAGATGCCCCAGTCGATGTCGCGCATCGTGCCCAGCTGTCCCTCGAGCAGGATCCGCTCACCGCCCTCGAGCGCCTTGTCCACCAATTCCTGGCCGTCGCACACGTGGCGGCGCAGCCGCTCCCCAGCGGCCAGGTAGGCATCGGTGATGCGGGCGGCATCGGTGGCCTGGTCGATGGCACCGATCATCTCGTCGTCGCCGTAGCCGGCTACCAGCCGGCGCACCCGCGGCAGCGTCGCCTCGAGGCGAGCGCGGAATACGTCGGGCTCCATGAGGTCGACCACGCGGATCCCGCGACGAGCGACCTTGTCGACGTAGGCCGGGCCGATGCCCCGCGACGTCGTGCCGATCTTCGCGGCTCCGCGCTCGCGCTCGTCCAACTGGTCGAGCAGCACGTGGTACGGCATGACGAGGTGTGCACGGTCGCTGATGAACAGGTTGTCGCCGGGAAAGCCGGCGAGCTCGAGCTCGTCGAGCTCGTCAACCAGCGCCGGCGGGTTGATGACGACCCCGTTGCCGAGGAGGTTGCGCGTTCCGGGATGAAAGATGCCGGACGGGATCAGGTGGAGCTTGAAGTGGCCGTGCGGGTTGACGACGGTGTGCCCGGCGTTGTTGCCGCCGCCGTAGCGAATGACGAGGTCCGCCTCATCGGCGAGGTAGTCGACGACCCTGCCCTTGCCCTCGTCGCCCCATTGGGCACCGACCACCGCGATGACGGACATGGGGGGACGACGGCGACCTCGGTGCGGGAAGGGTGGCAATGGTAACGCAGCCGACGGTTCGGTCGGCCACGCCAAACGGCGCCGCGCGGACGCGGCGCCGTCAACAGTCCTGACGCCTGGTCAGGTGCGAGCGCGGACCTTGTCGAAGCAGTTGCTGCAGTACACGGGACGGTCGTTGCGAGGGAGGAATGGCACCAATGCCTGGCCACCGCACTCGGCACAGACGGCCGCGTGCATCTCCCGCTGGCCACCGTTTCCCCCGCCGCTGCCCAGGCCAAGGGCGCGATTCTGCTTGGCGATGGCTCGGCAGCTCTGGCAGCGCTGGGGCTCGTTCACGAGTCCCTTGCTTGCGTAGAACTCCTGCTCACCGGCGGAGAACACGAAGTCCATGCCGCAGTCGCGACAGCGGATGGTCTTGTCGGCGTACACCCTTCCCAGTGCCTCCTGTCTCGCACGACCGATCCACCATTGGACGGTCGCGGTCTGCGAGAAGGAGGAGTGCTCCACCAACCTCGGGCTCAGACGCTCAGGACCGGTCGCTACTGGCGCGGAGTGTACTCCGGCCACGCAAGCCCTCAGACCTTCGAACGGGCGCTTGGCCGCCTCCCGGCTCAGTAGGCGGCAACCTCCTCCCGCGCCGCAACCGTGTAGAAGCGCGTGTTCGCCTTGCGGAACTGGAGCGGGACCTCGCCGATCGGCCCGTTGCGGTGCTTGGCGACCTTGGCCTTCACCAGCTCGACCTCCGCGTCGGCGTTCTGCTCCCCATCCCGGTACAGGAAGATCACCACGTCCGCGTCCTGCTCGATGGAGCCCGACTCCCGGAGGTCCGACAGCCGCGGCTCCGCGGTGCCCCGCTGCTCGACGCCGCGCGACAGTTGGGAGAGCGCGATGACGGGAACCTTGAGCTCTCGGGCCAGCTGCTTCAGCCCACGGCTGATCTCGCTCACCTCCTGGACGCGGTTCGCGTCCCGGCTCACCGTCGCCGCCTGCATGAGCTGGAGGTAGTCGACGATGATGAGGTCCAGCCCGCGCTGCTCCGCCTCGAGGCGTCTCGCCTTCGTTCGCAGCTCCATCACCGACAGCACTGGCGAGTCGTCGATCCACATCGGCGCGGTCGCCATGTCGTTCATGACCGTGGCGATCTTGGACCAGTCGGTCTCGTCCACGAAGCCGGTCTGAAGCGGACGCGGGTTGATGCCGGTTTCCGCCGACAGCAGGCGCAGGGCAAGCTGCTCCTTGCTCATCTCGAGGCTGAAGACGGCCACCTTCTTCGTCTCGTGGACCGCCGCGTGCTGGGCGATGTTGAGGGCCATCGACGTCTTTCCGACCGATGGACGGGCCGCCAGGATGATGAGGTCCGAGGGCTGCAGCCCGCCGAGGAGGGCGTCGAGGTGCGTCAGGCCGGTCGGCACGCCGAGTATCTGGCCGCGGTGCTCGTGGAGGTACTCGAGCCGGTCGTAGGCCTGCCCGAGCAGGACCGACAGGGACTCGAAGCCGACGTCGGTCCGGCGCTGGCTGATCTCGAAGAGGATGGACTCGGCGCGGTCGATGGCGACCTCCGCGTCGTTCGCCTCCTCGTAGCCCACGGCGGCGATTCGGCCCGCGGCGGCGATGAGGTTGCGGAGGACCGCCTTGCGCTCGACGATCCGGCCGTAGTGCTCGACGTGGACCGCGGTCGGGACGCTGTTCATCAGCGTCGTCAGGTACGCCGGGCCACCGATCTCGTCGAGCCGATCCCGCCGCCGAAGCTCATCGCCGAGCGTCACGAGGTCGATGGGCTCGCGCTGGCCGTGGAGCGCGATCATCGCCTCGTAGATGTCGGAGTGCTGGGCGCGATAGAAGTCGGACGCCTTCAGGAAGTCGCCGACCTTGAGGATCGCATCGGCGTCGATCAGGATCGAGCCGAGGACGCTCTGCTCGGCCTCGACCGCCTGCGGCGCGAGCTTATCGACGCTCATCGGTCCAGCCGTTCGAATGTGAGGAAGTGGGCGGTGCCGGACACGGCGACGGGGTTCCCTCCGGGTGCGCGGGCGAGCGGAGCGCCCGGCCGGTCCGGGATAGATGGAGGACCGTCGAGCACCGGGCGCACTGCCATAGTTGCAGGCCCCGCAAGACGCTTGTCCCCACCGATGTGCATATCGGGCCCCTTCGCTGTGGACGCGCTGTGGACGATGGCCCCGGCCGATACCGATGCCATGGGCGCACGTCGTCGTGACAGCTCGGGTGTCGCGCCCGATCGCGTGGGCTAGCGGAACGGCCCCCAGGTAGTGGGCGGGTCGCCGCGCCCCGTCGTCGCGTTCCACGCGTCCCACTGCTCGACCACCAGGCCGGCCTCGTCGAAGCGCATGACTGAGGTGCCCGCAAGGGTCGTGTCGGCTCCCTCCTCGCGAAGGCTGGCCCACCACGAGACCGATGCGCGGTCGCCGTCCACGATCGGTTTCGACGTCCACACCCGCGGTTCATCCTCCTCGCCGAAAACCCGGACCACGTAGTCGCGCACTGCGTCGCGGCCCCGGGACGGCTCGCGGTACGGCTCGGTGGAGTGCAGGGCATCCGGCGCGTACAGCGCCACGATGGCCTCGACGTCGAGCGCCTCCCAGGCCTCGGTCCAGGTGCGGGCCCAGCGTGCGGCCGCGTCCCGGGCGTTCAAGGTCATGCAGCCACGACCGACAGGCGAGGGCCTAGGCGCCCTCGGCGACTACCGAGACGGAGACGGTGGCCTCCACGCCAGGCATGATCCGGATGTCGATCCGGTAATCGCCAAGCGCCTTGATCGGTTCGCGCAGGTGGAGGGCATGCCGGTCGAGCTCGATGCCGCTTTGGGCGATGTGGTCGGCGATCTGATGCGAGGTGACGGCGCCAAACAGGCGGCCGCGCTCGCCGGCCTTGACCGGGATCTCGAGCTTGAGCTCGTTCAGCTTCTCGGCGACGGCCTCCGCATCGGCGCGGACGGTCCGGTCTCGCTCCTCACGCTGCTCGCGGTGCCGGTCCCAATTGGCGAGCGAGCCCTTGTCGGCGATCGTCGCGCGGCCGGTCGGCAGCAGGAAGTTGCGGGCGTACCCGTCCTTGACGTCCTTGAGGTCGCCTTCGCGGCCCAGGCCCTTCACGTCCTGCTTGAGAATGACCTTCATCGGGTGGGGAGCTCCTTCGTGGATGGTGGTGTCGCCCGTCGGCGCCGCCACGACGCCAGGGCCCGCTTCAGCTCATCGGGATCGCGGAGCCGTCCATATCGTTCCAGCAGCTCGGGCAGATGGTCGCGGATGTCGTCGTACCGATCGCCCATCGCCAGGCGCAGCCGCGCCAGGTCTCGGTCGAGGTCGGCCGTGCCGTTGCGGGCGCGGGCTGTGTGCTCGGCCCGGACCTCGGCGGGCGCGTTATTCAGGAACAGGTCGAGCACGAGCAACAGCACGGTCAGATCGTCCGCCTGGCCGATGATCGGCAGCGCATCGGGGATCAGGTCGACCGGCATGGCGAGGTACGCCAGGGAGGCGATGAGCAGGCCCTTCAGGCCGATCGGGGTGCGCGGATCCCGCGCCATGCCCCACACGATGCGCGCGTACGTCGGGAGCCGCACGACGAGGCGGCCCAGGCGCAGATAGCGCGACGACGTGGACAGGTTCACTCGAAGAGCGCTCCAGCGGGCGGGTGGTGAATGGGTTGCCGATAATAGCAGGAAGCGCTCCGTGCCGAGTTTGACATTAGAACATGTGTTCTGCTACGGTCGCAGGCACCGATGCGGCCACGCCCACGGCTCGAAGGGAGCGACCAGTGACCAGGCACGATCAAGAACGGCGACAGCGGATCCTCGACTGCATCGCGCAGACGGTCGAGGAGCGCGGGTACCCGCCCTCGGTCCGCGAGATCGCCGATGCGGTCGGCCTGGCATCCACGAGCGCCGTCCACCATCACCTCCTCGCACTCGAGCGCGACGGCCTGCTCGAGCGCGGCGGCAAGCATTCCCGCGCCCTCCGCCTGACGAGCCGCCCCAACGTGTCACAGCCCGCCGAGCCGAGCAAGGTCACTCCGTTCCGGATGCCGGTCGAGCGCGACACGCTCGCGCTGCCCGTCATGGGCGAGATCGCGGCTGGCCAGCCGATCGAGGCCTACGAGGATGCCGCCGAGACGCTCGAGGTGCCCGCCTCGATGGAGGCGCGCGCTGACTCCTACGTCCTGCGCGTTCGCGGCAAGAGCATGATCGATGCGCTCATCGACGACGGGGACTTCGTGATCGTCCAGCCGCAGGCCACGGCACGGGACGGTGACATCGTCGTCGCCCTGCTTGAGGACAACGGCGTCACCCTCAAGCGGTACTTCCGCGAGAAGGACCGCATTCGGCTGCAGCCGGCGAACGCGGAGATGGAGCCGATCTACGCCACCGACGTCCAGATCCAGGGCAAGGTCGTCGGCGTCATCCGCCGCCTCGCCTAGGTCCCCGATGGCGCCCGAGGCGCCGCTGTCGACGCGCGACCTCAATCGCGCGACGCTTGCTCGCCAGGGTCTCCTCGAGCCGATCCGCGGGTCCGCTGCCGACGCGGTCCGCCGCGTCGGCTCGTTGCAGGCACAGCATCCGGAATGGCCACCATTTGCGCTGGCCGCTCGTGCAGGCTCGGCACGGCCGGCGAACGTGGCCCGCGCACTGGCGGACCGGCGCGTCGTTCGCAGCTCACTGATGCGGCTCACGATTCACGTGGTCCATTCCGAGGATCTGTGGCCGATGTTCACGGTCGTGCAGCCGTTGCGCCTCAACCAGTGGCGCCTGGTGATGAAAGCTGACCCGGTCGACTCGGCGCTCGGGAAGCGGATGCAGGCTGCGCACGCGGTCGCGGTCGCCGCGCTCCGCGAAGGCCCGCGATCGTCGCTCGAGCTGGATCGGCTGATGGCCGCGGAGGTCGGCCCGGCGGCGACGGCCAGGACGCGCCCAGCGTGGCGCCAACCGCAGAGCCAGATCGTGGTGCGCGCCGCCTGGCGTCACCTCGCCGCCTTCGTCCCGCTCGTCCACGTCCCGTGGGAGGGCGAGGGCTACGGCCGCTCGCAGTACCTGCTGGCCGAGGATTGGCTTGGCGCCGACGGCGCACAGCCGGACGAGGGTGCCGCTCGCGTCCACGTCGCGCGCCGGTACTTCGCGGCCTTCGGCCCCGCATCGATCGAGGATCTCGTGGCATACGTCGGTCGCGGCAAGGGCGGCATCGGCATCTGGCGCGATGCTGTTGGAGCGCTCGCGGACGAGCTCGTCGAGCTGCGGGGGGACGACGGGCGGATCCTCTACGACGTCGCCGACGGACCGCGTCCCGGCTGGGATGCTCCGGTGCCGCCGCGGCTGCTTGCTCGCTGGGACAGCCTCCTGCTCTCGCACGCCACGAAGCAGCGCCAGCGGGTCATCGCAGACGACCACCGGGCAGCGGTGTTCACCAAGAATGCGGACGTGCTGCCGACCTTCCTGGTCGACGGGTTCGTTGCCGGCACGTGGGAGCTGGCACGAAGCGACGGGCACGCGACCATCACGCTGAGACCGCTCGGGCGGCTCGCCAGGTCTGACCGCACCGCCCTCACGGACGAGGCCGATCGCGTGCTGTCGCTCGTGGCACCAAAACCGGCGGACCGAACGATCCGCGTCGGCCGCTGAGGTTCGTCCGGTGGGCTCGTCTCGCGCCATCCTCCACGCCGATCTCGATGCCTTCTATGCCAGCGTCGAGGTGCTTGACGACCCGTCCCTGCGTGGCAGGCCGGTGATCGTTGGCGGCGGCCCGAACGATCGCGGCGTCGTGAGCGCCGCGTCCTACGAGGCTCGAGCCTTCGGGGTGCAGTCAGCAATGCCGCTCCGCACGGCGGCGCGTCGATGCCCGGACGGCGTCTTCTTGCCCGGTCGCCCATCGCGCTACCGCGAGCTGTCGGAGCAGGTGATGGGCATCTTCGCCTCGTACACGCCACAGGTCGAGCCGATCAGCCTCGACGAGGCGTTCCTCGACGTCTCGGGCAGCGCGGCGGCCTTCGGCGACGGCGAGACGATCGCCCGCGCCATCAAACGACGAGTCCTCGACGAGTCCGGGCTGGTGGTGTCCGTCGGGGTGGCAACGAACAAGCTCTGCGCCAAGGTCGCCTCCGATCTCCGGAAGCCCGATGCGCTGGTGGTGGTCCCACCCGGCGAGGAGGCGGAATTCCTGGCGCCGCTTCCGATCCGCCGGCTGTGGGGAGTGGGACCGCAGGCACAGTCGGCGCTGGCAGAGTACGGCGTAACGACCATCGGCCAACTGGCCGCGTTGCCGACGGCAACCCTCCAGCGCCGCTTCGGCCGCTTCGGGGCTGAGCTCGGGGCACGGGCGCGCGGTATCGACCGCGGGTCGGTCCAGACGTTCCATGCGCCTAAGAGCGTCGGACACGAGCACACGTTCGACGTCGACACCCGCGATCGCGGGCGCATCGAGGCGACGCTGCTTGACCTCGCCGACTCCGTCGGACGGCGCCTGCGGCGCCACGATCTGGCCGCCGGTGCGGTCCAGCTCAAGCTCCGCTACGAGGGCTTCGAGACGTTGACTCGCCAGGCTCCGCTCGCCAGCCAGACGCGCGAGGCGGGGCCGCTGTACGAGACGGCGGTCACCCTGCTGCGCCGAACGCTTGTCGAGGGGCGCGCGGTGCGTCTCATCGGCCTGACCGCGATCTCGCTGACCGATGCTCAGCAGCTCACGCTGTTCGACGCCGCGGACCGAACGGACCGGCTCACCCAGTCGATCGATGCCGTGCGGGAGCGCTTCGGCAACCGAGCCATCACCCGTGCGCGGCTGCTCACCGATCGCCCGACGCGACGCTTCGACTTCGGCGAACGGCCCGAGGCGCCCTCCACCGAGCCCTCCGACGACGGGGCTTGACGAATCGAACATTTGTTCGATATGCTGCGCTCCTGAATCGAACGCCTGTTCGAGTGCCCGAGCAGGTTCCCGCCATACTTGGGTCAAGGAGCATCGCAAGGACATGCCAGCACATCGGGCACTCTTGGCGCCACGATTGGGCGCACCATCGGGGCCACCGCACGGGGCACTCGTCCAGATTCCGCCGGCCGAGGTCCGTGTCCGCTGGGACCGGGCGACACACCGCCCGAGCGACATCGCATGGAACGGCCGCCACCTCCGCGTCGTCGAGCTGGACTCCGTCCGTGACGAGCGGGCCGCGTACCCCGCTGACCGCGGTCCACGCATCACATTCGTCCTGCGCACCGCCGACGGCGGACGCGCATCGGTCGCGTTCGACCAGCGACGGCGTCGCTGGTACGTGGAGGCGGTCGAGCCCGCCGCCTGATCCGGCCGCTCACGCCGCCTACAATCGGCCCGGCAGCGCCGGGCCGATTTCGCATGCCCCGGCGGGCACCCGCCCGAGGACGCGAGCGGCATGGACCCGAGACTGACGAACCTGTCGGTATCCGACCTGGTCGGACGGCTGGCGACCACTGATCCGATCCCCGGCGGCGGCAGCGCCTCCGCGCTGGCCGGGGCGATGGCGGCCGCGCTGGTCCACATGGTCGTGGAGCTGACGGCCGGGCGAGCGGACGCGGCCGACCACGAGGACCTCCTGGGCGAGATTCGCCTGGCCGCGGCGACCCTGCAGTCGGACCTCCTCCGACTGGCTGAGGTGGACGCCGCGGCGTATGCATCCGTGGTCCGTGCCCGACGGCTGCCGCGGGGCGAAGGCCGCGAGCGCGAGCTGCGCCGCGTCGCGATCGACGGAGCCGTCCGCGAGGCGACCCGCGCCCCGCTCGAGATCGCCCGACGCGCTTCCGACACCCTCGACCTCGTCGAACGGCTCGTGCCGATCGGCAACCGGAACGCGATCAGCGACGTCGGGGTCGCCGGCCTGCTGGCGTCAGCCGCGCTGCGCGGAGGCGCGATGAACGTCGAGATCAACCTTCCCTCGCTCCCCGCGGACGATCCCCTTCGCGATGAGGCGTCCGGAAGCCTCGACGACCTGCTCGCCGGCCTCGACGATCGCGATCGCGCGCTCCGCTCCGCCGTCGGTGGCCGTATCGGATGAGCGCCCGCCTGCTCGACGGGCGCGACCTGGCGTCGCACCTCCGACGCGAGCTCCAGCACCGGGTCGAGCCGCTCTGCGACCCCGATGCCGGACGCGCTCCCGTCCTCGCCATCCTGCGGGACCGGTCGAGCGAGTCCGCCGCGGTGTACGCCGCCAGCCTGGAACGGGCGGCACGCAGCATCGGGGTCGCTACCCGGCTGCTGGAGGCTGGCGATGCCGAGAGCCTCGAGCCGACCGTCCGGGCCCTCAACGCCGACGACGACGTGGCCGGGATCGTCGTGGCTCAGCCGTTCGCCGATGCGGCGGCGGGCCGCCGGCTGGTCGAGCACATCGATCCGGGCAAGGATGTCGACGGGGCGACGCCGACGAATGCCGGATGGCTTGCCCGCGGCGAGCCCGCGTTCGTTCCGGCTACAGCCCTCGCGGTCATCGCCATCATCGAGGCCGCCGGAGTCGACGTCGCGGGACGTCGGGCGGTGATCGTCGGACGTTCGGCGGTCGTCGGCCGGCCAGTGGCGTCGCTGCTGCTCGCCCGGGACGCCACGGTCGTGATCTGCCATCGCGTGACGCGCAACCTGGCCCGGGAGACTCGCCGTGCCGAGCTGCTGGTGGCCGCAGCCGGCGTCCCGGGACTGATCCGTCCCGAGATGGTGAACCGCTCGGCGGTGATCGTCGACTGCGGCATCAACGCGGTCGACGGCCGAATCGTCGGCGACGTCGACTTCGAGCACGTCGCCCCGGTGGTCCGCGCCATCAGCCCGGTGCCCGGCGGGGTCGGCCCGGTGACGCCCATGATGGTCCTGCGCCAGACGGTCGAATCGGCCGAGCGCCGCGTCGCGCGTCATTGACGCGGAGTGTCGGCCAGCCGACACTCCGCGGGTCGCAACGCCGCTTCCTCCCTCGCGTCGCGAGGAACAGGATCGCGAGAGCGATGCGCCCGTCAACGGGCCGGCGGGCACCCCTGGGGCTGCGCGATTCCGATGACGATCGGCGCAGCTCACTCCGGCCCCACTGGAGTCATGCAGGAGGTCGACTGATGACCGATCAGGAGATGGTCATCGAGCTGGAGCCCGATGACACCACAGGACACGCCGAGGTGCGTGTCACCGACGACGACGGATGGCTGAAGGACCGGCTCGGCCGCGATCCCGAGGCGACCCGGATCACGCTCAAGCCGATCGATGACGACGTCGAGGGCCACGCATCGGGGACCTCGGTGACGCTGCGCGCCTTTGAGGGTGACGACGACACTGAGGGGCACGCCATCAGCGTGCACTTCCCGTCGCGCGACGAGGCTGACGCCTTCCGCCGCCGGATGCTGCTCACCGGCGTCCTCGCGGGCACGATCGTCGTCGGCGCGGCCGCCGGCATCGGACTGGCGAACCTGCCGAGCGACAGCCCGGCAGACGCGTCGGTTCCTGCTGCGGGCGCGGCCGCCGGAGCGGGCATGGACTGGTCGCAGGCCGAGCGGCCCGGCTCCGCGGTGATCGGCACCGGCGCAGCCGCCGGGTCGGACTGGAGCCAGGTCGAGCGACCCGGCACGGCCACCGGCGGCGATCCAGCCGCCGACCTCGAGTCGGACACCGGCAAGCCGGTACCGCGCTGATCCGCGGCGTGGATCGCGTTCATCGGGCCCGGCTTCGGCCGGGCCCGACCCACGTCCGTCAGGGACCGACGACGTCCGGCGCGATCATCTCTTCGGGTGGCACCGATCCATCGATGAAGCCAAGACGCTCCATCGTGGCGTAGCCGGTCTCCCACAGGGCGACGTCGATCGCGCCGTTCGCGAAGCCATCGCCCTCCCACAGCTCGACGGTCGCATCGAGGACGGCGCGCGCAACTTCGGGGTCCTCCGCGATCGTGGGGACCGCGGCTTCGGCCGCCGCGAAGCCCAGGTCCGGATCGGCGATCACCTGCGGCCTGTGCATCCGCGACCGCTCGCGCGAAGGCGGACACCAGCTCCGGATCGTCGGCCAGGAGGTCGTCGCCGACGATGACGCCCGGGCCTGGCAGCGGGGCGATGTCGTCGACGGTGAGCAGGCCCGCGTCATTGCCCCGCGCCTCGTAGCGCAGCGGCTCGTTGTTCCGGAACCCCGTAATCAGCTCGACGTCGCCGTTGGACAGGCCGTCGACCTGGTTGAACTGCGGGTACTCGCGAATGGTGACGTCCTCAGGGGTCAGGCCGCCGGCCTCGAGCATGGCGAGGAGCGCGTGCCACGAGGAACCGAACTGGCCCGGCGTGCCGATCGACATGCCCTCGAGCCCGGCCGGGTCGGACGGCACGACGCCGGCAGCGCCGATCAGGGCCACGGGGAACGACTGGTAGAGGGTCGAGATGTACCGGATCGGGATGCCGCTGGTGCGGGCGATCATCACATCGGTCGCATCGGCCACGCCGAACTCGGCCTCGCCGGATGCGACCAGGCGCTGCACGTCGGGCGCCTGGCGGTGCTCGATCGTGACCTCCAGGCCAGCATCGGCGAAATAGCCCTCCTGCTGCGCGACGTAGAACGGCGCGAACTGGACGTCCGGCCGGAAGCCGAGCAGCAGCGTCACCGCCCGCATCGGCTCGCCCGCCGAGGCGGTCTCGATCGGGTCGGCCGGCGAGCACGCGGCGAGGACGACGAGGAGGAGGACGAAGACTGGGCGCAGCTGACGCATCGGAGTTCCTTTCATCTGGGGACCAGCCGGCGCTCGGCCGCCACCACCAGGCCGTAAAAGACCAGGCCGATGATGGCCAGCGCAGCGAGGGCGACGAACATGAGCGGGGTGTCGAACAGCCCCTGGTTGGCGATGTTGATGAGGACGCCGAGCCCGACGCTGGCGCCGGCCCACTCGGCGACCACGGCGCCGATCACCGCGAGCGTGACGCCCACGCGGAGCCCGCCGAAGATCACGGGCAGGGCGGATGGGACGTCGAGCAGCCGGGTGCGCTGCGACGCGGTGGCGCCGAGCGAGCGCAGCATCTCGTCGAGCAGCGGATCGGCAGAGCGGATCCCGACCATGGTGGCGATGGCGACCGGGAAGAAGACGATGAGCGCACAGATCACAACCCGCGCCGAGAGCCCGCCGCCGAACCAGATAGCGAGGAGCGGCGCCAGGGCGAGGATGGGGATGGCCTGGGCGGCCACCAGGTACGGCGACAGGACGCGCTCGATGACCACGGACTTGCCGAGGGCGATGCCGACCAGGATCGCCGCGGTCGCGCCGACCGCGAACCCGAGGACCACCTCGAGCACCGTGGTCGCGACGTGTCCCCAGAACACTCCGGTCGTCGCGGCATCTGCCGCACGCTCCAGGACGACCTCGGGGGCCGGCAGGATGAACACGGGATAGCCGCCGATCACGGTCGCCAGCTTCCAGACGGCGAGGAACGCGGCCAGGCTGACAACGCCAAGCCCGAGCCGCTTCATGCCGCGCCCTCCTGCTGCGCCCAGGGATGCAGCTCCACCGCATGGACGGCGGTCAGCGCGGCCCGCACCTCGCCGGCGAGCGCGGCGGCTCGCGGGTGGGTGCCGAGCTCCGCCGGTCGCGGCCGAGGCAGATCGACGTCGACGATGCGCGCCACCCTGCCGGGGCGCGGCGTCATCACGATCACGCGGTCGGCGAGCATCACGGCCTCGGCCACGCTGTGGGTGACGAGGATCACCGTCCGCCGTTGCTCCTGCCACAGCGCCTGGAGCTCGCCGTCGAAGGCCTCGCGCGTCAACGCGTCGAGCGCGCTGAACGGCTCGTCGAGCAGCAGGACGCCGGGATCGCCGATGAGCGCGCGCGCAAGCGCGGCGCGCTGGGCCATGCCGCCCGAGAGCTCTCGCGGGCGCAGGTCGGCGGCCCCGGCCAGGCCGACCCGCTCCAGCGCGCTAGCTGCCCGCTCGCGTCGTGGCGCCTCCGCCATGCCCGCCACCTCGAGCGGCAGTGCCACGTTGTCGAGCGTCGATCGCCACGGCACGAGCCGGGGCTGCTGGAACGCGAGGCTCACGCGCCCGTCGCCGGCCCGGGGCGACGATCCACCGACCAGCACGGTCCCCGACGGAGGGTCGAGCAGGCCGGCGACGAGCGAAGCAGGGTGCGACTTTCCGCAGCCGTTGGGCCCGATGAGCACCGTGAACGAGCCGGCGGCGACATCAAGTGCCATATCCTCGAGCGCGACGACCTCGGCGTCGGGCGCGCCGAAGCGCATGACCACGTCTCCGACGTGGACGTCCAGCGCGGTCGTGGCGGAAGGCGGTGCGGTCATGGCGCTCCGGGCTGCTGTCGCCGGGGCATGACCGAGGGGCGGCCCGATCGCCGACCGGAAACCGCCGGACGGCGGATGCCGGGTACGGCGCGACCGGGTCGCGTCGCGGTCGTCTTCTCCCTTCCGGACTGTGACCGTCGGCCCTGTCTGTCCCGGCGTGCGCCGGGGTCAGGTCGGCCGCATCGAGATCACCGATGCGGTTCGCGGGCTGGCCCAGTGCCTGGGCCGACCGCCGGTGGGGACTTGCACCCCGCCCCGAAGACGATTGATTCGATTGGTTGGATCGTGGCAGGTGGGCCGGTGGCGGTCAACCGACCTGCGGGCGCCGGCGCTTGCCGAGCTGCCAGCGAACGATCACCACAACGACCAGGCCGATGACGACCGCGTAGATGAGGTACTCGTACGGCTTGATGGCCGCCTCGATCTGCGGATAGTTCTCCCCGACGACGAACCCCGCCCCGATGAGTGCGGCGTTCCACGGCAGCGAGCCGAGCGTGCTGAACAGGATGAAGCGGCCGATCGGCATCCGGGCGATGCCGGCGGGGTAGCTCACGAACGTCCGCACCAGCGGCACCATGCGCCCGAGGAACACGGCCCAGTTGCCCCAGCGCTCGAACCATCGGTCGGCACGATCGAGGTCGTCCGCGCCGATGCCGACGTAGCCGCCATATCGGTCCAGGAGCGGGCGCCCGCCCCAGGCACCGATGGCATATCCGACCAGGGCGCCGAGCAGGCTGCCGGCAGTGGCGAACGCGACCGCCAGCGGGATGTTCCAGGCCAGGTTCGTCAACGGTTCGAGGACCGATGGATCGGCGGCGGACTGGCTCACCTTCCAGCCGGCCATGGGCAGGATCACCTCGGACGGGATGGGCGCCACGATCGTCTCGAGGGCGACCGCCAGCGCGACGCCGAGATACCCGACGGCGTCGTACATCTCCAGGACGAACGGAATGACGGTCTCGTCGATGAAGTCGAGCAGCGGTCAGCCCTCACCCGCCGGCGGGAGCCGTCGCGGGACGGCCACACGCCGCTCCCCACGGGCCATGCGGGCCGCCGCCTCGGCCGCCTCGCGCATCCGCGCTCGCTCGTCGACCCGCAGGACGTGGATGGCGACGATGATCGCGACGAGCGCGCCGCCCGCCATCCAGCCGCCGAGGACGTCCATCGGGTAGTGGGCCTGGAGGTAGATCCGGGTGGCGCTGATGGCGCCGATCAGGATCAGTGCCACGACGTAGGCGACCTGGCCCTGGCGAACGTCGTGGGCCAGCCGCGCGACGCAGAAGGCGGCGAGTCCGTACAGGGCCGTGGCGCGGAGGGCATGGCCCGCCGGGAAGTCGGCGATGTCGTCGAGCCCGACGTCGTTCACGTTGAAGATGGCGCGGAAGAGCTGATCAAGGCTGATGGCCTCGGGCGAGACGAAGAACTTCAGCGCCCACTCCATCGGGAAGCACAGCGTGCCCAGCGCGAGCAGGACGGCGAGGTCGCGGCGGCCGTTGGCCAGGGCGAGCAACCCGAGGAACGCAAAGGCGAGCGCCACGAACCATCCGCTGCCGAGGGCACTGATGCCGATGATCAGTGTCTCGAGCGGGGGCAGGTTCGTCTCCACCCAGCCGTGGACCGCCGGCACGACCGTCGACATCAGCCACTCCTCGGGCGCCGTGTAGACGGTCGTGCGTTTCAGCATGACCAGCCAGAACAGGGCGGGCAGCGCGGTCACGGCGAGGAGGAAGGCGAACGCCGGACTGGGGACCGCGCCCCCGAGGCGGTGCGCCGCGTCGTCATGGACGACGAGGCGGCTCATGGGGTCCGGCAGCCGTCGCACGGTGCGTAGTATACGGACCGATGCCTCCGCTCCTGCTCACCGGCCGGGACCTCACCATCGACCAGGTGATCGAGGTTGCGCGTGGCCGGCGGGCCGTCACCCTCGACCCTGAAGCAGCCGAGCGGATGGGTGCGTCGCGGGCCGTGATCGAGCGCCTCGTCGCCGACGGCGCCACCGTGTACGGGGTGACCACCGGCTTCGGCGACCTGGCCGACGTGCGGATCGACCCTGCGCGGACCGCCGAGCTGCAGCGCAACCTCGTTCGCTCTCACGCCGCGGGCGTCGGTGATCCTCTCCCGGACGACGTGGTCCGGGCCATGCTCCTGCTCCGGGCCAACGCCCTGGCGATCGGCCTGTCAGGCGTGCGCGTCGAGGTCGTCGAGCTGTTGATCCGAATGCTCAATGCCGCCGTCCATCCGGTCATCCCTTCACGCGGAAGCCTGGGCGCCTCCGGTGACCTCGCCCCACTCGCCCACCTCGCGCTCGTGGTGATCGGCGAGGGCGAGGCAACGGTCGACGGAGCGGGACCCGGAACGGGATCGTCGGCCCTGGAGCGAGCCAGCCTGGCCCCGCTCGAGCTGGAGGCCAAGGAGGGCTTGGCCTTGCTGAACGGCACCCAGCTGATGTCGGCCATCGGCGCACTGGCCCACCACGACGCGCTGCGACTGGCACTGACTGCCGACGTCATCGGTGCCATGAGCCTGGAGGCGATGCTCGGCACCGGCGCGGCGTTCGACGAGGCGCTCATCGCCGCGCGGCCCCATCCGGGCCAGGTGGCCGCGGCGCGGCACCTGCGCGAGCTGCTGGCGGAGAGCGAGATCTGGGCATCGCACCGGGCGGATGCCGAGCATCGCGTGCAGGACGCGTACAGCCTGCGCTGCATGCCGCAGGTCCACGGCGCGGCCCGCGATGCGCTCCGCGAGCTGGAGCGCGTGCTCGTGGTCGAGATCAACAGCGCCACCGACAACCCGCTCGTCTTCCCGGATGGCACCGTCGTGTCGGGCGGCAACTTCCACGGCGAGCCGATGGCCATGGCGCTCGACTACGCCACGATCGCCGTTGCGGAGCTGGCCTCGATCTCAGAGCGTCGCACCGCTCGGCTCGTCGATCCGCACCTCAGCGGCGGCCTGCCCGCGTTCCTGACCGAGGAGCCCGGCATGGAGTCCGGGCTGATGATCGCCCACTACACCGCCGCCGCCCTCGTCAACGAGCTGCAGTCGCTGGCACACCCGTCCTCGGTCGACACGATCCCCACCAGCGCCAACCAGGAGGACCACGTCAGCATGGGTGGCACGGCCGCACTCCAGCTGGCGGCAGCGGTGGATCGGGCCGAGCACGTTCTGGCGATCGAGGCACTGTGCGCGGCACAGGGAATCGACTTCCGCGCCCCGATGCGGCCCGGTGCCGGGGTCGCGACCGCCCATGCCGCGATTCGAGCGCGCCTGCCCCATCGCGCGGCCGACGCACCGCCGTCGCAGGAGATCGCCACCCTACAGGCGCTCCTGCATGCCGGCGACCTGCTCGCAAACGGCGCCACCGTCCGCGCCCACGCCGATGCCTGAGCTCGAGGTCGTCCCGGTCGATCCTGCATCGTTCGACGACATCCCGGAGCCCGCCCGCCCCGGAGCGCGCTGCCAGACCTGCGACTACTGGGAGCGCATCGACGGCGGCCGCGAGGCACCCGGCGCGGACGACCCTGCCGCCTCGGCTCGGACATCGCTGAAGCGTGGCCGGCTGCTCGCCGCGCAAGGTGTCGCCGGGCCGTACGCGATGCTCGGCTACCGCACCGACACCGTGGACCGCGTCGCCGTGGCCTACGCCCAGTTCGGGCCGATGAGCGCCTACCCGCGCGCCCAGTCGATCCGCGATCGGTACTCCCAGCTTCCAGAGTCCCCCGCACCCTGGGTCGTGACCTGCCTGCAGGTGACGCCCGAGAGCGGCGACGGGCCGGCCCGCCAGCAGTTCGGCACCGAGCTGCTGGAGGCGGTGTGCGCGGAGCTCGACCGCCGCGGCATCACCGCAGTGGAGGCCTATCCCGAGGTTGTTGCGGAAGCCTGGATGCCGTCCCCCGGCCCGGTGTCGCTGTACGAGAGTGCCGGATTCGAGCGCGTCGCCGGCGACGAGCACTACCCGGTCTATCGGCGCGAGCTGTCCGGCGAGACGGCTGCCGAGGCCTGGTCCGATCTTCTGCGCGCCGCGGCGCCGGACGAGGGTGACGACTGGCCCCTGCCGATGCCAAGCACCCCGGATGCCGACGACTTCTTCCGCCTGCCTCCGGAGAAGCCGAAACGCCCGAACCCGTTCGGGGACGACTGACCGATGCTCGAGGCCGCCGCCTGGGGGTTCGTCGCCGCCAGCGCCCTGATCTTCGGTGCCGTCATCGGGATCTGGGCGCACGTGCCCCGCCGAATCGTCGCCCTGGTCATGGGCTTCGGCGCCGGAGCGCTGATCTCGTCGCTCGCGTTCGACCTCACGGCGGAGGCCTTCGCGCAGGGCGGCACGGGGCCCACGGCGCTCGGCCTGGCAGCGGGTGGCCTCACGTTCTTCATCGGCGACCTGCTGATCGAGCGTGCCGGCGCGCGCAACCAGTCGGCCACGCCGGCCAGCGGCGGCCCGGCCATCGTCCTCGGTGCGCTGCTCGACGGCATCCCGGAGTCGATCGTGCTCGGGGCCTCGCTGATCGGCGGCCTCGGCGTCTCGACCTCGTTCCTCGCCGCTGTGTTCGCGTCGAACCTTCCCGAGGGCCTCGCAGGCGCCCGCGACCTGCGAGAGGACGGCCACTCGCCGGCGTGGATCCTCGCGCTGTGGATCGGGGTGGCCGTGGCCTCCGCCATCGCGGCCGGGCTCGGCTTCGCGGTGCTGGGCGACATGGCCGCCGGGCCGGCCGCGGTGATCCAGGCCTTCGCCGCCGGCGCGATCCTCGCCATGCTGGCCGACAGCATGATCCCGGAGGCCTTCGAGCACGGCGGGATCGGCGTGGGGCTGGCGACCGTCGTCGGCTTCTCGATCGCCTTCTTCCTGTCGGCGGCCCCGGGGTGAGCGGATCGGCCGGAGGTCCGCCGCGCCGTATCATCGGCCGCATGACGGCCGTCGAACCCGTGAGCGGACCGCGAACCGTCCGAGCGCCGCGCGGCACCGAGATCTCCTGCAAGGGTTGGCAGCAGGAGGCGGCGCTGCGGATGCTGATGAACAACCTCGATCCCGATGTGGCCGAGGATCCCGACCACCTCGTCGTGTACGGCGGCACGGGCCGAGCGGCGCGCAGCTGGGACGCGTTCGACGCCATCGTCGCCGAGCTCCGCCGGCTGGAGAATGACGAGACGCTGCTCGTCCAGTCGGGCAAGCCGGTCGGCGTCTTCCGAACCACGACCGACGCGCCGCGCGTCCTCATCGCCAATGCCAACCTCGTGCCCCACTGGGCGACGTGGGAGCAGTTCCGCAAGCTGGAGCGCGACGGCCTCACGATGTACGGCCAGATGACGGCCGGCTCGTGGATCTACATCGCCACGCAGGGGATCATCCAGGGCACGTACGAGACGTTCGCCGAGGCCGCGCGCCAGCACTTCGGCGGATCCCTCGCCGGAACGGCCACGATCACCGCGGGCCTGGGCGGCATGGGCGGCGCCCAGCCGTTGGCGATAACGATGAACGAGGGTGCAGCCCTGGTCGTCGAGGTCGACGAGGCCCGTGCCCGCCGCCGCCTGGACGCGGGCTACGTCGACGAGCTCACCGCGGACCTCGACGAGGCGGTGACGACGGTCGACCGCTGGCGCGATGAGCGCATCGGTCGCTCCGTTGCCCTCATCGGCAACGCCGCCGACGTCTTGCCCGAGCTCGTCCGGCGTGGGTGGCATCCCGACCTCGCGACCGATCAGACGAGCGCCCACGACCCGCTCAACGGCTACGTGCCTCGCGGCCTGTCGGTGACCGATGCGCTGGCGATGCGCACCAGCGATCCCGACGGGTACGTCCATCGCAGCAAGGCCTCGATGGCGGAGCACGTGACCGCGATGCTCGCCTTCCAGGCATCCGGATCGGTCACGTTCGACTACGGAAACAACATCCGCGCCTTCGCCGCCGAGGCCGGCGTGCCGAATGCGTTCGATGTACCCGGCTTCGTGCCGGCCTTCATCCGGCCCCTGTTCTGCGAGGGCAAGGGACCGTTCCGGGTCGCGGCACTGTCGGGCGAGGTGAGCGACATCGCCGTGATCGATCGGGCCCTGGCCGAGCTCTTTCCCGACGACGCCGGCCTCCAGCGCTGGCTGCGGCTGGCCGCCGACAAGGTTCCGGTCCAGGGGCTTCCCGCGCGGATCTGCTGGCTGGGCTACGGCGACCGGGCGAAGGCCGGCCTCCGCATCAACGACCTCGTCGCGTCGGGGGACCTGGCCGCACCGATCGTCATCGGCCGCGACCACCTCGACGCCGGCTCGGTCGCCTCGCCCAACCGGGAGACCGAGGCCATGCGCGACGGCTCCGACGCGATCGCCGACTGGCCGATCCTCAACGCGCTGGTCAACACCGCGGCCGGCGCCACCTGGGTCAGCTTCCACCACGGAGGCGGCGTCGGCATCGGCTACAGCCTCCACGCCGGCATGGTCGTGGTCGCCGACGGCACGCCGGAGGCCGCCGCGCGCCTCGAGCGCGTGCTGACCACCGACCCCGGGATGGGCGTCCTGCGCCACGCCGATGCCGGCTACGAGCGCGCCATCGAGGTCGCCGACGCGCGCGGCGTCCGGATTCCGATGCGGTGAGGCCCGACGTCAACGCCATCGGCATCGATCTCCTCGGCCCTGATACGCTGCCGCCACTCGTCGGACTGGCGCCAGACCAGGGCTGGGCCGACGGCTGAGCGGAGGACGTTCGTGGACGGCCTGGCAGGGCTGCTGAAGCTCGGGCACGTGCTCCTCGCATTCGTGCTCGTGTCCGGGCTCCTCGGCCGATGGGTCCTGCTGACCCGGGCGGCCCGGAGCGATGACGTCGAGCGGTCCCACCTGCTCGCCGAGACTGCCTCCCCGTTCGAACGGGCGGTCCAGGTATCGAGCCCTCTGATCCTGGTGCTGGGGATGGCGACGGCGTGGGCGCAGGGGTACCCGTGGCTCGGGCTGACCACCGGCTGGATGCTCCTCACGGTCCTGCTGATCATCCCGGTGCTCCTGCTGATCCCGACCGTGTTCGTACCTCGTGGCCGGGTGTTCGAGGCGGAGATGGCTGCCGCGCGCCAGGCCGGCACCGTGACTCCCGGGCTGCGATCCGCCTGGGCAGATCCGGCCGTGGCATTGGCCCGGCGCTACGAGCTCGCGGCGATCGCGATCATCGTGGCGCTCATGGTCCTGCAGCCGTTCTGACCGCTGGCATGAACAAGGCCGCCACCCAGCCGCTTCCCGGACCCCCGGATCCGTGGGTCGGGTCGGAGATGCCCCGCTTCCGGTCGCGGCCCCCGTACGTGATGACCGAGATGATCGCCGCCGAGCCGGCGCTCGCGCAGCGGCTGGTAAGCCGGCTTCGCGGCCAAACCTCGGTCGACGCGCTGGCAGACGCCGTCCGCGCAGCCGTGGCGAAGCAGCGCCCCGTCGTGGTCACCGGCTGCGGGACGTCGGAGCACGCGGCCATCGCGGTCGCCGAGCTGCTGACCGAGGCGCTCGTCGCCGATGCCGGCCGCGAGATCCGCGCCGTCCCCGCGCTCGACGTCGTGCGACGCCCGCTCGCGAGCGGGGTGCTGATCGGCGTGTCGCACGAGGGTGGCACGGCGATGACGAACGCGGCGCTGGAGGCCACCCGCGGGGCCGGTGGGGCGACCGCGCTGCTCACCGTCGGCGGCGGCTCGCCCGGCGCGGCGCTGGCCGACCACCTCGTCACCACCGAGGAGCAGGACCAGAGCTGGTGCCACACGGTCGGATACCTCTCGCCGATCGTGGCCGGGCTGGTCGTGGCCTCGCGGGTCAGCGGCACTCGACTCGATGCGGTCGCGATTCATGCCCTCCTGGACGTCGCCCACGAGCCGCGCGCGGCGGCCGACCTCGCGGCCGGCCTGACCGGCGTCGATCGGCTGATCGTCGCGGGCGCCGGCCCCGACCGTGCGGCGACCCGAGAGCTGGCCCTCAAGGTCGCAGAGGGCGCGCGCCTGCCCGCCGAGCCGCTCGACCTGGAGACCGTCCTCCACGGCGTCCTCGGCGCCGCAACGAGGTGGACCGGCATCGTCGTCATCGCCACCGAGCTGCCCGGCGGGTCACTCGGCGCGGCGCGGCTGCAGCGGGTCCTGGAGGCGGCCCGCGCCCTGGGCATGCCGGCGGCCGGGCTATTGGCCGAGCCCATCTCTGCGGCACTCGAGGCGGAGCTCACGCCCGCGGGCCGGATCGTGCTGCCGCACACCGGGCGCGTGCGCGGCGTCGCGGCTTCGCTGCTGGCCCCGGTGATCCCGCTCCAGCTCGTGGCCGAGCGCCTGGCGCGCGCCCGCGGGGTCGACCCCGACACGATCGGCCGCGAGGACGAGGCGCAGGCCGCCGCCCACGCCTAGGGCCGGTCGCCGCGGAGCAGCTCGAACAACCGCACGTAGAAGCGGAGGTTGTGGAGGGTCGCCAGCCGCTCCGCGGACGTGTCGCCGACCTTGAACAGGTGGTGGAGGTAGGCCGCCGAGTGCCGGCTGCACAGCGGGCAGTCGCAACCGTCCTCAACCGGTGTGTGCTGGACCCGGTACGGCTGGTCGTGGATGCGGACCGCGCGGAAGAAGTCGTCGCCGGGGGTCGGTCGCCGGTCAGCCCATCCGGGGCGGAAGGCGTACAGCCGGCCATGTCGGGCATCGCGGGTGGGCAGCGCGCAGTCGAACACCGAGTAGCCGAGCGCAAATGCGGCGACGACGTGGTCGGCGCGGCCGACCCCCAGCGCATGCTTCGGCGCCGATGCGGGAAGGGACTCGACCACCCACCGCATCGGCTCCGCCAGCAGCGAACCATCGCCGGCCAGCGGCCAGCCACCGAAGCCATAGCCGTCGAAGCCGATCGCCGCCAGCTCGGTGGCACACTGCCGCCGCAGCTCCTCCACTCCGCCGCCCTGGACCACGGCGAAGATCCGCGGCGGCTCGCCGCCGCGCTGCGCCACCTGGCGGTCGAACTCCTCGCGACTGCGCCGAGCCCATCGCAGGGTCCGCTCGACGGAACGCGCCTGCTCCGGCTCGGGGGCATCCGCATCGGTGCAATCGTCCAGGCAGACGATGACGTCGGACCCGAGCTGGAACTGGAGGTTCACCACCCGCTCGGGGGTGAGGTTCCACTTCTCGCCGGTCTCCGGCTCGCGGAAGATCACCTCGTTGTCGCGGATCACGCCGCGGCTCGGGTCCTGGCGGATCAGGCTCCAGACCTGGAACCCACCGGAGTCGCTGATGATCGGGCCGGTCCAATCCATGAAGCGATGGATTCCGCCCGCCGCCTGGACCACCCGTGCGCCGGGGCGGCGCAGGAGGTGAAAGGCGTTGACGACGAGCCCCTCGATGCCCACCTGCCGCAGGTCGTCGCTGTCGACGCCGCGTACCCCGGCACGGGTGGCGTCCGGGAGGAAGGTCGGGATCGGCAGGCTGCCGCGTCGGGTGTGGAGCGGGTCAGCCACGCGCCGGTTCCATGCGCATCACGAAGACGAGCTCGCCGGGGATGGATGCCTCGACGACCTCGCCGACGCGTCCCACCTCGGTCACGAGCCGCTCGAACCGCCGCCGGTACGTGCGCTCCATGCCCCGGTCGCGGCCGCCGAGCGTCCGGGTCGTGAATGTCACCACCGCGTGGCCGACGTGCAGCCCGCGGAGCAGCCGTGCAGCGGCGTCGGGGTCTTGCCGGTCGAGCGTCGTGACAAGCTTCAGGAGGAGCGCGACGTCGGCCGTCGCGTCGCGTGGAGGGCAACGGCGAGGTCCGTCACCCCCACATGGTGTGGCTGGCCGACCAGCTCGAGGAACGAGCGCACGGTGGCCAGCGGTCGCTCGTCGACGTCCACCGCCCCGAGCGTCGCGTCGCCGATCCCCATCCACGGCAGGGCGAGCGGGCCGAGGCCACAGCCGAGGTCGAGCAGCCGTCCGGGCACGCCGGTGTGGCGCCAGATGCCGGCATAGAACTCGTTGAGGTACGGGAGCCGCTCCCGGGTCGAGGCGTGGGCGCGCATCACATCGGCGCAGGCGTCACGGAAGGCCTGCGCATGAAGATCGCCGGTCCAGGCGTCCGCGAGCCGCCCAGAGCGACCGGTCCCGCGAAACGCGCCGACTGCCTGGTGCAGGCGACGCTTCACGCGCTTCACCGCGTCGTCGACGTTCCGCGCCTTCGGCAGCTCCTCGACCGCGAGGCGCTCGAGCATCGTGCGGTCCACGTCGCGATAGCGCGGTGAGCGCAGGACGCGGTCGACGACCTCGGCCGTCATCGGCCCTGCACGCGGAGGGCGAGCGCGTACGCCTGCCGGCGCGTGAGCCGATGTCGTGCGACCAGCAGCTCCTGGATGGCGCGCGGCGGAGCGCCGTTGGCGAGCAGCAGCCGGGCGTCCGCCTCCGCGGCATCGGTCGCATCCACCGGGCCGGTCGCTCCGCCGATGACCACCGTCACCTCGCCGCGCACCTCGGTCTCCGCGTCCACCTCGGCAACGAGCTTCGTCAGAGGCCCGCGCTGCCAGCGCTCGTGCGGCTTGGTGAGGGACCGAGCCAGGCATGCCGGCCGATCGCCGAGCTCGTCTGTGGCGTCGCGCAGCGCGGCCGCCAGCCGGTGCGGCGCCTCGAACAGGACGAGCGTGGCCTCGGTGGCAGCCACCGCCCGCAGGGTCGCACGGCGCGGTCCGGCCGCACGTGGCAGGAAGCCGAGGAACGTGAACGGATGCGGCGGCAGCCCGGATGCGGCCAGCGCCGCGGTCACCGCGGACGGCCCAGGCACGCTCGTCACGCTCAGCCCCTCGTCGATCGCCGCGCGAACGAGGCGATACCCCGGGTCGCTGACGAGCGGCGTTCCGGCGTCGCTGACGAGCGCCACGTCCGCGCCGTCGCGCATCCGCGCGAGCAGCTCACGCGTGCGGGCAGCCTCGTTGTGCTCGTGGTAGCTGACCGAGCGCGGCGACAGTCCGTGGTGGCGGGCCAGGGTGGCGAAGTGGCGCGTGTCCTCGGCAGCCACGACGTCGACGGCGGCCAGAACCTGCCGCGCGCGGAGCGTCAGGTCGTCGGGATTGCCGATCGGGACGGCGACGACGAACAGCGTTCCGGTCGCCGCTTGACGCCGGCCTGGATCAGCCACGGGCCGAGCGTAGCAGCGCTACGATCGCCGCGTGCCAGGGCTGATCGAGTGCGTCCCGAACTTCAGCGAGGGCCGGCGGCCGGAGGTCGTCGATGAGATCGTGGGCGCCATCGGCCAGATCGATGGGGTCACCGTCCTCGACCACTCCCGCGACGAGACCCACAACCGCAGCGTCGTGACCTTCGCGGGCAGCGCCGAACCGGTGGTGCGTGCCGCGACCGCGGGGGTCGGGCGGGCGCTCGAGCTGATCGACATGGAGCAGCACGTTGGTGCGCACCCGCGCATCGGGGCGGTGGACGTCATCCCGTTCGTGCCCCTCGGCGGCAGCCGCATCGAGGAATGCGTCGACCTGGCGCGCCGGTTCGGCGAGCAGATCGCGACGCGATTCGACCTTCCGGTCTACCTGTACGGCGACGCCGCCCTCCGGCCGGAGCGACGGCGGCTGGCCCACGTGCGGCGCGGCCAGTACGAGGCGCTGCGCGATGCGATCGGGTCCGATCCGGACCGCGCCCCGGACTTCGGTCCGCTCCGGCTCCATCCGCGCGGCGGTGCGGTGGCGGTGGGCGCCCGCAAGCCGCTGATCGCGTTCAACGTGAATCTGCGCACCGATGAGCTCGCGACGGCGATCAAGATCGCGACCACGATCCGCGAGAGCTCCGGCGGCATGCCCGCGGTCCAGGCCATGGGCGTCCTGCTCGAGAACCCGGGCTCACCGCCGATGGCCCAGGTCAGCATGAACCTCGTCGACTGGGAGCGGACCGGCATCGCGGCGGTCGTGCGCGAGATCCGACGGCTGGCGCGCGAGGCGGGCACCGACATCGACCACTGCGAGCTCATCGGCCTGGCGCCGACCGGCGCGCTGCTCGAGGTGGCCGCCGATGCGCTCGGGCTCGTCGACTTCAGCCCCGACCAGGCGCTCGAGTTGCGCCTGTCGCGAGCCGGCTGATCACGCGGTGCGCGACAGCACCGCCACTGGCACGACACTTGCCTTCAGTTGTCGCCAAGGGGGACGAACTCGCAGTCCTGGACGACGCTAACGATGAAGCCCACCATCGTCGCCCGTCAGGCGACCAACCGCCCGAATCGCATACTCGTCGCGCTTGCGGCAGCCTGGATGATCCTGTCGCTCGCCATCGGCGGCGCTTTCACCGCCGAGGAGCGAACGTCGGCCACCCCGCCGAACGAGGCAGTCACCGGCGTCTCGCAACCCTGACGAGCCCGACGCACCGGCGGTCGGCGGAGGGTCGAGCGGGTAGACTCGATCGCCCATGACCCTCCGAGCCGAGCTGACGCGCGCCATCGCCGATGCGCGCGACCGCGCCATCACATCCGGCGCCCTGTCGGTCTCGGATGACGAGCTCCCTCCATCGGCCTGGAGCGACCCGCGAACGCCGATCACGGCGACTGGGCCAGCAACGTCGCCATGCAGCTGGCTCCGCTGGCACGCACCGCACCGATGCGGATCGCGGAGGCCGTCGTCGCCAACCTCGAGCCCTCTCCGGCGCTGGGTAGCGTCGAGATCGCTCCGCCCGGCTTCCTCAACATCCGGCTCGATCCCGGCTGGGTGGCCGCGCAGGTTGGGCCAATTCGGGATGCGGGAGACGCATACGGACGCGGGACGGCCGCGCAGCCACTCCGAATCAACGTCGAGTTCGTGTCGGCCAACCCGACCGGCCCGCTCACCGTCGGCAACGCCCGCGGCGCGTTCGTCGGCGACGTCCTGAGCCGCGTCCTCGAGGCGGCCGGTCACGACGTAACGCGCGAGTACTACTTCAACGACTACAACGAGCAGGTCCGCAACCTCGGGCTGACGCTGCTCGCCCGTAGACGGAGCGAGCCGATCCCGGAGGACGGGTACCACGGCGATTACGTCACCGAGCTCGTCGCCGCCGTCCCGGACGACCTGTGGTCGGAGGCCCAGGCGCCCGGTGGCGACGCCGGCGAGGTGCTCGGACGATGGGCATCCGAGCGGGTTCGAGCCGGGATCGAGTCCAGCCTCGCGCGCCTGGGGGTCCGTTTCGACGTGTGGACCAGCGAGGGCGCCATCCACGAGGCCGGCTGGGTCGAGCGCGGCATTGGCCAGCTGCGGGAAGCGGGCTACGTGTACGAGGACGGTGGCGCCCTGTGGTTCCGCTCGACCGCCTTCGGCGATGACAAGGACCGCGTCGTCATCCGCTCCAACCAGCGCCCCACGTACTTCGCCGCGGACATCGGCTACGTGGCCGAGAAGTTCAGCCGCGGCTTCGACGAGCTCATCTACGTGTGGGGCGAGGACCACCACGGCACCGTGACGCGCAACCGGGCCGCTGCCATCGCCCTGGGCTTCGACGCCGACAAGGTGCGCTGGCCGCTCATCGCCTGGGTGCGCTTCGTGCGCGACGGCGTCGAGATCCCTATGAGCAAGCGCTCCGGCGAGTTCATTACGCTGGACGAGCTGCTGAACGAGGTTGGCACCGACGGCGCGCGCTGGTACTTCAGCTCGCGCGCGTTCACCACCGGCATCGACTTCGACCTCGAGCTGGCCAAGAAGCAGAGCAACGAGAATCCCGTCTACTACGTGCAGTACGCGCATGCCCGGGCATCCTCGATCCTCCGCAACGCCGCCGAGGTCGGCGCACGCCCGGACTCTGCGCGCACCGGAGAGCTGCTCGGCACCCCTCCGAGCAAACGCTCGTCCAGCACCTGCTCGACTTCCCCGATGCCATCGCCATGGCCGCCGAGCGACGCGAGACCCACGAGGTGCCGCGCTACGCCTACGAGCTTGCCAGCGCCTTCTCGGCCTTCTACCGCGACTGCAAGGTGCTCAGCGAGGACGCGGCGCTCACATCGGCCCGGCTGGCACTGGTGGATGCGACGCGCGAGGTGCTGGCCAACGGGCTGGACCTGCTCGGGATCTCCGCACCCGAGGCGATGTAGGCGCCGTCGTTCAGTCGGCGGCGGACACCGTCTGCGCCAGCAGTTCGTCCGACGATGCGTGCGCCACGAGGACCTCGCCGCCGGCGAGCTCGGTGACCGACGCGGGGAACGGCAGCTCGTCGAGGATCGACTCGTAGGCTCCGGCGAACTCGGCCGCGTCGGCGGGCGTGTCCCATGCCAGGCGCCAGGCCAGGGCGAATGCATCGTCCGGCCCGGTCGCGATCCGCACCCGGTCGCCGCCCCAGCCGGCGGCCGCCTCGTCGCCTGTCGTCACATCCAGGCCGAAGTGCTGCAGCATGATGCTGATGCTGGCCTCGCCGATCGGCGTGTTGTCGACCTCCTCCCAACCGTCCCCGAGCACCTCGACCAGGTCCACGACCTCCACCGCCATGGGCTCCTCCCGGGGGTCCCATGCCTCGAGATGAATGATCTGTTCGGTCGAGTCCGGCGGTTCGCCGAACGCGGCATCGATCTCCGCGAAGTCCGGGTCGATGGGGTCGCCGGCGAGGCTGCCGGCCCACAGCTGGCCGGCCGTGTACGGGAACTGGAGCGATGCGACCATCCATGACGGGATGCCTGTCGTGTCCGGCACCTGGATCCCGGCCCCGATCTCGATGAGCTCCTGCTGGCTCAGATTGGCGAGCGCCCAGGCCAGCATCGCGACGGTCGCGTCCCCCTCGATCAGAGAAACGAGCGCCAGCGACCGGTCGTCATCGTCCTCCGCATCGGTCTCCAGTGATTCGAGCCCGAAGGCCGCATCCTGGAGGGCGTGCGTGTACTCGTGCGCATAAGTGAGCTTCGCGTTGGCGTCCAGCCCCTCGTCGGTGACCACCACCATGCGTTTCTCGTCGTCGTCGTAGAACCCGAGCACCTGGTCGCCGAGCAGCTGGAGCTGGAGCTCGGCCACGTCCTGGTCTGGCTCGAGCAGCCCCAGCGCACGGAACGCGAGGTTGTCCCGCTCCCGCTCCTCGGGCGGGTACGCCTCATCGAACAGCTCCTCCAGCTCGGCGGGGAGCTCGTCCCGGGTGATGAGGTCGGGGGGACCGATATCGGCGGCCTCGAGGCCGCGGATCGCGATCACCTGCTCCTCGATCTCGGCCAGGGTGGCCAGTAGCTCCTCCTCGTCGGCCGACGGCTCGACCGATGCCGGCGTACCGGACGCGGTGCTCGGCGCGGGCGTCGCGGAGGCAGGCGGACTATCGGTCGCATCGGGCAGAGACCCGACCGGCCGATCGAGGGCGGCGACCAGCACGACCGCGACGGCAACGACGACGAGGGCAGCAACCGCGATGGCGGCGACACGCTGGGTACCGGACATCGGCGCATTCTGTCACGGCGGACATAACGCAAACGTTTGCGTTTCTTAAGGTGTGGCAAGCCTCGGGTTTAGAACGGGCCCCTAACCTTCGGTGGGCGAGATGGAGATCCGTTCGGATTTCTACCTCCACCCTCCCTCCTTCGAGCCCCGGTGTCATTGGGCGGGCACCGGGGCTCGTGCTATGTCCGGAAACCGGTACCATGCGCTGACCGATGGAGATCACCTGGTACGGACGCGCCTGCTTTCGGCTCAAGGGCAAGGACGCCACCGTCATCACCGACCCCTGCCCGCCGTCGACCGGCTTCGTGGCCGGCAAGCACGACGTCGAGCTGCTGACCATCAGCCACGACCACCCCGACCATTCCTACACCCGCTCGATCACGGCCGGCCTGACGCTGACGCGCCCGGGCGAGTACGAGTTCAGTGACCTGCTCGTCACCGGCGTGCGCACATATCACGACGGGGAGGCCGGCCAGGCCCGAGGGGAGAACATGGTCTTCGCCGTCGAGGTCGATGGCGTCCACATCTGCCATCTCGGGGACCTCGGCCACCTCCTGACCGAGGAGCAGGTCAGCGAGCTCGGGCCGGTCGACGTCCTGCTCGTCCCGGTCGGAGGCGAGACGACCCTCACGCCGGCCGAGGCGGCCGAGGTCGTCGCGCAGGTCGGTCCCAAGATCGTGATCCCAATGCACTTCGCGGTCGACGGCGGCTCGAAGGATCTCGGCGGTCCCGACAAGTTCCTGCACGAGATGGCCGCCGAGCCGATCCGCCAGCCGAAGGCGCAGGTCACCGTCAGCTCGCTCCCCGACGAGACCCAGGTCGTCGTCCTCGAGGCCCGCGGCCGAACCTCCTAGCCACCGGGACCAGAGGTCAAACACCACTCGACTCGACGTCACGACCTGCCCCGAATCTGCCCCCGGATGGGCCCTCCGGTACGTCGGTACTGGTACTTCGTTGCGTCGCGGCACCGCCAAGTAAACGCCAGTACTGTCGCTAACTGCACCAGACCGCATCGGGTACGTCATTCCGCCGGTACGCAAGTACTGGCCGATGCCCATATACTCCAGCCTGGATCGCCCGACCCATACCCCGGCGGGCCGCATTCATCTCTATTTCAACGGGGGCTGGCCGACCACCGGGGTCGGAGAAAGATTTCGGAGGAACTATCGTGAGTGGACGTACGGTCCCCAAGGGACCTCGCACCCTCATCGGCGCGCTTGCAGCGCTGGGCCTGGTGGCCGCGTTCGCCATGCCGGCCGCAGCGTCGCATGTTGAGCCCGAGTTCGTGGACATCCCGCAGGGCGAGGGGCAGCCGGACTGCGCCGACCTCGGCTACGAGGACGGCTTCGAGATCGGGAGCAACAGCCTCGTCGACGGTAACTACGGCGCGCCCGACTTCAGCGTCGACGTCGACTTCTCCGGTGACGACGGCGGACAGCCGACGACGCTGGCGTTCAGCAATGCCAATCCTCTCGTCAATGGTGTCTTCATCAAGGGCGGCCAGGACGGCAACCTCTACGACTACGGCGCGGGCGAGGATGCCGACGATGGGCTCGTGTCCCCCGACGGCAAGGCCATCAGCCACGTCCTGATCTGCTACAACGCCCCGACCGAGACCCCGGTCGAGAAGACCCCGGTCGAGACCCCGGTCGAGACCCCGGTCGAGACCCCGGTCGAGACGCCGGTCGAGACCCCGGTCGAGACGCCGAACGAGGGCGAGCTGGGCGGCACGCCGACCCCGGCCCCGTCGGGCGGCAGCGTTCCGGACACGGCAATGGGCCAGTTCGACCAGGTTCCCGCCACCGTTCTGAGCCTCGTGCTCATCGGCGCCCTGGCTGCCATGGTCTACGTCCGGCTGGCGCGCGAGCGCTAACCCCGGACCACGTTCCCGAACGGGCCCTCCGGTTCATCCCGGAGGGCCCGTTCTTCGTGCCTCCCCGCTGCATGGGAGGGTCGTACCAGGACCGTCGGTGCGCCCGGTCACCGCACCTTGCGCACCGCTCTACACCCGACTGCCACAAACTGTGGATATCTGGTCAAGTAGGTGGGTACCAAAGTACTGGACTCGGTCCTATACTCCGGCTCCCTGCGAGACCGCAGGTGACTGAAACGGCCGGGACAGCTGCCGTACCCAGGGGGCGCCGCATCGTCGGCGAAGCACTTATCGGCGCGTGACGCGCCACCGACGAGGTCTATCGACGGTCACACCGGTCGCCACAGGCGGCCATCTAGCCAGAGGGGCTCAGAACAATGGATACCCGAGCATCCACAGCGACGCGATTGAGCATTCTTCCCGTCTTCATCGCTCTGCTCTTCAACCTGCTGGTTCCCATCCTCCCCGGGTCGACCGGGCTGGTGTCAGCGGCTGACGGCATCGACGACTACTCGCAATGTCAGATCGGCAACCCGAATGCCGGCCTGGACTGTGAGTCCTGGATCAACGGCATTCTGAATGCCACCCATAACAACTACAGCGAGGACGAGGTCGTCCCGCAGCGGCTGGTCATCGACTTCGACGACACCGATACCCACTCGGTGACGTTGAGCTACATGACCCGCAAGGACAGCGGAACGCAGAACCACGCGTACGACTACCTCGCGACCTGGAACCACACGTACGTCAACGCCGACCGCTGCCAATCGCTCGGCAACCCGGCGCTCTGCGTCGGCGGTGCCGCCGACATCTTCCCGATCCCGAGCGACCCGAACAGTGTCAGTCCGGGCGGCCCGCAGCCGACCTCGGCTCACGAGCTGCCCCAGGCCAACCGCCAGTTCGTCATGTACGGCGGCGACATCACGGGCACCTCGGCGATCACGCACTCTGTCGATCCGGCGGAGGCCGGCTCCGACTACGGGAACATCACCATCAACTTCGACGTGACCGATGCAAATGGTCGCGTGATGCTGCTCTTCGGCGGTCACCTCGCCTCGGGCTTCGGGCCGCGAGGGTGGGGCGCCGGCCTGGGTGCGGCGAGCATCAGCGGCGGCCCGTACCACATCCGGGTTACTGCCCTGGACCTCGCCTCCATCGGCAACCGCGACAACCAGATCATGAGCAACGCGATCGACCCCCTGCCCGGTCTCGGCATCGCGAAGACGACCTCCACACCGGTGATCAACGCGGGACAGACCGCGAGCTACACGGTGACGGTCACCAACAGCGGGCAGGGTGATGCCACCGGCGTGGTGATCACCGACACGCTTCCATCCGGGGTCACCTGGACGGAGAGCCCGGACAACGCGAACTGCACGATCACGGGCGGGGTGACCCTGTCCTGCGGTCCGCTCACGATCCCGGCGATGAGCTCCTTCAGCGTCACCGTCCAGGGGACGACCGACGCCGGAGAGTGCCCCTCGATCTCCAACACCGCGTCGTTCACCTCGACGAACGGCGGCAGCGGGACCACGGCCGGCACCCCGACCGTGATCACCGTCAACTGCCCGTCGCTTGACATCGACAAGACGCCCGACGGCGGCGATGTCCAGGCGGGCGGGACCGCATCCTTCACCATCGTGGTGAGCAACGCAGGCCCCGGCACCGCGACGGGTGTCGAGCTTGACGACGATCTTCCTGCCGTTACGAACGGCTGGTCGATCGACAGCGAGAACTGGGCCGGCGACTGCACGATCACCGGCGCGGCCGGTGGGGTGCAGAACCTGAGCTGCGGACCCGAGGATCTCGGCGTCACCAGCCGAACCGTGACGGTCAGCACGACCGTGACCACGGACGACTGCGGCCCGCTGCACAACCTGGCGACGGCCGACGGAACGAACACCGATGAGGTGTCCGATCCCGGCGACATCACCGTCCTGTGCGCCGACCTTGACGTCGACAAGACGCCCGATGGCGGCGAGGCGCAGGCAGGTGACGAGGCCAGCTTTACGGTCGTCACCACCAACAATGGTGACGGCGTGGCGGCCGATGCCACGCTTACCGATGATCTGCCGGCCGTGGCGAACGGCTGGTCGGTCGACAGCGAGGACTGGGCGGGCGAATGCGCGATCACCGGCGACGCCGGCGATGTGCAGACGCTGACCTGCGGTCCCGAGGACATCGAGGCCGGCGGCGACCGGTCGGTCACCGTCGCGACGACGGTCACGACCGACGACTGCGGTCCCCTCGAGAACCTCGCCGAAGTGACCATCTCGAACGGCGACGGCGCCAACGACACGGGCGATATCACCGTCCTGTGCCCTGACGTCGACGTTGAGAAGACGCCTGACGATGCCGAGGTGCAGGCCGGCGACGACGCCAGCTTCACCGTCGTCACCTCGAACAGCGGCGACGGGATCGCGGCTGGCGCGACCCTGACCGACGATCTGCCGGCCGTCGAGAACGGCTGGGCCATCGACAGCGAGGACTGGGCGGGCGACTGCACGATCACCGGCGCGGCCGGAGCGGTGCAGACGCTGACATGCGGTCCCGAGGACATCGAGGCGGACGGCGACCGCTCGGTCACCGTCAGCACGACCACGACCCCGAATGATTGCGGCCTCCTCGACAACCTTGCCGAGGTCGAGATCGACAACGGCGACGGCGACAGCGACACGGGCGACATCACCGTCCTGTGCCCTGACGTCGTGGTCGAGAAGTCCGCAACCGACGACGAGATCAGCGCTGGTGAGCTCGCCGAGTTCACGATCGTCACGTCCAACGACGGCCTTGGCATCGCCAAGGGCGCCACCCTCACCGATGACCTGCCCGCCGTGTCGAGCGGCTGGACGGTCACAGCCGAGGACTGGGCGGGCCTGTGCCTGATCAGCGGTCCCGCTGGCAGCGACCAGACGCTGACCTGCGGTCCCGAGGACATCGAGGCAGGCGGCGACCGCTCGGTCACCGTCAGCGCCCAGACCACGCAGAACGACTGCGACCTGCTGGAGAACCTGGCGGAGGCATCGGCGTCCAACGAGGACGACGGTGACCTGGCCAACAACTCTGACGACGCCACGATCCTGGTCGAGTGCCCGGGTCTGAACATCGTCAAGACCGCGGCCGACGACGACATCGTCGCGGGCGAAACGGCAACCTTCACCATCGTGGTGTGGAACGCCGGCCCGGGCGAGGCGTTCGACGTCGAGGTCGACGACACGCTGCCTGCGGGCCTCGACTGGACTGTCGAGCTCCAGGATCCTGACGGCGACGATGCCTGCATGGTTGCGAGCAGCGTGATCGAGGGCCAGGAGCCGCAGATGTCGTTCGAGTGCTCCTTCGGGACCCTGCCGGTGACCGACATGGCCGGCGGCAAGGTGATCGTCGTGAGCGCGGAGACCGATACCTCGGATTGCGGGCTGCTCGAGAACACGGCATTCGCCGATGCGAGCAACCACGACGAGGTCTCGGACGACGCCGAGATCCTGGTCCGATGCCCGACGCTGGTCATCGACAAGGTGGCCGACGCCGAGGTGATCACGATCAGCGGACCGAACGACGACCTCGTCGCCGATCCGTCGGTCGTGACCTGGACCCTGACCTACACGCTGACCGACGGCCCGGTCACCAACGCGGTGATCACCGATGAGGTGCCCGAGGGCTTCGAGTTCCTCGATGCCTCCGACGGCGGGACGCTGGTCGACGGCGTGGTCACCTGGACCTTCCCGACCCTGACCGAGAGTGGCAGCGTCACGTTCCGCACGACGGTCGACCCGGAGACGATCTCCCGTGTCGCCCCGACGGTGAACACGGCTGTCATCGACTCGGACGAGACCGATCCCGACGAGGGTGAGGACTCCGTCACGGTCGTGGTCGAGCCGCCGCCGCTGGGTGGCACGCCGACCCCGGCCCCGTCGCTGCCGAACACGGCCGCCGGGATCGGGATGAACGGCGAGCCGGTCACGGTGCCGGTCGAGCTGCTGGTGGCCCTCTTCATCGGGTCGCTCGGCGCGATGGCGCTGGCGAACGTGAAGGCGAGGAGCCGCCGCCGGTAGCGCACGACGGGTGGGGCCGGTCCTCAACGGATCGGTCCCGCCCATTCATCCAGCCCCCCTGGCAGGGACGGGGTAGAGGTTCGCCTCTACCCCGTCTTCTGTTGTGCCAGAAAGGCGAGCGTCAGTGGTCGGACGTGTCGGCGGACGGACCGCCCGGTCCGCGCGGTGTCGGATCGGGCTGCGGCGGTGGCGTCGGCTCGGGCCGGGGCGGCGGGTCGGCTTCGGCTTCGGCGTCGTCGTCGGCTCCGGCGTCGGCTCCGGCGTCGGCTCGGGCTCCGCGGTGGCCTCCGCGCTTGGGGACGGGGCCTCACCCGGACCGACGGCGGCTCCGCCCAGAGCGGCGCCGGGTTCGAGCCGATCGATGGAGGTGCCGTTGCCGGCATCGTGCCTCGCGTCCTGCGCGGCGAGCAGCTCCTGGACGCGTTCGATGGCGGCCTGCGCGGGCTCCGGCAGCCGCTCCATGAGGCCGGCGAGCACCAGGAGGCGATCGCTCGACCCGGCGCGCCGGACGTCGCCTCGACAAGCTCGAGGTAGTCCTGCTCCACGACGGCTGCCAGGGCGGCGACGCGGGCCACGTCGCCTCGCTCGGCAAGCGTCGCCAGCTCGTCAATGCGCTCGGCCAGCTCGTACGCGGCGAGGTCGTCCTGGAGGTGCGCCGGAAGGACCTGCACGCGCAACCGCTCGACCTGGCGCTTCATCGGATAGAGGAGGTCCCCCGGGAGCGCCTCCTGGGAGACGGCCAGGACGCTCGTGGCGCTCACCGCCAGCGTGAACGAGGAATACAGCACGACACGGCCCAGTGTGCCCATCCGCCGCCTGGGCGCGGCGACGGCGCCGATCCCCTCGCGCGCAGCCACGTACTGATTCATGACCTGGCCCCGCAGCCGTCGCCGGAAGAGAGGGTCGAGCTGGATCTCGGCGCGCATGGCGGTGAGGTAGCGCTCGATCGCCTCGTCGGAGAGGATCGTCGGCGGGCGGATCGTGCCGCGGAACAGGCTCATGTCCCCGGCTCCCGCGCCAGCTTGCGGCGCAGCGACTCGATGGCCCGGAATGTGAGCCCGCGGACCGTGCCGGCCTGCCGGCCCATGACGCGGGCAGCTTCATCCGCCGACATGCCGGCGCCGTAGCGGAGCGCCAGCGCTTCCTGCTGGTCCGGGGTCAACGCCCGGATCGCAGCGCGGAGCTCGCGGACCTCCTCGTGGCGGAGCGACAGCGTCTCGAGCAGCATGCCGTCGGAGGGCTCCGCGATCGCACCGAGCGGCTCGGTCGGGCGCACACGACGCTGGTGGTCGATCACGGCGTTGCGCGCGATGCGGAATGCCCAGGCCGCGAAGGGGCGGCCATTGTGGCGGTAGCGTGGCAGTGCGGCGACGATCCGCTCGAAGACGAGCTGGGTGACGTCCTCGGCGTCCTCGCGGCGTCGGAGGCGCATCGCGACATAGCGATAGATCGGCTCGACCAGCGCGTCGTACAGCCGGCCCACGGCCTCCACGTCGCCGGCGGTTGCGGCAAGGGCGAGGTCGTCGACCGAGGCGTCGTGGGGGAGCCCGGTGGACGGTCGGGCGGGCACGCGCAGACCTCCGTCGACCAGGGTTGGTCGAAGGGTCGCGCTCAGCGGACGCTCTCGCATTGGGCAGCTGGCTCGGGCACGGCGTTGATGAGCCGAACCCTACCATCGAAGGTCCGCGGCGAATAGACCGCGGCGGTGCGCTCGGGCACCGGCATCACACGATGGCCAGCTCGCGTCCCACCCGCTCGAATACGTCGAGGCAGATGTCGAGCTCGTCGCGCGTGTGCTCGGCAGTCACGATCGTCCGCACCCGGCTCTTCGCCTCCGGTACGGTCGGGAAGCCGATGCCCATGGCGAACACGCCCTCCTCGAACAGCCGATCGCTGAACCGATGCGCCAGGGCTCCGTCCCCGACGATCACCGGCGTGATCGGCGTCTCGGAGAACCCGGTGTCGAAGCCGATGCGCTCGAGTCCCGCCTTGAAGTGCCGCGTGTTCTCCCACAGCCGGTCGATGAGCTCCGGCTCGGACTCGAGCACGTCGATGGCCGCCAGGCAGGCCGCCGCCACGGCCGGCGGGTGCGAGGTCGAGAACAGGAACGGTCGGGCCCGATGCTCCAGGACGGTGCGCAGCGTGGCCGGGCCGGCGACATAGCCTCCGAGCACGCCGATCGCCTTGCTCAACGTGCCGACCTGGACGTGGACCCGGCCGTGCAGGTCGAAGTGGTCGACGCTCCCCCGTCCGTTCCGGCCCAGCACCCCGGAGGCATGCGCGTCGTCGACGAATACGATCGCATCGGCCTCCTCCGCCGCATCGACGATGCTCGGGCAGGTTCGCGATGTCGCCGTCCATGCTGAACACGCCGTCGGTGATCACGAGGATCGTGCGGTCCGCATCGGCGGCGCGGATCTCGCGGAGCGTCGCCCGCAGCGCGTCGATATCGCCGTGCGGGAAGATCTTGCGCTCGGCCTTCGTCAGCCGGATGCCGTCGATGATGCTGGCGTGGTTCAGCTCGTCGCTGACGATCGTCGCTGCCCTCGGGGGCGAGGATCGGGATGACGCCGGTGTTGCAGGTGAAGCCGGACTGGAAGGTGAGGACGGCCTCGACGTGCTTGAACACGGCCAGCCGTGCCTCGAGCTCCTCGTGGAGGCTCATCGTGCCGGCGATGGTGCGGACCGCCCCGGATCCGGCCCCGAATCGCTCGACCGCGTCCATGGCCGCGCGCCTTGAGGCTGCGGGTGCGTGTTCAGCCCGAGGTAGTTGTTCGAGCTGAGCGTGATGACCTCGCGCCCGTCGATCACGCAGCGGCTCTTCTGCTCGCTCTCGACGACCCGCAGGCGGCGATACAGGCCCTTCGCCTTGAGCTCGTCGATCTCGGCATCGAGGAAGGCCAGCGGGTTCCGGGTGCGGGCGGTCGCATCGGTCATGCGGAACAGGATAGCCCGCGCCCGCCGCCGGCTACGGGACGAGGACCACCTTCCCGGCGTGGCGGGACGCGATCAGGTCGAATGCCTGCGGCCAGTCCGTCGAGCGGCAGCCGATGGGTGATGACCGGCGTCACGTCCAGCGCCGCCGCGGAGCAGCGACTGGGTGCGCTCCCAGGTGTCGTAGATCCGGCGGCCGTAGATGCCGTGCAGCCGGACGCCCTTCATGATCACCCGCTCCGACAGGTCGACCGTGCGGCGGCGCGCCGAAGATGCCGAGCAGGCTGACGCTGCCGCCGCGGGTGATCGCCTGCGAGCGCCTGGTCGAGCGCGGGTGCGGCGCCGCTCATCTCGAGGACGACCTCGACCCCGTCGCCACCGGTCGCCTCGCGCATCCGCTCGACGGTCGCCGGATCGGTCGCATCCAGCGCGAGGTCGGCGCCCATCGTGCGTGCCAGCTCCAGGCGATATGGCTCGGTGTCGGTGGCGATCACCAGGGATGCGCCGGCCGCCTTGGCGATGCCGACCGCGCAGAGCCCGATCGGCCCGCAGCCGGTGACGAGCACCGAGCGGCCCTCGATCGGCTCGACGAACGCGGCGTGCACGGCGTTGCCCATCGGCTCCTGGAGGGCGACGACCGCCGGATCGAGCCCGTTCGACTCGATCGCGTTCGCCTCGGGGATCACGACGTGCTCGGCGAAGCCGCCGTCGGTGTGCACGCCGATGACGCGCAGGTCGCGGCACAGGTGCATATCGCCGCGCCGGCACTGGGCGCAGCTCCCAGCAGAACAGGTGCGACTCGACTCCGACCAGGTCGCCCTCGCGGACGCGCGTGACGCCCGAGCCGGTGCCGACCACGGTTCCCGCCACCTCGTGGCCGAGGACCCGCGGCGGCTCGAGGTTCTCGGCGGCCCAGTCGTCCCAGGTGAAGAGGTGCAGGTCGGTGCCGCAGATGCTGGCCGCCTCGACCCGCAGCAGCACCTCGCCGGGACCGGGCGCCGGCACCGGCCGCTCCACGAGCTCGAGGCCGGGCCCGGCACGCGTCTTGGCCAGCGCCCGCATGGTGCCGGCGCGGACGGCGGCGGTCGTCATCGGGCCCGCGAGCCGCTCGCGACGCCGGCTGCCGCGGCGTGGTCGGCGAGGCGGGGCAGCTCGTCGACGATCGGGTTCTCGAGGGCGCCGATGCCCTCGATCTCGCAGCGCATGACGTCGCCGTCGTGAGGTAGCGCGGCGGGTCCTGGTAGTGGCCGACGCCCGCCGGCGTGCCGGTCGCGATCATGTCGCCGGGCTCCAGCGTGATCGTGCGTGAGGCGAAGGCGACGATCGTGGCACGTCGAAGACCATCTCCGCGGTGGTCGAGTCCTGCCACGGCTCGCCGTTGACGCACGAGCGGAGCCGCAGCGCCGCGGGTCGGCGATCTCGTCGGCGGTGACGACCACCGGGCCCATCGGCGCGAAGCCGTCGGAGCCCTTGGCGCGCAGCCACTGCCGGTCCTCGCGCTGCAGGTCGCGCATGGTGACGTCGTTGAGGATCGTGTAGCCGAAGACGTCGACGCGTGGCCTCGTCGCGGCCGATGCCCGACGCGCCGTCGCCGATCACGACCGCCAGCTCGCACTCGAGGTCGAGCTTCTCGGTGGCCGTCGGCCGCGTGACCGGCGCGCCCGGGATCGGCGATGGCGTTCGCGAACTTGCTGAACAGCATCGGGTACGCGCGGCGGCTCGATCGACTGCTCGCGGCAGTGGTCGTGGTAGTTCAGCCCGACGCAGATGATCTTGCCCGGGCGGGGGATCGGCGCGCGCAGCGCGACCGTCGCGGGGTCGATCGAGCTCGCCGTCCACCGCGCCGATGCCGGTCGCGCAGCTCAGGCCGCGGCCAGGAGCTCCCCGACGTCGGCGACGCCGAGCGCGTCGGTCAGGTCGAGGATCCCGTCGTCGGTGCGGAGGCCAAGGCGGGTGCCGGCTCCGTCGGGACCGCCCCGCGCGAAGGCGAGCAGGTGCACGGCGCCGAGTATACGGAGATCAGTCCTCGGAGAAGTACGCCCGCGCCGACGGACGAAGCAGCCCGATGACCAGCACCAGGCTGATCAGCGCCGCCGATCGGGATCGTGAGCAGGTACCAGCCGTTGGCCGCCTCCGGGGGCATGTCGAGCAGCACCGGCGGCAGGCCGGCGAGGATCGGGATCGGCAGGAGCGCGATGCCGACCGCGAAGCGATGCGCGATCCGCTTGCGCTGGAGCGCCGTGGTCAGCCCGAACAGGACGAGCGCCAGCTCGACCATCATGAAGATGCCCAGCAGGCTGAACGGCGCTCGCTCGCTGAAGTCGATGAACTCGACGATCCGCCCGAGCAGCAGGCCGGTGAACGCCAGCAGCAGGAAGGCCCAGACGAACCACAGCGTGACCGCCAACGGGCGGGGCGGGGCCGGTGTGCTCGACTCGTCGCTCATCGCTTCGGATGCTAGCAAGTCCCCTACGCTGACGCGGTGAGCTGGCTGGCCGAGCTGTTCGAGACGAACCGGATCATCGTCCTGTCGATCTACGGACAGGTCTTCTTCGTCATGGGACTGGCCGTCGCGCTCCAGAGCCGGCATCGCTCCGAGCTTCCCCTGGCGCTGGCCCTCGTGTGGCTGGCGGGCTTCGGCATCGTCCACGGGCTCATGGAGTGGGGCTACCTGTTCGTGCCCATCCAGGCCGGGTTCCTGCCCCTGCCGATCGTCGAAGGCCTGCTCGTCCTCCAGCTGCTGATGAAGCCGCTGAGCTTCGCGCTCCTCTTCCAATTCGGGGTCGAGCTCGTCCTCAGCACCGGTCAGCGTGGCGTGGAGGGCCCGAGAATCGCCGGTCAGCCCTGGCTGAGGATGGTGCCGGCAATCGCGCTCGTGCTGTGGGTCGTCGCCACCGTTGCCCTGTCGACCACGGTCGCGGCGGGATACGTGCCGGATCCCGGCCCCTGGCTGCCATCGGCGGAGATCGGCCCGGCCATCGAGGGCGTTGGCGCGCCGCTCGCCGTCGGAGACGTAACGGCCCGGGCGCTGCTTGCGCTGCCCGCGTCGGTGCTCGTCGCCATCGGGCTGCGCCGAACCACCCGCCTGCTCGGCCCGATCGCCAGCCCGCCGGTCGCGACCGCCCTCGGGGCGGCCGCCATCGCGTTCGTGGTCTACGCTGTGGTTGCCGGACTCGTTCCGATGCCCGCGCCGTTCCCGCTCGCCTCGGTGCTCAACGGGCAGGTCGTGTTCGAGACCCTCGGCGTGCCGATCGAGGTGTTCCGCTCGATCACCGGGCTGGCGATCGCGCTGGCCGTGATTCGCAGCCTGGAGCTGTTCGAGCAGGAGACGGATATTGCCCTTGCCGATGCGCGCAGGCGTGAGCTGCTGCTGCGCGAGCGGGAACGGATCGGACGCGACCTCCACGACGGGATCATCCAGTCGATCTACGCCGCCGGCCTGCACCTCGAGCGGGCCGCCAGCGAGGCGGAGGCCGCGCCGGGACGGACGCGCGAGCGGATCGGCACGGTGATGGGCGAGCTGAACCGGATCACCGGCGACATCCGGAGCACGATCTTCGACCTGCGCTCCGGCGAGCTGGAGTCGCGCGACGCCGAGGCGATCGTCCTGGCTGTTGCGGACGAGCTCCAGGCGCACACGCTCGTCACGCTGGATGTCCGCTCCGAGGGGATGTATCGCCCGCGGCTGCGCCCCGAGCAGGCCGAGCAGCTGCACCACCTGGTGACCGAGGCGTTCAGCAACATCCTGCGCCATGCCCATGCCCGTCGGGTCGAGGTTCGGATGTCCTGCACCCAGCGACGGTTCACGCTCGACATCAGCGACGACGGCGCCGGGTTCGACCCCGACGCTCCGGCGTCGCGCGGACGCCGGGGAGAGGCGCAGGGCCTCGCGAACATTCGGCGCCGGGCGGAGCTGCTCTCGGCCACGCTCGGCATCGAGAGCGCGCCGGGGCGCGGTACGCGGCTGTCCCTTACGATGCCGGTGGCCACGACGCGCCGAACCTCATGACCGAGCCAACGACGTCGCCCGTGCCTGCAACGGGCATCCGCATTCTCATCGCCGACGACCACGAGGTGGTCCGCATCGGCCTGGCCGCGCTGCTCGACGGGCAGCCTGGCCTGTCGGTGGTCGCCCAGGCGGCCTCGGGAGCCGATGCGGTGCGCCTCACCAGGCAACAGCGACCCGACGTGGTGGTCATGGACATTCGCATGCCCGACGGCTCGGGGATCGACGCCTGCCGCACGATCACTGCCGAGGCCGATGGACCGCCGGTGATCATGCTGACCAGCCACGCGGACTCCGACGCGCTGTTCGACGCCATCGACGCGGGCGCGTCCGGCTACGTCCTGAAGCGCGTCGGCTCCGGGGAGCTCATCGATGCCGTCCGCACCGTGGCGTCCGGCGGCTCGCTGCTCGACCCGGGCGTGACCCGGAGCGTGCTCGAGCGGCTGCGGAACGCGAGCCGCCTGGAGCAGGCCGGTGCATTCGCCGACCTCACCGAGCAGGAACGTCGCGTCCTGGCCCACATCGCCGATGGCGCCACGAACCGCCAGATCGCCGACCGGATGGGGCTGGCCGAGAAGACGGTCCGCAACTACGTCTCGAACATCCTCGCCAAGCTGGCGCTCGACAGCCGCGCGCAGGCCGCCGGGTACGCGATCCGCAACCGCCTGCCGGAGCTCGAGGATCCAGGGCAGTGAGCCGCACATTGCGGGCTGCGGTTCTGCTGGCTGCCCTGCTGCTCTCCGGCTGCCTGCCGTCGCCGAGCCCCAGCCTGACGGAGACGGCCACCGCCGAGCCGACGCCGTCGCCCACCGTGGAGCCGACAGCGACGGTCGAGCCCACTGCCTCCGCGGAGCCGACGCCCACCCCGGCACCGTCCCTCTCGCTCACGCCGCCGCAGTCCCGCGACGAGCGAGTCGTGACGGTGGAGGTGGCTCCCAACGTGCCCGCAGGCGAGGACGGCACGATCGTCGTGACGGTCACCAGCGCCGCCGATACCCGCATTGATGAGCTCGTGCTGCGCTGGCCGACCGAGCTCGGCGAGACGCTGTTCCTGGCGCCCTTCGTCCCGTCCGAGGATCGGATCCGGGAGGGAGGCGATCCGCTGGTGCAACCGTGGACGAAATGGGTGGTCGGGCCGGGAGAGCGTGGCGAGCCTGCAGGCACGACTTCCCTTGGGTGGGGTCCGCTCCTGGCCGGCGCGACGCTCGAGATTCCCATCGTCGTCACTCGGAATGCGGACGGACCGGTGGCGTTCGACCTCCAGGTCCTCGCCGGTGAGGGTCTCCTCACGCTCGCCGACGGCAGCCCGGCGCAGCTGCGGGTCGAGGTCCCGTGATGCGACCCATCCTGCCGGCCTGGACCGAGACCGATGCGGACCTCCACGAGCGTCTCGGTGCGGCGATCGACCCGGACCGCAAGGTGCTCGCCGCCCTCGAGCGCATCACCCCGCTCAGCGGCCGGCGCATCGCGGACATCGGAACCGGGATCGGGCATTACCCGATGCTGCTGGCGCGGCGTACCGGACGCACGTACGGCATCGAATCGGACCCCGACCTCCTGGTCGAGGCACGGCGACGCGCATCGGAGGCGCACCAGCCGAACATTCGGATCGTCGAGGGCGGAGCCACCTCCATTCCCCTGCGCGACGGCGCGGTCGACATCGTCCTTACTGGAGGCGTCGATCCGGACGACCGCTCGATGCCGGCCGTTACCGAGGCGATGCGGGTGATCAGGCCCGGCGGCCGGCTGATCGTCATCGGCTACTACGGCCGCGACGACGTCGCCGCGCTCCTCGAGCCCGAGGTGGTCGATCATGCGCGCGACGCGACCCAGCGGAGAACCGGGTGGTGGCTGCGGAACGGGTTCAAGATCAAGGTCGTCCATGCCCGGCTTGATCTCGGCGACCCGGCGACGGCGCACGAGCTCCTGCCCCGCCTGTATGGCGATCGAGGGCTTGCATTCCTGATGGGGCCGCATCGATCCTCGCTGCGGCTCAACCTCGGCCTCTTCCACCGCGAGAAGCCCGCAGCCGCCTGATCCGCACCCGATCGGTGGCCCGAGCCGCCTTTCGCCGCGGGATCGACGGCGAAATGCCCTTGCGAGCGTGGATCGCGATGGATATCATCGTCGGGTCCGAAGGCCAGGCTCTTCTCCCCCCGGAGCCTGGCCTTCGGCATGCCCGGTGCGCACGACGGGTGCGATAATCACGAGCCCCACCACGATCGAGGTGCCCCGCACCGATGGCCACCACGCCACGCTTGAAGATCACCTACGCGACGCTCTCGGCCGACAACGAGGAGCTGCAGTCGTCGTTCGAGGCCGCGCTCGACCGCGCACAGGCCGACCTCGGCCAGACCTATCCGATGATCATCGGCGACGAGGAGCGTCTCGGTGACGAATCGTTCGAGGACCGCTCACCGATCGACCGCGAGCTCGTCGTCGCCCGTTTCCCGACCGGCACGCGGCAGGACGTCCGTGACGCGGTCACCGCGGCAAGGGCCGCGTACCCGGCCTGGCGCGACACGCCCTGGCGCGACCGCCTCGCCGTGCTGCGGCGCGCGGCGGACCTGATCAGCGAGCGGCAGTTCGACTACGCGGCGCTCATGAGCCTGGAGGTCGGGAAGAATCGCCTCGAGGCCCTCGGCGACGTGGAGGAGACGGCGGACCTGATCCGCTACTACTCCGACGAATACGAGAAGGCGGACGGCTTCGTGAAGCCGATGGGCTCGCTGTCGGCAGCCGAGAGGACGCGCTCCGTGCTCCGTCCGTACGGGGTCTTCGCGGTCATCAGCCCGTTCAACTTCCCGATGGCCCTCGCCGGGGGACCGTCGGCCGGCGCGATGATCGCCGGCAACGCCGTGGTCCTCAAGCCGTCCTCCGACGCGCCGCTGCTGGGCTGGAAGTTCGGCGAGGCGCTGCGCGATGCGGGCCTGCCTGCCGGCGTGTTCAACCTCGTCACCGGACCGGGCGAGACGGTCGGCGCGGAGCTCGAGGAGAGCCCGGGGATCGATGGCATGGTCTTCACCGGGTCGTACGACGTCGGGATGAAGCTGCAGCGGGGGTTCACGAAGGACTATCCGCGACCGATCATTACCGAGATGGGTGGGAAGAACCCCGCCATCGTCACGGCCAATGCCGACCTCGACGAGGCCGCCGAGGGCGTGATGCGCTCGGCGTTCGGCTTCGACGGTCAGAAGTGCAGCGCCAACTCTCGCGTGTACGTGGAGCGGCCGGTCGCCCGCGAGTTCGTGGACAAGCTGGTCGAGAGGACGCGCGGCATCACCGTCGGCGACCCGACGAAGCGCGAGAACTGGATGGGCCCGGTCATCAACCAGCGCGCCCTCGAGACGTTCCGCACCGCCGTCGACGAGGCCAGGGCCGACGGCGGCACGATCGAGATCGGCGGGGAGACGGACGACCGGTCGGGCTGGTACCCAACGCCCACCGTGGTGACCGGGCTGCCCCTCGAGCACCGGCTGTTTCATGACGAGCTGTTCGTGCCCTTCCTCATGGTCGGCGAGGTCGACTCGCTCGACCAGGCGCTGAGCGAGGCGAACGACACACCGTACGGGTTGACCGCCGGCATCTTCAGCCGCGACGAGGCCGAAGTGAAACGCTTCCTCGACACCATCCAGGCTGGCGTCGTCTACGTGAATCGCCGCGCGGGCGCGACGACGGGCGCCTGGCCCGGGATCCAGAGCTTCGGGGGCTGGAAGGGATCGGGCTCATCCGGGAAGGGCGGCCTGGGGCCGTACTACGTCCAGCAGTTCCTCCGGGAGCAGTCTCAGACCGTCATCGGCGACGACGACGCGACGCGGCTGTGATCACCGACGAGGACGTCGTCGTCGAGCCGTCCGGCTGGTTCGCCATCCAGCTGCGCTACGCGTACCTGTCCGGGGACCCGGCCGAGGTGACCCTGGTCGAGGATCGCGTCGTGCTGGTCGACGGATCGGACGAGGAGGCGGCACTGGGTCGCGCGGTAGAGATGGCCCCGGAGTACGAGGACGACTACGAGACCGATGCGGGCGAGCGCGGCGCCATCCGCTTCGAGGGCATCGTGGCGATCAAGGAGCTCGACGACCCGCCCGCGGCCGGCGCCGAGGTGTGGCACGAGTTCATGTCACCGGACCCGAGCCGCCCATCGACCGATGACGAGGGCGAGCCGCTTCCGCCGGTCTACCCGGAGGAGATGGCGTTCCCACGCGCCCACGACGACTGAGCCGATGAGCTGGCGCACGGCGGCCTACCGGGCCGCCCGCCCGCTCCTGTTCGCCGTCGACCCCGAACGGGTCCACCACCTCGCCCTCTCGCTGCTCGAATCGCCGGCCGGACGCGCGCTCGCACCGCTCGCCGCCGGCGCGGGCGACCCGGCCGCCGCGCCGGTCGACCTGATGGGGCTCCGCTTCCGCAACCGTGTCGGCCTGGGAGCGGGCTTCGACAAGGATGGCGTCGCCATCCGCGGGTGGGCCGCGCTCGGCTTCGGGTTCGTCGAGCTCGGCACGGTCACGCCTCGTCCGCAGGGCGGCAACCCGCGTCCGCGGCTGTTCCGGCTGCCTGCCGACGAGGCGCTGATCAACCGGATGGGGTTCAACAACGCCGGAGCCGATGCGCTCGCCGCCCGCATCGCCGACGCGCGACCGCACATCCCGGCAGGGTTCGTGGTGGGCGTCAACATCGGTCGCAACCGTGACGGCGACGCCGACGACTACCCGGCGGCCGCGCGCGCGGTGGCATCGGTCGCGGACTACCTGGCGATCAACGTCAGCTCGCCGAACACCCCGGGTCTCCGTCAGCTCCAGGACCCCGATCAGCTGACCGCCATCCTCGCGGCGGTCCACGACGCGGCGCCGGGCATCCCGCTGGTGGTGAAGCTGTCGCCCGACCTCTCGGACGACGAGAACGCGGACGCTGCGCGAGCGCCTGACGCCGTCATCACGGCGGGTGTCGTCGTGTCGAACACGACCGTGACCCGGCCGAACGTGCGGTCGCGGACGCTGGCGCAGCAGGCGGGTGGCCTGTCGGGCCGGCCGCTTCTGGCCCGAGTGCTGGGCAGCGTGGAGCAATGGCGGGCGCGCGACCTGGTGATCATCGGCTCGGGCGGCATCGGCTCCGGGGCGGACGCGCGTGCGGTCCGCGATGCCGGCGCCGACCTCGTCCAGCTCTGGACCGGGATGATCTACGCCGGCCCTGGCCTCATCGGCGACACGATCACTGCCACGGCTTGACGGGCGCGAACTGGACAGGCGCTGCTAGGATGCGGCGACATCTAGCCAAGGTGCGCGGGCAGGACGCGCCGCTCCGACCACGGAGTGCACCACCTCATGACCACCATGGAAGCCACCTCCTCAGCTGCTGCTGCCCCGGAGCCGATCACCCCGCACATCGTCACGGAGCTGCCGGGGCCGAAGGCACGGGCGATCATCGAGCGGGACGAGGCGGTCGCCAGCCCATCCCTGACCCGTGCCTACCCACTCGTCGCCGAGTCCGGATCGGGGGTGGCGGTGACCGACGTCGACGGCAACCGATTCCTGGACTTCGCCGCCGGCATCGCGGTGTGCTCCACCGGCCACGCGCACCCGAAGGTGTCCGCCGCCATCCGTGAGCAGGCGGATCGGCTCATCCACATCGCCGCCACGGATTTCTATGAGCCGCGCTACCTCGAGCTGATGGAGCGCCTCGCGGCGATCGCACCGTTCACCGAGAAGGCGCGGGTGTTCCTGACGAACTCGGGCACCGAGGCCGTCGAGGGCGCCATCAAGCTTGCCCGGTACCACACGCATCGGCCGGGGATCATCGCCTTCGAGGGCGGATTCCACGGCCGCACCCTGGGGGCGCTGAGCCTCACGAACTCCAAGATCAAGCAGCGCGCCGGCTTCGGGCCGCTGGTGCCGATGGTTCACCATGCACCGTTCCCGCGAGTCCGGTCGTGGCGGGAGGGGTCCGGCGGCGACGGCTCGGCCGAGCTCGACTTCCTGAAGCGCACGATCCTCGGTCGCCAGATCGCGCCGTCAGACGTCGCTGCCATCGTGGTCGAGCCGATCCAGGGCGAGGGCGGCTACTTCCCGGCGCCGGCGACCTTCATGGTGGGCCTGCGCGAGCTGTGCGACTCCCATGGCATCCTGCTCGTCGCCGACGAGATCCAGTCGGGGATGGGTCGTACCGGCACCTGGTGGGCCATCGAGAGCCTCGGCGTGGAGCCGGATATCGTCACCACCGCCAAGGGGATCGCGTCGGGCATGCCGATCGGTGCGTTCATCGCCCGCGAGTCGCTGTGGACCTGGCCGCCCGGCGCCCATGGCTCGACCTTCGCCGGCAACCCGGTGTGCGCCGCTGCGGCGCTCGCCACCCTCGACGTCATCGAGTCCGAGGGAATGGCGAACGCGGTCGCCATGGGCGCCCGTCTGCGCGCGGGCCTCGAGCGCGTGGCGACCGACGCCGTGCGCGACATCCGCGGCGCCGGCCTCATGATCGGCGTCGAGTTCGGGTCGCACGAGGTCGCGGAGGCGGTGCAGGAGGCAGCCTTCGGGCTGGGCCTGCTGACGCTCGAATGCGGTGAGGCCTCCCTGCGCTTCAGCCCCCCGCTGATCGTCACGGCCGCGCACGTCGACACCGCCGTCGAGCTGTTCGGTCGCGCACTCGGGGCGGCCCGTCACCCCGAGGAGGGGATCGCAGAGACAGGCGGCTAGTTCAGCAGGTCCGACAGGCTGGACAGCGTGAAGCCCCGGTCGCGCAGGCCAGGGACGATGAGGTGGAGGGCGTCGAGCGTCTCGTAGCCGCCGAGGTGGAAGAGCACGTTCGACCCGTTCACTGCATCGCCGATGACCTTCGAGGCGATCTGCTCGGCGCTCGGGCCACCGTCGGCGATCGGCTTCCAGTCGACCGTGTCGATGTCCCACATGAACGTCTTCGTATAGCCGACCGATGCGGCCGCGTTCAGCACGGCATCGCTGTACGAGCCGTACGGCGGTCGCCAGTACGGCCCGGGATCCTGGCCCGTCCCGGCGCGGAGGATCTCTTCGGCCTCGTCCAGCTCATGCCGAATCCGGTCCGCGCTAAACGGTCCGCCGCTGCACGGCTGCGTCGAGGGTGAGCCGCCGCCGCCGCGGGCGAGATCGCAGTGGTACATCGTGTGGTTCGCGATCTCGAACTGCTGGGGATGCGCGCGGATGATGGCGAGCACCTGCTGGCCCTCGGCGGTCTGGCTCATGACTCCGGTCGCGAAGATCGTGGCGCACACTCGGTTGTCGACCAGGAAGTTCATGATGTCGACGGCCGGCTCCATCCGCCCTCCCATGTCGAAGGTGAGCGCGACGCGAGGACCCGCGTTCGGGATCGTGCGGAACACCTGGATCTCGCCGGCGGCCACCCGGTTGCCGGCGGTGCATCCGGCGCCGGACGGTGAGGCGGTGGGACGGGGCGTGGCCGGTCGAGATGTCGGCGAGGGAAGGGGCGTGACTCCTGGTTCGCCGCTCACGATCAGCTCCCACCCGGGTTCGATCACGCTCGGGCTCGTCGCCAGCGAGGGATGACGTTCGGCGTTCCACGCCTGCAGGTGTTCAACCGTGGTGCCGTACGCTCGGGCGATCCCGGCCAGCGTCTCGCCGGCCCGAACCGTGTGGGTGGTGCCCGATACCGGAGATTCGCCACCCGGGGTCGACGTCCCGACGGGGGTCGGGATGGCGGTCGCGGTCGGCTCGGTCGGCGATCCGCCCACCGATGGGGGCGCGGCCGAGGCCGACGCGCTTGGTGAGGTCGCAGGGGAGGAGCACGCTGCCAGCGCGAGGCACAGCGCGACGAGCGGCACGGGGGCGCTGCGGCGCATCGGCTCAGTTCGGGTGGTAACCGAGGTCCGAGGCCGGAACCGGCGACATGGCGCCGTGGTCCAGCAGGCGTGACTCACGTCGGAGCAGCTCGAGCTCCGCGCGGAGGCGAAGGGACGCGTCGGGCAGCTCGAGCAGGTCCTGCTTACGGTTCAGCTCGATCTGGAGGACGCCGGCGACCGCGTAGCTGGCGGCCACCGGGTCGTCCGGCAAACGAATCGGCTTGAGAACCTCGTCGAGGGTGGCCGTCACGTCTCGGGACTCCTGCTGCTGTTCCTCGACAGACGCGGCGCGGGCCACGAATCGTTTCACCGTGGCGAGGTACGCGTCGAGCGCGTCCTGCACGGAGGGAAGGAGCGCATCCGCCCCGTCTCCCACCGGCTCCGCGATCTCGTCGACCTCGACCAGGGCGTAGGGGCCGGAGCGGTCGACCGCGCCGAGACGTGCTCGGGCGACGCCGACTACGAGCAGCACCCAGCGCCCATCGGGCATCCGCTCGGCGTTCCGCACCTCGCAGACCGTGCCGATCTGACGGGTGGTCGCCTCCCCGCCCACCTCCGGGCCGTCGGTGATCATGCTGATCACGAAGCGGCCGGCGTACGGCGAGCCGTCGGCTACCAGGTCCGCCGCCATGGCCCGGTAGCGCTCCTCGAAGACGTGGACAGGCAACGGCAGGTGCGGGAACAGGACCGCGTGGAGCGGAAAGTGCGGGAGCTGCATCGGCGTCATGCTCCCATTGCCGGCGCCTGCCCGGCAAGCACCGGCTACTCCTGGTCGACGAAAGTGGTGTCGATCTGCGCCCGCTGGAGCTTGCCCGAGTAGTCGATGTAGACGCTCTTCCACTCGCTGAAGAAGTCGAGCGCGGCCTGGCCGACCTCGCGATGGCCGTTGCCGGTCGCCTTCGTCCCGCCGAACGGCAGGTGCGCCTCCGCACCGATCGTCCCGTGGTTGACGTACCCGAGGCCCGAGTCGAAGTCCCGGATGCTGCGGAAGGCGAGGTTGACGTCGCGCGTGAACAGCGACGTCGATAGTCCGTATTTCACCGAGTTCACGATCCGCACCGTCTCGTCCCAGTCGGTGACGGGAATCACCGAGGTCACCGGGCCGAAGATCTCTTCCTGGGCGATGCGGGCATCGGGCTTGACCTCGGTGAAGATCGTGGGCTCGAAGAACGAGCCCTTGGCGAGGTCTCCGTCCGCGCGCGGGCTGACCGCCGATGACGAGATCGGCCTCGTCGCGACCGATGGCCGCGTACGACGCGATTCGCTCGACGGCGCTCTCGTTGATGACCGGGTCCGACGTCCGTCGTCTCCTCGAGGCCGTCGCCGAGGACGAGCTTCGCGACCCGCTGCTGGAGCCGATGCACGAAGTCATCGTGCACGCTGCGGTGCACGATGAGCCGCGAGGCGGCCGTGCAACGCTGCCCGGAGGTGCCGAACGCCGACCACACCACGCTGTCGAGCGCCAGGTCGAGATCGGCATCCTCCCAGATCACGATCGGGTTCTTGCCACCGAGCTCGAGGCTGACCCGCTTGAGGGTCTCTGCCGCGCGGCGGCTGATCTCGACGCCGGTGTCGGTGTGGCCGGTGAAGCTGATGACGCGAACGTCCGGGTGGCCGACGATGGCGTTCCCGACCTCCGCGCCGGAACCGGTGACGGCGTTCACGACCCCGTCCGGAAGCCCACCCTCGACGAGCAGCTCGACGAAGCGGACCAGGCAGGCCGGCGTGTCGGAGGCGGGCTTGATGACCGCGGTGTTCCCGCAGATCAGGGCCGGGAACAGCTTCCAGGCCGGGATGGCGACCGGGAAGTTCCACGGCGTGATGATCCCGACGACGCCGATCGGGCGCCGGATGGCCATCGCGAACTTGTCCGGCATCTCCGACGGCACGGTCTGGCCGAAGAGCCGTCGCCCCTCACCGGCCATGTAGTACGCGACGTCGATCGCCTCCTGGACGTCGCCACGGGCCTCCGGCAGCACCTTTCCCATCTCCCGCGTCATGAGGCGCGACAGCTCTTCCTTGTGCTCCGCGAGGAGGCGAGCGATCCGGAACAGGATCTCCCCACGCTTCGGCGCAGGCATCGCGCTCCAGGCCGGGAACGCCCGCCGCGCGGCGGCCACCGCGGCCGCGACGTCATCGGGTCCGGAGGCAGGGAACTCGCCGATCAGCTCGTCGCGGTCGGCGGGACTGACGCTTGTGAAGGTGGCGCCCGATGCGGCCGGCTGCCAGTCACCGCCGATCAGGTTGCGGTAGGTCGTCGTCACGAAGGGCTCCTTGAGGGCCGCGTCGAGTCGGGGACGCGGGCCACGATTCTATCGTCCCTCCTCGATTCCCGGTCCGACCGGGACATTCGCCCCTTCTCGGCGCCCGCGACGAAGGCCACGATGGCTCCACAACTGAAGAACCGTCGCGTTGGGTCCTGTTTTCCAACGATAACGGGGCTGAAGTAGTGGCACTCCCAGCGCGACGGTCGATGATGGCGCCGGTCCGGCAACGGGCCGGCGCCGTCGCTGTGTGCCTGGCACCGCCCCCGGTAAGCGGCCGGTAAGCAGCCGGGAAGAGACTGTGGCCAGAATGGGCGGCACACGACTCGACCGCTATGGCGCCGGCTCGCCTCCGTTGGCAAGGAGGCTGCCCTCATGCGCTCTCGACGGACTCTCGCGGCCATGGTGATCGCGACGATCCTGTCCATCCACACCGCCGCCCCCACCGCGGCGGCGAAGCCCATCCACCCCCCGAACCCCCTTCCCGGTGGCGAGCGGCCGCTGACCGCCGAGGAGCAGGCTGCGTCCGATCGTCGCGTCGCGGCGGCTGAGGAGTATGCCGCCAACGTCGAGGCGAGCGGCCAGGACCTCGTCTCGCTCGCGTGCGTCACCCCGCAAGCCGCCCCGGCGGGCACGACGGAGACCACGTCCGTCGCTGCGCTGGCCTGCAGCATCCCGCAGGGATTCCTGTCGGTCGAAGCCCGCGATCAGACGTTCGGGCACTACTGCGGGCCGGCAGTCGGCCAGGTGATTGCGAACTACTCCTGGGCGATGACGTCCGGCGTCAACAAGTACACGCAGGGCAGGATCGCCGGCTGGATGGGCACTGATGTCAACGGCCAGACCGACGCGCCCCATCTGGAGGACGGCCTCGAGGCAGCGACCGTCAGCTCGCCGCGTCGGCCGGCCGGCTGGGACTGGGTGGTGACCAACCTCGTCGACACCGATCGTGACGGGACCACCGGGGATCAGCTGCACAGCTACCTGCGTTCCAATATCAGCGCCTCTCGGATGCCGATGGCCATCCCGGTCAAGCCGCATGACATCCGATCGAACTACAACCTGCCCAGCTGGCCGAAGCCCGTGTCGTCGCCGGGGCACTGGATCGCAGCGTACGGGTGGTATGCCAATTGGAGTGGCGGCGATGGCGCTCGGCTGTACTACACCGATTCGTCGAGGGACGAGGGCGGCGCCACCGGGAAGTTCTTCGTTCCGACCCGGCACGTCGCGATCATGATCGGCGAGCACACGGGACGGTTCGTCTGGTGATCGGATCCCGATGGTGGGTCGCCGGCATGCTGGCGATCCCCGCTCTCGGGGTGGCGGCCTGCGCGGTCGCCACCCCGTCGAGCCCGCCCCCCTACGCCTCCGGCGTGGCGTCGTTCGGCGCCTCGGCATCGGCGCTCCCCTCCGGCGCCGTCGAGTCCACCGCGCCCAGCCGGAGCCCCTTCCCGGAGGACGACCTGCGAGCGCAGATCGAGATCGTCAGCGTCGACCCAGCCCTGACACACCCGCTGCTCGAGTTCGTGAGCGATGGCGAGGGCATCGTCTTCTCGTCGGCGCGGGCACCGGACGCCGGACCCGATGGCGCGCCGGACCTGTGGCGCCTCGTCCCGGGCAGAACCGAGCCGGAGCTGCTGTGGCGCAACCCGGAACGGAACCACTCGATCGTCAAGATCGCGGGCGACCTGGGGATGGAGGCGTTCGTGGAGATGCCGATCACCGGCGAGCGCGCCTGGAACCTGTGGCTCATCCCGCGCCACGCCGACGAGGCCATCCTGCTCGATTCGCATCCGGGGGACGAGGACGTCTCCAGCCTCGTTCCGAGCCTTTCCGTGTCCGAGGAGGCCGTGGTGTGGACCGCGTTCGACCGAGGTCCCGACGGGCCCGTTTCGCAGCTGCTGATCGCCCGGGCACCCGACTGGGCGCCGGTCCTCCTCCGCGAGCTTCGGGCCGACGAGGCCGAGATCTGGTTCCCCTCGCTGCGCGGATCGCTCGCGTACATGGAAGTCCACTACAGCGCCGACCGCACGAGCGACGAGCGTCACGTGTATCTGACCGAGCCCGTTCCGGGCGCGGAGCGCCGCCGCCTCGACTCCTCCGGCCGCGCCACCATGCCGCTCCTGGTGGATGGCGCGGTCCTGTGGAAGGAGGCCGATCCGGGCTTCAGCATGTTCAACTGGGGGCGGATGTTCCGCTACGATCTGGCCTCGAGCGCGGTGCAGCGTCTGAGCACGCGTCCACAGCAGGAGGTCAACTACCCCTCCGCCGGCTCACGCTTTATAGCCTGGTCGCCGATCGACAGCTTCCGGCTCAACGTGTACGACCTCGTGCGCGACGAGCCGCGGCTCGTAGCCGTGACCTCGATCGAATCGCAGGAGAGCGTGTTCCAGGCGCACATCGCCTGGGACCTGCTCGTCTGGCGCCACCTGAAGGTGCTCGATCCTGACGACGAGGGTGAGCTGCGGTATGCGTTCCTGCCGGGCGTACGCGACGACCCCTGAACCACCGGTTACGGGCGGGTCATCCGCGTCACGTCGAGCGCCTCGTCGAGCTGCGCCTCGGTGATCCGCCCGTCCGCCACGTGGCCACGTTCGATGACGATATCGCGGATCGTCCGCCGCTCGGCGAGGGACTGCTTGGCGATGCTGGCCGCCTCCTCGTAGCCGAGGTACGCGTTCAGCGGAGTCACGATCGACGCCGAGCCCTCGGCGTACTCGCGCATGCGCTCGACGTTGGCGGTGATGCCGGCGACACATCGGTCGGCGAGCAGCCGGGTCACCGTCGCCAGCAGCCGAATCGACTCCAGCAGGTTGCGGCCGATCATCGGCAGCATGACGTTGAGCTCGAAGTTTCCGGCCGCGCCGCCCCAGGCCACGGCGGCGTCGTTTCCGACCACCTGGGCGCACACCATCAGGGTCGCCTCGGGCAGCACCGGGTTCACCTTGCCCGGCATGATCGACGACCCCGGCTGGAGGTCCGGCAGGTTGATCTCCCCCAGCCCGGCGCGCGGTCCCGAGCCCATCCAGCGCAGGTCGTTCGCGACCTTCGTCAGGCTGATGGCGATCGTGCGCAGCTGGCCCGAGAGCTCGACGAGGCCGTCCCGCGCGCCCTGGGCCTCGAAGTGGTCGCGAGCCTCGGTCAGCACCAGGCCGGTCTCCGCCGCAACCGCATCGATCACCTGACCGCCGAAGCCGGGCGGCGCGTTGATGCCGGTGCCGACCGCCGTACCACCCAACGGGAGCTCTGCCACCCGGGGCAGGGTGGCTCGCAGGCGTTCGACGCCCAGCCGCATCTGGGCGGCGTACCCGCCGAACTCCTGGCCGAGCGTGACCGGCGTGGCGTCCATGAGGTGCGTCCGCCCCGACTTCACGACATCCGCGAACTCGGCGGCCTTGGACTCGAGCTCCCCCGCGAGATGCTCGAGCGCAGGCACCAGGTCCTCGACCACGCCCGCCGTGGCCGCGATGTGGATGGCCGCGGGAAAGAGGTCGTTGGACGACATCGGATGGTTGACGTCGTCGTTCGGGTGGACCGGCCGCCCCAGCCGCTCGGCGGCGAGCGTGGCGAGCACCTCGTTCATGTTCATGTTGCTGCTCGTCCCCGACCCCGTCTGGAATACGTCGATCGGGAACTGGTCGGCGTGGTCGCCGCGCACGACCTCCGCAGCCGCGGCGCGGATCGCCTCGGCGAGGTCGGGCTGGATCATTCCCTGGTCGGCCTTGACCGACGCGACCGCGGCCTTGATCCGAGCGAGAGCCGCGATCAGCGCGGGCTCCAGGTGGGTGCCGGAGATCGGGAAGTTCTCGACCGCTCGCTGGGTCTGGGCCTGCCACTTCGCGTCGGCGGGCACGCGGACCTCACCCATCGAGTCGTGCTCGACCCGGTCGTCGCTCATCGGCTGAAATCGGGGCTCTCCGCCTCGACGAACCGGATGACCGGCGAAATCAGGTAGGGCAGGTATCCCTCGTTGAGCTCCTCGAGGAGGCGCGTGGCCTGGCCGATCAGCTCGTTCACGAAGATGCCGTGGTGGGCCGGCTCGTACCTGCGCAGCTTGGCGACCCCCTCGGAGAGCTTGATCCGCGCCCCGCGCTTGTTCCGCCGCTGGAGATGGAGCAGGCCGGCCGCGACCTGGATCAGGCCCTGGTAGAACTCGCGATCCTCGTCGGACGCGGCGCGCCAGATCGTCTCCCATGCCTCATGCGCGTGCCAGTAGCGCACCCCGTTGAAGAGGGCGATTCCCTCACGAAACAGCCGGTCGACTTCGCCGGGCGGCAGCGGCGGCATGCGGCCGGGCGGCAGATCGCCGGGCGTCGCCGGATCGGCCGGGGCGGACGCATCGGTCATCGAGCTCGATGCTAGCAGGCTCGGCGCGGGGATCATCGCCGAGCGGACGACGGACGGGCTCGGTCCGGCTAGGCTGCCTGGGTGCAGCATGAGCCCCGTTGGTGGCAGACCGCCGCCATCTACCAGGTCTATCCGCGCAGCTTCGCCGATGCGAACGGCGACGGCACCGGGGACCTGCGCGGGATCACCGGACGGCTGGACTACCTCGCCTGGCTCGGCGTGGACGCGATCTGGATCTCGCCGTTCTACCCGTCACCGATGGCCGACTTCGGCTACGACGTCGCCGACTACGTCGGTGTCGACCCGCTGTTCGGCACGCTCGAGGACTTCGACACGCTGCTCACGGCCGCTCACGAGCGCGGCATCCGGGTGGTGATCGACTACGTCCCGAACCACACGTCGGAGCAGCATCCGTGGTTCGTCGAGTCGCGCTCGTCGCGCGACAACCCCAAGGCGGACTGGTACGTGTGGCGTGACCCGATGCCCGACGGAAGCCTGCCGAACAACTGGATCAGCATGTTCGCCGGCCCGACGTGGACCTGGGATGAGACGCGCGGGCAGTACTACCTCCACATCTTCCTGCCGGAGCAGCCCGACCTGAACTGGCGCAACCCCGAGGTGCGCGCCGCGATGTTCGACGTCGCGCGCTTCTGGCTCGACCGGGGCGTCGACGGCTTCCGGATCGACGTGGCGCCGATGGTGATGAAGGACCCCGAGCTTCGCGACAACCCGCCGAATCCGGATCCGGGCTGGGAGCACTCGCGCCTCGGCAGCTGGCTGACCCAGCTTCACGTCAACGACCACAACCATCCGGACATGCACGAGCTGTATCGATCGTTCCGGTCCATGCTCGATGCCTATCCGGGCGACCGGGTCAGCATCGGCGAGCTGCACCATCCCGACTTCGATCGCTGGGCCGAGTACTACGGGGAGCGCCAGGACGAGATCCACGTCCCGTTCAACTTCCACGTCATCAACAGCCCGTGGCGCGCCGACGCGGTCCGGCGCGCGGTCGAGGGCGTCCAGGGCGCCCTGCCGCCCGGGGCTTGGGCGTCCTGGGTGCTCGGCAACCATGACCAGCCGCGCTTCGCCTCGGCAGAGCGGGCCGGCCGCGACCAGGCGAAGGTCGGGATGCTCCTGCTGCTCACCCTGCGCGGCACGCCGACGATCTACTACGGCGAGGAGATCGGGATGGTCGACGTGCCGGTCGGCGCCGCCGATGCGCGCGACCCGCTCGAGCGGCGCGAACCGGGCCGCGGCCGCGATCCGGAGCGCTCCCCGATGCAATGGGACGCCTCCCCCAACGCCGGCTTCACCGCCGCCGGCGTCGAGCCCTGGTTGCCGGTCTCGCCTGACTACGCCGATGTCAACGTCGCCGGCCAGGCGGAGGATCCCGACTCGCTCCTCACCCTCACGCGCGACCTGCTGCGCCTCCGCCGCGAGCATCCGGTGCTGCATCGCGGCGACTTCGAGAAGTTCGGGCCGACGCCAGACGGCGTCTTCGCGTTCCGCCGGATCGGGCCTGCTCGGAGGCTGAACGTTGTGCTGAACCTGACCGTGGAGCCGCGCTCCGTGCCCGACGCCGGCCCGGGCCGCGTGTTGATCGGTACGCATCGCCAGCGCGATGGGGAGGCCGTGGAGCGCGTCGCCGAGCTCCGCCCGAACGAGGCGATCGTCGTCGAGTCGACCGCCTGACGGCTATCGGTCTGGCCGGTAGGGCGCCTGCGTGTCGATGTTGCCTACGAACTGCGGCAGCCTGGTGTGGCCGAGCGCCTGGCGGATCGCCGCGTTCTCGCCGGTGTGGAACCAGTAGTGGTAGATCACGCGCTGGAGCAGGTCGCCGTATCGACGCTGGAGCTCGCGACCCCCGCTGACCACGTGGCCATCCAGGTCCTCGCTCGTCAGCCCGTCGAGCCACGGGTCCGCAGCCGCGGTGATCGCACGCCATGCACCGAGCACGCGCTCGAGTGACGGCGTGCTCGGCGGTCCGCCCGAGACGAACTCGCGATCGATGTCCGGGTACGGCCGGTCGCCGCTGGGCCAGGTGACGAAATACTGCTGCTCCTGCCAGGCGAGGTGGCCCACGTTCCAGCTGATGCAGTTCATCGGTTCGATCTGCTTCTTTGCATCGGCCTCGCCGATGCCGCGGATGCCGCGCAGGAACTCCGATCGCGTGAAGCGCAGCTGGTCGACGAGTGGATGCGGCATGCGCTGAGGCTACGCGGTCCTCGGACCCTCCGTGTCAGGGTTCGAGCCGAGGTGGTCCGGCCTCGATCCGCAGCCGCAGCGCCCGCGGGCTCGCCTCCCAGTCGGAGTGCACGAACCACGTCGCGCCGGCATGGGCCAGGCCGCGCAGCTCACCGCTCGCGGCGCCGGCTCGGGTCACCCCTTCGATCACGATGTCGTAGCCCGCGAGCGAGCCCTCGCGTCGCTCCGAGATCCAGGCGCCTAGCTCCCGGACCAGCTCAGGCGTGAACGGCGCGCCATCCAGCGGATACGGAAGGACCCCGTCGTATCGCGCCGCACGCCCCATCGAGCGCTCCGCCGGCCAGGCGCCGACCACCCAGATCGGGATGCGTGGCCGCTGGACGGGACGCGGACGGAACGCCATCGGCGGGAATCGGTAGTGGCGACCGTCGAAGCCGAATGGCTCGCCGGTCCACAGCCCGGTCAGGATCTCGAGCGTCTCGTCCAGCTTCTCCGCCCGCGATCGTCGGTCGGCCGGCTCTCCGACCTTCGCCCACCCGCTGTCGTCGGCGGCGCCGAGTCCCACGCACAGGACGAAGCGGCCATGGCTCACATGATCGAGGGTCACGGCCTCCCGCGCGACCTTCCATGGCCGGCGTCGCGCCAACGGCTGGATGATCGCGCCGAGGCGCACGCGCTCGGTGGCCATCGCGAAGGCGCTCATCAGCACCCACGGGTCGTGAAGCTCCATCGCATCGCCGACGTGGATGCCGTCGAACGTGAAGACCCCGTCCCAGCCGGCGGCTTCGGCCGTCCGAGCCATCTCGACCTGCTCGTCGACGGCGCCGCCGGTGAGGATGACTCCGAACCTCACATGCCGATCCGGGAGCGCAGTGGGCTAGCCTTGCTGCTGCGACCCCGCGATGTTCACCATCCACAGCACGCCGTATGGATCGGTCACCATGCCGAACTTGTCGCCCCACGGCGCGGTCACCAGCGGCTCGACGATGGTGCCCTTCTCTGCCAGCTTGTCGTAGTAGCCCGAGAGCTCCGCATCGGCTCCGGTGTCACCCGAGAGCGAGATCTGGACACCCGACATCGGCCGCGCCGGGACGCCGCTCGGCGCATCGCCGCCCATGAGCGTGAAGCCGCTTCCGGTCTCGAGCTGCGCGTGCATGACCTTGTCCGCATCGGCCGGGCTGTCGCCCATCCCGCCCTCGGCGTACGTGCTGATAACGAGCTCTCCGCCCAGGATGTCGCGGTAGAACTCCATCGCCTGGCGGGCATTCCCCTGGAACGTCAGATATGGGTTCAGTCGAGCCGACATGGGTGAGCTCCTCAGTTCTGGTGCGTCAGAACACCCTAGCCCGACGGCTCACCGATGACCAATTGGAGCCGATCCGATCCCGTCGGCATCGGTCGTCAGTCGGCGATCTTCGCCATCACGTGCTTGACGATCGTGTAGTCCTCGATCGAGTAGCTGCTCATGTCCTTGCCGTAGCCGGACTGGCCGAAGCCGCCATGCGGCATCTCGGACACGATCGTCAGGTGGTCGTTGATCCACACGGTGCCGTACCGCAGGGCCTTCGCCGCGCGCAGCGCCCGCTTCACGTCCTTCGTCCAGACCGATGCGGCCAGGCCGTACGGCACGCCGTTGGCCCAGCGGACTCCCTCCTCCTCGTCGGTGAAGCGCTGGACGGTGACGACCGGCCCGAAGACCTCCTTCTGGACGATCTCCGAGTCCTGGGTGACGCCCGTGACGAGCGATGGCTTGTAGAAGGCCCCACGATCTCCGAAGGACTCGCACCCGGCCGCGACCTCCGCACCCTGGTCGCGTGCTCGTGCGACGAACCCTGCGACGCGCTCGCGATGCGCCTTCGACACAAGCGGGCCCATGTCGAGGTCCGGATCCGAGGCCGGGTCGCCGGTCTTGATCGACTCCACCGCCGGAACCAGCGCCTCGAGCGCCCGATCGTAGCCGTCGCCCATGATGAGCAGGCGGGTGGCCGCGGTGCAGTCCTGGCCGGTGTTGAAATAGCCGGCAAGCTTGATCGTCTCGGCCAGAGCGTCCATGTCGGCGTCGTCGAAGACGAGCACCGGCGCCTTGCCGCCAAGCTCGAGGTGCACGCGCTTCACCGTCTGCGCCGCGGCGGCCGCGATCTCCTTGCCGGTGGCGGTATCGCCGGTGAGCGACACCATGTCGACGTCGGGGTGCCGGATGAGCCGATCCCCGACGACCGCTCCGGGACCGGTGACGACGTTGAAGACACCCTTCGGGAAGATGTCCGCGGCCAGCTCGGCGAGCCGGAGGGCCGACAGGGGTGTGATCGAGGCCGGCTTCAGGACCACGGTGCAGCCCGCGGCGATCGCCGGGCAGAGCTTCCAGATCGCCATCATCAGCGGGTAGTTCCACGGGGCGACCTGGCCCACGACCCCGGCGGCCTCGCGACGGATCATCGACGTGTGTGTGTTGACGTACTCGCCGGCGGCCCTGCCCTCGACGACGCGCGCGGCTCCTGCGAAGAAGCGGACGTTGTCGACGGTGAACTCGACGTCGAAGTCGGCGGTGCCCTTCGGCTTCCCCACGTTCTTCTGCTCGAGGAGCGAAAGCGTCTCGGTGTCCTTCTCGATCGCGTCGGCGAAGGCGTAGAGCGCCTTCGCGCGATCCTGCGGCGTGGACTGCGACCATGTCTCGAATGCGGCCCGGGCGGCGGCCACGGCGCGGTCGACGTCGGACGCGTCACCCTTGGGAACCTGCGCGATCTCCTCCTCGGTGGCGGGGTTGATCACCGCGGCGGTCTCGCCGCTCGCCGCATCGGCCCAGTCGCCGTCGATGAACATCTGCTGGCGTGGCGCGGTCAGGGTCATGGCTCGTTCAGACCTCGGTGAAGTGCAGGTACTCTCCGGTGCGCGGTGCGCTACCGATACGGGCCGATTCTACCCGTCGGACGCCGGAATCCACCAGTCTCGTCCGGCCGAAATGCCCGAATCCGCAGGTGGGTTCAGCGGCGGACCGGTCGGTACCCTCCATCGGCGGCGCGCGCCATCACGAACAACAGGTCGGCCAGCCGATTCAGGTACGGCAGGACCTGCGAGTCGGGCAGGCCGCCATCGCCGGCAAGAGCCACGCATCGTCGCTCCGCGCGCCGGACCGTGGTGCGGGCGAGGTCGAGGGCGGCACCGGTCATGGACTCGCCGGGCAGCACGAACTCCTTTGGCTGCTCCATGTCGCCCTCGAGCGCATCGATCTCGGACTCCAGCCCGGCGACCATGCCGTCGGTGACGCGGGACACGCCGTCGCTCAGGCGGTCTCGCCGCTCGACGTGGGTCGCGAGCTCGGCACCGACGACGAACAGCTCGCGCTGCAGCCGCAGCGACAGGTCCGCCAGGCGGGCCTCGGTGCGGTCGGTGATGGCCCCGATCGCCGCCCGGGCGAGTCCGAGCGCCGAGACGGCCTCGTCGACTGTGCCGTAGGCCTCGGTGCGCAGGTCGGCCTTGCTCACCCGGGCGCCGCCGAACAGGAGACCGGTCGTTCCGTCGTCACCCTTCTTCGTGTAGATCCGCACGCACGCGATCGTAGCCGGTGGGGGCACGGCGGACGGGCCGTCCGGGGCGATGCGGGGCTCTAGAAGAGTCCGGGCGGGGGCTCCCAGCGCTCCGCGAGGAGCGTGACCTTGACGGGAGGACCGACGACCTCCTCGGTCTTCGTCTTCACCGTCTGGATCAGCTCGCCGGCCCACGGGCAGAACGGCGTGGTCAGGACCATCTTGATCTCGGTCGGGGCGCCATCGGTCCCGATGTCGACCGCCTTGATGAGATCGAGGTCCACGATGCTCATCCCGATCTCCGGATCGTGGATGTCGTAAAGCGCCGTCATCACCTCGTCGACCTTGCCGAGGTTGGAATCGATTGCCATTGCAACCAAGTGTACCCCGAGCCCGCGAGCGCGTCCTCCGACGCCACGGGATGCCGCTAGAGCAGCCGACCGTCGTAGGTGGGGTGCGGCTGCGGCACGAGGGGGCGGACGCGCTGATAGCCCTCGTGGATCGCGCCACCGGCATCGATCGCCTGGCGGAGTGCGGCGATCTCGGCAGCCGTGTCGGCCTGGCTGGCGTGAGACTCGAGGGCGCGCAGCTTGCGGTCGGCGACCGGCGTGATCTCGATCCGATGGGTGGCCGCCTGCTCCTCGGGTGACAGGTCGAACAGGTTGCCGCTCGGATCGAAGATCGGCGAGATCACGTACACCGAGTTCGGCGCCTGCCCGACGTCTGCCAGTCGCTCGACGGCCCAGCGCGTGGCGCTCCCCACGACGACGTGGTCGGGATGTCCGGTTACCCCGTGGGGCCCGAAGGTGATCACGGCCTGCGGGCGCCGGTCGGCCAGCCAGGAGGCGATCTCCTCGACCAGCGTGTCGAAGTCGTGGTCGGCCACGCCGCCGTCGGGATAGCCATCGAGGATCGAGACCTCGTCGAGGCCGATCGCCTTCGCGGCACCGATGAGCTCTGCCTCCCGGCGGTCACCGAACGCAGGGTCGGGCTCGCCGTCCGGGGTCCCGGCCTCGCCTCGGGTGACGACCAGCAGGCGAGTCGTCGACCCGCTGTCGTGTGCCAGGGCAAGGGCACCGGCGCACCCGAAGCTCTCGTCGTCGGGATGCGCAAGGACGGCCGCCAGGCCGCCCGCGGCGATCGGGTAGCTCATCGGACCTCCTCGGCTGCCGAATCGTCGGGGTCGTCGGTGGGATCGTCGTCGGAGAGCAGGGTCCAGCCCTGACGCTCGACGGCAGTCCTCATCGTACGCAGCACCGCCAGCTTCCCGCTCGTTACCTCGGCAATGAAACGCCCCATCCCCGCTTCGTCGAGGGCCGATCCGGGCGGCGCGCTGTCGCGGCCGACGTTCAGCCAGGCGAGGTGGTAGCGGTCCATCCGACCCCACACGCGCTCCAGCAGCCGGTCCGAAGCGAGCAGCCACGACCGAAATCGGTCCCACCCCGGTTCCAAGGCGATGGCCTCGCCCTCGCCGATCAGGTCGTCCGTCGCAGCGAGGAAGGCGGCGCGTGACATCACGGCGGCGGGTCGGTCGTTCACGGCCCGCCGAGTATAGGAGCGCCGCTGCGCCACGGGCGTTCGTACCATTGCCGCGCCTTGAGCCGCAGGACCAGACTCGGGTCATGGAGCGCACCGGCGCGATCGGCGTCGCTCGCACCGTGCTCGGGCTGCTCGTGGCCGGTCCCCTCCTGGCCATCCTGGCGGTCAGCGTCGCGCTGCCACCCGCCGACCTGGATGCAGCCGGTGTCGCGTGGACCGTCCCCGTGCTCTCCGCCCTGCTCCTGGTGGCGGCCGCCGCGGCCATCGTGGCCTGGTTGCTGGCAGGCCTTCGGCTCGGCGCCGGGGCGCCGCTGATCGCTGCCGGCGCATCCGCAGCGCTGGCCGGCGGCGCGGTCGGCTGGCTGGCGGGCATTCCGGCCGTCCTGGCCCCGGTGGCCGCTGCTGCGGCCCTCCTCGCCGCGGCCGTCGTCGATCGCCTGGACTGGTCCGTCGGCGGCGGCGCGACACGATACGCCGTTGCGGGCGGGGCGATCGCGATCGCCGGCCTCGTGGTGGTGCTCGACCTGCTGCCCGCCGTGCGCGAGGCGGTTGATCCACTGGTGGCCCTCATCGGCATCCTCGGAGTGGTGCTCGCCGTTGCCGCAGCCGCCCTCGGAGCCGGACGCCCGGTCGGGCCGGTGGCAACGGTGATCGTCCCCGGCGTCGCCGCGGTCGCCGTGTCCCGGGTCGGCGGCTTCGAGGATGTGATCGGGCTGACCGCGCTCGCGACTTCGCAGCTGATCGCGGTGGCCGTCTCGATGACCACCGCTCGGCTCCGGACCGACGAGCGCGAGCCCGATCGGCTGCCCGAGCTGGCTGAGGCCCTCGCCGATGCGGTCCTCCGATTCGACGGCCGGCTGCGGCTGCGGGACTGGAACCCCGCCGCGGCCGCACTGCTCGGCCTGGACAGTGCGTCGGGCGGCGCGCACCTCGAGGACCTGCTGGGCGTGCCGCTGGCGAGCCTGCCGGCGGCCGGGGCGAGCGTGTCCAGCGTCGGCGTCGGAGGCCTGCGGATCGGCCTGCAACGGACGGGGAGCGGCCTGACCGCCGTCATCCGGGATGCCGGCGCATCGCCGGAGGCGGAGCGGCTGGGCCGCGAGCTGCGCGGCACGATCGAGGAGCTGCTCCAGGCACGGCGGACGATCGACCTGCAGCGCCAGGAGCTGGAACGCGCGTCCTCGGTGGATCCGCTCACCGGCGTCGCCAGCCGCGCCGCGATCCTCGAACGTCTGCGGGTGGAGGTCGCCCAGGCGCGCCGATACCAACATTCAGTGGCGGTTGTCCTGCTGGACCTCGACGACTTCGGATCCATCAACCGTGCCCACGGCACGGCCGGAGGCGACGCGGTACTGCGCGAGGTGGCATTGCGCATCCGGCTCCGGGTCCGCGAGGCCGATGAGCTGGGCCGCGTCGCCAGCGACGCGTTCCTGGCCGTCCTGCCGCATACCGACGAGGGAGGAGCAGCCACGTTCGCCGATGCGCTCCAACACCGTCTCGGCCTGCGGCCGATCGCCGTCGAGGGCGGCCAGCTGGAGGTCACCGCCAGTGTGGGCGTCGCCGTGATGCGGCCGAGCGACGAGCTCGACGTGGATGGCCTGCTCGCGCGTGTTGACGAGGCGCTCGCCAGCGCCCGGCGCGCCGGCGGCAATCGGATCGCTCTGGATCGGCTCCACGGGCTGGCTCGGCTCGAGGAGCACCGCCCGCCGACCGGCGGCGACCCGCCCGGCGAGAGCGGCGCCGTATGACATCCGGTGGCGTCTGGCCCGCGCGATGAGGCCGGCGCCGGCATGAAATCGAGCGGAGCGCGGGCTTTCCAGCCCATCGGGTTATCCACAGATGTCATACACTGTGTGGGTAGGATCTGTGGATAACCGCCTAGTCCCGCCAGCCTGAGGCTGGCACCCTGAGGCTCGCATGCCGCCCACCTCCCCGTCCAGCTCTGCTGGGCTCTCCGCCAAGCTCATCTTCCCCACCAAGGAGATCGTGGAGGAGTACTACCTCCCGATCATCTATACCGCCTGCCGAACCTGCTACTCGGAGCTGGTGCCCGACCAGATCTGGGACAAGGCGGTGTCGCGACAGGTGGCCGACGAGAAGCAGCAGAGCCTCGTCCGCAAGGTGATGGAGTCGGGGCACGGCAGCACGATCGAGCACGTGAACTTCACGTTCGCGATCAGCGGCGTGACCCGAACGCTCAGCCATCAGCTCGTCCGGCACCGCGCGGGCACGGCCTTCGACCAGCAGTCGCAGCGTTACGTCAGCTTCAAGAAGCGCGACAACTTCACGATCCCCGACTCGATCGTAAAGGGCGACCTGCCCGATGACCTCGCCGGGCAATTCCAGCGCGCGGTCGACGATAACCTCGACCTCTACGGGCAGCTGCTCCAGGCCGAGGTGCCGGCCGAGGACGCGCGCTTCATCTTCCCGAACGCGATGCAGACGAACCTGATCATGACGGTGAACCTGCGCCAGCTGATCCACATGTCAGGGCTGCGGCTGTGCACCATGGCACAGTGGGAGATCCGCCAGCTGTTCAAGCAGATTCGCCACGAGATCTTCCGCGTCAGCCCGTTCTTCGGCAGCTTCCTGGCGCCGAAGTGCGTGCCGCTCGGCTACTGCGACGAGATGGGCAACCGCGACGAGCACTGCCGGATCCGGCCGCACCGCGACACGGTGATGGCGGTCTGGGAAGCGTACCGAGGCGGCACCCTTGCCGAGACCGACGGGCCCGTCGTGCCCGAGACGAGCCCGTTCCGCCCGAAGCCGCGTCGCGTCCCGCTGCCGGTGGCCGATGGCGACGTCCGCCCGACACACGGGGACCCCGTGGGGGCGCAGCTTGGGCAGGCCGGAGACTCCGACCGCGTCTGACGCGCGCTACCCTCGCCGGGTGCAGGCGCTGATTCCTCGGCTCGCATGACCCACGAAGGCCGCCGCCCGGGTGACCGGCGGGTACGCGTCGGTCGCGCAGAGCAGCAGAAGATCACCGTCAAGCCGCCGCGGCGGGCCGGCCGTCGGCCGGACGCCGCGATGTCGCTGCTCCTTCTGTTCGTCGTCCTGATCACCGCCGGCACGGGGTTGCTGATGCTTCCGTTCGCGACGGCCAGCGGTGGCTCCGCGCCCTTCATGGATGCGCTCTTCACCGCGACCAGTGCCGCCTGCGTGACCGGCCTCGTGGTGGTGGATACGGGGACGTACTGGAGCCCGTTCGGCCAGGTCGTGATCCTCCTGCTCATCCAGGTCGGCGGCTTCGGCATCATGGCGGGCTCGACCCTCCTGCTCATGTTGTTCCTCGGCCGCCGAACGACGCTGCGCGACCGCCTCGTCGTCCAGGAGTCGCTCGGCGGCCTCGAGCTGGGGACGGTCACCGCCGTCCTGAAGCGGATCGCGATCTTCACGATCGTGGTCGAGGTTGCCGGGGCGATCGTCCTGTCCATCGCCTTCATGGCCGGTCCGGAGGCCGGGCCGCCGTGGCATCCGATGGGCATCTGGTGGGGGATCTTCCACTCGATCTCGGCATTCAACAATGCGGGCTTCGACCTGACTGGTGGGTTTCGCAGCCTCACGCCCTTCGTCGACGACTGGGTGGTCCTGCTCACGATCGGCGTGGTCCTCTCGCTCGGAGGCCTGGGCTTCGCGATCATCGCCAACGCCGTCACCACGCGGCGGTGGGCGCGGATGGCCCTCGAGACGAAGATCGTTCTGACCGCCACGGTCGTGCTCCTCCTCGGTGGCGCGGCCATCATCGGCGTGACCGAGTGGTCGAACCCGGACACCCTCGGCGCACTCCCTCCCGGCCAACGCCTGCTGAATGCGCTGTTCGAGTCGACGACGCTCCGCACGGCCGGGTTCACCGCCCTGGATACGGCAGCGTTCCTCGACGAGACGCTGTTCATCGTGATGGCGCTGATGTTCATCGGGGGTGCGTCCGGATCCACGGCCGGTGGGATCAAGGTCAACACGTTCGCCGTGCTGCTGATCGCGATCACGTCGACGGTGCGCGGCCTCCCGTCGGCCATGGCCTTCGGTCGCCGCATCAACCATGCGATCGTGTATCGCTCCCTCGCTGTGGCGCTCCTGGCCATCGCATTCGTCTTCATCGTCGGAACGGGCCTGACGCTCACCACCGAAGCGACATTCGTGCAGACGCTGTTCGAGGCCGTCTCCGCGTTCGCGACGGTCGGGGCAAGCACCGGGATCACGCCGGAAATGGGTGATGCCGCCCGATTGATCACGGTGCTGGCGATGTTCATCGGACGGCTCGGGCCGTTGACGCTCGTGCTCGCCCTGACCGCACGCGCACGCCCGATCCCGTATCGGCCGGCCATCGAGTCGGTCCGCATCGGCTAGGCTGGAATCGATGGCTCGCGAACAGGTCATGGTGATCGGCCTCGGGCGCTTCGGATCCGCCCTCGCGCTCGAGCTCGAGCGGCTGGGCCACGAGGTGCTGGCCATCGACCGCAGCGAGCAGCTGGTCAACGAGATCGCCCCCGACGTCACGCACGCCCTGCAACTGGACGCGGCCGACGAGGATGCCCTCCGCAGCGCAGGAGCCGGCGACTTCCCCACTGCCATCGTCGCCATCAGCAGCGACGCGGAGCCATCGATCTTCGCCACGATGGTGCTGAAGCGGCTGGGAGTCCGGAACGTCATCGCGAAGGCCGGCAGCCTCCTGCACGGTGAGATCCTCTCGCGGATCGGGGCCGATCGGGTCGTCTTCCCGGAGCGCGAGACCGGCCTCCGGCTGGCGCACTCGTTCAACGTCCCGAACGTGATCGACTACCTCGACGTGGCGCCGAGCTTCGGGATCGAGAAGATCCGACCCCCGAAGGCCTTCGTCGGAAAGTCACTCGGGGAGCTCGACCTGAAGGGCCGGCTGGGCCTGACGCCGATCGCATTGCGGCGCGGCCAGCAGGTCTTCGTCAACCCGGCGCGCGAGGAGCGCCTGACCGATGGCGACGAGCTGATCCTCATCGGGCGCGACGAGAAGCTCGACCAGCTGCGCGGCTAGCGCTCAGTTGTCGTGGCTGATCCCGTCGCCGAGCGTGAACTGACGCAGCTCCTGCGCGCACGCGTCGGCCAGCCGGCGCGCCTCGTTGACGAGGAACACGGACATCTTCGTCGAGTCGGTGATCAGCAGGGTGTGGCCGCGCTCGTTGCGGTCGAGGACGATCCGGTCGTCGCCGTGGAAGCTGATGCCCCAGTTGGCCTGGAGCTGGACCAGCTCGGCGAGCACGACCTTCTCGCTGAAGAACCAGTCGAGGAACTCCGCGTTTAGGACGGCGACGACGTCGCGGACCTGGAGGGTCTCGTTGCGACGGAGTCGCGACACGAAATGGACGATCCGCAGTGCGGCGAACGGATCGCCGCTGCGGGCGATCTGGGGTGGTGTCAGCTGTGGGTCCGGCATCCCCTCGGGAGCCGGACCCACCAGCGATCGCGTCGGGGCGTCGGTCAACTCGACGATCCGGTACCGGTCTCGATCGGGACGCCGACCAGCGAGCCGTACTCGGTCCACGAGCCGTCGTAGTTGCGGACGTCGTCGTACCCGAGCAGCTCGTGGAGCACGAACCAGGTGTGGCTGGAGCGCTCGCCGATGCGGCAGTAGGCAACGACCTCGCTCGAGCCGTCGACGCCGCGGGCGCCGTACAGGTCACGCAGCTCCTCGATCGGCTTGAAGGTGCCGTCCTCGGCGACCGCCTGGGACCACGGCACGTTGACTGCGCCGGGAATGTGGCCACGTCGCTGCGCCGCCTCCTGCGGCAGGTGCGCCGGGGCGGAGAGCTCGCCGCGGAACTCCTCCGGGGAGCGGACGTCGACGAGGTGGTGGCCGGTCGCACCGACGCCGTCGATGACCTGCTGCCGGTAGGCGCGCAGCTCCTCGCGGGTCTGGTTCGGCAGGGTGATGCTTCCGCGTTCGTGAGCAGGCGCGTCAGTCGTGAGCGGCAGCCCTTTGGCCTCGACCTTCACCCGGCCGCCATCGAGAAGGCGGACGTTGTCGAGCCCCTGGTAGCGAAGCTGCCAATACGCCCAGGCGGCGAACCAGTTGTTGTTGTCGCCATACAGGACGATCGTGGTGTCGTCGTTCACCCCGGCGGCACGGAGCAGCTCCTGGAGCTCGTCGCGGCTCACGAGGTCGCGACGGATTGCATCGGTCAGCTGGCTCTTCCAGTTCACGCCGGTGGCACCGGGCAGGTGGCCGGTGTCGTAGGCATCGGTGTCGACGTCGACCTCCAGGAACCGGACGGTCGGGTCGTCGAGATGTTCCCTTGCCCAATCGATGGTGACGAGGGCAGCGGGACGCGCGGTGGAGGTTGCTTCAGCAACGGACATGGGTGATACGCCGTGGTCGACGGGCGCGCGGACTGTTGCCGCGCGGGCGGAGTGGAGCCTCGGCCGGAACTCCGACCGATTCAGTCGGAGTATCCCCCCACGGTCGGCTGCGGGCAACCCCGAGCAGATTCGGTCATCGGCGCACGATCGTGGGCGGGCAGGACCGATGCGCGCGCGCAACGGCCCGCGCTAGGACTTTCGGCCCGTTGGTGAGGAGGCAGCGCGCGCGTACGGTTCGCTCGTGGCCGCCACGTGCCCGGCGGCTCGTCTCATAGGAGGCAACGTGACGTTCTGGAACTGGCGCCGCGGCCCCGGCCCTTCGGCTACGCAGGGGAGCGCGGCGATCGCCATGTCCCCCGACCTCGCGCCGATCGAGCTGTATACGGCCGATGCCCGCATCGTCGGCTGGATCGCGCCGAGCGGCCAGCGCGTCACGGACCTGCTCAGCACCCAGGATGAGCTGCGGCTGTGGCGCCCGAGCCCTGGCCCGCTCGACGACCGGTCGATGCCGGCGGTGGAGGGCGGAAACGGAACGGGTGGAGAGAGCGGCGAGTGGGAGTCGTTGCCGACCGCACGCGTGATCCTGGCCATGCCGCCCGAGTGGCGCGCGAGCCGGCAGCTGCGGCTGCACCGGCGCCTGCGACGAGCGGCCTGCGTGGCCGGCCCGTTCCACCTCACCGGCAACATCCACCTTGCCCCGGGCGTCGAGATCGGGCTCCACCTCATCCGAACGCACCGGTTCCTGCCCCTCACCGACGCGTACATCCTCCACTCGGGCGACCCGCCGTTCGAGCACGTCGTGAGCGTGGCGCTCGTGAACACCGCCCACATCGCGCAGGTCGTCCCGCTGGTGACGCTCGCCTAGGCTCCCTCGGCCCGCATAATCGGGCCGAATGGTTGTCCTCCGCAGCGATCTCGACCCCGGCAGCCCGGCCGCGCGGGCCAACGCGGAGGCGATGCGCGTCCTGGTCGAAGACCTTCGTGCGCGCCAGCGACGGCTGACGGAGCGCGGCGCGGCCGGCGATGACCGATCCGTCGAACGCCATCGGGAACGCGGCAAGCTGCCCGTTCGCGAGCGCATCGATCGCCTTCTCGACCCGGGCAGCGCCTTCCTCGAGCTGAGCGCTCTGGCGGCGACCGACCTGTACGACGGCGACGCACCCGGCGCTGGGATCGTCACCGGCATCGGCCGCGTCGAGGGCGTGGAGTGCGTGGTCGTCGCGAACGATGCCACGGTCAAGGGCGGCACGTACTACCCGCTTACGGTCAAGAAGCACCTCCGCGCGCAGGAGATCGCGCTCGAGAATCGGCTTCCGTGCCTGTACCTCGTGGATTCCGGGGGCGCCTTCCTGCCACTGCAGGACGAGGTCTTTCCCGACCGCGACCATTTCGGCCGGATCTTCTTCAACCAGGCGCAGCTGTCTGCGCGGCGGATCCCCCAGGTGGCCCTGGTCATGGGATCGTGCACGGCGGGCGGGGCGTACGTGCCGGCCATGTCCGACGAGACCGTGATCGTGAAAGGCACCGGCACGATCTTCCTGGGCGGCCCGCCGCTGGTGCAGGCGGCCACGGGCGAGGTCGTGACCGCTGAGGAGCTCGGGGGCGCGGAGGTGCACACCGTGCAGTCCGGCGTCGCGGACCACTACGCGCTCGACGACGAGCATGCGCTCGCCATCGGCCGCCAGATCGTCCGCAACCTGGCCTGGCGCAGGCCAGACCCGCCCTGGGAGATCGCCGATCCGGCCGAGCCCTCCGTCTCGACAGACGAGCTGTACGGGGTGATTCCGGCCGATGCGCGCCGGGCTTACGACGTGCGCGAGCTGATCGCCCGGCTGGTCGATGCCAGCGAGTTCCACGAGTTCAAGGAGCGGTACGGCGAGACGCTCGTATGCGGCTTCGCCCGCATCATGGGCCACCCGGTTGGGATCCTGGCCAACAACGGGATCCTATTCAGCCAGTCAGCGCTCAAGGGCGCGCATTTCGTCGAGCTGGCCAGCCAGCGCCAAATCCCGCTCGTGTTCCTCCAGAACATCACCGGCTTCATGGTCGGCCGGGAGTACGAGGCCGGCGGCATCGCCCGCGATGGCGCGAAGCTCGTCACCGCGGTGAGCACGACGAACGTGCCCAAGTTCACGGTCATCGTCGGAGGCTCATTCGGGGCTGGAAACTATGGGATGGCGGGACGTGCCTACGGGCCGCGCCAGCTGTGGATGTGGCCGAACGCGCGAATCAGCGTCATGGGCGGAGCCCAGGCAGCCAGGGTGCTGTCCACCGTTCGCGGCGGATTCGAGACCGATGCGGACCGCGACGCGTTCGAGACCCCGATCCTCGAGAAGTACGAGCGCGAGGGCTCGCCCTACCACTCCACCGCCCGCCTGTGGGATGACGGCGTGATCGACCCGATGGACACTCGCCGCGTGCTCGCGCTCGGCATCGGCGCCGCGCTCAACGCGCCGATTCCGGAACCGGGATTCAGCCTCTACCGGATGTGATCGAGCAGTACCGCAGGTGATCGAGCGCTGGCGCACCATCGAGGGCGACGCCGATCTCCGCGACGCTGCGCCGCTGAGCCGGGACGAGGGCAAGGTCCGCGTCACCGGGAGCCTCTCCGACGCCAGCCACCTGGCGCTGGCCTCGCTCCTCGGTGATCGACCGGACGTCCAGCTGTGGATCGATGACCGGACCGAGGAGCTCGAGCTCCTGCGGCACTATCCCGGGCTGCAACGCCTGGGCGTCACGTCGCTCCGTCTCGAGACCTGGGATGGCGTGGCCCACGTTGCCGACACGCTGACCGAGCTCCACATGGGTGACACGTTGAAGCCGATCTCGATCGCACCGTTCGGGGCACTCCGGCACCTCACCGCGCTGGGCATTCACGGACCGGTGCGGAACGTGGAGGTCATCGGCCAGCTCAGCTCCGTCGAGGACCTCCAACTGCGATCCGTGACGCTTCCCGATCTCTCCCTGCTGCTGCCGATGCGCAGACTGACGACGCTGTGGATCGGGCTGGGTGGAACGGCCGACCTGTCGCTCCTGCCTCGATTCGAGCTGCTGAACGATCTCGAGCTGTGGCGGATCCGCGGTCTGCGGAACGTGGCCACGCTCGGCGACCTGCCGGCCCTGCGCCGGCTCATGCTGCAGTCGATGTCGTCGGTCACGGAGCTGCCATCGCTGCGCGGCGCGGCCAGCCTGCGGCGTCTCGCGCTCGAGACGATGCGCGGCATCGCCGACCTGACGCCAATCGCGGATGCGCCGGCGCTCGAGGAGCTGCTCCTCATCGAGATGCCGCACCTGAGCCCGGACTCCCTGCGGCCATTCATCGGCCACCCCACGCTGCGCCGCGGCATATGGGGATTCGGAAGCACGCGCAAGAACGTCGCGGCGTACGACCTGCTCCCACTCGGCGACCCTCCATACGGGCATCCGACGTGGGCGGCCTGGATGGAGTCGCGAGCCACGGCCGAGGGCTAGGCGGGGAACGGCTCCGGGACTGGCAGCTCGACGCGCTCGATATCGAGGCGCAGACCGAGCACGTCGGCCGTCCGCGGCGAATCGACCGCGGCGCCGAGCGTGACGACCGCCGGCACCGCCATCTCGCGCCTGGGGACGAGGCGCAGGACGTGCGGCCCGATGTCGGCGACGGCCAGGTCGGCGACGGCCCAGAAATCGATCTCGAGCTCCTCGTGGAGATCCGCGGCCGTGGCGGCCGGCTCGGCCGTGGCCACGTCGAGCCGGGCGAGGACGACTGGCGAGCCGATGGGATGGACGAACCGCGCCCGCTCGGCCAGGGCCGCGTGGCTCCATTCGGCGCCGGTGTAGACGTGCTCGATGAGGAATGGGCGGGCAGGCCCGAGCGGTTCCTCGGGCATGGCGGTGTACCACTCCACCACGTCGCCGTCATCGCGGGTCCGGCTGCCGTTGGTAACCGGTCCGAACGTGGAGCCGGCGGCGCGCAGCCCGGCCGTGGTGGCCTCCAGGTCGTCGGCACGCAGGGCGATGGTGGCGATGCCGCTGCCTGCGTCTTCCAGCACTCGCAGCGCGGCCGCGCCGACCGGGGATCTGCGCGCGACATCGGGATCGGTCACCCCGACGAGCTCGAGGTAGGCGCCATCCGCCAGCCACGCGATCCGGTTGCGGGTGCCGAGGCCCACGTGACGCCCGCCGCCGGTGGCGACGATGCCGAGCGCCGACTCGAGCTCGGCGGCCGCCGCGTCGGGGTCCTCGCAGGCGATCACCACGTGGTCGATGCCCCGGATCATGGGACTGATGCTATCAGCATCCGGTAGGCTCACCCGACCGATGCAACCCCCCGCCGACCGCCCCGCGCCGGGCTCGCACGACCGATCCGTTCCATCCGGCACGCTCGAGGAGAGCGCCGCGAACCTCTTCGACGCCATGCTGGCGGCGCGGGAGTCGGAGGAGCGCGGCGGCGATCGCAGGCCGCTGCGAGAGTTCTACCGCGTCCTGATGAGCGGCACGCTCCTGCTGCCGGTCCCGCCGGAGCACGGCGAGGAGGCGAAGGCGGCCCTCGCCTCGGCGGTGAACGATGACGAGCAGGTAGAGATCAGCGTGATGCTTGCCCAGGAGGCCGAGGGACGTCCGGTGAGCGTCGTCTTCGGCTCGGTCGGCGCCCTGGCCGCCTGGGCCCCCGCCCACACCGGCAACCTGCCGCTGCCGGCGCGCATCGCGATCGCCAACCTCGCGGCGGCCGGCCTGCCGGCGATCATGGATCCCGCCGGGCCGGTTCCGTACCGATTCGGCATCGACGAGCTCACGGCGCTGGCCGATGGCACGGATTCCGGGCAGCGACGAGCCGCTGTTCGGCCCGACCGCGCGCCGCTCGATCAGGATCCGCCCGCCGAGCACTGACACGCGCGACCTTGAGCTGCGACTGGCTGCAACGCTCCGCGACACGCGGGTCGACGCGGCGTACCTGGTCGAGACCGACGACGGTGATCACGCCCGTCTTCTGCTCGGCCTGGTGGGAGGCGCCGGAGCCTCCGCGACCGTCGACGTTCCCGACGGTACGGATGTCGTGTGGCTCGAGGAGCCACTGCTCAGCCAGGTGACCGCGGTGACTGAGCCATTCCATCGAGGGCGGCGCGGGCGGTGACCGGGCTGAGGCTGGAACGTGACGGTGACGTGGCTTGGGTGCGACTGGCCCGACCCGAGGTCCGGAACGCGTTCAACGACGCGCTGATCGGAGAGCTCCACGCGACCTTCGAGGCGCTGGCGGCCGAGCCGCCCGCAGCGCTCCGCGCGGTGGTCCTCGCAGGGGACGGGCCGACGTTCTGTGCAGGCGCCGACGTGGAGTGGATGCGTGCCGCGATGGGGCTATCAGTCGAGGACAACGAGCGCGACGCGACGGCCATGCAGGAGATGTTCGCGGCGGTGGACGCATGCCCGGTGCCGATCGTCGCCCGCGTTCAGGGCGCGGCGCTCGGCGGCGGGATGGGGCTGTGCGCGGTGAGCGACGTCGTGGTCGCCACCGCCGACGCGACGTTCGGATTCACCGAGGTGAAGCTGGGCATCATCCCCGCGGTGATCAGCACGTTCGTGGTCCCCAAGATCGGGGAGTCGCACGCGCGGGCGCTGTTCGCGACCGGCGAGCGCTTCGGGTCCGAGCGAGCGCTGAGGATCGGCCTGGTCCACGAGGTGGTGCCGGATGAGCCGGCGCTCGACGAGCGGGTCGCGGTCCTGGTCGCGGAGCTCCGGACCGCCGGACCGACCGCAGCGCGCGCCGCGAAATCGCTCGTGCGCGAGATCCGGTTACGGGGCATCGCGGAAGCAGCGAGGACCACGCCGCGGCAGATTGCCGAGCAACGCACCTCCGACGAGGGCCAGGAGGGCCTGGCCGCCTTCCTCGAGAAGCGACCGCCGCGGTGGACAGGCTGAATTAGCACGCCGACCTGCGACAATCGCGACATGCCTGACGAGGAGCTGACGCCACGGGAGGCGGCCGCCGAGCTCGGGGTCACGGCCCGCACCGTGCAGCGCTGGATCGCCGACGGCCGGCTCCCCGCCAGGAGGATCGGTGGCCGGACGCGGGTGTCGCGTTCGTCGCTCTCGGAGGTCGCCGATGAGCATATCCAGCCGGGCTCTCGGATCCGCACGCTCCTGATCGCGAACCGCGGCGAGATCGCGGTGCGCGTCGCGTCCACGGCGCGCCGGATGGGAATCCGCAGCGTGGGCGTGCACACCGACGACGAGCGACCACCGACCGGCGTCGACGGGGCCCATGTCATCGGCTCCTACCTCGATCCCGAGGCCCTGCTCGCGGTCGCGACGACGGCCGGGGTGGATGCGGTCCACCCCGGCTACGGCTTCCTCGCCGAGAACGCGGGGTTCGCGCGGTCGGTGGTCGACGCGGGCATCACGTGGGTCGGGCCGCCTGCCGACGCGATCGCCGCGATGGGCGACAAGGCGGCCGCGCGCCAGCGGGCGGCGGCCACCGGCGTCCCGGTCATCCCCGGCTACGACGGGAGCGCACAGGACGACCCGAGCCTCGCGACCGAGGCCGCTCGGATCGGATACCCGCTGCTCGTGAAGCCTTCGGCCGGCGGCGGCGGCAAGGGCATGCGCGTCGTCGGGCATGCCGGCGATCTGGCCGAGGCCCTGGCCGCGGCGCGTCGTGAGGCGCATCGGGCGTTCGGGGACGATCGGCTGGTCCTCGAGCGCTATCTCGCCGGGTCGCGCCATGTCGAGATCCAGGTCCTGTTCGACTCGCACGGGAACGGGGTCCACCTCGGCGAGCGCGACTGCAGCGCCCAGCGGCGGAACCAGAAGATCGTGGAGGAGGCCCCGGCCCCGTCGGTCACGCCCGAGCTCCGCGAGCGGATGGGTGGCGCCGCCCTGAAGGCTGGAGCGGCGGTGGGCTACGTGAGCGCCGGGACGGTCGAGATGCTGCTCACCGATGCGGGGGAGTTCTTCTTCCTCGAGATGAACACCCGCCTCCAGGTCGAGCATCCCGTCACCGAGGCGGTGACCGGACGGGACCTTGTTGCCGACCAGCTCCGGATCGCGGCCGGGGAGCCGCTTTCCGCGTTGGGCCTCGCTGATTCGCCGGAGCTGCGCGGGCACGCGATCGAGGCGCGGATCTATGCCGAGGATCCGGAAGCCGGCTTCCTTCCCGCGACCGGGCGGCTGGCGCTCATTCGCTGGCCCAACGGCGTGCGCGTCGACACCGGCGTGGCGGAGGGCGACCTGATGCTCGACCGGTACGACCCGATGATCGCGAAGGTGATCGCACACGGCGAGACTCGCGCGGTTGCCCTCGGGCGCCTGCGCGACGCGCTGGCCGCGACCACGATCCTCGGCGTGCGGACGAACGTGCGCTTCCTGCGCTGGCTGCTCGACCAGCCGGCGATGGGCGACGGCGAGGTGCGGACCGATACGATCGCGGCGATGGCGGTCCCCGGCCCCCCGCCCCTCGAGGATCGGCACTGGCATGCTGCTGCCGGGCAGCTCGAACCGCGGAGCGTGGATCCATGGTCGGGCGGCTGGCGCCTGAACGCGCCCTCGGTCCGACGGCTGCGTCATGGCGACGAGGAACGAAGCATCGAGCTTGCGACCGACGGTCCGCCGGCGATCCGCGTCGGCGATGTCGCGTTCGTGGATGTCGACGGTCAGAGCCTGGAGTTCTCCCCCGCCACTCCGCCCACCGTGGAGGAGGCGGTGCGCCACGCTGCCGCCCATTCCGGGGAGGGCCCTGCTGCGCTCACGGCGCCCATGCCCGGCCGGGTCATCGCCGTTCGCGTGGCGGAAGGGTCGCCGGTGCAGGCCCACCAGGTGGTCGTCGTGATCGAGGCGATGAAGATGGAGCACGCGGTCGTGGCACCTGCCGACGGCGTGCTGGCTCGGCTGCTCGTGGCCGAGGGCCAGCAGGTCCAGCGCGGCGACCTGCTCGGCGAAGTCGCACAATCCGACTCATGAGCGAGCGCGACGTCCGCATCTACGAGGTGGGACCGCGCGACGGCCTGCAGAACGAGGCACAGCCGATCCCGACCGAGGCGAAGCTGCGGTTCATCGACCTGCTGGCCGACGCCGGCCTGCGCGAGATCGAGGCCACCAGCTTCGTCGCACCGAAGACGATCCCCCAGCTCGCCGATGCGGACGAGCTCATGGGAGCGCTCGAGCGGCGACCCGGCGTCCGCTACCCGGTGCTCGTGCCGAATGCGCGCGGCATGGACCGCGCGGAGGCTGCGGGAGCGGATGCGGTCTGCGTATTCACCGCCGCGTCCGAAGAGTTCACCCGGGCGAACATCAACATGAGCATCGCCGAGTCGATGGATGCCTTCCGGCCCGTGCTCGAGCGGGCGAGGGAGGCCGGCTGGTGGACGCGGGGCTACGTCAGCACCGCATTCGGATGCCCGTACCAGGGGGAGGTCGGCGAGGCGGCCGTGGTGGGCGTCGCGCAGGAGCTCCTCGGCCTCGGCGTCGACGAGCTGAGCATCGGCGACACGATCGGGGTGGCGGTCCCGGCCGATGTCCGAAGGGTGGTTGGCGCGCTCATCGGGGCCGGGATCGACGCCGACCGGCTGGCGATGCACTTCCACGACACGCGCGGCACCGCGCTCGCGAACGTGACCGCGGCGCTGGAGCTGGGGGTGCGCTGCTTCGACGCATCGACCGGCGGGACCGGGGGCTGCCCGTACGCGCCGGGTGCGGCGGGCAACCTGGCGACCGAGGATCTCGTCTACCTCCTCGACCGCGAGGGGCTGCGCCACGGCGTCGACCTGGACGCGCTCCTCACGGCGGCGCACCACGTGGCCGGCACGCTTGGCAGGCCGCTGACCACAAAGGTCGGCCAGGCCGGCGGCTGGCGCGTACCATAGGCGGCCGATGGAGGAGGACGCCCCTCGGCAGCCCGTGCCCCGACCGTTGATCCTCGATGTCGACACCGGGATCGACGACATGATCGCGCTGCTGATCGCGGCCACCAGCCCCGAGCTCAATCTCCGGGGCGTGACGTGCGTGGCCGGAAACGTCGAGATCCACCACGTGGCGCGCAACACCGGCAAGGTGCTGCGCATGGTCGGCCGCGGGGACGTGCCCGTCAGCATCGGAGCCGCGCGACCACTCGTGCGGCGGCTGCGCACCGCGCCGGACACCCATGGCCCGACGGGCACCGGCTACGTCGAGCTGCGCGGAGAGGACCGACAGCTGGGCACGACCGAGTACACGGCGATCCCCGCCAGCCGCTACCTGGGCGCCCACGTCAGCCGCCATCCCGGCGAGATGACCGTCCTCGCGCTCGGGCCGCTGACGAACCTGGCGGCGGCCACCCAGCACGGCGTCGACCTCGCGCATGGAGCCCGCGAGGTGATCTGGATGGGCGGCACGCTGGAGGAGCGTGGCAACACGACCGAGACCGGTGAGTGGAACGCGTGCGTCGATCCCGAGGCTACCGAGGTCTGCCTGCGAGCCGGCGCGCTGCACCGCATCTTTCCGCTCGACGCGACCCAGGACGTGCTGTTCACCATGGAGGACCTGGCACAGCTGCCCGACACGCACCTGGCGGGCATCGTGCGCGACGCGGTCCGCTTCTACGTCGGGTTCCACCAGCAGGCCGACGGGATCGACGGCGCGTACCTCCACGACCCGGTCTCGTTGATCGCCTCGCTGCTCCGGCCCGACCTCGTCACGGAGGACGTCAGCGAGACGCTCGCGTGCGACACGAGCTCGGATCCGTACCTTGCCGGCAGCCTGTACCGCACGCAGGCCGACGACCGCGCACCGGTGAAGCTGGCGACCGCGATCGACCCCGACGGCATGAAGGCCGAGCTCCTGGCGCGCCTGTCCCGCGCCGTGAGCGCACCGTACAGCTAGCACCCGCACGTACCGGAGGATGATCAGCATGCTGGTTCGATGGATCGCGGCTCTGGCCGCCTTCGGCATCGTCGTGGCCGTCGGCATCGCGATGGCAGGAGGGATCCCGGACGCCGGCGAGGCCGATCCGGTGACGTTCGCGTTCCAGGCGGTGGCAGACGTCATCGCGCTCATCCTCGGCATCGCCCTCCTCGTCGCAATCGCGGTCTATCTCGTCGTCGAGCGCATCCAGACCGGCACGAACGCGTCGGTGACGACCCAGTTCACGACGCGCACGCTCATCCTGATGCCGATCGCGATCGCGCTGAACATCATCCTCGGCCAGACCGTGGCGGCAGCCCTGAAGATTCCGATCTACCTCGACTCGATCGGCACGATCCTCGTCGGCGTGCTGGCCGGGCCACTGGCCGGCGCCGCCGACCGGGTTCCTCGCCAACGTGCTGTGGGCGTACGTGATCCCGCCGCCGTTCCAGTACCCGCCCGCCGCCGCGTTCGCGATCGTCGCCGCGGTCATCGGCCTCCTCGCCGGCGCTGCCGGCGGGCTCGGCCTGCTGCGACCGCGCATCGGCCGCCCGGTCGGACAGCTCGTCGATCGGCGGCGCGATCACCGCGGTCGTCATCGGCGGCCTGGCCTACCTCGGCTACCTCGGCTATACCGCCATCCTCGGCCCGACGAACCTGACCCCGACGTCCGACAACGCGATCTTCGTCATCCTCGGCTGGGTCGCGCTCGGGCTGGTCGCGGCTGACGGTGATCGGGCTGTTCGCGCTGCTCGTTCGTGCGCCGCGACCTGACCGCGGCGTACGTCGTCGTCATCGGGATGGTGACCGGCATCGTCGCGGCGCTCATCAGCGCGCCGATCGCGGCCGGGGTCTTCGGCGGCGTGACCGGCGCCGGCACCGACTTCCTGGTGGCCGCGTTCCGGCAGGGCGGCGCCGACATCGGCGCGGCCACCCTCGGCCAGGGCCTGATCAGCGACCCGATCGACAAGATCACGACGTTCTTCGTCGTGTACCTCATCGTCTCGGCCATGGCGCGGCGCACGCTGGCCCGCTTCCCGCAGGGCGAGCGGCTGGTCGCCGAGGACGAGGTGGCGACGGAGGAGTCCGGCGAGTGGCGGGGAGCGCCCGCCTGAGCGAGCACCCGGCCGCCGGCCGCGGCGTCCCGGCGTTCCTGGGCCGGCCGGGGCCGAGCGCGTTCCATCGGCTCAACCCGCTCACGAAGGCGACGCTGGCGACGGTGACGGCCATTGCGGCCGTCATCCTCGGCGGGCTGCTCGGGCCCGCGCTGCTCGTGCTCGTCGCCGTCATCGGCCCGGCGATCTCGGCCGGCGTCGTCGGGCCGCTGATCCGCACCGGGCTGCTCCTGTCGCTGCCGATCGCGATCTCGGCCGTGCTCGTCAACCTCTTCTTCTTTCCTGGCGGTGAGACGGTCCTCCTGCAGATCGGGCCGATCACCGCGACTGCCGAGGGCCTGGCGTTCGCGCTCGAGATCCTGGCGCGCATCCTCGCCATCTCCGGCGCGATCACGCTGTTCTACCTGACGACCCGACCCGCCGATCTCGTCGTCGACCTCGAGCGCCGCGGCGTGAGCCCGCGCATCGCGTTCGTCGCCAATGCATCGGTCCAGACGGTGCCGGCCATGGTCGAGCGCGCCGGCCAGATCACGGCCGCCCAGCGGGCGCGCGGCCTCGACACCGAGGGGTCCGTGTGGCGGCGCGTGCGGGGTCTCGTTCCGATCGTCGGGCCAGTGATCCTCGGATCGATCTCCGAGGTCGAGGAGCGCACGATGGCACTCGAGGCGCGCGGCTTCACCCGACCCGGTCGACGCACGCTGCTGTGGGCGCCGCCCGACCGTGCGGCCGAGGCGGTCCTGCGCTGGGGACTCGTGCTCGGGCTCGTCGCGCTCATCGTGGCCCGCGTGGCGGGGATCGGCGCATGACCCTGCGGTTGGCCCGGATCGGGTATCGCTACGCCGGCGCGGCCCAGCCGTCGCTCTTCGACATCGATCTCGAGCTGCCGGAGGCGACCGTGGTCGGCCTGACCGGGGCCTCCGAAGCGGGCAAGACCACGCTGTGCCTCGTGGCGAGCGGCCTCGCGCCGCGCGCCATCGGCGGCCGGATTCGAGGCACGATCGTGCTCGACGGGGAGAACGTCGATGCCTGGCCGATGCACCGGGTCGCGGAGCGCATCGGCATCGGCTTCCAGAATCCGGCGACCCAGCTCAGCCAGGTGGCCGACACCGTGTTCGAGGAGGTGGCGTTCGGGCCGATGAACCTCGGGCTTCCGCGCGACGAGGTCGTGGACCGGACCTGGGAGGCCCTCGCTGGCGCTGCGTATCGAAGGCCTCGTGGAACGGGATCCACGCCGCCTCTCTGGCGGCCAACAGCAATTGGTCGCCACCGCCGGACTGCTGGCGATGCGCCCGGAGCACCTTGTCCTCGACGAGCCGACCGCCCAGCTCGACCCAGCAGGCACGACCCTCGTCGCAGAGGCGATCGGTCGCCTCGCGGCCGGCGGCTCGAGCATCCTGGTGGCGGAGCAGAAGACCGACCTCCTGGCCGATGTGGCAGCCAGGATCGTCGTCCTCAGCGGGGGTCGAGTGGCGCTCGAAGGGCCGACCGCCGACGTCCTGTCCGACGAGCGGCTTCCCGGGCTCGGCGTGGCCGAACCCTCGATGGTGAGGCTGCGTCGCCGCGCCGCGGAGGCCGGGCTCGACCCGGTGGCGCTGGGGGCCGGCCGTGGCTGAGCTGCGGATCGAGGAGCTCGTCCACGTCTACCCCGACGGGGCGGTCCGCGCGATCGACGGCGTGACGCTGGCGATCGGTGCCGGGGAACGCGTCGCCCTGGTCGGCCAGAACGGAAGCGGTAAGACGACCCTCGTCCGGCACCTGAACGGCCTGCTCCGTCCCACCGAGGGACGCGTGGTCGTCGACGGTGTCGACGCGGCGACGATGACGGTGGCTCGGCTCGCATCCCGCGTCGGGCTCGTCTTCCAGGACCCTGACCGCCAGATCTTCGCCGGCTCGGTCCGCGCCGAGGTCGAGTTCGGGCCGCGCAACCTCGGTCGAAGCGGGGGCGAGCTGGCATCGGCGGTGGACGCCGCGCTGGCGGCGACCGGCCTGGGCGGCGAGGGGCGGACGAACCCGTACGACCTCGGCCAGTCGCGCCGCAAGCTGCTCGCGCTCGCATCGGTGCTGGCGATGCGCACGCCGGTCCTCGTGCTCGACGAGCCGACGACGGGGCAGGACGAACGGGGCGTGCGGCTGGTCCGGGCGGTGATCGAGGGAGCCGCTGCCGACGGGCGAACGGTGATCGCCATCAGCCACGACATGCGCTTCGTGGCGGAAGCGTTCGAGCGCGTGGTGGTCCTTCGCGCCGGGCGCGTCGTCCTCGACGGAGCGCCCGACGAGGTCTTCGACGACGCCAACGCGGAGACACTGCGCTCGACCTACCTGGAGCCGCCGGTCGCGGCCGCTGTCGGGGCGAGGCTCGGGCTCGGGAGCACGCCAACCGACGAGCTGCTGATCGGAGCCCTCCGATCCCGAGCGGGCAGCGCCTAGGAGTAGTAGCCCGGGGGCGGCGGCAGTGGGTTGCCGTCGGCGTCGACGCGAGCGTCCGGCGGCAGGTCGTCGCGGTGCGCTCGGCCGTCGATCGGACCCCGGATCGGCAACGCCATCACCGAGTGCGGGACCTCGTCCAGCCGATCGGTGATGCTCCGCAGGCCGAGGCGGCGCAGGGCGGGCGCGAAGCGCTCCGCGAAGTCGACGTCGCGCAGCAGGCCGAACAGGAGCGAGGAATGCGCCCGGTTCAACAGCTCGATGGCGCGCGATGCTTCAGCGGCATTCACCTGGTTCAATCCCAGCTGGTTCTCGAGCGCGTCGAGGGCACGGTTTGCCTCCTTGCGCGTCGCCTTGCTGAAATGCGGCGTACGGTTGACGAGCACGCGAGTCCGGTAGATGGCATCGCGGACACGACCGTCGCGGCCGAGGTGGGCCTGGACCATGGATCCGATTCTACGCGCTGCCGACGGGTGGCAGGACGCGGTCGCCGATGCGGTCGCGCGTGCGCCACGACCGATCCCGCTCGACGAGCGCCTGTTGCCGCGCACGCACGACGGTGAGGTTGCCCGCGGGCGATATGACCGCGCCGCCTTCCCGCCGGCACGGCCGGCAGCCACGCTGCTCGCGCTCTATCCCGACCACGAAGGACGGCTGGTGGTGCCGCTCACGGTCCGCCACGCCGACATGCGTGCGCACGCCGGGGAGGTATCCCTGCCCGGCGGCGCGGTCGATCCGACCGACGGGTCGCATGAGGCGGCCGCGTTGCGCGAGGCGTGGGAGGAGATCGGCCTCGAGCCGTCCTCGGTGACGATCCTCGGAGCGCTCGACGACGTCTGGATTCCGGTCAGCAACTTCGAGCTCCGGCCGTTCGTTGGCGCCGTGCCGGCTCGCCCGTCGCTCGTGCCGCACGACGCCGAAGTGAGCTCGATCGTCGAGCTACCGGTGGCCGCCCTTTTCGATCCGGACGTCATCGGCCAGGAGGTGTTCGAGTCCCGCGGCTTCCGCCTCCGCGCCGGGGCATACCGCTACGGCGGTGTCCGCGTGTGGGGCGCGACCGCCCTCACGCTGGGGATGTTCGCCCACGTCCTCACAGAGGCGGCGACGTACGGCGGCTAGCGCCGCGTCTGAACCGTCGTGCGCACCGAAGCGAGCAGCTCGAGGATGGCGCCGTGCTGAGCGGGCGGTGCGGCGACCACGCTCGTGCGGGGGCCACGCACCTGCGGATCCCACCACGGGCCACCCATGACGTTCGTGACGACCGCCCCGGAGCGCTCGGCGATCAGCCCGGCCGCGGCCACGTCCCACGGCGACAGGCCACCGTTCTGGATGAAGGCATCAAACCGTCCGTTCGCCACGTAGACCAGCGCCAGCGCGGAGCTGCCCATCCGCCGATGGATCCGGATGCGGGGCGCGATCTTCCGCTCCCGCATCAGCCCACCGCGGCCGATGACCGCCAGGCTGACCACGTAGTCGCTCAGCGTCGCCTTCGTGGAGGTCCGCACCGGCGCGCCGTCCAGGCGTGCCGGGCCGTCGGCGACGGCGTCGTACAGGTCGTCCCGCGCCGGGTCGAAGATCACCCCGACTGTCGGGCGGTCGTCGATCACCAGCCCGATGCTGACGCAGTAGTACGGGATCCCGTTCGCGTAGTTCACCGTGCCGTCCAGCGGATCGATGACCCAGGTTCGCCCGTTGTGGGAGCCGTCATCACGGAGCACCCCGGCGTGCTCGCCGGACTCCTCTGCGAGGATCGCGTCGCCCGGGAACCGCTCGCGGATCGCGTCGATGACGAGGCGCTCCGAGGCGTAGTCCGCGTTCGTCACCACGTCGCGCTTGCTCTTGTAGTCGATCCGCTCGAGTCGCTCATAGCTGTCGGTCAACAGCGCGCCGGCACGGCGCGCCAGGTCGGAGGCGAAGCGGAGCTCATCGGCCCATCGGCTGGTCATGACGTGCCGCCGATGCTAGCGGCTCGCCGGGGTCAGGTCGCGCCGTCGTCCTCCGCCTGCTGTGGGTTCGGCGGTGGCTTCTCACCGTCGCGGCCGTCGTCGTCGCCGTCCTCGGCACGCTGGATGAAGCTGATCTTGCCGCGCGGCTCGAGGATCGCCCACGCCACGTCCCGCAGATGACCAATGCCGGCGAGGCGCATCTCCGACTCGATCTCCGATGCCGTCAGACGATTGCGACGCAGGTTGTCGGTCACGATCTCGCCATCCTGCACGATGACCTGCGGCACGCCCTCCAGCAGGCGCTCCGCCCATGGCCACAGGTAGCTTGCCCAGCTCATGAGCAGGGCAAGAAAGGCGATTGTCGAGACGGCGATGATCGCGCCGGTCAGGCTGAAGTCGTTCTGGGTCACTCCCTGCTGGATCAGGTCCCCGATCACGACGAGCACGATGAGCTCGAAAGGCGTCATCTGCCCGAGCTCGCGCTTGCCCATCAGGCGCACCAGGACGTAGAGCGCGACGAAGATGACGGTGGCGCGCAGCGCAACGTCCATCAGGGCAGCACCGTGATCGACAGATCCGTTGCGACCAGCTCGGTCTCACCGTCGTAGAGGGTGATCGTGCCCGCATTGCCGCCCAGGATGTCGGGGTTGACCTGGAGGTCGATCTTGAACAGGAACGACGTTCCCGCAGGCAGCTCGGCGAACGTGAATCGCGCCTCCCCATCGGCGCTCGCCTCCTCCGCAGCACCCGGGATCATCGTGTTGACGGTCATGTCTTCCCACAGAGACTCCTCGATCCCGATCGCCAGCTCGGCGATCGGCTCGGCAGCCTGCAGCCGCACGCGCATCTCGAAGAACTCGCCGTTGCGGATGATCTCGGGCGCGTGCACCTCCAGCTCGGCGCCACCAGCCTCCGCGACCCAGGTGCGCTCGCGGCCGAGCACGCCACTCAGCGCGGCGAACACGACCAGCCCGAAAATGACCAGGCTCACCGGGCTGGCATGGTGCCGCCAGCTCAGCACGGGGCTGACGTGCTCCTCGGTGATGCCGTCGGGGTAGGCAGTCGTCTCGATGCTCATTGCTCCCTCGCCCCATGAGCAATCGGCCTGCCAGCCCGGCGGCGGGCCGCGGAGGGTAGGCTACGCACATGCCTCAGATCCACCTTCGCGCCGAGGAGGGCGACTACGCGCCGCTCGTCCTCCTTCCGGGCGATCCGAATCGCGCGCGCCGGATCGCCGAGCGCTTCGACGGGGGCAGCGCGCGGCAGGTGAACGATCACCGCGGCCTGCTCGGCTTCACCGGCACGTACGGCGGCGCGCCGGTCAGCGTTCAGACCAGCGGGATGGGCACTCCGAGCCTGAGCATCGTGGTCGAGGAGCTGCTGCGCCTGGGTGCCAGACGGCTGCTCCGCGTCGGCACGTGCGGTGGGATCGCCGACGGCCTGCGGACCGGCGATCTCGTGATCGCGACGGCGGCCTGCCCGGTCGACGGCGCCACGGCGACCTACCTCCACGGTGAGCCGTACGCGCCTGCCGCAGACTTCGACCTGACCCGCGACCTCGTCGATGCCGCCGCGGCGGCCGGCGTCGAGGCGCAGACCGGCCTGATCGCGTCCGTCGATGTCTTCTACAACACCGACGACGACTACGCGAAACGCTGGCGTGACCGGGGCGTGCTCGCCTTCGAGATGGAGGCGTCGGCGCTCTTCTTCCTCGCCGCTCGGGCCGGGGTCCAGGCCGCCTGCGCGCTCATCGTGAGCGACGTGCTGTCGGAGGAGGTCAGCACCGAGGAGAGCTACCTGCCGCTCGAGGAACTGGACCAGGCGATCGACCGGATGATCGACGTGGCGCTGGAGGCTGGGACCGGCAGGACCGTTGCATCGGGTGCGACCAATTCGGAATAGGCGACCGCTCACGCGGGATGTGCGTCACAGAACGCAACCCGGAAGGAACAACGGCCCGCTCGATCGCAATCAGGCTCATCGGGCGCAACCGGCTTGACCCAGGAGTCGAGCCTCAGGGCGGCATCGGTCGTGCGGTAGACTCGGCGACCGAAGGGAGGGCCCACCCAGCATGGCCGATACGCTCTCGCGCGGCGCCGCGAACCAGGCCGGCGCAATCATCAACCGCAATGCAGAGGCCGAGGCGCAGGACTTCCTGCCACTCAAGGGCATCGACCATGTCGAGTTCTGGGTCGGGAACGCGAAGCAGGCAGCCCACTACTACCGCGCGCTGTGGGGCTTCACGCCGGTCGCCTACGCCGGGTTGGAGACCGGGGTCCGAGATCGGTCCAGCTTCGTCATGGTCCAGAACGACATTCGCTTCGTGTTCACGGCGCCGCTCACGCGGGACGGCGAGATCGCGGAGCACGTCGCAAGGCACGGTGATGGGGTGAAGGACATCGCGTTCGCCGTGGACGACGTCAGCTCCGCCTGGGCGGAAACGACGAAGCGTGGGGCCGTCTCGGCGCTCGAGCCCACCGAGCTCGAGGGGACGAAGGGTGTCCTGCGCCGATCCTCCATCCGCGCCTACGGCGAGGTCGTCCACTCGTTCGTCGACCGCAGCGACTACCACGGTGCCTTCGCGCCGGGCTACCACCGCGTCACGAAGCCGGCACCGGCGGCGACGGGCCAGAGCCTGCTCGAGGTCGACCACTGCGTCGGCAACGTGGCCCTGGGCGACATGAACCGGTTCGTGGACTTCTACAAGAACGTGCTCGGCTTCGCGCAGCTCATCCACTACGACGACAAGGTCATCCACACCGACTACTCGGCGCTGATGAGCAAGGTGATGACGAACGGGAACGGGCGGATCAAGTTCCCGATCAACGAGCCCGCGGCAGGCAAGAAGAAGAGCCAGATCCAGGAGTTCCTCGACTACTACCTGGACGCGGGCACCCAGCACATCGCGCTGCGGACCGACGACATCGTGGGCACCGTGCGCGCCCTGCGCGAGCGCGGGGTCGAGTTCCTCGGCATGCCGCACGCGTACTACGAGTCGCTCCCCGATCGCGTCGGCGATGTTGGGGTGCCGATCGACACGCTCGAGGAGCTCGGCATCGAGGCCGATCGCGACGAGGAGGGCTACCTGCTCCAGATCTTCACCCGCCCGGTGCAGGATCGGCCGACGTTCTTCTTCGAGATCATCGAGCGCCACGGATCGCGCGGCTTCGGCGTCGGCAACTTCAAGGCGCTGTTCGAGGCGATCGAGATCGAGCAGGCGCGCCGGGGAAACCTCTAGCCTCGGCCGTCGAGAGCGAAGACCTCGCGCTCGTCGGCCAGCCCCTTGAGCCGATGCGTCCCGCGCGATGCGAAGCGCAGGTGGGAGCCGGTCGCGAGCTCGCGGGTCGTTGCCGACACGATCACCTCGCCCGGACCCGCCAGCGTCGCGATTCGGCTGGCGACGTGCACGGCCACGCCGCGGACCCCCGCTCTGGAGAGCTCCACCTCGCCCGTGTGCAGGCCGGCCCGCACCTCGAGGCCGATCGACCGAGCGCGTCGCGCGATGGCGGACGCGCACTCCACCGCCCGGGCTGGCCCGTCAAAGAGCGCGAGCAGGCCGTCGCCGGCGCGGTCCACCTCCCGTCCGCGATAGCGATCGAGCTCGAGCTGGATGGCCTCGTGGTGCTGACCGAGCAGGTCGCGCCAGGCAGCATCCCCGACCCGCTCGAGCGTCTCCGTCGACGCAACCACGTCGACGAACAGGATCGTGGCCAGCACCCGATCACCGGAGGCCATTGGCAGCCGCGCGTAGCTTCGTGCACCACGGAAGTCGATCGCCTCCCACGGCTCGTCGCCGACCACCCACGCGTCATGGCCTGGAGGAATCTCGAACATCTCCCGCGGACCGATGTCCAGCTCGGAGCCATCGGCGAGCTCGACATGCAACGTGCCACGAACGACATAACCGAGATGGTGGTTCATGCAGCGCTCGGTCCCGACGATCGGCTGGACATCGCGGATCCAGCGCCAGCCAGGGTGCATGATCATGCGCCCGATGACGAAGTCGTCGAGCTCGAAGATCTCGGTCGCGCCCTTCGAATACTGGCGCACCTCGTCGGGGTCGCCGACAGGCTTGTGCTGAAGCCGGGCCATCGCCGCATTCTCCCCCGCCCGTCCATCACCTAGCATCGGCCGATGCGCCGCATCCGGAATCTCGCCGTGTTCGGGATCGCCGCGCTGGTGGTGCTCGGCGGGCTCGGCTGGTTCTTCCGCGCACAGCTCGCCCCGTTCATGGGCGTCAACTTCGACGCCGGGTCCGGCGGCCGCGCGGAGCTCGTCGTACCGGATGGATATCGGGCGTCCGTGTTCGCCGAAGGGCTCGCCGGTCCACGGTTCATGGCCGTCTCCCAGGATGGGACCCTGTTCGTGGCGGAGCGCGGCGCCGATCGCATCGTGGCCCTGCCGGACGTCGATGGAGATGGCGTGGCGGACCGGATCGACGAGGTCGGGTCCGGATTCGGATCGGCGCATGACCTCGCGTTCACCGACGATGGGCGCATGCTGGTTGCGGGCAGCGAGGCCCTGTACGCGGTGGCGCTCGACGGACGGGCCGAGGTCGAGCGCGAGGTCCTGGTGGACGAGCTTCCCACTGGCGGGCACGAAACGAAGACGGCGGCGGTGCTGCCGGACGGACGGCTGCTGCTGTCGATCGGCTCCTCGTGCAACGTGTGCGACGAGGAGGACGAGCGCCGGGCGACCGTCCAGGTGCTCGAGGACGGCGCGCTGCGGCCGTACATGGTCGGGCTCCGCAACGCGGTCGGTGTGTGGGTCGACCCGTCCACCGGCAGGGCATGGGCAACGAACATGGGACGCGACCTGCTCGGCGACGACGAGCCGCCGGAGACCCTGTACGAGCTCGTGGACGGATCCGATGCCGGCTGGCCGCGCTGCCACGCCGGGAGCCTCCGAGATCCCGACTTCGGGTCCGACGCCGGCGCCTGCGACGGCGTCGCGTCGCCGGCCGCGACGTTCCCCGCGCACACCGCACCGCTCGACCTCGTGGCATGGGAGGACCACCTCGTGGTGGCGCTCCACGGGTCGTGGAACTCATCGGTCAAGGTCGGCTACGCCCTGTGGTGGATACCGTGGGACGGCCAACCAACGGGAGAGCCCGAGCCGTTCGCCACCGGTTTCCTGCCGGACGGCGCGAGTGACGCGCTGGGACGTCCGGCCGGCCTCGCCGTTGGAACCGACGGGGCCCTCTACGTGAGCGATGACAAGGCCGGGTTCGTCTACCGCATCGCGGCGGACGCTCCGTAGGCCACGTAGCGTCGACGCCTCATCGGCTAGGATCGGCGCTCCATGAGCACCGCCAGGTTGCCGAAGCAGGCAGACGACTTTCCCGCGTGGTACGTCGAGGTCGTCAAGCGCGCCGAGCTGGCCGAGCACGGGCCGGCGAAGGGCTCGATGATCATCCGGCCCCACGGCTACGCGATCTGGGAGCACACCCAGCGCGCGCTCGACGACCGGTTCAAGGCGACCGGCCACGAGAACCTGTACTTCCCGCTCCTGATCCCGATGAGCCTGCTCGACCGCGAGGCGGATCACGTCGAGGGCTTCGCCCCGCAGGTCGCGGTCGTCACGCACGGCGGCGGGCAGGAGCTGGACGAGCCGCTGGCGATCCGTCCGACCTCGGAGTCGATCATCTGGTCGACCTACAAGCGCTGGATCCAGAGCTACCGGGACCTGCCGCTGCTCTACAACCAGTGGGCCAACGTCCTGCGTTGGGAGATGCGGACGAGGCTCTTCCTCCGGACCTCCGAGTTCCTGTGGCAGGAGGGCCACACGGCGCATGCGACCTCTGCCGAGGCCACCGAGGAGGCGCTGCGCATGCTCGACGTGTACCGCCAGGTCGCGGAGGACGTGCTCGCCATCCCGGTCCATTCGGGACGAAAGTCGGCCGGCGAACGCTTTCCCGGCGCCGTCGAGACGTACTGCATCGAGGGCCTGATGCGCGATGCGAAGGCCCTCCAGTGCGGCACCTCGCACTTCCTGGGCCAGAACTTCGCGAAGGCGTACGACGTGACCTTCCTCAACGCCGATGGCGAGCTGGAGCACGCCTGGGCGACGTCGTGGGGGTTCAGCACCCGGATGGTCGGCGGCACGATCATGGCGCACGGCGACGACGCCGGCCTCCGCCTGCCACCCGCCGTCGCACCCATCCAGGTCGTCATCGTGCCGATCCACCGCACCGACGAGGAGCGCTCCGCGGTCCTGCCGGTCGCGACGCGCCTGCGCGATGACCTCGCGGCTTCGGGCATTCGCGTTCGCCTCGACGACCGCGATCAGCATCGGCCCGGCTACAAGTTCGCCGAGTGGGAGCTGAAGGGCGTGCCGGTTCGCGTCGAGCTCGGGCCGCGGGACGTCGAGGCGGGCACGGCGGTGGTCGCCACCCGGCTGGCCGGCGAGAAGCAGCAGGGCGCCCTGGCGGACGTGGCTGGTGGCATGGCGGAACGGCTCGCATTCGGTCCAGCATGCGCTGTACGCCGATGCGCTCGCCTACCGCGAGGCGAACACCCACGAGATCGCCTCGTTCGAGGCCTTCGCCTCGGGGGTCGAGGAGCAGGGCGGGTTCTGGGTCGGCGCCTGGTGCGGCGACGCCGCCTGCGAGGCGGAAGTCAGCGCCCGAAGACGAAGGCGACGATCCGATTCCTGCCACTCGAGCCGCGCGATCCGGGTCGGGACTGCGTGCACTGCGGAAAGCCGGGCACGGAAATCGCCACCTGGGCAAGGGCGTACTGACCGATGACGACGAACGCCGCGCCGCACATCGTCTCGATCGAGCGAGATCCGGGCGGCTGCCGAGCGCATCCGAGGCGTGGCCACCCGCACGCCGCTCCTGCAGCTGGGACGACACCACATGGCTCAAGCCGGAATCGCTGCAGCCGGTCGGTGCGTTCAAGATGCGCGGCGCCTACAACAAGATCGCGTCATTGTCGGACGCGGAACGGGCGCGCGGCGTTGTGACGTACTCGTCGGGCAACCACGCCCAGGCAGTCGCCCGCTCTGCGCGACTGCTCGGCACGACGGCCGTGATCTGCATGCCGCGCGATGCGCCCCGCATCAAGATCGAGGGCGTCGAACGTGATGGCGCCGAGATCCAGTTCACCGGCATGGACTCGGAGGAGCGCCATGCCCTGGCCCAGCGGCTCGTCGAGGAGCGTGGCCTCGTCATGGTCGAGCCCTACGACGATCCGGCGATCATCGCGGGCCAGGGGACGGTCGGGCTGGAGATCGTCGAGGACCTGCCGGATGTAACCAGCGTGGTCGTCCCCGTGTCCGGCGGCGGGCTGTCGAGCGGTGTGGCCACGGCCGTGAAGGCGCTTGCGCCGTCGGCCCGGGTCGTAGGCGTCGAGCCGGAGCTGGCGGCCGATGCGAAAGAGTCGCTCGAGCGCGGCGAGCATCGTGACCTGGACCGCCGAGGAGACCGGCCGGACGATGGCCGATGGCCTCCGGACGAATTCGCTCGGCCCGCTGCCGTTCGAGCACCTGCTCCGCTACCTGGACGGGATCGTCACGGTCAGCGAGGACGAGATGGCAGAGGCGATGCGCCAGCTCGCGCGTCGCGCTCGCCTGGTCGTCGAGCCGTCCGGCGCGGCGGCCATGGCTGCCCATCTCGCTCGGCGCGGTGCCGCGCCCCGACGGTGACGATCGGCGCGTCGTGATCCTCAGCGGCGGCAACGTCGACCCCGAGCTGTTCCTGCGGATCCTTTCCGGCTGACCTGCAGCGATCGATTTCGGACGCCTCGAACGACTAACGTGTAAATGCGTCTCGAGGCTGATAGCACGGTGCAACCATCGACCGCGATCGTCGAGGATCGGGCAGGTGTTGCCGCGGTCTTCGCCGACGAGGCGACGTTCCGCGCGTGGTATGACCGCAGCCTGCCGGCGGTCTACCGATACCTGTTCCATCGCTGCGGTCGCAACCCGGAGGTGGCGGAGGAGCTCACGCAACAAGCGTTCGTCGAAGCGGTACGTGGCCGCGGGCAGTTTCGGGGACACGCGGACGCGACTACATGGGTCACCGGCATCGCGCGTCACAAGCTCGTCGACCACTTCAGGCGTGCCGAGCGCGATGCGCGGCGTTTGGCTGCCCTCAGCGCCATCGAATTCGACTCGCGCGGGGTCGAGTCGTCGCCGCAACCCATGCCGGACGAGATCGATGACGCCCTTGCCGTCCTGCCCGCTCTGCAGCGCGCGGTCCTCGTCCTCCACTACATGGACCGGCTCAGCGTCCGTGAAGTCGCCCACGCGATCGGGAAGAGCGAGGCCGCCACGGCTTCACTCCTGGCGCGGGGCCGCGACGCGTTCCGTCAAGCCTATCCGGAGGGAGACCGATGAGCGACGAGCGGATCTTCGAGCAGCTCGCAGCGCACGCCGGATCGGCCGAGGTCGATCCCGCCTTCGAGGACCACCTCTTCGCGGTCCTCCAGCGGGAGCTGCGTCGAACGGGTCGATCGTCCCGGCCGATTCTGCTACTGGCGGCGGCGCTGCTTCTGGGCCTGGTGATTGGCGGAGCGGCGCTCGTCGGGTCGGGCCTGATCGACCTTCCCAACCTGTTGGATGGCTCAGCGGGCCGGCTTGCCTACGAGCTCGATGGTGACATCTACGTGGCCGATCCAGACGGCGCGAACCCCGTGCGGATCGCGGACGGCGAGCCATCAGGCCCGGGGTGCAATACCTACGGGGTGGAGGATTCCATGTGGTCGCCCGGCGGGCAGTACATCGCGTATCGATCGCGTTGCACCGGAACCGTCTATCTGGCTGATCCGGAAGGCAATCCCGTTGCGTCGTTCCCTGGCACCGGCTGGCGAATCGCGTGGTCGCCCGACTCGACCCGCATTGCCACGTGGATGGAGGAGGAGTTGCGTACGATCGGCGTCTATGGGGTCGATGGCATGCGCCAGAGGTTGCTGACCCTGCCCGCCGGGCACTCGGTGTCGGGGGACCACGACCCGGTATGGTCGCCCGACGGCATGTCAGTCCTCATTCGGCTGGGTCCGGACCTAGAGGACGACGTGCTTCCATCCAAGGTCTGGGAGCTGCCCGTCGACGGCGGTGCGCCACGGCAGGTCCCAGACGAGGACCCCCGATCCCACAACAACTTCTCCTACTCGCCCGACCGAGCCAGCGTTGCCTACGTCGTCTACGCCGAGCATGACCGAGCATCACTGGTTGTTGCTGCGGCCGATGGGTCGAACGAGCGCGTGCTGTTATCGACCGCACGAGGTTTTGATGTTATTGGCTCCGAGGTCGGAGAGATCCGCCGGACCACCCCGGAACTCGAAGCACATGGTTGGGGCACCCCCCTGGTGTGGTCGCCCGAAGGCGATCGGATCATCGTCACCGGCGGGTACTCGCTCTTGGGGAACGAACTCCTCGCCGTCGATGTCGCGAGCGGAACGGTGACGTCGCTGGCCGCTTCTCGCGGGAACGAACGACTCGACCTCCTGACGTACTCGCCTGAGGGTGACCGGATCCTTTACGCGATTCGCGACGCGAACTATGTGGCTAAGGGGCTCTGGAGCGTCAATGCCGACGGTTCCGGACCTCGGCTTCTCGTGTCAGGCAGCAACTGGGCAGATTGGCAGCCGCTCTCCCCAGGTTCGTAGGTGCCCTCCGCCTGAGACGCAGGTCGGGGCCACGCCCGCGCAAGCACGTCTCGGGCTTCGCACTCCTATTGGCATACGGGGCCTCCCACATCACACCGTCGGGTCACCCTCCCCACGGTGCCGGAAGTCAGCCCTCGCTCAGAATCTCCACCGCGCGGTCGAGCTGAGGGTCCTCGCCCTCGGCCGGATCGTCCGGCGCCGCGACCACGACGTCTGGCTGGACGCCATCGGGGGCGACCGAGTTGTGCTCCGGCGTGAACCAGCGGTCCGTGGTCAGGCGCAGGCCACCGCCGTTCGGCAGGTCGTTCCAGATCTGCACCGTGTTCTTGCCGAACGTCGCCTCGCCGAGAATCGTCGCGCGCTCGTGCTCCTGGAGCGCGGCGGCCACGATCTCGGACGCGGATGCCGACCCGCCGTCGACGAGCACCACGACCTCGACGGTGGGATCCTGGGCAACGCCGGACTCCGCGCGCCACTCGTCGACGTCCTCGCCGGACTCGACGGTGAACAGGAGCTCATCGGAGCCGATGAACTGCGACGCGATTCCCTGGGCGGCGACGATGTAGCCGCCCGGGTTCGAGCGCAGGTCGAACACGATGTCGGTCGCGCCCTGCTGCAGGAGCGACGAGAGCGCATCGGAGAACAGGCCCGCGGCCCGGTCGGTGAACGAGGTGAGCCGGATGTAGCCGATGCCGTCCTCCAGCAGCTCCGCATTCACCTCCTGGAGCTCGATCACCGCGCGGGTGATCGTGACGTCGAACTCCTCGTCGTCGCGCCCGATGGTGAGGGTGACGTCGGTGCCGGACTCGCCGCGCACCTGATACACCAGCGAGCTCACCGTCTCGCCTTCCGTCGACGTGCCATCGACCGCCAGGATCTGGTCGCCGGGTCGCAGGCCGGCCTGTTCGGCCGGCGAGTCGTCCAACGGGGCGACGATCACCATCGCGCAGTTCTCGGTCACCACCGTGCACGAGGCGAGATCGTCCGGATCGGAGAGGTTCTCCATGCCCACCTCGGCGCCGATGCCCGAGAAGCTCCCCGACAGGTCGTCGAGGGCGGAGCCGTACTGGTCTGGGGTCAGGTAGCCGGAGTACGGATCCTCGAGCCCGTACTCGATCATGCCCCGCACCGCGCCGTCGACGAGGACCTGGTCGCTGATCTCGTCGACGTACTCGGACTTGATGTCCGCGTAGACCTCGCACAGGACCGCGAACGCCTCCGACGGCTCTGCGCACGAGACCGTCTCCAGGGCCGGCGTCGGGCCGGGCGTGCCCTCCGGGGTCGCGGCTGCCGACGGGACGGTGACCGACGGCTGCGCGGACGGGTCCGACGCCTGCCCGACGGGGTCGCCGCCGCCGATGGCGAGGCCCGCGACGAACGTGGCGGCGCCGAAGAGAAGCAGGACGGCGACGAGGATGGCCGCGTTCATCGAGGCAGATCGCGGCGCGGGGTCTCGGGAAGTCATGAGGGGGACCTTGTGTGCTTCGTTGCTGGAGGCGGGGCCGCATTCTCGCGCGAATCGCGCGAGAGCGCTCGGACGGTCATCCGCGAACGGCGCGCAGCCCCAGGAAGATCGGGATCTCGGCGTTGCCGCGGGCGTCGCCCCGCGCGGCCTTTCCGGGCCGCCGGTCGGGCGGCAGATCGGGCAGCTCGAGCATCGCGTCGGTCGCGAAGCCCACATCGGCGAGCGCGTTGACGTACGCGCCGATCGGCCGATGGAAGCTGCGGGTGGGTTGCCCTCCGCCCAGCGACTTCATCGGCACGGCCATCTCGGTCAGGTAGCCGTCGATGCGCCGGTACGTGAGCTTGCGCTCTTCGTCGTACCCCCAGCCGGAGTGGCGCGGCTGGCGGAAGGCCGGATGGGTCATGAGCAGGACGACGCGCGATGCCGGCTTCAACGCCCAGTCGATGCCGCGAATGACGTCGTCGAGCGGATCCATGTCCTGGATGCTGAGGAGGAACGTGGCCGCGTCGTACGCCGCTGCATCGAGCCCCACGACCGCCGGCAGCCGGCGCGCGTCCCCCACGACGAAGCGAGCGTCCCGCAGGCGGCCATGCCGCCGCCTGGCCGAAGCGATCAGCTTCGCCGACGCGTCAACCACCGTGACCGATGCCCCCGCCTTCACGAGCGCCGGCGCCAGCACCCCCTGTCCTCCTCCCACGTCGAGGATTGCGTCGCCAGGACGCGGGCCGACCAGATCGAGCGTGGCCGGGATGGCCAGCTGTCGGTGATATTCGGAGCCGTGATCGCCGACCCAGCCGTCGTACCAGGTCGCGACGCGCTCCCAGCTCGTCTCGCCCGTGGCGCCACGCGGCCGTCGCGAGCTGCCGCTCAACGCCAGCCCAGCTCCGGCGCGACGTACTTCAGGATGCTCTCGATGGCATGGGCGTTGTAATCGACGCCGAGCTGGTTCGGCACGGTCAGCAGCAGCGTGTCGGCCGTCGCGACCGCGGTGTCCTCCGCCAGCTCCTTGACGAGGACCTCGGGCTCGGCGGCGTAGGAGCGGCCGAAGATGGCCTTCGTGTTTTCGTCGATGTAGCCGATCTGGTCGCGTTCCTGTCCGCCGCGGCCGAAGTAGGTGCGATCCCGGTCGTCCACGATCGCAAAGATGCTGCGGCTCACCGACACGCGTGGCTCGCGGTCGTGCCCGGCCTGCTTCCACGCTTCGCGATACGCCTCGATCTGCTTGCGCTGCTGCACGTGGAGCGGCTCGCCGCTCTCGTCGAACACCAGCGTCGAGCTCTGGAGATTCACCCCCAACCCGCCAGCCCACTGGGCGGTGGCCGTCGATGCGGCGCCCCACCAGATGCGGTCTCGCAGGCCCTCCGAGTGCGGCTCGAGCCGCAGCAATCCCGGTGGGTTCGGGAACATCGGCCGCGGGTTCGGCTGCGCGAAGCCCTCGCCCTTCAGGAGCTCGAGGAAGACCTCGGCGTGCCGGCGAGCCATGTCGGCATCGGTCTCGCCTTCAGCCGGGACGTACCCGAAGTGGCGGTAGCCGTCGATGACCTGCTCCGGCGAGCCCCGGCTGATCCCGAGCTGGAGGCGGCCGCCGGCGATGACGTCCGCCGCCCCAGCATCCTCGGCCATGTAGAACGGGTTCTCGTAGCGCATATCGATGACCGCGGTGCCGATCTCGATCCGGCTCGTCCGCGCACCGACCGCGGCCAGTAGCGGGAACGGCGAGCCGAGCTGCCGGGCGAAGTGGTGGACGCGGTAGTACGCGCCGTCAGCCCCGAGCTCCTCGGCGGCGACCGCCAGCTCCACCGACTGGAGCAGCGCATCCGATGCCGAGCGCACCTGCGAGTACGGAGAGTCTGACCAGTGGCCGAACGAGAGGAAGCCGATGCGTTTCACGCGTCGAGTATGGCGCGCCAGACGTGGACGCGAGCCGCGCGCACTTATGGACAGAACGCGATGTCGGGACAGACGGTCGCTTCGCGAGGTGGGACCGACGACCCGTCAAGCAGGGATCGGTCGCCCAGTGGCTCGGAGAGCTCGAGCACGAACGGCGTCTCCGGATTGCTGGGGCACTCCTGAGCGCCGGCGCGGGGACGAACGGCGAACGTCACCGTCACCCTGTCGCCGTCCTCCTCGATCGCCGCCACGACGATGCGGCCCTCTGCGTCCTCGCCGGAGTTGCAGGCCCGTTCGGTAACGAGCACCGAGATCTCGGTCGCCGCCGGGTCCAGCTCGACCTCCGGGGCGATCCTGAACGACGCGATCCCAAGGCCCGGCCCGACGTCGGGCTGGAGGCTGCAGCCTCCCCAGCCATCGACCTCCCACGCGCCGCCATCATGCCCGACGGACGCATACGCCCAGCTGCCCTCCGCCGCCGGGTCGGGAGCGAGGTAGAGGACGGCCGTGTCGGTGCGGGATACCTCGACCCAGCCGGCGTCGGGGAGGAAGTCGATGTCCACGTGATTCGTGGCGAGGTGGCTGCGCAGGGCGGCCGTCGCCGGATCGGCACCGTTCTCCACCCCGCCGCCGCCCTCGAGGACCGCGGCCGGAAACGACGGGCCACCACCGCACGTCAGTCGGCCACCGGGCTCCGGGCCGAAGCCGAACCCGGGCAGCTGGATGCCACACGCGGCAAGGCTGAGCGCGGCAAGCGCGAGAACGACGCGGCTCATGCGCATGCCGTCAGGACGCCGCGACTCCGCCGCTGGTGCCACGCAGCGCCCCGAGGAACGCCACGGCGTTCGCGCCGAGCGCATCGACGGCATACCCGCCCTCCTGGAGGGCGACCGCCGGGGCCCCCAGGTCGGCGATTGCACGGCCGATGCGCGCGTAGTCGTTGGTGCGCAGTGCGAGGTTGCAGATCGGATCGGCGTGGTACGTATCGAAGCCCAGCGAGATGACGAGCGGCGCATCGGCGTCGAAGGCGTGGATTGCGTTCAGGCCCTCGTTCAGGGCGGCCAGGTAGGCGTCGCCGTCCGTGCCGGGCGCGAGGGGAAGATTGAGGGTCGTGCCCTCCCCGTCGCCGGCGCCGCGCTCGGTGGCGTACCCCGAGTAGTACGGGTAGATGCCGCGCGGGTCGCCGTGCAGGCTGACGTACAGGACGTCGCTGCGCTCCCAGAAGATCTGCTGCGTGCCGTTGCCGTGGTGGAAGTCGACGTCGAGGATCGCAACGCGCTCCGCGCCGCGCGCCCGCACCGACTCGGCCACGATCGCGGCGTTGTTGAAGAAACAGTAGCCGCCGATGAGGTTGCGTCCGGCATGGTGGCCAGGCGGACGGCACAGCCCATACGCGAGCGGCGCGCCGGCCAACACGAGATCGAGAGCGGTCAGGCCGATGTCGACCGCAGCTCGGGCGGCGGCTGCCGTCCCCTCGACGATCGGCGTGGCGGTGTCGAAGCAGTGCGCCCCCAGGCGGTCGTGTCGCCCGAGGGGCAGCTCGGGCAGAACCATCCTGCCGGCGTACTCGCGCAGCAGGAACGTGTCCGGCAGCAAGGGCCGGGTGGGATCGCGGCCCGCGGCCATTGCATCGGTCCAGGCGTGCTCCACGAGATCGATGAGTTCCAGCTCGTGGACCGCGGCGATCGGGTCCGGCCCGTGGTCGTCGGGTGCGATCAGCTGGTAGTCGCCGATGGCCAGCAATGCCTCGCGGATGACCGTCGCGCGCTCGGGCGACTCGAAGCAGGGCACCTCGCGCCCGCCGACCAGCTCGACCAGCCCGGTGTGGCCGAGATGGGCGTCGGAGGCGACGACCGGGGTTGGCGGCGACGTCGGCATGTGGCCCGAGTCTAGACTGGACGCCGATGAAGCTCGCCCATGTCCGGGAGCGCCACGCTCCCGCCGGAGCGCCGTGGCGCCTGGCCGCGGCGCTCGATGCTGATGGCGCTCGATGGCTCGACCTGGAGGAGGCGCGTCGCGCGATCGCCGCCACCGAACCCGGACGCGCGCACAACAGCGCCCTATTCCGCCAGCCGGTCACGACCCTCGACGCGCATCTCGCGAATGGCCTCCGCGTCGAGACCCTGGCCGACCTGCTCGAGGCCGATGCGGACGAGCCGATGGACGCATCGGCCCTGCAGTTCGGGCCGCCGATCCTCAAGCCGCCGACATTCCGCGACTTCTACGCATTCGAGCATCACGTCGGCACGATGTGGAAGCGCCGCGACATGGAGATCCCCGAGGCCTGGTATCGCCTGCCCATCTTCTACTTCGGCAACGTGTCGGAGATCCGGGGTCCCGGCGATCCGGTCTGGGCGCCACGCGGCAGCCAGGAGCTCGATTACGAGCTCGAGGTCGCGGCACTGATCGACACGCCGGTGCGCGACCTCGACGCGGCTCGGGGCGAGGAGGCGATCGGTGGCTACACGATTCTCAACGACTGGTCGGCCCGCGACCTCCAGCGCGAGGAGACGACCGTGCGTCTGGGACCGGCGAAGGGCAAGGACTTCGCCACCTCCATCGGCCCATGGCTCGTCACCCCCGACGAGCTCGCCGATGCCCGCACGGGCACCGGCTACGATGTTGCGATGACCGCCACCGTGAACGGCGACGAGCTGTCGCGCGGAACCTGGTCGAGCGCGCACTTCAGCTTCGGCCAGATGATCGAGCGCGCGAGCGCCGACGTCTGGCTGCGGCCCGGCGACCTCATCGGCTCCGGAACGGTTGGCACCGGATGTCTTCTCGAGATCAAGGACGAGCGGCTCGGCCGCTACCTCGAGCCGGGCGACACCGTGAGACTTGCGATCGAACGGCTTGGCGAGCTGACGGCCCCCGTGATCGAGCGGCCGAGCACATGACCGCATCGGTCGACGCGCTCATCACGCGAATGGAGGACGTCGAGCGGCGCCTGGCCGAGCATGCGGCGGGACCGATCCCCAGCGGCCTGGCCGAACCCGACCCCGGCGGCGAGGAGCGATGGGAGGCCGGCCAGGTCTGGGCGCACCTCGCCGAGTTCCCCGCCTACTGGCTGGCCCAGGCGGAGCGGGTGATCGCCCAGCCGACCCAGCCACCGGTGCCGTTCGGCCGGGTGAAGACCGATGCGGGCCGCGTCGAGGCCATCGAGCGCGATCGTCACACCGATCCCGACGCACTCCTTGAACGCGTGCGCGGCTCGCTCGCCGAGGTGTCCGATGCCGTCCGCTCGTGGAATGCGGAGACCTGGCAGATGCGCGGTGTCCACCCCGTCCGCGGCGAGATGCCGGTCGAGCGGATCATCGAGCGGTTCATCGTCGAGCACCTCGAGGAACACGCCGACCAGCTGGACTCGCTGCAGCGCTGAGCCCTACGCCGCCGCGGGCGGAGCGCCCCGCAGCAGCCCGATGCCGGTCGTCAGCACACCGGCCACCAGCAGCACCCCACCGAGCGGGACCAGGGCGATGAGCGCGTTCGGCTCGGTCGCGGTCGGCGCCAGCACGGACAGGAAGAAGCCGAGCGGCATGAGGATCGCCGCCAGCGGTGCGCCGCTTCTCGCCAGCCACAGCCATCCTCCACGCAACGAGGTCTCGTCCGCGTAGCGCAGCACGACGAGCGCGATGATCAGCATGATCCCGGCGTGCGCGTGCCCCGCGCGCCACAGGTCCTGGCGAACCGGGTTGTCCAGGTAGCCGGGAATGTCGCCCACGATCATCGTCAGCAGGCTGGCGCCGCCCAGCGCCACCGTCGGGAAGAGGATGAGCAGGATGCCGGCGAGCCGGCGCGTTGCGGGAGCCATGGGAACGTCCTCAATGGATAGTGATGGTATCTATTGCGGATAGTGCCACTACCCATTAAGATCTGTCAAGACCGATGCGCATCTCCGAGCTGAGCCGCGAGAGCGGCGTTCCGATCCCAACCATCAAGTACTACCTCCGCGAGCGGCTCGTGCCCGCGGGGAAGCGCACCGCCCGCAACCAGGCGACGTACGATGCTGCCCACCTGCGGCGCCTCCACCTCATCCGCGTCCTCGTCGAGGTCGGCGGGCTGAGCCTTCAGGCCGTCCGACGGGTCCTGGCGGCGCTCGAGCGCGGGAACGCGCCGCTGCACGAGGTGTTGGCCGAGGCGCACACGGCCCTGCGCCACGACACCCCGGGCGAGGACCCGGCGCTCGCTTCGGCACGTGCCGAGACCGACGCGTGGCTGATTGAGCTGGGATGGGACCTCGCCGACGGCAACCCGGCGCGGAATGACCTGGCCGCGGCGCTCCTCGCGCTGCGAGGCCTTGGCTGGCAGGTCGGCCCGGAGGTCTTCGAGCGGTATGCGACGCACGCCTCGGCACTCGCGGAGGCGGAGATCGCCTACGTCGCGGCGGCGGACCGGCCCGAAACGGCCGTCGAGACGACGGTCATCGGCACCGTCGTCTTCGAGCGCGCGCTGGTGGCACTCCGGCGGCTCGCGCAGGAGCACCACTCACGCACCCGGTTCGGCTGAGCGGCTACTGGACGGCGGCGCCCGTTCCCCAGCGGCGAAGCTCGGCCTCGAGGTCGAGGGGCATGACCGTCGCCTGGTCCTCGTACTGGCCCCACGCGTCGCGGGGCACCTCCCACATCACCTCGAACTCGTTGCCATCGGGATCGCGTCCGTACAGCGACTTGCTGACGCCGTGATCCGACATGCCCGTCAGCGCGCGGAGGTCGCGGAGCCGGGCCGCCATCTCGGCCAGCGCCTCGATCGTGTCGATCTGCCACGCCAGGTGGTAGAGGCCCACCGAGCCGCGGGACGGTCGTGGCGCCGTGGCTCCGACCTCGAACAGGCCGAGGTCGTGATGGTTGTCACCGAACGGTGACCGCATGAAGGCGGCGCGTATGCCCTGCGGCCGGCTCAGCTCTTCGAAGCCGAATGCGTCGCGGTAGAAGGCCGCGGCCGCATCGGCGTCGCGGACGAACAGGACCGCGTGGTTGAGGCGAGTGATGGCCATGACCGATTATCGCCGCAGGCGCCAGGCGGACGTCCAGTCCCAGCCGTTGGCGGCATTGAGGCCGATGTTGATGTAGGCCATGCCCTCCAGGTGGCGCGCAGCGCTCAACGGGCCGACGTCGACCGGCGAGAAGCCGATGGACTCGATGAGCGAGATCACGCGCCGCTTCGCCTTGGCGTCGTCACCGGCGACGAAGCCGTCGATGTCGCGGCTGGGGTTGACCTGGTTCGCCGCGAAGATCGTGTTGAACGCCTTCACGACGCTGGCCTCGGGCAGCTGCTTCTGGAATTCCTCTGCCGCCGAGCTGCCCTCGGTGGCGAGCCCGGAATAGTCCTGCTTCAGCGGGTTCGTGACGTCGACGATGGTCTTGCCGGCCACCGCCTCGCGGATGTCGTGCACGACCTCCTCGCCGGCCCCGACAAACGGCACGGCCAGGATGACGACCTCGGCGTCCTCCGTCGCGGCCGCGTTGCTGGACGCGGACTGCACACCAAGCTCCTCCGCCGCCTGCTGCGCATGCTCCCGGGTGCTGGCGCTGATCGTGACCTCGTGGCCGGCTCGGGTGATGGATGTGGCGAGGGCTTTGCCGACGTTGCCGGCTCCGATGATTGCGACCTTCATGGTCGATGGTTCCTTTCTGATCGTGAAAGCGAGTGTTTGCCCGCAGGTATCGCGTGTTGGTTGTTGCACATATCATGCCGGCCGTATTTGCTCTTGTCAATACCTGTTTTGCAGTGGCATACTCACGGCCTCATGAGCAACGCCGTCCCCACCCGCCGCAGCCGGCCCCTCGTCGGCTCCCAGGTCCGCCGCCGTCGGCGCGAGCGGAACCTGACGCTGGCCCAGATCTCGACGGCAACAGGGCTCAACGTCGGCTACCTGTCGCAGGTCGAGAACGACAAGGCCTCTCCATCGCTGGAGACGCTGGCCGCCCTCGCCGATGCGCTCGACGTCCCGATCGCCTGGTTCCTGCTGGACCAGAGCGTCGGCCCGCGCGTCGTCCGTGCCACGGAGCGACCGCGGCGGCGGATGCCGCGCGGGCAGACCGCCATGTCCCAGGTCGACGGCGGCATCGCCCGCGACGTGGCGATCTTCGAGGGCGAGATGACGCCGGGCTATCGCACCGGATTCCACGCCCACCCCGGAGACGAGCACCACATCATCCTGTCCGGGCGGGTCCGGATCACCCAGGGCGATTCCGTCGTCGAGGCAGGTCCCGGTGACTACATCCTGCTGGACGGGACGCTCCCGCATGACGCGGAGTCGATCGGTGAGGAACCGGCGCGGCTGATCATCGTGTACCCACGCGGCGGCCATTCCGAGCTGACCCGCCGAGACGGCTGAGCCCTCAGTCGGTCAGCTCCACTGGCGGAGCTTCGTCGGGGTGATGCGAACCGGGACCGAGTACTCGCCGGCGAACGAGACCGGGTCGGCGCCCAGGCGCTCGATGAGGGTGGCGTACTTCTCGACGTAGCCGGGAAGCTGATTGGCGGGCGGGCTCGTCGGGTCGACGACCGCGGTGCCGCTGACCACCGTGATCTCGTCCCCCAGCTCGTCGGTCCGCATGGCCACGGCCACCCGCGGATTGGCGGCGATGTGGCGCAGCTTCGGCTTGTCGCGCTGCGAGTACACGAGGATGGTCTCGCCATCCCACCAGAACCAGACCGGCGTCGGTACCGGCATCCCCGCCTCGGACACCGTGATCAGCCACGCGACGCCCTCGGTGCGGAGGCGCGAATCGGCTCGCGCGCCCTTCTCTGTCCCGGGGTCGATGATCACCGCGAGATAATGACACCGATGTTCTACGTGCAGCGGGGCGAGATTCCGCACAAGCGTCACACCCAGTTCCGCAAGCCCGATGGCGGCCTGTACGCGGAGGAGCTGTTCGGCGTCGAGGGCTTCAGTGGGCGGGCCAGCCTGCTCTACCACCACACCCCGCCGACCCAGACCCACCAGGTCGAGAAGGTCCGTGACGTGCGGATCGAGCAGTCCGCGGACGAGGCCGCCGGGGCGCATCGGCATCGGCTGGTGAACACGAAGGACCTGACGCCGACCGGGGACGGGATCACCGGGCGGGTGCCGCTCTTCTACAACTCTGACGTCACCTTCGGCGTCGTGCTCCCCGGCGAGCCGATGGAGCGGTACTACCGCAACGGCGAAGCGGACGAGATGTACTTCGTGCACACCGGCTCCGGGGTGCTTGAGACGAACTTCGGACCGATCGACTACGCCCCCGGCGACTACCTGGTCCTCCCGATCGGCACAACATATCGGCTGCGGCCGTTGTCAGACGACCAGCGCATGCTGTGGGTGGAGTCTCCCTCGGCGATCGTCCCGCCGAAGCGCTACCGGAACGACTTCGGCCAGCTGCTCGAGCACTCGCCGTATTGCGAGCGCGACATCCGCCCACCGGCGGAGATGGCACCGAACCTCGAGTCGGGCGACTACGTGATCGAGGTGAAGACGCGCGGCCGGATCACCGCCTACCACTACCACCACCATCCCTTCGACCTCGTCGGCTGGGACGGGCACCTGTGGCCGTTCGCGTTCAACATCGGCGACTTCGAGCCGATCACCGGGCGCGTCCATCAGCCGCCACCCGTTCATCTGACGTTCCAGCCGCGGAACTACGTGATCTGCTCCTTCGTGCCGCGCAAGTTCGACTACCACCCGCTCGCCATTCCCGCGCCGTACAACCACTCGAACATCAACAGCGACGAGGTCATCTACTACGTGGCCGGCAACTTCATGTCGCGGCGCGGTGTCGACATCAGCTCGTTCACGATCCATCCCGCTGGGATCCCTCACGGGCCGCATCCGGGATCGGTCGAGGCCTCGATCGGCAAGGAGGCAACCGAGGAGCTGGCGGTGATGATCGACACGTTTCACCCGCTGCACCTGACGAAGCAGGCATCGGAGCTCGAGGACGACCGCTATCCGTACTCGTGGATCCCACCCGAGGATACCCACGAGCACGCACGCGAGCTCTCCGAGCGCGGCCCGGAGGCCTTCCCGGACTGACCCTCGCTGTCGCCCCGAACGGTACGCGGACGCCGCGCTCAGGTGGACGGCGCCAGCTGGCGTGCTCGTGTCGCCATCTCGCGCAGCACATCGAGGTCGAGGTCCGACGCGCGCTTGAACTGCACGTTCGCCCTGGCCGCCTTCACCTTGCCGAGCCGGCTCGCGTATCGCTGAGCCAGGGACTCCCCTTCGTCGGCGGCATTGACGTACAGCGACAGGTAGTTCTTCTGCGCCGCCAGACCGACGACGAACCACTCACCCTCGGCGCCGCTGCGACCCCGATAGTGGTACGAGCCGTAGCCGATGATGTGCTGCTGAGTGCCACCCCAGAACGGGCCTTCCCACAGCACCCGCTCGGCACCGGCGAACACGGGAGCAAGTGCCCCGTCGACGGCGACCATGTCGTCATGGACGCCATCGGGGAGCGAGGCGAGGAATTCGTCGGGAGTGGTCTCGGATCGCTGCATGGGTGAGACCAATGCTAGGCCTTAGGACCTCGCAGCGGTAGCATCGGACCTGTAGGAGGAACAGCTGCAATGACCGATGCGACCGCCGTCCCAGTCAACGTCTTCGAGAACGACCGCGAGCTCATGGTGGTGGCACCGATGCCCGGCGTGGCGCCGGAGGACATCAGCATCGACGTAACTGATGACGGTGGCCTCACCCTGCGGGCGGCGATCCACGGGGAAGGCCAGGAGCGGATTCGCTACCTGACCCGGGAATGGTCCTACGGGCCGTACGAGCGACGGATCGAGCTGCCCTACCCGGTTGACGCGCGACGTGCGAACGTGACGTTCGGCAACGGCGTCGTATCGATTGCGTTTCCGAAGGCCGACCGCATGCTGGCCGGACAGGTGCACGTCCAGCGGACCGGACACACCCGCGGTGTGGCCGTGGGCCACCGCGGCACGCGCGGCGGGGCCGCCGAGGATCCGCCCGCCACGACGCTCGGGTGATCCTCTACTTCCTGCGCCACGGCAAGGCCGGCCAGCCGCGCGCCACGAACGACGACACCCGCGAGCTCACCGACAAGGGTCGCGACGCGCTCCGGAACGCCGCTCCGCTCTGGCGCCGTCTCAACCTGCGGCCGGACGTCGTGCTCAGCTCACCGTTGCCGCGGGCGCTCCAGACGGCCGAGCTGTTCTGCGAGGGCATCGGGGCTGGCGCGCCGGAGGCAGACGATCGGCTCCGTCCGGGCGCCGGCTGGGGAGAGATGGGCCGCGCGCTGGCCGACCATCCCGACGCGCGACGGCTGATGTTCGTTGGCCACGAGCCCGATCTCTCCGGAGCGGTGGCGCTGCTGACGGGCGCGGCGAGCGTGCGGATGCGGAAAGGCGGGCTGGCGTGCGTCGAGTTCTACGGCGTCCCCGAACCCGGAGGCGGGGAGCTGGCCTGGCTCCTCGACCCGGACCTCTACACCGAGGACAGCGAAGGAGACTGACCCATGCCCGAGTCCGCAGCCATCGTCCGACGCTTCGCCGAGCCCGACGAGCACCGTGACTTCCCGCTCGGCGGGTTCGACCTCGTCGAGATCGGCGGCATGGCGGTCGGGCGCGCGTCGTACGAGCCGGGGTGGCGCTGGTCGCAGCACGTCGGCGCGGCCCTTGGCCAGGCGGTGTGCGAGGTCAGCCACCTCGGGCTGGTGCTGGCCGGTCGCAACCGGATCGAGATGACCGACGGGCGCGTCATCGAGGTCGGCCCCGGCGACCTGTTCGCCATCGGCCCGGGACACGACTCGGTCGTCATCGGCGACGATCCGTACGTGAGCATCCACTTCCTGGGCGCCGACCAGTACGCCTCCGCATGACCGATGCGCCGCGGCGCATGACCCGCGTGGCCGCCTACGCGCTGTGCGTCGACGCGGATTCGCTCCTGCTGACCCGGATCGCGCCGGGCGCCACGGCGTCCTCGGACGGGATGTGGACGCTGCCCGGCGGCGGCATCGAGTTCGGCGAGGACCCGCGCGACGGGGCCATCCGCGAGCTGGAGGAGGAGACTGGTCTGACCGGCGAGATCCTGGAGCTTGCCGGCGTCGACTCGTGGGCCGGCAACTTCGTGCATCCCGAGGACAGCGTTCCCACCGACTTCCACGCCATCCGCATCATCTACCGGGTGCGGGTCACCGGCGGCGAGCTGCGTGACGAGATCGGTGGCTCGAGCGACACCGCCGCCTGGGTCCCGTCGGCGGATCTGACGTCGCTTCCCCTCGTCGAGCTGGCCTGGACCGGGGCTCGGCTCGCCGGCCTGGCGAGCCCGCCGGACGAGACGGGCGCCGGTCCGGTGTAGGCTTGCCGGGATGGCTGACCTCCAGCTCAACACGCTGCTGCTGTGTGATTACGCGCTGACGGCGCAGGACGGCAAGATCAGCGCGATCGGCGTGTTCAGCCAGATCAACGTGGCGCGTCTGCCGGCCACGCACGGCCGGTGCTTCATCGTCGCTATCCTCGAGGCAACGCCGGGAGCGCACGACCTCAGCCTGCAGGTCGTCAGCCCGAGCGGGACCGACACGCTCTCCCAGGCGCCCCGGCTGCGGATCGAGGTGCCGCCGAACGCGACCACCGCGAACATCGTCGCCGACCTCAAGGGCATGCGGCTGCAGGAGATCGGGCGGCATCGGATCGAGGTGCGGTCCGACGGCACGCGGCTCGGCAGCGCGCCGTTCACGGTCAACCTCGTGATGCGACAGCAGCCCGGGAACGCCTGAGACCTCACGTCAGCCGCACCGCCGGCGTTCCATCCGCATGAGCACCGTCGAGTTCGAGCGCGCCTTCTTCGCCTCCGATCCTGCCTATGACGGACGGTTCGTCGCTGCCGTGCGCACGACCGGCATCTACTGCCGGCCGTCGTGCCGGGTCCGCAAGCCGCTGCGGAAGAACGTCGCCTTCCTTGCCGATGCGGCCGATGCCCGCGCCGCCGGCTATCGCGCCTGCCTGCGCTGCCATCCCGACGCCGCCGTCCCGGTCCGCATCCGGGAGATCGCGACGCCCATCGGACCGATGACGATCGGCGCGACGGACAAGGCGGTCGTCCTCGCCGACTTCAGCCGGCGGCCCATGATGGCGGCGCAGCTCTCTGCCGTCCGTCGCCGCTTCGGACCGACCGGGGAGGGTGATGCCCCGCTCCTCGACCGGACCGCGCGGCAGCTCCAGGAGTATTTCACCCGCGAGCGCCGCGAGTTCGACCTGCCGCTCGATCTTCCCGGCAGCCCGTTCCAGGAACGCGTCTGGGCGGAGCTGCGTCGCATTCCCTACGGCGAGACGATCCCCTACCGCGAGCTCGCCGCCCGGGTCGACGCGCCGAACGCCTGGCGGGCCGTGGGACGGGCGAACGGCTCGAACCGGCTCGCCGTCATCGTTCCATGCCACCGGGTCGTGGCCGCCGGCGGTGGAATGGGCGGCTATGGCGGCGGGCTACCCGCGAAGCGCCATCTGCTGGACCTGGAAGCTGCGGTGGGACCCGCGACCGCTAGCCTTCGGATCCGCCCTTGAAGTCGGCCCCGAGGGCGTGGTAGCCGCCGTCGACGTGGATCATCTCCCCGGTCGTCATCGGCGCCATGTCGGAGAGGAGGAAGGCGCACATCTGGCCGACCGGGGTCGCATCGGTCAGGGACCACGCCAGCGGCGAGCGCGAGCTCCACGAGCCGGCGATGGCGTCGAAGCCGGGGATGGACTTGCCCGCCATCGTGCGGACGGGTCCGGCCGAGACGGTGTTGACGCGAATGTTGTGCTCTCCGAGGTCACGCGCCAGGTACCGCGTCGTCGCCTCCAGGCCGGCCTTGGCGACGCCCATCCAGTCGTAAATCGGCCAGGCCACGCGAGCGTCGAAGGTCAACGACACGACCGATGCGCCGCCGTCGGCTCCAGCGACCTTCAGCGGCTCGAGGAGCCCCACCGCAAGCGCCTTCAGCGAGTAGGCCGAGGTCTGGACGGCGACAGCCACGCTCTCCCATGGGGCGGTGAGGAAGTTGCCGCCCAGCGCGTCCTGCGGAGCGAACGCGATGGCGTGCAGGGCGCCGTCGAGGCGTCCCCAGCGGCCCATGACGTCGGAGGCCACGGCGGCGATGTCGTCCGGGTTGTTCACGTCCATCTGCAGGACATCCGGCGTGGTGGGCAGCTTGCGCGCGACGCGTTCGGTGAGGCGGACGCCCTTGCCGACGTTGGTGAGCAGGATCTCCGCACCCTGCTCCTGCGCCACCTTCGCGGCGGAGAACGCGATGCTGTCGTCGGTCAGGACGCCGGTGATGAGCAGCTTCTTGCCGTCGAGGAGCATGCGAGCGGGGCCTCCACGTGATGAATGGACCGGTGCGCGCCGGCCGGCGCGGCTGCGGCCGATTGTACGGCGCCGGCCGCATCGGGCTACGATCAGCACCCGATGATGGTCCGCCTCTACGACTACGACGTGCCCGCCGCCGACCCGGCGACGGGCATCCCGAGCCTGCGCCCGGTGCTCGAAGGATTGGACGCGTCCGAGCGTCGCACGCTGCTCACCGGCCTCTTCAAGCCGGAGCGCATGCCCGGCACCATGGAGCGGCTGACGACCCTGATCGAGGACGTCGACACGAGCTTCGAGAACGCGCTCGTCACGCTGGACAATGCCAGCCGTTCCCGGCGGTTCGTGGCGATCGACGAGGCCAAGGCGATCCTCGACCGCTGGCTGCCGGACACGTCCATCGCCGGGGTCCGGGAGTGGGACGTGGCACGCCTCCTCGAGCCGTACGGGGACGGCACGTATCACGGAAAGCTGCTCAAGCGGACGCGGAAGCAGCTGCGCTCGGTGTCGAGCCGCGAGGCCCTGACCGTGCCCTTCCTCTTCCGTCGCACCTGGAGCCCGACCGCGTGAGCCGATCGCGCTCGCCGGCGCAAGGGCCGGCCCTACCAGCCGATGCCGGAGCGGCGGAACCCGTGGATCGCGCGACTCGTGATCGTGGCGGTCGGCGTGGTGCTGATCTTCGGCTCGCTGGCCCTGTTCGCCAGCACGCCGTAGCCGCCGGCGGCGCTCATCCGCGGCGCTCATCCGCGCCGGCTGACCTAGAGCGTCTCTTCCATCAGGCGCCGCACGTGGAGCATGAGCTTCCACAGCTCGGGCGCCGCCGCAGCGAGGTCCAGGTCGTCGGGCTGAACGTGGTCGAACAGCCGAAACTCGGTATGGCCCGCCAGCAGCGCCGAGTTCTCGAGGGCCGACGCGAGCGCGCGCGACTCCACGAACGGGACGTGATGATCCTCGGTCTCGTGCATGAGGTACACGTCGGCCTCCACCCCGCCGAGGTGCCTGGCCGGCGAGATCGCGTCGATGAATGCCAGGCTCTCGTCGGGCAGCTCCCCGATCGCGTCGATCGCGTCGTCGAGCGAGCCGGCGACGAGCAGGTCGTTGACGGTGCGCGCCACGTCGGAGCTCAGCGCGTCACGAACGCCCGGGTCGGGTCCGAGGTCGCTCGCCGGCGAGGATGGCCTCGCCGTAGGCGGCCGTCAGCGCCGCCCGGTCGCGCGGCGTCGTCGACCTGCCCGAGCAGGAACGCGACGTACACCTCGCGGGCCAGCGGGGTCGGGGTCCAGGCGACCTCGGAACCGCCCGTGTCGCGGTACGCGTGGGACGCGACCGAGGCGAGATAGGTGCGCGCATCGGCGAAGGCACCGAAGGCGTTCACCCACCGCACGTCGTCCGCGATCGCCGGATCGCCTGCGGCGAGGAGCGCCAGCGAGCCGCCGACGCTGAAGCCGACGATCCCGATCCGTTCGCGGTCGACCTCCGGCCGGGCGGCCAGCAGCTCGAACGCGTCGACCACGCCGTCGATCTCGCCGACCTCCAGGCGGCCCTCGAGCAGGGTCCTCGAGTCGGGCACCAGCACCACCACGCCGGTACGGGCCAGCGCATCGGCGACGCGCTCGATGGCCGGGTGGTTGCGGCCCAGGTTGTTCACGCCGAAAACGAGGAGGATCGCGCCGGCCGGCCGCTCGGCGGATGCCCCGTCGGGGAGCCAAAGCTCCGCCAGGTCGGGCTCGCCGCCGTCGTCGGCGGCGCGGTACGGCAGGCTCAGGCGCTCCGGCGGCTGGCTGAATAGGGTCAGTGGCTGTGGACCCGCGCCGAGCATGTTCGGGAGCATGACCGCGGTCTGGAGCGCGACTCGTGTCGGCTCCCACGCGACGAGGAGCGCCGCCAGCACCAGGAGCACCAGGCCGATCCGCCGCAGCCATCGCATCGGCGCATCCTACGCGGCATCGGTCTGGCGCCGGCGAGCCGGGTCATCGGTTCGGACCCCCAGCTCCACCTGGAGGCGCCGGCGGTACAGGACGTTCCACTCCTCGCTGTTGATGCTGGCGCTGTCCATTCGATCCTGGATCCGATCGAGCCGCTTCACAAAGGTCGCCATGGAGCCGGTCCTTCTGCGATGGAGCTCGATCAGCAGGTCCTCGATCTGCTGCGCCTCGTCGTTCCACGTCAGGTACGCGTCGTGGAAGCCGAGGCGACGCTCGATCGCGGCGCGGACTCGATACGTCAGCTCCTTCGGGCCCTGGACGGAGATGTTCGTGGCGTACGCGAGGATCTCGAGCTCCTCGGTCGCAAGGCGCATCGGCTCACCGCGCACCACGGCGCCGAGAAGATGCTTGACGGCGAACCCCACGGTGCGCAGCGGCCAGACCTTCGGGCCGGAGGCCTCGGCGACCTCGGCGTCCTCTATGCCGATCGATCCGAGCGCCTGGGAGACGGCCTCGACCAGGTCGTCATCGGTTCCCTCTCGCATCACGAGCGAGATCTGGATGTACTTCCGCCCTTGCCGCCAACGCTGGAAGAGCAGGATCGGCGTGAGGGCCACCATCTGGAGGACCGCGGCGCCCAGCATCGCCGTGGAGGGATAGCTCATCGGAACCAGGCGCAGCCAGGTGCGGACTGAGCGGTCCTCGTGGAACTCCCCCCACACCGCGAGCCCGGCGAGCCACGGCGGGACGAGTACCACCCCCGCCGCCAACCCGACGTAGTGCAGGAACTCGACGTCGAAGTTCTCCTCGACAAGGCCGGCCGCCTCGAGCATCGCCCCGACCGCGATCGGGACCGCGAAGCCGAGGACGAGGATGACCCAGCCCGCGGCGACCAGGCTGATGACCGCCAGCATCCGGCCCGGGCGACCGGGCACCTGTCCGAAGTAGAGGGCGGTGGCCCAGCCGAGGGCGAAGGAGGCGGATCGGCTCAGCGCCTGCCACGCCAGCAGCAGGACGAACGGCAGAAACGGCACGTCCGCCCACCAAGCAATCGGTGTGCCGATGCGCTGGACGGGTGCGTCAGTCGCCGAGCTCGAGCGGGCGCACCGTCATCACCTCACCGACGCGCCCCTCCCATTCGTCCCTCGGCGCGTCGCAGTACAGCTCGATCTCGTTCCCGTCCGGATCGACCGTGTACAGGCTTTTCGTAACGCCGTGGTCGGCGGTGCCCTTCAGGAGCCCGCGCTCCGAGAGGAGCCCGTGGGCCGTCCGCACCGCGTCCCAGTCGGCAAGCTGGATCGCGAGGTGGTAGAGCCCGACCGCGGTCGGCATCGGCGAGGGCGCGGAGTCCCCGACGCGCAGCAGGGCGAGGTCATGATGGTTCTCGCCGGTGGCGGTCAGGAAGATCATCACGTTGCTCATCTCGCTTGCCACACGGAATCCGAGCAGGTCGCGATAGAACGCCAGCGACCGGTCGAGATCGCGAACCTTGAGCACGACGTGCCCGACACGGACTGGCTGGAGCATGGACCGATGCTACCCCAGGGTTCGCGGGGGGTCGGTCCCTAGGGAAGGCCCAGCTTGCTGCGGCATGCCGGCCACGGAGCGTATCCGCGCGCCGCACGAAGCCGCTCGCCGACGATGATCTGCTCCTCGCGGGTTGCCTGGTGCGGGTACTCGGCAAACTCGCCACCGCCGTAGCCGTGCCAGGTCCCGTAGCTGAACTGCAGGCCGCCGTAGTAGCCGTTGCCGGTGTTGATCGCCCAGTTTCCGCCCGACTCGCACTGCGCAAGGTCGTCCCAGACGCTCGTTCCGCTGTACGTGACTCGCGGTGCGGCCGGCACGGCTGGGGCGGCTGCGGAGTACAGCGTCGCCTCCATCGGCGCCGATCCGGGCGTCGGGACCGGTGCGGGGTCGAGCGCCTCCGCCTCGTCGGTCGCCGGTGCCTCGGCAGCGGCCTCGCGTCCTGCGGTGGCGCCTCGGTCGGTCGTCCCCCGGTCCACGGCCGACAGGGGTGCCAGTTCCAGGCTCAGCAGGTGCTCCTCGATCGGCAGCGGCACCGGTGCCGCTGATCGCGCCGCCAGCGGCGCGAGCAGCGCGATGCCGGTCACCGAGATCGCGACGAGGACGAGGATGCGTCGAACGACATGCACGCCGTCAGCCGTCCAGGTGGACCGTGATGGTGATCACCCCGGCGCTGCGCGGCTGGTTGGTGAGGAGCTCCCAGGCGGCGGCCGACAGGTCGGCCACGCGCTGCGTCGCCGTCCCCCAGTAACAGCCACAGAAGTCGACCACAGGGAGCTCAGCGCAACGATCCGCGCAGACCGTAACGTGCCCGACGACCCCCTGTCCGCCGGCGCCACCCAGTGCGCCGGGAAGGGCCACGAACGCGTCGGCCGGCGAGAAGCCAGCGGGGCAGGTGCCGACCTTGTGGCAGTACCACGACGCGCGTCCGGTCACCGCATCGCCGGGCGGTGGCGCGGCAACGATCGTTGCGGCCAGGGCGGGCGGAGCGACGTTGACCAGGGTCGCCTCCATCGGGGCAGCGGGCGGCGCAGAGAGGTCGGTCTCGTGGAGGCGTTCCGGAACGGACGCTCGGACCTCGACCGCCATCGCGAGGCGGGAGGTCACGCCACGGTCGGCGGCGGGGGCGCGGTCAACGGTCGCGCTCAAGGCTGGCGCGGACACGGGGAGTCCGGCCAGCAACGGCTCGACGTCGGCTGCGACGTCGGGGCGCGCGGAGCGTGCGGTGAGCGGGGCGAGCAGGGCGATCCCCACAGCGCTCAGGACGGTCAGCGCGGCGACGCGCCGCAGCAGGTCCGGCAATAGAATTCATCCACGTACGAGATCCGACCGGCACAGTCCATGCGAAGCAGGAACGATGCCGGCCAGCGGCCACCGTAGCATTCGCCCCCGTGCCTGTCGAGCGAGAGGAGTCCCATGCCGCGCAGGAAAAAGGAGCCAGAGCGCCGCCGGGGCGCGGTCGTCGTGCGCGGCGGCCAAGGCCCGGATCAAGGCCACCGAGGACCAGAAGCTCCTCCGCTCTCGCGAGCCAATTCCGGGGTTCCAGGAGACCGATACCTGGCGCGCGCTGCGCATCCTTGGTGAGTTCGTGGAAGGCTTCGATGCCCTGGCCGAGGTCGGGCCCGCGGTTAGCATCTTCGGCTCGGCGCGCGTCGGGCGACGGAACCGGTACTACTCGGCGGCGCGCCGCGTCGCGGCGGAGCTTGCGAGGCACGGGTTCGCGATCATCACCGGCGGCGGGCCGGGGATCATGGAGGCGGCGAACCGAGGCGCCAAGGAGGCAGGCGGCCTTTCCATCGGCTGCAACATCGAGCTGCCCTTCGAGCAGGGCCTGAACGAGTACGTCGACCTCGGCATGGAGTTCCGCTACTTCTTCGTGCGCAAGGTGATGTTCGTGAAGTACGCCGGGGCGTTCGTGATCTTCCCCGGCGGCTTCGGGACGCTCGACGAGCTGTTCGAGGCGCTCACGCTCATCCAGACCGGCAAGGTCGAGCACTTCCCCGTCGTGCTATACGGCACGGAGTACTGGGAGGGGATGATCCGCTGGATCCGCGACAAGCCGCTGTACGAGGAGAAGGTCAGCGCCGAGGATCTCGACCTGGTGACGATCACATCGGACGTCGACGAGGCATGCGAGGCGATCACGAAACACCACACCTCGCGTCAGCAGGAGCTCCGGGAGGCCGCTTCGCGGGCGGCAACGAGGGAGGCCGTCCAGGAGGCTGCCGGAGGGACGCAGAACCCCTAAGGACCTCAGGGTCGTCGCGACGGATCGGCCCGCGGAGGTGAGGGTGGCGGGCCCGACCGGATTCGAACCGGCGATCTCCAGCGTGACAGGCTGGCATGTTTGGCCACTACACCACGGGCCCGCGGCGGTGGCGACGGTGGCGGAGCATAGCACAGGGCCGGGGTCGCTTCAGGAGGCCGATTCGGAGCGCAGCTCGCCCACCAGCTGAGCCGCGACCGCGGCATACGCAGCAGCGCCGACGGCGGCAGCAATGCCGGCGACGACGAGCGCCGATGCAGAGGCCGGCGTGGCGATCGCGCTCGTGAAGGCCGCCGCCGCAAGGGCGACGAGGGTGGCCGCCAGCAACGCCGCGAGCAGGATCCCGGCGGTCCGTGCACGCCGTCGCTCTCGTCGCAACCCGACCAGGACCGTTGCGTGGAGCAGAGCCGTCAGTGCCATGGCGACGGCGACCGCCACGATCGCGCCGCGCAGCGCATCGGTGTCGATCGAGAGTGGCGGCAGGGCGGATTCCAGCGCGTCGGCGCCAACCGCCGCGAGCGCCAGTCCGGCAGCCCCCGCGACGCCCCAGGCGACCGTGCCGATGAACAGGATGGCGCGTGCCACGCCGCGCTCAGCGGCGCGGGCGGAGCAGCAGGATCGCGGCGACGCCGAAGACGAGCGCGCCGACCGTCAGCGCGATGCCGAGCACCGGGTCGGGCGGGATGCTGGTCATCACCACGACGGTGCCGAGGGCCGCTACCGCGGCGGTGATGACGGCGATGATGCCGGTCACCAGGCGGGCACGACGGACGTCGCCGAGCACCGCCACACCGCCGGCTGTCAGGGCGGCGCCGAGGATGAGGATCCCCAGCCCGGTCAGCGCTGGCAGCAGAGCGAGCGACGCCACGTCCGGCGGAGGGCTCCCTCCGAAGCGAGCGCCCATGGTGAGGGCGAGGGCGATCACGCCGATGCCGGTGATGACCATCGCGATCCCGCCCACGACGACCGCGACGGTGGCGGCAGCGGTCGCCTCGCCGAGGTGCGCGGGTGCGAGCGTGTGGGGGACGCGACCTCGCGCGCCGGCGGCGGAAGCGGCCCGAGTCGGTCGTTGACTGGTCATCGGCGACGGATTGTACGCGGTGCCCCGGCTTTGGTGCAGCGCGACCGTATACTCCCCGCCAGCGATGCCCTATGAGCTGCCGCAGGATCCGAGCACCGCACGCCGCGCCCGCGCCGGCCAGTGGCTGACCTTCGCCTTCGCGGCGGCCCTCGTCGTCCTCGTTGTGTACTTCGGCTACGTCGGGTACGAGGGTTCGAGCCAGCTGACCGAGGCGCCGTCACCGACCAGTGACTGCCGCACTCCCGCCAGCCTCGGCTGGGAGTACGAGGCGATCAACTACGACCTCGCCGGTGACGCCGCCCTCGCCGAGGAATCTGACCCAACCGCGTGCACCGCCCGCGGCGCCGTGGCCGGGGAAGCGGTCACCGGGCCGGGCGACGTCGGTCTGGCCGGCTGGTACATCCCCGCCGCGAGCGGCGCGCCACCCTCCGCGCCCACGGTGATCCTTGCGCACGGGTGGAGCAGCAACAAGAGCGCCATGCTCGATCGCGCTGCGATCCTCCACGACGATTACCACCTCCTTCTGTTCGACTTCCGCAATCACGGACAGAGCGAGGACGAGCAGACCACCCAGGGTGTGCGCGAGGCGCGGGACCTCGAGGCGATGCTCGACTGGCTGGAGGCCAGCAAGGGCCCGGACCGGATCGGGGTGTACGGCGTGTCGATGGGAGGCGCGAGCGCCCTGGCAGCCGCCGATCGTGACGAGCGCGTGGACGCGCTGGTCGTGGAATCGACGCATGCCACCCTCGCAAACGCGATCCAGGCGCGACTCGACGGTGCCGGCTACCCGCTGTCGATGCCCGCCAGCTGGGCGGTCCTGCTGGGGACGCTGATGCGGACCGGCGAGGACGCCAGCGCCGTCGACCCGATCCAGGCGATCGCCCGGCTGGACGAGCGTCCGGTGCTGCTCGTATACGGCGGTGCGGACGGTTCCATCGGCCCGACCGATGGGGTCGAGATGGAGGCCGCGGCTGCTGCGGCCGAGAGCGAGGTCGAGCTTCACGTCTGCGAGGCGGCCGGCCATGCGGGCACGCCGGACGCCTGCCCGGAGGACTATCCCGGCTGGGTGCTAGGCTTCCTCGAGCGCGCCCTTGCCGATCCCGGCTGAGGGCTCCCACCGGACGCAACCGAACCAGTAGTCGACCGCCGGCGCCCGGCGATCGCGCCGCCGAGGTATTCCCCTTCATGACCATGGCACCATCAGACGCCGATGCGCGCTTCGACCGGACCATCGACCGCTGGTTCCGCGACCAGCTCGCGATGCGCCCGGAGGTGGCGACGTTCTTCGGCCTCCACGAACACGATGGCGAGCTCGCCGGCGGCGGTCGGGACGCGATCGACGCGGAGATCGCGTTCTTTCGACGCACCATCGACGAGCTGTCGGCCATCGACGCGGGTGAGCTGACCAAGGACCGAGCGCTCGACCGCGACCTCGCCATTCACCAGGCGCGGCTCATGCTGTTCTGGCAGACGGAGTACCGGACCTGGGCGGGGTCGTCGGACGGCGCCAGCTACATCGGCGAGTCGATCTTTCCGCTCTTCACCCGAGACTTCGCGCCGCTCCCCGATCGGCTGAATAGCATCGCCGGCCGCCTGGAGGCGGCACCGCGCTACCTCCTCGAGACCCGTGAGCGCGTTACCGAGCCGGTCCGGCTATGGACCGAGATCGACCTCCAGTCGACCGAGATGATCCCCGGGTTCCTGGATCTGATTCTCGCCGCCGCCCGCTCGGAGGCCGGCGACGACACCCTCGTCGAGCGCTTGTCGACTGCTGCAGACGGCACCAAGGCGGCCCTGCTCGACCACGCCGCCTGGCTGCGCGACGACGTCCTGTCCCGTGCCACCGCGAACTGGAAGGCAGGCCCGGAGCGCTTCGAGGAGATGATCCGCCTTCGCGAGCTGGAAGCCGACGGCGACGAGATCCTCGCCGTGGGGGAGGAGCTGCTCGAGGTCGAGAAGGCCGCGCGTGAGGCCCTGCTGGCCGAGATCGAGCCGGGAGCTTCCGCGGAACAGGTCGCCGACGTCGTCAAGAACGACCACGCGGCCACCTTCGCGGAGTCGCTCAACGAGTATCGCCAGGCGATGGACCTGGCTCGTACATTCGTCGTTGAGCACGGCATCGCCACGCCGCCCGAGGAGGACCACCTCAACGTCATCGAGACGCCATCGTTCGTCCGGCATCTCATCCCGTTCGCCGCGTACTACAACCCGGCGAAGTTCGACCCGTCGCCGGTGGGCACCTACATCGTCACGCCCCCCTCGTCCCCGGAGATGATGCGCGAGCACAACCGCTCATCGATCTCGAATACCAGCGTCCACGAGGCATATCCCGGTCACCACCTCCAGCTGTCCGCGGCGATCGCGAACCCGAGCCTCGTGCGCCTGTTCTCGCAGGCGCCGGAGTTCTCCGAGGGCTGGGCCTTCTACTGCGAGCGAATGATGAAGGAGGCCGGCTTCGACGACACCCCGAAGGGCTGGTACATCGTTCACACCGATGCGATCTGGCGGGCGACGCGGATCATCCTGGACGTCCAGCTCCATCGCGGTCTCATCGGCTTTGACGAGGCGGTCGAGCGGCTCATCGCCGAGACGGGCTTCGAGCGCCCGGCGGCGCTGGCCGAGGTGAAGCGATACACGTCGACGCCCACCTACCAGCTGTCGTACCTGTTCGGCCGGCACATGATCGAGAAGCTCAAGGCCGATGTGGAGGCGCACGAGGGACGCGACTTCGACGTCCGCCGCTTCCACGACACGCTGATCTATGGCGGCACCATGCCGGTCAGCTACGCCCGACGGCTGTTCGAGTGGAACGGCCTATGAGGCGCACAGGGCTGGTGCTCGGCGCGATCGCCGTCGCCGTCGCGGCCTGTACCGCCGAGCCGTCCCTGACCCCGCGCCCAGCCTGCCCGACCGAGGCGCCAACGCTGACCTCGGCGCAGGCGTCGCTCGACGGCGCGTCCTTCGCGACCGTCACGGTCGGCGGGGCGGTCGAAGGTGTGTTCGTGATCGAGCTGCTCGGCGACGCGGCGCCACTCGCCACGGCCAACTTCGCGGACCTGGCGCGGTGCGGCTTCTACGATGGCGTCACCTTTCACCGCGTCCTCGCGGGATTCGTCATCCAGGCCGGTGACCCGCAGACCAGGGACAACCGATCGGACTTCGAGGGCCTCGGCACCGGTGGACCCGGCTACGAGTTCGAGATCGAGCCGCCGGCCCAGGGGCTTCGCTATGACCCGTACGCCGTCGCCATGGCGAACGATGGACGAACGAACGGGAGCCAGTTCTTCATCGACCTCGTGGATCTCGACGACCAGTTGCGGCAGGTCGGCGTGTTCACGATCTTCGGCCAGGTCGTGACCGGCACCGAGGTGGTCGACGAGATCGCCACGGTCTCGGTCAATGACCCTCGTATTGGCGTGCCGCTCGATGCGGTGATCATCGACTCGATCGTGATCTCCGCGGAGAGCGGACCATCGCCTTCGCCCGAGGGCTGATGGCGGCCGGATCCCC